>CAIJOB010000031.1 GCA_903822175.1 uncultured Alphaproteobacteria bacterium
ACTCCGGCGCCCGCGGTTCGCAGGCCCAGATGAAGCAGCTCGGCGGGATGCGCGGCCTGATGGCCAAGCCGTCCGGCGAGATCATCGAGACGCCGATCATCTCGAACTTCAAGGAAGGCCTGACCGTTCAGGAGTACTTCAACTCCACCCACGGCGCCCGTAAGGGCCTGGCCGACACCGCGCTGAAGACCGCCAACTCCGGCTATCTGACGCGTCGTCTGGTCGACGTGGCGCAGGACTGCATTATCACCGAGGAAGACTGCGGCACCACGCGGGGCATCACCCTTCGCGCCGTGGTCGAAGGCGGCGACGTGCTGGTCTCGCTGGGCCTGCGCATCCTTGGCCGTTTCGCGGCCGAGGACATCAAGGACCCGCACACCGGCGAAGTGGTCGTGCCGGCCGACACCTATCTGAACGAAAACATGTGCGACCTCGTCGAGGCCGCCGCCGTTCAGTCGGTGAAGATCCGCTCGGTGCTGACCTGCGAGACCAAGGTCGGCGTCTGCGGCGCCTGCTACGGCCGCGACCTGGCCCGCGGGACTCCGGTGAACATCGGTGAAGCGGTCGGCGTCATCGCCGCCCAATCCATCGGCGAGCCCGGCACCCAGCTGACCATGCGCACCTTCCACATCGGCGGCACCGCCCAGGTGGCTGAGCAATCGTTCTTCGAAAGCGGCAACGAGGGCGTGGTGAAGATCAGCGGCGGCAACACGGTCGTGAACGCTCAGGGTCACCTGATCGGCATGAGCCGCAACCTGTCCCTGACCGTCATGGTCGATGGCAAGGAACGCGAAGCCTACAAGCCCCCCTACGGCGCGCGCCTGCGCGTCAAGGACGGCGAGAAGGTCAAGCGCGGCCAACGCCTCGCCGAATGGGACCCCTACACCACCCCGATCATCACCGAAGTCGGCGGCAAGGTGCGGTTCGAGGACCTGGTGGACAACATGAGCGTCCGCGAGGAAGCCGACGAAGCCACCGGGATCACCAACCGCGTGGTCATCGACTGGCGCGCCTCCACCAAGGGCTCGGACCTGCGTCCGGCCATGGCGGTGATCGGCGACGACGGCGCCTATATGCGCATCTCCAACGGCGGCGAGGCCCGTTATCTCCTGCCGGCCGGCGCGGTTCTGTCGATCGGCGATGGCGATGAGGTGAAGCCCGGCGAAGTCATGGCGCGGATCCCCACGGAAAGCGCCAAGACGCGCGACATCACCGGCGGTCTGCCGAGGGTGGCCGAGCTCTTCGAAGCCCGCCGTCCGAAGGACTGCGCGGTGATCGCCGAGATGGATGGCCGCGTCGAATTCGGGCGCGACTACAAGAACAAGCGCCGCATCAAGATCACCCCGGAAGACGGTGGCGAGGCGGTCGAGTTCCTGATCCCCAAGGGCAAGCATATCGCCGTCCACGACGGCGACGTGATCCGCAAGGGCGAGTACCTGATCGACGGCAACCCGGATCCGCACGACATCCTGCGAATCCTGGGCATCGAGGCCCTGGCCGAGTTCCTGGTGAACGAGATCCAGGAGGTCTACCGGCTGCAAGGCGTGCCGATCAACGACAAGCACATCGAGACCATCGTGCGTCAGATGCTGCAGAAGGTGGAAATCCTCGAGCCGGGCGACACCGGCCTGCTCAAGGGCGACCATCTGGACAAGATCGAGGTCGACGAGGAAAGCGAAAAGACCGAGGCCCGTGGCGGCCGCGCGGCGCTCACCCAGCCGGTCCTGCTCGGCATCACCAAGGCGTCGCTGCAGACCCGCAGCTTCATCTCGGCGGCGTCGTTCCAGGAAACCACCCGCGTGCTCACCGAGGCGTCCGTCCAGGGCAAGGTCGATACCCTGGAAGGCCTGAAGGAGAACGTGATCGTGGGCCGCCTGATCCCGGCCGGCACCGGCTCCTACCTGCGCAACCTGCAGCGCATCGCCGCCAAGCGCGACGAAGCCCTGACGGCGAGCCGCGAAGAGGCCATGGAGCCGCTTCCGGAAGTCATCGCCGTCGAGGCGGAGGCCGAGAAGGTCGAGTCCTAACAAGCTCCAGTACAGTCACGCGTAACTGAGCGGCCCGGGAGAAATCCCGGGCCGTTTTGGTTTGCCATCGACAACTGCGGGTTGCCGCTGCGGTTGTGGCGTGTAGCGTAGTCGCCAACGATTGGAATCGGGGGGTTCCCATGAAAACCTGTTTCGCGGTCCTGGCCGCAACCGTCGGCCTGTGCGCGCCGGTGCTGGCGCAAGCCGCGCCACCGCCGGCCTCAGCCTTCGGGCGCATCCCGGCGATCGTGACGGCAGACCTGTCGCCGGACGGGCGCCGGGTGGCGATCCTGGGCGGGGCGTCGGACCAGCGGTTCGTGTCCATCGCCACGGTCGATCAGCCGGACCTGCCGGTCGTGCCGTTGGGCGCGGTCGAGGGCGTCGGCCTGCGCTGGATCGGCAACGACTTCGTGGCGGCCCGGGTGGCGGTGCTGGACAAGCTCGCGCCGCGCCAGGAGTACCGCCTGGAGCGCAACATCTCGATCAGCGCCCAGGGCCAGGTGCTGAACGCGCTGCTCGGCAAGGATTCGCTGTCCCGCTACATCATCGAGCAGCCGGTCCTGGGCGTCACCGCCGCCGCGCCGGCGCGGGCGATGGTCGAGGGGCTGGTGCTCTCGTCGGGGCCCAGCGGGGACATCAACACCAAAATCGCGCGCAAGGGCGTCGACAATCCCTTCCTCGTGGCGCTGTGGAGCGTCGACCCCAAGACCGGCGTTGGCACGCTGGCCGAGCGCGGCGACTACGACACCGCCTATTGGGAGGTCGATTCCACGGGCCAGGCGCGGGTCCGGCTGGAGATCGACCAGATCTCCCACGAGTTCTCGGTGATGGGCCGGGCCAAGGGCGCGCGCCAGTGGTCACAGGTCTGGAAGGGCGGCGATTTCGACAGCCGCCGCTCCTACATGGGCTATTCGGAGCCTGACGACGCCATCTACCTGGCGCTCGACGGCCGGGTGATGCTGAAGAATCTGACCAGCGGCGCATCGACCCCGATCGGCCCGGTGCTCACCAACACCAATCCCGTGCTGGTGTGGGACGAGAACCGCAACACCGCCGTCGGTGTCGAGACCGGCGGGGAAAAGCCGGTGAGGGACTGGCTCGACCCGGAGGTGGGTGGCGTGCATGCCTCGCTCAGCCGGGTCTTCAAGGACAAGGATGTCGAGCTGCGCGGCTGGTCGGTGGACCGCACCCGCTATGTCGCCCGCGTCACCTCGCCCAGCGCGCCGCCGGTCTGGTACCTGTTTGACAAGGCCCGCAAGGAACTCTCGCCGCTGGGCGAGGAGTATCCGGAGCTGAAGGACGCGGTCCTGGGGACCACCCGCTGGATCACCTACAAGGCGCGCGACGGGCTGGAGATCCCGGCCTATCTGACCCTCCCGCCCGGCGCGCCGGCCAAGGGCGCCAAGGCGCCGCTGATCGTCCTGCCGCATGGCGGACCGGGCTCGCGCGACACCTATGAGTTCGACTTCCTGGCCCAGTTCCTGGCGACCCGCGGCTATGCGGTGCTGCAGCCGCAGTTCCGCGGCTCCTGGGGGTTCGGGAAGGCCTTCGAGGACGCCGGCAACGGACAATGGGCTGACAAGATGCAGACCGACCTGCTGGACGGAATCGCGGCGGTCGCCGCTTCGGGCGACGCAGACCCGGCGCGGACCTGCATCGTCGGCGCCAGCTACGGCGGCTATGCGGCGCTCGCCGGTGCGGCGTTCCACCCTGAGGCCTACCGCTGCGCCGCCGCGATTGCCGGAGTGTCGGATCTTGGCCTGCTGTCGGTCGAGCAGGCGAGGCTCTACGGGCGGGATTCCGGCAGCATGCAGGAGTTCCGCAAGATGCTGGGCGGCGCGCCGTCGGCGAAGATCCTCGCCTCGTCGCCCGTGCACCAGGTCGCCGGCATCCGCGCGCCGATCCTGCTGATCCACGGCGACAAGGACACCGTCGTGCCGATCGAACAGTCGCTGAACATGGCCGAGGCCCTGAAGGCGGCTGGCAAGCCGGTGGAGATGGTCACCCTGGCCGACGAGAACCACTATCTGACGCGGACCGCGACCCGCACTCAGATGCTGGAGGCGCTCGGCGCCTTCCTGGCCAAGAACCTGCCGGTGCAGCCCTAGGTTCAGTTGCGCGGGGGCCCCGAATGCGCGCCGCATTCCTCGGGCGGGACGCCTAGGGTCGCGCACCTCTGCTCAGCCGACATGCCGGCCGCGGGCAGCGACCCTTCGGGCACGCTCTGGGTTTGGGGCGCGTGCTTGTAGCGGTAGTCGCTCTCCCGCTTCGCGCCCGCGGCGTCGAGCAGGCGCTGCTTGTCGGCGCTGAGGCCGAGGCCCGTGAAGGCGGCGTCCTTGGCGCCCTTGCCCAGGTGCTCGTCGCAGAGGTCGCGCTCGGCGCGGGTGAGACCCACGGCGTTGGGATTGGCGCAGCCGACCGCGCTCTGGCGCAGGACGGTGCGGACGTCGCCCTTCGGCCCCTCGGGCATCGGCGCGGGGTGCAGGGCCGGCACGGCCTTCGGCGCGGGAGAGGCGGCGGCGGCTGTCGGTGGGGTCGGGGCCGCGATCGGTGCGGGCGTGACGTCCGGCGGGACGAAGGACTGCGGGCGGCGGTGCAGGCGGATCGGTTGAGAGGGCGAGGGCTTGCCGGCGGATGGCGGCGGGGTCCTGGGCACCAGCAGGATCGGGATGATCGCCTGCGGCGGCCCTTGTTCGCCCACGCGCATCTGCAGCGTCGGATGCTGGACGAGGAGGAATACACCCACCGCCAGGTGAGCGATCAGCGAGGCCCCGATGGCCCAGGTCGTTCGTCGGCGTCTCGCCGGCTGCATCCGTGCGGTTATCCCTCGCCAGCCTTGTCGCACAGGCCCACCGCGCCGCACAGGCAGGCGCGTGCGCGGCGATTTCGTGGCGGCGGCGGAACGGCGCTACGGGACGGGGACATCGACTTCCGGGTCGAGGGAGCCCTTGGGCGGCTCGATGAAGCAGGGGCCGAGCCAGAGCGCGTGGGGCAGGGCGTTGTAGCGCGCCGCCTTCTTTTGCTTGGCCGTCTGCTTCTGGCCATACGAGAACGGGAAGACGCAGCCGAGGCCCGGGAGATGGTCGCCAGACGACGAGACGCGAGGCTCGGGGTCAAACCGCCCGAGCGCGCCGATCGCCCGGTTCGGCGTCCAGGGCTTGTCCGGCGCCTTGGCCTTGATGACGGCGTCGTAGTAGGCGCGCATGCGCGGCTCCAGCGCCGTCTGCATGAAAGGCGCGGTCTTGACGCCGGCGGCCAGCCGCTCGTCGCAGCGCTCGCGCTCCTCGCGCGTCATATTGGCCTGCAGCGCGCTATTGCAGCCTGTCGCGCCGTGGCGCAGCGCCAGGCGGATATCCGGCCCGGTCGCGGCCTCGCCGGCGCCGGGCGGCGAAGACGCCGGCGGCCCGGGCTCGGCGGTCTCCCGGCCAGGCGGGCTGGGCGAGGCGGGCAGGGTGCTTTCCGAGGGTGTTCCGGGGCGGGTCAGGGGGATCGATGCGGCCGGGGCCTCGCGGGGCTGCGCCACATGGCTGCGCGGCGTCATCATCACCGGGATGACGGTTTCCAGCGGACCGGCCGCCAGCTCGATCGGCGAGCTGAGGTGCGGGCGGTAGATGAGGACGATGGCCAGCAAGACGGCATGCGCCGCGGCCGAGGCGGCGATGGCCGAGTTGGTCCGGCGCCGCGTCGCCGTCTGCATTCCTGGCGTCTCCCCCGAGAGCTCAGCCTTAGGAGGCGTGGCGCGCGCGGCGATTTCGTGACCGAACTTGGGTGTAAAACGTGACGCACCGCCGATGCGCCGCGCCGCAGGCTGACCGGGGGTCCGCAAACGTTGACGGATGGGCGCTTCCCGACTATGTAGCGCGCTCTTTCGAGGCCGGGATTCGTCCCTGTCCCGATGGACCTCTATCCGTCGGCACGCACGGCAAGCGCGTCCCGGCGGGTTTTTGCGTTCAGCGGGCGGCGTCTGAAGAACCCGAGAACAAGCCCGATACTGGGACCCAACTGAGGCGCTTCGGCCAAACGGCACACGCCTCCACAAGTGAGATTAGATGCCTACAGTCAACCAACTGATCCGCAAGCCGCGCCAGGATAAGCCCTCGCGCAACAAGGTCCCGGCCCTGAAGGGCTGCCCCCAGCGCCGCGGCGTCTGCACCCGGGTCTATACGACCACCCCGAAGAAGCCGAACTCCGCTCTGCGTAAGGTCGCCAAGGTTCGCCTGACGACCGGCATTGAAGCGGTGTGCTACATCCCCGGCGAAGGCCACAACCTGCAGGAGCACTCCGTTGTGCTGATCCGCGGCGGCCGCGTTAAGGACCTTCCGGGTGTCCGCTATCACATCCTGCGCGGTGTGCTCGATACGCAAGGCGTGAAGGACCGCCGTCAGCGTCGTTCGCTCTACGGCGCCAAGCGTCCTAAGTAAGGAATAAGAAGAATGTCCCGCCGCCGTCGCGCAGAGAAACGCCAAGTCCTTCCGGATCCGAAGTTCGGGGACCTGGTCGTCACCAAGTTCATGAACATGGTGATGTACGAAGGTAAGAAGGCCGTCGCCGAGAACATCCTCTATGGCGCCTTCGATATCCTGGAAGCCAAGCGCAAGGACCTCGGTCCGCTTGAGACCTTCCACACCGCCCTGGAAAACGTCGCGCCTGCGATCGAAGTGAAGTCCCGCCGGGTCGGCGGCGCCACCTACCAGGTGCCGATGGAAGTCCGTCCGGAGCGCCGTCGCGCTCTGGCGATCCGCTGGATCGTCGCCGCCGCCCGCAAGCGCGGTGAGAACACCATGACCGAGAAGCTGGCAGGTGAACTGCTGGACGCCTCGTCCAACCGGGGCTCCGCGGTGAAGAAGCGCGAAGACACCCACAAGATGGCCGAAGCCAACCGGGCCTTCTCGCACTACCGCTGGTAAGCCCACCCAATACTGAGCTTTCCGGCGCGGGCGGTTTGATATAAACCGCCCGCGCTGTTCGTTCAGGCCCCTAAAGCACCGAACCGCACCCCTTATTCAGAGCTGTCCGCTATGCCCCGCGCTCACAAAATCGAAGACTACCGTAACTTCGGAATCATGGCCCACATCGATGCGGGCAAGACGACGACGACGGAGCGGATTCTCTATTACACCGGCAAGAGCCACAAGATCGGCGAAGTCCACGATGGCGCGGCCACCATGGACTGGATGGAGCAGGAACAAGAGCGCGGCATCACCATCACGTCCGCCGCGACGACCGCCATCTGGAACGACCACCGGCTGAACATCATCGACACGCCCGGGCACGTGGACTTCACCATCGAAGTCGAACGCTCGCTGCGCGTGCTGGATGGCGCCGTCGCCGTGCTCGACGGCAACCAGGGCGTTGAGCCGCAGACCGAGACCGTCTGGCGTCAGGCCGACCGCTACAACGTTCCGCGCATCGTGTTCGTCAACAAGATGGACAAGATCGGCGCCGACTTCCAAATGTGCCTGAAGACGATCCGCGATCGCCTGGGCGTGAAGGCGGTTCCGATCCAGCTGCCGATCGGCTCGGAAACCAATCTGAAGGGCATCGTCGACCTGGTCCGCATGAAGGCGGTGGTCTGGGATTCGGAAGGCCTCGGCGCCAACTATCACGACGAAGAAATCCCGGCCGACATGAAGACCGCGTGCGATGAAGCGCGCCACTACATGATCGAAAACTCCGTCGAACTCGATGACGAGGCGATGGAAGCCTATCTGTCGGGCGAAGAGCCGTCGGTCGACATCATCAAGAAGTGCATCCGTAAGGCCGTGCTGACAGGCGCCTTCTATCCGATCCTCGCGGGCTCGGCCTTCAAGAACAAGGGCGTCCAGCCGCTGCTCGACGCCGTGGTCGATTACCTGCCCTCGCCGGTGGATATCCCGCCGACGCCCGGCATCGACTTCAAGACCGAAGAGCCGGTGACCCGCCAAGCCTCGGACGAAGAGCCGCTGTCGGTCCTGGCGTTCAAGATCATGGACGACCCCTTCGTGGGCTCGCTGACCTTCTGCCGCATCTATTCCGGCAAGATTGAGACCGGCATGGGTCTCCTGAACTCCAGCCGCGACAAGAAGGAACGCGTCGGCCGCATGCTGCTGATGCACTCCAACAACCGCGAAGACATCAAGGAAGCCTATGCCGGCGACATCGTCGCCCTGGCCGGCCTGAAGGACACGCGCACCGGGGACACCCTGTGCGATCCGATCAAGTCGCCGATCATCCTGGAAAAGATGGACTTCCCGGCGCCGGTCATCGAGATCGCCATTGAGCCGAAGTCGAAGGCTGACCAGGAAAAGCTGGGCGTCGCGCTCGCCAAGATGGTCTCCGAAGACCCGTCCTTCACTGTCCAGACCGACCAAGAGTCGGGGCAGGTGATCATGCGCGGCATGGGCGAGCTGCACCTGGACATCAAGGTCGATATCCTCAAGCGCACCTACAAGGTGGAAGCCAACATCGGCGCGCCGCAGGTGGCCTATCGCGAGAGCCTGGGTAAGGTCACCGACATCGACTACACCCACAAGAAGCAGACCGGCGGTACGGGCCAGTTCGCCCGCGTGAAGATCAAGTTCGAACCGGGCGAACAAGGCTCGGGCTTCATCTTCGAAAGCTCCGTGGTCGGCGGCTCGGTGCCGAAGGAATTCATCCCCGGCGTCGAAAAGGGCCTGACCTCGGCCAAGGAAAACGGCCTGCTGGCCGGTTTCCCGGTGATCGACTTCAAGGCGACGCTCTATGACGGCGCGTTCCACGACGTCGACTCCTCGGTCCTGGCGTTCGAAATCGCCAGCCGCGCGGCCTTCCGAGAGCTGCGTGAGCGCGGCGCGCCCAAGCTGCTCGAGCCGATCATGAAGGTCGAAGTGGTGACGCCCGACGAATATATGGGCGACGTCATCGGCGACCTGAACAGCCGCCGTGGCCAGATACAGGGCACGGAAACCCGCGGTAACGCCCAGGTGGTCACCGCCTTCGTGCCGCTGGCCAATATGTTCGGCTACATCAACACGCTGCGGTCCTTCTCCCAGGGCCGCGCCAACTTCTCCATGACCTACGACCACTACGACCCGGTGCCGCAAGCGGTGGCCGACGAAGTGATCAAGAAGTACGCCTAAATCCAACCCTAGACAGAGGACGAGCCCGGACAGGGCTGGAGCTTGAAATGGCCAAAGAAAAGTTCGAACGCAACAAGCCGCACTGCAACATTGGCACGATCGGCCACGTTGACCACGGCAAGACGACGCTGACGGCGGCGATCACCTTCACGCTGGCCAAGACCGG
>CAIJOB010000032.1 GCA_903822175.1 uncultured Alphaproteobacteria bacterium
CGGGCCCACATCAAACGCCAGACCATCGAACATCGGCGCTTGCAGCACCGCAAAATCGCCGCCTAAATATCAACCCCAGATGAGGTCCACTCTCCGCTAAATCCGAACCCCAACTGTCTCAAAACATCTGACGACGTACACCCGGTGACCTTCTGCGGCGGCTGCGCGCTCGCCGCCGTCGCCGCGATTCCCGCGCCCGCCAGCACAGCGAGTTTTCGGCCCATACCCACGTCAGCCTCCCATCGTTCGCCCAACACACTACGACGAAGCTAGCAGCGCCTTGGCCCTGGCTCCAGCCGCCTATTCAGGCGCCACAGCCGCCGCTTCCCAAGAGCGCGGCGCCTGACTAATGCTCGGGCTCCGGAACGGCGAGGATCAGGCTTCCAAGATGCGACCCATGAGTTTCGCCGAAGCGCTGGAGGTGATGATCGCCATCCGCAACCAAGAGGTCGCGGGCAACGAGCAAGCAGCCTTCGTGAAGCACTGCCTGCGGTACGTCACAGACAGCCATGCCCAGTTCCTGCAGGACCTGTGGGTGACCTACGAATTGCCGGGCCTGCGGGACGGCTTCTTCGTGGAGTTCGGCGCCGCTGACGGGGTGAAATCCTCGAACAGCTGCTACCTGGAGCGCGAGCTGGGCTGGAGCGGCATCCTGGCGGAGCCGGCGCGGATCTGGCGTGGAAAGCTCCACGCTGAGCGCAACTGCTTCATCGACGAGCGCTGCGTCTGGACTGTGAGCGGCGAGCGGCTGATGTTCAATCAGCCGCGCATCGCGTTGCACTCCACCATTGACGCCTTCTCCGACAGCGACAGCCTCGCGCACACCCGCCAGGACGGCGAACGCTACGAGGTCGAGACGGTCTCGCTGAACGACCTCCTGGCCCACTGGAAGGCGCCTTCGCGGATCGACTACCTCTCGATGGACACCGAAGGCTCGGAATTGGCGATCCTGGAAGCCTTCGATTTTGGCCGCTACGACGTTCGCCTGATCAGCGTCGAGCACAACCACACCGACAAGCGCCAGCCGATCCTCGACCTGCTCACGGCCAAGGGCTTCCAGCGCAAGTTCGAGCGCCTGTCGAACGTCGACGACTGGTACGTAAAGGCCTGAACCCGGCGGCGTGCCAGTCTTTGGGCGGGGCGATCAGGTTGCGGAGCGCGGGGCGGGCGTGCGAAGGCTCAGCTGCAACATTTGGTCCGGAGTTCCCCGACACGTGAACGTCTCCAAGCGTCTCCTGCCCCTCGGCCTTGCCGCCGCTGTCGCCGCCTCGGTGGCTGCTGTCCCGCTGCTGGTCCACGGGGCGCCGGAAAAGGGCCCGACGGCCATGGTCGCCGCCGCCGAACCCGACGCGGTGGAGGCGGGCCTGAAGGTGCTGAAAGCCGGCGGCTCGGCGGTCGACGCTGCGGTCGCCGTGCAGGCGGTGCTGGGCCTGGAAGAGCCGCAGAGCTCCGGCCTCGGCGGCGGCTCGTTCATGACCTTCTACGACGCCAAGACCCACAAGGTGACCGCCTACAACGGCCGCGAGAAGGCGCCGGCGGGAGCCACGCCCGAACTGTTCTACGGTCCCGACGGCAAGCCCATGCCCAAGGGCCAGGCGATCGTCGGCGGGCGCTCGGCCGGCGTGCCCGGCGCGATCGCCATGCTCTACCTGGCGCAGAGCCAGCATGGGAAATTGCCATGGTCGAGCCTCTTCAATGATGCTGAGCACCTGGCGGCCGACGGCTTCCACGTGCCGGCCCGGATGGCCGCCTCGGCGGCGTCCAACGCGCCCCAGGCCAAGCAGCCCGACGCCATCGCCTACTTCACCAAGCCCGACGGGACCAAGGTGCAGACCGGCGATGTGATGAAGAACCCCGCCTACGCCGACACCCTGCGCAAGATCGCCGCCCAGGGCCCCAAGGCAATCCTGGAAGGCCCGATCGCCGCTGAGATCGTCGCCAAGCTGCATCAGGGGCCCTACCCCAGCGCCATGACCCTGCAGGACCTGGCGAGCTACAAGCCCAAGGCGACCGAAGCCGTCTGCCGGCCCTACCGCGAATACACCGTCTGCACGCCCCCGGCGCCGTCCGGCGGGCCGGCGGTGCTCGAAGGCCTGGGCATCCTGCAGCGCACCGACATCGACAAGCACCCGAACGACGCCCAGGGCTGGTACCTGTTCAGTCAGGCGAGCCGGCTGATGTACGCCGACCGCGACCGCTACTACGGCGACCCCGACTTCGTCGACGTGCCAATGGAGGGCCTGCTGGCCCCCGACTATCTCGACAAGCGCGCCAAGCTGATCCTCGCCGACAAGGCCGGCCCGCCGCCGGCGCCGGGCAATCCCAAGGGCGCCGGCGTCCGCGCACCCGACCGCACCCAGGAGCCCGGCGGCACCACCCACCTGGTGATCGTCGACAAGGACGGCAACGCGGTTTCCATGACCACCACGGTCGAGAGCATCTTCGGCGACGGCAAGATGGTCGGCGGCTTCTTCCTCAACAATCAGCTCACCGACTTCTCCTTCCAGCCGAAGGATCAGGACGGCGCGCCCGCCGCCAATGCGCCGGCCGGTGGCAAGCGGCCGCGCTCGTCGATGGCCCCGGCCATCGTGCTCGACAAACAGGGCCGTTTCGTCGCCGGCGCCGGCTCGCCGGGCGGGCCGTCGATCATCGCCTTCAACCTGAAGGTCCTGGTGGGTCTGCTGGACTGGAAGCTGCCGCCGCAGGAGGCCGTCGCGCTCCCCAACCTGATCGCCTTCGACACTCTTTACGCCTCCGAGCCTGCAAAATTCCCGCCGGGCGTGGTCGCGGCGCTGGCGGCCAAGGGCGTCGCCGTGCGCGGCGGCGGCTTCGGCGAAGGCTCCGGCGAACAGGCGATCAAGGCGACGCCCAATGGCTTGCTCGGCGGCGCGGACCCCCGCCGCGAAGGCGTGGCGCGCGGGTACTAGGCGGTCTTCGCCGTCCGCTTACGCCCGGGCGATGGCTCAGGCGCGCCCGGTAGTCTGAGCTCAAAGGTCGAGCCTTCTGGGCCGGACTCGGCGAGCGTCAGGTCACCGCCGTGGCCCTGGGCCAGTTCGCGGGCGATCGCCAGGCCCAGACCCGTGCTGTCCGGCCGGCCCGACCCGGCGAAGGGCTGGAACAGCCGCTCGCGCAGCCGCTCCGGCACGCCAGGCCCATTGTCGGTCAGCCGCACCAGGCTGGTCTCGCCCACCCGCGTCAGGCTCACCGAGATGCGGCCAGGCGTGGTGCGCCCCTCCTGGTGCTCGATCGCCTCGCGGGCGTTGCGCAGCAGATTGGCCAGGATGCGGTGCAGTTGGTCGGGGTCGGCGCTGACCCGCTCGGCCGCGGCGATCTTGGATGTCAGCGTCACCCCGCGCTCGGCCAGCCTGGCCTCTTCCGCGGCCGAGGCGACCGCGGCGGCCAGCGGCACGGGCCGGGGCTCCGGCGCCGCCTCCTGGGTCTTGCCATAGGCCAGCACGCCCGAGGCCAGCTTCACCGCCCGGTCCAGAGCGCGCTCCAGCCTCGGCAGGGCCTGGCTTACCTTGGGGTCCTTCAGCGCCGCCAGCCGCTCGGAGGCGATCTGGGCGCTGGTCAGCATGTTCTTCAGGTCGTGGTTGATCTTCGCCACCGCCTCGCCCAGCGCCGCCAACCGCGCGCGGGAATTGAGCGCGGCGCGCAGGTCGGCCTGCATGCGGTCGAGCTCGGCCTCGGCGCGCCCGATCTCGTCGCGGCGGCCGGACAGCGGCACGCGGGCCCCGGCGTCCTCCGGATCGGCGCGGAACCGCTCCATGGCGTTGGTGATCCGCTGCATGGGCCGCACCAGGAAGAGGTTCAGCGACAGATAGACCACCGCGCCCACGCCGCTGGTCAGGACGGCCGCCACCAGCAGCAGCTTCCAGAGATAGGACACCAGCTCGCGCCTCAGCTCGGCGTCGGGCGCGACGATCTCCACGAACTCGGCGGTGCGGTAGATGCCGGGCTTGGCGATCACCCGCACATAGCCGCCCTCGCCGCCGAACAGGGTCTGGAAGGGCGCCGCCAGCCACGACAGCGGGTCCTGCGACCGCAGATCGACCACGTAGGGTGTGCGCTTCAGCACCGGGCCTGGGAGGATCGGGATACGGGCGCCATCAGTCTGGATCGCCACGCGCACCACGCCCGCCCCGTCGAGCAGCTGCGCCGCCACCCGCTGCGAGACCTTCTTGTTGGGGGCCACGTCCGGCGCCATGGACGCCAGCTCACCGGCCCGGGTGCGGTCGAGCAGCCACTTGGCCTCGAAGGACGCCAGCGCGGGCGGCACCGCGCAGACCCCGGCCAGGACGGCGAACAGGATGGTGAGCGTCAGCAGGCGCGCCGAAAGACCGCCCGGCCAGAAGAAGCGGGGCCTCCCGGGCCTGTCGAGCTCCTGCGGCGTAGGGGCGGGGTCCGCCATGATCCTCAACGAGTTAATGCAGCGTGGCCGCTTCGGCAACGCGAGGGGCGGTCTCTGCAAGCTTTGGGCCTCTTACGGCCACTAGAACGCCTAGTGTGCGCCCACCGCCGCATCCACTGAAGCAAAGCCGTCGGCGCGCAGGCGCTGCGCCAGGTCGTGCTTGATGCGGCCGACCAGACCGGGGCCTTCGAACACCAGGGCGGAATAGAGCTGCACGGCGCAGGCGCCAGCGCGGATCTTGGCATAGGCGTCGGCGCCCGACCCGATCCCGCCGACCCCGATCAGCGCCAGCCGTCCCGCCGAGGCCTGGGCGAACTCACCCAGCACCCGGGTGGAAAGGTCCGTGAGCGGCGCCCCGGAAAGCCCGCCCGCCTCGCCGGCGAACCGCGACGCCAGCGTCGGGCGCGAGACGGTGGTGTTGGAGACGATGATCCCGGCCAGGCCCTGCGCCAGGCAGGTCTCGACCATGGTCTCCACCTCGCCCGCATCGAGGTCCGGCGCCACCTTCAGGAACATCGGCACGCGGCACGCGGCCGGCAGGGCGTCACGCGCCGCCGCCAGCCGGCCCAGCAGTTCCTCCAGCGCCGCCTTGGTCTGCAGCGCGCGCAGGCCCGGCGTGTTGGGCGAGGAGATGTTGATGGTGAAATAGGACGCCAGCCCCCACAGCCGCGTCAGGCCCGTCACATAGTCGCCGATGCGGTCCTGCGAATCCTTGTTGGCCCCGATGTTGGCCCCGATGATCCCCGGACCCCTCGCGGCAAGCCGTCCAGCGAAAGCTTCCAGCCCCCGGTTGTTGAAGCCCATTCGGTTGATCACCGCCCGGTCCTCGCTCAGCCGGAACAGCCGGGGCCGCGGATTGCCGGCCTGTGGCAGGGGCGTCACCGTCCCGCACTCCACGAACCCGAAGCCAGTCCGCAGCATCGGTCCGAACACCTGGGCGTCCTTGTCGAAGCCGGGCGCGAGACCCACCGGGTTGGGCAGCGACAGGCCAGCCACCGTCGTCGCCAGGATCGGGTCGTCGCCGCCGCCCACCGGCCCCAGGCCGAGCCTCAAGCCCCGCAAGGCCCAGCCGTGAGCGTCTTCCGGGTCGAGGCCACGGAGCGCCCAGGTCGCCGCGCCGTGCAGGTTCACGACAAGTCGCCGAGCACCGGCGTCCCGTCAGCCCCCAGCGGCGCCTGCGTCACATAGCGGACGAGGCTGGCGGCCAGCGCGCCGTAGAGGTGCGGAAAATCTTCACCGCCGCGCGACGGCTCCCAGCGCAACGCCTCGCCCAGGTCGTCGGCCTCGACCTCCAGCACGACGAGGTCCGCCTGGCCGGCGAAATGACGCCGCGCCGTCTCCTGCGCCTGGGCGGCGGTGGAAAAGTGGATGAAGCCGTCCTGCAGATCCAGCGGCGAGCCCTCGTAGCGCCCGGCCTCGTGCGCCGCGGTCCAGTCGGCGCGGGGCAGGATCTTGTAGATCCTCAATCGCCTCGCCCCAGGTCGCCTTGCGGAAAGAACAGGCCGTCGAAGTGCGGCCGGCCATTGTCGTCGAACAGGAACACCGCGGCTGCCGCCGTCGGGAACTGCCGCGCAGCGCGGCTTATCAGCGACGCCGGCGCCGCGCCCTCGGTGAGGAGGCGCACCGCCAGCTCTTGCAGGCCCGGATTGTGGCCCACCACCATCACAGTCCCGGCGCTCGCGCCGGCCTGCGCCGCGGCATGGCGAACGGCCCCGGAAT
Organism: uncultured Alphaproteobacteria bacterium; assembly: GCA_903822175.1. Classification (GTDB taxonomy): domain Bacteria; phylum Pseudomonadota; class Alphaproteobacteria; order Caulobacterales; family Caulobacteraceae; genus Phenylobacterium. Next base: position 6,131 of record CAIJOB010000032.1, read on the forward strand.
CGGCGTGATAGAGCTCGTCATCGAAGCGCGCCTTGGCCTTGGGGAAATGCGGCTCGGCGGCGGCCCAGGTCTCGCGCGTGCGCATGGCCGTGGAGACCAGCACCACGTCAGGCAGGAAGCCCAGATCGGCCAGCCGCGCGGCCATCTCCGCCGACTCGGCCTGGCCGCGCGGCGCCAGATGGCGGTCGAAGTCCTCGCCGCTGGCGGACTCCGGCTCGGCCTTGCCGTGGCGCAAAAGGATCAGCCGGTCCATCGACGCTCCACCCTCGATTCCTTTCTTCTAGCCGCGCACGCCGCCCCTGCGAAGCCGCCACAGCATTGACTCACCGCGGTCCTGGCGGTCCAAGGCGCCCATGGACGCAAGCACGGAGACCGTGGCGGGCGGCGAGACGGGCGGCGGGACGTGGAAGTTCCCGGCGAACAAGCCCCTGCGCCTGGAGTCTGGCGCCACGCTCAGCCCCTTGGAAGTGGCCTACAAGACCTATGGCCGGCTCAACGAGGCCAAGACCAACGCCGTCCTCATCTGCCACGCCCTGACCGGCGACCAGCATGCGGGCTCGGTCAATCCGGTGACCGGCCGGCCCGGCTGGTGGGATAGCGTGATCGGCCCCGGCCTGCCGCTGGATCCCGAACGCTATTTCATCATCGCCACCAATGTGGTCGGCGGCTGCATGGGCTCGACCGGGCCGGCCTCGACCAACCCGAAGACCGGCCAGCCCTATGGCCTGGCCTTCCCGGTGATCACCATCGCCGACATGGTCCGCGCCCAGGCCATGCTGATCGAGGCGCTCGGCATCGACACCCTGTTCGCCGTGGTCGGCGGTTCCATGGGCGGCATGCAGGTGCTGCAGTGGGCGGCGGACTATCCGCAGAAGCTGTTCTCCGCCGTCTGCGTGGCCGCCGCGCCCCGACACTCGGCCCAGAACATCGCCTTCCACGAGGTTGGCCGCCAGGCGATCATGGCCGATCCCGACTGGCGCGGCGGAGCTTACGAAAGCCAAGGCGTGCGCCCGGAAAAGGGCCTGGCGGTCGCCCGCATGGCCGCCCACATCACCTATCTCTCCGAGCCCGCCCTGCAGCGCAAATTCGGCCGCGAGCTGCAGCGGGACGGCCTCTCATGGGGCTTCGACGCCGACTTCCAGGTGGAGAGCTACCTGCGCCACCAGGGGACCAGTTTCGTCGACCGCTTCGACGCCAACTCCTACCTCTACATCACCCGAGCGCTCGACTACTTCGACCTCGCCGCCCAGCACGGCGGCGTGCTCGCCCAGGCGTTCCAGACGGCGCGGGCAGTACGTTTCTGTGTGCTCTCCTTCTCGTCCGACTGGCTCTATCCGACCGCCGAGAGCCGCGACATCGTCCGCGCGCTGAACGCCGCCGGCTGCCGCGCCTCCTTCGCCGAGATCGAGACCGACAAGGGCCACGACGCCTTCTTCCTCGACGAGCCGCAGCTCGACGCGACGCTGCGCGGCTTCTTCGCCTCGACCGCCCAGGCGAGAGGGCTCTGATGTCCGCGCGCCGCGAGGACTTCGCCGAGATCCTGCGGCTGGTGCGTCCAGGCGCCCGGGTGCTGGACGTCGGCTGCGAGGACGGCGAACTGCTGGAACTGCTGACCCGCGAGAAGCAAGTCGACGGCCAGGGCCTGGAGATCAGCCCCGCCGGCGTCGCCGCCTGCCTCGCCAAGGGCCTGGCGGTGGTGCAGGGCGACGGCGACCGCGACCTCGACCACTTCCCGACCCGGGCCTTCGACTACGCGATCCTGAGCAAGACCTTGCAGCAGATGCGCGAGCCCCGGCATGTGCTCTCCGAACTCTTGCGCATCGCCGACCAGGCCATCGTCTCGGTCCCGAACTTCGGCCACTGGCGGATGCGGGTGTCGCTGATGGCGCGGGGCCGGATGCCGGAGACCCGGGCGCTGCCCGATCCCTGGTGGTCGACGCCGAACATCCACCTCTGCACGCTGCGCGACTTCACCGACCTCTGCCGCGAACTGGACCTGCGGGTCGACGCTTGCGCGGCGCTCTCCGGCGGCAAGAGCGCGCGGCCGATCCAGCCCGATGGCCTGTTGGAAAACTGGCGCTCCGAGACCGCGCTCTTCCTGCTCAGCCGCCGCCCCGAGGCCCGCCCGGAGGCGACGCCGCAGAATCTCTTCGGCGAGGTCGAACTGCCAAAGCCTGATGCGCCCGCGCCGGTGCGCCGCCGTCGAACCAAGGCCTAGAAGGCTTTCCTCCCGCGCTCCACGAGTGCAGAGTACATCTGTATCATCGGCGGTCTGACGGAGATCGAAACATGGGGATCTGGACCGGCGTGTGGACGACCGCAGCCGCCTGCGGCCTTGGGCTGGCGATGGCTAGCCCGACCCACGCCGCCGAACCGGCGCCGCCTCTGACGTCCACGCCGAGCGTGTCCGAACTGGTGGTCACCGCCACGCGCGCTGTGTCCGAACTGACGGTGACGGCGCAGGCCAAGTGCCTTCCGCCGGAACGCGGCGCCGAACGCGCGGAGCGGCCGAAGGTGGTCAGCTCGTTCCCAGGGCGAGGCGCGGTGGTGCGGCCCGGCCTCCTGGTGGTGAAGCTGACCTTCGACCGGCCCATGGCCTGCGAAGGCCGCTTCGAGGACGCGCCGCCGCTGCCCAATCCGTGCCAGGGCGCCGGGCGCATGCTGTTGAGCTATGACCGGCGCACGGTCCGCACCGTCTGCGAGGTCGAGCCCGGCCGCCACTACGGCTTCTCGGTGGGCGAGGACCCGCAGGCCAAGACCTTCATCGGCCTGGCCGGTCTGCCGGCCCTGCCCGCGCGGATCGCCTTCTCGACTTCCGACGGGCCAGCGATCTCGAGCGTCTGCGACGCCCTGGCCCAGGATCCCGAGACCGCCGCCGATCTGCGCCGTCGGGGCAAGGCGTGCTCGGACGCGCCGACGCCCTAGGGCGCGCTTGGGGCGATATCAGACGGCGGGCCGGCGCTCCAGCTGATCGCGGATCGCCGCAAGCGAGGCGCGCATCAGGGCGGCATAGGCGGTGTCCAGGAAGACGCGGCGCATCAGCCAGCGGCCAAGCGGGCCCAGCGATCCCGGGAACATGTTGCTCCGTAGGCGGAAGGCATAGGTCCAGGCGATTTCCGTGCGCCCCGCGTCCAGCGCCTTGAAGACGAACTCGCCCAACGCATAGGCGATCGGCTTGCCGGCCGCGGTGGAATAGTCCCAGACCTCGTAGCGGAAATGCTGGCCCGGCGCCGAGCCCAGCACCTGTTCGGTGGTCTGCGATCCGTCGGTCAGATGCACATGGCGCCGTTCGCCGACGCCGCCCCAGGGTCCGGGCGTCAGGAGCGTGACGCCGGTCACGCCCGGCAGCTGCTTGGTCACCGGGATCATCTCGGCGAGCGGCCCGGAAACCACATAGTCGAACACCGCGCCGGCCGGCCGGGCGACCACGATCCGCTCGGTCCGCGCGATGGTCGCGGCCTTCGGATCGACGGCGGGCGGCGGGGCAAGCTCGGCTGTCATGGGTGGCCTCTTAAGGGTGCGACAGAGCGCCACCCTAACCGAGCTTCGCCATGGCGGCGCGGCAAACCTGTCGGCGAATTAAGGTGACCTGCCCGCCGGCTTCGCCTTCCTTCTCAACATCTGTCCTGCTGGGAAGGACCCAACGAATGACCAAGACCATCCTCGGCGCCCTTGCGGCCGCCGGTTTTCTGAGCCTGACCGCCGCGGCGGCCATCGCCGCACCGCCTGCGCCCCCGGCGCCGCCCGCACCCGTGGCTCCACCTGCGCCGCTGGCCCCTCCGAGCCACCATGTGACCATCGGCTTCGACCTGCCCTTCCACGGCGAGATTCCCGCCACCCTCGACTGGCGGATCGAGCCGCAGCGCAACACCACCGAGGCCGCCGCCGGCGCCATCGAGTTCGAGCTCGGCTACACCAGTTTCATGAACTCGTCCTGGTGGGGCCGCGCGATCCAGCCCACGGAACTGCAAGGCCTCTCGCCGGCTCAGCTCTCGGGCCCCGGCGGCCAGGTGGCCTTCATCCTGCGCCGCGACGCCGGCGAGTTCCGCTGCCACGGCGCCACCAGCGAGGGCAAGGGCGTCGGGACCTGCACCTACGCGGCCAATCCGACCTTCGTCGCGGCGCTCGGCAGGCGCGGCGTCACCGGCGACCTGCCGGCCTTTGCGCAGTTCGAGCTCGCACTCGGCGACGTCGGCTTCAACTATCTCGATGAGCTGAAGCGCGGCGCCTACGCGACGCCCAGCGCGCCTGTGCTGGTCGAGGCGACCCATCACGGGGTGGGCCTGCGCCACCTGACGGCGATCAACGCCACCGGCTACCGGTTCGGCACGCTGGACACCCTGATCCACCTGCACGACCACGGCGTCTCCGATCGCTACCTCACCGACCTGCACGCCTACGGCTACTCGGGCCTGAAGGCGGATGACCTGGTCCGCTTGCGCGACCATGGCGTCAGCTCAAGCTGGCTGAAGAGCCTGAAAGACGCCGGCTACACCGGCATCGCAACCGAACAGCTGATCAAGATGCGCGATCATGGCGTCAGCGCCGGCTTTGTCGCCGAGGTGCAGATGGCCGGCTACCACATGAGCGGCGATGACCTGGCGCGCATGCGCGACCACGGCGTCTCCGGCGGCTTCATCAGCGAACTCCACGGCCTGGGCTACGACCGGCTCTCAGCGGACGACATCATCAAGCTGCGCGACCGCGGCATCAGCCCAGGCTTCATCCGCACCTCCAACCAGGGCGGCCAGCGCTTGTCGCCCGACGACCTGATCCGCCTGCGCGACAACGGCGGCCGTCGCTAGGTCGGAGCTAAGTACCTCCCCCGAAATCGGGGGAGGTTCTAAGCCGACTAGCCGGCGATCGCCGCGGCGTCGCGGTCGCCGGTGCGGATGCGCAGGGCGCTTTCCAGGTCCATCACGAAGACCTTGCCGTCGCCGATCTTGACGGTGTTGGCGGCCCGGGTGATGGCCTCGACCACAGCCTCCACCGCGTCGGTGGGGACGGCGATCTCCAGCTTCACCTTGGGCAGGAGTTTCACCTCGTATTCCGCGCCCCGGTAGACCTCGGTCTTACCCCGCTGGCGGCCATAGCCGCGCACCTCGGTGACGGTCATGCCCGAAGCGCCGGCCTCGGTGACGGCGTCGAGCACCGCGTCGAGGCGGCTCGGCTTGATGACCGCGACGATCATCTTCATGGCGCAGCCTTTCGGTTTGCAGCGCCCGAAGCGCTGAGATTTGTGACGCTAAGGCCTTCGCCGCCCGCCTCCAAGAGCCCGCGAGGGCCAGACGCCCCGTCTGCCCGCGAAACGGGCGCCGGCGCCAGCAGCGGCCGCGCCCGGCGAACCCGCTGCGCGTGGCCGCGCGGCTTGACCGCGAAGGTCTGTTTGACCGCCTCCATCAGCAGCAATCCCGCAAATCCTGGCCACAGGCGCGACCCGGTCTGCTCGAACCCCTCAGCCCAGCCGGCCATCCAGTTCAGCGGCGGCACATAGAGCGCCCGGGTCCAGCCGGACGGCTCCAGTTCCGCCTCGCGCAGCAGCTCGGCGAGCTGGCCTCGGCTATAGGGACGGCCATGGCCGAAGGGGGTGCGCTCAGTATTGGCCCACAGGCCGTTGCGCGCGGTCACCGCCACCACCACCCGGCCGGACGGCGCCAACACCCGCCAGACCTCGCGCAGGAAGGCCAGTGGGTCAGGGCTCTCCTCGATGCCGTGGACGATCAGGATGCGGTCGAACAGCGCGTTGGGGAACGGCAGGCTGTCCTCGCCGACCAGAGTGGTCAGGTTGCGCTCGCCGCCCGGCCAGATCTCGACGCCCTGCTGGGCCGGCATGGCGCCGACCACGCGCCGCGCGGCATGGCGGGTGGTGGCCACGAAAGGCGTCGCGTAGCCGAGCGCCAGCACGTCCAGGCCCCGCGCGTCGCCCCAGGCCTCGATCACCTTGCGGCCGACCATGGCCCGCGCCGCCCGGCCGAGGTCGGAGGCGTAGAACTGCCGAAGGTCCAGGACGTCGCGACGCATGGGGCGATGGCTATGCTCGACTAAGGCCTTGCGCCAGCCTAGATCGCGTCGCCTGAGTCTGTCGCGTTCGTACGGAGGTCCGCCGATGCCGCTTATCGTCCATCAATTCCCCTGCCTTGAGGATAACTACGGCTTCCTGGCTCTGGACGAGGCCTCGGGCCTGGCCGCCTGCATCGACACGCCGGAGGCCGGCGCGATCCTGCGGGAGCTGAAAAAGCTCGGCTGGAAGCTCGACCTGATCCTCAACACCCACTGGCACCCCGACCACGCCGGCGGCAACGCTGAGATCCAGAAGGCCACCGGCTGCACCATCGTGGGCCCCGCCGAGGTGACCAAGCTGACGCCCATCGACCGCGAAGTGAGCGGCGGCGACACGGTGATGCTGGGCGAAACCCGCTTCGAGGTGATCGAGAGCGGTGGCCATACGCTGGGCCACATCGCCTATTTCGATGCCGCCGATCATGTGGCCTTCGTCGGCGACACCCTGTTCGCGCTCGGCTGCGGGCGCCTGTTCGAAGGCACGCCGGAGCAGATGTGGGGCAGCCTGCAGCGGCTGGCCGCCCTTCCCGACGACACCCGCGTCTACTGCGCCCACGAATACACCGCGTCCAACGCCCGCTTCGCGCTCTCGGTGGACGATGGCCCGGCGCTGAAGGCCCGCGCCGAACAGATCTTCGCTATGCGCGAGCGCGGCGAGCCGACCGTGCCGACCACCATCGGCCTGGAAAAGGCGACCAACCCCTTCCTGCGCGCGCCGGTACTGGCGGATCGGGTCGGGGCGTCAGGTGAGCCGGACTTCAAGGCCTTCGGTGCCGTGCGCGCCGCCAAGGACGTCTTCAAGGGTTAGTGGAAGCCCTGGGTGACCCGCACGATCAGGTCAGAGGAAGGACGTCCCGCAAGGCCCTGCGGCGGCGCCACGGTCACCTGCAGCGTGCCCTGGGTCACCTGAACCGAGGCCTTGGGCCCCTCGAGCAGCTGCACCTTCAGAATCCGGTCGAGGATCTTGTGGGCGTCCGAGCGCTTGGTGATCCGCACCACCGCCTCGCTGGTGACCATGGCCGCGTCGGCGATCAGCGGCGCGGAGGTGGGCGTCGCCTCGGCGTAGAAGGGGATCAGCCGGCGCGCGGCGTGGCTGGCGCGGGCGCTGGCCTGCTCGAGCCGTTCCAGCAGCGGCTGCGGGCCCATGATCGCCAGCTTCAACGGCGCGGCGGGACCGGCGAGCGCGGCGGCCTCGCCGTCCGGCCGATGGTCGGTGAAGATGGTGATCCCGCCCAGGCGGGTGGCGCGCAGCACCGGCTCGCCCAGGTCGTTCTTGTAGATGGTGTCGCCGCGCGGCGCCTGTTGCGCCGACAGCGCCCAGACCTCGAAGCTGCCGTCGAACTTGAGCAGCGGCTTGGGGCCCGTGCGGTCGAGCACGAAGACGTCGCCGTCCTCGGAGATGTAGCGGGCGATCGGCGGGGCGGAGAAATCGCGTCCGTCCTTCGAATGGCGGCCGAACAGGCTCTCGCCGAGGCTGCCCAAGGGGCCCGCCGCCGCGGGTTGGGCCACGCCCAGCCCAACGGCCAGCCCGAGGGCGCAGATCGCCAACGAACCCGTCGCGGACCGCGTCCCCAAATCCGTCCGTAAATGAGCCCGTGGCTTGGCCGTCATGACACCTAAGGGCATGCCCAGGGCGTGTGGCGCTTTTTGGACCGGGGCAAGGTCATCACCGGACAGCTTGGCCTTAGCCGACGAGGTACTGTCCGCCATTCAGCGATAGTGTCGTTCCGGTCACATATCCGGCCCGCTCCCCGGCCAGGAAGGCGACCATGTCGGCGATCTCGTCGCCGCGGCCGAGCCTGCCCACCGGAATCTGCCCGATGATCGCTTCCAGCACCTTTTCCGGCACCGCCTGGACCATCTCGGTGTCGATGTAGCCCGGCGCGATGACGTTCACCGTGACGCCCTTCTTGGCGTTCTCGAGCGCGAGGGCCTTGGAGAAGCCGATCATGCCCGCCTTGGCGGCGGAATAGTTGGTCTGGCCGACCTGACCCTTCTGGCCGTTGATCGAGGAGATGTTGATGATCCGGCCCCACTCGCGCTCGCGCATGCCCTCGATCACCTGGCGGGTCATGTTGAACAGCGAATCCATGTTCACCCGGATCACCTCGCTCCACTGCTCGGAGTTCATCCGGTGGAAGACGCCGTCGCGGGTGATGCCGGCGTTGTTGACCAGGATGTCGATGGGGCCAAGCTCGGCCTCGACCGCCTGAACCGCGCGCTGGCAGTCGGAGAAGTTGCCGACATTGCCCTTGATGACCATGGCGCCGGTTTCGCTCTTCAGAGCCTCGGCGGCGGCGTCATTGCCGGAATAGCCGGCGGCGACCTTGATCCCGTCGGCGGTCAGCCGCTAGACGATCGCCCGTCCAATGCCACGGGTGCCACCCGTGACCAGCGCTACTCTGGCCATGCATTCACTCTCCCATTTGAACGGCGCCGGTTGGTCCGGCGCTCGTTTCTCCCAAACTCAGATCAAACCTTTTCGACGCACATCGCCACGCCCATGCCGCCGCCGACGCACAGCGTGGCGAGGCCCTTCTTGGCGTCGGTGCGGTTCATCTCGTGCAGCAGGGTGGTCAGGATCCGCGCGCCGGACGCGCCGATCGGATGGCCGATGGCGATCGCCCCGCCGTTGACGTTGACCTTGGCCGGATCGAGGCCCAGGTCGCGCACCACGCAGATCGACTGCGCCGCGAAGGCCTCGTTGGATTCGATCAGGTCGAGGTCGGCGACCGACCAGCCGGCCCGCTCCAGCGCCTTGCGGCTGGCCGGGATCGGACCCGTGCCCATGATCTCCGGATCGACGCCGGCGTTGGCCCAGGAAGCGATGCGGGCCAGCGGCTTCAGGCCCCGCTTCTTGGCCTCGTCCGCGCTCATCAGCACCAGGGCGGCGGCGCCATCGTTCAGACCCGACGCATTGGCCGCGGTGACCGAGCCTTCCTTGTTGAAGGCGGGCCGCAGCGCCGCCATGGCCTCAAGCGTCGCGCCATGGCGGATGTACTCGTCCTGATCCACGACGGTGTCGCCCTTGCGGCCCTTGATGGTGACGGGCGCGATTTCGCCGGCGAAACGCCCGGCTTTCTGAGCCGCCTCGGCCTTGTTCTGCGAGGCGACGGCGAACTTGTCCTGGTCCTCGCGGGTGATCTGCCACCGCGCGGCAATGTTCTCGGCCGTCTGGCCCATGTGATAGCCGTGGAAGGCGTCCCACAGGCCGTCCTTGATCATGGTGTCGATCAGCGCCAGGTCGCCCATCTTCTGGCCGCCGCGCAGGTTCTGAGCGTGCGGCGACTGGCTCATGCTTTCCTGGCCGCCGGCGATCACGATGTCGGCCGAGCCGTCCATGATCTGTTGCGCACCCAGCGCCACCGCTCGCAGGCCCGAACCGCAGAGCTGGTTGAGGCTCCAGGCGGGACTTTCCACCGGGATGCCGGCGTTGACCGAAGCCTGGCGGGCCGGACCCTGGCCGGCGCCGGCCTGCAGCACCTGGCCCAGCACCACCTCGTCCACGTCGGCGGCGGTGATCCCGGCGCGCTCGATGGCCGCCAGGATCGCGATCCTGCCCAGTTCGTGCGCGGGCAGGCTGGCCAGCGCGCCGTTGAAGGAGCCCACCGGGGTGCGGGCGGCGGAAACGATGACGATGTCGGTCATGGCCTTTGGTTCCTTGGGCGCTGGTTCCTTGACGACGTAAGAAGCGGCCCTTGTTCATCTATTGGGACGGACAGGGAATTCTGCAAGCGCCTGTCGCGTCGCGGCGTCATTTCGGCCTGTTTGCCAATCGCCTCGCATGCGCGATACTGCAGTGCAGAAACTGTCGGTTCGCGGTCCCGAATGCAAAAGGGGAGCGGACCCGAATAAGGGTATGGGATGGCCGATACGGAAGGGACCGCCGCCCCCGGCGAGCGCGTCGTCATCAAGAAGTACGCCAACCGGCGGCTCTACAACACCGCGTCGTCCAGCTACGTCACCCTCGAACACCTCTCCGAGATGGTGAAGCAGAACGTCGACTTCGTGGTCTATGACGCCAAGACCAACGAGGACATCACCCGCTCGGTCCTCACCCAGATCATCTTCGAGGAAGAGAGCCAGCAGGGCCAAAGCCTGCTGCCGATCCAGTTCCTGCGGCAGCTGATCGGCTTCTACGGCAACTCCATGCAGGCCTTCCTGCCCTCCTACCTTGAACTGTCGCTGGCCAGCTTCACCCAGCAGCAGGAACGGATGCGGACCCAGTTCACGAGCCTCGGCCACACGCCCGGCGGCACGGTCTTCGACGAACAGGTGCGCCAGAACCTCGCCCTCTTCGACCGGGCGATGAAGATGTTCTCGCCGTTCGCCTATGCGAAGTCGGACGAGCCGGCGCCCGCGCCGCCCGCGCCCAAGGCCGAGGCGCCGCCGCCCGCCGCCGCGGCTACGGCCAGCGCATCCGACGAAGCCCTCGTGGCGTTACGCAAGCAGATGGAAGACATGCAGGCGCAGATTGAGAAGCTCGCCGGCAAGCGTTAACCTCTCGGTAAGAGTTGGCCCGAGTCCTGCACGGATAGTCGCACCATGACGTTCTCCGTCGATCCGCTTCGCAGATCCCCAGGCGTCCGCCGCAGCCGCAAGGCGCAGGATGAGACAGACCGTGCCGATTTGACGCAGGAGACGGAAGGCAGCCTTCTGCCCGTCCCGGTCGGACCGGTCCGCACCATTTCCTCCGGCAGCCCACGCGTCGCCGGCGCCTCGGCCATCGACGCCCAGGTAATGGGCGAGCGCCGGGGCCTGCGCGCCGGCTTCGACATCCACGGTCAGGCCGCCGGCAGCTATAACCGCACCGAATGGTCCGGCTCCTACGACCGCCGCGCGCCCAAGGGCCGCACGGCGCGCACGGCGATCTAGCCTCCGCGCAACCGCGCGACTTCAGCTTCCAGAGCCGCCACCCGCCGTTCCAGCGCCGCGATCCGCGCGTCCGCATCCCCGGCCTGCCCCGGAACCGGCGTCGAGATCCCCGCCCGCGACGCCACCTCGGCAGGCTCTGCGCCCAGCAGCTCGGCAAAGATCGCCACCTCGGCGGCGGAAATTTCCCTCTGATCCTTGAAAACCAACGCCAGGTCCGCGCCGCTTAGGCCCGCCACAGCCGCCATCGCGTCTCGCGAAAGCCCCCGCTCGCCGAGGCGGGCGTCGAACCAGGCGGCGTCGAAGAAGAGGGCCATCGGCCGAGCGTCCCGTCTGGCGCGGGTCTTGCTTAACCACGCCTAAGGATTTCGACCACGGGCGGGCCTCATGCTGCAAGTTCTCCAGCGGATCATCGACGTTTCGGTCGTCGCCCTGATCCTGACGGCCCTGACCTAGACCTCGTCCACGCCGCCCGGCAGGCGCGAGCGGGACTGCAGCCACATCACGCCATAGAGATCCGACAGCGACGCCCAGAGGCGGCCGAGGTTGGTATATTTCGACGCGCCGGTCTGGCGGTGGCGGTGGTTCACGGGGCGGAACGCGGTCTGGTAGCCCTCGCGCAGCATCAGCGCCGGCAGGTAGCGGTGGATGTGGTCGAAGTAAGGGAGCCGCAGGAACGCCTCGCGGCGGAAGGCCTTCAGGCCGCAGCCGGTGTCGTTGGCCGTGTCCTTGAGAAGGCGCTTGCGCACGCCGTTGCCGATGCGGCTGGCGACCTTCTTGGCCGCGCTGTCCTGGCGCTTGACCCGCTCGCCGCCGACCAGCGCCAGCTCCGGTGGCCCGGCCAGCAGCGCGTCGACCAGAGCCGGCCCATCGGCCGGATCGTTCTGGCCGTCGCCGTCCAGGGTGACGATCACCGCGCCCCGCGCGCCCAGGATGCCGGAGCGCACCGCGCGGCTTTGGCCGGAGTTCTTGCGGTGGGCCAGCACGCGCAACTGGGGAATCTCGGCGATAAGCGCCTTCAGCGCTGCGCGCGTGCCGTCGCGGCTGGCGTCGTCGACGAAGATGATCTCGTGATTGCGGCCCTTGAAGGCGGCGGCGATCTCGCGGGCGAGCGCGGGCGCGGCGCCCTCCTCATCGAACACGGGCACCACCACGGAGATGTCGGGGGTTTTCGGGTCTGCAGCGCGGGCCATGTGCTCCCCATAGCGGAAAAGCTGGGCTTGGGAAGGATCGTGCTATCACCGGCACGATGACGCTCGACGGAGATTTGGCGCGGTTCAGCCGCGGTTGGCGCGGGCCCGCGCTGGCGGCGCTGATCGCCTTTCTGGCCGGTCTCCCCGGACTGCTGGCCGTGCCGCCGCTCGACCGCGACGAGAGCCGCTTCGCCCAGGCCACCGCCCAGATGCTGGAGAGCCGCGACTTCACGGTGATTCGCTTCCAGGAGGCGCCGCGCTTCAAGAAGCCGGTCGGCATTCACTGGCTGCAGGCGGCCAGCGTCTCGCTGTTCTCCAATCCGGAGGACCGCGAGATCTGGGCCTACCGCATCCCCAGCCTCTTGGGCGCCATGCTGGCCGCCGCCGCCTGCGCCTGGGGCGCGGCCGGGTTCTTCGGCGCACCGGCGGGCCTGTTGGCCGGGGCCATGCTGGGGACGACCTTCCTGCTGTCGACCGAGGCGCTGATCGCCAAGACCGACGCGGTGCTCTGCGGGACAACTACGCTGGCGCTGGCGGCGCTCGCCCGCCTCTACGCCGAGGCGCGCGCCGAGGACGGGCAAGGACCGCCGGCGGGAAAGCGCGCCTGGCTGCTGTTCTGGATCGGGCTCTCGGTCGGCACACTGGACAAGGGTCCGGTCGCGCCCATGGTCGCGGCGCTCACCATCGCCTCGCTCTGCCTGATGGACCGTAAGGCCGCCTGGCTCGGGCGGCTGAACTGGGTCTGGGGTCTGATCATTCTGGTCGCCATCTGCGGGCCTTGGGCCTGGGCGGTGACCGTGGCCACTGACGGAGGGTTTTGGAGCGCGGCCCTGGGCGGCGACCTGGCGCCAAAGCTGGCCGGCGGCCAGGAGAGCCACGGCGCGCCGCCCGGCTATCACACCCTGCTCTCGCCGATCCTGATGTTCCCGATGACGCTGTTGCTGCCGGCGGCGGCGGTGACCGCCTGGAAGCGTTGGCGGGAGCCTGGCGTGCGGTTCGCCATCGCCTGGCTGGTCCCGACCTGGCTGGTGTTCGAGGCGCTGCCGACCAAGCTCGTCCACTACACGCTTCCGGCCTATGGCGCGGTCGCCTGGCTGGCGGCGGCGGCGCTGCTGCAGCCGCTGGGCGGCAAGACCCGCTGGACCGGCGCGGCGCTGGCCGGGTTCTTCGGCGTCGCCCTGGCCGGCGGGACGTTCTACCTGGTCAAGGCCTACGGCGACGCCAGCGACCTCGCCTTCGCCATTCCCACCGCCATCCTGCTGGCCGCGGCCGGGCTTGGCGGCGGCTACCTCTTGGTCCGCAAGGCGCCGGCGCAGGCGGTGGTCGCCGCCGTCGGCCTGGGCCTCGCCGGCCACGCCGCATTGGCCGCCGGCCTCGCGCCCCGGCTCAATCCACTCTGGCTGTCGTCGCGGGTCGAGAAGGTGATGGCCAAGGCGCAACTCCTGCCCGAACAGGGGATCGCCGACGCGCCGGTCACCGTCGCGGGCTACGCTGAGCCCAGCCTGGTCTTCGCGCTCGGCACGCCCACCGAACTGGCCGGCCCCGAGGACGCGGCGCAAGCTATCTACGAGCATCGCCCCGCCGTGGTCGAGCAGCGGCAGGAGGTGGCGTTCGAACAGGCCCTGGCGGTCTACCGCGCGCGGACCCATCTGGTGGGAACCGTGAAAGGCCTCGACTATTCGGACGGGAAAAAGATGACCCTGCGTATCTACGAGGCGGCGCCCGGCTCGCCCCAAGCCCCGGACCAATGATGCGAAAGATCGAAATCGTCGAAGTCGGCCCGCGCGACGGGCTGCAGAACGAAAAGGCCCTGCTGGAGGTCGATCAGAAGCTGGAGTTCATCCAGCGGCTGGAAGCCGCGGGAGCGCGACGCATCGAGACCGTCTCCTTCGTCAATCCCAAGCGCGTGCCGCAGATGGCCGGCGCCGAGGAGATCTCCGAGGCCCTGCCGCATACCGCCGGCCGCTCGCGCATCGGCCTGGTGCTGAACGAGAAGGGCTGGGACCGCTGCGTCGCCGCCGGCTGCGATGAGGCCAATGTGGTGGTCTGCGCCACCGACGGCTTCGGTATCCGCAATCAGGGCGCGTCGGCCGCCGAACAGACCGCCGCCATGCAGGCCATCGCCGCGCGCCAGAAGGCGCAAGGCGGCCCGCCGATCACCATGACCGTCTCGGTGGCCTTCGGCTGCCCGTTCGATGGCGAGGTTTCGGAGGAGCAGGTGATGCGCATCGTCCGCGCCGCCGCCGAGGCCGGGGTGGCCGAGATCGCGCTCGCCGACACCATCGGCGTCGCCGACCCCTGGCTGGTCCGCCGCCGCGTCGAGGCCGCCAAGACCGCCGCGCCCGGCATTCCGCTGCGCATGCACTTCCACGACACGCGCAACACGGGCCTCGCCAATGCCTATGCCTCCGTCGAGGCCGGCGTCGACGTGCTGGACGCCAGTTGCGGCGGCCTGGGCGGCTGCCCCTTCGCCCCCGACGCCACCGGCAACATCGGCACCGAGGACCTGGTCTACATGCTGGAGCGCGCCGGCTTTGCGACGGGCTACGACCTCGACGGCCTGATCGGCACGGCCAAGTGGATGGCCACCATCCTCGGCAAGCCGCCGGCGGCTTCCGTCAGCCGCGCGGGCGTCTTCCCGATCCCCGCCTAAGCCTTCACCACCACGTAGAGGTCCTGCCCGCCGTCATACTGCGCCGGCGGGGCCCAGGCGCCGTTCCAAAGCCCCTCGATCCTCAGCCCCGCCTGCGCGATCGCCGCCTCCAGCGCCGAGCGCCAATGGCCGATGGCGCGCTCGGGATAGCGCGCGTCGATGATCAGTGAGGTCTCATCGAAGGGCTGGAAGTCGAAGATCTCGGAGCTCATTCGATCCGGCTCCAGGGCAAACGCCGTGAAGGCCAGACGTCCGCCGGGCCTAAGCACCCGCGCGCTCTTCGCCAGATAGCGCCGCACCGCCGGCATCCGCATGTGGGTGAAGACCGAAGTGGCGAACGCCAGGTCGATCGACCCGTCCGCCGCCGGGAACACCGTGTCTGCCTCGGCGACCTTGCCGGTCTCGTTGTACTCGCCGTTCCAGACGTCCAGGTGTTCGAAGCGCATATGCGCCCGGCGCCGGAACCGGCGGCGGCAGGCCTGGATTCCGGCCTTGGAGATGTCGAACCCAACGTAGGACCCGCCGTCCTTCAGGAAGGGCGCGAGCTGCTCGGCGACCCGTCCGTTGCCGCAACCGATGTCGAGCACGCGGTCGTTCGCGGCCAGGCCCGCGTGATCCCTGAGATTGCGCAGCAGTTGCGCGCCGACCGCTACGAAGTCGCCGTCACCGACATTGTGGATGAAGGCCCAGGGCTCGGCGCGGCGGGCGGGATCGCGGAGGCGGGCCGGCAGGCTCTTGAAGTCGAGGAGGGCTCCGGCCAAGGCGCGCCGCACGCCGGCCGCCGCGGCACCTGCCCATCGTCGCAGGAACCGCGGAGCCATGATCGTCCTCCGCGAGAGTTGGCTAGCCGGCGCGTCCGCGGAAGCGCCACATCACCGGCCGCACGATGGCCGCGCCGACCACGATCGGCGACAGGAGCCAGGCGGTCAGATGCTGGCCCACGCCCACCGCGCGCTTGCGGAAGTAGCGGGCCAGGCCAACGCCTTTGTGGAACTCGACCCTCAAGGGGCTGGTCAGGCTGGTGTGGCCCAGGTGGATCACCTCGGCCTTGGGATGGAACAGCACCTCGCCGCCGGCGCGCCGCACGCGCCAGCAGAGGTCGACGTCCTCCACGTGCAGGAAATATTTCTCGTCGAAGCCGCCGACCGAGTCGAAATCCTCGCGGCGCATGCAGAAACAGGCGCCGGAGATGGTCGGCACCGCGGTGATCTGGTCCGGCGCGGGCTCACCTTCCCAGTGGACGTTGTGGCGCCGCCAGGCCGGAACCTTCTCAGCCAGCCGGCTGAGCGACAGCAACGCATTGACGAGCGTGATGTCGCCGCGCCGCGCGCCGCGCTGTTCGGTGAGGTCGGCGTTCAGCACCCGGCCGCCGACGATGCAGGGCGCCGGCCGCTCGGCGATCTCGCGGGCCAGCTCGGCGATACAGCGGGGGCGCAGGAAGGCGTCCGGATTGAGGAACACCAGGATGTCGCCCTTGGCGGTCCGCGCGCCCAGATTGGCGCCGCGCGCAAAGCCGATATTGCCATGGCCGCTCAGCAGCACGACCCGGCTGTTGCAGTCGGCCAGGGCCTTCAGCCGCGCCGCATCCTCGCCGGTCGAGCCGTTGTCGACGATCACCAGTTCGTCCACCAGCGGGTCGCCCAGAACCCGCTCGATGCTCTCCTGGAGCGCGGCGCCGGTCATATAGACGACCATGACGACGGACACCTTGCGCCGCCCGGCTTTGAAACCACGCTCACCCTTGAACCCCGGCGTATCGGGGAAATCCGGGGTCGGCGCGGGCTCTAAGGCGACGATCGGGGCGGCGATGCCGTTCATCCAGCCTCCAAGGCGCCGGGCGCGCCGGAGGGCTGCGATTCAGCCGCCCCAGCCAGCGAATCAGCATCGGGCGGACTGGCCTGCGTGGCAAGCAGGTTCGCCGCTACCGCGAGGTCCAGAATCTGCTGCCCGTCGGAGCCCAGTCGGCGCAGCGCCACCTTGCCCTCCTCTGCCTCGCGGCGGCCGACCACGGCGATCACCGGGACCTTGGCAAGGCTGTGCTCGCGCACCTTCAGATTGATCTTCTCGTTGCGCAGATCGAGTTCCACCCGCAGCCCCTTCGCCCGCAACGCCGCCGCCGCCTTGTGGGCGAAATCGTCGGCGTCCGAAGTGATCGTGGCCACCGTCACCTGAACGGGAGCCAACCAGAGCGGGAACGCCCCAGCATAGCTTTCGATCATCACGCCCAGGAACCGCTCCATCGATCCGCAGATCGCCCGGTGCAGCATGACCGGCCGCTGCTTGGAGCCATCCTCGGCGACATATTCGGCGTCCAGGCGCTCGGGCAGCACATAGTCGAGCTGCAGCGTGCCGCACTGCCAGGTGCGCCCGATGGCGTCACGCAGGTGGAACTCCAGCTTGGGGCCATAGAAGGCGCCTTCGCCGGGCAAGAGCTCGATCTCGGCGATGCCGGCGTTCTTCGCCGCCCGCTCCAGCTTGGCCTCGGCGATGTCCCAGACCTCGTCGGTGCCGAAGCGCAGTTCGGGGCGCAGCGCCAGCTTCACCGCGTGCAGCTCCAGGCCGCAGTCGCGGTAGACGCTCTCCAGCAGGCGGATGAACTTCGTCGACTCCGCCTCGATCTGGTCCTCGCGGCAGAAGATGTGCGCGTCGTCCTGCGTAAACGCCCGCACGCGGAAGATGCCGTGCAGGGCGCCCGACGGCTCATAGCGGTGGCAGGCGCCGAACTCGGCCATGCGCAGCGGGAGGTCGCGATAGGACTTCTGGCCGTGGTTGAAGATCTGCACGTGGCCGGGGCAGTTCATCGGCTTGACGGCCAGGACCTCGCCTTCCTCCGTCTCGCAGGTGAACATGCTCTTGCCGAACTTTTCCCAGTGGCCGGACTTTTCCCAAAGCACCCGGTCCATGATCTGGGGCGCCTTGACCTCCACATAGCCGTCGGCGTCCAGGCGGCGGCGCATATAGGCCTCGACCGTGCGGTAGAGCGTCCAGCCCTTGGGGTGCCAGAAGATCATCCCCTTGGCCTCTTCCTGCAGGTGGAAGAGGTCCATGGCGCGGCCGATCTTGCGGTGGTCGCGCTTCTCGGCCTCCTCGATGCGGTGCAGGTAGGCCGCCAGATCCTCTTCCGACGACCAGGCCGTGCCGTAGATCCGCTGCAGCATCGGGTTGCGGGAATCACCGCGCCAATAGGCGCCGGCCAGCTTGGTCAGCTTGAACGCCTTGCCGACGAACTTCGTCGAGGGGAAGTGCGGGCCCCGGCAGAGGTCCTTCCAGTTTCCCTGGCGATAGACGCTGACCTCCTCGCCGGCCGGAATGCCTTCGATGATCTCGGCCTTGTAGGCCTCACCGATCGACTTGAAGTGGGCGATCGCCTCGTCGCGCTTCCAGACCTCGCGGCTGATCGCTTCGTCGCGGTCGACGATCTGCTTCATCCGCTCTTCGATGGCGCTGAGGTCGTCCAGGCTGAACGGCTCGGCGCGGGCGAAGTCGTAGTAGAAGCCGTCCTCGATCGAGGGGCCGATGGTCACCTGCGTGCCGGGGAACAGCTCCTGCACCGCCTCGGCCATGATGTGGCTGGCGTCGTGGCGCAGGGTCTCCAGGCTCTCGCGGGCATCGCGCGTCAGGATCTCGAAATGGCCGCCGCGCGGCAGCGGGCGGTCCACGTCATAGAGCTCGCCGTCCAGCTTGATCAACGCGGCGCGTTTGGCGAGCGAGGGCGCGATGGAGGCGGCCACGCCCTTGCCCGTCACGCCGTCGTCGTACTGGCGTTTGGAGCCGTCAGGGAAAATCAGGTCGATCATGTTTCACAGGTCCACTTGCGCGCCGGCCCACCGGTTTTCTCGGGGGGCTTTTGACGCGGGGGCGGAACCGGGTCGAAACCCGAACCACCGCCCCAGGGATGACAACGGCACAGCCTGCGGACGGCGAGGGCTCCCCCGCGCCACGGGCCATGGCCGATCAGGGCGTCTGCGGCGTATTCCGAACAGGTCGGAAGGAACCGGCATTGCCGTCCGATCAGCGGTGAGAGCGTCAGCTTGTAGGCGCGCAGCGCGCCTCGGACGCAACGTTCGTAGAGGGTCATGCCGGCTAAGGTCTTCCGCAGAGGGGCAGCGATTACGCTGCGGCTAGCGGAGGATCAAGCTGCGCCGGCGGGGCTAGTTCGCCCAAGGCCTCCGGCGGTGGCGGTCCGGACAGCCTCGGCCACGGCCTCAAACGCGAGCAGCGTCGAGGCATGGCGGGCCGGGTAGTCCTTCACCGGGGCGAGCATGGCCAGATCCGAAAAACGTCCATCGGGCGCGGGTGCGCCGTCCTTCAACATAGCCCGAAACTGGTTACGAGCCAATTCCAGCTCGGCGAGACTCGCCCCGACCACGTGCGCGCCCAGCACCGCGGCGGCGGCCTGGCCGAGCGCGCAGGCTTTCACGTCCTGGGCGAAATCGGCCACGCGGTCGCCGTCGACCGTCACGTCGATCACCACCCGGCTACCGCACAGTTTGGCGATCTTCTCGACGCTGGCGTCCGGCGCGGCGAGGCGCCCGGCCCGCGGCATATTCGCCGCCAGCTTCAGCAGTTTCGCCGAATAGAGGTCGTCGATCATGCCCCCTAGATCGGGGGACGGGACGCCTCTGTCAAATATGTGCGCTTGCCAGGGCGGGCGGACGCCCTAGCGTCTGGGCCCAGGGGACCTCATGACCGCAGCGACAGCGCAAGCACCGACGCCCGCGAAAGGCCGCGACCTGTTCGGCCATCCCCGCGGCCTGGTGGTGCTGGCCGGGACCGAGTTCTGGGACCGCGTGTCGTTCAACGGCATGCAGGCGCTGCTGACGCTCTACCTGGTGGGCCAGCTGTTCACGCCCGGCCATATCGAGAAGATCGTCGGCTTCGCCGGCTTCCGCGCCGTGGTCGAGGCGGTGTTCGGACATCTGACCACGCTCGGCCTCGCGACCCAGATCTTCGGCCTCTAAATCGGCCTGGCCATGTTCACCCCGGTGTTCGGCGGCCTGATCGGCGACCTGTGGCTGGGCCGCAAGCGCATGGTGATCATCGGCGCGCTGATGATGACCGCGGGCCACTTCTGCATGGCCTTCGACCAGTCGTTCCTGCTGGCCATGCTGCTGCTGATCGTCGGCACCGGCGCCCTGCGCGGCAACCTGCTGCCGCAGGTGGGCGAGCTCTACGCGCCTGAAGACGCGCGCCGCGACACCGCCTTCCAGCTCTACTACGCCATGGTCAACTTCGGAGCCTTCGTGGCGCCGGTGGTCACCGGCGGCCTGGCCCAGCGCTACAGCTGGCACGTGGGTTTCGCCTTCGCGGGCTTTGGCATGCTGGCGGGCCTGGTCTTCTACCTCGCCGGGCAGCGCCACGTGGTCGCGGTCGCGCCGAAGCCGGCCCGCCTGCCCAACGCGCCCCGCGTGCCGTTGGGCGCCGCCGGCTGGCGCCGCGTCGCCGCCCTGCTGGGCCTCGTGCCGGTGGCCGCCCTCTTCTGGACCGCCCAGTCGCAGGTCTGGAACACCTACAACCTGTGGGTCCGCGACCACGTCCAGCTGCACATCGGAAGCTTCATCGTGCCGGTTCCCTGGTTCCAGGCCATCGATGGCCTCTCGCCCTTCATCTGCCTGCCGCCGATGCTGATGTTCTGGCGCTGGCAGGCGGCGCGCGGCCAGGAGCCCGGCCAGTTCGTCAAGGCCGCCATCGGCTGCTTCATCTTCGGCGCCGGCACGCTCTGGCTGGCGGCCGCCGGGTTCGCCGCCGACGCAGACGGGCGCGCGCCGATCCTGTTCGCGGTGATGTTTCACCTCGTGTCGAACCTGGGCTGGCTCTATTTCACCCCGACCATGGTCTCGCTGTTCACCCGCGCCGCGCCGACCTCGGTGGTCGCCACCCTGGTGGGGCTGAACATGTTTTCCACCACGCTCGGCAGCTTCGCCTCGGGGCGGCTCGGCAGCCTCTACGAGACCCTGCCGGCGTCGCAGTTCTGGGCCCTGCACGCCGCCGTGGTCGGCCTGGGCGGCGTCCTCTTCCTGCTGATCGGCTGGCGCTTCGGCCCGGCCTACGGGATCACGCGAGCGGCGAAAGCCCAGCCCTGAGCGCGGCCAGGGCCAGCCGGTCACGGGCCGCGGCGTCGAGGCCGGCGAGCGTCGGCTCCGGCGTGGCGGGCGCGGCCACGATCCGGCCCGCCTCCATGTAGATCACCCGGTCGGCCAGGCGCGCGATCTCGCCGGCGTCGTGGCTGACATAGAGCGCCGGGATCGCCAGCGCCCGGTGCAGCCGCTCCAGATAGGGCAGGATCTCCGCCTTGGCGCCGGCGTCGAGGCTGGAGAGCGGCTCGTCCATCAAGAGCAGCTTGGGCTGGCTGAGCAGGGCCCGGCCCAACGCCACCCGCTGGCGTTCGCCGCCGGAGAGGTTGGCGGGCGAGCGATCCAGCAGCACGCCAAGCCCCAGCAGGTCGACCGTGTCGTGCAGGCTGACATCGGCCTTCGCCGAGGTCCGCTTGGCGCCGTAGGCGAGGTTCCCACGCACGGAGAGATGGGCCAACAGGCTCGCCTCCTGGAACACCACGCCCACCGGCCGGCGGTGGGTCGGCAGGAAGCTGGTTTCGTCCTGCCAGGCCTCGCCGTCGACGGTGAGCCGCCCGGCCATCCGCGTCAGGCCCGCGATGCAGCGCAGCAGCGTCGTCTTGCCCGACCCCGAGGGCCCGCTGAGCGCGGTGATGCCGGTCGGCTGCAGGCTGAACGCCGCCTCCAGGCGGAAGGCGCCAAGCGCGCCGGAGAAGGTCCCCTCGACGCCCCTCATTTGACGGCCTCGTCGGTCCGCCGGTCGATCAGCAACAGACCGAGCAAGGCCAGGAACGAGAACGCCACGACGCCGGCCGCCAGCCGGTGCGCCTCGCCGTACTGCAGGCTCTCGACCAGCTGGTAGATGCGCACCGAGATCACCTCGGTCTTGCCGGGGATGCCGCCGCCGATCATCAGCACCACCCCAAACTCGCCGATGGTGTGGGCGAAGACCAGGATGGCCGCGGTCAGGAAGCCGCGCCGGCAGAGCGGCAGGGCGACGGTGAAGAAGGCGTCGAGCGGTGAGGCGCGCAGCGTCGCCGCCACCTCCATCGGCCGGGCGCCCATGGCCTCGAAGGCGCCCCGGATCGGCTGCACGGCGAAAGGCAGGGAATAGATCATCGAGCCGATCACCAGGCCCTGGAAGGTGAAGGCCAGCGTGCGAATCCCGAAGGCGTGCAGCGGCGTCATCAAGGGGCTCTGCGGGGCAATGGCGATCAGTAGATAGAAACCCAGCACCGAGGGCGGCAGGATGATCGGCAGCGTCGTGACCGCGGCCACGATTTCCTTCCACCAGGCGCGGCGGCGCGCCAGCCACCAGGCGATGGGTGTGGCCAGGATGAGCAACAGGACCGTCGTCAGGCCCGCCAGTCTCAGCGTCGTCCAGACGACCTCCGCCACGTCAGCCTGCCCCGCGAGTTCCTAGCGAACCTCGTAACCGTACTTCTTGATGATCGCCACCGCCTGCGGACCCTTCAGGAAGGCGAGGAAGGCCTTGGCGGCGGCGCTGTCGCGGCCGGGGCTGAGCAGGATCGCCTGCTGGTCGATGGGCGCGTGATCGGCGGCCGGCACGGTCCAGCGCGAGCCGCCGGTGACGTTGATCACCTGCGAGAGCGCCACGAAGCCCAGCTCGGCGGCGCCGGTATCCACGAACTGATAGGCCTGGGTGATCGAAGAGCCCTGGACGATCTTCGGCTTCAACGCCCCATAGACGCCGAGCTTGGTCATGGTCTGGACGGCGGCGGTCCCGTAGGGCGCGGCGGCCGGGTCGGCGATGGAGAGCTTGGCGAACTTGCCGCTGTTCAGCACCGCGCCGGCCCCATCGACCAGACCCGGCGTCTTGGAATAGAGCACCAGGCGGCCGACGGCGTAGGTGAAGCGCGTGTTGCCGACGCCCAGGCCGTCCCGCTCAGCCGCCGCGGGGCGGTCGGCGTCGGCGGAGAGGAACACCTCATAGGGCGCCCCGTGCGACATCTGGGCGTAGAATTGGCCCGACGAGCCAAAGCTCAGGACCGCGGTATTGCCGGTCGCCGTCTTGAAGGCCGCGGCGATCTCCTTGGCCGGCTCGGTGAAGTTGGCCGCCACCGCCACCTGGGCGTCGGCGGCCATGGCCATGGACGGGACAGCCAGGCCCACGACGAGCAGGACCAGCGGCTGAAGCCGTCGGGTGATCATGGCCGTCTCCGCTAGATCAGGTGGCGCGTTGCGATCTCATGGCTGGCCCATGATAGAGGTCAAGCGATCGGCACGCCACCTGCCTAACGGTCGTCTAGAAGGTGAACCTGACGCCCACCACCGGCGCAGCGGTCGAACTCCGGTTCAGGAACCCCGAGGCCAGACCATTGGCCACCGCCGAATGATTGACGCCGGCATAGGTGTCGAAGTGTTTGTTGAACCGATAGTCGGCGACCAGCGAGGCGTCCCAGAGCGAACCGGAACAGGACGAGGCGCTGGTGTCGGAGCAGCCGTTGCCCTTGAAGCTGTTCTGATCGTAGCGGTAGTAGGCGCCGGTCACGTCGAGCTTGTCGGTGACCGAATAGCGCAGGCCCACCCAGGACACGACTTCCTTGCGGTGATTGTTGTAGGCGGCGTTGTTCACGAAGGAGACGACGTAGCCGCCGATGCCACGGAAGCTCGCCGGCAGCGGATGCGCCGGGTTGGCCATGGTGATGGCCTCGACGGCGCCATAGATTTTCGCCTTGCCGATCACGTAGCGGGCCTCGACGGCGTAGGTCGTGTCGTCGGACACCGTGCCGGCGAGCGTCCCCGGATGGATCGCGTTCTGGGCGGCGGTGAGCACCGATTCGGTGACCGCGTCGCTCACGTGGCTGTAGGTCAGATCGACGGACAGACCCTTGTAGTCACCGCCGACATCGACCTGATCCGCTCGGCCAGGGAAATTGATCCCGCCCTCGAAGTTGTGCAGGTAAGCGGCCCGAACCGGACCTTTCGCGACCACGTATTTCACCGAGGAATCGAAGCGGCCGGTTTCGGTGGCCCCGGCGCCGCCGGCGAAGCCGGAGTAGCCGATCACCGAGAAGGACAGGGATTGGTTCTGCGGGTCGTACTTGGCGAAATTGTCGACCATCAGCGACGTCTGAAGGCCGTAGGTGAGGGTCCCGTAGGTCTTCGAGGAGACGCCCAGATAGGCCGCGCCCTGGAAGAGCTGGCCGGCGCGGCTCGAGTCGCCGTTGGTGGTCTGGCTGGCCAGCGGCAGACCGTTGTCGACGATCAGGCTCCTTGAGCCGTCGGTCAGGTGTCCCGACGTCGGCTGGAAGCCGGTTTCCAGCTTGAAGACCGCCTTGAGATCGTCAGTGATCGGCTCGACGCCCGAAATGCCGATTTTCGACTGCGACAGGCCATTGGGCGAAACCGACGTGATCGCGCGATTGCTGTTCTTCTGGATCACGAACGGCAGGCCCGGCGCGTAGTAGCTGGTCAAGGGCGCGCCGTGATCCAGGTGAGCGAAACCGATATCGATCGTCCCGTAGAGCGTGATGCCTTTCCAAGTCAGGGCGTCGTCACCCGTCTTTGCGGGCGCCGCCGGCGCGGTTGCTATCGGCGCGTCGGCCGGCGCGGCGAACGCCGGCGAAGCGAAGGTTGCCGAGGTCATCAAGGCAACGACGCACAGCGCCAGTGTCTTGGGGGTCATGAGAAGCTGGCGGGTCATTGGGGTCTCGGATTGCGTCCCGGCCGTTCTCGGCGGGTTCCACGGTCCTTTTCCCAAATGGGTTTGAATTTTAGGTTAATTATGGGAATCGCCCGTCCAATGCTGCGTAGCTAGAAGGTCTTTTGCAGCGCCAGATAGTAGGAGAATTCGTTCGAGCTTCGGGCGTCCTGCAGGCCTCGGCCGGCGGAGAACAGCAGGTGGTAGTGCTCGGTGAAGTCATATACGCCGCCGACATTGAACCCGGCGGAATCCCGACCGCCCTGCTCCATCGCCGTCTGCTGGAACAGCTCTGCGCCGATCGCCAGCTTCTCGTTCACCTTGCGTTGCAGCAGCCAGCCGGTGAACCAGTAGTTCTTGTTGCCGGGCCCCGGGTTGATCCAATAGCCGCCACCGCCATAGGTGGTCCAATCGCCGAAGTCTTTTTGCAGCCAGACCGGCAGAAAGACACGCGTCTTGCCCGAGCCGAGACCGCGGTCGGCGTTGCCGGTCGGAAGCTCCACGAGCGGGAAGACCCCAACCTGGGGAAACCAGTCCTTCTCGCCGGGCGTGATGAACCGGTATTTGGCGCCCAGCTCAATATCGCCGATCCCGACCTGGGTACTCCCGCCTTTCGGATCGTCATAGGCCAGCGGCGCAATGATGTGCAGCTGCAGGTTTGGCGCGGCGCCGTAGTTCACCTCCGTCCCGGCCAGCACGCCTGAGCTGTCGCCCTGGACGCGGGTCCCGGCCGAGAAGCCATAGACTTCCCAGTGCCCCAGATCGACCGGCTCAGGATCGTCGGTCAGGAATGGTGGTCCGGCCTGCGCCGCACCCGCCAGGCTCATGGCTGCGCCCGCGACGGCCGCGAGCATCCTTCGACGGAAACCTAACAGTTGCATGAAAGTCCTCGACATCAGGTTCGCCGGGCGTTGTCCGCCGCACGGAGCGGCGGCAACCTCTACTTGCCCTGTAAGAGATCCATGAACGGCGGGAAGGTCAGCAGGACCCCTCCGGCGAACAGCAGGATCGAGGCGATATTCACCCGCGTCATGCTGACCGTGCGATCCCGCCACATCCGATTTAATCCGAACCACAGGATCAGCCAGAACAGGATCGCCACGTCGGTGACGCCCGACAGCGGGCCGGTGGGCGTCCAGAATTTAAGCCGCGCCGCCAGGGCGGGCGATGCGTCGCCGGCCAAGGCCAGGACCCCAAGCGCGAAACATCCGGCGGCGGCGGCCAGGATCGTCGCCGCGCCCCGGCCATTGGTGATCGGGGCCTCATTCGCCGTCATGGGTCTCGCCCTTCATGATCACGATCGCCGCGCCGCCCCGGACCGGCGCGAACTTGTTCAGCATGGCTCCGAAAGCTCCGGCGATCGCAGTCGTGACGAAAGCCGTGACAGCCAGCGCCATGACCGCGTTTCTGACCCCTCGGAATCGCGAAAGCTCGGCGCCGTAGCGGATGAAAATGGCGGCGACCGCGGTGAGCGTGACCGGGGCAAACCAGGCGACGTGCTCCTTCCACTCCATGCCGACGTCGTGCCAGCCGGAGGTCGAGGGCCGCGACATCAAGAGCTGCTTGGGATAGCCGCTCAGATCGACCGTCCCGGGCGGCGCGACGGCGCGGTACCACGGATAGACCAGGTAGGCGCCGGCCAGCACGGTGATCCAGGCCAGCGCGGCCATGGCGACCAGGTAGGCGCTGGCCAGCCTGCGTTCCTTGTCCGTCCAATGGTGGCCGGCGATCGAGGTCGAGTAGAGGCCGGCGACCGCGCCGGAGAAGGCCAGCAGCAGCAGGGCGCCGAAGCCCATGCCATGCAGCATCGTCACGGCGTCTCGGAAGGTGATTTCCATGTTCGCTGCCCCGGCTGACGTGCTCCTCGACGCCTTACGCCGCGATTGTTGCGCCGGTTTGACCAGCTTGGCTAGTCGCTGGAGAGCGCCGTGACAGGGGCCGCGGGGCCACAAGCGCGAACCGGGTGCGGGCCGTTCAGAAGGCGAACTGAGAGCGTAGATCGACCACATGATAGTGCTGGCCGATCTGAGCGCCCGCAGGCGTCGAGAACGACGCGGCCGAGGGCGAGAGCCGATCGATCGTCACATCCTGATAATCGAGCATGAAGCGCACGAAGCTGTTCGGATACCAGTTGAGGCCGCCCGTCCAGATCTTCTGTTCGCCGCCGCGCACAGCGTCCGTCGTCGGCGCCGCGCCGAGCGCGCCTGCATGGTAATTCAGGTCGACGTCGGAATAGCGCGCGGCCACCTCAAAGGCGCCCCAAGTCCCATTCCTGGCGCTGAACGGGCGGTTCACCGCCGGACCATCGAAGGCCCAAGTCGCGGTGTTGAACCGCCGCTTTTCCCCCGTGAGAACGTAGGCGGCGTCGATGTAGTAGCCGTGGAAATCGGGGTCGCCGACGCCCGCCACTGCGTTCATGCGCTCGATCTTGATGCTCTCGTATTCACTCTGCAGGAACAGGCTGCCGAATTGCGCCGCGGCCTCCAGGCCGACCGTGTCGGCGTGCCGGGAATTGATCGCACCGGTCGAAATCAGGCGGGTCCCATCGACCCGCAGTTCCGGACGTTCCTGCAGCGTGATGCCATAACGCACTCCGTTCGCCGCAGTATCCGGGCCTCCGGTGTCGGCCGGACGATCGATGTAGGAGCCGTGGACACCCAACCAGACCACCGCGTTGTCGGTCCGGACCGGCAGGAACCCTAACCGGCCGATGAAGCTCAGCTGACTATCGAACGGCTGGCTTATGCCCGTGGCCTGGGAATTGACGACGCCCACCGCGCGTCCCGTGACCGCAGTGTTGAAATACCACCGATCACCATTGGCCCAGATCTCGGCCCCTTCGCGGGAATCACCGCCGGCGAGGCCGCGCGCGATATCCGACACGGCCGCGCGCTCAAGGAACATCATTCCGTTGGTCGAATCCTGGTCGTCGAGACCGTAGGATGGCGCAAAGGCGCCGATGCGGGCGTGGAATGGCTTCAGGCCGGAATACTGGATCCACATCTCGTAGGCGTGGCCCGCGTCCTCTTCCCCGGCGCCGCCGAACTCATAGACAATGTTGTAGTCCCAGTCGCCGAACACGCGTCCGTCGATGCCGATGCGAGCCCGGCGGAAATCGGTGCCGGAGGACAGGTCGCGGGCGTGTGACGTGTCCGTCGCAGCCGCGCCGCGCCGCAGGTCTGTGGTGATCGGACCCGCGCCGGCCTGCTCATAGTCGGCGGCGTCGAGATGCACGACGCCGTGTAGGTTGGCCGTGAACTGTCCGTCAGCGCTGGCGATCGATGGCTTGCCCGCGGCGAGAGTCACGACCGCCGCCGGCGCGGCGGCGGCCGGCGCGGGCGTCTGGATGACCGGCGGCGCGGCCGGCGCCTCGATCCGGGCCTGCAGCTGGTCGAGCTTGGCGGCCAGCGCCTGCACCTGCGCCCGCAGCGCCTGGATTTCGGCGTCGCGCGGATCGCCCGCCGCCTGGGCATGAGCGGTTGACGCCAGCAGGCTCAGCACCGTCGCCGCCATCACGAGCTGTCTCGTCCGCATGCCCTTGGATCTCCAAATCCGCCGCGATCTGCACCGCTATGTACCTTGACATCATATCGCTTGGACAGGGTCCGACGCGGCGGATATTTCAAATCCTATTGGATCGGTAGGATTATAGTCGACGGAGAGTTTCTAAACTGTCCGCCAGATCGGCTATGATCGGCGAGAGACCGCGCCGCAATCGGGGGAACCCCATGACCAAGACGCCCAATTCCCCGGAGAGTCAGGACCTCCCGAAGAGCCAGGACCACCCGAAGAGTTTGGGCGACCGCCGAGCGTTCCTGCAACTGGCCGCCGGCGCGGTCGGCGCGGCGGCCCTGCCGCCGGGCGTGGCCAAGGCGCTGGCGCTGCCGGCCAACCACGTCACCGGAACCATCCAGGATGTCGAGCACGTGGTGATCCTGATGCAGGAGAACCGCAGCTTCGACCACTATTTCGGGACCCTGCGCGGGGTGCGCGGCTTCGGCGATCCCCGGCCCATCGACCTGCCGAACGGCCAGCCGGTCTGGAAGCAGCCGACGAAGGACGGCGCCTCCAGCGTCAGCCCCTTCCATCTCGACACCAGCTCCACGCGCGCCGAGACCATGCGTGACCTCGATCACAGCTGGAAAGGCAGCCACGCGCGCTGGAAACACCACGACGCCTGGGTGCCGGCCAAGAGCTCCATGACCATGGGCTACTTCACCCGCGCCGACATCCCATTCTACTACGCGCTCGCCGACGCCTTCACGATCTGCGACGCCTACCACTGCTCGATCTTCGGCCCGACCAATCCCAACCGGATGTTCCTGTTCACCGGCACCTCGGGCCTGGCCGCCGGCGACGACTCCAAGATCGTCATCGCCAATCCGCCGGAAGAGAAAAACGACAACGCCAACCCGCTTGAGGACTCGCCGGAGTTCAAGGGGCTCTCATGGGTCACCTACGCCGAGCGGCTGCAGAAGGCCGGGGTCTCCTGGAAGGTATATCAGGAGTACGAAAACTACGGCGACAATGGCCTCAGCTACTTCAAGACCTTCCGCGGCATCGGCCCGGACTCGGTACTCTACCAGCGCGGCCGCGCCTGGTCGCCGGGGTCGACCAAGGAGAACGCCAAGGACAGTGACGGCGACCACCTGATCGCCGACTTCAAGAAGGACGTGGCCGCCGATCGCCTGCCGCAGGTCTCCTGGATCGTCACCAACTACAAGCTGTCGGAGCACCCGCAGGCGACGCCGTCGGACGGGGCCTATTTCACCGCACGGATGATCGAGGCGCTGGCGTCGAACCCCAAGGTCTGGGCCAAGACCGCCTTCATCATCAACTATGACGAGAACGACGGCTTCTTCGACCACGTGCCGCCGCCGATCCCGCCGCTCGGTCCCGCGCAGGGCAAGTCGACCGTCGACATGGCGCACGAGGACTATCACGGCGAACCGGTGGGCCTGGGCCCCCGCGTGCCGCTCTTGGTTGTCTCGCCCTGGAGCAAGGGCGGCTATGTCAATTCCCAGCTGCACGACCACACCTCGGTGATCCGCTTCCTGGAGGCGCGCTTTGGGGTGATGGAGCCGCAGATCTCGCCCTGGCGGCGCGCGGTCACCGGCGACCTGACCTCGATGTTCGACTTCAAGACACCCAACCGCGGCCCCGTCCCCCTGCCCGACGCCTCCGCCGGTCCCAAGCGCGCGGCGGCGGCCACCAAGACCCTGCCCTTCCCGAAGGCCCCGGATACGGCGGCCCAGGTGGCGCGCCAGGAGCCCGGACAGCGGCCGGCGCGGCCGCTCCCCTACGCCTTCGACGTGTCCGGCCACCCGACCGCCGAGGGCTTCACCCTGGTCATCGACAACACCGGACAGGCGGGCGCCACCTTCGAGCTGCGCCGGCCGCGCGGCGGCGAGCCACGGTTCTATTCCGTCGAGGCCGGCAAGCGGCTCGAGGACGCCTTCGCGCTGGACGACGACGCCTACGATTTGAGCCTGTTTGGCCCCAACGGCTTCCTGCGCCGCTTCAAGGGCCAGACCACCTCAGCCAAGCCGGGCGCCAAGGCTCAGTTCGACGCCAAGGCCGGACGGTTGGTCGTCACCCTGGAAAACCACGGACCCTCGGCGATCAGCCTGGAAGTCACGCCCGCCGCCTACGCCAGCGCGGCGCCCCGGCTACGCCGCCTGGGGCCCGGCGAGACCGCCACCGACGCCTGGGACCTGAAGGCCAGCCACAACTGGTACGACCTGGTGGTGACCTGCGCCGAAGCCCCCAGCTTCCAGCGCCGCTTCGCCGGCCACGGCGAAGACGGCAAGGCGAGCATGAGCGATCCATTGTTGGGTCGGCAGGCTTAGAGCCCAGTTCCTCCCCCGCTTGCGGGGGAGGTGGATCGACGCGGCAGCGGCGAGACGGAGGGGGCAAGCGTGGGTCAAACCCCGCCTCGCAGCCCAGTCGCGACTTGCCCCCTCCGTCAGCCTCGCTGCGCTCAGCTGACACCTCCCCCGCAAGCGGGGCAGGAACTGGTCGTCAGATCACCAGACGTGGACCCGCTTCTCCGGCGGCAGGTAGAGCTTGTCGCCGGGCTTGATATTGAAGGCGGCGTACCAGGCGTCGACGTTGCGGACGATGCCGTTGACCCGGTACTCGGCTGGGCTGTGCGGGTTGCTCAGGAGCTGCGCCCGCAGCGCCCCTTCGCGGACCTTGTCCTGCCAGGATTGGGCGTAGGCGATGAAAAAGCGCTGGTCGCCGGTCATGCCGTCGATCACCGCCGGCTCGCCGTGCTGGGCCACATAGCGGCGGTAGGCGGCGTAGGCGGCCTCGATGCCGCCCAGATCCCCCAGGTTCTCGCCCATGGTCAGCTTGCCGTTGATGTGCACGCCGGGCACCGGCTCGTAGGTATCGAACTGCGCCCCCAGCATGGCGGCCCGCTCACCGAAGGCCTTGGCCGCGTCGGCCGTCCACCAGTCGCGCACCTTGCCGGTCTCGTCGAAGTGGCGGCCCTCGTCGTCGAAGCCGTGGCCCATCTCGTGGCCGATCACCGCGCCCTCGCCGCCGTAGTTGGCGGCCGGGTCGGCGCCCGGATCGAAATAGGGCGGCTGCAGGATCGCGGCCGGGAAGGTGATCTGGTTGGCCTGCGGGTTGTAGTAGGCGTTGACCACCTGCGGGACCATGTCCCAGAGGCCCTTGTCCACCGGCTTGGGATACCGCGACAGATCCAGGTTCCAGGCGAACGTTTCCGAGCGGACCGCGTCGCCCAACAGGTCGGTGCGGCTGATCTTCAGGCTCGAATAGTCGATCCATTTCTTGGGATGGCCCAGGCGCGGATCGAAGGTCCCGAGCTTGACGAGCGCGGCCTTGCGCGTCGCGTCATCCATCCAGGCCGCGTTCTTGAACCGCTCGCCATAGGCGGCGGTCAGGTTGGCGACCAGTTCGGCGGTCTGCTTCTCGGCTTCCGGCGGGAAGTGCTGAGCCACATAGATGCGGCCCACCTCTTCGCCGAGCTGGCGGTTGATCAGCTGTACGCCGCGCTTCCAGCGCTCGCGCTGAACCGGCACGTCGCGCAGGGTGTGGGAGAAGAAGTCGAAATTGGCCTGGTCGAAGGCGTGCGGCAGGTAGGCCGCATGCGTGCGGATGAAGTGGTAGGCGAGATAGTCCTTCCACACCGCCAGCGGCGTCGAGGCGAGGAGCTCGCCCGCGGCCTTGACCTCGCTGGGCTCCAACACCAGCACCTTCTTCGGCGCGCCAAGGCCCGTCGAGGCGAACATCGCCGCCCACGGGAACTGCGGCGCCGTGGCGGTGAGCTTGGCCACCGTCATCGGGTTGTTGACCTTGTCGACGTCGCGCATCTCCTCCGGCTTCCAGTGCGCTTCGGCGATTTTGTGTTCCAGCGCGATGATCGCGTCGGCCTTGGCGGCGGCGTTCTTGATGCCGGCCAGGGTCTGGATCTTGATCACATAGTCCCGGTAGGCCTTGCGGTAGCCGTCGTACTTGGCGCCTTCGCGCAGGTAGTAGTCGCGGTTGGGGAGGCCCAGGCCCGACTGGTCGAGACCGACCACATAGATATCTGGGTTGTCGAAGTCGGGGCCGATGCTCACGTTGACGGGGCTCTCGAAACCGGGCGCGGCGAACAGCTTGGCGACATCGGCCTTGCTCTTCGCGGCGGCGATCCTGGCGAGGTAGGGCTTGAGCGGCGCGGTCCCGCGGGCTTCGAGCCCCTTCTCGTCCATCCAGGCGGCGTAATAGTCGCCGACGCGGCGCCCGCCCGGCCCGGCCTTGGCCGGATCCTTGGCCAGGTCCTCGACAATCTGGTGCACATCGCGCTCGGCCTGGTCGGCCAGTTGCACATCGACGCCGGCGCTGGTCTTGTCCGGCTCGATCTGGGTCCGCCTGTCCCAGTTCCCGTTGACGTATTTGAAGAAGTCGTCGCCCGGCTTCACCGAGGGGTCCATGGACGTTGCGTCATAGCCCCAGGTCCCGAACTTCGCCTTGCCCGCTCCTGGACCGGCGCCCAGCGCTTGCGACGAGACGCCCACGATGGCGACGCCCGCGAGAACGCCTGAGAGAAGCAACGTCTTGAACTTCAAGGAAACACCCTCCGATGACAGAGGGCGACAGTACACGCCGCGTCTAGGGAGGCAACGCGGGTGGGCCTGCTCCGGACGACCTTACCGCCGCCGGCCTTTGGCCTTCGTGGGGACCTCGGCCTGGCGTGCGGCCCACAGGCTTTCGGCACGGGTTTTCAGCGCCTCGTTCATCTCCACGAAGGCGCGGTAGATCGTCCGGCCCATGGGCTTGGCGAGCGTCGGGCCGAGCAGGCCGCCGATGATCTCGCCGTTGGAGACGATGCAGCCTTGGGTGGCCAGGGCCTCGATCTCGAAAAAGCGGATCGTGCGGACCAGGCCACGGAGCATGGTGAGCCGCCAGTGCAGCTGTTCGTTCGGCACCCACTCCAGCACCGTCGGCCGGATCACCTCCGGGTTCCTGCCGGGGAGCGCCAGGGTCATTTCCAGCTCCGCGCCGATGCGGATCTCGCCCGAGGCCTTCTTGTAGAGCGGGTTCCACTGGTCCCAGGCCTTCAGGTCCGAGAGCGCCTCCCAGATCACCTCGGCGGGCGCCTGGATGCCGACGCGGTGCTCGATCTTCAGGCCCTTCGGGGGCTTGGGCGGCGGCAGGCCCATCTTCATCGGCTTAGGACCCAGGCGGGTGATCGAGCCGTTGGTTCCGAAGGGTCCGGCCTTCAGGTTCAGCGGGGGTGGCACCGGCATCAGGCCTGCTCCTTTATCCGCCAGGTCGCGCCGGCGGGTCCGTCCATCACCTCTACATTTAGCGCTGTAAGTTCGGCGCGAATACGGTCGGCTTCAGCCCAGTCCTTGGCGACGCGCGCGGCGTCGCGGGCGGCGATCAGTTCGTCGATCTTCGCGGCCAGGCCTTCGTCGGCGCCACCCTGGAACCAGACCTGCGGATCGGCCTGCAGGAAGCCCATGACCTCGGCCAGCGCCAGCAGGTCCTGCTTGAGGGCCGACGCATTGGGCGCTCCCTTGCGCACGGCGGCGTCGAGGTCGGTGGCGAGCTTCTTGAGCGCAGCCATCGCCGCTGGCGTGTTGATGTCGTCCAGCAAGGGCTCCAGCTGGTCTTCCAACAGCGCCCCGCTGCCGCCGGCCTCGATGTGCCGCGCGCGGCCCAGCACGCCGTAGAGGTGGTCGAGCGAATTGCGCGCCTGGGCGAGCGCATCGTCCGTCCAGCTGAGCGGCTGGCGGTAGTGCGCGCCCAACAGCGCCCAGCGGATCACCTCGCCCGGCTGCTGCTTCAGGAGGTCGTGCGCCAAGGCCACATTGCCCAGGCTCTTGGACATCTTCTCCTCGCCCGTGTTGAGGAAGCCGTTGTGCAGCCAGTACTGGGCATAGGTCGAATGCCCGTGGCCGTCGCATACGCCCTGTGCCAGCTCGTTCTCATGGTGCGGGAAGACCAGGTCGATGCCGCCGCCGTGGATGTCGATGGGGAGGCCCAGCTCCTGCTCGATCATCGCCGAGCATTCGATGTGCCAGCCGGGCCGGCCGGGGCCCCAGGGGCTTTCCCACACCGGTTCGCCGGGCTTGCTGGGCTTCCACAGCACGAAGTCGGCCGGGTGCTGCTTGTAGGGTGCGACCTCGACGCGGGCGCCGGCGATCATCTCGTCCAGCGGCCGCCCGGACAGCTTGCCGTAGTCGCTGAACGCCTGGGTGTTGAAGAGGACGTGACCTTCGGCCGGGTATGCCGAACTATTCTCGACCAGACGCCCGATCATCGCGACGATCGCGTCCATGGTCTGGGTCGCCCGCGGCTGAGCGGTCGGCGGCAGCGCGCCCAGCGCCGCCGCATCGCCGTTGTAGGCGGCCAGGTATCGGTCGGTGACGGCCTCGATCGGCACGCCTTCCTCGGCGGCCTTGGCGTTGATCTTGTCGTCCACGTCGGTGACGTTGGCCGCATAAATCACGGCCTGATCGCCGTAGAGGCGGCGCAGCAGCCGGAACAGCACGTCGAACACCACGACCGGCCGGAAATTGCCGATGTGGCTGTAGTTGTAGACCGTCGGCCCACAGACATACATCGTCACCCGCCGGGGGTTGGCGGGAACGAAGGGCCGCTTGGCGCGGGCCATGGTGTCGTAAAGCTGAAGCGGCATCGAACTTTTCTAACGCAGGGTCACGGTTGCCCAGGACTGGGTTCGGCCCATATACAGATCAGAAGATCGGGAAGCCACGGGAACCATCCGTGCCAAACCCCATCTGAAGTTAGGGATGGCCACGCGTATTTCCGGGACCTTCGTCCCGGCGCAACTCAGCCCCGGAAAGACCTTCTCCCGTCATGGACGCTATCCGCGACCGAACCCTGGTCGGAACCGACCTGGACCTTGAAGCCGTCAAACGCCCCAGCCGCGAAGAAGCGATGGAAGCGGTCCGCACACTCATCGCCTGGGCCGGCGACGACCCGCGCCGCGAAGGCGTGATCGACACCCCCAAGCGCGTGGTCGACGCCTATGGCGAATGGTTCGAAGGCTACAACCTCGACCCCGCCAAGGAGCTCAGCCGCACCTTCGAGGACGTGCAGGGCTACGACGACATCGTCATGCTCCGCGAGATTGAGGTGGAGAGCCACTGCGAGCACCACATGGCGCCGTTCCTGGGCAAGGCCTACGTGGCCTACATGCCGACCAACCGCGTGGTCGGCATCTCGAAGCTGGCCAAGGTGGTCGAGATTTTCGCCAAGCGTCTCCAGACCCAGGAGACCATGACCCAGCAGATCGCCGACGCCATCACCGACAGCCTGCGCCCGGCGGGCGTCGCTGTGCTGATCGACGCCAACCACCAGTGCATGTCGACCCGCGGCGTCCACCACCGCCATGTCTCGACCATCACCACCCAGTTCACCGGCGTCTTCAAGACCGACCCGACGCTGCGCCAACGGTTCCTGGATTTCGTGAACCGGAAATAGCGGCGCCTGCCTCTCCCCGCGCGCGGGGAGAGGAGCTAGGTCAGCGGGTTCGTCGCCTCGCCCTCGCCCGGCGCCCTAGGCGGATGGACGATCGTCACCAGCACGAAGCTGAGCAAGATCAGCAGGTACCAGGCGCCGAGCTTGCCGATCGGCACCAGGGCCCAGCCGTGCTTCTGATTGGGATAGATCCAGGCGGCGGTGAAGGTCCCGATGTTCTCGGCGAACCAGATGAACAGGGCCACGAGCACCAGGCCCATGAGCACCGGCATTCGCCGCGCCGTCCGGTCCGGCGTGAAGGTGACCCAGGACCGCCAGAACATCGCCACCGAGGCGGCGTAGAGCGCCCAGCGGATGTCTGGCAGATAGTGGTGGCTGAAGAAATTGACGTAGCTCGCCACCGCCAGGACCCACGGCGCCCAATGCGGCGGCCAGCGGATGAAGCGGATCTCGAACAGCCGCATGATCCGCGCGATGTAGGAGCCGATGGCCCCGTACATGAACCCTGAGAACAGCGGCACGCCCCCGATCCGCAACAGGCTGGGCTCCGGATAGATCCACGACCCGTGCGCGGTCTTGAAGACCTCCATGCAGGTGCCGACCACGTGGAAGATCAGGATCACCACGGCCTCGTCCCAGCGCTCCAGCCGGGTGGCGAGCAGCAGGGCCTGGATCGCCACCGCGCTGAGCACCAGGAAGTCGTAGCGGCTGAGGGCGAAATGCTGCGGCCACAGGTAGTGGGTCACGATGATCAGGCCGAGCATCGCGCCGCCGAACAGGCACGCCCAGGCCTGCTTCAGGCCGAACAGCAGGAACTCGTAGGCGAAGGCGTTCAGGCGCGAACGGGCGGCCCAGGGCCGAACCGCCGCGTCCATGGCCAGCACGCGGCCCTTGATCCGGTCCTTCAGACTCATCGCCGTCAGGCTAGCGCGGCGCGGGGGAGCGGCGCCATATGGGCGTCATGACCGCGACCTTCCCCACCGCCAGCGACACCCATGCCCTGGAGCACGGCGCGACGCTCAGCCCCCGCTTCGACCCCAATGGCCTCATCGCCGCGGTCGCCACCCACGCCGAAACCGGCGAAGTCTTGATGTTCGCCTGGATGAACGCCGAGGCGCTAAGCCTGACGCTCTCTACCGGCGAGGCCCACTACTGGAGCCGCTCGCGTCAGGAGCTCTGGCACAAGGGCGCGACCAGCGGGCAGGTGCAGAAGATCGTCGAGGCGCGCATCGACTGCGACCAGGACTGCGTCTGGCTGAAGGTCCTGCCGCAGGGCGACGGCGGCGCCTGCCACACCGGCGCGCGGTCCTGCTTCTATCGCGTGATCGAGGACGGGAAGCTGAGGGACGCACCGTGACAGTCGCCCAGGCGCTCGCCGCCTACATGCTGGCCGCCGGCCTGCTGACGATCACGCCGGGCCTCGACACCGCGCTCATCCTGCGCACCGCCGCCGTGGAGGGTCCCAAGCGCGCGGTGTTGGCGGCGCTCGGCATCAACATCGGCTGCCTGGTCTGGGGCGGCGCGGTGGCGCTTGGCCTGGGCGCTCTGCTGCAGGCCTCGGCGATGGCCTTCACGGCGCTGAAGTGGGCAGGCGCCGCCTATCTCGTCTGGCTAGGCCTGAACCTGATCCTCAAGCCCCGCGACCGGTTCGACATGACCTCCGGCGCGCCCTCGGGCGGCGGCGATTTCACCTGGATGCGCCGGGGGCTGTTGACCAACCTGCTCAACCCGAAGATCGGCGTCTTCTACATCTCCTTCCTGCCGCAGTTCCTGCCGCAGGGTGTCCCTGCCGCGCCTTTCATCTTCCTGTTGGCGGTGATCCATGTGCTGATCGGCAGCGCGTGGTCGGCCTGCCTGATCGGCGCGACCCGTCCGATCGCCGGTGCGCTGAAGAAGGCTGCGGTTGTGCGCTGGCTGGACCGCGTGACCGGCGGCGTCTTCCTAGGCTTTGGCGTGCGTCTGGCTCTGGAGCGGCGCTGAGGCCGTCTTCAGCGACGAGACGCCCGAGGGCCCCGGGGTCACGTGATAGGTGGCGATCGGGCGCGTGGTGAAGGCCTTGTCCTTGATGCTGGAGACCGCCATCAGCTCCGCCGTCGCCTCGGTGTGGGTGAGCGTCAGCAGCACAAAGCCCTTGGCCGTCTGATTGTTGAACAGCACCTCGCGGTTGAACTCGGTGAAGGCGCGGCCCAGCGGGAAGGCGGCGATGCTCTCGCCCGGCCCCGGGCTGGTGATCCCCGCCGTGCCGAATTCGACGGCCACCCGCTTGCCGCCCGTCTCGGCGTTCCACAGCTCGTTGGCCCAGAAGGCGTGGCTGTCGCCGCTGACCACGATCAGGTTGGCGCGGGCCTTTTCGACCAACGCATAGAGCCGCTGGCGGTCGGCGGGATAGCCGTCCCACATGTCCGCGCCCCAGGGCAGGCCCAGCGCCGCATTGGCCTCGATCTTCGCCAGCCGCTGGGCGCCGGGCCGCGGCAGCTCGGCCTTGGCCGCGGCATAGGCTTCCGGCGTCATGTATTTGTGGACCGGCGGGGTGAAGAGCCTGGCCATCACCACCTCGTTGCCCAGCACCTGCCAGGGCCGGCCCGACTTCACCGAGGCCCCTAGACCGCGCCCCAGCCACGCCTCCTGGCCGGCCGACATCATCTTGCGCGCCGGGTCGTCCAGCCGCTTGCGCCAAGCCGCGACGTCGGCGGCGGTCGGCTCGGCCGGCATCTCCTTGTCGGGATAGAGCTGGTGGTCGCGCGCGGTCAGCCGGGTCTCCAGCATGAACAGGCTCGCCACGTCGCCGAAATCGAACGACCGGTTGATGGCGAAGCCGCCGCCCTCCGGCTCACGGATCGGCATCCACTCGTAATAGGCCTTGATCGCCGCGGCCTTGCGGACGTTCCAGTCGCCCTCGGTGGCCGGCTGGTGGTTCTCCGCCCCGCCGGTCCAGCTGTCGTTGGCGGTCTCGTGGTCGTCCCAGACCACGATCCAAGGCGCCCGCGCGTGCGCCGCCTGCAGCTGCGCGTCGGTCTTGTACTGGGCGTGGCGGCGTCGGTAGTCGGAGAGGCTGACGCACTCGTGGTTCGGCTGGTGCGGCCGCTCGTCGGCGACGGGGCTGTCCATGCCGTAGGAGCCCGGCCCGCCATATTCGTAGATGTAGTCGCCCAGGTGCACGACCGCGTCGACGCGCGGCAGCTTGGCGATGGCCCCATAGGCGTTGAAGTAGCCGTTCGGAAACAGCGCGCAGGTGCAGGCGGCCAGCACCACATCCTTGGTCGGCCCGTCCGGCAGGGTCTGAGTGCGGCCCACCGGCGACTTCACCCCGCCGCTCTCGAACTGGAAGCTGTAGGCGCGGCCCGGATCGAGGTTGACCGCGTCGACCTTCACCGTGAAGTCGCGGTCGCTGCCGGTGACGCCGCTGCCGTGCTTGCCGCCGCCGCGCCGGTCGAGCGGATCGATCCGCCAGCTGTAGGCGACGTCGCTGCCGCCGCGCGGCGTGATCCGCGTCCACAGGATCACCCGGTCCTGCAACGGGTCGCCTGAGGCCACGCCGTGCTGGAAGGCAACCGGATCGCGGGCCCGGGCGTTAGTCGCGGGTGCGGCCGCGCTTAGTCCCAGCAGAGCCAGCGCCTTGCGCCTGTCCACTTGCATCCTTTGCCCGCCCCATATCCGCCCCCTTAGGGGACCTCGCGCTTATCAAACCGCGCCCGATTTGCGGCGCAGGATACCACAGAAGAAGGCGTTCCAGTGTCCAGCGAAACCCTCCACGTCCCGCGCGAAAAGCTGCGCCCCGAGACCCTCAACCTGCACTACGCGATCACCTCGCTGATGGAGGAGTTCGAAGCCGTCGACTGGTACCGCCAGCGCGCCGACGATTGCGACGACAAGAGCCTGAAAGAGATCCTGCTCCATAACGCCCGCGAGGAGCTGGAGCACGCCGCCATGATCCTCGAATGGATCCGCCGCAACGACGCCGACGCGGCCAAGCAGATGAAGAAGTACCTCTTCACGAAGGCGGACATCCTGAAGGTGGAGGAAGAGGCGAAGGAGTAGGCGTCCCGGCGCGCATTGCCTGAACCACCCGCGCCGCGCTACGCCAAGCCGTGCCATCTGACCCCGACAACCTCGACCCGGATATCGACGAGGCCGCCGAGCCCTTCGGCGTGCGGATCGTGGCGGTGAGGCCCGAGGACGCCGGCTCACGTATCGACAAGACGCTCGCCGACCTGTTGCCGGAGATATCGCGGGCGCGCGTCCAGGCGCTGATCGCCCAGGGGCATGTTAGCCGTGACGGCGCGGCCATCTCGGACGCTTCGGGCAAGGCGCTTGCCGGCGACTACCGCATCGAAATCCCTCCGCCCATCGCCGCCGAACCGGTCGCCGAGGCGATCCCGCTGACCGTGCTCTACGAAGACGCCGACCTGATCGTGGTCGACAAGCCGGCCGGCATGGCGGTCCACCCAGCGCCCGGCAGCGAGAGCGGCACGCTCGTCAACGCCCTGCTGCACCACGCGGGCGACAGCCTGTCGGGCATCGGCGGGGTGGCGCGGCCGGGCATCGTTCACCGTATCGACAAGGACACCTCAGGCATCGTGGTGGTGGCCAAGACCGATGCGGCGCACCACGGTCTCTCGGCGCTGTTCGCCGCCCACGACATCGACCGCCTCTACGTCGCGCTGACCCGCGGCGCGCCGCAGAAGGCGGTGGCCGGGACGAAAGCCACCATCGAGGGCGCCATCGGCCGCTCCTCCGCCGACCGCAAGAAGATGGCGATCGTTCGCTCGGGCGGGCGCCATGCGGTGACCCACTACGCCGTCGAGCGCACCTTCGGGCCGAAGGAGCGGCCGCTGGCCGCCCGCGTCGCCTGCACGCTCGAGACCGGCCGCACTCACCAGATCCGCGTGCATCTGGCCTCGGTCGGCGCGCCCTGCCTGGGCGATCCCGCCTACGGCTCCGGCCCGCCCGCCGAGAAGGTCCGCGCGGCGATGGTCGAGGCCGGTCTGAGGCGTCAGGCCCTGCACGCCGCGGTGCTGGGCTTCCGCCATCCGGTCACCGGCGAGGTCCTGCGGTTCGAGAGCCCGCTGCCGCCGGATATGGCGACCCTGGAGCGCCTGCTCGCCGACCTCTGATATTTCAGCCGCGCAGGACGCCTCACGTAGGGGTAATCGCCACGCAACATTGGCGCCCTCATTTGGACCCGCTGAACGGCGAGGTCATACGCCGGAGCTTCGGGGGATAATCGGCGGCCAGCCCACCATCGGTCAGGGCGGCGCCGCGAGCGGATGAACGGGCGAGTGATCTTCAAGCCTTTGCGAGCCTTCCCGCGTGTCCGGTCGCGCGCCGCGCTGCAGGCCGGCGCTTGCGCCGCGGCCCTGTTGGCGGCGGGGCATGCCTCTGCCGACGCCGCCGCGCCCGCGCCGCCCGCGCCCAAGACCCCGGCTGTCTCCGAAGTCACCGTCGTCGCCGCGCCGAAGATCCAGCCGGGCGCGGTGATCGGCGACATCAAGCCCGACATCCAGTTCCATCCGGAGGACATCCAGGCCTACGGCGTCTCGACCATCACCGAGCTTTTGGACGAGCTCGCGCCGGAGATCGGCTCCAACTCCGGCCGCGGCGGCGAGGGCCCGGCGATCCTGGTCAACGGCCGGCGCATCTCCGGCGTCAACGAGATCCGCAATATCCCCACCGAAGCGATCCTTAGGGTCGACATCCTGCCGGAAGAGGCGGCGCTGAAGTACGGCTTCTCGGCCAACCAGCGCGTGGTCAACATCGTGCTGCGCGACCACTTCGGGGCCAAGTTCGTCGACGCCCAGGGCGGCGAGGCGACCGAGGGCGGCGGCGCCAGCGGCCAGGCCGAGGCCAACGTGACCCGCATCACCGGCGAGCGGCGGATGAACTTCGACCTGAAGTACAACGCCAAGGCCTCGCTGCTGGAATCGCAGCGCGACCTGACCTCGCTCGCCGCCGGCCAGGATTTCGACTTCGCCGGCAACGTCAGCGCCGCCCTCCCCGGCGGCCAGATCGACCCCGCGCTCAGCGCGCTCGCGGGCCGGCCAGTGACCGTGGCCGGCGTCCCGGCGGCGGGCGCCAGCAGGGCGCTGGGCCTCGGCGATTTCCTGCCGACGGCCAACGTCCCCAACGTCACCGACGTGCGGCCCTTCCGCACCCTGGTCGCGGACAGCCAGATGATCTCGGCCAACGGCGTGGTCACCCAGCCGATCTTCGCCGACATCAAGGCCACGCTGAACGCCACCTTCGAAGCCACGAACTCGGAAGCCGAGCGTGGCCTGCCGGGCGTCAGCCTGCTGGCGCCCGCGGGCCTGCCGTTCTCGCCGTTCTCGAGTCCCGTGGAGATCGACCGCTTCGTCCCGGGCTTTTCACCCCTGGATCAGGACGCCAACGGCTGGACCGGGCACATCGGCGTCAGCTTCAACCGCGACGTCGCCAAATGGCGCCTGGCGCTGACCGGCAACTACGACCACGCCGACAGCAAGAACGAGAACGACGTCGGCCTCGACGCCACGGCCCTGCAGGCGGCGGTCACCGCCGGCACGGTCAATCCGTTCGGCGCGCTCCCGGCCAACCTGCTGACCCTGCGCCCGCAGGACACCAGCCACACCAAGTCCGACACCGGCAACATCCAGTTCGTGGCCTCCGGGCCGATCTGGACCATCCCGGCCGGCGAGATCCGCACCAGCTTCCGGGTCGGCGCCACCGGCTCCAGCTTCGCCTCGGACGCCACCCATGGCGGCTTTAGCCAGTCGCAGACCTTCAGCCAGGGCGGCGGCAATGTGCAGGCCTCGATCGACGTCCCCCTGACCAGCGCCAAGAACAAGGTGCTGCCGATGTTCGGCGAGTTCTCGGTCAACACCCACGTGGCCCTGCAGTCGGTCTCCGGCTTCGGCACGCTGGATACGCTCGGCTACGGGGTCCACTGGACGCCGGTCACCGGTCTCTCGATCCTGATCAACCGGCTGCATGACCAGGCCGCGCCCAGCCAGCAACAGACCAGCGCCCCGATCCTGCTGACCCCCAACACCCGGATATTCGACTTTGCCACCGGCCAGACCGTGGACGTGACCCAGATCAGCGGCGGCAATCCGGCGCTCACCAGCGACGACCGCTATCGGGACTCGGTGCGGGTGACCTGGCAGCCCTATCAGGACAAGCAGCTGATCTTCCGGGCCGACTACAACAAGATCCACTACAAGGACCCCATCGTCGGCGCCCTGCCGGCCGCCTCGGCGGCGATCGAGGCCGCCTTCCCCGACCGCTTCATCCGCGACGCGGCGGGCGACCTCACCGAGGTCGATTTCCGGCCGGTGAACTTCTCCAGCCAGGACGTCAGCTCCATCCGCTGGGGTTTCGACTACTCCAAGCCCATCGGTCCGCCGTCCGCGCCGCCGCCGCGCAGCCAGGTCTTCCAGGAGCTGCGCAAGGCCGGCATCGCCGGACAGGTCGGCCGCCGTCCGGCCGGACCTCCGCCCGGCGCCAACGCCGAGGGGCTGCCCGCACCGGTGCCGGGCGCCCAGGGCCCGTTCCCCGGCGCGCCGGGCGGGCCGCCTGACGCGAACGCCGGTCCTCCCACCGATGGCGCGCCCGCCGCGGCGCCGCCCGAGCGCGGCAACGGCGGTGGGTTCGCGGGGCGTGGCGGTCAGGGCGGCGGGCCGGGCGGCGGAGGCTTCGCGGGCGGCCGTGCCGGCGCGCGGGGCGGGCCGCAGGACGGACGCCTGCACATCTCGCTGTTCCACACCTACTACTTCGCCGACCGCTTCCTGGTGCGGCCGGGCGGCCCCCTGCTCGACTTCCTGGACGGCTCGTCCCTGAACGGCGCCGGCGGCCAGCCGCAGCAGGAGGTGCAGCTGCAGCTCAACATCGCCGAGCGCGGCTTCGGCGGCGAGATCAACGCCGACTGGAAGAGCGGCACGACGGTCAGCGGCGTGACCGGCGCCACCGGCAATCTCGACTTCTCCGACCTGGTGAAGGTCAACGCCCGGGTCTTCGCCGACCTCAACCAGCGCAAGACCCTGATCGAGAAAGACCCCTGGCTGAAAGGCGTGCGGGTCAGCTTCTCCATCGCCAACATCTTCGACCAGCGCCAGAAGGTCACCGACGCCACCGGGGCCACGCCGCTGAGCTTCCAGCCCGACTATCTGGACCCCCTCGGCCGCACCTG
This sequence comes from uncultured Alphaproteobacteria bacterium, assembly GCA_903822175.1. GTDB lineage: Bacteria > Pseudomonadota > Alphaproteobacteria > Caulobacterales > Caulobacteraceae > Phenylobacterium. The sequence continues at coordinate 49,749 of CAIJOB010000032.1, forward strand.
GCGCATCGAGGTGCGCAAGCTGTTCACCAGCCCCTGAGCACCGCTCTGAAGATGCAGCTTTGCTACAGACCCTGTGAGAAACCGTGCCTTGAAGGCGCCACCATCGGGGACTAGAAAGTCCCACTAACGCAGTAGGACATTTCCCGCTGTGCCGCGGGGGTCTTCCGCAACCGCAACCTCGTACATATGTGAGAGGTTGAGGGGGCGGACGGACCTTGTGCGCGAGATCGCGCGGCGGCCCGGACGTCCAGGAATTGAGGGATAATAACAATGGCCGCAAGCGCACTCAGCGTGATGTCGCCGGACGGTGGCCTCAGCCGCTACCTGTCCGAAATCCGCAAATTTCCCATGCTGGCGAAGGACGAGGAATTCATGCTCGCCAAGCGTTGGCAGGAGCACGAAGATCCCGACGCCGCCCATCGTCTGGTGACCAGCCACCTTCGCCTGGTGGCCAAGATCGCCATGGGCTACCGCGGCTACGGCCTGCCGATCGGGGAAGTGATCTCCGAAGGCAACGTCGGCCTAATGCAGGCGGTGAAGAAGTTCGATCCGGACAAGGGCTTCCGCCTGGCGACCTACGCCATGTGGTGGATCCGCGCCTCGATCCAGGAATACATCCTGCGCTCGTGGAGCCTGGTGAAGATGGGCACCACCGCGGCACAGAAGAAGCTGTTCTTCAACCTGCGTAAGGCCAAGAGCGAAATCTCGGCCCTGCAGGAGGGCGACCTGCACCCCGATCAGGTCAGTGTCATCGCCACCAAGCTGGGCGTGCTGGACGCGGAAGTCATCTCGATGAACCGCCGCCTGTCCGGCGGTGACGCCTCGCTGAACTCGCCCATGCGCGCGGACAGCGAGAGCGAGTGGCAGGACTGGCTGGTGGACGACAAGACCCCCAGCCAGGAGACGGTGGTCGCCGACAACCAGGAAAAGACCCTGCGCATGGGTCTGCTGGAAGAGGCCATGACCGAGCTCTCCGACCGCGAACGCCACATCCTGACCGAGCGCCGCCTGAAGGACGAACCGACCACCCTGGAAGAACTCGCCTCGCAATACGGCGTCAGCCGCGAGCGCGTCCGCCAGATCGAGGTGCGCGCCTTCGAGAAGCTCCAGAAGTCGATGAAAGCCGCCGCGCTGGACCGGAATTTGGTCGACGCTTAGGCTGAGCTAAGTTCCTTCTCCCTCTGTGGGAGAAGGTGGCCTGTGAAGCAGGTCGGATGAGGGGTCGCACGGCACGTCCGGCGGCCCCTTTCCATATCCGCTCATGTACCAGCGTCAGTCGGACGTGATCCAATCGGGATCGCTCGCCGGGCGATAGTTGGAGATCAACAGGATATGGAGCTGTTGCGCGATGATGCGTTGAGCGAAGTCTGCCTGATCCACCCTGATCAGCTTGCCAGCGACTAGCTCCTCGGCCGCTGACGCCGCGGCGACCTCGGACCACGTTTCATCCGTGGGACGAGGCGGGGAGATCTCAGCAGCCATTCGATGATCCCCCGCGCACCCCGCTACCCCTCAGCCTTCTTCTCTTCGTCCCCGTCCTTCTTCTCCTCATCCTTGGCATTCGGGTCGGGGATGACCGGCGGGCCGCCGAGGCCCGCGCGGAGGTCCTTGTACGAAAACAGCGCGTTGTAGAGCATCCGGTACTCGCCGAAGTTCTGCCAGCGGTAGATCGGATTGGTGGCGAACATCAGCACCTGGCCCTGGCCCACCGGCAGGTCGACGATGGCGGGCCGGTCCTTGATCTCGGATGCGCCGACCATCAGGCCGGACTGAACAGCCTTGTCGCCGCCCGGGAAGCTCATCAGCACATCGTTCTGGTCGCGGATCGGCAGCGACAAGAGCGCGGTCGAGGCCCAGCGCACCGTCGTCGTGGGTTCCGTGTAGCCGTAGAACACTGGGTTGGCCGGCTTGACGATCTTGGCGGTGACGATCGGTCCCGGCGCATAGAAGGCCTTGGTCGGCCGGCTCACCTCGACCTCCGGGACGATGCCGTATTCGCCGGGGACCGCGCTGGAGTCGCCCAGCGTGATCAGGGTCCCGCCAGCCTCGACGAACTTGCGCAGTTCCGCCACGCCTTCCAGCCCCAGCCCGCCGCGAATATCCGGCGATGAGCCATAGGCGCCCTGGGTCGGATAGTCCGCGGTCTTGGTGTAGGGCAGCGGCTTGCCGGTCATCGGAATGTCGAAGACGAAGTTCTTGCTCGACCGTCCCTGGCTCGGCACGACGATGACGTCGTACCTGGCGCGCAAGCCGCCCTTCCTCACCTCGTCCTTGAAGATCAGATCGTAGGGCGTCTCGTACTGGTCGAAGGCGTAGCGCACCCAGCCGACGTTCTGGGTCGAGCCCCAGGTGGAATAGACCGCGAGCCTGGGCAGGGCCGCCTCGTGGGTCGCGACCGTCGGCTTTTCGTTCAGCGCCACCGCCGTCAGCCCCAGCGGGACGACCTGAGCCTTCAGCGCCTCATAGGCCTTGCCGTCGACGATGAAGGAGCCAGCGGGGATGTCCTTGCCGTTCGCCTTGAAGGCCGCCTCGGCGATGCGGATCGGCTCGCCCTTCAGCCGGTAGCGCAGCGGCGCGAAATTGACCGAGCCCTGATCCAGCACGGCGTAGGCCACAGCGCCCGCCGGCGGAACCGAGCCGGTCACCACGTCCTTGTCCACCGGCGTCGCGGCCACCTCCAGCGCCTTCAGATCGGCGCTCGGCGTCACCTTCACATGCGCCATCATCCCCATCGACCAGGCGCTGTCGTCATAGGTGCGCAGCTTGTTGTCGGGGAACACCTGCTTTTCCAGGAGGATCTTGGCCAGGCGCCCATAGGGCTGGTCGCGTTTGACGATGAACGACCCGGCCGGGAACTTGCCCTCCTTCAGCGTGACCTCCGCCGTCGTCCTGCCGACCTCGATCCCCTGCATGCGCAGGAGGTTCACCACCAGGGCGGCGCGGGTCATGTCGGCCTGATCGCCCGGGATCAGGAAGGCGTAGGGCGCGTCCTTGCGGCCGGCTTCAATCGAGTTGCGGCTCTTGGCGTAGAAGTTCTCGACGATGATCTGCGGGTTCTCGGCGACCGCGGTCAGACCGGTGAGCACGCCGGTCTCCATGTAGTTGGTGTTGTTGCGCATCGACCACTCGACGACCTTGTAGGGCGGGTCTGGCCGGAACCAGTCGCGCTTTGTCTGGTCGTTGCCGTCCCCGTCGCCCTGTCCCGGTCCGGCCACCGGCTTGACGTGGCGCAGCTCGGTGGTGGCCCCGCCGTTGCCGAAGGTCTCGTACATCTTGAACAGGCCGTTGTGGTTGGTGGACATGAAGCCCACGTAGCCCGGCGACCATTCGTCCACGTAGCCGTGCGTCCAGACGCCCGGCATGCCGTACTTGGTCAGCTGCGCCATCTCGAAATTGGCGATCCACGGCATCTCGCCAAACAGGATCGGGTCCAGCGTCGGGTTCTGCGGCGCCTGGCCGGAGAAGGTGTAGAGGAAGGGCACGGACTCGTGCAGGTCGTGCATCACCGGCGGGTGCCACGCCAGGTAAAAGTCCAGCAGATTCCGCGCGCTAAGGCCGGTGTAGTTGATGTCCCGGTTGTTGTCGTGGAAGATGTACTTGCCCCAGTAAGGCGCACCCGGCACCGCGTTCAGGTCGTCGGTGTCGTCGATCTTGTTGCGGTAGTACCAGTCGGCATAGCGGTCGCGGCCGTCCGGATCGCTGGCCGGATTGATGCCGACGATGACGTTCTTGCGGATCGTCGCGATCAGCGGGCTATCCTCGGTGACGAGGCGATAGGCCAGCTCCATCAGCATCTCCGGCGGCCCGGTCTCGGCCGAGTGCAGGCCGCCCAGCGCCAGGTACATCGGCTTGGTCTTGGCGATGATCGCCTTGGCGTCGGCGTCGGAGAGGCCGCGCGGATCGGCGAGCCGCGCGAGGTTTTTCCGGTTGGCCTCCAGCCCCGCGATGTTCTCGTCCGACGAAATCAGCACCACGATGGTGGGCCGGCCCTCCTCGGTCTTGCCGGTCTCGACGATCTTCACCCGCGGCGATTTGGCGGCGAGCGCGCGGTAGTACTTGAGCAGGGCGTCGTAGTGGTCGAGCACGCGGGGCGCGCCGATGTCGTGGCCCAGCACGTCGCGGGGGCTGGGCACGCCACCCGCCGTCGAAGCCGGCAGGTGATCGACCAGCGGACTCGAAAACTCCGGCTTGGTGGTCCAGGCTTTCTGATGCTCGGCGAAGGTCGGGTCCATCGGCTGCGCCAGGGCCGGCGCGGCCAGCATCAGCGAGAGCGCGAGCCCGCGCGCGAAAGCCTTGGAAAGCAGCATAGGCAAATCCCCGAACCCGACTGAGGTCGCAGGGATAGACCAGCGAACGCGGCTGTCTAGGCCTGCCGCGTCAGCGTCTAGAGGTTGTCGCGCGCCTCAAGCAGGCGCTTCAGTTCGCTTTCCAGATCAGCGACGACGCTGCCGCTGTCCGGCGGCCCGCCGATGCTGGACGGCGCCTGGAGGATCTCCAGTTCGCGCCGGACCTTATTGATCGCCTCGGTGAGTTCTTCGCGGAGTTGTTTTTCGGACTCTGACATGGAGCTGACCCTAGCGCCCTGCCGAAGCGGCGGCCACCCATGTCAACATTGTCCCGCTTAGGCCGCGACCGCCTCGTCCTTCGGCATATAGGCCAGCAGCGTCGCGGCCTTGGCCTCAAGCTCGGCCTTGTCGTAGGGCTGGCCCTTCTTCTCGATCTCGTCGAGGTGGCGGCCGAAATCGATGGCAGCGGTGGTGAGTTTCAGGTCCGCGACGCTCATGCCGCATTTGCGCAGGTCGACGACCTGGGCCTGCATGGAGCGCATGGCCTGGGCCGGATCGCTGCCCACCGCATTGATGGCGGAGCGCAGGATCTTCAGCGCCTGGGCCAGGCGTTCGCTGTCAGGCGTGGCCCGCGCGTCCGAGCGGCGCTTCAGCGAGCCGGAATAGTCGCCCGAGTTGAACCGGCGGCGGTCGGGGCCGACGTAGTTCACCGCCTCGACCCAATCGCGCTGGCGCAGCGTCACCGCTTCCAGGCGGCGCAGCAGGTCCTTCATGGTGAAGGGCTTGCGCAGGAATTCGTGCACCCCGCCGTCGCGGGCCGACAGGATACCGGCCGCGGTCGCCTGACCGGTGACCATGATCACCGGGGCGTAGCGGGCCGCCAGGTGGCTGCGGCGCAGCTCGCGGGTGAAGGCGATACCGTCGACGGAACCGGCGCCCATCTCGGCGAAAATGATGTGCGGATCGTAGCTGCCGGCCAGTCGGATGGCCTTTTCGTTGGTCTCCGCGACCCAGATCTGCGAGCGCGCGATATCGCGCATCAGCTCGCCGATCAGGCGCGCCCCGGCCGGTTGCGGATCGACGATCATCACCCGTTGCATCAGCGGCGCCATCCGCTGGATGACCTTGGCGTCGGTGTTGAACAAGGGGGGCGCACTCCGGCTACGCTCCGATTGCTAACCCGATGAGGGTAAAGATCGCCTTGACGCTAACGATGTTTTTCCAGCCAGGCTTCCGTCAAAAAACGAGCCAGGCCACGGACTTAGCCGACCTGGGGTTTAGTCCTGGAAAGGATCGCGCATCAGTATGGTGTCGTCGCGCTGCGGGCTGGTGGAGAGCAGCGCCACCGGCGCGCCGATCAGCTCCTCGATGCGCCGCACGTACTTCACCGCGCTGGCCGGCAGGTCGCGCCAGGACCGCGCGCCCTGGGTGGTCTCGCTCCAGCCTTCCATCTCCTCGTAGACCGGAACCAGCGCGCTCTGCGCCTTCAGGCCGGCCGGCAGGTAGCTGAATTCCTGGTCCCCCAAACGGTAGCCGGTGCAGATCTTCAGCGTCGGCAGGCCGTCCAGCACATCCAGCTTGGTGAGCGCTATGCCGCTGATCCCGTTCAGCGCAACCGACTGGCGCACCAGGGCGGCGTCGAACCAGCCGCAGCGGCGCGAGCGGCCGGTCACCGTGCCGAACTCCTTGCCCACCGTTCCCAGATGCTGACCCACCTCGTCGGTGAGCTCGGTGGGGAACGGGCCCTCGCCGACCCGGGTGGTGTAGGCCTTGACGATGCCCAGCACGTAGCCCGGCCCCTTGGGGCCCAGGCCCGAGCCCGCCGCCGCCTGGCCGGCCACGGTGTTGGACGAAGTCACATAGGGATAGGTGCCGTGGTCGACATCGAGCAACGCGCCCTGCGCGCCCTCGAACAGCACCCGCTTGCCGGATTTCACCAGGTCGCCCAGCAGCAGCCACGCCGGCTTGGCGAAGGGCAGGATCAGAGGCGCCATCCGCTCCAGCTCAGCCAGGAGCGCCGCGCCATCGATGTCCGGCAGGCCGAGGCCTTTGCGCAGCGGTGTGTGGTGGGCCATCAGCCGGTCGATCTTGGCCTCCAGCGCTTCGCGGTCGGCGAGATCGGCGACCCGGATCGCCCGGCGGCCGACCTTGTCCTCATAAGCCGGCCCGATACCGCGCCCGGTGGTGCCGATCTTCTTGGTCGCCGCGGCCTCGCGCGCCTGGTCCAGGTCCCGGTGCAGCGGCAGGATCAGGCAGGCATTGTCGGCCAGCACCAAGAGGTCCGGGGTGATGCTCACGCCTTGCCCGCCCAGCTTGGCGATCTCTTCCAGCAGGTGCCAGGGGTCGACGACGACGCCGTTCCCAATGACGGAGAGCTTGCCCTGCACCACGCCCGACGGCAGCAGCGAAAGCTTGTAGATCTGATCGCCGACCACCAGCGTGTGGCCCGCGTTGTGGCCCCCCTGGAAGCGCACCACCACGTCCGCGCGATTGCTCAGCCAGTCGACGAGCTTGCCCTTGCCCTCGTCGCCCCACTGAGCGCCGATCACCGTGACATTGGCCATTTTGGGTACGATCCCTCTCCCTGCCGGAGAGAACCAGCCGCCCTTCGACAGGGACTCGGCGGATGGCTTGGGATCAATCTGTAGCAGCCCGACGAACCGGACGCGGCGGGTGTTTAGACCAGCGGGCCCACGAGTTCAACCGCGAGCCTGTTCTCCCTCTCGCTTCGCGTGGGAAGAGGAGTTTGCTATCAGGCAAACCCATGGACATTCCGCGCTTCCACCTCGCCTTCCCGGTCCGCGATCTGGCGGAGGCCCGCGCCTTCTATGGCGAGCTGTTGGGCTGCCCGGAGGGGCGTTCCAGCGACCAGTGGATCGACTTCAATTTCCACGGCCACCAGATCGTCACGCACCTGGCGCCGGCTGAGGTCGGCCATAAGGCGACCAACGCCGTCGACGGCCACGACGTGCCGGTCCGCCACTTCGGCGCGATCCTGGCGCCCGCCGACTGGGACGCGCTGGCTGAGCGCCTGCAGGCGGCCGGAACCCAATTCGTCATCGAGCCCCACACCCGATTCAAGGGCGAGGCCGGCGAGCAGTCGACCATGTTCTTCCTCGATCCCTCCGGCAACGCGCTCGAATTCAAGGCCTTTGCTGACGACGCCATGGTGTTTGCCAAATGAACGCAGTCTCTCCGCCGACCGTAACCTTCGCTGACGTCCAGGCCGCCGCCGCCCGCATCAAGGGCCTGGCGGTGGTCACCCCGCTGGTCGAGAGCCCGGCGCTGAACGAGCGCATCGGCGGCCGCGTGCTGCTGAAGCTCGAGACCCAGCAACGGGTCGGGGCCTTCAAGTTCCGTGGCGCCTACAACCGCCTCGTCCAGCTCGACGCGGAGCAGCGCAAGGCCGGCGTCGTGGCCTTCTCCTCCGGCAACCACGCCCAGGGCGTGGCGCTGGCCGCCAAGCTGCTCGGCATGCCGGCGGTGATCGTCATGCCGTCAGATGCGCCGGCCCTGAAGATCGCCAACACCAAGGGCTATGGCGCCGAGGTGCGCCTGTTCGACCGGCTGACCGAGAGCCGCGAGGCGATCGCCGCCGAAATCGCCGGCAGCCGCGGCGCCGTCGTGGTCCCGGCCTTCGACGACCCGCATATCGCCGCCGGCCAGGGCACGGTGGGCCTGGAGATGCTGGACCAGGCCAAGGCCGTGGGCGCGGACTTCGACCTGCTGGTCTCGCCGGTGGGCGGCGGCGGCCTGATGGCCGGCATCTCGCTGGTGATGAAGGAGCTGTCGCCCAGGACCGAGCTCTGGGGCTGCGAGCCCTCGGTCTACAACGACTTCGCGCTCTCCCTCGAAAAGGGCGAGCGCGTCACCCTGAAACCCACCGTCCGCACCCTGTGCGACGCGCTGGAAAGCCCGTCGACCGGCGACATCACCTTCCCGATCCTGAAGCGCAACCTCGCCGGCGCCGTCGGCCTGACCGACCCCGAGGTCGCCGAGGCCATGCGCTACGCGTTTACGACCCTCAAGCTGGTTATGGAGCCCGGCGGCAGCGTGGGCCTCGCCGCCCTGCTGAGCGGCAAGGTCGATGCGCGTGGCAAGACCGTCGGCGTGGTGGTCAGCGGCGGCAACGTCGACCCCGGCCTCTTCGCGCGCATCCTGAACGGCGAGCTCTAGACTTTCGAAGCGCGGCTAGAGCCGGTCGACCGGGGCCGGCTCCAGCGGCGGATGGCGCGGCGTGATCAGCCTGGCCAGCTTCGGCTTCAGCCACTGCTCGAAGTCATCGACGAAGCGATAGACGACAGGGACCAACACCAACGACAGCATGGTGGAGGTGATCAGGCCGCCGATCACCGCCACGGCCATGGGCTGGCGGAACTCCGAGCCCTTCTCCAGCGCAAAGGCGGTCGGCAGCATCCCGGCGGCCATGGCCACCGTGGTCATGATGATCGGGCGCGCGCGCTCGCGGCAGGCCTCGATGAGCGCGTCGTGCTGGGTCATGCCTTCGCGCTCGCGTTCGATGGCGTATTCGACGAGCAGGATCGAGTTCTTCGCCGCCAGGCCCATTAGCATCAGGAAGCCGATCAGCGAGGGGATCGACAGCGACAGGTTGAACAGCAGCAGGCCGAAGAACGCGCCGCCGAACGAGAGCGGCAGGGCCGTCAGGATGATCACCGGCTTGAAGAAGCTGCGGAAGAGCAGCACCAGCACGGCGTACATCAGGAACACCGCGGCCCCAAAAGCGGCGAGGAAGCCGCCAAACAGCTCCGCCATGGCCTGCTGGTTGCCGATGGCGGCCGGCCGCACGCCCGGCGGCAGATGCTTCATGATCGCGGCGTTGTTGACCGCCCGCTGAGCCTGGCCCATCTCCACGCCGTTCAATTCGGCGAGCACGGTGAGCTGGCGTTCGCGGTTCAGCCGGTCGATGCGCGCCGGGCCGGCCTGGAAATCGATATCGGCGACGCTGGAGAGCGTGGTCGTGCCGCCATTGCCGGTCGGGACCCGCAGATTGGCGATGCGCTGGATGTTGGCGCGCGCATCGCCCGGCAGGCGCACGCGGATCGGAATTCGCCGCTCGCCTTCGTTGAACTTGGCCACATTGGCGTCGATGTCGCCAACGGTCGCGACGCGCACGATGGTGGCGATGGTGTCCGACGAGACACCCAGCCGCGCCGCTTCCTCGGTCCGCGGCTTGATGACGATCTGCGGCGTTTCGGGCGGCTTCGACGGATGCGGGTCGGCGAGTTCGGGCAGCTTGCGCATCTCGACCTCCAGCTCGCGGGCCGCGCGCGTGAGGTTCGCCGGATCGTCGCCGGTGAGGATCTGCTGGAAGCCGGCCGCGCCCTGGAAGTCGAGGAAGGTGAGGCGCGCATCGGGGATGGCCCGCAGCTGGTCGCGGACCCGGTTCTTGATCACGTCGCCCGGCGGTCGGTTGTCGCTGCGCAGGAGGATGGTCGCCGTGCCGCTGCGGAGGTCGCCGCCGCCGCCGCCGCCCGAGTTCGGGCCGAACGAGGCGCTGGCGTTGGAGCCGATCTGGATGAAGACGCCGGTTACCTCCGGCTGCTTGGTGAACAACTGGTTGATCCGCTGGGCGGTGTCTTCCATGTCGGCCACAGAGCCGCCGGGCGGCCCCTGAATGTCGACGTAGAGGAAGTCCGGGTCGCCCGCCGGCTGGAAGCCCTGTGGCAGCAGCGGGAACAGCATCAGGGACAGGATGAACAGGACGAAGCCCAGGAAGGCCGCGATGATGCGGTGAGCCAGCGCCCATTCCAGGACATTGCGGTAGAAGCCCCGAAATTCCTTGCGGTCATGCGCCTGCACATTGGGCTTCAGGAGGTAGGCCGCCATCGGCGGCGTCACCAGGCGCGCCACCAGCAGCGAGAATAACACCGCGACGGAGACGGTCAGGCCGAACTCCTTGAAGAACTGGCCGGGGATCCCTGGCATGAAGCTGACCGGCGTGAACACCGCGACGATCGAAAAGGTGGTTGCCACGACCGCCAGGCCGATGGCGTCGGCGCCTTCCATGGCCGCCTGGTAGGGACGCAGGCCCCGGGCCACCCGCTTCTCGATGTTCTCGATCTCGACGATGGCGTCGTCGACCAGGATGCCGATGACCAGGGTGAGCGCCAGCAGGGTCACCATGTTCAGCGAGAAGCCGGCGAGCTTCATCACGAAAAAGGTCGGGATCAGCGAGATCGGCATGGCGACGGCGGTGATCGCCGTGGCGCGCCAGTCGCGCAGGAAGAACAGCACCACCAGCGCCGCCAGGATCATGCCCTCGGTCAGCACATGCTGGGTCGCGTGGAAGCCCGCGCGCGTATTGGTCACGGAGGAGAAGATCGGAGTGATCTTCACCCCCGGATTCTTCTTCTCGAGCTCCCCGACGGCCTTGACCACCGCATCTTCGGTGACGACGTCGGAGGCCTCCTTGGTCTTGGAGACCTGGAAGCCCACCACCGGCCGGCCGTTCAGGCGCGCGAAGCCGCGCACCTCCGACGCCCCATCGCCCACATCTGCTACGTCCGACAGCCGCACATAGCGCCCGCTCCCGGTGGGTATGGTCATGTCACGGATCTGGCCGACCGAGTTCGGGTTGGAATAGACACGCAGTGTCTGCTCGCGCCCGCCGATATTCACGCGCCCGCCAGGCGAGTCGGTGACGAAGCCGCGAAGCGCGTTGTTCACCTGGGTCGCGGTCAACCCGCGGGCCGCCAGCTTGTCCGGATTGACCACCACATTGACTTCGCGGCTGACGCCGCCGACGCGTTTGATCTGCGAGACGCCGTTGGCCGCCTGCAGGGTGCGAGAGACCGTATCGTCGATGAACCAGGAAACCTCGTCGTCCGTCATGTTCGGAGCGGAGACCGCGTAGGTCAGGATCGGCGCGGCGCTATCGATTTCGATACGCTGGACGATCGGCTCGTCGATGTCGCGAGGGAGGACCGCGCGCGCCGAGGCGATCTTGGTGCGGATCTCGTCGGTCTTCTTCTGCAGGTCCTCGCCGATCTCGAATTGCATCGAGGTCGTGGACACGCCGTCGGTGACCGTCGACTGCAGGGTCTTGATGCCGCTGACGCCCGCCACCGCGTCCTCGACCGGCCGCGTGATCTGGGTTTCCATCTCGCCCGGGTCGGCGCCGTTCTGGGTCACCGTGACGGCGATCACCGGCAGTTCGATGTTCGGGTACTGCTTGATCGGCAGGCCCGCGTAGGAAATCAGCCCGGCCATGATCAGGCCAAGGAACAGCACCGCGACCGGAACCGGATTGCGGATCGCCCAGGCGGAGATCGCGAAGTGTTGGCCCTGCTGCTCACTCATTTGCGGGCAACCGTCGGGGTCGCGGACGCCGTGACCGGGCTGGGCGGCTCAGCCGCGGCGCTCGGCTTCACCAGGTCGCCGTCGAGCAGGAAGGCCGCAGCGTTCTGCACGATTCGCGATCCGGCGGGCGGGCCCTTGATAAGCTGGACATAGCCGCCGCCGCGCTGGCCGGTCTGGACGATGACATGCCGCACGCGGTTATCCGGCCCGACCACCATGACACTGGCCCCGTCGGCGTCGTAGCGAATCGCCGTTTCCGGCGCGGCCAGAGCCTGACCGGAGACCTCGTTGAACACCGCGCGGCCATAGCCGCCGGCGCGGATCTCTCGGTTGACCGGCAAGTGGACGCGCACGATGCCAAGCTTGGTCTGCGGGTCGATCTGCGGGCTCACCAGCCGCACCACACCGGAGACCGTTGTGCCGCTGGGGAGCGCCACGGTGGCGCTCTGGCCCGGATGGATCTTCGCGAGATCGTCTTCGGAAAGCTGGGCGGCCAGTTCGACCTCGCTGTCGCGCGCGATCCGGAACCAGGGAGTCCCTGCGCCGACCGCCGAGATATCCCCCGGCCGAACCGTGCGCTCCAGGATCAGCCCACCCACCGGCGCGGTCACCGACAGCTTATTCACACGGGTGCGCAGGTCCTTCAGCGCCGCGGCCTGGGCCGCCGCCGTCGCCTGGGCGGCGCGGGCCTGGAAGCGGCGCTGGTCGATCGCCTCCTGGCTAAGCACGCCGGCGTTGTCGAGATCCTTCACGCGCGCGGCCTGGTCGGCAGCCTGCTGGGCTTGCACCTGCGCCTGGGCGGCGTTGGCCTCGGCCTGAGCGAGCTGCGCCTGGATCAGCGCCGGGTCGAGGTCGACCAGGGTCTGGCCCTTCTTCACCGTGTCGCCCACGTCGACCAACACTTTGGAAACGCGGTAGCCGCTGACTTCCGGCAGCACGGCGGCTTCCTCGCGCGACACCAGATCGCCGGAGGCCGCCAGCGCCCCGGTGATCGGCTGCGTGGACAGCGTCACGACGCGCACGGCGCGGGCGTTCTGCGCCTCCGTCGATTTGGCCGCCGGCTTGTGGCAGCCCGCGAGCGCCAGAGCCGCCAGCAGCGGCAGAAGGGTAAGAAGTCGTTTCATGCGGGTCTCAACGGGCCTGCTTGTCGGTGGGGAAATGCTCGGCGGGCCAGCCGCCGCCGAGCGCCTTGTAGACCTGGATCGTGCGCCGCGCGGCCTGCACCTGCGCGGCGGTCAGCTGGGCGCGGGTGGCGCGCCACGACTGTTCGGACGAGAGCGCCGTCTGCAAGTCGGTCAGCCCGCGGTCGTAGCCAAGCTTGGCGGCCTTGTAGCCGCGCGCGGCGCGGGCCTCGCCATCGGTCAGCAGCACCACGCGCCGGCGGTCGGCGTCGAGGTTGACCAGCGCGCCCTCGCTGTCGGCGAACGCGGTCTGCACGGCCTTTTCATAGGCGATCACCGCCTGCTCACTGCGCGCGTCCTGCGCCTTCAGCTCGGAGAGCAGCTTGGGGATCGAGAACAGCGGCTGGGTGAAGGCGCCGCCGTTGATGAACGACTGCGCGGTGACCGAGAAACCCGGCTGCGACGACTTCTGCCAGGTCAGGCCCGGCGTCCAGTCCAGCGTCGGCAGGAAGGAGAGCACGTCCAGTTGCGACCGCCCGGTGGCCGCGGCCACCCGCGCGCTCGCCTCGCGAACGTCGGGGCGGCGCTTCAGGAGCTCGCTCGGCAGCATCTCCGGCACCGGCGGCAAGTCGCCGACGCTGGCCTCGACGGCGATGTTGGCGGTCGGCTCGACGATGCGGCCGGCCAGGATCAGCAGCGTGCGGCGCTCGACCTGCAGCTGGGCCGCCAGGGCCTCGGCCTGGGCCTTGGCCTGCGCCAGGTCGCCGGCCACCCGGTCGGCGTCCGAGGTCGGGGCGATGCCCACCTGGGCGCGCTTGGACGCGCTGTCGTAGAGCTCCTGCTCGATGCGCTGGCTGTCGCGGGCGTCGGCGAGCTGGATGGCCAGGCCGCGGGCCTGGAAATAGGAGTCGGCGACATTGGCGGCCAGGCTGGCGCGCGCGCCCTCATAGTTGAAGCGCGCCGCGGCGATATCGCCGTTTACCGCCTTAGAGGTCGCGAAGAACCGGCCGAACAGGTCGACTTCCCAGCTGGCGTTCAGGTTCACGCCTGAAGCGTCCGAGACGCCGCTGGAGGAGAAGCCGGGGATGTTGAACACCGTGCCGGCCAGCTGCTTGGTGTCGGTGCGCCGCTGGCTGCCCTGGACGTCGCCCTGCGGCAGGTAGTGGGTGAGAGACTCGACCCGGTTCGCGCGCGCTTCGGATAGGCGGGCGGTGGCCGTCCTGGCGTCCGGGTTGCGGGCCAGCGCCTGGTCGATCAGGCCGTTGAGTTCGGGATCCTTGAACGCCAGCCACCAGCGGTCGAGATCGATCGCCCCGGCCGGCGCGCGGTCGGCGGCGCCTTTCGCGCCCTCGAAGGCGGCGGGCAAAGCGGTCTCCGGCGCGCGCACATGGGCGCAGGCGCCGAGCGCGAGACAGGCCAACAGGACAGCGGAGACGGCGGGACGCATGGGGGCTTTTCGAAACGCGGGCGCGGCGCTGGGGGAGATCTCACCCCTAGTCGCCGCCGGGTTAAGTATTGGATGCAAAGGCGACAGACGCACGTCTAGCGACATGAACACACAAGCCCAGTGATGAAGACGCCCCACCCACACGTCAGACACGGGCGACCTCTTTGCCGGGCCCCCTCGCGAGCCCTCCTCTGAGCTAAACTCCGTATGTTGTAAAGTGTTATTTGGCGTGTAGTTTAGCCGCATGGCAGCGGAGTTTTCAGGCGGCGGCGATCCGGGGCGAAGCATCGCGCTCCTGTGGGGCCTGGCCGGAACCGGACGGCGGGGCCCCAAGCCACGCCACTCGGTGGAAGACGTCGTGCAGGCCGCCATCGTGCTGGCCGACGCCGAGGGCCTGGCGGCGCTCTCCATGCGCGGCGTCGCCGAGTCGCTCGGGCTCTCGCCCATGTCGCTCTACACCTATGTGCCGTCGAAGGCCGAGCTGGTGGACCTGATGCTCGACCGGGTGGCCGGCGAGCAGCAGACACCGGACTTGCCGGTCGAGGGCTGGCGCGCGCGGGTCGAGCAGATCGCGCGGCAGGGTTGGACGCGGGCGCAGCGCCACCCCTGGATCCTGCAGGTCGGCACCCACCGCCCGCCGCTCGGCCCCAACATCCTCTCCCGCGTCGAAGCGACCCTGCGGGCCATCGACGGCCTGGGCCTTTCCGAGATGGAGATGGACCAGCTTACCTCGCTGATCAGCGACTATGTGCGCGGCTCTGTGCGCTCCGCCCTCGACGCCCGCGAGATCGAGCGGGCCACCGGCATGACCGACGAGCAGTGGTGGGCGATGAACACGCCGCTGCTGGAGGGCCTCGTCGACCCGGCGCGCTATCCGACCACGGTGAAGATCGGCGAGGCCTACAAGTCCGGCCGCATGGCCCCGCCAGACCACGAACGCAACTTCGAGTTCGGCCTGCAACGCGTCCTCGACGGCGTCGAAGCCTTCATCGCCTCGCGCCCTTCCGCCGGACAAACCGCGGCCTAGCCGTTTCGGCCCCTGCCCATTAGGGTCGCCGCCAACCCGTTCCCCCGTTCCGAGTGACCGATGAAACAGCTTCTCCTGGGCGCGTCCGCGCTCTGCGCCCTCGCCGCGCCCGCCTTCGCCGCTGACTTCAAGTTCGACCCGGCCCTGCTCTCCGAACACATCAAGGTGCTGTCGTCCGACGCCTTCGAGGGGCGCGGACCGGCGACGCCGGGGGAGACCAAGACGGTCGCCTACATCGAAAAGGAATTCAAAGCCGTCGGCCTGCAGCCGGGCGGCGACAAGACCAAATCCGGCCGCGCCTGGACCCAGAACGTGCCGCTGGCAGAGTTCAACATCGAGGGTCCGGTGGCCTTCAGCGTCACCGCCGGCGGCAAGACACAGAGCTGGAAGCAGGGCGAGGAGATCGCCATCCGCGCGCCCGAAACCGGCGTCAATCGCATCGACCTGAAGAACGTCCCGGTGGTCTTCGTCGGCTATGGCGTCAAGGCGCCCGAGCGCAACTGGGACGACTTCAAGGGCGTCGACCTGAAGGGCAAGATCGCGCTGGTCCTGGTCAACGACCCTGACTACGAGACCGCCCCTGAGTGCAAGACGCCGTGCGACTTCGGCGGCAAGGCCATGACCTACTACGGCCGCTGGACCTACAAGTATGAGGAGGCCGCGCGCCAGGGCGCCGTGGGCTTCATCGTCATCCACGAGACCGGCCCGGCCAGCTACGGCTGGAACACCGTCAAGAACTCCAACACCAACGCGGTCTTCGACATCATCCGCAAGGAGCCCGGCAAAGTCCACGCGCCGATCGAGGCGTGGATCCAGCGCGACCAGACCGTCGCCCTCTTCAAGTCCGCGGGCCTGGATTTCGAAGCCCTGAAGAAGCAGGCTCAGACCCGCGCCTTCAAGCCGGTGACCCTCTTGGGCGTGACCTTCTCCACGGCCTTCAAGGTCGAGGCCAAGCACGTGATCTCGCACAATGTCGTGGGCGTGCTGCCGGGGACCAGGCATCCCAATGAGCGGATCATCTACACCGCCCACTGGGACCATCTGGGTGTCGGCCTGCCGGACGCCAAGGGCGACAAGATCTACAATGGCGCCGTCGACAACGCGTCGGGCGTCTCCAGCCTGATCGAACTTGGCCGCGCCTTCGCCCACAGCCCGCGCACCGAGCGCACCGTGCAGTTCATGGCGGTGACCGCCGAGGAAAAGGGCCTGCTGGGCAGCGAGTACTACGCGACCAACCCGGTCTATCCGCTGGCCACCACCGTCGCGAACCTGAACACCGATGGCGCCGCGGTGAACGGCCCGGCCAAGGACATCTCGACCTCCGGCGACGCCGGCCTGACGCTACAGGACGACCTGATCAAGGTCGGCAAGGACCACGGCCGCTACTTCACGCCGGACGCGCGTCCGGAAGCCGGCGGCTTCTTCCGCTCCGACCACTTCTCCTTCGCCAAGCAGGGCGTGCCGGCGCTCAGCTTCCACTCCGGCCAGGACCTGGTGAAGGGCGGCGTCGCGGCCGGCAAGGCGGCGGGCGAGGCCTACACCCGCGACCGCTACCACCAGCCCGCCGACGAATTCGACCCCAACTGGGACCTCTCCGGCATGGCCCAGGACCTTTCGATCCTCTGGGACCTGGGCACTGGGCTCGCCAACTCCCGCGAGTGGCCGGAATGGAAGCCAGGCTCGGAGTTCAAGGCGGCGCGGGACAAGACGCAAACGGCGAGGAAGTAGCCATGGCAGGCACCATCCGCGCCGGTATCGGCGGCTGGACCTTCGAGCCCTGGCGCGGGGTCCTCTATCCCGAGGGCCTGCGCCAGGCAGATGAGCTGAACTATGCGGCCAGCAAGCTCACCGCCATCGAGATCAACGGCACCTACTATTCCACCTTCAAGCCCGACAGCTGGGCCAAGTGGCGCGCCTCGACGCCGGAGGGCTTCAAGTTCGCGGTGAAAGCCTCGCGCTTCTGCACCAACCGCAAGGTGCTGGCCGATGGCGCCGAGAGTATGGGCAAGTTCCTCAACCAGGGCCTCTCGGAACTGGGCGACCGGCTGGGCCCGATCCTCTGGCAGTTCGCCAATACCAAGAAGTTCGACACCGCCGACTTCGAAGGCTTCCTGAAGCTCCTCCCGGACAAGCAGGACGGCCTGCCGCTGACCCACGTGCTTGAAGTCCGGCACCCGACCTTCATCGACCCGGCCTTCATCGCGCTGGCCCGCAAATACGGCGCGACCGTCTGCCTGGCCGATCACAACGTCTATCCGCTGATCCCCGACGTCACTGGCGACATCGTCTACGCCCGCCTGCAGACCGGCAGCGACGCTGAGCCAACCGCCTACAAGCCCGCCGATCTCGACGCCTGGATCGGCCGCCTGAAGACCTACGCCGAGGGGTCCGCGCCCGCCGACCTGCCGATGGCCGACGCGGCCCATCCCGCGCCTAAGACGCCCCGCGACGTCTACGCCTTCGTCATCCACGAGGGGAAAGTCCGCGCGCCGGCCGCCGCCATGGCGATCATCGAGAAGGTGAAAAGCTAGGCCGCGGACGCCAAACGACGCCCCTCCCGCGAGGGAGAAACGCCGTCCGGTGGTCGTCCACAGCCAAAGTCACGCATGGCCGTTGGGCGATAGCTGGCGTGCCAGTCCGGGACAGTTTCCCGGCTGGGTCGCGCTTCGAAGGTTCAGATTGCAAGCCTTGGGCCGCCTCGACCGGAGCGCTTGACCGACCCGGCGTCAGGGCGCTTGGCTGGCCAAAACGAACAAACCGGAGGACGCCCCGATGACCGACCTGACCCCCGACGACCTGATGTTCCGCCCCGGCCTGATGAAGGGCCAGAGGATCCTGATCACCGGCGGCGGCACCGGCCTGGGCAAGGTGATGGCCGAGGCCTGCCTGATCCTGGGCGCGGAGGTCTATATCTGCGGCCGCCGCGGCGGCGTGGTCGAGGCCACGGCAAAGGAGCTGATGGACGCGCACGGCGGCAAATGCACCGGCGTCGCCTGCGACATCCGCGTGCCCGAAGCCATCGCCGAGATGATCGAGACGGTCTGGGCCGACGGTCCGCTCACCGGCCTGATCAACAACGCCGCCGGCAACTTCATCAGCCGCACCGAGGACCTCTCGGCGCGCGGCTTCGACGCCATCTCCAACATCGTTTTCCGTGGCTCCTTCTTCGTGACGCTGGAGTGCGGCAAGCGCTGGCTGGCGGCGGGCGACCACGCCTCGGTGGTCTCGATCCTCACCACGTGGGTCTGGAACGGCGGGCCGTTCACCGTGCCCTCGGCCATGTCCAAGGCCGGCCTCAACGTCATGACCCAGTCGCTGGCCGTTGAGTGGGGCAACCGCGGCATCCGCTTCAACGCCATCGCGCCCGGCCCCTTCCCGACCGAGGGCGCCTGGGCCCGCCTGAACCCCGGCGCCGGCACGGAATCAGAGAAGGCCGACCCGACTATCCCGCTGAACCGCAATGGCGAGATGCGCGAGCTGGCGAACCTGGCGGTCTATCTGCTCGATCCAGGCTCGGCCTATGTGAACGGCCAGACCATCGCCATAGACGGCGGCTCGCACCTGAAGAGCGGCGGCGGGTTCGGGCGTCTGTCGGAGTGGGGCGACAGCGAATGGGAGGCGGCCCGCAACTCCATCCGCTCGACCAACGAGAAGGACCGCGCCCAGCGGACGGTATGAGCGGCAGCTACGACTTCACCGCTGACTGGTTCGGCCGCTTCGCGGAGATCTGGCGCCAGGTCCTCAAGCAGCACCCGGCCGGCAAGCTCTTGGAAATCGGCTCCTACGAGGGCCGCTCCGCCTGCTTCCTGATCGAGGAATGCGCGCGCGAGCGGCCGATTGAGCTGCACTGCATCGACACCTGGGCCGGTGGCGTCGAGCACAATGCTGACGGGATGGCGCAGGTCGAGGCCCGCTTCGACGCCAACATCGCGCTCGCCCGCGCGACCGCGGCCCATCCGGTGGCCTTCCACAAGCACAGGTCCGCCTCGCACCCGGCCCTCATCCAGCTCCTGGCCGCGGGCGGCGGCGAGCGGTTCGACCTGGTCTATGTGGATGGCTCCCACCAGGCGCCGGACGTGCTGGCCGACGCGGTCCTGGCCTTCCAACTGCTGAAGGTCGGCGGCGTGCTGATCTTCGACGACTATCTGTGGTCCATGGAGGCGGCCGGCGCGCAGGACGCCCACAATATGCCCAAGGCCGCCATCGACGCCTTCGTCAACGTCTTCCAGCGCAAGCTCACCGTGCTCGGCGCGCCGCTGTATCAGCTCTATCTGGTCAAGACCGCCGCCTGAACCCGACCCTGCCACGGGCGTTTGCTTTCCTTGGGGACAGCCCTAGAGTGACACGCGTCACTTTTGAGTCTTACCGAAGAGCCGAATGTCCCAAGTCGCTTATCTGAATCCCGGCAAGCGCGAGCAGACCAAGGTCGCCAACCGCCAGTCGATCCTCGACGCGGCGCGCGAGGTGTTCGGCGAGCTGGGCTACGAGACCGCGACGGTGCGCGACATCATCCGCCGCACCGGCTTGGCGGCCGGCACCTTCTACAACTACTACCGCTCCAAGGAGGAGGTGTTCGCGGCGCTCGCCGACGACGGCGCGCGGCGTTTCGCCCCGATCCTCAAGAGCCTGCGTGGCAAGGGCTATTCCTTCGAGGAGTTCGTCCACAAGGCGATCAGCGCATATTTCGGCTTCATCGCCGACGAGCACGCCAACTGGGCCGCGCGCCGCCCGGCCGGCGAGCCGCACCTGCACATCCAGGGCGAGACGCCTGAGATGGCCGCGGTCTTCGCCGAGATCCGCGACGCCATGGCCGAGGACATCGCCGAGCGGAAGGGCCCCTTCGCCGACCCCGACTACATGGCCGCCGCCTGCATCGCCATCGCCCGCGAGGTCGGTGACAAGATGCTCGAGCGCCGGCCCATCGACACCGCCGGCGCCACCGACTTCGCAGTCAGCATGATCCTGGGCGGCCTCAAGGGCCTGCCGAAAGCGCCCGCCTGAGATGCCCAGCCCCGGAACCCAGCGCACCATCGTCCGCACGCTGCTCAGCCTGCCCATCCCCATGCTGCGGCTGATGGCCGGCGGCGGGGTGGTCTACCAAGGCGGCCGCACGCTCGACCCGCGCCTGCAGTACCTGGCGGCCCAGGGGCGTGGCGCGCCGCCCATGACCACCTTCTCGCCGCAGGAGGCGAGGGTCGGCAGCGCGCTGTCGCTGGCCGTCATGACCGGCGACCTCGAACCCGGCGTCCGCGTCGAGCCCGTCGAGATCCCAGGCCCTGGCGGAACCATCCCGGGCCGCCTCTACCGGCCCGAGGCGCAGGACCCGCAGGCGCCGCTGATGGTCTTCGGCCACTTCGGCGGCGGCGTGATCGGTGACCTGGAGACCTGCCATGCCTTCTGCTCGATCCTCGCCAGGACCGCGCGCGGCCCAGTACTCTCCGTCGACTATCGCCTCGCGCCCGAACACCGCTTCCCGGCCGGCCTGGACGACATGCTGGCCGCCTACCGCTGGGGCCGCGACAACGCCGAGCGTTTCGGCGCGCCGCTCGCCCAGGCCGCGATCGGCGGCGATTCCATGGGCGGCAATTTCGCCGCCGTGGTCTGCCAGGAACTCAAGAAGGCCGGCGAGCCGCAACCGGCCCTGCAGCTCCTGATCTACCCCTGGGTCGATGTGGCCTGCGAGAGCGCGTCCATGACCACCTATGGCGACGCCTTCCCACTGACCCGCGCCACGCTGGACTGGTTCGCCGGCCACTACATGGGCCCCGGTGACAGCCCCGCGGACCCGCGCCTGTCGCCGCTGCGCGCCACCGACCTTTTGGGCCTGGCGCCCGCCGTGGTGGTCACCGCCGGCTTCGACCCCCTGCTCGACCAGGGCGAGGCCTATGCCCGGCGGCTGAAAGAGGCCGGCGTGCCGGTGATCTACCGCTGCTACGATAGCCTGGCGCACGCCTTCACCGCCTTCACCGGCGCTGTGCCCCTGGCCGACATCGCCTGCCGCGAGATCGCTGGCCTGGTCCGCGAGGGCTTTGAAGGCCGCATCGCTTGAAGGCGCCCCGATGAAGGCCCTCGTCGTCGAGGCCCTGCTGCCGGACTATGCCGGTTGCGTCGTGAAAGAGATTCCCACGCCCAAGCCCGGCCCCGGCGAGGTGCTGATCCGGGTCCGCGCCTCGGCGGTCAACTTCCCCGACCTGATGCAGACCCGCGGCGAGCATCAGCACAAGCCGCCGGTGCCCTTCGTCCCCGGCATGGAACTGGCCGGCGAGATCGAGGCGGTGGGCGAAGGCGTTACCGAGTTCCGGCCGGGTGACCCGGTCTGTGGCGGCGGGCGCGGCGGCATGGCGGAATACGCCGTCCTTCCCGCCCAGGGTCTGCGCCGCAAGCCCGAGAGCCTCAGCTTCGGTCAGGCCGCCGGCTATGCGGTGGCCTACCTCACCGCCTACGTCGCCTTCGAGCGTTGTGCGCGCCTGCAGCCGGGCGAATGGGCGCTCGTACACGGCGCGGCGGGCGGCGTCGGCCTGGCCGCCGTCGATCTCGCCCAGCTGATGGGGGCCAAGGTGATCGCCGCGTCGGCCTCCGACCACAAGCTTGAGGTCATCGCCCGCGAATACGCCCCCGACGCCACCGTGAACGTCACCCGGGGCTTCCGCGAGCGGGTCAAGGACCTCACCGGCGGCAAGGGCGCCGACGTGATCTACGACCCCGTAGGCGGCGACGTCTTCGACGAGAGCATCCGCTGCATCGCCTTTGGCGGCCGCATCCTCTCCATCGGCTTCACCTCGGGCCGCCTGCCGGTGCTGCCGGTCAATATCGCGCTGATCAAGGGCTTCAGCGTCATGGGCGTCCGGGCCGGCGAATACGGCCGCCAGTTCCCCGCCAAAGGCCGTGAGAACCACGAGGCGATCTGGAAACTGGCCGACGAAGGCAAGGTGCGGCCCCGCGTCGACGCCGAATACCCGCTCAGCGGCTGGCGCGAAGCCTTCGACTCCCTGGCCGACCGCAAGGTGATCGGCAAGACGGTCGTGCGGCCGGATTTGTGAGCAACCACCGCAGCCAGATCATGTACGTCGAGGACAAGTCAGCGGGCCTCAATGGCCCGGCTTGGATCGGGCGCGTAGTCTTCTCGAAAAGCGTGGCCTCGCTCACCTATCGCGGCCGGACCTTCCAACGGCTCGGCGGGCGGGGCTTTAAGGCCAACTTCTTTGATGTCGAGACTGGCGATCACTTCTGGATCTCCGGCCCGCGCCGGGACGGCAAAGATCGCCTCTATCCACAAAGCTCGATGCCCGTGCAAATCGATGGCGACGTCGCGGAGGCGTACTGGACCTCCATCCGACAACAGCCCGCGCCAGCCTCTCGTCACGCCCCAGCTTAAATTTCATGCCGGCCAGCCTGCCTTTGGGCCGGGGCAACTTGCGATGCCTCCTCCCAGTCTCGCAGACCATTCCGGAAGGCCGCCCAGCCGCCCTGTTCGCCTCTGCGGGGAATACACCGCAAAATCCCTACCCCATATGGGTGATGCGGCGGCGTCACCGACCTCCGAAACTCCGATCCCAAGGACGCGCCCGTCGGCCGTCTTCGTGATTGTTGGGGGTTTTGATGTTGAAGCTTGTCCGCGCGGCCGCCATCGGCGCCGTTCTTCTTTCATCCGCCGTACTGGTCCAGCCTGCCGCGGCCGGTGTCTTCCGCGGCACTGTGACCGGCACTTTCGGCAACCTGCAGACCACCGGGGCCTTCATCAACACCGATGGCAGCATCGGCAGCGACAACGACGGGACCGACGCGGTCTACTCGGGCGGTGGGACGTCCTCGATCAGCTGGGGCGGAACCAGCCAGGTCGGCTTCACCCAGAGCACCCTCACCTTCGCCGGAACCAGCTTCGCCTTCGCGCGGGGCTGCGATCCCGAGGCCGAGTTCGGTTGCACCACCTTCAAGCTCGGCACGCTCACCTACTACAACGGCACCAGTGACAGCGGGACCTTGCTCTACGGCGCCGACCTCGACCTGGAGGTCTCCAACGCTTTCGTCGGGCTCAACACGCCGGTCGACATTGGCGGGGCGACCCTGTCCCTGGGCTTCCTCAGCACGGTCAACACCGGCCTGAGCCCGGCCCGCGACGCGGACTTCCTGACCTTCAACGACCTCGCCACGACCTTCAATGTGGTCGAGGGCGGCACGGCGACCATCGACCTCTACGCCGTCATCATCGGCGACCCGAACATGTTCTTCGACCACATCGACAATGCGCAAGGCGATGGCGTCATCGGCAATGGCGTCGGCGGCGGCGCGGTTCCCGAGCCCGCCAGCTGGGCCCTGATGATCATGGGCTTCGGCGGCATGGGCGCGGTCATGCGGCGCCGGCGGATGGCGGCAGCCGCCGCCTAGGGGGCGAAACCCGACGACGGTGAGGGGTTGTGGTTGACACCGCCCCTCGCTTCCCCTATCCACCGCCGCTCGATTTTCGACCCCGGAGCTATCCCGTGAAGCGGACTTTTCAACCGTCGCGTCTCGTTCGCGCCCGCCGCCACGGCTTCCGCCTGCGCATGTCCACGAAGAATGGACAGAAGGTGCTGGCGCGTCGCCGCGCTAAGGGCCGCAAGCGCCTGAGCGCCTAATCCCCTAGCTTCCGCTAGGGTGTCGGCCAATGTCCGACGCCATTTTTAAAATTGAACGCCTGAGGAAGCGCCCGGAGTTCCTGGCCTGCGCCAAGGCGCCCTATTGCGCGCGCGGGGCCGTCCTCATCCAGGCGCTGGCGCGTGACACCGAACCCTTGGTCCGCGCCGGCTTCACCGCCACCAAACGCATCGGCGGGGCCGTCGAGCGCAACCGCGCCAAACGCCGACTGCGCGAAGCCGCCCGCCTCTTGCTTCCTGAATTGGCGTCCCCAGGTTTCGACTATGTGTTCGTGGCCCGGGGCGGTGTCACCACCCGCCCTTGGCCGCGTTTGCTTGACGATGTGAAAAGCGCGCTGATAAGGCTCGCCGCCGACCGCGACCGCCCTGCGACCTAAGGGCTTTTACCTCCACCGGACCGCGCCCCTTCCATGCAAGAAGATTCCAGCCGCAACACGATCATCTTCCTCGTGTGCGCGATCGCGCTGTTCATCGTCTATCAGGTGTTCGTGCTCGATCCGGCGCAGAAGAAGCGCGCCGCCGATCTGAAGGCCCATCCGCCGGTCGCCGCCCAGGCGTTGCCTGGCGCGCCCGGCCTCAACGCCCCGCCGGCGGTGACCCGCGCCGCGGCGCTGGCCGCCAGCCCCCGCGTGCCGGTGATGACCCCGGCCCTGAAGGGCTCGATCTCGCTGCGCGGCGCCCGCCTCGACGACCTCTTCCTCACCCAGTACGCCCAGACCACCGCCAAGGGCTCTCCGCCTGTCGAGATGCTGCGTCCCGAGGGGACGCCCTATCCCTGGTTCGTGGACTTCGGCTGGGTCGGGCAGAACGTGGCCGGCCTGCCGGGCGCCTCCACCGTCTGGACGCTGGTCCAGGGCTCGACGCTCGCGCCCGGCGCGCCGGTGGTGCTCAGCTACACGAACGGCCAGGGCCTGACCTTCACGCGCAAGATCGAGGTCGACGCCCACTTCATGTTCACGCTCACCGACACGGTGGCCAACACCGGCGCGGCGCCCGTGACCGTCGCGCCCTACGGCTCGGTTCAGCGCCAGGGAATCCCGCCCGACGCCAACAAGTCCGCCGTCGTCCACCAGGGTACGATCGGCTATCTCGACGGCAAGGAGCGGGCCTTCACCTACAAGGACCTGACCAAGAACAACGGCCAGCCGCAGGAATTCAATTCCACCGCCGCCTGGACCGGCATCACCGACAACTACTGGCTGGCCGCCCTGGTCCCCGCCGCGGGCGAGCAGGTCCACGCCGTCTACCGCGACGCCAAGTCCGGCGGCGTGGATGTCTATGAGGCCAACTACACCGGGGCCGCGCGCACCGTCGCGCCGGGAACCCAGGTCACTGCGACCCAGCACCTGTTCGCCGGCGCCAAGACCGTGCCGCTGCTGCAGGAGTACGAGCAGAAGCTGGGCATCGCCCACTTCGACAACGCCGTCGACTGGGGCCGCTTCTTCTTCCCGATCACCCGGCCGATGTTCTGGTTCCTGGACCAGATCTATCAGCGGGTCGGCACCTTCGGCGTCGCCATCCTGACGCTGACGGTCATCGTGCGCCTGCTGTTCTTCCCGATCGCCAACAAGCAGTACGAGTCGATGACCAAGATGAAGAAGGTCCAGCCGATGATGGAGGACCTTCGCAAGCGCTATAAGGACGATCCCGCCAAGCAGCAGCAGGAGATCATGGCGCTGTATCAGCGGGAGAAGGTCAATCCGCTCGCGGGCTGCCTGCCGATCCTGCTGCAGCTGCCGGTATTCTATTCGCTCTACAAGGTGCTCAACATCTCAATCGAGATGCGCCACGCGCCGTTCCTGAACTACGCCGACCTCTCGGCCCGCGACCCGACGACGATCTGGAACCTGTTCGGCCTGATCCCGTGGAATCCGGCCCACCTACCGCTCGCCGGGCCGATCCTGGACACCACTCTGCACCTGGGCATCCTGCCGCTCTGCTACGGCTTCACCATGTGGCTCTCGACCTCGATGAGCCCGCAGACTGGCATCGACCCGGCGCAGCAGCGGATGTTCCAGCTGATGCCGCTGATCTTCATGTTCATCATGGCGCCCTTCGCCGTGGGCCTGCTGATCTACTGGACCTGGTCCAACGTGCTCACCACCCTGCAGCAGTATGTGATGATGCGCCGCTTCGGGGTGGAGAACCCGATCGATCGGATCATCGGCCGGTTGACCGGCAAGAAGACCGCGGCGGGATGAGCGACGCCCCAAAAAGCGAGAATTTCACTGAGGACGAGTTGGAGGCCGCGCGCGTCCTCTTCGCCCACGAGGTGACCTTCATGATGGGCGCCGTGCAGATCGCCGGCCTGCCGCCCGCCGACCTGCCGGAGGTGGCCTTCGCCGGCCGCTCCAACGTCGGCAAGTCCACGCTGATCAACGCCGTGGCCGGCCGCCTGCACCTGGCGCGCGCGTCCAATTCGCCGGGCCGCACCCGCGAGGTGAACTTCTTCGTCGCCGACGAGAAGCTGCGTCTGGTCGACCTGCCGGGCTACGGCTTCGCCCGCGCCTCCCGGGGCGATGTGAAGAAGTTCCAGAACCTCGGCCGCGACTATCTGCGCGGCCGCCCGAACCTGAAGCGCGCCTATCTGCTGATCGACAGCCGCCACGGCCTGAAGGACGTGGACACCGAAGCGCTGGACGCCTTCGACATCGCCGCCGTCTCCTACCAGATCGTGCTGACCAAGGCCGACAAGCTGAAGGCCTCCGAGGTCGCCGAGGTGGTGGAACGCACCCTCAAGGCCATCGCCAAACGCCCCGCCGCCTTCCCCCGCGTGCTCGCCACCTCCGCCGAAAAGGGAACCGGCATCCCGGAGCTCCGCGCCGAGATCGTCGCGGCCTGCGCGATATAAGTCCTCCCCGCGCGCGCAGCGCGATTGAGGGGGAGGTGGCTCGGTGCGCAGCGCCGAGACGGAGGGGGTTTCACCCAGAGCGGTTGGACCTGTGGGCTTGAACCCCCTCAGTCTGTCTTCGCAGACAGCTCCCCCTAAGGGGTGAGCATCTTCGTACAGACTAGGCGAACCTCGCGTCAGGCGGCTATGAGAACCGCCATGCTCACCACCGACACCCGCACCGTCTACGACGCCGACCTGAACATGTTCCGCGACCAGGTGCGGAAGTTCTACGAGAAGGCGTTGCTCCCCAACCTCGACCGCTGGGAAGAAGAGGGCGTCGTCGACCGCGCCTTCTGGCTGGCGGCCGGCGAGGCGGGCATCCTCTGCCCGCAGGTCCCGGAGGCCTATGGCGGCCTGGGCGCCGACTACCGCTACAATGCCGTGATCGGCGAGGAACTGTCCTACGCGGGGTCGTCGGCGGGCATCACCCTGCAGTCCGACATCGTGGTGGACTACATCATCAACTACGGCTCCGAGGAGCAGAAGCAGCGCTGGCTGCCGGGCATGGTCTCCGGCGAAGTGATCAGCGCCATCGCCATGACCGAGCCCGGCGCCGGCTCCGACCTGCAGGGCGTGCGGACGAGCGCGGTGCGCGACGGCAATCACTACGTGGTCAATGGCTCGAAGACCTACATCACCAACGGCCAGAGCGCTGACGTCATCGTCGTCGTCGCCAAGACCGATCCGACCGCCGGCTCGCGCGGCATCTCGCTGATCCTGGTGGAGGGCGACCGCCCCGGCTTCAAGCGCGGCCGCAACCTCGACAAGATCGGCCAGAACTCCGCTGACACCTCCGAGCTGTTCTTCGAAGACGTACGGATCCCGATCACCAACTGCCTGGGCGAAGAGGGTAAGGGCTTCGCCTACCTGATGAACCAGCTGCCGCAGGAGCGCCTGCAGATCGCCATCGCCGGCCAGGCGGGCGCGCAGCGCGCCTTCGACGAGGCGGTGAAGTTCACCAAGGAGCGCAAGGCGTTCAAACAGACGGTCTTCGACTTCCAGAACACCCGCTTCACGCTGGGCGCGCTGAAAGCCAAGCTGCAGGCCGGCTGGGCCCACCTCGACTGGTGCATGGCGCGCCACCTGGAGGGCAAGCTCGACGCCGCCCAAGCCTCCGCCGCCAAGCTCTTCCACACCGAACTGCAATGGGAAGTCTGCGACGCGGCCCTGCAACTGCACGGCGGCGCCGGCTACATGAACGAGTACCCGATCGCCAGGCTCTGGCGCGACGCCCGCGTGCAACGCATCTACGGCGGCACCAGCGAGATCATGAAAGAGGTCGTCGCTCGCTCGATCTAAGTCGGCGATCTAGATCGGGGGCGCCGCCAGCAGCATCACATAGAGCGGCGCGGCGGCCAGCCAGGCGACGCCCAGGGCCACGCCAACCACCCGCCAGCGCCTCGCCGGCGCCATCTGCCAGGCCACCGCCAGGCCGGCGCCGATCACTACCGTCTGCAGGCCGGTCACCGCGATCTGGCTCCAGATCTGCCAGGGCAGGCTCTCGTCCATCCGGGTCGTGGCGCTCAGGAACTCGACCAGCTTGTAGCCATAGACATAGGCCGCGTAGAGCGGCGGCGCCGACAGCGCCAGGATGAGGGCGAAGCCCCGAGCTCTCAAGACCGGGCTCTCACGGGACCCGCTTCACCACGTCGCCACCCTTCATCACGAACACCGGGCGCTCCAGCACGGTGACGTCGCTCAAGGGGTCGCCCTTGACGCCCACCAGGTCGCCGTAGTGGCCGGGCGTCGCCTGGCCCACGTCCTTGACCCGGTCGAGCGCCTCGGCGGCGGTCAGCGTCGCGGTGCGGATCGCCTGCAGGGGCGTCGCGCCATAACGCACCATCACCGCGAACTGTTTGGCGTTGGTCCCGTGCGGATAGACGCCCGCGTCGCTGGAGAAGATCATCTTCACGCCCGCCTTCAGGGCCTTCCTGAAGTTCTCCCGCTGGATCTCGCCGATGTCGCGGTCCTTCTGCAGGTTCTCTTCCATCACCCCGTTCTTCTTGCCCTCGGCCTGGGTGTAGTCGGTGTTGTAGATATCCATGCCGAAGTAGCTGCCGTGCGCGATGGCCAGCCTGATGCCCTCGTCGTCCACCAGGCTGGCGTGCTCGATAGTGTCCACCCCGCCGAGGATCGCGGCCTTGATGCCGTCAGCGCCGTGGGCGTGGGCGGCGACCTTCATGCCGGCGCGGTGAGCTTCCTCGGTGATCGCTCGAATTTCCTCGACGGTCAGTTGCTGCGCGCCGGGCGTATCGCCGTGGCTGAAGACCCCGCCGGTGGCGCAAATCTTGATGACCTCGGCGCCGTACTTGTGCATCTCGCGCACCCGCTTGCGGCCTTCGTCTGGGCTGTCGATCACCGCATCGCCATGCTGTTTCATCGACGGCGGGAAAGAGTTGGAATCGCAGTGGCCGCCGGTCGAGCCGATGGCGTAGCCGGCCGGCACGATCCGCGGGCCCTCGATGAAGCCGCCATCGATGGCCTGCTTCAGGCCCACGTCCTCAAAGTCGCGCGAGCCGACGTTGCGCACCGTGGTGAAGCCCGCCTCCAGGGTCGCCTTGGCGTGGGTCGTCCCCAGGATCGGCCAGAAGCTGTCGGTCTTCTGCAGCCGGTTGTAGCCCCCGAACAGCGGCGAGCTGGTCAGGTGGACATGCATATCGATCAGGCCGGGGAGCAGCGTCACGCCGGGCAGATCGACCCGCGTCGCGCCCGCCGGGACCTGGTCGCCCTGACGCTCCACCGCCGTGATCCGCCCATCGACGATCACCACCAGGGGCTTGTCGACATATTTGCCGCTGGCCACGTCGAGCAGCCGATCAGCGCTCACCGCCACCGTCGCGGCCTGCGCCAGTCCCGCCGCCAGCGCCCACGCGGCGGCCGCCGCGACTGCAACACCTGAAATCCGCATGCCTGTTCCCCAGAGAACCCTATCCACCGATTAGCATGACGCGGCTGCGACGAAAGGGGTCAGGATCAGGGGCGCAAATCCACCGCCGCGCCAATGGGGCGTTAGGCACAACCGTGTTCTCTGCCGGCCCATGTTCAAGTCGCTTCTCTACGTCAGCCGGAAGACCACTCCCTGGCCCGATGACGGCCCAGACGTCGAGGCGATCACCGAGGTCGCCCGGTCGCGCAATGCCGACCTCGACGTCACCGGCGCCCTGATCTCTACCGAGCGGCATTTCGCCCAGATTCTGGAAGGGCCCGCCGCGGCGGTGGATGAGGTCATGGTCAGCATCCTGCGCGACCCCCGCCACTCAGCGCTCAAGGTGTTGGAAGAGGTCGAGCGGCCAAGGCGCTGGTTCGCCAAGTGGTCGCTGGCCTACGCCGGCCACGCCTCCTATGTCGGGCTACGCGTCGCGCCCCTGGTGGCGCAGGCCGAACCGGACCCCGGCATGGTCGAGCGGCTGGTCAAGCTGATCCGCACCTTCGCCCGCACCGCCTGAGCGCCGCGCAAAGGTGACAGGGCCGCCTGCGTCCGCTATCGGAGCGCTCCAAACCGCAAGGGCTTAGGCGCGCCGTGACCACTCCAACTTCAACCGGCGACACTCAAGGCCAGGCCGACAGCGCTCAAGGCTGGGCAACCGCCAGGACGCTCGCCGAGGCCCTGCCCTACATTCAGCGCTACGACCGCGAGACCGTGGTCATCAAGTACGGCGGCCACGCCATGGGCGAGGAAGAGGTCGCCAAGCAGTTCGCCGCCGACTGTGTGCTCTTGAAGATGTTGGGCCTGCATCCAGTGATCGTACACGGCGGCGGGCCGCAGATCAGCGCCATGCTGGAGCGCGCCGGCGTCAAGTCGACCTTCATCGACGGCCTGCGGGTCACCGACGCGGTGACCATGGAAGTTGCCGAGATGGTCCTCTCCGGCGCGATCAACAAGGAGATCGCCAACTGGATCACGCTGGCGGGCCGCGAGGCGGACGTGCGCGGCGTGGGCCTGTCTGGCAAGGACGCGCGGCTGATCACCGTCCAGAAGGCCACCCGCACCAAGAAGGACCCGGACTCCCTGATCGAGCAGGAGGTCGACCTGGGCTTCGTCGGCGAACCCACGCGGATCGATCCCAAGCTGATCCAGGCCCTGATCTTCGCCGACGAGGACTACATCCCAGTCATCGCCCCGATCGGCGTCGCCGAGGACGGCCAGACCTACAACATCAACGCCGACACCGTGGCCGGCGCGCTGGCCGGCGCGCTGGGCGCCAAGCGCATGCTGCTGCTCACCGACGTGGCCGGCGTGCTCGATAAGGATGGCGAGCTGGTCCGCCAGCTGACCGTGTCGGAGGCTCGCATGGCCATCGTCGACGGTGTCGCCACCGGCGGCATGATCCCCAAACTCGAGACCTGCATCGCCGCGGTCGAGGCCGGGGTCGGCGCCGTGGTCATTCTCGACGGCCGGCGACCGCACGCCATGCTGGTCGAGCTGTTCACCGAGCACGGGGCGGGCACGCTGGTCTGTGAGTAGGGGCGTCAAAGAATGACGGCCGAGCCCCAGCCTGCGGACCTGCGCCACGTCGACACCTGGCTGTTCGACCTCGACAACACCCTCTATCCGGCCGAGAGCGGCGTGATGGCGGAGATCGAGCGGCGGATGACCGCGTACGTGATGCGGGTCACCGGCCTGCCCCGCGACGACGCCTATCGCCTCCAGAAGCAGTACCTGGCCGACTACGGCCTGACGCTCGGCGGCCTCGTCGAGCACCACGGCGTCGATCCGGCCGACTTCCACACCATCTTCCACGATATGCCGCTGGAGGGCGTCGCCCGCGACCTGGAGCTGGTCGCCGCCATCGCGCGCCTGCCCGGCCGCCGGCTGATCTTCACCAACGCCGACGCCTTCCACGCCGAGCGCGTGCTCAAGCACCTGGGCATGACCGAGCTCTTCGACGGCATCTTCGACATCGGCAGCGCCGACTATGTGCCCAAGCCCGCGCCCGCCACCTTCGCGCGGATCAACGCCGAGCACGGCATCGACCCGGCGACGACCGTCTTCTTCGAGGACAGCGAGCGCAATCTGAAGCCCGCCGCCGACCTCGGCATGACCACCGTCCTGGTCGGGCCCTACGCCCAGGCCTCGACCGCCGCCTTCATCGACTACAAGATCGACCGGCTCGCGCCCTTCCTGGCGCAGGCCCAGCTGAAAGATGCCGCCTGATGAGCACGCCCGATCACAATGACCTGCAGCGGGTCATCGAAGCCGGCTGGGAAGACCGCGACGCGATCAGCTTCGCCACCAAGGGCCCGGTGCGTGACGCGGTCATGGAGACCATCGAGCGCCTGGACGCCGGGACCCTGCGCGTCGCGGAGCGCGAGGCCAACGGAACCTGGGTCACCCATCAATGGGCCAAGCAGGCGATCCTGCTGTTCTTCCGCCTGACCCCCAATGGCCTCAGCCAGGTCGATGCGCCGGGCCCCTACTGGGACAAGATCCCGCTGAAGACCACCGGCTGGGACGCCGCGCGCTTCGAGGCGGCGGGCTTCCGCGCCGTCCCCGGCAGCATCATCCGCAAGGGCGCCTTCCTCGCCAAGGGCGTCGTCGCCGTCCCCTCGTTCATCAACATCGGCGCCTACGTCGGCGAAGGCACCATGGTCGATGGCTGGGCGACGGTCGGCTCCTGCGCCCAGATCGGCAAGCACTGCCACCTCTCGGGCGGCGTCGGCATCGGCGGCGTGCTGGAGCCCCTGCAGGCCAACCCGACGATCATCGAAGACAACTGCTTCATCGGCGCCCGCTCCGAGGTCGCCGAAGGCGTCATCGTGCGCGAGGGCAGCGTGCTCTCCATGGGCGTCTACCTGACCTCGACCACCCCGATCATCGACCGCAAGACCGGCGAGACCATCACCGGCGAGGTGCCACCCTACTCCGTGCTGATGGCCGGCTCGCGGCCCTCGCCGCACGAGGGCATGCCGTCCACCTACTGCGCGGTGATCATGAAGACGGTCGA
The DNA here is from genome assembly GCA_903822175.1 of uncultured Alphaproteobacteria bacterium. Lineage (GTDB taxonomy): Bacteria > Pseudomonadota > Alphaproteobacteria > Caulobacterales > Caulobacteraceae > Phenylobacterium. The sequence continues at coordinate 82,421 of CAIJOB010000032.1, forward strand.
CGAACGCACGCGCTCCAAGACCAGCATCAACGAGCTGCTCAGGGACTAGGCCGTCCAGGGGGAGTGTGATCTCGTCGGCCCATGCTCACGGTCACCCAGGCCCTCCTCGACCTCCTGCGAGAGCGGCGGATATCGCATGCTTTCCTGGGCGCCGATCGTTGGCGGGAAGGGCAGCGGCTTTGGTACGCCGGGGACTGCGCGCTAGAGCCCCATTGCGAAATCCAGGCCGGGAACGTGCTGCCGCTTCGCATGGGCGCCTTCTCCTATACCCGCAGCCAGCTCCTGCCCTCCACGAAACTTGGCCGCTACTGCTCCATCGGCGGCGGCCTGGAGTTCATCCAGTCGCAACATCCCAACGAATGGGCTTCGACCTCGCCGGTTTTCTATTCACCGAACGGGCATGAGGGCCTGGCCACCTATCTGAGCGACGAAGCCAATGCCGCGGCCTACCAGGTCCATACCTTCGCCGACAGCATCTCGCCGGGCGTGGAAATCGGCCACGACGTCTTCATCGGTCAGGGCGTGACGCTCTCGGGCGGGATCAGGATTGGCGACGGCGCGATCGTCGGCGCCCGCGCCTTGGTGACCCGCGACGTCCCGGCCTACGCCGTGGTCGGCGGCGTGCCGGCCCGGGTGATCCGGATGCGGTTCCCAGACGCGCTCGCAGCCCGCCTGCAGGCCGCCGAATGGTGGCGCTTCGGTCCCGATCAGCTGCAGCCGCTCGACGTGCGCGATCGCGTGGGTTTTGTCTCGCGCCTGGAAGAGCGCCTCGAAACGCTCAATCCCCTGACCCTGAAGCTGGTGACCGCCCGCGAGCTTGAGATCGCCGCGGCGCCGCCGACCTAGCTCTTAACGGCTCCGCGCCGTCTTCGTATCTGTGTAGGGCGTGCCGTCCCGGTGCTGGTACTCGCTGGCGCCGTCGGCCAGCATCAGGTCGATGTCCGGATAGTCGCAGCCGTCCTCGGCCTCGCGCCGCGACCCCACCTCCAGCAGCACCGCCTCGCCGTTCGAGCGGTTCTGGAACTGATGCCCGTTCGGCACGCCGGCCGGGAACCCCGCGCAGTCGCCGGCCCGCAGCAGCTGTTCGCCCTCGTTGGTGACCAGCACCACCTCGCCACTGACCACCCACGTGAACTCATCCTCGGCCGTGTGCCAGTGCCGCTGGCTCGACCAGACGCCGGGCGCGAGCCGCAACAGATTGACCCCGAACTGGGTCAGGCCCGCCGCGTCGCCGAGCTTCCAGCGCCGCCGGTCCTTGCACGGCGCGTCATAGGGCGGCGGATAGCCGGTGCCGAAACGGGTGGGCGCGGTTTCGATGTCGATCTTGGGCATGGGGTCATTCCGGTCTAGGAGAGCCCCCTATCTAGGCGGCAGAAACGACGGGGGCGAGATTGATCGACGCGATCAACCTGACGAAACAGCTGATCCGCGCGCCTTCGGTGACCCCCGCCGACGCCGGGGCCATGGACATCGTCGAGGCGACCCTGAGCGGCCTGGGCTTTGCCTGCCGCCGCATGAAGTTCGGCGAGATCGAGAACCTCTACGCCCGCTACGGGACCGTCAGCCCCAACCTCTGCTTCGCCGGCCACACCGACGTGGTCCCGGTGGGCGATGCGGCGGCCTGGAGCCAGGGCGCTTTCGAGGCCAAGGAGGTGGACGGCGTCCTGATCGGCCGCGGGGCCGTCGACATGAAGTCCGCCATCGCCGCCTTCGCCGCGGCCTCGGAAACGGCCATCGCGGCGGGCCAGGTCCTGGGCTCGCTCTCCTTCCTCATCACCGGCGACGAAGAGGGCGTGGCCACCCATGGCACCAAGATGGTGGTCGAGGCGCTGGACATCGAAGACGAGGTGATCAGCCACTGCGTGGTCGGCGAACCGACCTCGGCGGAGACCTTTGGCGACATGATCAAGGTCGGCCGGCGCGGCTCGATCAACGTCGACATCACCGTCGAGGGCGTCCAGGGCCACGTCGCCTACCCGCACCGCGCCGCCAATCCCGTGCCGGTGCTGCTGCGGCTGTTGCTGCGCCTGCAGGACCGCGTGCTGGATGAGGGCTATCCGGAGTTCCAGCCGTCGAACCTGGAGATCACCCAGATCGACGTGCCCAACACCGCCACCAACGTCATTCCGGGCGTCGCCAGAGCCAGGCTCAACATCCGCTTCAACCCCAACCACACCGGCGAAGACCTCGCCCGCTGGATCGAGGGTGCGGCGGAATCCGAAGGGCATGACTTCAACGGCCGCGTCACCGTCACGCCGCAGATCAGCGGCGAGGCTTTCCTCACCGAGCCCGGCCCGTTCACCGACGTCGCCGCCGCCGCCGTGCGCGACGTGGCCGGGCGCGACCCCGAACTCTCCACCTCCGGCGGCACGTCGGACGCCCGCTTCATCCGCGCGCTCTGCCCAGTGGTCGAACTGGGCCTGGTCGGCAAGACCATGCACCAGGTCGACGAGGGCGCCCCCGTCGCTGAGATCCGCCAGCTGCAGGCGGTCTACGAGAAGCTGATCGAGCGCTACTTCGCGGCGTTCCCGGTCGAATGAGCCAAGAACATCCCCCGTTTACGGGGGAGGGGGACCACGAAGTGGTGGAGGGGGCGCTGCAACCGCACTGCCCATCCCAACGCCCCCTCCGACCCTTCGGCCCACCTCCCCCGCAAGCGGTGGAGGCTTAGGGCAGACTCACTCGCCTTCGTACGAGACGCCCGTCAGGTACAGCCCGTCGGCCGGCGCCACCTGGCCACAGGCCTTGCGGTCCCTGGCGTCCAATGCCGCGGCGAGGTCGTCCGCCGTCCAGCGGCCAATACCCACCTCAGCGATGGAGCCGGTCATCGAGCGGACCTGCCGGTGCAGGAACGAGCGTGCCTCGAACACCAGCACCACCTCGTCGCCCTCGCGGCTGACCCGCGCCACGTCCAGCGTCTTCACCGGCGACTTGGCCTGGCAGTTCACATCGCGGAAGGTGGTGAAGTCGTGGACGCCGGTCAGGACCTGGGCGGCGGCATGCATGGCGTCGGCGTCCAGTTCCGCCTTCACGTGCCAGACATGGCCGCGCTCCAGGCCCGGCGGGCTGACGCGATTGAGGATGCGGTAGCGGTAGCGCCGCTCGGTCGCCGAGAACCGCGCGTGCCAGCCCTCCGGCGCCACGTCGGCCGCCAGCACCACGATGGGCTCGCCGCGCAGGTGGGCGTTCAGCGCGTTGCGCACCGTCTCCGCCGGCCAATCCTTCGCAAGGTCGACGTGCGCCATCTGTCCCGTCGCGTGGACCCCGGTGTCGGTGCGCCCTGCCGCGTGCACCCGCACCGTCTCGCCGCAGAAGGCCGCGACCGCGCGCTCCAGCGAACCCTGCACCGTCGGCTGGCCGGCCTGGGCCTGAAAGCCGTTGTAAGGGCCGCCGTCATATTCCAGCAGGAGCCGGTAGCGGGGCATCAGCCGAGCTGCGTCCCGACCGCGACGGCCGCGCCACGCAGGAAGGTCTCGGCGTCCTGCGGACCCTTGCCCTCACGCTGCACGCGCAGCAGCCGCACCGCGCCCTCGCCGGTCCCGACCAGCAGCCTATCGTCCAGCACCTGGCCCGCGGGGCCCTCAATATCTTCGAACGCCGACAACAGCGCCTTGACTCGAACCGGCCCCTTCTCGGTCGGCAACAGGAACCAGGCGCCCGGAAACGGCGAGAGCCCGCGGATCTTGCGGTCGATCTCAACGCCCGGCTTCCCCCAATCGAGCTTCGCCTCCTTGGGCCGAATCTTCTTGGCGTAGGTGACGCCATCCTCGGTCTGCGCTCGCTCAACCGCCGTTCCCGCCTCGATCAACGGCAGGGTCGCGGCCAGCAGCTCCGCCCCGATCACCGCCATCCGGTCGTGCACCGTGCCGGCCGTATCCAGCGGCCCGATGCGCAGGCTCTCCGACGCCAGCACCGGCCCCTCGTCCAGCCCTTCGGTCAGGCGCATCACCTCGACCCCGGTCACCGGATCGCCGGCCATCACCGCGCGCTGGATCGGGGCTGCGCCGCGCCACCGGGGCAGCAGCGAGCCGTGCAGGTTGAAGGTCCCCAGCAGGGGCGCCTCCAGCACCTCGCGCACCAGGATCTGGCCGAAGGCCACCACCACCGCGGCGTCCAGCTCCAGGGCCTCGAAGGCGAAGATCTCACCCGGGTCCCGCATCGAGACAGGCGTACGGACGATCAGTCCCTGATCGAGCGCAAACGCATGCACCGGCGAAGGCTGCAGGGTGTGGCCGCGCCCGCGCGGGGCCGGCGGCTGGGAATAGACGCAGGCGATCTCATACTCGCCGCCGGCCACCAGGCGGCGCAGCGCGGCGAGCGCGAAGTCGGGAGTTCCCAGGAAGGCGATCCGCATGGGCGGGTTCTACCCGTGGGCGTCGGTCCCGCAAAGGCGCGGGTCTTGCAGTCGGAACCACAGTTGGAGCTTAACCGTTCGTTAACCGTAGTTCGAAGGACGCCCACCCCCATGAAAGCCGCCGCCAAGCTTGTCATGCGCAACTCCCATCTCGCCGTTGTGCTGGGTCTCTGGCTGGCGCTCGCAGCCTGCTCCAAGGCGACCACCGAGAAGACCGCCGACGACCTGAAGGCCATCGGGCATGACACCGCCGCCGCCGCCAAGGATGTCGCCAACGCGCCGGCCGCCAAGGAACTCGGCTCGGACATCAAGCAGGGCACGGAAGAAGCCGCCGCCAAGACCAAGGTCGCCGCCGACAAGGCCGGCGAGAAGCTGAAGGAAGGCGCGAAAGACGCCGGCGACAAGACCGACGCGGCCCTCAACAAGGCCAAGGACGACGTCAGCAAGAAATAGAAAGTTGCTCCCCTTCGGGGGAGCTGTCAGCGAAGCTGACTGAGGGGGCCCGCTCAAACAGTGGAGGAAGCCCCCTCCGGCGCTTCGCGCCACCTCCCCCAAGGGGAGGAACTAAGCCGCCTTCGCCTGCTTCTTGACCTTCTTCACCGCCTGCTCGCGCTTCAGCCGGGACAGGTGGTCGATGAACAGGACGCCGTCCAGGTGGTCCATCTCGTGCTGGATGCAGACGGCGAACAGACCCTCGGCGTCCTCCTCGATGAGTTGGCCCTGGTAGTCCTGGTAGCGCAGCTTCACCCGCGCCGGCCGTTCGACCTCGTCATAGATCTCCGGCACCGACAGGCAGCCCTCCTCATAGGGCGCGGTCTCTTCCGAGGCCCACAGGATCTCCGGGTTCACGAAGAACCGCGGGGCCCGCTCTTCCTCCTCGCGGGAGATGTCCATGACGATCACCCGCTTGGGCACGCCCACCTGGATGGCCGCCAGCCCGATACCGGGCGCGGCGTACATGGTCTCGAGCATGTCATCCATCAGCGCGCGCAGGTCGTCGTCGACCACGTCAACGCGAGCTGAGACCTTCTTCAGGGTCGGGTCGGGAACAACAAGGATGTCTCGCAGGGCCATGGCGGGCAGTTAGGGGTGTGATACCCGACCGTCAAGGTGGGCGAATGGCCCCATGGCCCGATCAGGCCTCGTCGCCCTTCACCAGCCGCACCTGCGGCGGAGGCTCGGTCGGCAGCTTGGCGAGGGGGCGGACCGCCGTATCCAGCGGCTCCAGCACCTCGACCTTGCGGCCCTCGTGGTCGACCTTCAGCTCCTCGAACCGCCGCGCCTGGGTCAGGACCTGGGTCTCCAGCGAGCCTACGAACTGGTTGTAGCGCGCCACCGCCGCCTCCAGCGCCTTGCCGACCGAGCCCGCGTGCGCGCCCATGGTCGCGATGCGCTTGTAAAGCTCGCGCCCCAGCTCGGCGATCGTCCGGGCGTTGGCCGCCTGCTCCTCGACCCGCCAGCCGTAGACCACCGCCTTGCAGAGCGCGAACAGCGTGGTCGGCGTGACGATCACCACCTTGCGGTCCATGGCCTCGGTCATCAGCGCCGGCGCGCGGTCGACCGCGGCGGCGAGCGCCGAGTCCAGCGGCACGAACATCGCCACGAAGTCCGGCGAGCCGTCGAACTGGTCCCAATAGGCCTTGGCCGACAGGCCGGCGATATGGCTGCGAACGCTCTGCACGTGGCGCAGGCCCGCGGCCTCACGCTCGCCATCGCCCTCGGCGTCCTGCAGTTCCAGGAAGGCGTTTAGCGAGCATTTGGCGTCGATGACGAAGACCCCGCCGCCCGGCAGCTTGACGATGACGTCGGGCCGCCGCCGGCCCTCCTCCGTGTCGGTGGAGGCCTGTTCGGTGAAGTCGCAGAAGCTGGAAAGGCCGGCCTGTTCCAACACATTGCGCAGGGTCTGCTCGCCCCAACGTCCCTGGACGCCGGCCCCGCGACGCAGCGCCGACGACAGCTTGCGCGCCTCGTCCTGCGTCGCCGTCGAGGCCAGCAGGAGGGCGGCGATCTGTTCCTTCAGGCCGCCGGTCTCCTCGACGCGCGTCTTCTCGACCAGCGCCACATGCTCCTGGAATTTCTGCAGGCTTTCGGCCACGGGCTTGAGCTGCGCCTCCAGCCGCGCCTGCGCCAGCTGTTCGCGGTTGTGGATCGCTTCCTCGTTCTTCTTGAGGATCGCCTCGGCCACGCCCGCCGCCGACTGCGCCACCTGGCTCGAGACCAGTTCGGCCTGGACGCGGGCGTTCTCCGCCTGCATCCGCCCCTTCGACCGCTCCCACAGCGCCCAGGCGACGGCCGCCACGGCCACGACAGCGCTCACGAAGGCGAGGATCAGGTACCCGTTCATGCTGTGTTCTTAGCGGCTTAGGTGAGTCGCGGCCACCCTGATCCCGCTCAGGCCGGCCGCCGCGCCCGCATGGCCTGGGCGATGGTGCCGTCGTCCAGCCAGTCCAGCTCGCCGCCCACCGGCACGCCGCGCGCCAGCATGGTCACCGACACGTTGGCGCCCTGGCCAAGCCGGTCGGCGAGGTAATGCGCCGTGGTCTGGCCATCGACCGTGGCCGGCAGCGCCAGGACCACCTCGCGGACCTCGCCGTCCGAGGCCCGCGCCACCAGACCGTTCACCCGCAGCGCATCCGGTCCCACGCCGTCCAGCGCCGACAGCAATCCGCCCAGCACGTGGTAGCGGCCGCGAAATGCGCTCGCCCGCTCCATGGCCCACAGCGCGCCCACCTCTTCGACCACGCAGATCAACGCCCCGTCGCGCGAGCGGTCGGCGCAGATGGCGCAAGGGTCCTGGGTGTCCAGCGAGCCGCAGGTCGTGCAGACCTTCACCCGCGCCGCCGCCTCGGCCAGCGCATCGGCCAGCGGGGTCAGCAGTTGCTCCCGCTTCTTCAAGAGCGCCAGGGCCGCACGCCTGGCCGACCGCGGCCCCAGGCCCGGCAGCTTGGAGAGCAGGCTGATCAGCCGCTCGATCTCGGGTCCGGCGGAGGCGGCCAAGCTAGAACTTCGGCATGCCGGGCATCCCGGCGAGCGGGCCGGCCGCTTTCTGCATCAGCTCGGCGGAACGGGCGTCGAGCTGGCGCTTGGCGTCGGCGTGGGCGGCGGCCACCAGGTCGCCGACCATGTCGGCTTCGCCCGGGACAATCAGGCTGTCGTCGATGTCGACGCGGGTGATCTGGCCGGTCCCGCGCAGGGTCACCTTCACCAACCCGTCGCCCGCCTGGCCCAGCAGCACCATCTGCTCCAGCTCCTGCTGCGCCTGGCCCATCTTCTGCTGCATGGCCTGGGCCTGCTTCATCAGCGAGGAGAGGTCTTTCACTTGGAGCCCTCCTTCAGGGGCAGCGGTTCGGTGAGCACTGTGGTCCCGGCCTTGACGATCTGCACGACCACCAGCTGGGCCGGCTCGGTGCGGCTGGCGTTGACAATATAGTGCGGCTGGTTGGGCGTTTCAGACCACGCCTGGCCCACATCGAACCGCCGCTCCGGCTGATCGCCCAGCCGATTGATCACCGCGCCCTGGGTCACATAGGCATAGGTCGAGGCGGGATGCCGATGGCCCCGCTGCCCCGCCGTGGTCAGCGGCCCCTCGCCGGCCGGGGCGATGTTGATGACGACCATGTGCGCGTCGAGCCCCGGCGCGATCGCCATCGGCTCATTGATCAGCGGCGGCGCGGGCTGGGCGTGGGCGGCGGAGGCGAGAGCCAGGCCGGCCGCCAAGGCCGCAAGCGCGGTCCTAGTCATCATCATCCCCCTCCTCGTCGGCCGGGGTCGCCGTGCCTTCGGGGGCTTCGGCTTGCGGCAGGGTGCGAACGCCGAGGATCTCGGCGCCGGGGAAGGTCTTCATCACCGCCAGCACGAAGGGATCCTGCTCGATCTCGCTGCGGACCTCGCGCTCCTCGCGTTTCTGGCGTTCCCAGAGGCTCTCGGCCCCACCACCGCCTTGCGCGGCGATCAGCCACCGCTCGCCGGTCCACTCCTTGAGCCGCCCCACCAGCCGCTGCGCCAGGTTCACCGGCGCGCCGGGCGCGGGCTCATATTCGATGGCGCCGGGGCGGAAGCTGATCGGCCGGACGAACCGCTCCACGTCGAGCTTCAGCGAGATGTCCCGCTTCTTCTCGATCAGGGCCAGCATCTCCTCGAACGTATTGATCACCGCGACCGGTTCACTCGACACCTGCGGCTGTGGAGACGCGAAGCTTCGCGCCACCGGATTGGTCGATCCGCCGCCGGACGCCACGGCCCCGCCGCCACCGCCCGAAGGCCCACCCGGCGCGCCGCCGCCGCCCGCCGGCGCCTCGCCCGCCTGCAGGCGCTTCAGCGCCTCCTCCGGCCCCGGCAGGTCGGCGGCGTAGGCCAGCCGGATCAGGGCCATCTCGGCCGCCGCCGCCGCATCGGGCGCTCGGCGCACCTCCTCGTAGGCCTTCAGCGTCAGCTGCCAGAGCCGCGAGAGCGTGCCGGCTGAAATCGCCGCGCCCACCGCCGCCAGCCGGGCCGACTGGTCCTTGGGCATCACCAGCGCCTGCGGCCCGATCATCTTGGCAACCGAGGCGCCATGGCAGTGATCCAGCAGATCCAGCATCACCTGGTCCGGATTGGCGCCGTAGCCGTAGAGGGTGCGGAAGGTCTCGATTCCCGGCCCCGCCTCGCCGCGCATCAGCTGCTCGAACAGGGAGATTGTCTGGGCTCGATCAGCGAGGCCGAGCATGTCGCGGATGGTGGCCGCGGTGACCGTCTGGCCGGGCTCGGCCTGGACGATGGCCTGGTCGAGCATCGACTGGGCGTCGCGCACGCTGCCCTCGGCGGCCCGGGCGATCAGCATCAGCCCCTCGGCCTCGACCCGCGCGCCCTCGGCCTCGCTGATCATCTCCAGGTTCTTGACGATCACCTCAGGCTCGACCCGCCGCAGGTCGAACCGCTGGGTGCGCGACAGGATGGTCACCGGCACCTTGCGGATCTCGGTGGTGGCGAAGATGAACTTGGCGTGCGGCGGCGGCTCTTCCAGCGTCTTCAACAGGGCGTTGAACGACTGGGTCGAGAGCATGTGCACTTCGTCGATGATGTAGACCTTGTAGCGCGCCGAGGTCGGGGCATAGCGGACCCCGTCCAACAGCTCGCGCATCTCATCGACCTTGGTGCGGCTGGCGGCGTCGAGTTCCAGCACATCCATGTGCCGCCCTTCGATGATCGACTTGCAGTGGATGCCCTCCACCGTCAGGTCGAGCGTCGGCTCGTGGATCGTGTCGCTCTCGTAGTTGAGGGCGCGGGCCAGCAGCCGCGCCGTCGTCGTCTTCCCCACGCCCCGGACGCCGGTGAGCATGAAGGCGTGCGCGATGCGGCCCGACGCGAAGGCGTTCTTCAGCGTCCGCACCATGGCCTCCTGGCCATAGAGATCGTCGAAGGTCCTGGGCCGGTACTTGCGCGCGATGACCGTGTAGGCCGCCGAGGCGTCGTCGCTCAGCGTCGGGGCCGGAGCCGGCGCGCCTCCGAACATGTCGATGGCGGGCGGCCCATCAGGCAGCCCTTCATCGTCATCGAGCTTCCGGTCGTCTTCGTCGGCCATGAGGCCCATGTAAGAGCAGGCCCCGCGCACGGCAAAGCGCAAAGCCCCCACCGAGCGGATCGCGCACAGAAAAAGCGCTCGCCCGAGGCGCTGTCGCGATGGGCTTGAGGCGAAGCCTCGGCGTTCGCTACCCTCGCGCGAGGGGGAAACGAACCATGGGCAACATCCTTCGCGGTTTTCGCCGCGTTCTGGTCTTCACCGGGCGCGACGAGGCCGAAGCCTTCTGGGCCTACGCCCTCGTCATCTTCGTCCTGACGATGGCGGTCGGGGCGGCGGTGTTCCTGCCAGGCTTCACTGAGACGCTGACGAAGATGCAGCAGTTCGCGGCGGCGCACCCGGATCAGGCCAGCGTCACGCAGGGCCCAGGGACCTATTCAATCTCGATCCAGGGGTCGCACCCTGAGTTCTTTGCCGATTTCGGACAGACCATTCAGCGCATGGGCGCGGCGATCGGCCTCGGCGCCCTCTTGCTGGCGGCGGCCGTCACGCGGCGGCTGCACGACCGCGGCCTGACCGGCCTGCTGGGGCTGATGCCCCTGCCGTTCCTGGGCTTCAGCCTCGTGGCCATGCCGAAGGTTTTCGCCTCTGTCGGAGATGGCGCTGCGATGCCGCCGGGCTTCCTGGCCGTCTTCGCCAGCAACTTCCTCTACATCGGCGCGCTCGGCCTGCTGGGCTTCCTGCTGTGGGGTCCCAGCCAGCAGGGGGCCAATCGCTACGGGGAAATGCCACCGCAACCCGCGCCCCGGCCGCCGCCGCCGCCTCTGGCGCCCCGCCGGCAAGGATAGCCCGCGCGTGAGGCGCACCGCCCTGGTGCGTCGGACAAGCCGAGCCCGATGAACGGGTTTTAGGAAGAGGTGGAGACCGAACGGCGACCCGGAACGGAATTCGTTGTGGCTGCTGCCTTCCGGCCCTGACCAGGTTGGCGAAGCGTCCGCCCGCCGCCGATCTCCGCGCGGGGATATGGCGGATTGGGCACAATCTAGCAAGTGCGGTGCGTCCGCCGGGCACTTGGCGCCGAACTTGAAGTAGGGGTCACGCACGGTGGGCATTTGCGCCCTTTCACAACGTCACGTGCGCCGCTCTCCCGGCCTTGCGTTCAGTTCTAAGGCCGGGAGAGCGACCCCACCCCTCTTATCTCGATTGAACGCCGCGCCCTGCGCGCGCAGGTTTGCGCTCTTAGCCGGAGCCCACGCCGATGTGCCGCAACATCAAGACCCTGTTCAATTTTGAGCCACCTGCGACCCACGATGAGATTCGCGCGGCCTCGCTGCAGTTCGTGCGCAAGCTCGCCGGCTTCAACGCGCCGTCGAAAGCCAACGAGGCGGCGTTCAACGCCGCCATCGAGGAGGTGTTCGAGGCAGGACACCGGCTGCTGCACAACCTGGAGACCCACGCCCCGCCGCGCGACCGCGAGACCGAGGCTCAGAAAGCCAAGGCCCGCTCTGCCCAGCGCTTCGGGGTCAAGGCGACGGCCTGACGGCGGCTAGGGCCCTGCGGGCGGCGCGCGTGGGCCCAGCGTCTGCTGCACCGCTGCGTCATGGGCATCGAAGGTCTGACGGGCGATCTTCTCGTAGGCTTCCAGCTGCGACGAGATCAGCGCGTGCAGCTCCATCAGGAAGTCGAACGGCCCGTCGCGCGGATCGCCTCCAGGCGTGCCCCCGGACGGCCGAAACGCGTCGCCTGAGGCGCCGCCGGCCATCGCCTGGTTGATCTCGAAGAAGGAATCCAGCGTCAGGATGATCTGCAGCAGCAAGAGGTGCGTGCGCGCCCGAAGCGCGGTGTCGCGCACGTCGAACAGAGTCTCGCGATTGCGCTCATAGATCTGGGTCTCGCGTTCGGCGGCCTTCAGGAACCGCAGCGTGATCGCGCCGTAGGGCTCGCCACGCCCGCGCGCCTCATTGCCCATCCGCAGGATCAGCTTCAGCGCCGCCAGGATCTCGCCGAACAGCTGCGCCGCGCTCTGTTCGCGTTCGCGGCGGCGCAGATGCTGCTCGAGCCGCCCCGACACCAGCCCGCCCATGGAGGCCAGCACCGCGCCGATGATCACCCCCAGCAGGGTTTCGTCATTCGGGTCGATATGCATGCCGCCGCGTCCCCAAGCTCACCCCAGTGGGCGGCGCCTGAGCGAATGAATCAAGGCGGGCCGTCTTGCGGCCCGCCCAGAGTGGCAGATGTCTACTGCCCGCCGGACTTCGCGGAGGCGGCCTTGGCAGCGGCTTCCTGCTCTTGTCGGCGCGCGCCGGCCAGGATGGCGGGGAGCGCATAGTTCCCCTCGTGGCAGGCGTATTCGTAGACGATGCCCTTCAACGGGGAGAAGTCGTACTCGCCGCCCCAGGCCTTGTCCCAGGCGTCCGGGTCTTCCACCTGGAACTGGTAGTTGATGCGCGTGGGCGAGACACGGGTGAAGCGCTCGGTGACCTTCAGGTTCTTCCAGGAGCCCATGAAGTTGTCGCTCTGCGGGAAGTTCGTGGTCTCGACCACCAGGGTGTCGCCCTCGAAGTGGCCGATCGAGTCGCCCATCAGCGGCCGGATGGCGTCTGGCAGGTGGCCGCCCTTCAGGCGCACGATGCGGGTGTCGTGGATCAGCTCGACCTGGATGGCCACGGCGTCCGGCGACTGCTGGATGTAGTAGTTGTTGTTGTAATAGCCGTTGGCCAGCATCGGCGGGCTGGAGTTGCGGCCAAAGCCCATGATGCAGCGGTCGCCGTAGCCGCGGTACTCATAGCTGTCGTAGACGTCGCGGTAGCGGGCCGGCGGCGAGGCGCCGGGCTTGCGGGTCGGCGGCAGGCCGTTGGCGGTGGTGATGATCGAGGAGCGATACTCGCCGTTTACCTCCATCATGTGGTTGCCCGGATCGATCCAGAAGGTGTTGTAGCCGCCCACGTCCCCGCCGGCCGCGGCGAAGTCGGGCCGGATCTTGACGAGCTTAGCCTCCGCCGAGTTCGGGTCGGTGACGGCGCCGGGCCCCTTCTTCTGGTCGGTGGGCGCGTCGGCGGCGGCCAGCGCGTCGGCGAAGACCTTCTCCAGTTCCACCGCCTGCTCCTTGGGCACCACCAGCTTGTCGGTCAGCCTCGAGTTGCGGGTCAGCGGCGTCATGGTGGCGTTGGACCAGTAGCCGGAGAGGTCCGGCTGGCCCATGGCGTTCCTCGGCGTCTTCCAGCCGGGCGGCGATATGGTCGGATCGGCGTCGGTCTTGACCGCCTTGGCGGGCGCGGCCTTCGGCGCGTCGGCGGCGATCGCCAGGCCCGCGACAGCCAGGCCGGCGGTCGCAAGAGCGGTTCCCAGCGCGAGTACGAGGGCGCGTCGCATGGCGTCAGTCTCCCAAATGGTCGGAGTTCAATGAGACTCCGTGGCTCATAACATCGCGCGACCGGCGCTCCGGAGCAAGCGTTCGCGCCTTATTTCGGCGCCGAAACCCAGGCGGGGCCGTCGGCCCTACCTCGGCTTGCGGAACCGGAACATGAACTGATCGGTCTTGCCCAGGATCACCGGGTCCAGGACCATCTTGTCGTGAGCGTCGTCCTTCATGGCCAGGACCGCGCTCTCGCCGTCGAACTTGAAGCCCGCGGCCTCCACCTCGGCGCGCACATCGGCCGGGTTGATGCGGTGCAGGCGGTTGACCGCGGCGGTCTCGTCCATGCCGGCCGGCGCCACGTGGTCGATGATGATGAAGACGCCGCCGGGCTTCAGGGCGGCGAAGACCTTCCTGTTGAACGCCGGCACGTCCGCCGGGCCCATGAAGCGCACATGCAGGTCGTGGTAATTCTGGCGAATGAAGACGGCGTCCAGACCATCGGGCAGCGCCATGTCGTTCATCGGCGCCCGCAGGACTTCGATCCCTTTCCAGGCCGGATCGGTCGCCCGCTTGGCCTGCAGGTCGACAAGGGCCGGATGCACCTTGAAGATTTCTTCCGGCATGAAGCCGATGACGTGGCCTTTCGGCCCGACCGCCTCGGCAAAGGCGGTGGTGAACCGGCCGGGGAAGATGTCGGCCACCTTCCAGCCGCGCTTCACGCCGACGAACTTGAGCACTTCCGGCCCGTGATAGGTCGGGCTCGACAGCGCGTCGCCGCGCGACGGGTCGATCGGCGAATGGATGTCGAACTTCGGCGGCTGAGCGCCCACCGAGCCCGCCGTCAGCGCGAACAGCGCCACGCCCAGCGCGGCGCCTCTGAACCGGATCATCGTCATTTCCCCCTCCTTTTTCGGCGAGGCTAGCACGCCGGAGGGAACCGCGCCTCAGTCGGGCTGGTCGGCGTAGATCTTCATCAGCCGGTAGAGGTAGTCGCGGCTGTCGTAGAGCACCTTGACCCGGATACGCTCGTTCAGGCCGTGGACGCCGTCGCCGTCCGGGTCGCCGAAGGCGCCGGAAATGCCGTAGGTCGGGATGCCGACCGGAGTCAGGAAGGCGCCGTCGGTGGCGCCGGCCGACATCTCGCGCACGTTGGGTATGCCCGGCCACATCTCGGCCGACAGCTTCTCGGCGGGGCCCAGCACCTTGGGGTCCAGCGGCGGCGGCGGGGAGACGGCGTTGCGGGTCTCGCGGATCGAGACCTTGACCTGCGGGTCGGCGATGACCCGGTCGAGGGTCGCCTGCACCTCGGCGACGCTGGTCCCGGGGAAGATGCGGCAGTTGACGTTGGCCTTGGCGCGCTGTGGCAGCGCGTTGGTGGCGTGGCCGGCCTCCAGCAGGGTCGCCACGCAGTTGGTGTGCAGGATGGCGTTGAGGTCGAGGTCCTTTTCCAGGAGGTCGCGCGCGGCCATGTCCTTGGGGTCGGCCAGCAGGGTCTTCAGCGCCGCCTGTTCGGCCGGCGTGCGGGTCTTGGCCATGGCGATGAAATAGCCGCGCGTGGTGTCGGAGAACATCACCGGGAAGCGGTAGCCCTGGATGTGCGTCAGCGCCGCGGCCAGGTGGTAGATGGCGTTGTCCGGCTGGGGCCGCGAGGAGTGGCCGCCGGGATTGGTGACCTCCAGCGTGTAGTTCTGGCTGAGCTTTTCGCCCACCTGGATGCCCATCAGGATCGGCTTGCCGGCCGCATCCAGATCGCCGCCGCCGCCCTCGTTGACCGCGAAGGCAGCATCGATCAGGTCGCGCTTGTTGGCCGCCAGGTACTGGGCGCCGTTGAAGGCGCCGTTGGTTTCCTCACCGCAGGTGAGCGCCATCTTCAGGGTGCGGCGCGGATGGAAGCCTTCCTTCTTGTAGCGCGCAAGGGTGTCGACCCACGTGGCCGCCATGGCCTTGTCGTCGAAGGAGCCGCGGGCATAGAAGTTGCCGTTCTCCTCGACCAGCGTGAAGGGGTCGCGCGTCCAGTCCTCGCGCTTGGCCTCCACGACGTCCAGGTGGGCCAGCATCAGAACCGCCTTGGCCTTGGGGTCCCTGCCCGGCAGGATCGCCACCAGGCCGCCTTCCTTGGGATGGTCGGGCGCGGCGAAGGGGTGCAGGTCGCTGTCGGGGAAGCCGGCGGCCTTCAGATGGGCGGCCATCCGCTCGGCGGCGAGCGTGCAGGACCCCACCGACAGGCTGGTGTTGGTCTCCACCAGCTCCTTGTAAAGCGCGCGGAACTCGACCTGGTCGGGCCGTGGCTGCGGCGCTTGAGCCAGCACCGGGCCGGCGGCGACAGCGGAAACGGCGAGCGCGGAAATCAAGGTTCTGAACACGGATAGAATCCCCCGGAAAAGTCGCCGCGAACCTGCGGTGTGATGGCGGACCTGGCAAGCCCGCCGCGCGGTCCATTGGCCTCCGATGGCGCGGGCGCCCTCAGACGGGCCGAATCGCCGCGCCGATCTGCTCGATCAGGCTCTGCAGGGGCGAGGTCTCGAACGGCGGATCGACGGTGGTGAGGCGGAGCGCGATGCTCGGCAGGGTCTCGCGCACCTGCAGCGCGACCAGCGAGCCCGCCGCCAGTTCCTCGCTCACCGCATAGTCCGGCAGCACGCCGACCGCGTCGCTGGTCTGCACGCCCCGCTTCACGCCATCGACGCTGCCGGCGGATTCGAAGCGGGCGGCCTGGGCGCCGGCGCGCAGCCAGGCTTGCATCAGGGCGTTGAAGGCCCCGTCCGGATCGGCCAGCAGCAGCGCGCGCCCCGCTAGGTCCGCCCGGCCGACCGCAAGCTGCGCTAAGGGGTTGCGCGGCGAGACCACCAGCCGCAGCTGGGCCGGGGAGATGGCGCGCAGACCCCTGCCGTCGCCGCCGAGCGCGGCCTCGGCGCCCTCGATGGTCAGGGCCGCGTCGAGCTCGAAGCGGCTCACCCGCCTGCGCAGCTCCTCGCACAGGCCAATGGTCACCCGGACGTCCACCCGGGGCCAGGTCTCGCGGAAGGCGCGCAGCGGCTTGGGCAACAGGAAGGAGCTGATCGATTCCACGGTCCCCAGGCGGATCACCTCGTGGCTCTCCTCCGACACCGCCGCCAGCGCCGCCTCGGACGCGGCGATCAGGGCCTGGGCGTGCGGCAGCAGGGCCAGGGCGGCGGGCGTCAGCGTCGCCTCGCGGCCGGCGCGGCGCACGGTGACCGGCGCGCCGATCACCCGCTCCAGCGACAGCAGGGTCTCCGAGACCGTCGATTGGGCCAGCCCCAGACCACGCGCCGCCGAGGCCACGCCGCCGCTTTCGCTCAGCGCAACCAACACCCGGCAGTGGCGGACTTCGAGATCTTTGCTCATCCCATCGGTATTCCCGATAGCTTCATCGCTGTTTTGGCCCCCCTGTCCCGCGGGATCAAGCTCCTTCCGTCTGGAGACCCGCGCGTGAAGAAGCTCAGCCTGAACACCGCCCTGCTGGTGATCGACGTGCAGGTGGGGTTCGACAACCCCGCCTGGGGCGCGCGGAACAATCCTGTCGCCGAGTCCAACATCGCCGAGCTGATCGCCGTCTGGCGCGCCGTCCGGGCGCCGGTGATCCACGTGCACCACAACTCGCCCGGCCGTGACGGGCGCCTGCGTGCCGGCACGCCGGCCGCAGCTCCCAAGCCGGAGGCGCAGCCGCTGCCGGGCGAGGCGATCTACAGTAAGTCGGTCAACGCCGCCTTCATCGGCACCAGCCTGGAGGGCGACCTGCGCCGCCGCGACATCGAGGCCCTGATGATCGTCGGCCTGACCACCAACCATTGCGTCTCCACCACCGCGCGGATGGCGGGAAACCTGGGCTTCGAGACCTATGTGGTGGCCGACGCCACGGCGGCCTTCGACCGCCTGGCGCTCGATGGTCGGCTTAGGCCCGCCGAGGTCGTGCACCGGGCCGCGCTCAGCGACCTGCACGGCGAGTTCGCCACCGTCATCGACACCCGCGTGGCGATCGCCGCCATGACCGCCACCACGCGAAAGGCCTCCCATGCGTGAGCTTCGCCACCGCCGCCTCGCCTCCGCCCTGCTGGCCGCCTGCGCCCTCTCCGCGGCCCAGCCGGCGTCCGCCGCCCCAGCGGCGCCCGACGGCGTCGACGCCTCGGTCCGGCCGCAAGACGACTTCTACCGTTACGCCAACGGCCCCTGGCTCGCCGCCACCCAGCGCCCCGACGGCGTCGCCACCTTCGATAGCTCGACCCAGCTCAAGGCGCTCAACGCCCGGCGTGTCCGCGAGATCGTCGAGACCGCATCGAAGGCGCACGGCGGCGTCGCCCAGAAGATCGGCGACTACTATGCGAGCCGCCTCGACACCGCCGCCATCGAGGCCAGGGGCGTGACGCCGCTGGCTGGAGATCTGGCCGCCATCGCCGCCGTCGCCGACCGCAAGGCGCTGGCCGCCTATCTCGGCGCGACCATGGCTCCGGACGATGGGACCAACACCACCACGCCCGGGGTGCTGGGCGCCTGGATTCACCAGAGCTTCCACGACCCCGACCACTACGTCCCCCACATCGTGCAGGGTGGCCTTGGCCTCGACCGTGAGGACTATCTCGACCCCGCCAAGGCGGCGCACATCGGCCTCTACCGCGCCCACGTCGCCGCGGTGCTGCGGCTCGCGGGCCTCACCGACCCCGACGCCCGCGCCGAACGCATCGTCGCCCTGGAGACCGCGCTCGCCCGCACCCACGCTTCGCGCGCCGACACCGACGATGTCTTCAAGACCGACAACCCATGGCGGCGGGCCGACTTTGACGCCCGCGCGCCGGGCATGGACTGGGCGGCCTATTTCCAGGCCGCGGGCCTGGGCCGCCAGTCCGAATTCGTCGTCTGGCAGCCTTTAGCGGTCGTCGGCCTCTCCAAACTGGCCGCCGGCGAACCGCTGCAGGCCTGGAAGGACTACCTGGCCTACCATCTCATCGACCACGACTCAGCCGTCCTGCCCAAGGCCTTCGGCGAGGAAAAGCGCGCCTTCACCACCAAGCTCACGGGCCGCGCCCCGGCCGCGCCTGACGCCACAGCCGAGGCGATCGCCGCCACCGAGGCCGTGATGGGCGACGCCATCGGCCGGCTCTATGTGGCGCGCTACTTCCCGGCTTCGGACAGGGCCGCCGTCACGGCTATGGTCGAGGACCTGCGCACCGCCTGGCGCGCCCGGCTGAACACCGCCGACTGGCTGGAGGCCGGGACCAAGGCCAAGTCGCTGGGCAAGCTCGACGCCCTGCATGTGGACGTGGGCTATCCGGCCACTTGGATCGACTACGCCGGCCTCAAGGTCGTGCGCGGCGACGCGCTCGGCAACCTGCGCCGCGCCGACGCCTTCGCCTGGCGCCACGAGACGGCCAAGCTGGCAAAGCCTGTCGACCGCGACGAATGGATCGCCGGCTTCTATCCGCAGCAGGTCGCGGGCTTCCTCTACTTCCTGCCCAATACCGAGCTGTTCACCGCGGGCCTGCTGCAGCCGCCCTATTTCGACGCCCACGGCGACGCCGCCGCCAACTACGGCTCAGCCGGCGCCGCCATGGCCCATGAGATCGGCCACACCTTCGATGAGCTGGGCGCCGACTACGACGCGCAGGGCCGGCTGACCCACTGGTGGACGAAGGAAGACCTCGTCCGCTTCCGCGCCGCCACCGCGCCGCTGGCCGCCCAGTACGACGCCTATTGCCCCAAGCCGAGCCTGTGCCTGAAGGGCCAGCAGCTGTTGAGCGAGGACGCCGCGGACCTGGCCGGCCTGCGGGTCGCCCATGACGCCTACATCCTGTCGCTGCACGGCCAGCCGGCGCCGGTGATCGGCGGCCTGACCGGCGACCAGCGCTTCTTCCTGGCCTTCGCCCGGCGCTGGCGGCGGCTGCAGAGCGACGCGGCACTGCTCCGGCAGGTCGCCACCGACACCCACGCGCCGGGCGAGTACCGCGCCGACACGGTGCGCAATGTGGACGCCTGGCAGCGCGCTTTCGGCCTGAAGCCGGGCGACCGGCTCTACGTGGGGCCAGACGCGCAGATTCGAATTTGGTGACAGCGTATTGGAGGACCGGCAGATGAAACTTTGCGGCCAGATTTCCATCGAATTTCCCGCAGCCGACTACTTCTCGGCGGCCGAGCACAGGCGGCGCCTGGAGGACATCCTCGACTTCATTCGCTCGAGCTATCCGGAGGCCACCCTGGCGGTGAGGGAGCGCCGGCAGCGCAAGGCCCTGGAGCTACGGCCGGCCGCGCCGCGCGCGCCCAGCGGCGCGCTCAACAGCTATCCGCAAGCCAGTTCCCCGCAAGACTAGGGGTCATGCGCCAGAGGGACAGCCTGCTCGAGGCGATCATGCTCTTTCGCGGGATCAGCAAGCAGATCACCGTCAACGAGATCATCGCCTTCCTCTACACCTGCGAGAACGAAGGCCTGAGCGTCCAGGAGCTGGCCTATATCGTCGGCTTTTCCCAGTCGGCCGCGTCGCGAAACCTGCGCGCTGGGCCCCATCGACAGCCCCTGGTCGCTGGCCCCATCACTGGGCCTGGTCGAGCCCTTCCTCAGCCCCCACGACGCGCGCAGCCACGTCCTGCACCTGTCGCAGGAGGGCCACCGCCTCCGCGCCCAGCTGGACGCGATTATCGGCCAAGCCGTCCGCATCGGTCCCGCCTAGCGCCAAGCAAAGGCCCCGCGGCGTTTCCCCCGCGGGCCCTTCTCTTCGATGCGCCTGCGACCGGTCAGAAGTCCGCTGTCAGGCCCACGAACACATAGCGGCCAAGGGCATCGTAGACCTGCGGGAACGTGCCGCCGTTGCAGACCGCCGCCGGACAGTTGGACGCGCCCAGGATCGGCGGATCCTTGTCGAACACGTTCTGCACGCCGACCCGGAAGTTCCGATTGTTGTGCACGGTGAAGTTCGCCGTCAGGTCCAGGTAGCTGCGCGAGCTCAGCACCTTGTCGCTGGCGTACTGCACGCCCGGATTGTTGAGCTGCGGGTTCGAGTCGAACGCGTCCAGCGTCACCTTGCCGAAGTAGCGCCACTGGGCCGAGAAGCTCAGGCTCTTCAGCCAGTCGCCGTAGGAATAGGGCGTGGCCCAGGTGACCCTAAGCTTGTGGCGCCATTCCGGAGCCGGGACGCCGCAGACCGTGCCGTAGAGGCCCTTGCAGTCGAAGGACGGGCCGCCCGGCAAGGGCTGGGTGATCAGCTGGTCGAGCCAGGTGCCGACCAGATTGGCCGAAAGGCTGCCGTTGTCGCCAAGGCCGAGCGCGGAAAGCTCGGTGCGGTAGTTGACGTTGAGGTCGACGCCGCTGGTCTTCAGCGAGCCGGTGTTGTTCGTCTGGTCGGTCACGAAGCCGGTCGGATCGAGGAACAGCGAATTGTTGCCGGGCTCGCGGTGCACGAGGTTGCAGAACGTCGGGTTCTGCGTGTTCACGCACTGGTTGATGATCAGGGTCCCGCCCAGGTTGGCGATGAACTGGTCGACCTTGATGTTGAAGTAGTCGAGCGAGACGTTGAGTCCCGGGACGAAGCTCGGCTGCCAGACGATGCCCGCCGTATAGGTGTCGCTGATCTCCGGCTTCAGGTTGGCGTTGCCCGAGAGCTGCCCGAAGTACTGGTTGGCCGGGTTGGATTCGATGCCCAGGACCTGCGCCGGGGTCAGGTGGAAGATGGTGGCGCACCGCTGGACCAGCGGGTTGGACGCGGACAGGCCCGCGCAGGGGTCCTGCGTGCCGTCCAGCACGACCGCCGGCGGTAGGAACAGCTCGATCACGTTGGGGGCGCGGACGGCGCGGTTGTAGCCGCCCCGCAGGCGCAGGCCATCGACCACCTCCCACTCGCCGGCCACCTTGTAGGTGTTGGTGTCGCCGATCGTCGAATAGTCCGAGAACCGGTAGCCGAGCTCGAGTGCGATCTCCTTGGCGAGCGGCATGTCGCTGACCAGCGGGATGCGGGCCTCGCCGAACAGCTCATAGACGTCGAAGCCGCCGCTGACCGGCGGCGCCGAGGCGCCGACGCCGGTGAGCAGGCCGTTCTGCGTCAGGAAGTCGGCGGTGGAGTCCAGGTGCTCGCGGCGGTACTCGGCGCCCAGGGCCACGCCGACGCCGTCCGAGGCGTAGGGGCTTTTGAGGCCATAGTCGCCGAGCTTGCCGGTGAGGGCGAGGCTGACCACCCGCTCGTTGGTGTTGCCGACCGTGAAGCCGTTGGCGTTCAGGAAGTTGAGCGAGGCCTGCGAGAGCGGTGCTGTCGTGAAGATGTTCAGCGGCACGCAGCCGGCGTCGGCGCCGGGCGCGCAGACCGGCCCATTGGGCCCCTGCACCACGTTCAGCGCCTGGGCCACCCGGGTGGCGTTGAAGTTGCCGGTAGCCTCGGCGGAGAACCCGACCGAGCCGTACTGCATGTAGGCGTCATAGTTCCAGTTCTTGCCCAGGTCGCCCTTCAGGCCGAGCACAATCCGGTAGTCGTTGTGACGGATGTCGGCGGTGCGGCCGCCGCCCTCGCCGGGCTGCAGACGCCGCGCCACGGTGCCGGTGAACACGCCGGTCGGATTGGCGGCGCAGGTCGCGCCGGTGGTCGAGGGCAGCAGGCCCCGTTCCTGGACGCTCAGCAGCGGGTTGGCGCAGTTGATCGTCTGGGTGCCGGCGAAGATGCCGCCCGCCGCGATCTGCGCCGTCGAGCGGTCGTCCATGAACATGGTGTCCATGTAGGCCTCGGCCCAGGGCGCGATTTCGTAGTGGGCGAAGGCGCCCAGGCTGTAGCGCTCGTCGGGGCGGACGAAGAAGTTCTGCGGCGCAAAGTTGAAGACGTCGGAGCTGGTGCGCCGCCGGAAGGTGTTGCCGGGCCCCGACGGGTCGACGATGAAGCTGCCGATCCTGGCCGGGAAGGCCGTGCCCGAGCCGCCGCAGCCGAACTCCGCGAAGTTGGGCGTGCCGGAATTCAGGTTGCAGGCGCTGAAGTCGCGCTGCGATTCCTGGATCGGATTGTTCTGCCGATAGGTCGCGTAGGCGGTGACGTTGCCCTTGCCGTCCGGCGCGTTGGCGCCGATGACCAGGCTGACCTCCGAGCCCTCGCCATCCCACAGGCTGTGCGCCGGCAGGGCGAACTGCCGGGGATCGGTGGCGCCGGCCGCAGCGGTGCGCACCACGTCCTCGATGGCGCCCTCATGGTTGGTGTGCTGGTAGCCGGAGTACTGGGCGTCGATGCGCACGCCCTCGAAGTTCTTCAGCATGATGAAATTGACCACGCCCGCCACGGCGTCGGCGCCGTAGGTGGCCGAGGCGCCGCCGGTCAGGACATCGACCCGCTCGACCAGGGCCGAGGGAATGAAGTTGAGGTCGGCGGACGGCAGGGCCGGGTCGCCCGGCATCAGCCGGCGGCTGTCGATCAGCACCAGGGTGCGCGACGACCCCAGGCCCCGCAGGTTCACCGTCGCCGTGCCGGTCGCGCCGTTGGAGATCGAGGAGCCCTGACCGGCGAACACCTGCGGCAGGGCGTTGGTGATGTCTTCGACCCGGGTGACGCCCTGCGCCTTGATGTCGGCGCTGCCGATCGTGGTCACCGGCGCAATCGAGGTCAGGTTCGGCGAAGGTATGCGCGTCCCGGTGACGACGATTTCGGAAACTTCGCCGGTTGAAGCCTCAGCCGCCGCGGCCGCCGCCGCCCGGTTCGCGGAGAGGCCCAGGACGGC
Organism: uncultured Alphaproteobacteria bacterium; assembly: GCA_903822175.1. Taxonomy (GTDB): domain Bacteria; phylum Pseudomonadota; class Alphaproteobacteria; order Caulobacterales; family Caulobacteraceae; genus Phenylobacterium. The sequence goes on from CAIJOB010000032.1 coordinate 105,320, forward strand.
CGCGCCGCAGATCATCGAGGAGGCCAGCAGCCGCCCACGCATCGAATTGGCTTTCAATTCAAACCCTCCAACAGCCCCGCGCGGATCAGGCGATGCGCGCACACGCCAGACCCCGACAACATTCCGAAGGCTGACGGGACCAGCGTTACTGACCGGGGATGAATGAGGTCAACGAAACAGCGTCGGCGATTTCAATAATAAATCGAATTGTAACTGATACAACACAGTAAATATTTCATTATACACAGACTATTATTCAATTTTTAGAGAATAGAATTCAGTCTTCAGAGACTGAGATACAACCCGCGGCGACGCCCGCACGCGCGCGCGAACGCCCGCGGCAGTCTGCTGCGATTTCGGATTTCAGAAGGACCGGCGAGCCGGTCGGTGGGCCGAACTCAGCCGGCGAAGCGGCGGTTCAGCTTGCGCATGCCGCCCAGCCAGCGGCCGTAGTTGTCGGTCTTGTTGCGCATGTACTGCAGCACTTCCGGGTGCGGCAGGATCAGGAACTCCTCCGCCTCGATCCCGCGCACCACCGACTCGGCCAGGACCTCGGGCTCCATCATGCCGTCGATGCTGGCGACGCCGTCGGGGTTGCCGGCGGTCATTGCCGTGCGCACCGCCTGCGGGCAGAGCACCGAGACCTTGATGCCCTGGTCGCCGTGGGTGATCGACAGCCATTCGGCCAGGCCCACCGCGGCATGTTTGGTCACTGCATAGGGCGCCGAGCCGATCTGCGAGAGCAGGCCCGCCGCCGAGGCGGTGTTCAGCAGGTAGCCGCCGCCGCGCGCCGCCATCCGCGGCACCAGGTGCCGCGCGGCCCAGACGTGGGCCATGACGTTGATGTCCCAGATGCGCTGCCAGCCGTCGTTGGGCGTCTCGGCCCCGCCGCCCACGCCGATTCCGGCGTTGGAGCAGAACAGGTCGATGGGCCCATGGTCGGCCTCCACCGTCTCGATCAGGCTCTGGATTTCGTCCTCGCGCGAGACGTCCACGGTGAAGGCGACGCCGCCGACCATCTCCGCCGTCGCCTTGCAGCCCGCCGCGTCGCGGTCTGCGCAGACGATCAGCTTCGCGCCTTCGCCCTTGAACCGCACCGCAAGCGCCCGGCCGATGCCGCTGGCCGCGCCGGTGATGACGATGAGCTTGTCTTTCAGGTCCATGGCGCGGCTCCCCCTTTGGCTTTGCCCAAGCCTTTAGGACGGGGGCTCCGCCGCCGCCAGCTTGTCCGCCGTCTTGGTCTCGAAATCCGACGCGTCGTGCCGCTCGTGCAGCTGGCTCTCCGGCGCCCCGAAGGCCCGGTTGACCATCCGCCCGCGCTTCACCGCCGGCCGCTTGGCGATCTGGTCGGTCCAGCGCAGGACGTTCTTGTACGACCCGACGTCGAGGAACTCACCGGCCTCATAGACCTGGCCCTTCACCAGCGCCCCGTACCAGGGCCAGGTGGCCATGTCGGCGATGGTGTACTCATCGCCCGCCAGATATTCCGCCTCGCCCAGCCGGCGGTCGAGCACGTCCAGCTGGCGCTTCACCTCCATGGCGTAACGGTTGATCGGATATTCCAGCTTCGAGGGTGCATAGGCGTAGAAGTGCCCAAAACCGCCGCCGAGGAACGGCGCCGAGCCCATCAGCCACATCAGCCACGACTGGCACTCCGCCCGCGCCGGCTGTTCGGCCGGCAGGAAGGCGCCGCCGAATTTCTCGGCCAGGTGCAGCAGGATCGCGCCGGACTCGAACACCCGGATCGGCGTGGGCCCCGAGCGGTCCATCAGCGCCGGGATCTTGGAGTTCGGATTGACCTCGACGAAGCCCGAGCCGAATTGGTCGCCCGACCCGATGTTGATCAGCCAGGCGTCATATTCGGCGCCCTTGTGGCCGGCTTCCAGCAGCTCCTCGAACATCACCGTCACCTTCACCCCGTTGGGCGTGGCCAGCGAATAGAGCTGGAAGGGATGCTTGCCGACCGGCAGGTCCTTGTCGTGCGTTGCGCCCGCGATCGGGCGATTGATGCTGGCGAACCGGCCGCCGCTCTCCTTGTCCCAGGTCCAGACCTTCGGCGGAACGTACTCCGACAAGGTTTTGGGGGCGTTGTCGTCGGCCATCGGAGAACTCCTGCGGTTGCGCCCTTCGATGTGGGCGAAGCAAACGCGTTTGGCTAGTCGGCGCCCACGCCTTATGTAGCCAGACCATGGCTCTGGACGTCTTCCTCAACACATTCGCCGGCAACCCCCTGGACCGCGCCAGCGACCGGCGCACCAAGCCCGAGTGGATCGCCGAACAGCTGGCCTCGTCGGAATCGCTGGGCATCGCGCTGTGGAACGGTCGCCCGTTCGTCGAGCCCGCGCCGACGGCCGAAAACCCTACCGGGCTACAGATCGCCTACCTGCCGGCCAAGCTGGTCGCCGAACTGGCCGGCGGGCCTGAGCGCCTGCTGTTCATGGGCCTGTGGAAAGAGACCGCCGTTTTCGCCGTCGACCTGGAGGACTCGGCTGATCCTGGCGAGGGGCCCCTGCAGGGGTTCGGCAAGTTCGAGGACCTGCGCGCGGTCGCATTACGCCTGCCGCCCAATGACGCCGCCATCGTCGCCACCGCCAAGCAGATGTTCGAGTGGCGAAGGCGTCACCCGCACTGCGCCGTCTGCGGCCAGCGCAGCGAGGCCATGGACGGCGGCTGGAAGCGCAAATGCCCGTCCTGCGGGACCGAGCATTTCCCGCGCACCGACCCGGTGGTGATCATGCTGCCCTTTCACGGCGACCGCTGCCTGCTTGGCCGCCAGGAAGCCTGGCCCAAGGGCATGTTCTCGGCGCTCGCCGGCTTCCTGGAGCCGGGCGAAAGCATCGAGGAGGCCTGCGCGCGCGAGCTTTCCGAAGAGGCCCGCCTGCGCACCCGCAAAGTCCGCTACCACTCGACCCAGCCCTGGCCCTATCCGTCATCCCTGATGATCGGCCTGATCGCTGAGGTGGAGGACGACGAGGGCGTCGCAGACCAGGCCGAACTCTCCGAAATCCGCTGGTTCACCCGCGCCGAAGCCCGCGACCTGATCGCCGGCAAGCTCGAAGACGCCGCCGCCCCCAACAAACTCGCGATCGCCCACCAGCTCATCAAGGCGTGGGTGGAAGAGGGTTAGGGCGGCGCAGTCCCCTCCGGGGAGGGAAGACTACCCCCGCGTCCTGAACGGATCGGCCGGATAAACCCCAAGAATCTCGAACTTTTCCGAGAAGAACTGCAGCTCCTCGAAGGCGCGGGCGAGCGCGATGTCTTCCGGCCGCCCGTCGACCTCGGCGTAGAAGAAGGTCGCCGCCCAGGCGCCGTTCTCCATGTAGCTCTCGAGCTTGGACATGTTCACGCCGTTGGTCGCGAACCCGCCGAGCGCCTTGTAGAGCGCCGCCGGCAGGTTCCTGACGCGGAAGATGAAGCTGGTGATGCAGGGCTCGGTGAAGGCCGGCCGCGGCGGGTCCTTGTCCGCCGTCATCACCAGGAAGCGGGTGGTGTTGTGGTGCTCGTCCTCGATGTCGCGGACCAGGATCTCCAGGCCGTAGATCTCCGCCGCCAGCGCCGGCGAGACCGCGGCGCGGGTCTTGTCGGGGTTCTGACTCAGAATGCGCGCCGCGCCGGCCGTATCGCCCACGCCCTCGGTGGTCAGCTTCATCCGCCGGATGGTCTTGCGGCACTGCGCCAAGGCGATCGGCATGGAGACCGCGATCTTCAGGTCCTCCAGGGTCACGCCCGGATTGGCCATCAGCATGAAGTGGATCGCCTTGAACCGCTCGCCGACGATCTTCAGGCCGGAGTTGGGCAAGAGGTGGTGCACATCGGCGACGCGGCCGGCCACCGAGTTCTCCACCGGAATCATGCCCAGCTGGCAATCGCCTTTGCGCACCGCTTCGAAGGCGTCCTCGAAGGTGGCGTGCGGGACCGGCTGCATGTCCGGATAGGCGGACATGCAGGCTTCGTGGCTGTTGGCGCCCAGTTCGCCCTGGAACGCGATACGCTGCTTGGTCATGCCCACTCCCTCACAGGAGGGTCCTAGCATGGGCCCGCGCACGCTCAAGGTCCGCCGGGTTGTCCACCGAGATCGGCGCCTCGTCGATCACCGCCGCCCAGATCGACATGCCGAGCTCCAGCGCCCGCAGCTGCTCCAGCCGCTCGCGCTTCTCCAACGGCGACGGCGGCGCGGCGCAAAACCGCTCCAGGGCCGCACGCCGAAAGCCGTAGATGCCGTGGTGCAGCCAGACCGGCCCGTCGCCGTAGAGCACCGAGCGGGTGAAATAGAGCGCGCGCGCCGTGCGCCCATCCGCCTGCATCGCGGCCACCACCTTGGGGATATCCGGATTGGTCCGTTCGGCGGGATCGGCCTCGGCCACCATCACGGTCGAAAGATCGCAGGAAGGCTCCGCCTCCAGCAACCGCGCCACCGCCGCCACCGCGTCGGGCCTGACGAACGGAATATCTCCCTGCAGATTGATCACCACGTCATAGCGCCCGTCCGGGTCCAGCGCGTGCAGCGCGGCCACGATCCGGTCGGAGCCGGACGGCAGATCTGGGTCGGTCAGCACTGCGCGGCCACCGGCTTTTTCGACGGCGTCGACGATCTCCGCATCGCCCGCGGCGACCGCCACGGGGCCCACGCCGGCGGCCTGCGCCTGCCTCAGCACGCGGACGATCATCGGTACGCCACCGATGTCGGCGAGCGGCTTCCCGGGCAGCCGAGTCGCCGCCATGCGCGCGGGGATGAGGACGATGGGGGTCATAGATACGCTGCGGCGATGCTTGGGCGGTTGCGCGAGCGCCGGTAGCGTGTAAGAGAGCCGGACGCAACAAGGGGCGGGATTCCCGCGCTTTCGCCGGTGCGAGTCGCTGGCGCTTAGAGGGCCGATTTCGGGAAGATGAGCGACAGCCTAGCCTTCAACAAATACGCCGGCGCGCTGCTCGCCACCGGTTTCGTCATCGCCCTGCTGGTCAATGCCTCAGGCATGGTGTTCGGCGACGACAAGGTCGCCAAGCCCGGCTTCAAGGTCGAGGTGGCTGAAGACACCGGCGGCGGCGCGGCCGTGGCCGATGTTCCGCCCGACTGGGGCACCGTGCTGCCGAAGGCCGACGCGGCCGCTGGCCTGGCGGTTTTCGCCAAGTGCCAGTCCTGCCACAGCCTCACCGCCAATGGCACCGGCCCGAACCTGATGGGTGTGGAGGGTCGCCATCCCGCCACCGAGGCCGGCTTCAACTATTCCGACGGCATGAAGGCCTTCGGCGCCAAGCAGCCGGTGTGGGACTACGACCACCTCTACATGTTCCTCAAGGGTCCGCAGGCCTATGTCGCGGGCACCAAGATGACCTTCGTCGGCCTGAAGCAGCCGGCCGACCGGATCAACCTGATCGCCTACCTGCGCACCCAGGGCGGCACCCTGCCGATCCCGGCGCCTAACCCGGCGGCTGCGGCTGCGGCGGCGGCCCCCGCAGGCGCGGCTCCGGCGGCTGGCGCGGCTCCTGCGGCTCCTGGCGCGGCGGCCCCGGCTTCGGCGGCCAAGCCCGGCGATAAACCGGCGGCGGCGACCACCGCGGCCGCGCCGCCCGCCGGCGCGACCACCGCGCCGAAGTAGGCATCCAAGTCGGACCTAGGGTTTGGGTTTCGCCGGCGCCGCCGGCGGCCCGACCGCGCCCTCCAGCTTGTCGTCGATCGCCTGGATGTCGGCCGGCGGCTTGGGCAAGCTGGCCCACGGCATCGGTTTGTTCAGGGTGATCGACCAGCGGGTGACCCACTGGTTGCCGTTGGCGCCCACTGCGTCCTCGGCCATGGCGTAGGCCGGGTCGGTCATCGCTCGCTCCAGGGTGACCGCCTTCAGATCATTGGCCTTGAGAATTGCCGCCAGGCCATCGAGGCTTTCGGCATTCAGCCGCGTGGCGTGCAGCAGGAAGACGAACTTCGGCTCGCGGCCCAGCACGTCCTTGGCCGCCTTCACGTACCAGGGGACCACCTGAGCGGTGAAATCCAGATAGGCCTTCTGGATACGCCCGGCCTCGACCGCATCGCCCTTCAGCACCGCCTGATCATAGGGCAGGGCGAACATCCAGTCGGAGTTCTCCATGGAGACCGGCGCGACGCGGTAGCCATGCGCGGTGAGCCAGGCCTCGAAGGTCTTGCGCGCCGCGTCCGTGGCCCCGGTCTCCAGGAACGGATGGCGGAACCAGTGCGGGGTGCGATGGCGCGCCGCCAGGAGCTCTCGGGTCACCACCTCGCCCTTGGCCGCCTCAGCGATCTCGGCGGCGGCGTCGGTGGTGAAATGCGGGTGGTCGTAGGTGTGGTTGCCCAGGTCCATCCCGGCGTCGAGCCAGGCCTTGAGGAGCGCGATCCGCTCGGGCTTGTCTCGCGCCTCCAGCTTCACCTCGTTGACGAAGCCGGTGGCGGGGAATCGATGGCGCTTGAGGCCGGCGAGGAGGTCCTTGGTGGTCACCGCCGCATAGTCGGTGGTCGGCGACAGCGCCATGGTCGGCAAGTCGTCGAAGGTCAGCGCCACCTCACCCGCCAGGGCCGGCGCCGCTGAGCTGGCGAATAGCAGCGCTAGGCCCAGGGCGAGCGCGCGCACCCCTAGAGCCTGCGGAAAGCGGTCGGCTGGCCGACGCCCGCGGCGTCGATGCGCTTGATCGCAATATCCAGCGGCTCGATGGCGACCGCCATGTGGTGGCCGTTGGCGTGAACGATACGGGTCTCGTCGAGGCCGATGGCCATATGCCCGCGCCAGAACACCAGGTCGCCGCGGCCAAATTCGGCGCGCCCGATCGCCCGGCCCATCTGCGCCTGCTGATCGGCGTCGCGCGGACAGGCCTTGCCGCAGGCGAACAGCGCCGCCTGCGAAAGCCCCGAACAGTCGAGCCCCAGGCTCTCGCGCCCGCCCCACAGATAGGGCGCGCCGAGGAACCGCTCCGCCACCGCCGCCATGTCCGTCTCGAAGCCGCCGATAGGCGCCAGATGCTCCACCGGCATCCAGCCGGCGCCGGCGGCCTTGGCCAGCCGTCCCTCGACCGCTTCGACGGCGACCAGGGCGTTCAGCGAATAGGGCCCAAAGGCCTGCGCCTTGATGCTGGGCCCCGCGAAGGCGTAGGTACGGATCGCACTGACCCGGTGCGTCGGCTCCGGCCCCGGCGCGGCCAGCGCGCTGGCCGCGACGAAGCCTACATAGCCGTCGCGCCGCGCCTGGCCCCAAAGATAGGCGCCCTCCTCCTCGATCACCTCGAAGGCCTCGCCGAACAGCAGCTGATCCATCTGTTCGGAGGCCGCATCGGGCGCGCGGTGGATACCGGCGGCGGGCGCTGCGCAGACCCGGACCTTCGCCTCCAGATAGACCTCGGCCCGCAGCACGCCCTCCAGCGCCCGGCTGGCGATGCCGTCCCTCAGAGGCGTCGTGCGTGGATCCCAGGAAGCGGAGGCGTCCATTCTCAAGCGAACCTATCCCGGATCATCCGATAGAGCCCACGGATCGCCTGCGCCTCGGCGCCCGCCGGATGGCCGGGCCGGTTGCGCGGGTTCCAGGCGAAGATGTCGAGATGGACCCAGGGCCCGCACTTCGGCCCCGACGGCGCGAACCGCTGCAGGAACAGCGCCGCGGTCACCGAGCCGGCCTGGGCCCAGCCGTCCGGATCGTTCTTGATCTCGGCGACATCCGAGTCGAGCGCGTCGACATAGCCCTTCCACAGCGGCATCCGCCAAACCGGGTCGTTCTCCGCCGCGGCCGCCGCCTCGATCTGCCCGGCGAGCTCGTCGTCGTCGGTGTAGAACGGCGGCAGCTGCGGCCCGAGCGCCACCCGCGCCGCGCCTGTGAGGGTCGCCAGGTCGATGGTCAGCGCCGGCTCCAGCTCGCAGGCCCGGGTCAGCGCGTCGGCCAGGATCAGCCGGCCCTCGGCGTCGGTGTTGCCGACCTCGATGGACAGCCCCTTGCGCGAGGCCAGCACATCGCCCGGCCGCATGGCGTCCCCGGAGATCGCGTTCTCCACCACCGGCGTCAGCACCACCAGCCGCACCGGCAGCTTCGCCGCCATGATCATCCGGCCCAGCGCCAGCGCATGCGCCGCCCCGCCCATGTCCTTCTTCATCTGCCGCATGCCAGCCGAGGGCTTGATGTCCAGGCCGCCGGTGTCGAACACCACACCCTTGCCGACGATGCAGACCAGCGGCAGGCCAGCGTCACCCCAGCTCAGCTCGATCATCCGTGGCGCGCGGGCCGGGTCGGCGGCGCGGCCGACCGCGTGCACCGCGGGATAGTTGGCCTCCAGCAAGGCGTCGCCGGTGACCACCGCGATCTGCGCCCCATGCTGCTCGGCGATCTCGCGCGCGATGGTCTCCAGTTGCAGCGGCCCCATGTCGTTGGCCGGGGTATTGACCATGTCGCGGGCCAGCGCGCAGGCATGCGCCACCTGGCGCACCTCGGCCGCATCGGCGCCCTGCGCCACCAGCCGGGCGCGTTCCCCGGTGTGGGCCTTGTAGCGGTCGAACTTGTAGCTCCCCAGCGCGAAGGCCAGCGCCATCTGGTCGGTGGAGAAGTCCTTCGGCGCGGTGGCGATCCTATAGGTCCCAGCGGGAAGCTTGGCGGCCAGCGTGCGCAGCGCCATCGGGTCGCCCCCGGCGCCCAGACCGAACAGCACGGTGGCGAGAGCGCCATCGGCGCCTGGGACCAGCAGGATCTGCCCGGCCTTGCCCTTGAATTCGGTGATGGCCGCATAGGCCTTGGCGGCGGGGGGCGCGGCGTCGAGCGCTGAGCCCGTCTCATGCTCCAGGATCGCATGCACCGGGATCGTGGGGCCGCCGGCCGCATCGGTGGCGGCGTCGAGGATCACATCTGACATGGCGGGCGCTCTGGACTGGACAAAGGAACCGGCCCTTCTCCTAGGCGCATCTAGGCGCGCGCCGCAACTTCCCTAGAGGTGCGCCGCCAGCGGCGAGATGGGGAAGGCGGCCAGCGCGCCGACGGCGATGGCCACGCCATAGGGCACATTCTCGCCGGGCTCGGCCAAGCGGATGAACCAGGCCGGTCCCGCCGGCATCACCGCGCGGAGCCGCGGCGAGCGCAGGCCCAGCAGGCCGACCGCCAGCGCGCCGCCGGCTATGCCGGTGAACAGCAGATAGGTGAGCGCGCCCGGCAGGCCGAGCCAGAGCGCCGCGGCCGCGAACAGCTTGGCGTCGCCGCCGCCGATCCAGCCGGCTGCGAACATGCCCATCCCCATGACCAGGGCGGCCGCGCCCACCGCGACGCTGACGCCGATCGCCGACGGCGCCAGGCCGAGCGCGAGCGCGGCGACCGGAAAAACCGCGGCCAGCGCCAGAGAAATCGCATTGGGAATCGTGAAGCTGGTCAGGTCCTTCAGCGCGCCGGCGATCACCAGGGCGGGGAAGGCCAGCAGCAGCAGGGTCTGGACGGCGTGCAGCATCTAAGCGAACTCCAAGGCGTCCAGCATGAGGCTAAGCCGATGAACGGACGGTTTCCTCAGGCGGCCAACGCGCTCTTCCGCGCACGAAAAACCCCCCGACGGTCGCCCGTCGGGGGGTCTCTTGGGCTCAACTGGTGAGACGGTGGCTTTTAGCCGGCCGCCGCGAGCTTCCCAGAGATATTATTGAACACCGCCGAGAGGTTGGTGCCCACAGCGGTGAGCGCCGTCACCAGGACCACGGCGACGAGGGCGGCGATCAGGCCATATTCAATGGCGGTGGCGCCGGATTCGTCCTTCAGGAAGCGAGTCACGAACTTCGACATATTCCATCTCCTTTTTGCGAGCAGTCGTTGTCGGGCTTCAAGCTGTCGCCTGCTCGCCCTAATGCCACATCAAGTTCGCAGACTTCACTTAATTGGAAGTAAAGCTGGCACCGATCAGCCTAATTTTCTTTGGTGAATTGATTTTAACTCTAAATTTCGATTAACTAAAAGAACAAGCTAAGCAATAGAAGTGTTATATTCTATTATCCTCGCACTTAAACCTTAGTTAGGCACAGATCGATAGAGTGCACGCCACGTTTCGAGAGAATCCCGTGCGTACGCCCTCGCCCATCCGTCCCGGCCCGCTGACCCGCTTCTTCCGCCGCTTCGGGCGCGCGGAGCAGGGGGTCACCGCGCTGGAGTTCGGCCTGATCAGCATGCCGCTTTTGCTGATGACCTTCGGCCTGCTGGAGCTGGCGCTGGTGTTCCTGGTCAGCGCGACGCTGGACACCGCCACCGAGATGGCCTCGCGCCAGATCCGCACCGGTGAATTCCAGACCAGCGCTGCCAACGCCCAGGCCGACTTCAAGAACCTGGTCTGTGGCCAGATGTCCTGGCTCTCCAGCCAATGCGCTGCCAACCTCTGGATCGACGTTCAGACCTTCGCGACCTTCAACGGCCTGGCCAACGCCCCGCCTCTGAACCCAGCGACGTTCCATCCGCCGGCCGGCCTCTGTTTTTCACCTGGCCTGCCGACCGACATCGTCCTGGTTCGCGCCAATTTCGAATGGAGCCTGTTCACGCCGTTGCTGAACAATGCGCTCGAGAACATGGGCGGCGGCTCGGGCAAGCGGTTGATCACCTCGACGACGGCCTTCCGCAACGAGCCCTACAACGTCACCCCGCCGGAAGGCACGAAATGCTGAAGCGCCTGGGAGCTGATCAGCGCGGCGTCGCCGCCATCGAATTCGCGCTCATCGCCCCGGTGGCGATCGCGCTCTACATGGGGTTCGCCGAGCTCACCATGGCGATGATGGCCGACCGGCGCGTGGCGCACGCCGCGGCGGTGGTCGGCGATCTGGTGGCGCAGTCGCCGACGGTCGCGCCGAGCGACCTGACCGACATCTTCCAGGTGGGTTCTCAGATCATGTCGCCGTTCACCGCCACGCCCTTGAAGATGCGGATCACCAGCGTGGTCGCCGACGTCAACGCCGTGCCGAAGGTGGCCTGGAGCAAGGGCAGCGGCATGACGGCGATGACGGTGGGAACCGCCGCCGGAGGCGTTCCGGCCAACCTGCTGGCGGCCGGCGACAGCGTGATCCAGGCCGACGTGTCCTATTCCTACACCTCGCCCCTGGGATTCACGCTCACCGCGCCGATCACCTTTTCCAACACCTTCTACCTGAAACCGCGCCAGGCCTCGGCGGTGGCCTGCGCCCTCTGCTAGGGGCGGGATCTAGTCGACCTGCGTCACCTCGCGCCCGCCGCCCTTCACGAAAAACAGGCCTACCAGGCCCACCGCCATCAACAGGATGACGCTGGCGAAGCCACCCTGTTGACTGTGGGTCACCCGGGTGCCGATGTTGACCAACCCGGGCGCCAGCCAGGCCGTCGCCACGCCCGACAGCCCATAGATCCCAAAGAAGGCCCCGGTCTGGGCCGGCGGGGTCAGCCGGGTGAGCGCGGTGCGCGCCGAGGCGTACTGCGCGGTGATGAAGATCGAATTGGTGAAGCCGACCATCAGGAAGATCAGGCTCGGCAGGGTCCGGAACACCGGCCCGCTCCAGATCGGCGCGTGCGCCGTGGCGTCGTAATGCCAGATGTAGAGGATGGTGTCCGGCGACATGCCCAGCAAGCCAATCAGCGCCAGGATGGTCATGAAGATCTCAAGCCGAAGCGCGTTCTTCGGGCCGATCCGGTGATCCAGCCAGCGGCCGACCTGGCCGCCGAACGTGGCGATGATGCTGCCGACGATGCCGCTCGCCAGCAGTTCCAGCGGCCCCCACTTCATCACGCCCGCCGCCAGCACGCCGTAGAAGAACAGCACCCCGTTCATGCCGTCGAAGAAGAACATCCGCGAGACCAGATAGGCCATGGCGTCGCCGTACCGGCGAACGGTCGTCAGCATGTTCCAGAGGTCCGCCGCGCCCTCCTTGAACGCCCGCAGGACCGGCACGCCGGTCTTCGGCGCATCCGGCGTGAACAGGAAGATCGGGAGCGCGCCGACCGCAAAGATGACCGCGGCCAGGATCGCCACCACCCGCTCGGGCTCGTGGCTCGCCGCGCTCAGGCCGAACAGCGGATGCGCCGGCACCCAGGCCCAGGTCACCTTGCCCGGCAGGGCGAAGGCCCAGGCGGTGAAAGCCAGCGCCACCACCGAGGCCGCATTGCCCAGCGACAGCGCCAGGCCTGACGCGGCGTGCGCGCCCTTCAGCCCGGCGGCGCGGATCAGCATGGAATTGTGCAGGATCTCCGACCAGGCGAAGAGCACGTTCACGCAATAAAGGATGCCGAGCGTCGCCATGATCGACAGGCCCGTCAGGTCGGGCTTCGCGAACCACAGGGCGCCGATCAGCGGCACCATGGCGATGACCGTGGCCGCCAGCCAGGTCTTGCGCGGCCCCAGCTTGTCGATCGAGGCGCCCAGGAACGGCCCGGTCGCGAAGACCGTCCAGCCGACGTATTGCTGCAGCGCCGAGATCGCCTCCTGACCCTTGACGGGGTCGCCGATCATGCTGGCCGAGACATAGGGCATGAAGACGAAGATCGTCATCAGGATGACGTAGGGGTCGCGGGCCCCTTCGAAGACCGACCAGGATATCCCGCCGCGGTTAAGCTTGGCGCTGCCGCCCAGCTCCGCCGAGCCAAGTTCTGCCTCGATTGGCCCGGTGGCGACGGACGAGGGCCCCAATGTTTCGGCAATGGGGACCTCCACGGGTGTCGGATCGGTCAAACGCGCGCCTCCCGGGCTCCGCCTTTCCGGCGGTTGGGAGCGACGTTGCAGGGTTTTTTGAGGGAGCGCTAGGCGAGCTTCTTATCCGCCGCCGCCAGCGCCGCCTTGGCGTCCGCCGCGAACCCCTGCGCCGCCAGAGCCTCGCACAGCGCGGTCAGGCAGAGGCGCACATGCCAGGGCGTCGCTGAGGCGCCCATCAGGCCGATGCGCCAGACCTTGCCCTTGAGCGCGCCGATCCCCGCGCCGATCTCCAGGTCCCAGGCTTTCAGCACATGGGCCCGCACCGCCGCCTCGTCGACGCCGTCCGGCACGATCACGGTGTTCAGCTGCGGCAGACGGTCCCTGGCGGCCACCAGCATGGAAAGCCCCGCCGCCTCGATCCCCGCCACCAAGGCCTCGTGGGCCTGGGCGTGACGAACGATGGCCGCCTGCTGGCCCTCCTCGAAGATCGCCACCAGCGCTTCGTGCAGGCCGTAGAGCGCGTTGATCGGGGCAGTGTGATGGTAGGTCCGGCCGCCCTCACCGCCCCAGTAGGACATCAAGAGGTTGAAATCCAAGAGCCAGTTGCGGACCTTCTCCTTGCGCCCGGAGATGGCTGCCTGCGCCCTCTTGGACAGAGCAATCGGCGACAATCCCGGCGGCGCCGAGAGGCACTTCTGGGTGCCCGAATAGACCACGTCGGCGTCCCAGCCGGCCACGTCCACGACGATGCCGCCCAGCGATGTCACGCAGTCCACCACCGACAGCGCCCCATGCTTGCGCGCGATGGCGCAGAGGCTGGCCGCATCGCTGCGCGCGCCGGTCGAGGTCTCGGCATGCACAAAGGCGAACACCTTGGTCGGCGCCTCGGCAATCGCCGCTTCGCACCGCGCCACGTCCACAGCCAGGCCCCAGTCGTGGTCGACGGTCACCACCGTCGCGCCGGCGCGCCCGGCCATGTCGGCCATCCGTCCGCCGAACGCGCCGTTGACCGCGACCACGCAGCGGTCGCCGGGCTCCAAGAGGTTCATCAGCGCCGCTTCCATGCCCGCCGTCCCCGGCGCCGGCAGGGGCACGCAAGCGTGGTCCGGAGCGTTGAACAGCCGCTGCAGCGCCGCCTTGATCTCCTCCATCAGGTCCTGGAACGCCGGGTCCAGGTGGCCGATGGTCGGCCGCGCCAGCGCGCTCAGCACCCGCGGGCTCACGTCGGAGGGGCCCGGCCCCATCAGAATGCGCCGGGGCGGCTGGAAGCTCTGCATTTTAAGTCCTGAAGGTTAGGCGAGGAGCCGGGCTTGTAGCCGCTCGCGCAGGCTCCCGTCGACGCCCAAGACGTCGGTCAGATAGCCGTCGGTCGAACCGTGCGCCGCCGCGATCACCGAAAACGCCATCTCCAGGTAGTCGGTGTTGACCGAGACCGCGACCCGCAGCGCCTCGCGCGACGGCGTCAGCCCCACCTGCTTCTCGATCCACGGCCCGAGGAAATCCATCTTCCGCGCCAGCCGGCTCTCGTCGTTGGTCAGCAGGTAGTCGGCGACGATGTCCTCATGGCTGACGCCGGCGATATGGTGGGTCAGCGCGCAGATCAGGCCGGTGCGGTCCTTGCCCGCCGCGCAGTGCACCACCACCGGGCTCACACCGTCGGCTAGCGCCTGGAAATAGCGGCGGAACAGATCGACGTGCCGCGGCTCGAACGGCGCGCGCCGGTAGTAGTTCAGGCTGTCGTCATAGAACCACTGGGCCGTCACCTCCGGCAGATCCTTCATAACCACCGCCCAGTCGGCGTGGGGCGAAGCGATGTCGTTCTCGATCACTGCGCCCGCATATCCCGGCCAGCGCCGCGAGGGCTCGCGCGTCCGTTCGTCCGTACGCCGCAGGTCGACGATTGCCGCGATCCCCAGCGCCTTCATCTGCTCCAGGTCGCTGTCGCTGGCGTAGGCGTGATTGGCCGAGCGGTAGAGCAGGCCCCGCTTCAGCGGCCGCCCGTGGGCGGTGTCATAGCCCCCGAAATCGCGGAAGTTCTCGATGCCGTCGAAGTCGATGTGCCGGGTCATGGCGCGAGGCTGTAGCGAGAGTCGAAGACCTGCGGAATGGCGGGTGGCTACATCGCCGTGCGCAGGGTCAGGAGCTCCGGGAACAGCTTCCGGTCGAGCGCCTTGATCAGGTACGACACCCCCTCCGAGCCGCCGGTGCCGCGCTTGAAGCCGATGATCCGCTCCACCGTCTTCATGTGGGTGAACCGCCACTGCTGCAGCCGGTATTCCAGGTCGACCAGCTTCTCACCGAGCTCATAGAGGTCCCAATATTCGCCGGTGTTGCGGTAGACCCTGAGCCAAGCTGCCTCGACGTCGGCGCTGGCCTCGTAGGGCTCGCCCCAGTCGCGGTCCAGCCGGTCGGCGGGCACGTCGAACCCACGCCGCGCCAGCAGCCGCAGCGCCTCGTCGTAGAGACTGGGCGCGGCCAGGATCGCCGCCAGCTCGTCACGCCGCGCTGTGCCCGCTTCGTGGACCTCCAGCATGCGGCGGTCCTTGGCGCCAAGGAGAAACTCCAGCTGCCGATACTGGAACGACTGGAACCCTGAACTCGCCCCCAGCGCCTCGCGGAAATTGGCGTAGTCGAAGGGGGTCATGGTCGCCAGGATTTCCCAGGCCTGGATCATGTGCGCCTGGATGCGCGCCACCCGCGAGAGCGTCTTGAATGCGCCCTGCAGGTCGTCGGCGGCGATGTCGGCCGCGGCGCTCCTGATCTCGTGCACAGACAGCTTCAGCCACAGCTCGGTGGCCTGGTGGATGACGATGAACAGCAGCTCGTCGTGCTCGCCCGTCTTGGTCGTCTGGGCGCTGAGCAGGGTGTCCAGTTGCAGATAGTCGCCGTAGTCCATGGCTCTGGCCCTTAGGCCTTCGTCGCCCGGAAGGCCAGATGCGCGCCCGCTAGCCCGGCCCCGGTCCGGCGCCATAGTCGAAGTCGGCCGGGGGCTTCGGCTTCGAGGTCCCGCCACCGAACCGGTAGTCGAGGCGCAGCTGGACCTGGCGCGACACCGGGCGGTCGCGCAGATGCTCCACCAGGATCGGCGTCTCCAGGTCGCGGCGATAGCGGTTGGTGCCGGCCAGGTCCTGGCCCGTGAGAGTGAGGCTCGTCCGCTCGTTGATGGTGTGCCGCCAGCCGGCGTTCAGCACGAAATAGGGCGCCTGGACGCCCTGGGCCTGCAGGCGCGCGCCGCCGGCCTGGGCGTTCAGCTGCAGCATGTCATCCTTGTCGGCCTGCCAATTCAGGTTGGCCCGGCTGCTGGCGCTGTAGAGCGAACGCTTGCCCAGGCCCGATTGCAGGGGCCCGGAATCGATCTGGTTCCAGTAGGGGCTGAGGCTCAGATTGTAGCTGATCGCCGGCGTGACCTTGCCGTTGGTCGTCAGGTCCACACCCGCCGCCTGGCCCTACCCCAGGTTGCCGAAGCTGTAGAGGAAGCTGCCGTTGCCGATATCGGTGATCACCTGGGCCGCGTCATCCTTGGTCCGCCGATAATAGAGGGTCGCCGAATAGCTCTGCCCGCCCGCGTGCTGCTCGTAGCCCAGCTCGAACGAACGGGTCTCCTTCGGCTTCAGGTCCGCATTGCCCCTCTGGAAATCCTGCGGCCCGTCGACCACCAGCAGGGGGTTGAGCAGCATGCTCGGCGGCCGCTGGACGCGCACGCTGTAGCTGGCGGAAAGCTTCTGATCGTCGTCCAGCTTGTAGCCCAGGTGCAGGGTCGGGTAGGCGCGTTCGTAGTCCTGGCTGGGCCGCGCGCCCGAGGTGAGCTGGTTGAGGTCGAAGCGAACGTCCTCGAGCCTTAAGCCCCCCTGCACATCGAGGTCGCCGAAGGCGTGCTGGTAGGTGGCGTAGATCGCCTGGACGGTCTGCTTGAACAGGTAGTGGTTATCGAGGTTCGGCTGGTCGACCAGGCTGGTCTCGGTCGGTCCCTCAAAGATCGCGAAGGGATAGTCGTTGTCCTCGTGGCGGACCTCGTAACCGGCCTTCAGGCTGCCGCCCGCCAGCGGCCGGGCGTAGGCCACCCGCAGTTCGCTGTGATGGACGTTGCCATCGTTGCGGAACAGCTCCAGCGGCGCGGTCTTGCCCACCGGCAGGGTGTAGGTGGTGGTGTCCAGGAAATGGTCGCGGTCGATGGTGGCGTTGTAGACGGCGTCGATGCTCAGGGTCTCGTTCTCGGCGAACGTATGCTTCCAGCCGGCCGAGCCGCTGTTGCCTGTCTCCAGGAACCGGCGGTGGCCGTGGAAGTCGAAGATGGTCGTCGGCTGCCCGGTCGGCCCAAAGTCCGTGTAGGCGTCGTTAGGGTGCCCGTAGAACAGGAGCTGGGTGAAGCTGTATTCCCCGGTGAAGGTGTCCTTGTCGTTGGGTGTCAGCGAGGCGGTGATCCGCGCCGTGGGCCCGCGCTGCAGGTTGCGCCCCAGCCCCTGGTCGATCGTGTTCAGGAACTGGTTGGTGGTCGGGTCCAGCCCGCCACGCTCGTCGATCGCGTGGTCCTTGTTGCGCTGGTAGTTGCCGCTGAAGGCCGCCGTCAGCGACAGCATCTTGCTGTTGTAGCCGAGGTTCAAGCCCCCGCGCTTCAAGCCCCCGGTCGAGGCCGTGGCATAGGCCGAGCCGGTCCAGCCGCCACCCCGGCTCTTCTTGGTGATCAGGTTGATGACCCCGCCACTGCCCTCAGGCGTGAGCGCGGCCGAGGGATTGGTCATCACCTCCACCCGCTCGATCTGGTCGGCGGGCAGGTTCTGCAAAGCCGCGGCGCGGTCCGCGCCTTCGAAGGCCGGCGAGGGCTTGCCGTCCACCAGGATGGTGACGTTGCCGTCGCCACGCACCGACAGGTTCCCCTGCAGGTCCACCTCGACGGCGGGCACGTTGCGCAACGCATCCGCGATCGAACCGGTCTGAGCCTGCAGATCTTTGCTGAGCGTGTAGCTCTTGGTGTCGATGGTGCTCTTCTCGTCCGGGACCAGGCCGGTGACGGTGATGGTTTCGACGGTCTTCACCGCCGGCGCGACGGCCTTGGGCGGGGCCGCGGGTTTGGCAGGCGTGGTTGCGGCCAGCGCCTTGGCCGGATCGGCGGCGGCCGGCTGGGCCGGCGCCGCCTGCGTCTGCGCCATCGCCGCGCCGGGCAGGACGACGAGCATCGCGCCCGCGAGGCAGAAACGCCGATACGCCATCGATCTCCCCAGAATCCCGCGGCTTGAGAGCCAACCCAGCCATGACGGGACTAGCCTGAGGTCTACGGCCCTTAAGCTGCTGTCAAATTAACGGTTTTTAACGCCGCGAAGGTCCGACCTAGCGGAACGGCGGCTCGTCGAAGCTGCGCAGCTTGCGCGAGTGCAGGCGGGGGCCTTCCTGGCGCAGCAGGTCGATGGTCTGGATGCCGATCTTCAGGTGCTGGCCGATGGCGCGGTCGTAGAAGGCGTTGGCCTGGCCGGGCAGCTTGATCTCGCCGTGCAACGGCTTGTCCGACACGCAGAGCAGCGTCCCGTAGGGCACCCGGAAGCGGTAGCCCTGGGTGGCGATGGTCGCCGACTCCATGTCGATGGCCACAGCTCGGCTCTGGTTGAAGCGCAGCGCGCTCGACGAATAGCGGAGCTCCCAATTGCGGTCGTCGGTGGTGACCACCGTGCCGGTCCGCAGGCGGCGCTTCAGCACCTCGCCGGTCTCGCCGGTGACGATCTCGGCGGCGCGGTTCAGCGCTACCTGCACCTCGGCGATCGGCGGGATCGGGATCTCGGTCGGCAGGATGTCGTCCAGCACGTGGTCGTCGCGCAGATAGGCATGCGCCAGCACGTAGTCGCCGATGGTCTGGCTGCCGCGCAGGCCCCCGCAGTGGCCGATCATCAGCCAGGCCTGGGGCCGCAACACCGCCAGGTGGTCGCAGATGGTCTTGGCGTTGGAGGGGCCGACGCCGATGTTGACCAGCGTGATACCCGCGCCGTCCTTGGCGATCAGGTGATAGGCCGGCATCTGATGCTTGCGCCAGGGCGCGGCCTGCACCACGGCTTCCGGATCCTTGGTCGTCGCGTCGACCAGCACATTGCCGGCCGCCGACAGCGCCGTGTACGGACTCTCCGGATCCGCAATCTGCTCGCAGCCCCAGCGGACGAACTCGTCGACGTAGCGGATGTAGTTGGTGAACAGGATGTACTGCTGCACATCGGTCGCCGGCGTGCCGGTGTAGTGCGCCAGCCTGGCCAGCGAGAAGTCGGTCCGCAGGCCGTCGAACAGCGCCATGGGCCTGGGCTCGTCGACGTCATAGCTCCATTCGCCGTCGACGATCTCGTCGCCGATGAAGGCCAGCTCCGTGGTCGGGAAGTGCCGCGCGATCTCGGCTGAGCCGATGTCGGCCAGGGCCGTGTCGGCCTGTCCGTCCAGCACATAGGGGAACGGCATCTCCTGGGTGGAGCGGCCGACCTCGATCTCCACCTTGAAGTCCTGCATCAGCAGGGTGAGCTGCTCGATCAGATAGCCGCGGAACAGGGCCGGCTTGGTGATGGTGATCGCGTAGTGGCCAGGCGCGCCGATGCGCGCGTAGGCTCGGCTGATCCGCGGGAAGGGCTCGCCGGAGGGCCAGTAGAGCCGAAGCTCCGGATAGACGAACGCTCCGGCCGCGCGCACCGCCGGATCCGGCGGCGGTCCTCCGGCCAGGAAGCTCTTCAGCGCGCCCCTCAGGGCCTCAACCGTCTTGCGGTATTCGTCTTCCAGCCGGTCAACGATGCCGGCCGCGTCTGTCTTCGATGTCATCGCCCTATTATAGGCGCCGCAGGCCCAGCTTGGCGAGCCGCCCGGGTTTCCGGCCTTTGAACCTCCGCAGCCGCTGGCGCCACTAAAGGGGGCGGTCGCTCGCCTCCAGGGCAGCGTGGCGGCGCCGCGAGCATCTCAATCCGGCCGGGATGGACGCGCGCACGCTTCCCAGCGACAAAGGCCGGCGCGTAGCGAGCCTGGGGCCTCAATGAACCGTCTTTTCTCGATCCTCATCGTCTCGGCCATGCTGTTGGGCGTGGCTGTCGGCTGGGGGGTCCACGAATACGCCAGCCCCGCCAGCGCCAAGGCGGTGGCCACCAACCTGTCCATCGTCACCGACGTCTTCCTGCGCCTGATCAAGATGATCATCGCGCCCCTGGTCTTCTCCACCCTGGTCGCCGGCATCGCCAAGATGGAGAACGCCGCGACCATCGGGCGGGTGGGCGCCAAGACGCTGGGCTGGTTCATCTCCGCCTCTCTGGTCTCGCTGACCATCGGCCTGATCATGGTCCACCTGATCCAGCCGGGCGCGGGCATGCACCTGGTCGCCGATCCGGTGGCGCCGGGCGCGGCGGTCGACATGACCAAGTTCAACCTCAAGGATTTCGTCAGCCACATCTTCCCCAAGTCCATCGTCGAGGCGATGGCCAACAACGAGATCCTGCAGATCGTCATCTTCTCGGTGTTCTTCGGCACCGCCGTGGCCGCCATTGAGGACCGCGCGCCGGCCGTGGTCGCGCTCGTCGAGCAGGTCTCGGCGATCATGCTGAAGGTCACCGGCTACGTGATGAAGACCGCGCCCCTGGCGATCTTCGCCGCGCTCGCCGCCACGGTCTCCACCCAGGGCATCGGGGTCCTGGTCACCTACGCCAAGTTCGTCGGCGGCTTCTACGTTTCCATGCTGCTGCTCTGGGCGCTGCTGATCGCTGTTTTGGTGGCGATCGTCGGCCCGCGCGCATTGAAGCTGGTCGCTGCGATCCGCGAGCCAGCCCTGCTGGCCTTCTCCACCGCCTCGTCGGAGGCCGCCTATCCCGGAACACTGGAGGCGCTGCAGACCTGGGGCGTCTCGCGCCGGGTGGCGAGTTTCGTGCTGCCGCTGGGCTACTCGTTCAACCTCGACGGCACGATGATGTACTGCACCTTCGCGACTCTGTTCGTCGCCCAGGCCTACGGCGTCCACCTGACGCTCAGCCAGCAGATCACCATGCTGCTGCTCTTGATGGTCACCTCCAAGGGCGTGGCCGGCGTGCCGCGCGCCTCGCTGGTGGTGATCTCGGCCACCCTCACCTACTTCCACCTGCCGGAAGCGGGCCTGCTCTTGATCCTGGCCGTCGATAACCTGCTCGACATGGGCCGCTCGGCCACCAACGTCGTGGGCAACTCCGTCGCCGCCGCCGTGGTCGCCAAGTGGGAGGGCCAGATCGAGGCGCCCAAGACCGAAGCCGCCGTGATCGCCGACAACGCGGCCTAGCGGCCGGCTCCGCTAGGCGGCGGTCCCGGCGGCGTCCCGAGTTGCAGCGGCGCGACGGCGTCGCCCTTCGAACCCGCGGCCACGGTGCGGTAGAGGGGCACGCCCGCGGGGCCATAGGTGATCGCCTCGGTCACCGGCACGACCGCCACCATCACGCCCAGTCCCCAGAGCCAGGCCGGATGCACCCGCCCGCCGCGCCGGGCGTCCAGCGCCATGGCGACCAGCAGGAACACCACGCACGCCGCGAGGTCGGCCTCCCACGCCCAGGGCATCAGCAGCGGCAGCGGCAGCAGGCGGCCAAACGCCGGGCCCAGCATCAGGGCCATGGCGGAGAAGTGCAGCCGCCGATGCCACTCGGTCTGGCGCCGCAAGGCCACCGCCGCGAAGGTCAGGCCCGCGAAGGCGAACAGGGTCACCGGATCGAAGACCAGGAACTGCAGCGGCTTGAAGAAGAACGGCACACGCGCCAGACGCACATCCGCCGCCGTCACCGCGCAGCCCAGAACCAACATCAGCACGACCCAACCCGTGGCGATCCATCCCAGCCGGCGGTGCAGTGTCATGTTCCCGTTCGCCACCAGCACGTTCTGGGTCACATAGATCGCGACCCATCCCATGAAGACGACGGCGTGGGCATGGATGATCGGCGGCGCCCCAAAGCTCGAGCGCCCCATGATCAGATTGAGCGAAAATCCCGCCGCCACGATCAGGGCCATGACGATGGCCCCGTTCCTGAAGAAGCGCGCCTCAGCGCCGCCCGGCGCGGACAGCGGCGGCCCGTTGGCGATTGCGACCATGTCCCATTTCCCCCGAAAGAACGACGTCGGCCGGGATGCTAATGCAGAGCTTGCGGCGGAGCTAGGCGCTCCGGAAGGCGTCGCGCAGCGCCGTGACCCGCGCGTTGAGGTCGGCGACCTGCGCGACCGTCATGTCCGTTTTGCTGTAGAGCGCGTCGGCGAGGGTTCTGGTCTGCGCGCGGACAGCGCGGCCCTGGTCCGTCAGCTTGACCCGCACCTGCCGCTCATCGGCGGGGTTCCGCTGGCGCACGACGTGGCCCGCCAGCTCCAGGCGCTTCATCAAGGGCGTGATGGTGCTCGGCTCAAGGTCCAGACGCCCTGCGATGCCGCCGATGGTCTGATCGTCCTCCTCCCACAGCACGCACATCACCAGGTACTGCGGATAGGTCAGGCCGAGCTGGTCCAGCCAGGGCTTGTAGACGCGGCTGACGGCCATGAAGGCGCTGTACAGCCCGTAGCCGAGCTGGCGGTCCAGCGGCAGGGGAAACTCGAAATCCACGACGGCTCCTAGAGGTTTTTTTGGGTTCGTAACGACAAAAAACATTATCGCGATAAAAAACTTCTGGACAAGCCATTTCACCTGGGTCTAACTTTTGATTATCGCGATAATGATTATCGCAGACAGACACAGGGAGAACCAACATGACTAAGAAGATCATTGCCTCCGCCGCCGCTGCTGCCGCCCTCCTGGCCGGCTCGGCTCACGCCGCGCCCGCTATCAAGAACATCGTCCTGGTGCACGGCGGCTTCGTCGACGGCGCCGGCTGGCGCGGCGTCTACGACATCCTGAAGAAGGACGGCTTCAACGTCGCCATCGTGCAGAACCCGACCCTGTCGCTGGCCGGAGACGCGGCGGCGACCCGCCAGGTGATCGACGCCCAGGGCGGCCCGGTCATCCTGGTCGGCCACTCCTACGGCGGCGCGGTGATCACCGAAGCCGGTACGGACAAGAACGTGGCGGGCCTCGTCTACATCACCGCCTTCGCGCCGGATAAGGGCGAGTCGGTCAACACCCTGATCGCCCACCCCGTGCCGGGCTATGCGCCGCCGCCGATCCTGCCGCCGGTCAACGGCCTGCTCGCTCTGGACCGCGCCAAGATGCCCGCCGCCTTCGCCGGCGACGTGGACCCGAAGACCGCGGCCTTCATGGCCGACTCCCAGGTTCCGTGGGGCGTGGACGCGCTCTCCGGCGCCGTCACCGACCCGGCCTGGAAGGCCCGGCCCAGCTGGTACCTGCGGGTCACCGACGACAAGATGATCCCCCTGCCGGCCCAGAAGGCCATGTCCGAACGCGCCGGCGCGACGGTCACCGAGGTCCCCGGCAGCCACGCGATCTATGTCTCGAACCCCAAGGCCGTCGCCGCCCTGATCGAAAAAGCCGCCCAAGGCGCGGCGAAGTAGCCAAACACGGACGACCACCTGATCGAATGAACTGGGGTTCCGGGGTCACCCTCGGGACCCCTTCTTCTTGCGCCACCCACCGCCGGCCAAAAGGAAGGACGCAACCGCTACGAGTGCGACTTATCGACCGTTAATCGTATCGTTTGACGGGGCGTTCACTTCACTGGGGCTAACTCTCGCGACCTTGTTTTCGCGCCCTGAGGCTTCCTCCAACCGTGCCCGATAGCGTCCAAAAGCTTGCGGCCCTGACGGCGCGCGTGGCGGAGCTCGAATCCGAGCGGGCGCTGACGCTGCGCCTCGCCCAGACCGACAGCCTGACGGGCCTGGTCAACCGCGGCGCCTTCACCGCCGAGCTTTGCGAACGCCTGGAAGCGGCCAAGCAGGACGGCGGTCAGGTCGCCCTGTTCGTCATCGACCTGGACCGCTTCAAGCACCTGAACGACACGCTCGGCCACCACGCCGGCGACCTCTTCCTGGCCGAGGTGGGCGAGCGCCTGCGCTGCGACACGGAGCCCGGTGAGCTGGTCGCCCGCACCGGCGGCGACGAGTTCGCGCTGATCACCACCGGCGCCGACCCGGCGCGGCGCGCCCAGCGGCTGGTCCGCCTGCTCGCCCAGCCGCACATGATCTATGGCCGCATGGTCTCGCCGGGGGCCTCGGTGGGCGTGGCGGTCTATCCGGACAATGCGGCCGACGCCGGCGACCTGCAGCGCTTCGCCGACATGGCGCTCTACCGCGTCAAGCTGAAGGGCGGCCGCCGTTGGTCGGCCTTCGACGCCGAGCTGCGGGACGAGAACACCCGCCGCCGCACCCTGGAGGCGGAACTGCGCCGCGCCATCCCCGCCGGCGAGATAGAGCCCTGGTTCCAGCCGGTGATCGATTCCCGGGACGGCCGGATCATGGGCGTCGAGGTGCTGGTCCGCTGGCGCCACCCCGAGCAAGGCCTGCTGGCGCCCGCCGCTTTCGTGCCGATGGCCGAGGAACTGGGCCTGATCGGCCGCATCGACGAGGCGGTGTTCGAGGCCGGCTGCGCCCGCGCCGCGCCCTGGGTCAAGGCCGGGCTGATCGAGTCCGTCTCCTTCAACGTCTCGCCCCGCGACCTGATGGATCCCAGCTTCTCGCGCAAGCTGATCGGACGCCTGGGCAAGACCGCGCTTCCGCCTACCGCGCTCACTGTCGAGATCACCGAAACCTTCCTGCTGCAGGACCTGGCGCTGTCGCGGCGCCACATCGAACGGCTGAACGCCAAGGGCGTGCGCATCGCGCTCGACGACTTCGGCACCGGCTATTCCAACCTGCGCGCCCTGATGCACCTGCCGATCCAGACCGTGAAGCTGGACCGCAGCCTGATCTGCGACGTCGCCAAGGACCAACGCGTGGCCAAGCTCGTCGCCTCCATGCTGCACGCCGCCCGAGCGCTGGGCGTCCGCATCGTCGCCGAGGGTGTCGAGGAGGAGGCCCAGGCCATCTTCCTGCGCGCCGCCGGCTGCGACCGCATGCAGGGCTACTGGTTCGCCCGGCCCATGCCCGCCGACCAGATGGAGATGGCGCTCAAGGAATCCCGCGCCGAACCCTCCGGCCGTTTCGCCGCCCCGCCCCGAAGGCGGGCGCGGGGCTAGGGCCTACCAGCTCGCCGACGCCTTGCAGGTTCCGTTCGTGTCGCCCAGCGGCAGGGTCAGCGTGCTGGGATGCTCCGCCGTCTGCACCAGGCGGATCGTCTCGCGGTGCGCGTCGCCGGACGATTGCTCGGCCACCGGCTTGGCGTCGTTCCAGTTCTTTTCGGCTGAGGGGTCGTTCAGGCTCTCGACCAGGAGCCGCAGATGCGACCCCTTCGGCGCGCGAACCGAGAACCATAGGCCGCGGCCCATGTCGTAGGTCTCGACCTTGCCCGGCGTCACCAGCGTCTCATGTTCCAGCGACGTGCGGTAGCGCGCGCGGACCAGCGACTGGGTCAGGCTGTGGAGCTTTCCATCCTCCGTCACCAGGAAGAGCACATAGGCCAGGTCCGCGTCCGGCCCGTCGATGGCGAGCGACAGCTTGAGGTCGACCTGACCCGTCAGCTCGGTCGTCGCCGCCAGCGGCGCACCTTCGAACACCAGGCCGTCGCCATGCAGGTCGCCACCGGGCTCGGCGTCCTTGGGCTCAGCGTTGTGCAGATCGCTGGGATCGGAGACCCATTGGCCGCCAACCGCCCCCGCCGCGCCGGACTGCAAAGCGCCCACGTGGGCGAGGTCGCCACCGCCCGCCTTGGCGTTCAGGAACTGGGTTTCCGTGCGCGCCGTAGCGCCCGCCAGGCTGTCGGCGAACCGCCAGCATTCCGCATCCGGCCCGGCGACATAGTAGGCCACGTTCTTCTGGAAGAAGGCCGGCTTGGGCCCGCCCTGCAGGACGTGGCGATACCAGTCCAGGTGCAGCTTCAGCACATCGACCATGCTGGCGTCGCCGTAGTGCTCGCCCCCGAAGTTCTGCCGGGGCTCGCGGGTGCCGAAATGATCCCAGGGGCCCACCACGAGGAAATAGTTCGACGGCAACGAGCCGTCACGATTCAGATGATCCCTGTAGAACGACAGGGTCCCGCCCTGATCGCCGTCGTGAGAGCCGGTGATCACCAGCATCGGCAGCTTTACGCCCGCCACCTGCTCCGACGGAAGGGCGAGGCGGCGCCAATAGTCGTCGAACGTCGGATGCTGCAGCCACTCGTGGAAATTGGCGTTGGGGCTGCCCAGCTCAGTGTCGAGATCGGCGTAGGCCTTTCCGCTCTTGAAGAACCGCCGGTTCCCGCGGTTCCACAGCTCGCCATCGTTGAACAGGTTCGTATAGAGTGCGTGACCCGCGGTGTAGGTCAGCCATTGCACATCGTAGGTCGTGAACATGTTGTTCGACATCGGCCAGTCGACGCCCGCCCGAACGCTGGCGACCGGCGCGATGGCGGCCAGATGTGGCGGATGCAGCGCCGCCACCTGCCACTGATCGCCGCCGGCGTAGGAACCGCCGAACATCGCCACCTGGCCGTTGGACCAGGGTTGTTTCGCGAGCCACTCGACCGCGTCATAGCCGTCCTCACCCTCGCGTTGCAGGGGTCGGAAATCGCCCGGTGAGTCACCCCGCCCGCGGGCGTCGACGAAGGCATAGACCAGGCCGCCGTGGCGCGTGAAGTAGTCGGCGCTCGGGTGGCCCGCGTCGCCGGCATAGGGCGTCAGCATCATCACCACCGGCGCGGGCGTGCTCTGATCCGCGGGCCGGAACAGGGTGGCGTTCAGCCAGGTCCCGTCGCGCATCGCGATGCGCACATGCATCTGCAACTGCACGCCGAGCGTCGGTTCGGGCGCGGCGGAAACCGGAATGGCCAGGCTGATGGTCGCGACCGTCAGGGCCGCCGCCATCGCAAGAGCGCGCAAACTCATCTCAGTACCGCCAGCTCGTCAGGTCCGCCCCGGGCGGCGCGGTCTTGGCGATCCGCTCCAGGATCTTGGGCACGTACATCGTGTTGTAGTGCAGCCGCGAATAGGCGTTCGCGAGCTTGGGGTCGCCGTTCCAGCAGTGCTCGGCGCGGTCGCCATAGGCCACCTCGCCGCCCCACGCGGGGTTCTTCAGGCTCTCCAGGGTGTCCTGCGCGAAATAGACCGCGTCGGTCAGGAAGTAGGTGTCGGCCGAGCCCACATAGATGTGCAGCTTGCCGGCCAGCTTTGGCCCCAGCGTCGCCCAGTCGCGCTGGATGATGTGGGTCAGGTCGAAGTGGTCATGCCAGTAGGCCACGACCTTCGGGTCGATCTCGCCGGTCGTCTTGTTCCAGACCGGAACCGGATAGCCGTCCTTGCCCTGCGGTCCGAAGGTCGCCTCCCAGATGTCGTTCTGCTCGCCGGAGCGGTCGCGGTCGCCGAGCACCGACTCCATGTTGGTCTCTTCGCGCTGGGTGGCGGTGATGTGGCCCAGGTAGTCGCGCTGCGCCGCCCGCTCCTCGCTCTGCACCAGGCCCTTCTCGAAGAAGGCGTTCTTGTCGGCGTAGAGGTTGATGTTGGTATAGGCGTGGAAGTCGATGGGGTCCGGGCAGGCGACGAAGGCCCCGTTGTACATGTCCGGATAGAAGACCTGGGTCGCCATGGCCTCCCAGCCGCCGGTCGAGCCGCCGTAGGTGAACCGCGCCCAGCCTTGGCCTAAGCCCCGGAACTGCTTCTCGATCGCCGGGATCAGCTCCTTGTTGATGGCGTCGCCATAGGGCCCCTGGTTCGCCGAATTCACCGCATAGCTGTCGTCGTAGTAGGGCGTCGGGTGTGCGATCTCGATCACCAGGAACCGCGGGAAATCCTTACCGGTCCAGGTCCTGTAGAAGTCGTAGGCCTCCTGCTGCTGGATGCGGTTGTAACCGGCCAGATGGAAGCGCTCAGAATAGTCCGGCTTCAGGTCCGCGTCCGGCGGAGTCGTGCGGAAGTTCGAGATGTCGTCCGGGAAGTGGCCGTGGAAGACCATCAGCGGATAGTGCGCGTTCGGATGGCTCTCGAAGCCCTCCGGCAGCAGCACATGCGCGGTCAGGTACACCGGCCGACCCCAGTAGGCGGAAAGCAGCTCGCTCTTGATCCGCACGTGCTTGATGTAGGCCGTGTCGGCTTTGGGCTGGATCGGCGCGATCTCCTGGTCGAGCGTCAGCTTGAGGGCGGTCTTCGGCCCGATGTGGACGGTCATCGGCTTCGAATAGAGATTGCCGGGCTTCAGGTTCCAGTGCTGGCCCTCGCCCTTGTCCGGCGGCAGCTTGACGACCGAGCCGTCGGCCCGGCGGAAGGTCTCGTAGCGGTTCAGCACCGCCTGCACGGTGTAGTCGCCGGGCGGCAGCTGAGAGAGCTTCTGTTTCGGCCAGCCATAGGCCTTGTCGCCGAGCACCACCGGCTTGCCGGGCGTCATGCCATCCACCGTCTGGCCGAACATGTACGGACTGCGCAGCGGCGCCTCGAGGTCCACCTGCATGCGCGGCTCAGGGGTCGCCTTGGGCGAGATGACGAGGATCAACCGGCCGTCGAGCGGAGCCGAACTGCGCGCCGCCGGGAAGGACACCGAGACCGTGGCCGCCTGCGCCGCGCTCGCCAGACCCACTGCCACCAAGACGCCCAACGCCATGCGCCGCAAAGACTTCACCGCCATCATCCCCTCCAGACTGAGCCTGGATTTCTCTCACCCCCGCTCAGCCAGCGCCAGCCTCACGAGAGGCCTGGACGGCGGACGCCGCAATGTAGACAAGCTTCCCGGCTTGATCCGGCCCTCCATGACCCCCTTTTCGCGCACCCTCGCCCTGGCGGCGGCCCTCGCCGCGGGCGTGGCCATGTCCGCGCCCGACGCCGCCCAGGCCAAGAGCCACGGCAAGGGGCGGATCATGGCCGACGGCTATTCGCGACCGGCTGAGGAGGTGTTGGCTGAGGCGCGCAAAGCCTCCGGCGGCGCCGGCTGGAACCTGCTGCGCGGCATCCACGTCAGCGGCCACGAGAAGGCCGCAGCCGGCGATATCCGCTTCGAGACCTGGGTCGACCCCCTGCGCTACGGCATGCGCACCGAGACCCATCAGGCGGCGGGCGTGCTCACCGAGGGCTTCAACGGCCAGGGCGACTGGCGGATTCTGCCCGACGGCAAGACCGTCGCCATCGACGACCACGCCGCCGTCGGAAAACTGCGCACCGAGGCCTTCCTGGCCGCCGGCGGGATTTTCTACACTAGCCGCTTCGAGGCGCACGGCGAGCTGATCGGGGTCAAGACCAACGGCGGCAAGAGCTTCGACGTGCTGAACGTCGAGCCCTGGGGCGGGAGCCCACGCGAACTGTGGTTCGACCGCTCGACCCACCTCCTGGCCCGCATCGTCGACCGCACCGGGGCCCAGGCCGTCACCACCGAGCTCTCCGACTACCGCAAGGTCGGCCCGGTGCGCATCGCCTTCCACACGCTCGTCCGCGGCCCGTCCGCAGGCGCGGTTCAGGACCGCCAGCTCGACAGCGTCATCTTCACGCCGGCCGACCGCAGCCTCTTCAGCCTGCCGCGTCCCGATGGCGCCCCCTGAGCACGAAACCCGTCAGGATCTGGGCGGGCATCTTTTTCAACAGCAATCCAAGGTTGCCGGAATGCGCGATCTGTGGCTTCGTGGCGATCCTCGGAGACGCCTCCACAGTCAAACCGCGTAGCACTCCAACGTCTCCGGTCCATCGGCGCGACGCGTCCGTGACTTCGGGGGACGACATGACTGCGGACTACATCAGCCGGCTCGGCTTTCGCTGGCTCACCTCGATCATCATCACCTGGGCCTTCCTGGCGGCGCTGATGACCGCCATTGCACAACAGCGGGTATCGACGTCTCTCGATGCGCGCCCCGACAAGCCGGCCTACAGCTCGGCCTTGGGGAAGGTGAACGACCTCGCCGCCGCGCGGCAGGAAATGACCGCCAAGCAGGCCACGTCGGCCAAGCAAATGGATCAGATCCAGGAGCAGCAGAAGAAGCTCGACGACACGCTCGCAGCGCTGTCGCGCGCCTGGGACGATATCGACCTGGACTCCATCTCGACCCAGGCCAAAAAGGCCGGCTGTGAGATCGCCGTCCCCACTGCGGGCGACCCCCACTTGGCCGCCTGGCAGTCGCTGGTGGGTTGCCTGCGGGCCGGATCGCTGCCCTCGCAACTCGCCGGGCAGCTCAAGGCGGCCGTAGGCGGCCCGGAAGACTACGCCAAGCTCTACGCTAACTGGGAAGACGCGACCCGCGAGAAGGCCCGCCTGCTCGATCAGCAGCAGCGCCTCGACGGCGAGATCGCCGCCGACAAGAAGCAGATCGAGGACGGGGATTCCCTCAGTTCCGCCTTCTCCGACCTGGTGGTCCTGCGTTCGCCTTGGCTGGGCTTCGGCTTCCTGATCAACGTGCCGCCACCCATGCTGCAGATATTGATCGCCTTCATATCGGGAGCCTTCGGCGCCCTGCTCATCACCCTAGTGTTGGTGGTCTACCCGAAGAGCGAACTCGCGGGCGCCGCGGGCCAGGAGTACGGGTCGCGCCTGTTATTGGGCGGCCTGATTTCGGTGGGCGTCTTCGTCATCCTCAGCGGCGGCTCGGCCGTGCTCGGCAGTTCGGTCGCCTTCTCCCAGAGCCAGGCGAATTTCATGACCTTCAGCGCCGTCGGCGTGTTGGCGGGGATGTTCTCCGACCGCGTGGCGGCTTGGCTTTCGGAACGGGCCAACGCCTTCTTCTCGGGTAACAAGCCGGCGGGCGCGGCCAATGATCCTGGCGCCGAGGCGAAGGTGGCCGCGGCGGCTAAGGTGGCTGCCGAGTAGGCCGCGTCTTGCGCGCTCGCGCTTGGCTATCGCGCCGCCCTGCGCCATATCAGGCGCAACGGGGCGAGCGAACGCTCCGCAGGGGGAATGTCACGTGGCGACGTCAGGATCGCCGCCGGGAGGGGCGGGCGCCACACCCCTGACCCTCGCCTTCCTGGAAAAACGCGAGAGCCTGCTGCTGTTCCTGGCCGCGCGGACCCGCTCCATGGCGGCCGCCGAAGACCTGGTGCAGGAGCTCTACCTGAAGGTCGCCGCGGTGGACCCGCAGACCGACGTCCGCTCCCCCGCGCCCCTGCTCTACCGGATGGCCGCCAACCTCTTGATCGACCAGGTGCGCAGCGCCCAGCGCGACGGCCGCCGCAACGCCGAATGGCGCAGCCAGACCCACGTGACACTCGGCGGCGAGGACGTGGTCGCCGAGCCCGCCGCCGACGATCAGCTGATCGCCAAGGACCGCGCCCGCCAGCTCGCCGACGCCGTCGAGGCACTGCCGCCGCAGATGGGCCGCGCCTTCCGCCTGCACAAACTGGAGGGCAAGAGCCAGACCGAGACCGCCGAGGTGATGAAAATCTCCCGCAAAATGGTCGAGCAGCAC
This sequence comes from uncultured Alphaproteobacteria bacterium, assembly GCA_903822175.1. GTDB lineage: Bacteria > Pseudomonadota > Alphaproteobacteria > Caulobacterales > Caulobacteraceae > Phenylobacterium. Next base: position 136,251 of record CAIJOB010000032.1, read on the forward strand.
ATCGCCGCCGCCATCCGCCACCTCACCCAGAAGCTGCGGTCGTGAGGGCGGCGCAGATGATTCGCACTGAATTTGCTCAGCGACCTAGGGCTATGTCGTCCCGGCGACGTCTCATTCGCGGATCGGCGCATTCCGCGCCGAACGGACTCGCACGTCGATGAGCAGCCTCGTCCCGTCAGAGGATCAAGCGATGATCGACGCCGCGGCGTGGGTCGCGCGCCTCGACACGCCTGATGTGGGCGAGACCGACGCCGCCGAATTCGACGCTTGGCTGGCCGCCGCGCCGGTGAATGCGCAGGCCTACCGCCGTACGATCGCCCTCTGGCATGAGCTGGAAGCCGCCGCGCCGCAGGTGCGCGAGGAGCTCGCCCAGCGCAGCAAGGCCGCCGGCCGTGTGGTCCGCCCCCTCTTCGGCCAGCCGCGCCGCCGGTTCATGTTCGCCGGCGCCGCCGCGGCGGTCGCCGCCGCGCTCGTCGTCGTGGTCGCCCTGCCGCCCACCGGCCCGGCGCCGGAAATCACCAACCAGACCTTCGCCACCGCCAAGGGCCAGCATCAGCGCGTGAAACTCGCAGATGGCTCGGTGATCGACCTCAACGCCGAGACCAAGCTCACCGCCAGGATCAGCGGCTCGGAGTGGCGCATCACGCTCGCCGAGGGCGAAGCGGTGTTCGATGTCGCCTCCGACAAGACCCGGCCCTTCACCGTCGACACCGCCCAAGGCGCGGTGCGCGTGGTCGGGACCCAGTTCGATGTACGTAGCCGCGACGGCGAGCTCACCGTCACCGTCGCGCGCGGCAAGGTCGCCGTGCGCTCGGCCGGCGCCGACGCCTCGGCGGAGCCCGTCTTCCTGACGCCCGGCATGCAGCTGTCGCTCGGCGCGACCAAGACCGAAGCCGTGGCCCACGTCGATCCGCAGGCGACCTTTGCCTGGCGCGAGGGCCGCCTCGTCTACCGCGACCAGCCGCTGACCGCCGTAGTCGCCGACCTCAATCGCCAATTCCCGGAACAGATCACCATCGGGGACCCGGCGCTGGACCAGATCCGCATCACCGGCGTGATCGTCCTGGATAATCCGCAGGCTGTGACAACTCGCCTAGCGTTGATGCTGCCGCTAAGAACGATAAGTTCGGACCGGGGACTGTTGCTTCTCAAGAAGTAGCGCCCGGCCTTGGGGCGAGCGAGATTTCAGTGCGTCGGGAAGTTGCGATCGGAGCCGGCCTCGCGGCCGTGACGCTCGGCGTCGCGCATTCAGCGCTGGCCGCAGACGCGCAGATTCGCTTCCGCATCGAACCCAAACCCTATTCCGAAGCCCTGCTCGACCTGGCCCAGCAGGCCAATGTCACCCTGGTCGGGGCCGGCGCCTGCTCGGGCGCCATGCAGGTCCGCATCGCCGCGCCGATGACGCTGACCCAGGCGCTCGACCGGGTGTTGGGCGGCGCGCCCTGCACCTGGAAGATGGTGGCGCCCGGCGCCGTGCAGGTCTTCCCGCTGGCGCATGAGGCGTCCCGGCCCGCCGACTATGTCTCGGTTTCCGAACTGCTGGTCACCGCCACCAAGCGGGTCAGCGATCCCAGGCAGCTGTCGGTTGCGGTCACCGCGGTGCCGGGCGACGCGCTCAGGATGACCGCGTCCAGCGACGCCGACGCCGCCTCGGCCCAGCTCTCCGGCCTGCTCACCACCAATCTGGGCCCCGGTCGCGACAAGCTGCAGCTGCGCGGCCTCTCCGACGGCGCCTACACCGGGCGCGCGCGCTCGACGGTGGCCACCTACCTCGACGAGATCCCGCTCAACTACAATGCGCCGGACCCGGACCTGCGCCTGGTTGACGTCGACCGGGTGGAGGTGTTGCGCGGGCCGCAGGGCGCGCTCTATGGCGCGGGCTCGCTCAGCGGCATCTACCGCATCGTCGCGGCCAAGCCCGACCTGCAGCACTATAGCGGGGAGGTTCTCGCCACCGGCGCGGTGACCGAAAACGGCGCGCCCAGTGAATCGACGGAGGGCTACCTCACCGGCCCGATCTGGCGCGGCGTCGCGGGTCTGCGGCTCTCGGCCTACCAAGACCTGGAGGGCGGCTACCTCGACGACGCGAACCTCAAGCTGCGCGACGCCAACCAGACCCAGCGGAACGGCGGGCGGCTGGCCTTGCTGGTCGAACCCGGCGGCGACTGGACCATCGACCTGACGCTGGCCGGCCAGCACCTGCGCAGCGCCGACACCCAGTACACCAGCCCGGGGTTGGGCCTGACCCGCGTCAACCGCATCGCCGAGCCGCACGTCAACGACATCGTGCTGGGCACCATTACCATCAAGAAGGCCTGGGGCTGGGCCGAGCTCACCTCGTCCACCGGCTATATCCAGCACAACTACGGCAGCTTCTACGACGCGACCGCGGTGCAGGACCTCTACACCTCGTTCGCCGACACCTCCGCCTACTCCGAGCGGACCCACACGCGGATGCTGGTGGACGACACCTACCTGACCTCACGCGGCGCGGGACGCTTTCAGTGGCTCGTCGGAGTCTACGGGTCGCAGACCCAGGAGCATTCGCCCTCGGTGTTCCTGGCCCAGCACGCCTTCGCGCCGGACGTGCCGGTCTACAGCGACAACCGCTACGACCGCATTGCCGAGATCGCGCTGTACGGCGAGGCCTCGGTGGAGATCACCGACGCGCTCCGGGCCTCGATCGGCGGCCGCGGCTTCGACATCCACACCGACACCACGTCTGCGGTGATCTCGGAGCGCTTCCCGTCACGCAGCATCGCCGGCGTCGAGCACTACAAGGGCTTCTCGCCCAAGGCCTCGATCCAGCAATCCTTCAACCACGGCGACCTCGTCTATGTCGTCTTCTCGGAGGGCTTCCGGGCCGGGGGCATCAATTGCGGCGGGGCGGTGCCCTTGCCGGGAGCCCTGGTCATCTTCGCCCCCGACACGCTGCGGAACATCGAAGGCGGCCTGAAACTCCAGGGCATGGACGGGCGCCTCGCGGTCAACTCGGCGGTCTTCTACGACACCTGGAAGGACATCCAGACCGACCAGTTCCGGGCATCCGGCATCCCCTTCACCACCAACGTCGGCGACGCCGACATCGTCGGCCTGGAGACCGAGGTCGGCTACCACTGGGGCAATGGCTTCTCGGCCCAGATCAACGGCCGCCTCGCCCACACCCGGATCACCCACCCCAATGTGGCCTTCATCCCCAGCCCGTTGAATGGCCTGCCGGGCGCGCCGGCCATCTCTGGCGGCGCCGTGGTCAGCTACGAGCGCGAGCTTTTCAACGGCTGGCAGATGCGGCTGGTCGGCGAGACCACCTATGTGGGCCGCAGCCGCGTCACCTTCGACACCACCTTCCAGGCCATGGGCGGCTATGTCCGCTCCAAGCTACTGGCCGAGGTCCGCCGCAACTGGCTGGGCGCCCAGGTCTTTATCACCAACCCGACCAACGCGTTCAGCGACACCTTCGCCTTCGGCAACCCGTTCAACCCGAACCAGACCCAGCAGGTGACCCCGCAGCGGCCGCTGACAGCGGGCCTGACCCTCTTCGCCACTTACTGAGATTTTTCGGTCCGCGAACATCGGGATGTGACGCTACGGCGCCGTCATTTCCACGACCTCGCTCGCCTGGAGGGGGCTTAGGTCATGCCACGGCGTCGCCGCGCGCTGCTCCCCCGGCGCGCCGCGGCCGGCAGGCGCGGCCCGGACGTCGGAGAGAGCGTGCAGGGCCGCGCCGTGGGGCGCTGTTCTGGCCTTTCCGGCCCGGTGGCGCCTATCCGACTCAAGCCCGATTGGCCCCGCGCCGCGAAGGTGTTAAGTTGTGACGTCGTCGGGTCTCCAGTCTGGCGCCGCCAAAAGCCCCGGTCCGAGGTGTCACACCCTCGGCCGGGGCGCTCTGGCCCTTCCTTCCGGCCAGCCGTCCAGGCCCATCCATGAACCGCTACTGGACCCTCGCAGCCCGTCCGCTCGACCCGTGGCCGACGCCCAGCACCTTCGAGGTTCGCGAGGCGCCGATCCCGCAACCGAGGCCCGGCCAGGCGCTGACCCGCACGATCTCCGTCTCGCTGGACCCCTACCAGTGGGGCTACAAGAAGCGCGGCGTCGAGCCGGCCGGCGCGCCCTGCCATGCCCGCACCGTCGCCCAGGTGGTCGAGAGCCGGATGGCCGGCTTCGCGCCTGGCGACCTGGTGTTCACCACCAACGGCTGGTCGGAATACGGCCTGATGGGCGAGGGCGTGCCCAGGCCGGGCTACATGATCCCCCGCAAGCTCGATCCCGCCCAGGGGCGCATCTCACAAGCCGTCGGCGTGCTCGGCATGCTGGGACTGACCGCCTACGCCGGCATGATCCTGCAGGCCGACCCCAAGGCCGGCGACACCGCCGTGGTGTCCGCGGCCTCCGGCGGCGTCGGCCAGATCGCTGGCCAGCTGGCGCGGCTGAAGGGCGCCCGCGTGGTCGGCATCGCCGGGCGCGAGGAGAAATGCCGCTTCGTCACCGAAGAACTCGGCTTCGACGCCTGCGTCTCGCACCTGTCGCCGACTTTCGCCCAGGATCTGGCGGCGGCCTGCCCCAAGGGCGTCGACGTCTATTTCGAGAACGTCGGCGGCGCGGTGTTCGACGCCGTCCTGCCGCTGTTCAATCCGGGCGCGCGGATGACCATCTGCGGACTGATCGCCCACTATGGCGACGCCGCGGGGACCGACGCCCGCGCCGCCCTGATGGCCCGCGGCGAGGAAATCTTCCGTACACGGCAGGTCACCGTGCACGACCTCTTCGTCGGCGACTTCGTGAAGGATCACGAGGCCGCCTTCCTGCGCGACATGGCCGGCTGGGTCGCTGGCGGCGAGGTCCGCTACCGCGAAGACATCCGCCAGGGTTTCGATGAGCTCCCCGCCGCCTTCGCCGAGATGCTGAAGGGCGGCAACTTCGGCAAGATGCTGGTCCAGATCGGCGAAGACCCGACGCTCTAACAGCCTGCCAATCTCTCGAGAGTAACGCCGGTCCTTGACTTGGCCGTGCCGGCGGGCTCGCATCCCCCAAACTCAAGGGGACGAAACCAACATGTCGCGCATCACCCTCTTCGCCGCCGCCGCGGCCGCCGCCACCCTGGCGTTCAGCCTCCCGGCCGTCACCGCCTTCGCCCAAGCCCCGGCGGCCAACGCCGACGCGCTCACCGATCCCGCCATGAAGGGCCCCGAAGTCATCGCCTTCATCGGCCTCAAGCCCGGCCAGAAGGTCGCCGACATCGTCGCCGGCCGCTTCGTCCGCGCGGAGAGCCAGGCTGTCGGACCCAAGGGCAAGGTCTACGCCTACGAGCCGGACGAGATCGTCAAGACCCACCCCGAGGCCATGGCCAGCGTGAACAAGATCATCGCCGACCCGGCCTACGCCAACGTCGTGGCGCTGACCGCCCCGACCAACGCAGCCAACCTGCCCAAGGGCCTGGACGCGGTGTTCATCCGCCAGAACTACCATGACCTCTACGACAAGTTCATGGGTCCGGCCGACGTCCCCGGCTTCAACAAGCAGGTCTATGCGGCTCTGAAGCCCGGCGGCGTCTACGTCATCCTCGACCACGCCGACGCGGCCGGCACGGGCATCTCCGGCACCGAAGGCCGCCACCGCATCGAGGAAGCCCGCGTGAAGGAAGACGTCCTGGCCGCCGGCTTCAAGTTCGACGGCGAGAGTAATATCCTCGCCAACCCCGCCGACGACCATTCGAAGTTCGTCTTCTTCCCGGCGATCCGCGGCAAGACCGACCAGTTCCTGCTGCGCTTCAAGAAGCCGAAATAGACCGACCAGCCGGTCGCGGGGCCAGGCGGACACAAAAGTCTCAAACCCCGCGCCTAGTTTGGCGCGCGCGAATCCAGTCCGGAGATCAGATGCCTCAGCTTCATCGCCTTGCGGCCGCCGCCGCGCTCTGCGGCCTGTTCGCGGCCCCGGCTCTGCCCGCGCGCAGCGCCGGCGCCGACGACCTGCGGATCAACCAGATTCAGGTGATCGGCAGCCACAACAGCTATCACGCGGGCCTCACCCCCGGCGTCGCCAAGATGCTGCAGGCCACCAACCCCAAGGCCTTCGACGGCCTCGACTACCAGCACGCGCCCCTGACCACCCAGTTCGACAAGGGCATCCGCCAGATCGAGCTCGACGTCTACGTCGACGCCAAGGGCGGCCGCTTCGCCCACCCTTTCGGCGCGACCCTGAACGCCGGCGGCGCCGCGGCCTTCGATCCCGAGCACGTCTTCGCCAAGCCCGGCTACAAGGTCATGCACGTCCAGGACCTCGACTACATCTCCAACTGCCAGCCCTTCGTCGGCTGCCTGAAGGAGATCCGCGCCTGGTCCAAGAGCCATCCGGGCCACGTGCCGCTGTTCATCCTGGTCGAGACAAAGACCCAGGACCCGATCAAGGCCGTGCCCGGCATGGTCGACTACGAACGCTTCACGCCGGAGGCGCTGGACGCCTTGGACGCCGAGATCCGCTCGGTCTTCGCGGAGAAAGAGATGGTCACGCCGGATCAGGTGCGCGGCAAGCACGCGACCCTGCCTGAAGCGGTCGCTCACGGCGGCTGGCCGACGCTGAAGGCCGCACGGGGCAAGGTGGTCTTCCTGCTCGACCAGACCAACATCACGCCCAACTATGTTGCCGGCCACCCGGCGCTGAAGGGCCGCGCGCTGTTCACCAACGCCAAGGCCGGCGCCCCGGACGCCGCCTTCGTCGAACACAACGACGCCACGCCCGCCGAGATCGACGCCCTGGTGAAGCAGGGCTACATCGTCCGCACCCGCTCCGACGCCGACACCAAGGAAGGCCGCACCGGCGACACCACCACCCGCGACAAGGCGCTCAGCAGCGGCGCCCAGATGATCTCCACCGACTACCCCTGGTACGAGCCCTCCCGCTGGACCGGCTACACCGCCAGCCTGCCGGGCAAGGCCTCGGTCCGCTGCAATCCGGTGACCGGCGGCGCGGCCTGCAAGGACGCCGACCTCAAGGACACGCCCGTCGCGCCGTAAATCGGCTCCTCTCCCACGCCTGTTTCACGCTAAGGTCGCCCGGCAAAGCTTGAGGGATTTATCCACGTGATCGAGTACCGGCGTTTGGCCCGCGCGGCCGCTATGGCCATGGCCGCTGTGTTGGCTTCAGCCTCTCTCGGCCAGGCCCAAACCCTGCCCGCCCAGCCGCAGGACGAGGCCTATACCGCGCTGATCAAGAAGCACCTGGTCGACCCGCGCTTCACCACCGAACTCGTCGACCACATGCCGGCCTCCGACACCGTCCCCTCGCCGCTGAAGTTCTTCGGCCGCATCCCCGGCACGCCCGGCGAACTGACCTACGCCAAGGACATCGAGCGCTACTATCAGGAGCTCGCCAAGACCTCGCCGCGGGTGAAATTCTGGGTGATCGGCAAGTCCGAGGAAGGCCGCGACCAGGTGGTCATCGCCATCGGCGACGAAGCCAACCTCAAAGATCTCGACAAGTACAAGGCCCAGCTCGCAGCCCTCGGCGACCCGCGCAAGACGACGCCCGAACAGGCCAAGGCGATCATCAAGACCGCCAAGCCGATCTACTGGATCACCAGCGGCATCCACTCGCCGGAGACCGGCGGGCCGGAGATGCTGATCGAGCTCGCCTACCGCCTGGCGGTGGAGGAGACGCCGCTGGTCCAGAACATCCGCAAGAACGTCATCACCTTCATCACCCCGGTGGTCGAGGTCGATGGCCGCGAGAAGATCGTCGACAGCTATTATTACGGCAAGAAGACCGGCAAGCCGAAGCCGCCGCTGGTCTACTGGGGCAAGTACGTCGCCCACGACAACAACCGCGACGGCATGGGCCAGTACCTGAAGCTGACCCAGAACATCACCTCGGGCGTGCTCGAGTGGCACCCCACCGTCCTGCACGACCTGCACGAGGCGCAGTCCTACCTCTACGTCTCCACCGGCACCGGGCCCTACAATCCCTCGCTCGATCCGGTGCAGTCGCAGGAGTGGTGGCTCTTGGCCGGCACCGAGGTCACCGAGATGGCCAAGCACGGCGTCCCCGGCGTCTTCACCTACGGCTATTACGACGGCTGGGTGCCCAACTACCTGTTCTGGATCGCCAACAGCCACAACTCCTTCGGACGGTTCTACGAGGTCCAGAGCTACGGCCCCGACGTCCAGAAGGGCCTGAAGCTGCCGCCCACCGCCACCAGCCGCGAGTGGTACCGCCAGAACCCGCCGCTGCCGTCGGTCGACTGGGGCCCGCGCAACAACACCAACATCCAGGAATCGGCCCTGCTGTTCGCGCTGGACCGCGTGGCCAAGGACCGCGAGACCTATCTCGACACCTACTATGTGAAGTCCAGCCACGCCGTCGAAGGCGGCAAGAGCGACCAGGCTGGCGCGGTCAACGCCTGGGTGATCCCGGCCGACCAGACCGCCAGACTGAACCTCGCCGACATGATCAACGACGTGCGCCGCCAGGGCCTGGAAGTCTCACGCGCCGACGCCGCCTTCACCGCCGGCGGCGTCAAGGTCGCGGCGGGCGACTACGTCATCCGCGCCGACCAGCCTTACCGCACGCTGGCCGACCTCTATTTCAGCGTCCAGACCTACCCGGTCGCCAACCCGCGTCCCTACGACGACACCGGCTGGACCATGGCCTACATGCGCAACCTCAACATGAAGACGGTGCATGATCCGGCGGTGCTGAAGCAGCCGATGACGCTCTTGACCGCCGACGTGGCGCCCAAGGGCGTGGTCGCGGGCGTCGGCAAAACCATCCTGATCAACCACACCGGCGACAATGAGCTGGTGACCCTGCGCTTCCGCCTGAAGGACGTGAAAATGCAGGCGGCGGAAGAGGCCTTCGACGCCGGCGGCAAGCACTACGCCGCCGGGACCTTCATCATCCCCGACGCGCCCCGCGTCGTCGTGGAAAAAGCCGTCGCCGACCTCGGCCTGACCGCTGAATCCGTCGACGCCGCGCCGACCGTCAAGGCCCATGCCCTGACGATCCCGCGCATCGGCTACCTGCACTCCTGGCTGCGCACCCAGGACGAGGGCTGGTGGCGCGCCGCCTTCGACCACTATGGCGTGCCCTACACCTACCTCGCCGACACCAAGGCCCGCCAAGGTGACCTGCGGAAGAAGTTTGACGTCATCATCTATCCGACCGTCGGCTCTTCGGCCCGCGACCAGATCGTCGGCGTGGCCATGAACGGCGACACCCCGATCCCCTACAAGAAGTCCGACCTCACCCCGAACCTGGGCGTCCTCGACAGCGCCGACGACATCCGCGGCGGCCTGGGCGCAGACGGCCTCGCCGAGCTGCAGAAGTTCGTGAAGGCGGGCGGGACCCTGATCGGCGACGGCTCGACCGTCGAGATGCTCGCCAACTACGGCGTGGCCGCTGGCGTCAGCGTCAACGCGCCTGCCGAACTCTACACCAAGGGCGCCCTGATGCGCGGCGTCTTCGAGGACCAGAAGAGCCCGATCGCCTACGGCTACCCTGACAAGCAGATGCCGATCTACTTCGCCGACGCCCCGGTGATCACCGTGGCGGCGCCCGGTCAGGGCGGCTTCGGCGGCGGTGGCGGCCAAGGCGGCGGCGCGGGCGGCAGGCTCGCCCAGAACATCACCCCCAACGCCGTCCCGGCCCGGGTCTCCCCCTGGCCCGACGCCAACGCCAAGCCCCCGGCCGCCGAGACCAACACGCCGGCGGACACCGCGCCGCCCGCCTCACGCCAGGGCGGCGCAGAGCCCACCGAGCGCCCGCGCACGGTCATGGCCTTCCCGGCCCAGGCCAACGACATCCTGCTGTCGGGCATGCTGGAAGGCGGCCAGGCGCTGACCAAGAAGGCGCTGATCGTCGACGTCCCCGATGGCAAGGGCCACATGGTGCTCTTCGGCCTGCGCCCCTACTGGCGCTGGCAGACGCAGGGCAGCTACTTCCTGGGCTTCAACGCCATCCTCAACTGGGACCACCTGGACGCAGGCATGCCGCCCAAACCCGCCCCGGCGAAGGACACCCCCGCTAAGCCCGCCGAGTAGGACGGTAGAAAGATGGCCACGGAAAACACGGAAAGAGCACGGAAGCAGTTTTGATCTTCGGCCACCGGGAATGATCTTGCTGCGCGCGAAGCGCGCGATTCAATCCAGCTCCGGCGCCCTCAGATGGCCCGCCTTCCGTGCTCTTTCCGTGTTTTCCGTGGCCAAGATCTTACTTGCCGCCCGAAGCCGTCACCTCAGACCACGGGGGATAAGTCACTGCGCCGCAGCCGCGAACACTTCCCTCCGGGCGCGAAGCAGCCGAGTCTCCGTTCTCTTGAGGGGCCTTGGACAGCGGACAGTAGCCATGAGTGATGCGACCTACGTCGCCTTCGTTCCCGCCAAGAAGTGCGATCGCCTGCGCGAGATGCTGCAGACCGAGGACACAGGCCCGCTGGAATGGAAAGAACGCCGCGCCTTCTCCGGCGGCAGCGAGTTCTATTTCTCCGGCCCCTCGGCCCTCGCCCGCCGCGCCCACGCCTACGTCAGCGAGTGGGTGATCGCGGACTAAAGGGCTACTTCGCCTTCTTGCAGTTTTTGAGCGCGGTCTTGGCGCCCTCGACCACCACGGTCTTGCCGTCTGTCCAGAACTTCGCCGCACCGGCCGTGAATTCGAAGCCGGCGGCCGATGTCGCCCGCTTCAGGTCGAGAGTCTTGGTGCCGTCATTGGCGGTCAGTTCGACCTTGGTCGGCTGGTCGGAGTCGTAGTTGAGACTGAACGCGCCGCCCGCGTCGCAGCGGTAGAAGGCCTGATAGAAGTCGTTCATCGGCGGCTGGGCCCCCGCCGGAGCAGGCGGCGCCTGGGCCAGCGCTGGCCCGGCGGCGAAGCCGAAAGCCCCACCCGAGGCCAGGAGGGCGGCGGCAAGAACACGCGAAGTCATCACTCTCGAAAAAGCGCTCATCACAGGGTCTCCCCATCGATCGCTTCAAAAGCTCTGAACGGCAGTATGCCGTGTAACTCTGTTACCGCAAAGCTTGGCCTGCGTCGGGGCTAGCCCTTGCGGTTCCACGGCAAGTCGAAGCGTCGCAACATGGCCGCCTCCAGCCCCGCGGCGGTGTTCACCGGCCAGCCGCTCCAGACGCTGTCCAGCGGGCTGACCGTATAGACCTCCACCGAGGCCTTGCCGGCCAGCGTCTCAGCGAGCTTCTCGCGGAGCCGCACATTGGCCGGCTGCTTGCTGCGCCCTGGCAGGTAGAGCTCCAGCCGCGCATCCATCCGGCGCAGAGTCAGGCCCATGTAGACCGCGCGGCCGCCGGTCACGAAGGCGTAGAGGCCCGGCCGCCCCGGAGCCCTGCCGTTCATCGTCAGTTCGCCGCCCTCATCCAGGCGCCAGACGCCGGTATGGTGGAATCCGCCGGCGATCAGAGCCTGGGCTTCCAGCGCCGGCTTGCTGTTCTTCGGCGGCGGCGGTGGGGCGATGGCGCTGACCACCGCGCCCACCAGGCCGGCGTCGCGCAGCACGTCCTCGGCCACGTGCGGCCGGATGCCGAGCTGGGAGGCGATGCTCGCCGGCTCAAACCCCTGGTGGTGCAGGTCGATGATCCGCTGGTTTCTGCTCAACCCCTCACCCCCGCGCGGCCAGCCCGATCGGCCGACTCATTTGACGCACAGCATCTCATCCGCGCGGGTGATCCGCACGCGCATCTTGTTGGTTACGCGAACGCGGGTCTTGCAGACGCCTTTCGGGAGACGCCTTTTGGGGGAAGCGGCCGCGTTCAGCCGCCGCGCAACAGCTCCACCTGCGAGCCCGCCACCTGACGCACCTCGCAGGTTCCTTCCCAGCCCGGCATGTGGGCCACATGCAGATCCATGAAGTCTCGCGCGCTCTGGATCGCCGCGGCCATGTCCGGCAGTTCGAAGACCGCGTAGCCGCCGATCACCTCCTTGGTCTCGGCGAACGGCCCGTCGGTGACCACCAGCTTGCGCTTTCGGACTGCAACCTCTGCGCCGGCGTCGCGGGGCATGAGGCCGCCATCGCCGATCATCCGCCCGGCCGCCACCTCCCGCTGGGCCAGCGTATGCATGGCCTCCATCATCTCAGGGCTCGGCCCCATGGTCTGCTGGCCGTCGGTCTTGATGATGAACATGAAGCGCATGGGGTCTCTCCTGAGGGGCGCACCATAGCGCCGCAGCCCGAAGGACGGACCAGCCCTCAGGACCCCGACATTTTTTCTGGGCGGCCCAAATGCGCGCGCCAGATGTGCGCGGCTCAGGGCTTGGGCGGGCTCGCCGCGGCGGCCTGCGGGACGGCGGTGCGGAACACCGGGCCGCCCGCGTAGGTGAAGTAGAGCTTCCCCTGGCTGTTCGCGACATAGACGTGGTGGGCCATGAAGAAGTCGGCGCCGATCAGCACGTCGAAGTCGTTGGCCACCGACTGGCCGATGGCGAGCTTGCCGTTCTTGATCTCTTCGTCGCCGATCTTGACGCTGGCGAAGGTCGCCACCCAGGTCTTGAAATCGCCGTCGATGCCCTGGCCCTGGCCAAGCGGGATCACGCCCGCGTCGCTGGTCTTGACGCCGGCCTTGGCCGCGGCGTGCTCGGTGATGAAAGAGGTCGCCGCCCCGGTGTCGAAGAAGGCCCGCATCGGCTGGCCGTTGATCGAGATCATCGCCAGCGTGTGCTCGCCGCCGTTGTTACGGCCGGCGGTCTGCAGCGGCAGCACCGAATAGGTCGTCTGCGGGCCCGCCCAATAGGCCAGGTTCGCGGTTTCACAGTCCTGCGGCCGCACCAGGCGCAGCACGCCGGCCTTGAAATCGTATTCGTCGTCGGAGCCGTGCAGCAGGTTCTGCCCCAACAGTCCCGAGGCGCCGCCGTCCAGGTCACGGATGGTCAGGAACTTCACGTTGGGAAACGTCGCGCCGCCGAACTCGAAGGTCGGCGCGATCACCAGGCCGGTGTCCGTGGCGTGGCCCTTGACCCCGGTGGTGAGCGTGTTGGCCGAGGTCGGCACCAGCGAACCGATCGCCTTGGCGGTCACCGGGGGCAGCTTCGCCTTCGCCGCGAAGCTGGCGGTCAGCGAGCTGCCGAACGCCCCGGAATCCAGCAGCAGTTGGACCGGCTGGCCGTCGATCTTCGCCGCCACCAGCGGCCTCAGGCCCTGCATGGTGACCGGCACCTCGGCGGTCGCCAGCCGGCAGGCGGCCTGCGCCGAAAGGGGGCTCAGGAGTGCGGCGGCGAGGATGGCGAGAGGGGTGATTTTCATTGAGAGTTCCGTACTTTGCGCGCGCCCCGACCAAGGACAGGGCAAAGACGTCACCGACTCCAAGGTCCCCGAGGCCCGCCCTCGGCGAATGAGGCGAGATGTAGCAGCTTCACCTTGGCGCCTAGGCGCTGAGCCGTCGATGTTGACGCCGCCGCCGGTTCAGCGACTGCTGGCCCACGTCTTGGGGAGATGCTGATGGACCAACCGACCGGCGGGAAACTGCGCCGCAACCTCAACGCGTTCGAGGTGCTGCTGCTGACGCTGTCGTGCCTGTCACCGGTGGTCTCGATCTTCGGCATCGGCGGCGACGTGCTGCATCAGGTGGGCACCGGCGCCGCGGCCCTGTTCGCCATCGGCATCGGCGCGGCGGTGGTCTGGGCGGCGATGTACGCCGAACTGGGCTCGGCCTACCCCTTCGCCGGCGCCGACTATGTGGGCGTGGGCAGGATCCTGGGCGGCTGGGCCGGCATGGTGACACTCGCCATCTGGGCGGCCACCACCGGGCCGTCGATCGCCTTTACCGCCCGGTCGCTGGTGCCCTACATCAGCGAGCTCGCGCCGGGTCTGCCCGCCGGCCCCATCCCCTTCGTCACGATCGCCGCCGCAGCCGCCATAGCCCTATTGGGCGTGCGCACCGGAGCCCTGGTCACCGGCGCCTTCCTCGCCCTCGAACTGGCCGCGGTCGCCGCCCTGATCGGCGCGGGCCTCCTCCACCCGGCCCGCGGATTGGGTACCCTGACGGCCCAGCCCTTCGCCATGCTCGCGGGCCACTGGGCGCCGGTCTCGGCCGCCGCCCTGGCGCTCGGCGCGGTCAGCGTCATCTACGGCACGGTCGGCGGCAACCAGGCGCTCTACTTCGGCGAGGAGCTTAAGGACGCGAACCGGCGCATGGGCCCGGTGGTCATCGCCGCCTGCATGATCGGCGCCTTCGCCACCGCGCTCCCGGTGATCCTCGTGGTGCTCAGCGCCCGCGACCTCCCCGCCGTGCTGGCCTCGCCCGCGCCGTTCGCCACCTTCCTCTCTGCGGCGGTGGGCGCCTGGGCAGGACCGGCGCTCAGCGCCGGCGTGGCGCTGGCCATCTTCAACGCCATGGTCGTGGGGATCATGGTCGGAGGGCGGCTGTTCTTCAGCCTGGGCCGCGACCGGCTGTTCGGCGCGAGCCTGGACGGGTTCCTCGCCCGCGTCGCCCCGTCCGGCGTGCCCAGGGCCGCGACCCTGGCGGTCACGGTCTTCGGCCTGGCCTGCTGCTTCGTCGGCGTCCACGCCCTGCTGGTCTTCATGAGCGGCCTCCTGGTCTATGGCTGGAGTCTGGTCTGCCTGGCCGTCCTGATCGGCCGCAGGAAGGGCCTGACCGGCGGCCCAGGCTATTGGCGCGCGCCGTTGTTCCCGCTGTTCCCGGTGCTGGGCCTGGTGATGGCCGCGGTCTTCACCGTCTCCGACCTGATGGACGCCGACGCCGGGCGCCCCAGCCTGCTGTTGCTTGGCCTCGTCGTGCTGGCGGCGCTCGCCTGGTACTTCCTGGTCCTGAAGCGCCGCCCGGGCGGCTGGACCCCGTCCCTCGATCAACCCTGAGCCGCGCGCAGCCACTGGGGCGCGGGCGCGTTGATTCCCAGGTCGACAGATAGAGAGCAGAGGGCGTAGGCCTTGTTGAGCGGGAGGCGCGCATGAACGGCAAACGGCCTCAGCAGCTCACCGACCTCAGCCAGGCCGACCGCTTTCAGGTCCTGATCGACGCGGTCAAGGACTACGCTATCTATCTGCTCGACGCGCAGGGACAGGTCACCACCTGGAACACCGGCGCCCAGCGCTTCAAGGGCTATACGCCCGACGAGATCATCGGCCAGCACTTCTCGGTCTTCTACACCGACGAGGACCGCGCCATCGGCCTTCCCGCCCGCGCGCTGCATACCGCCGCCACCGAGGGCCGGTTCGAGGCCGAGGGCTGGCGCGTGCGCAAGGACGGCACGCGCTTCTGGACCCACGTGGTCATCGATCCGGTGATCGGCGAGGGCGGCGGCGTCATCGGCTACGCCAAGATCACCCGCGACATCTCCGACAAGCGCCTGGCCGACGACGCGCTGATGGCCAGCGAACGGCGCTTCCGGCTGCTGGTCCAGGGCGTGCGCGACTACGCGATCTACATGCTCGACCCCGACGGCAAGGTCACCAACTGGAACTCCGGCGCCCAGGCGATCAAGGGCTACACCGCCGAAGAGATCGTCGGACGCCACTTCTCGCTGTTTTACACGCAGGCCGACCGGGCGGCCGGCGCCCCGGAGACAGCGCTCGCCACCGCGCGGCGGGACGGGCGCTTCGAAGGCGAGGCCCAGCGGGTGCGCAAGTCCGGCGAGCGGTTCTGGGCGCATGTGCTGATCGACCCGATCTACGACGACGACGGCCAGCTGATCGGCTACGCCAAGGTCACCCGCGACATCACCGAACGCCGCAAGGCGCAGGAGGAGATCGAGCGCGCCCGCGACGCGCTGGTCCAGGCCCAGAAGCTGGAGGCGATCGGCCGGCTGACCGGCGGGGTCGCCCACGATTTCAACAACCTGCTGACCGTGATTCGCGCCTCGGCCGACTTCCTGCGCCGCCCCGATCTCAGCGAGGAAAAGCGCGCCCGCTACGTCGACGCCATCGCCGAGACCGCCAACCGCGCCGCCACCCTCACCAGCCAGCTGCTGGCCTTCGCGCGGCGCCAGTCGCTCAAGCCCGAGGTCTTCGATGTCGGCGCCCAGCTCACCGGCCTGCAGCAGATCATCGGCACGACGCTGGGGTCGTCCGCCCAGCTGGCTCTGACGCTCCCCGCCACGCCGCAGCTGGTGGAAGCCGATCCCAGCCAGTTCGAGACCGCGGTCCTGAACATGGTCATCAACGCCCGCGACGCCATGCCCAAGGGCGGCAAGGTCAGGATCAGCGCCGCGGCCGCCGAGGGGGTGCCGTCCGTGCGGGGTCACGCCGCCGTCGCAGGGCCCTTCGTCGCCGTGCAGGTGGCCGACACCGGCGCCGGCATGACGCCTGACACCATCACCCGCATCTTCGAGCCCTTTTTCACCACCAAGGCCGTCGACAAGGGAACCGGCCTGGGGCTGAGCCAGGTCTACGGCTTCGCCAAACAGTCGCACGGCGAGGTCGATGTGCAGAGCGAGCTGGGCCAGGGCTCGGTCTTCACCCTCTACCTGCCCCGCTCGATGGCGCCGGCGCCGGCGCCGCACGACGCGGCGCCTGTGGACCTGGGCGCCGTCCCGGCCCGCCGGATCCTGCTGGTGGAGGACAACCAGGGCGTCGGCCACTTCGCCGCTGGCCTGCTGCGCGAGCTTGGCCAGACCGTGACCTGGGTCGGCGACGGCCAGACCGCGCTCGACCTGTTGGCCCAGGACGCGACGACCTTCGACCTGGTGTTCTCCGACGTGGTCATGCCCGGCATGAGCGGCATCGAGCTGGGCCACGCGGTCAAGGCCCGATGGCCCGGCCTCGAGGTGATCCTGACCAGCGGCTACAGCCACGTCATCGCCCAGGAAGGCTCCCACGGCTTCGAACTGCTCCGCAAACCCTACTCGGTCGACGGCCTGCTGGCCGCGCTTCGCCAAACCCCCGGATCGACGGCCCGCAAAGACGGGTAGGCCGACGCGCCGCCCTACCCCTTCGCCAGCCGCCGCCGGTTGGCGCTGACCTTGCGGCGGTAGTGCGCCAGCGTGCGCGCCGACGCGCTGGCCGGCGTCGCGCCTAGCCGACCGCCGAGCGCCATCACGCCAAGCGCCGCCCCGGCCTCCAGCTTCTCGCGCACCATCAGCTGCGCTTCCGCCGCCCCGCTCGCGCCGCCCTGGGCGATCTTCAGCGTCCGCAAGCCGATGACGGCCGAGGCGTCGAGCCCCAGCCGCCAGGCCTCGAAGCCGACGCTGACCCAGGGGCTAGCCCAGGTATTCGCCCGCGCCCGCGCCACTCAGCCGTGCGCCGGCTGGCCGATGGTGGTGGCCTCGAGCGTCGGCGTCGGCGGGGTCGGCAGGCCGGACTGCTGGTAGGCCGCCTTCAGCTGTTCCTTCTCCGCCGCCATGGCCGCGCCCAGCGCATCCATGTCCAGGCCGGCTTTGCGCGCCTGGGCGAACATGCCCTCGACCCGCTTTTCCTCCTCCTCGACGTGGTGCTCGATCTCCTCGGACAGCACCTTGACCTTGGCGTCATAGAATTCGTCGTCCGGCCCGCCCGCCTCGATCTCGGCGATCAGCACCTTGGCGGCGTCGTGCTCGACATAGGCTTCCTTGAGGAGATCTTCCTCGATCTTGCCCTCGCAGGCCGGATAGAAGACGTCCTCCTCGATCTTGGTGTGGATGGTCAGCTCCATGCAGATCTCTTCGGCCAGCGCCTTCTTCTTGCCGGCGCCCTTGGCCGCCTCGAACTTGGCGAACAGGTCAGCGACCTTGCGGTGATCGGCCTTCAACAGGGCGACAGCGTCGAGTTTTTCGGATTGGGCCATGACGTCCTCCAAGGGGGTTCGGAGACCAAAAAGCCCAACGCGCGCCGTGGTTCCTATGGCGGTTGGCCGACGTCACGCCCGCGATGGCGGAGATTTTGTGGAATTGGTCCACGAACCACACGAACCACACGAACGGGTGGGTGCTTTCGAGACTCCGCGTAAGCGGAGGCTCAGTCAGTTTGGCCACGGAAAACACGGAAGGAGACACGGAAATCGCGGCGGCGCCTTCCGTGATCTGTCCGTGTTTTCCGTGGTTGTTTCCTGGCGGAATCGCCCGCTGCGCGGGCCTGTCAGGACTGACCGCGTTCGTGTGGTTCGTGTGGTTCGTGGACGATCTTTAGGACGCGCGGGCCTTAGCCGGTGTCGGCGGATTGGGGCTGACGCGCTGCGGCCTTGCCCGGCGGCGGTTCGCCGACGGTGAGGGTGAAGGGGCTGGTCAGGGCCATGTCGGCGACGAGGCGCTGGACGGTGACTTCGATGGGATCGGTCTCGAAGGCGGGGTCGAGGGCGGCCTCGTCGAGACGGGCGTCGAGGTCTTCGCGCAGGACTTCGAATTCGTCGCTGTCGCCTTCGGATTCGTTCCAGAGCGGGCGCCAGAGCAGGTTGCGGACTCGCTCCTTGCGGGCCTCAACTGGGGAAGGGGCCGGGCGTTCGGGCGGCGGGGCCTGGCGAAGCGCCTGGGCTTCAGCTTCCGCCTCGGCCTTCTGGGCCTTTCGCGCCTCGCGCGCGGCGTCGCGGTCGAGCTTGGCGTCGAGGGCGAGCGTCAGGCGCACGGTGCGTGAGGTCTTGTGGAAGGCCTCGGCGAGCGCGACCTGCTGCTCGGGGTCTTCACAAGCGCGCGCCTGCACCGCCAGCTCGCGGGCCAGCATCAGGCCAAGCTCGGCGAGCTCACCCAGAATGGCCTCCGTACGGGCCTGTTTCTCCGTTCGCTCCGGCATGAACAAAAGGAGAACATATAGATCGGCGAGGTGTCAAGTTTTCAGTGATTTTTCGTCTCGCGCCGCCGTCCTTGACTTGCAGAGACCGCCAGGCTCGCATCCGCCGTGAGATTGAGGGCCAGGAGGCGCTGTGGTCGGTGGACGGGGCGCGGGGAACTGCCCGCTAGCGGCCCGGCCCCAACTCACCGCTCATCCCCGCGAAGGCGGGGCCCAGCTGTTTTGTGTTTCAGAGGGTCCGCGTTCGACTACCCTGGCGGGGTATTCTCAAGGGTCCACTGCTTCAACTGGATAGTTGCGGCTTTGCGGTAACAAGCCGCCGCCTCCTTGTAGTCCTGCGGCACGCCGAGACCGGCCTCGTAGAGCGTGCCCAGATTGAAGTAGGCCTGCGCTGCTCCCTGGTCAGCGGCCTTGCGAAACCAATGGGCGGCCTTTTCGTAGTTCTGGGGCACCCCGCGGCCATCCATGTACAGGGTGGCGAGGTTGTTCTCGGCGGCGGTCACGCCCTGTTCGGCCGCCTTTTCATACCAGAAAGCCGCCTTGGCCGGGTCCGCAGCAACGCCCCAGCCTCGGAGGTAGAGGAGCCCAACAACGTTCTCACCTCTGGGGTCACCCTGGTCGGCCAAGGGCTGGGCGAGCTTCAGTGTGGTGGCGAAGTCGCCCCGGTTTAATGCGGCATCGATCGGATCGCCGGGGAACGGTGCATTAGGCGATTGGGCGAAACACGGAGTCGCGGTCACCAGAGCCGCGGCCAGCGGCAGGGCCGTCCAAATGGCGCGCGATGGCCGTGCAGGTCGGTCGAAGTGCATATCCAAGTCAGGCCCCCGTCGTCCCGGACATGGCGATCCTAGTGGCTAAGCGGTCCGTCGGACAGACCGAGCTTAGATCACCCCGACGCTCGTCATCACCGGGCTTGTCCCGGTGATCCATAGACGCGGTCGTCGCGGGCAAATCTCAAGCGCCGCGTTTCTGGATGGCCGGGACAAGCCCGGCCATGACGATCAGGAGGGGGAGTGAAACAGCGTCCGTCGGACAGAGCGAGCCATAGATCTCATGGCAGCCAGTTTGCCTGCCGGTCTCGGTAACTCAAGGAGCGGCCAAAGAGCCGCCCGCGAAGCGGCGCGCCCCAACCTTCCTGCAAAGGGGAGCGCGTCCTTGACTTGCCGAGGCCGGAAGGCTCGCATCTGCCGTGAGATTTAAGGGCGGGAGGCGCCTGAAGGCGCTCCGCTTGAAGCCAACAGGACTTGAATGCCACGCGACAGCCTATCCGAATGGACTGAGCTGCTCGATCAATTTGGCGAGCTAGGCGCCGAAATCCATGGTCACACCAAGGATATGCAGGGCGAGAGTGATGACCCCGCGATAGTCGGCGCGATCCTTTTCAACCGAGCCTGGGGCCATTTTCGCAGTTTCTCCCTGCTGTGGAGAAACCGCCTATCCCTGGATGCCGATGTCGTTCTCAGGAATTGCTGCGAGGCGGCGATCTGTCTTGCAAACTTGGAGAAGCGGCCGGCCGATTTCATTGCCGACCTCCGTAGCGACGCCGCCCATACCCTGGAGCGTCAGATTGCGATGTGGAAGACGATCAAGGGCACCGACGATCTGGTACGCAACGCCGAACGCCATTTGACCGAGATTTTTGGCGCTGGTCAGCCGAATTCAAAAAAATTCAACCGGCTAGATCTGTCATCACTCGCCAAGCAGGCCGACGCCGACATTCTCTACCGCTTCTACCAATCAACATCAGGGATGACCGCGCACATCACAGGCTTGTCGCTGCTCTTCCACGTGGCCGAAGACGGAAGCGCTGAGGCGCTGGCGCTGCACAATCAGCGGCGGGAGAAGCAACGAGCGCAATCTGTGATGAGTATGTGCATTGTTGGTGGCGTAGCCATGCACGCGTCGTGCCGCCTCCTCTCGCTCTCGGAAATAGGCGAGGCCGAACGCTTAGCGCTCATCGGCCAGGCCATTGGACGGCGCGATATCGAAGAAGACCCCGACTAACGCTTGGATCCCGGTCTTCGCGGCTCGCGAAACCGTGATGACACGCTTGGCGGGTGTCACTCCGCCGGCAACACGTTCTCCGCCCGCTTCGCCTGCATCTGGTCGAACTCGGCCCACACCCCACCGCCGCCGTGCCACTGGCCCCGCGTGGCGGCCTTCGAGTACTCGGTGCTGCGGGCCTCGAAGAAGTTGGCGTGTTCGACGCCGCTCAGCATCGACTGCAGCCACGGCAGCGGGTTTTCCTTCACGCCGTAGACCTCGGGCAGCTGGAGCTGGCGCAGGCGCCAGTCGGCGATGAAGCGGATGTAGGCCTTGATGTCGTCGGGCGTCATGCCCTCGATCTCGCCGGCCTCGAAGGCCAGGTCGATGAACTTGTCTTCCAGGCCGACGACGGTCTTGCAGCAGTCGACGATGTCGTCGGCCACTGACTTGGTCACCGCGCCCGTCTCGGCGTTGAAGGCGTGGTAGACCTTGATCATCCCTTCGCAGTGCAGGCTCTCGTCGCGGACGCTCCAGCTGACGATCTGGCCCATGCCCTTCATCTTGTTGTTGCGCGGGAAGTTCATCAGCATCGCGAAGCTGGCGAACAACTGCAGCCCCTCGGTGAAGCCGCCGAACATGGCGATGGTGCGGGCGATGTCGGCGTTCGTCTCGACGCCGAACTGCTGCATGTAGTCGTGCTTGTCGCGCATGGCCTGGTAGTCGAGGAAGGCCGTGAACTCGGCGTCCGGCATGCCGATCGTCTCGAGCAGCAGGGCGTAGGCGGCGATGTGGATGGTCTCCATATTGGAGAAGGCCGCCAGCATCATCTTCACTTCGGTCGGTTTGAAGACCCGGGCGTAGCGCTCCATGTAGTTGTCGTTCACCTCGACATCCGACTGGGTGAAGAAGCGGAAGATCTGGGTCAGCAGATTGCGTTCGCGGTCGTTGAGCTTGGTCGCCCAGTCCTTGCAGTCCTCGCCCAGCGGCACCTCTTCGGGCATCCAATGGACCTGCTGCTGCTTCTTCCAATACTCGTAGGCCCAGGGATAGCGGAACGGCTTGTAGGCCGCCGACGGCGTGAGCAGGCCTGGGAGGGTGCGGATGTTGGACGTGGACACGGTGCAGAATCCCGGACGCTGGCGGCGGATGGAAGGCCAAGGATAGTCACCAAAGACTAACCATATCTAGCGCCATCTTGCCGCGCCGACCCAAGATGTTGTGAACAAGCCTGGGGATGGATCGAAGGCTGCGGGGCGCGGCTGGCGAGCCAAACCCCCTCTACGACCTCGCCTGCAAACTCGGATCCAGGCTGGCCTTCGCGCCGCTGATGGTGGTCTTGAACAGGTCGAGGACCTTGCTGCGTCCGCCAAACGTCCAGCCGAGATTGAGATAGAGCCGGATGCCGGCGTTGGTGATGCCGCTCCAGAACCCTTTGCCGCTGGCCGCCTGGGCCTTGAGATTGCTGAAGATCGCATCGGCCCGCGCGCCCACCAGGTCGGTGTAGCGCTGGATGTCGGCGTCGCTCAGCGCCTGCCAGTTCCAGGTCGGCAGGGGCTGCTCGTCGGCGGCGCGGCCCCGCAGGGGCACCAGCACCCGATAGGTTATCCCGCCGTCCACGAACTCGTCGTCGCCCGCCCAGCCGCCGACGCCAGCCACGATCGGATTGTTGGCCGGAAGCGCAAACGCCTTGCGGAGGAACTGCTGGGCGTTGCGCCGGCCCACCAGGAAGTCGTGATCGCGGTAGGCCTGGGCGGCAAAGCCCAGGAAGGCGTCCATGGGCGCCGACAGCAGCGCCTGGCTGGGCGGCCAGTTGACGTTGGGATGCAGCGGACTGGGGCGCGTGGGCGCGATCATGAAGCGGCTGAGGATCGCCTCATCCTTGATCTGGGCCAGGTCCACGGTGTCGAGCCGATCCTGCATGATCGGCGAGAAGACCAGCTTCGAGATGACCGTGAACAGCCCCAGCGCGTCCTGCGGGTTCGGCGGACCGGGCTCGGCGTCGTCGGCCAGGGGATCGACCAGGATCACCGCGCGGTTGGCGAGCGCGCCGTCCTGCGGGTTCTGCCCGCGCACGCCCACCAGGCGGTCGTGCGCCAGGTTGAAGGGCTTGTTGTCGAACAGACCGCCGTCGGTGGCCGGATAGTTCAGCGGATCGGCCGGGCTCGGCTGGTCGGCCGCCAGCGCCGGCGGCCAGACGGGCTGGTCCTTCACCGCCGCGCCGCGGATTCGATCCCAGTAGGCCGTCCGCCACTGATAGACGACCGGGTTCTGCGGCACCGGCGTCACCTTGAAGACGATCGGGATGGCCGAGGTCGCCACCATGGTGGCGTCGAACATCTCCCGCGCTCTGGCGAGCGGCGGCGGGGCGGCCGGCGCGGGCGCGTCGAAGATGCCTCGGGGCAGGTCGTGGCAGTCGGGCGCGCCGCCGATGCCATTGGCCACGCCGCCGACATGGGTCGTGCTGACCGCGAAGCCGACATTGTCGCGGTGGGCCTGGTACCACTCGTTGGTGATCGCCGCGCCCATGCCCAGGCGGCTGAAGTCGAGCGTGTAGGGGATGCCGTCGAGATTGCCGATGGTGCCGCGAAACTCCAGCGGATCGGCCACCCAGTCCCGGCCCGTGGCCTCGGGGAAGGGCTCGATCGCGGTCAGGACGGTCTTGCAGATCTCCGCGGGCGCGCTGTGGAACAGGTAGATCTGGCCACTCGCCACCTCCTGGGGGTTCGAGAGCAGGCGGTCGAGGGTGATCAGCGTCACCCAGGCGTTGTAGTGCGGGTTGTCGTTCTTGGGCTGCACCACCGGCAAGGTCGGGTCGGCGGCGCGGTACCTGGCCCAGAGGTCGTCGTGATAGACGTGCGGAAAGGCCTTGATGACGGCCAAGGACGCCAGGCCCTGGCTGAGGCCGCCCGCCGAGGTGCCCACCAGATGGGTGATCCGCACCTGGTGATTGGGCGCCTGGCCGGCGCGCGCGGCCTTCCGCCATTCCTCGAACGCCTCCCAGATGAAGTCGAGGACGCCGGCGACATAGGGGCCCGTCGCCGTCCCGCCGCAGCAGGCGATGGCCAGCTCGAAGACCCCCGCGGGCGGCGGATCGCGGAAGGATGGGAAGTGCTGCTGCAGCAGCGCGTCGCTGTAAGGCTGGATCATGTCGCGTCCCCGGATAGAGCCCGGGTCGAACGCTATTGGCGAAACGCCGATATCGCAACCAAAAGTGGATGTGCTTTGAAATGCCCGCCTGGGGCGATCCGCCTAGTGCGGGCGGATGGAGAGGGAGAAGGCCACCATCGAGTCGGCCTTGGGGTCGACGCCGAACAGCATGTTCTGGCCCTTCACCTCGCGGTGGATGTAGCCGAACGAGGTCTGCATATCGCCCTTGCGCCAGCCCACGCCCACCTGGGCGTCGCCGGTCAGCGTCGAGGTCTGGTCGGTGGACCAGCCGGCGCGGTTCCAGCCCTGGTCGCCGTGCAGCATGTTCATGCCGACCGCGCGCCCGCTCGCCGCGGCGAACAGATACCAGCGGCCCCGCGCGCCGAAGGACCCACCGTCCTGCACGCCCATGGCGTTCAGCCGCTCGGCCACGCTGGCGTCTGCCTGCATCAGGCGGATCGTCGCGCCGGCCTCGGCGGAGGTGCCATAGCTGGTCACGCCCAGGCCCGCGTGCGGCGTCAGGTCGACCCCAAAGGCGCCGGTCCTGAGCGCGAAGGCCGACGGCCAGGCGCGGATGATGGTGACGTCGTAGGAGTCCGGGTCGTACTGCGCGTGGCTGAGCGCCAGCGGCAGGCCGCCCGGCGTGCGCAGGGCGCCGCCGACGCTGACGCGGAGCGAATCGACCGGCCCGCCGGCGCCGGCGGGCGTCAGCTGCGTCTCCCCGGTCATCCAGCGCATCAGGCCGGCGCCTGGCTGATAGGTCTCGCGGTCCATCAGCTGGCCGATCGGGTCGACGCTGTTAGCGGCGGATTTGGGGGCGAAGGCGGCGCCGTTCAGGACGGCGAGCGCCGCGTCTTCATCAGCGTGCGCCGGGCTCGCGAGCAGGCTGCTGGAAACGGGAATGACCGAGGTGAGCGATTGCGCACTCGCGGCGGTCGCCGCGGCGCAGGTCAGGACGGTGGCTAGAATAGCCAGCGGCCGCATCGTCTCGTTCTCCCCAGCCCGCCGTCTAGTCTGCGGTCCGTTGCTATGTGTTCTGCATAGCGAAAGTCGCAAACCGATCAGCGGTTCCCCAAAGACAGCGTAGGCACGCGCCGACGCTTTCGCGAGTCATTTCCGCCACATGCATAAACTGTGCCGAAAAGCCGCGTTCCCCTTAGTTACAGGGACGCCGCGACGGGTTCATCGCCTCAACCGTAGGCAATGCCGTTTTTCGGCCCGGGTTCGGCCCGCTCGATGTTAGCCTGATACCCCTTGGGGAAATCGCCGCCTACTGGCAGGCGAGGCACTCTTCGTAATCGGTCTTGGCGACGCCCGACATGTCCACCGCCGCGTGGGTTTCACCCCCGGCATGGGCTGCGCGCTGCACCGACTTGGAGCGCAGGTAGTAGAGCGACTTGCAGCCGCGTTCCCAGGCCTGCCAGTGCAGCATGTGCAGGTCCCATTTATCGACATCGCCCGGCAGGAAGATGTTGATCGACTGGGACTGGCAGATTTCCGGCGTCCGGTCGGCGGCGAGTTCGACGACCCAGCGCTGGTCGATCTCGAAGGCGGTCTTGTAGACGTCCTTGTCGTCGGGGCTGAGGAAGTCGAGGTGCTGGACCGAGCCCTCGTTCTCGAGGATTCCGTCCCAGACGGACGAGGTGTTCTGGCCCTTCTCGGCGAGGAGCTTTTCCAGGTAGGGGCTCTTCACCGCAAACGTGCCGCTGAGCGTCTTGTGGCTGTAGATATTGGCCGGGATCGGCTCGATGCCGGCCGAGGTGCCGCCGCAGATGATCGAGATCGAGGCGGTGGGCGCGATCGCCAGCTTGTGGCTGAACCGTTCCATGATGTTGCGGTCGGCGGCGTCCGGGCACGGCCCGCGTTCTGCGGCCAGCGTCCGCGAAGCCGCGTCGCACTGGCGGCGCAGGGTCTTGAAGAGCCGCATATTCCAGCTCTTGGCCAGCGCGCTCTCGAACGGCACGTTCTGCTGCTGCAGGAAGGTGTGGAAGCCCATCAGGCCAAGGCCCACCGACCGCTCACGCTTGGCGGCGTAGACGGCGTTGGCCATTTCCGGCGGCGCGCGCTGGATGAAGTCCTCCAGCACATTGTCGAGGAAGCGCATGACGTCCTCGATGAAGGTCGGATGGTCGCGCCATTCCAGGAAGGTTTCGGCGTTGACGCTGGAGAGGCAGCAGACCGCGGTCCGCTCGGTGCCCAGGTGATCCTTGCCGGTGTGCAGCACGATCTCGGAGCAGAGGTTGGACTGGCGCACCGACAGGCCCAGCTCCCGCTGATGCTGTGGCATGGAGCGGTTCACGGTGTCGGCGAAGATCAGGTAGGGCTCGCCGGTCTGCAGGCGGATTTCGAGGATCTTCTGCCAGAGCGTGCGGGCGTCGACCTCCTTGACCACGTCCTTGGTCTTGGGCGAGCGCAGGCCGAACGTGGCGCCGTCGCGCACCGCTTCCATGAACTCGTCGGTGATCGAGATGCCGTGATGAAGGTTCAGGGACTTGCGGTTGAAGTCGCCGGACGGCTTGCGGATTTCGAGGAACTCCTCGATCTCCGGATGGTGGATGTCGAGGTAGACCGCCGCCGAGCCCCGGCGCAGGGAGCCCTGGCTGATGGCCAGCGTGAGCGAGTCCATCACGCGAATGAAGGGGATGATGCCGCTGGTCTGGCCCGCGCCCTTCACCTTTTCGCCGATGGAGCGCACGCCGCCCCAGTAGGTGCCGATCCCGCCGCCGTTGGAAGCCAGGTGCACGTTCTCGTTCCAGACGCTCTGGATGCCTTCCAGGCTGTCGGGCACGGCGTTGAGGAAGCAGGAAATCGGCAGGCCGCGGTTCGCGCCGCCGTTCGACAGCACCGGCGTCGAGGGCATGAACCACAGCTTGGAAATGTAGTCATAAACCCGTTGCGCGTGGTCGGCATCATCGGCGTAGGCCGTGGCGACTCGCGCGAACATGTCCTGGTAGCTCTCGCCGGCCAGCAGGTAGCGGTCTTCAAGGGTGGTTTTGCCAAAGTCGGTCAACAAGGCGTCACGCGACCGGTCGACCTCGACCTTCCGGACCAGGGTCAGCTGCGGGCGCGACGGCTCGTCGACAACCCGTTCAATAGACTCGGCAATCCCAACTTTCGCCGCTTCACTCATCGTCCCTGACCTATGCCCCTAGAGGAACCCGCCACCCCTTGGCTTGGCTCCCTGCCCCTACATGTTGTGTGGCGACACGCCCGAACAACCTACATATGGGGCACCCGTCCTAATGACTCGTCAATGAGGACGGCCATCGGCGCCCAGCTTTTTTCGTAAACCAAAGGTTAACGAGCAGCCTTGCCTCTCGGCAGATCAAGGGCTTGGCGGTCATTGCCGCACCCCCGCTCACGACACTGTGAAGGGCTTACCGCGTAAGTGGCCGGACGCGCGCGATTGGGGCCGGAGTCGCTGCGTTGGGCCGTCTAGGCGGAGAGGCTCGCCCGGTGGGCGTCGGCCGCGGCGCGTACGAAGGCCAGCAACTCGGGGCCGAGCGGCAGCCGCGCCGCGCTGGCCGGATCGGCCAGCGCCTCGCTCCAGATCGCCTGGGTCTTGGCCGTCAGCGCCAGGTCCTTGGGCATGAACTGGTGGGCGAACTCATTCCAGCGGCGGGCCAGGTCGATGGCCTCGGGACTGGTGGGATCACCCTTGGCGCAAAGCGCGGTGGCCTCGGCGATCAGCTCCGCCCACTTTTGGGTCGTGGCCTCGGGATCGAAGTTCCAGGCGCCGGCGAAGGCCATCTTCTTCTGGCGGATGATCTCCATCTCTTCGGGCGTGTAATGGCGCTGGGCGATCGGCTCGATGACCTCCTGCCACACCGTCTTGTCGATCTTCTCGCTCATGGTCGTCTCCCGGATCAGGTTTGCGAAGTCGTCCAGGGAGAAGGCGTCGCCCGACCTGAGCCGGAGGCGGGCTTTGTCGATCAGCGCCAAGCCCTTGTCGGCCTCCGCGCGCCGGCGGCGCAGGACTTCAGCCTGCAAGGCCAGCACCGTATCGAGATCGGCGAGACGTCCGGCCAGCAGGCCGGCGATCTCCGCGAGGCCAAGCCCCAGGCCCCGAAGGGCCAGGACCTGGTGGATTCGCGCGAAGTCGACCGGCCCATAGACCCGCCAGCCGGCGGCGTTTCGCCCCGGCTGCAGCAGCCCATGCACCTCCCAGACCCGCAGCATCTTGGCCGTGACGCCCAGCGCGGCGGCGGTCTTCGCTGCGGTTCTGGAAGCGGCCGGGATGGGCACGGGCGGGCGATTCCTTCTTGGACCTCGCCCTTATCCGCCCGGACCTCAGGTCCGGCTCAAGCCCAAAATGAAGGGGGCCCAAAACGAAAGGAGCCCGGCCTTTCGGCCGGGCTCCAAACATTTCACCGATCGCTCGGGGATCGAGATCAGAAGCTGATGTCGACCGTCGAACGGCGGTTCAGCGGTTCCTTCACGCCATCGGCGGTCTGGACGGCGAGGTTGGTCTTGCCCTTCCAGTCGACCGACAGGGCGGTCTGGGCGACGCCCATTCCGACCAGCGCGTCGGCCACGGCCTTCGCACGACGTTCCGACAGGCGGACGTTGTAGGCCGCCGAACCGGAGGTGTCGGTGTAGCCGACCACGGTGACCTTGGTCGCATGACCGGCCGACGAGTAGTTGGCCGCTTCCTGCACCACCGACTGGGCTTCCGGCGTCAGCACGTACTGATCAAACGGGAAGTAGACGATGAACTGCTTGGCCTCGTAGTGCGGCGCAGCCGGCGGAGGCGGCGGCGGCGGGGGAGGCGGAGGCGGCGGGGGAGGCGGCGGCGGGGGCGGGGGCGGCGGCGAGATCGGAAGAGCACACGTCTGAACTC
>CAIJOB010000033.1 GCA_903822175.1 uncultured Alphaproteobacteria bacterium
CGGCCAGCGACCTGCGCCTCTACGGCTACCGCCGGGCGCTGGACCGCGCCGGCATCGAGTTCGAGCCGAAATATGTGCGGCAGGGCCACTTCGATTTCGCCTCGGGCGAGGCCGCCGCCGACCGCCTTCTCGACCTGCCGCTGTATGGGCTGGCCACCGTCCTCTTGCTCTGCCTGCTCTGCGCGCCACTGTTCGTCGATACGGTGGACCACGCGGCGCCCAAGGCGGTGGCCGGCGTCGTCGATCTGAGCCATCGCGGCCCGCTGAACACCCCCATCGAACTCAGCGGCCAGTGGGCGCTGGTCTGGCGCAGCGGCGCGCCGGGGCCGGCGGCCACGTCGCGCAGCCTGTCCATCGTCCCCGGCAGTTGGGCCGATCGCCAACCGGGCAAGGACGCCAAGGCGACGGGCCTGCCGAGCCTGGGCGCGGGCAGCTACCGCCTGACACTCAAAGGTCTGCGGCCGGGCCGCTACATCCTCTATGTGCCGACCATCCACGCCGCCTCGCGGGTCTCCGCCAACGGCCACGTGCTGTCGGAGATGGGCGTCGCGGGGACCAGCGACGCGGCGACCCAGTCGACGGTGCGGTCGCACGACGTGGTGATCGACACCGACGGCGGCCCGCTGGACATCGCGCTGGACGTCTCGGCCTATCACGAGCTCTCGAGCGGCATCGATTCAGCGCCCCTGTTCGCGCTGGCCCCGCCGATGAGCCGCTGGATCACCCTGCACTGGCTGCGCAGCCTGCTGCTGATCACCTCCAGCCTGATCCTCGGCTGCTACGGCCTGGTGGTCTTCCTGTTCCGGCGCCGGGAACTCGGCTGGCTCTACTTCTCCATCGCCTGCTTCGCCCTGGCCCCGGTGCTGTCGGTGTTCGCGCACGACAACCTGATGCTCGTGCTGCTGCCCGACCTGCCGCTGATCACCATGCGGCTGTGGGAGTACCTCACCGTCTGCGTCGCGCTCTGGGGCGTCATCGCCTACACGAGCCAGCTATTCCCCGACGAGAACCCGCGCCTGCTCTACTGGGGCGTCCAGGGGATCGTGATCTTCGACTTCGCCGCCTATGTGGCCTCGGCCATGATCGGCGGGACCATGGGCCTGTCGGAGGTGTCGCACTGGTCGCTGTGGGTGCGGATCGGTGGCCTGGTCTATGTGCTGGGGACCGTGCTCGCCGCGACCCTCCGGCGGCGCGACGGCGCGGCCGTCTACCTTGTCGGCATGACCTTCTTCTTCTCGGGCATGATGTACACCGACCTGACGGTGAACGGCTTTGTGCCGCGCATGGGGGTCAGCCTCGACCTGATGCCGCTGGGCATGCTGGTCATGCTGTTCTGCCAGCTGGTGATCATGGCCGAGCGCTGGGCCTTCGCCATCGGCACGGCAGAGGCGACCAGCGACGAGCTGCGCCAGCTGCTCGATGTCAATGTCGCCATCGCCAGCGAGATTCACCTGGAGGCGCTGCTGCGCCGCATCGTGCAGGTGACCTCGCAGATCATCCGCGCCGACCGCAGCTCGCTGTTCCTCTACGACGAAAAGACCGACGAGCTCTGGTCGATGGTCGCCGAGGGCGTCGAGAGCAAGGAGATCCGCTTTCCCTCCAGCGCGGGCCTGGCCGGCGACAGCTTCACCCGCCAGGCGCCGATCAACGTCACCGACGCCTATTCCGACACCCGCTTCAACCAGCAGGTCGACCGCGACACCGGCTACAAGACCCGCGCCGTCCTGACCGCGCCGGTCACCAGCCGCGATGGCCGCAGGCTCGGCGTCATGCAGGCCTTCAACCGGCTGGACGGCGAGCCCTTCAGCGAGACCGATGTGGCGCGGCTGACCGCCTTCGGCGGCCCAGGCCGCCGTCGCCATCGAGAACGCCACGCTCTTCGCCGAGGTGGCCACCGAGCGGAACTACAACGAGAGCATCCTGCGCTCGATGTCGAGCGGGGTGGTGACGCTGGACCGCGAGCAACAGTTCGCCAAGCTGAACGCCGCCGCCTGCGCGATCCTCGGCGTCGAGCTGGAGGCGGCGGGCGATCCCGAGACCCAGCGGCGGCTGGCGGAATACAATCCCTGGCTCGTGCCGGAGATTGGCGACGTCGCCAGAAACGGCCGCCCCAAGAGCCTGTTCGACGCCGACCTCAAGACCTTCTCCGGCGCCACCATCTCGGCCAACATCTCCATCGTCCCGCTGATGACCGACGAAGGTCAGGCGGGCCTGCTGATCATCATCGACGACATCACCGAGGGTAAGCGCGTGCAGAGCGCCATGCGCCGCTTCATGACCCAGAAGGTGGTCGACCAGATCATGGGTCGCGAGGACGAATTGCTGTTCGGCGCGGCCTGCGAAGCCAGCGTGCTGTTCGCCGACATCCGCAACTTCACCACCCTCGCCGAGAAGCTGAACCCGCGCGACACCGTCGACATGCTCAACGACATTTTCACCGAGCTCTTCGAGGCGGTGGCGGCCAACGACGGGGTGCTCGACAAGTTCATCGGCGACGCGATCATGGCCGTCTACGGCGCGCCGCTGACCTCAGAGCGCGACACCGCCAACTCCGTCGACAGCGCGGTGACCATGATCGGCATGATCGCCGGCATCAACGACAAGGCCCGCGCGCGCGGCCTGCCGGAGATCCGGCTGGGCGTCGGCATCGCCAGCGGCGAAGTGGTGGCCGGCGCGATCGGCTCGCCCAAGCGCATGGATTACACGGTGATCGGCGACCCGGTGAACCTGGCCTCGCGGCTGGAGGGGATCACCAAGCTCTACAAGGTCGGCATCGTGGTCTGCGAGGACACCGCCAAGGCGGTCATGGGCGAACAGCCGCTGCGCGAACTCGACACCATCCGCGTGCGCGGCCGAACCCGGCCGGCGCGGATCTTCCAGGTGATGACGCCGGCCGAAGTGCTGCCGGACGCGGCGCTGGCCGCCTACGCCAAGGGCCTCGCTGCGCTAACGGCCGGCGACTGGAGTGAGGCGATCGCCGGCTTCGAGGCCTGCCTGATCCTGGCCCCGCATGACGGGCCGTCTGGCGTGATGCTGGAGCGCGCCCACATCCTGGCGCAAGCCCCGCCGACCGAGGGATGGGACGGTGTCTGGGATCCGGCGAAGGCGGCCTGACGCCCAACTGACCCAACGTCACTGGACAAGCTTCCGGACCGGGGCGACGGTGCGCGCCGTTCTGGGAGGAGCACAGATGAAACTCGCCGTCCGTTCGCTGTTGGCCGCAGCCCTGATCTCGGCGAGCGCATCCGCCGCGCTGGCCCAGACGCCCGCCACGCCGCCCGCGGCCTCGGCCCCGCGGCCGCCGCTGGTGGTGAAGCCGGTGAAGCCCGGCCTGTTCATGATCGTCGGGGCCGGCGGCAACACCACCGTGCGGGTCACCGACGACGGCATCGTCCTGGTGGACTCCAAGAACCCCGGCCAGCCGATCTATGACGAGATCGTCGCCGACGTGCACACCATCAGCCCCAAGCCGATCAAGTACCTGGTCGACACCCACATCCACGCCGACCACACCGGCAACAACGGTCGCTTCGAAGCCGCCGGCGTGAAGGTCGTCGGCCAGCAGAACATCCCGACCGAACTCGCCAAGTTCGTGCCGCCGGCCAACAACCCGACGCTGCAGGCGCCCGCCGCGCCCAACGTCACCTACGACAAGACCTATGAGATCAAGCTCGGCGGCAAGACCGTGAAGCTGAACCACTTCGCCAACGGCCACACCAACGGCGACACCGTCGTCTACTTCCCCGGCCTCAAGGTGGTCTCCATGGGCGACGAGCTGGTGGCCGTGACGCCCAACTGCGACTACGGCGGCGGCGGCTCGATCACCGGCTGGCTGAGCTCGCTCGACCAGACCCTGAAACTCGACTGGGACATGGCCATCCCCGGCCATGGCGACAATCCGCTGACCAAGGCCGACATGAAGGCCTTCCGCGACAAGTGGGCGACCTTCCTCGACCGCGCCAAGGCGGCGGTGAAGGCCGGCGCGACGAAGGACAGGCTGGTCGCAGCCATCAAGACGGACGACCTCTGGACCTTCAACCCCAACGCCTGGACCGGTGCGCGGCTGGACGGTCTCTACGCCGAGGCCGGCGGGAAATAGTGAGCGAGCGCGCCGACAGCCTCGCGCGCGAGCTGGCCGAACGGCACGCGCGGCGCGAGGTCTTCACCAGCATCTTCGATGAGGGCGAGGCGGCGGACGTGCCCCTCGCCTATCAGATCCAGGAGCGCTTCGTCGCGGGCCTGGGCGGGACAGCGGTCGGCTACAAGGTCGGGCTGACCACGCAGCGCATGCAGCAGATGTGCGGCGTGAACGAGCCGATCTCCGGCGTCGTGCTGGCCGCGCGTGTGCTCCGCTCACCGGCCACGGTGAAGACCGCCGACTACGTGCGGCTGGGCCTGGAGAGCGAGATGGCGGTGCGGATCGCGCCCGGCGCCGGCCGGACGGGCGCGGAACTGCAGGACCTGCCGCTGCATCACCTGATCGACCAGGTCTGCGCCGCCTTCGAACTCGTCGAGGACAGCGGCGCCGACTACAAGCAGCTCTCCGCCGCCTCCATCGTCGCCGACAACAGCTGGAACGCCGGCCTGGTGCTGGGCCCGCCGATCCCGGTCGGCGGCCTGGCTCACCTGCGCGGCCGCAAGGGCGTGCTGAGCCTGAGCGGCGAGGTCGTGAACCAGGGCATGAGCGACGAGGTGCTGGGCGATCCGCTGAACGCCGTCCATTGGCTGGCCTCGCACTTGCGCCGACGCGGCGGTGCGCTCAAGCCCGGCCAGTGGGTCAGCACCGGCGCCATCGTCCCCACCCGCTTCGTCCAGCCGGGCGAGGCCTACCATTTCGAGATCGACGGCCTGCCGCCGGTCGAACTGCAGGTGAGCTGATGGACCTCGGCATCAAGGGGCGCAGCGCCATCGTCTGCGGGTCCAGCAAGGGGTTGGGCCTCGCCTGCGCCACGGCGCTCGCCGACGCGGGCGTCGAGGTCCTGCTGAACGGCCGCTCGCCGGAGCCCCTGGCCGCCGCCGCGAAGACGCTCTCCGACCGGATCGGCTGGCCGGTGGCCTCGGTCGCCGCTGACGTCACGACGGAAGCTGGCCGCGCCGCTCTGCTGGCCGCCTGCCCCGAGCCCGACATCCTGATCAACAACGCCGCCGGTCCTGCGCCTGGCTTGTTCGAGGACTGGGGCGAGGACGAATGGCACGCCGCGCTGCAGGCCAACATGGTCGCGCCGCTGCAGCTGATCCGCGCCACCATCCCGGCCATGCGCCGCCGCGGCTGGGGCCGCATTCTCAACATCACCTCGTCGGCGGTGAAGTCGCCGGTGGCGATGCTGGGCCTGTCGACCGGCGCACGCCTGGGCCTGACCGGCGCGGTCGCCAGCCTCGCCCGCGAGGCGGCCTGCGATGGGGTGACCATCAACAACCTGTTGCCCGGCTACTTCGACACCGACCGGCTGGCCGGCGTGTTCGCCGCTCAGGCCAGGCGCCAGAACGTCTCGCCCGACGAACTCCGGGCCCGCGCCGAGGCCGGCAATCCCACGCGCCGCGTCGGGCGCCCGGAGGAGTTCGGCGCGGCCTGCGCCTTTCTGGCCAGCACGCACGCCGGCTTCATCAACGGCCAGAACCTGCTGATGGACGGCGGCGCCTTTCCCGGAGTCTTCTAAGAAAGGGGGCGTCTTCTAGGCGCGCGGCTAGGCTTTCTGGGTCGGGGTCGGCGCGCCCAGCAGCCGCAACAGCATGAGCGCCAGCTCGGTGTGCAGCTGCGGATCCTCCAGCTCGAACGGTCCCGGGCCGTGCTGCATGATGGTGATGATCTGGCCGTGCATGGTGCGGATCGCCAGGTGGGCTCGCTTCTCCAGCCCCGGCTCATTCAGCGTCACCCCGCGCTTGCGCAGGAGATCGATGATCCGCGCCGCCTCCAGCACCTCGATCTGCCGCATCAGCGGCCAGACCGCGTGCCCGCGCAGGCTGAGTTCGAAGAGCGCGCGGTAGTAGCCCTCGATCCCCCTCATGGTCCGCGCGGTGTTCCGCACCAGGCGGGTGAACACCTCGAACACCGGGTCGGTCAGGCAGGCGGGGTCGTCGAAGAAGCGGGCGATATTGTGCTCGGCGTGGGCCGCCATGTCGGTCTGCAGGGAGAGGAAGAACGCCTCCTTGTCCTGGAAGCGCCGGTAGAAGCTGCCCACCGAGCAGCCCGCCCGCTTGGCGATATCGGCCACGTGCGCCTGGCCGAAGCCCTTTTCCGCGAACACCCGCTCGCCGGCCTTCAGCAGCCGGTCCCGCTGTTGCCGGCTGCGCTCCTGGTAGGCCGGTTTGGCCCACTCAGAATCCGCGGCCGCCGTCTGCGGGGTCCCACCCTTCATCCCATCAGCTCCCACACGTCCGCGCCCGCCAGGGAACGCGACATCGGCGCCCTGGCGTCAAGCGTCGATCGGCGGAACGGACTCAAACAGCGTTCTGCGAGCATCTTATCGGGCCGCCTCCTGAGGTCCATGCCTGCGCAATGCGCGGGCCGGCTCAATGGCGGACGGTGAGTTCGATGCCGTAGGTGCGCGGCGCGCCGTACCAGCCGAAGAAGCCGCCGGCCGCCGCCGCGCCGCCGGCGCTGATCAGGCCCCCGAGCGGCTGGGCGGCGGTGGCCACATAGTAGGCCTTGTCGCCGAGGTTCTTGCCGTAGACCGAGACCTTCCAATCGCCAGACGCCGGGCCGACACCGATGCGAAGGTTGGTGAGCGTGTAGGCGCCCTGGACCGAGCGCGGGTCCAGCGTCGCGTCCTCGAACTGCTTGGCCTGCCAGGTCACGCTGCCGTTGACGAAGCCATTGAGCCCGGTCGATCCCAGGGGCAGCTCGTAGTTGCCCGCCAGGCTGCCCGACGAGGCCGGATTGTAGGCGGGGCGCAGGCCCGTGTAGTTGCAGGTGCCCGGCTTCACGCCGTTCGCCACCGCGCCCGCGTAGCATTGGGCCGACGAATAGCTGGTGAACTTGGC
This sequence comes from uncultured Alphaproteobacteria bacterium, assembly GCA_903822175.1. Taxonomy (GTDB): domain Bacteria; phylum Pseudomonadota; class Alphaproteobacteria; order Caulobacterales; family Caulobacteraceae; genus Phenylobacterium. The sequence goes on from CAIJOB010000033.1 coordinate 6,982, forward strand.
GTCGTTGACCTGGCCGTTGGCGGTGATCGTCAGGTGCTCAATCGGCGCCCACTGGACGTCGACTTCCAGGCCGTCGATGCGGCGGTTGCCGGCGTTGCCGACCACGAAGCCGATGCCGGTGAGCGGGTTGAGAGTGGAGTCCTGGAAGTTGTCCAGGGTCATCCGGAAGACGTCGGCGTTCAGCAGCACCTTGCGGTCGAACAGCGTCGACTTCAGCCCGACCTCATAGGTCTTCGAGGTCTCCGGCGCGAAGGCGAGCGGCGTGCCGGCGGCGGTCTGGCGGGCGTTGAAGCCGCCGTCCTTGAAGCCCGTGGCGGCGATGGCATAGGCCATGACGCCCTTCGTCAGGTCGTACTGCGCCCCGGCCGACCAGGTCAGCTTCTGGTCGTTGCGGCTCAGGTCCTGCTCGGGGTTGATCGGGAAGGCCGCCTTGAAGGCCGCCGACACGCCGGGATTGTCGGCGCTGGCGGTCGCGGCGTCCTTGTCATCGTTCGAATAGCGCAGGCCGCCGATGACCCGCAGCGCATCGGTCAGGTGCAGCGTCGCCTGGCCGAAGATCGCCTCGCTCTTGGTGGTCTGATTGTAGAAGAACAGAGTGTTGTCGCCGGGCGTGATCGTACCCGCCGCCCCGAACAGCCGGTTCGCACCGACGTGCGCGGTGAGGCCGTTCTTGTAGGACATGGTCTCGTGGAACAGATAGACGCCCGCCAGATATTCCAGCTTCTGGCCCAGCGGTGAGGCGATCCGGAATTCCTGGCTGAGGTTCTCCTCGCGCAGCGGCTGCGGCCCTGTGCCGACATCGATCGGCAGGCCGTCGGCCGACAGCACCTTGATGTTGTCGTAGTAGCCGTTGAAGGCGGTGATGCTGGTGAAGGTGTGGCCGCCCGGCAGCTTGACGTCGATCTGGCCCGACGCCCCGTAGAGGTCGGTGGCGTCATCGCCCTTGGTCTCGTCATCGACGGTGAAGTCGAGGCTGGTGGTCTTGATGAAGGGGTGGCCCGCCGCGATCATCGCGGCCAGGAAGCCCGGGGTGGCGATGCCGCCTGGGCCCAGCGGGTTGATCGGTTCACCGGTGCAGCAGTGCGCCTGCAGGTGCGAATAGTAGCCGATCAGATTGACCGTGACGGTGTCGCTTGGCGTCCACTTGGCGCGGCCGCGCACGCCTTCCTGCTTGCCGTCGTTGGTGCGCGAACCGTCGAACAGGTCCTTCTCGTAGCCGTCGTGTGAATTGATCCAGGCGGTCAGGCGCCCGTCCAGATTTTCGGCGATCGCGCCGCCGACATAGCCCTGCACATGGTACTCGTCGAAGTTGCCGGTCCCGACCGTGACCCCAAACTCCGGCGTGGCCTGCGGGTCGCGGGTGACGATGTTGATCGCGCCCACCGGGGTGTTGCGGCCGTAGAGCGTGCCCTGCGGCCCGCGCAGCACTTCCACCGAGGCGATGTCCTGGATGTTGGACTGGATGGGGCCGGCGGCCGGCATGTAGACGCCGTCCAGGAAGATGCCGACGCTGGGCTCGATACCCGGATTGGTGCCGGACGAGCCGATGCCGCGCACCAGGATGGTGGTGTTGCGGTTGTTGTTGGACGACGAGAGCTGCACGCTGGGGAGCAGGCGGGCCACATCGGAGAAATTGGCGATGCCCGCGCGCTGCAGGTCCGCGCCGCTCAGCGCCGAGACCGACATCGGGATATCCTGCAGGTCCTCAGAGCGCTTCGCCGCGGTGACGATCAGGGTCTCGACCTCGGCGACATTGGCGGCGGCCTCGGCGGTGGCGGCAGGCTTCACCTGCGCCAGCGCGAGCCCCGGCGCCGCGGCCAGGGTCAGGAGCGAAGCGCCCAGCAGCAGGCTGCGGACGTTGGCGGACGTGGTCATGGTTTCCCCCTGAAATCGTTCGTGAATGTGCGCGATGAACCGGCGGCCGTTGGCCTTCGGATCGTCCTCCCGAATCCGCTCGTCTAGACGCGAACGTGAATTCCGCTTCAGCATCTGTACGCGGACTTACGCTGTCAACCGGAACCGCAACTCATATTTTGGACTGTGGCGTGAAAGCCTCGGCGCTAGCGGCCGCTGGGCGCCGCCGAGCCCGCGCGCTGCGCCATCTTCCCGCCCGCCGGCGTGTACCAGATGGGCGAGCCGTAGGCCCGTTCCTGGATGGTCTTCGCCCGCCCCGGCGCGAACGGCAGATGCCGCTTGATGGCCAGCAGCGTCGTCCAGCGCGGCGTCGGGATCTCCAGCACACGCACGTAGTAGACCGCCGCCCGCGCCGCATCGAACTGCGGGTCGCGCCAGACCGCCTGCAGCACCGGGGCGCCGATGGTGTTGGTGTATTTCCCGGTCTTCAGGTCGACGGTGTCGCCGACCGCCGGCGCCCGGCCGGTCTTCGCATCGACCTTGCGGCCGCCGGAGAGCGCCACGTCGAACACCTTCTCCTTGTAGTCGCCGCCGTCGAGCCAGACCTTCACCACCTGGATGCGGTCGAGGTTGCCGCTGTCGGGCGCCTTCATGGCCTGGACGATGAAGCTCGGCGCCTTGGCGGTGGCCGGGCGGGACGGCATGTCGGCGCCCATCGGCGCGCCCTGGGCATAGGCCTTGGCCACCCAGTTGGGCTCGGCCAGCGTCGCCGGGCCGAAGCCCCACCCGCCGAACATCCGCACCCGCATCCGCGTGCCGGAGGTCGCGAAGGTTTCCTTGCGCTTCAGCGCCGCGAAGATCGAATCCCGGTCGTTGCGCTCCGCCCAGACGCCGGTCAGGCCGGCGGACGAGAAGATGGTGTTGTCCTCGTTCATATGCGCCGCGCCCGTGGCCTCGGCGGCCTCGTCGATCAGGGCCGGCGTCGGCACGAGGTTCAGCCGGTGCTTGGCCTCTTCCCGGCTCGGCAGCGTGGTCTTCGGATCGATCCCGTAGGGGCCGCCGGCAAAGGCGTTCTCATCGCTGGTCTGCAGGCCATTGTGGAAATCCGCCCCACCGACCACGCCGTATTTGAAGGGGTTCACGCCGACCTTCTGCTGGATCACCAGACCGCGGCCAAAGGCTTCGCGGATGTAGCTGCCGTGCGGCTTGCTCTTCTCCTCGGGGTGGGTGAGCAGGTGGTCGAAGATCTCGAAATTGGCGAACTCGTCGGAGGACGACAGCTCCGGCAGGGTCTCCGACTGGCCCTTGTTCTGGACGATCTCGGTCAGCGGTTCGTTGAGCGCGCGGCGCTGGGCGTAGGCCTCGTCGATCGGCCGGCCATCGGAGTTGTTCCAGTCGTACATCAGCCCACCGGAGACGTTGCCGTTGTGCGGGATGGCGATGGCCTCGACGCCCTCGGCGCGGTTCTTCTCCAGATAGGTCCAGAGGTCCTCGGGCTTGGGGGAATCGCCCGAGGTGAACGGCAGGGGCGCGTCGGCGCCCTTGAAGATCACGTTGCGGTGCAGGTTGTACTTGCCCTGGTTCATCGACGACCACTCGTAGGCGATGAAAGTTGTGAACTTGCCGGGCTTGTAGGCGCCGTTGGCCGCCGACTTCTCCCGCACCCAGGCGCTGGCCATGGCCGGCTTGGCGTTCATGCCGGGCACCGGCGTGCGCTTATCGACGGCGTTCTTGAGGATGTAGAAGGCCGACGGCGGATCCTTGGCGATCTGCTTGCCGATCTCGGTGAGCGAAAACGCGCTCTTCGGATCGTCGAGCTGGTTCATCACGCCCATGTTCTCGGCGTGGTCGGTGACCGCCGCGAAGTCGAGCGGCCAGGCGCGGCGCTGATGCGCCCCACTGACCAGCACGCTCTGGCCCTGGGCGAACTGGTAGGCCTGCTCCGGCGTCGTCTTGACGCTCATCAGGCTCCAGGCGTCGAAGGAATAGGCGGTGTGCAGGTGCAGCTCGCCGAAGAAGACGCGCCGGTCGGCGGTGTCGTTCGCGGCGGTGGCGGTGGCGGCGTGCGCCTTGCCTTTCGCCTTGACGATCGGATCGGCCTGCGCCGAGCAGCCGGCGATGAAGAGCGTCGTAGCCAGGAGCGCCCAGCGCCCGCCGATCTGCGTCATCCTCGAACCCATGATGTCACTCCCCCGATCCTGGCCCCGAATTCCTGGCCCCGGGAATCTATCCGGATTCCCGCCTTGACGATCCGGCTCTGACGGCCGGTTCAGGTTCCGCTTGAACGGAACCGGAATTTCAGTTCACTTAATCGCGAAGCTGAGCGTACGTCAACGCGCCGGCACACCGAACTGAGGAAACCGCTGCATGATCGTGCTCAAGGGTGTTCCGGGGTCACCCTACACCCGCAAGATGCTGGCCGTGCTGCGTTACCGCCGCCTGCCCTACCGGCTGGTGCTGGCTTCTCACGACGCGCCGGGCCTGCCGGCCGCCAAGGTCAATCTGCTGCCGACCTTCTACTTCCCCGACCCTGACGGCGAGCTGCGGGCGGTCACCGATTCGTCGCCGATCCTGCGCCGGCTGGAGGCCGAATATCCGCAGCGGCGGGTGCGTCCGCGCGACCCGGCCATGGCCTTCCTCGACTCGCTGATCGAGGACTACGCCGACGAGTGGCTGACCAAGGCCATGTTCCACTACCGCTGGGCCTATGCCGACGACATCGCTCGCGCCTCGGCGATCCTGCCCGCCTGGCGCGGTCGGGCGTCCGACGAATCCCTGGCCGCCATGGGCGAGGCCTTCGCCGCCCGCCAGATCCCGCGCCTGCGCTACGTCGGCTCAAACGAGATCACCGGGCCAGTCATCGAGGCCAGCTACGCCCGCTTCATCGACGCCTTGGAGGCGCACCTGCGCGACCACGCCTTCATCCTGGGCGCGCGCCCCGGCGGAGGCGATTTCGGCGCCGTGGGCCAGCTCACCCAGCTGGCGCTCTTCGATCCGACGCCCATGAAGCTGACCCTCGAGCGGGCGCCCCGGGTGTTCGCCTGGACCAGCGCGGCGGAGGACCTTTCCGGCCTCGAACCCGCGGACAGCGACTGGTTCGACCCAACCGCCCTGCCCGCAACCGTGACCGCGATCCTGACCGAGATCGGCCGGGTCTATGCGCCGCTGCTGCTGGCCAACGCCCGCGCGGTGCAGGGCGGCGCCGAGCAGGTGGAAACGCTGATCGACGGCCAACCCTGGGTGCAGCAGCCGTTCCCCTACCAGGCCAAATGCCTGATCTGGCTGCGCGAGGAACACGCCGCCCTCGACCGGCCGGCCCGGGCGGCCGTCGCCGCCGCCCTCGAAGGCACCGGCTGCGACCTGCTGTTCTGAGCTTGACCCTCCAGGCGTCAGGCCCCACCTGGGCCAAGGCCGCGCGCGAGACGCGGGCTTAAGGGGGCGCGATGACGGCCAAGGAAACCACCCTGCTGGGTCTGATGGGCTTTGGCATCTGGCTATCGGGCGCCGTGGGCTTCCGCCTGGGCGGGACCCTGCTGTTCGAGAGCGGGCCCTTGGTGCTGGCGCTCGTCGCGGTCGGCATGGGGGCCAGCGTCTGCCTGCTGCTCAAGGCCACCATGGACTGGCGCAAGGTCCCGGTCGCCCAGTCGGCCAGCGTCGCCCTGATCATGACGCTGGGCGGCCTGTTCGGCGACGTCGCCTACATCCTGGACTTCAGCCAGATCACCGGCCTCAAGCCGACCACCGCCGGCCCCTTCGCCGCGGTGCTGATCTTCGCGACCGCGGTGCTCTATCTCTACGCCCTGGTCCGCGCCGCCAGGGCTGCCGCCTAGGGCCCGACGATCCCCGCCGCCGGCATCGGCGGATCGCTCGGCCGCGCCTTACAGCCGAGCCAGGCGTAGTAGAGGATGTAGAGGTAGCAGGGGGCCATCAGGACGGCGAACACCGCCTGGAAATCGTAGTGCTGCTTCAGCGCCGCGAAGGCCTGGGGGATGATCGCGCCACCGGCGATGCCCATCACCAACAGCGCCGAGCCGGTCTCCGTCGCTTTGCCAAGCCCACGGATCGCCAGCGGGAAGATCGCCGGCCACATCATCGCGTTGGCAAAGCCCAGCGAGGCCACGAAGCCCACCGAGACATAGCCCTTGGTGAGGAAGGCGCCGCCGACCAGCACCAGGCCCAGCAGCGCGGAGCCCCGCAGATAGGTGTCCTGGCTGACGATCTTCGGCGTGAACACCAGGCCCGCGATATAGCCCAGCAGCATGGCCGCCAGCGTAAAGGCGGTGAAGAACTTGGTCTGGTCGAGCGGCAGGCCAAACGCCCGGCCATAGGCGCCGATCGCGTCGCCGGCCATCACCTCGACGCCCACGTAGACGAACAGGCAGACGACGCCGAGCCACAGGTGCGGATAGGAAAACACGCTGCGCCCGTCCGCCTCGCCCGACGGCATCGACGAGGCGTTGACCTCCGAGGCCTTCAGGTCCGGCAGCGGCGACCTCAGGATGCCCGCGGCGACCACCAGCAGGATCACCGCCATGCCGAGGTACGGCAGATGGATCTTGGCCGCGAAGTTGTCGAGCAGGGCCTCGCGGGCCGGACCGCTCACCGCCTGCAGCCGATCCGCCAGATCGCCGATCCCATGCAGGACCAGGGCCCCGATCACCAGGGGCGCTGCGATGCCGGCGGCCTTGTTGCAGATGCCCATCAGCGCGATGCGCCGCGCCGCCCCCTCGATGGGACCCAGGATGCTGACGTAGGGATTTATCGCCGTCTGCAGCAGCGCCAGGCCGCCGCCGATGGTGAACAGCCCGACGAGCGCGCCGGGATACCAGCGCCTTGTGGCAAACTCCCCGAACATCGCCGCGCCCACCGCCATCACCGTCAGGCTGAGCGAAAGCCCCCGCTTCAGTCCGGTCTTGCGCAGGATCATCGACGACGGCAGGGCGAGCACGAAATAGGACAGGTAGAAGACCATCAGCACCAGGAACGAGTTCACCTCGTTCAGGTCGAAGGCCAGCCGCACGAAGGTGATCAGCGGCCCGTTCAGCCAGGTGAAAAAGCCGATGATGAAGAACAGGCCGCCAGCGATGGCGATGGACCGGACCGGGTTCTCGGCCCGGCCCGCCGGCGCGGCGGCCGCCGCCGTCACTTGCCGCCCTTCCCGGCCGCCGGTCCGTACTCAAGCCCGTTGAACACGAACTTGAACGTCCCGTAGGACTGGCCGCGCATGGCGACCTCCGGGCCGAGCAGGAAGACCTTGCCCTTGCCATAGCTGGCGTCGACCACGCCCACCGTGCCGTCCAGCGCCTTCTGCCCCCAGGCCCAGCCCGACAGCAGCGGGTCGGCGCCCTGGAACCAGGCCACCGACTTGGCGTCGCCGGGCGCGGTGATCTTGAACACCGGGCTCGAGTCGAAGAACACGTCGACGTGGTCGGCGAAGCCAAAGCCCAGCGGATCCTTGTTGTCGACCTTGGCCTCCAGGATCGAACCCGGGATGTAGAACTTGGTCGCGGACAGAGGCTCGGGCTTGCCGTCCTTGCCAGGCGCGACGAGGCCGTTCTCGGTCAGCTTCAGATATTCGCCGAGCCGCGTGGAGCCGCCGACCGCCACCGCCGTGCCGCCGTTCTGGATGAAGGCCTTCACCTGCGGCAGCGTCGTGTCCGAGGTGATGTTGCCCAGCATCTTGCGGTACTTTTCCGGCACCTCGTCGGGCTTCGGCAGACCGCGCCCGCCACCACCACCGCCACCGCCATAGCGGCCACTGCCGCCCGGGATCGCCCCGTCGACGAACAGCAGCACGTCGTACTTGGCGTTGAGGTTGCCGGCGTCGAGTTCAGGCCCGTAGACCAGGGTGTAGGGGAACTCGAACTGCTCGACGACCCACTGCATCCAGCCCGAAGTGATCAGGCCGCCGTAGGTGTCGACGATGCCGATCCGCGGCGCCTTCAGCACGATCTTCTCGCCCTTCGGCGCGGCGCTCATCGCATAGGCGTTGATGCCCAGGTCGACGACGCTCTTGGCGACGATCGCCTTCGCGGCCCCTGTCGCGGGCACCCAGACGGCGCCCGGCCCGAAGGTCTCGCCGCCCGCGGTGACGCCGGTCTTCAGCCACGCCACCTGCACGCCGGCCTTTTGCAGCCGGTTGGTGAGCGTGAAGCTGTTGTTGGCCGCATGGTCCACCAGCCACCCCGCGCCGCCTGAACCCACCACCTTGCCGGGCGGCGGCGCCATGACGTCGCTGATCGGCTGGAACGGGCCTGAGAAGCCCTCGAGGATGCGGTCGTACTTCACCCCCATCTGGTAGCTGAGGTTATAGCCGGTGATGTCGTAAGGCTTGATCGGCGGCCCGCCCGGGAACTCGAAGTCCTGCGGGTGATCCTGCGGCTCGAACATGTCGAGGATGTGCGGCCGGTAGGCCTGGTCGCAGAGCACCACATAGCTGCCGGCCGGATAGGTCTTGCCGGCCACGGTGAAGGGCGCGGTCGCCTTGTCCACCACGATGCCCGACTTGATCAGAGCGTTCAGGAACTTGACCGTCGTCGGCATGTCCGGCTGGTCGGGCGGCAGGATATAGCCGCGCGGATCGCGCTCGGCCGGCGCGTGCAGGACGGTCTCGTACAGCTTGGCGTCGACCACGGAGCCCTGATCGCCATTGCCGGCCAGGCCGTCGCCGCCCCGGGTGCGCGCCGGCGCGCCGCCAGCGGCCTTCGAGGCTTCGATCACCGCGTTCACCCGCTTGGGCGTCACGGTCCAGTTGTCGTGGGTCCCGCGGGTGATGGAGTTCTTGCCCATCAGATAGCGGTTGTAGAGCAGGTCCTCGCGGTTCTTGGACGCATAGTCCATGACCGCGCGGTTCAGGCTCTTCACGTACTCGATCGTCTGACGGAAGTGCCAGATCTGCGGCGCCACGGGATAGAGCTCGTCCTGGTTGGAAAGCTGCTTCGACGGCACGAAGGGCAGCTGAAATGGCGTGGGCGAACCGATGATCTCGGTCAGGATGCCGACCACATTGTGGAAGTAGCCGGTGGTCCGCAGACCGCCGTTGAACCAGGTGGAATAGGGCGCCGCCGAGCGCTCTCCCGAGCCCGGCTTGTCTTCCTGGATCAGGCGCGAGTGCATCGCCGCCGAGACGCCGTCGAGCTCCGACAGCACCAGCGGGTCGAAGTGATAGTTCGACGGATTGCGGAACGGCGGCACGAAGACCACCTCGCCCAGCGGGCCGGTCTGGTGCTCGTTGTAGACGATCTGCGGGAACCAGTCCTTGAACATGGCCTTGTTGATGGCCGTCGTCTCGGGCTGGTTGGACATGTAGTATTCGCGGTTGTTGTCGTGCCCGACATAGCGCTGGTAGATCACCGGCAGGTCGCCCATCGAGCGCGCCTTCGGGTCGGCCTTGCGCATGTACCAGTCGGCGACCAGCTGCTGGCCGTCCGGGTTGGGCAGCACGAACAGCGTGATGTCGTCGGCCAGCAGACGCAGCGTCTCCGGGTCGTTCTTCGACAGCATCTCATAGACGATCTGGATCTGGCTCTGGGCGGACGACACCTCGCTGGCGTGCAGGCCGCCGTCGATCCAGACCATGGCCTTGCCTTCGCGCGCCAAGGCATGGGCCTGCGCGTCATCCAGGCCCTTGGCCAGCGCCAGCCGCTTGTCGATGTCGACGTAGTGGTCGAGCTTCTTGAGGTTCTCGGGCGAGGAGACCACCGCCATCCAGATGTCGCGGCCTTCGACGCTCTTGCCCAGGCTGACCAGCTTCACCCGGTCGCTCTCGGTCGCCAGCTTCTTCCAGTAGGCGGTGGTCTGGTCGTAGTTGGCGAGGAAGTAGTCGTCGCCCGGCTCGGAGCCGTTGAAGGCCTCCTTCGGCGTGGTGATGTGCCCACCCTGAGCGAGCGCCGCACCCTGCCAGACCAGAGCCAGCGCAACACCGGCCAACAACGCTGATTTCATCGAAAATTCCCCGTGCGTGGGCGCCAACCACCGGGCCCAGTCTCCGCGCGCACGCTAGCCCGCACGCGCGGCTTGTCGATGGCTAAGCTGAAACCTTTCGGCGTTCTCTCGATGCGAGCCTTGACTGTCGCCAGCGGAAGGCCGCCACTTTGCTGTCAGTGCGCCGACTCTTCCTCAGATGAGGGGCGGCTTAGGGGGAAGACGTATGCATCTCGGCGCGGTCGATTGGGGCGTGATCTGCCTCTACCTGGTCTTCGTGCTCGGCATCGGGATCGTCTCGGCCCGGCGCGCCAAGAGCGGCAACGACTTCTTCCTGGCGGGCCGTGCGATCCCGGCCTGGGTCTGCGGCCTGGCCTTCATCTCGGCGAACCTTGGCGCGCAGGAGGTGATCGGCATGGGCGCCTCGGGCGCCAAGTACGGCATCGCGACCGCGCACTTCTATTGGATCGGCGCCATCCCGGCGATGGTGTTCATCGGCATCTTCATGATGCCGTTCTACTACGGCTCGAAGGCCCGATCCGCGCCGGAATACCTGCGCATGCGGTTCGACGAAAAGACCCGCGCGCTGAACGCCCTGACCTTTGCCGCCATGACGATCCTGAACTCCGGGATCTCGATGTATGCGCTCGCCAAGCTGATCCAGACCCTGCACGTCTTCGACGGGCCGTTCGCGGCGCTGGGCCTGCCGCAGGCCTGGATTTTCCACGGCGCGATCCTGACGGCGGCGACCGTGGTGCTGGTCTACATCTACCTGGGCGGCCTGCGAGGCGCGATCTACAACGAGGTCCTGCAGTTCTTTCTGATCGTCGCCGGCTTCGCGCCCTTGGTGTGGCTCGGCCTGCGTCAGGTCGGCGGCTGGGAGGGCCTGCAGACGACGCTGGGACCCGGTTACACCCACGCCTGGGCCGGCATGGCGCACGCTAGCACCAACAAGCTGGGCGTCGACTGGTTCGGGCTGTCCATGGGCCTCGGGTTCGTCCTGTCGTTTGGCTATTGGTGCACCGACTTCCTGGTGGTTCAGCGGGCCATGGCGGCCAACTCCATGTCGGCGGCGAGGCGCACGCCGCTGATCGCCGCGGGGGTGAAGATGTTCATCCCGTTCATCGTCATCCTGCCGGGCCTGATCGCGATTGCCCTGACCTCGGCGCCCGACCATCCGGGCAAGGCCCCGGCCGCCGCCGTGCGGGCCGGCGAGATCGTGCAGCACGATCCGGGCGTCATCCCGATCAAGATCGATTCCACCACCGGCAAGCCGATGCTCGACGCGCGCGGCCAGCCGCAGCTCGACTACGATCTGGCGACGCCCAACCTGCTGCTGCGCTATTTCCCGATCGGCATGGTGGGCGTCGGCCTGACTGCGCTGCTTGCCAGCTTCATGTCGGGGATGGCCGGCGGGGTGACCGCGTTCAACACGGTCTTCACCTACGACATCTACCAGGCCTACATCCGAAAAGAGGCCCCTGACGGCCACTATCTGATGGTCGGGCGACTCGCGACCCTGTTCGGCATCGCGGCCTCTGTGGCGGCGGCCTATCTCTGCAGCCAGTTCAACAACATCAACGACTTCCTGCAGCTGGTCATGGCGTTCGTGAACGCGCCTGTGTTCGCGACCTTCCTGCTCGGCATGTTCTGGAAGCGGACCACCGGCCACGGCGCCTTCATCGGCCTGGCGGCGGGCACGCTCACAGCGGCGATCCACCACGGCCTGACGCTGCCGATCAACGACGCGCCAGGGCTGAAGGGCGGCTGGCTCGGCGTCATGCAGACCTATCCCAGCGAGATGGCCCAGAACTTCTGGATCGCCATCTGGGCCTGGAGCGCCTGCTTCATCGTCACCATCGCGGTCAGCCTGGTCACCCGGCCCAAGCCGCAGGAAGAACTCGCGGGCCTGGTCTATTCGCTCACGCCGAAAATCGTCCACGAGAAGGGGCCCTGGTACATGCGCCCGGTCACCTTAGGCGTGATCATGCTGACCCTCACCGTCATCCTCAACCTGATCTTCCGCTAGGAACCGACAGTCATGCTCTTCGACGTGCGCCTGCCTATCGGCCTCCTCTTCCTCGCCATCGGCCTGCTGGTCGCCGGCTATGGGGTCCTTGGCCCGACCACGCTTTCGGCCGGCGTCAATATCGACCTGATCTGGGGAGGCGTGATGGCGGTGTTCGGCGCGATCATGCTGGCGCTGGCGGCGCTCGCCAAACGCGGCCAGCTCGACCCGCCGCCGGAAGATTGAGGAGGCTCACATGGTCGACAGGCGCGCGGTGACGGCAGGGCTGATCGGCCTTGGCGCGCTCCCCGTCCGAGCCTTGGGCGCTGCACGCGAGGGGACGGGCGTCGTCGAGGGCCAGCCGACCTGGAGCGAGTCGGCGATGGTGCTCTACTTCGACCCGGAGGCCCGCAACGGCCTCTCCTTACGCATCTCCCGCTATCCGGACCGAGGCAAGACCTGGGTCTGGCTGCACCTGCTCGCCGACGGCGTGCTCTACACCTTCACCGACAGTCAGGTTCCGTGCTTGGCCGACAAGATCATCGCTGAGCTGCCCAGCGCGACCTATCCGAGCCCAGGCCTCAAGGCCTCGATCTCCCGCATCGGAACTTCTGGCGACCTCAAGGCCATGTCGTTCAGCGCCGAACTCCGCGCGCACAAGGGGACCAGTGGAACCGACGGCCCAGGCGCGGCGCCGGTCAGCGTCGAAGGCGTCTTCCATCCCGGGCCGCTGCTGGCCGGCTCGCCCAAGGGCCGCTTCGAACACACCGGTCGCGTGGAGGCCACGATCAGAGCCGCCGGCAAGACGATCCGCCTCGGCGGCGTCGGCAAGGCGCATGAGCAGACCCAGACCGCGCCCCGCTTCACCACCCCCTTCACCTACGCCATGCTGTGGAGCGCCGACGCCGGGATGATCGGCCTGCTGAGCCCCGAGCGCGGCTATGGCGACCTCGACCTCGATGGCCGGGACGTCGCCATGGACCGGTTCCGCATCGAACCCTGGTCGCCCAAACGCCGCTTCGCCGCCCTGCTGAAAGACGGCCGCACGGTCGAGGGCTCGGCGGAGACCGTGGTCAGCTACCAGGTGCCGATCTTCGGGCGCCAGTGGAGCGGCAACGTGGTCCGCGCGCAGGTCGCCGGCCATCCGATGATCGGCATGATCAACGACTGGAAGCCGAAGGAGCAGCCCTATGGCCTCAGCTGACGCCGCCGTCCTCGCGCGCCGCGATCTGCTGGCGCTGGCCGCGGCCCTGCCGTTCGCAGGCCGCGCGTTCGCCGACGCTCCCGGTCTCGAAGCCGGTCCCTTCGAGATCGCCGCCGCCGAGCGGATGAACCTCATCGATCCGGATCGCGCCCGCACTATCGCCACCCGCGCCTTCTATCCGGCCAAGCCCGGCAGATATCCGGTGATCGTCTTCAGCCACGGCTTTGGCGGCTCGCTGAACACCTTCAACAACACCGGCAAGGTCTGGGCGAGCCACGGCTATGTGGTGCTGCATCCCAGCCACTCGGACTCCATGCTGCTGCCGGACCCCAAGGTCCCGGGCGCCGAGGCCGAGGTCATGCGCCGCGTCCTCGCCGGGCGAGGCGCCGGCGGCGCGGACCGCGAGACCATGGCCGCCTTCGTCAAGGTGCTGGACGACCCCTTCTTCATCGACAGCCGCCTGCGTGACGTGGGCTTCCTGCTGCATGCGCTGAAGGACCCCAAGGCCGGCCTCGACCCCGCCGTCCTGGCGCGCGCCGACACCGCCAGGATGGGGATGAGCGGCCACTCCTTCGGCGGCTACACCACGCTGGTGGCCGCCGGCTCAGCGCTTTCGCCGCCGGTCCCCGCCCCGATTCCCAGCGGCTTCTCCGGCTTCATCTGCATGAGCGGCCAGGGCCCGGGCCGGATGGCGCTGAATGAGCCGAGCTTCAAGGGCATCGTAAAGCCGTTCATGGCCACCACCGGCACCCGCGATTTCGGCGCCGCCGGCGAGACGCCGCCCTGGCGCCTGCGCTGTTTCGACCTCTGCCCGCCCGGCCGCAAATACGCCGTGGTGGTCCAGGGCTTCCGCCACATGGACTTCGACCCGCCGCCGGGCGACGCGGAGATGGGCGCGCGGGGCGCAGCGCTGCGCAAACTGCACCTGCAGTTCTGGGAGAGCACGCTGCGGTCCGACAAGGGCGCCGAGGCCGCCTTGGCCTCGGAAGCTCAGAGTTCGAAAGAGACCGATCCCGTCTGGCTCAGGACCCGATAGCCGCGCGCGCCGCCTGCCGCCGCTTCCACAGGAAATAGGCGGCCGTCAGCAGCAACAGCCAAGGCAGCCCGACGATCCAGGAGACCCGGAAGTCGGGGCTCAGGCCCATGGTCACCAGGATCGCGCCGATCAGGATCAGGCCGACGATCTGCAGGCCCGGGAAGAACGGCATCCGCAGCGGCAGCGCCTCCGCGCCATGCCGGCGCCGAAAGGCCAGGTGGCTCGCCAGGATCACGATCCAGACGAACAGCGCCCCGAACAGCGCCACGCCGAACAGGTAGTTGTAGGCCAGTGGCGTCAGGCGCGAGACCATGGCGCAGGCCAGGATCACGCCGCCGGAGAACAGCACCGCCGGAGCCGGCGCGCCCGCCTTGTTCAACACCCCGAACTGCCGGGGCGCGTAGTTTCCGCGCGCCAGCGAGAACAGCATCCGCCCGGTCAGGTAGGTGTTGGCGTTCATGCTTGAGAGCGCCGCGGTCAGCACCACGAAGTTCATGATCGCCGCGGCGTAGGGCACGTGGGCGTACTCGAAGACCTTCACGAAGGGGCTCTCCGACACCACCTTCGCGCCGACCTGCGTCCAGGGGACGAAGCTCACCAGGATGGTCAGGCCGACCAGATAGAACAGCCCCAGCCGCGCAGTCATCGATCTCAGCGCTGCCGGAATCGCGGTCTTCGGGTCCGGTGTCTCGGCGGCGGTCACGGCGATCAGCTCGACCCCGATGAAGGAAAAGATCCCCATCATCGTCCCCATCCAGATGCCCTTCAGGCCATGCGGGGCGAAACCGCCCGGCAGGCCGGTCAGGTTGTGGAAGCCCACCGCCGGCTGCGCCACGCCCAGGATCGCCGCTCCGCCCAGGATGATGAACAGGATGATGGCGGTGACCTTGATCAGCGCGAACCAGTATTCGATCGTCCCGAAGTTCTTCACCGAGCGGGAATTGAGGAAGACGATGCCGAGGGCGAACCCCAGCGACCAGATCCAAACCGGCACCCCCGGCAGCCAGAAGCCCATGTAGGTTCCCGCCGCCACCGCCTCGCCGCCGATCGCCACCACCTGGCAGGCCCAGTAGGTGTAGCGCACCGCGTAACCGGCCCAGGGGTTGAGGTAGGTCTCGGCATAGACGCCGAAGGAGCCCGCGGCGGGATGCATCACCGCCATCTCCGACAGGCTGAAGACCATGATCACCGCGATGAAGGCGGCGATGGCGTAGCTGATCACCACGGCGGGCCCCGCGTAGCCGATGGCGATGCTCGAGCCCATGAACAGGCCCGTGCCGATCGCGCCGCCCAGACCCATCATGGTGATCTGCGCGCGCGTCAGGCCCTTGCTCAGCCCGGCCTCGCGCTCGATGATCGCGTCTTCGTCGGTCACGTCGCCCCTCACCGGATTCCCCGCCCCATGAACGCAGGTTCGCAGCGCCGCACAAGGCTCCCGGTTTGACCACGCAACCAGACTGGGCGGCGTTCCGGGCGCTGTTCCCGACGCTCAAGCACAAGACCTATCTGGCGAGCGGCTCCTACGGCCTCCTGGCCGCACCGGTCGAAGCCGCCTTCCTCCGCTACCTCGACGATCGCCTGGAGAAGGGTGTCGACTGGGGCGGCTGGGGCGAGCGGCAGGAGGCGGTGCGCGGCGCGGTCGCCGGCCTGCTCAACGCCCAGGAGGACGAGATCGCGGTCACCACCTCAGCCTCGGCCGGCATCAATTCCCTGGCGAGCGCGCTCAGCTTCGACGGCCCGCGCAACAAGGTGGTGGTCTCCAACCTGGAGTTCCCCACTGGCGCCCAGATCTGGCACGCCCAGACTTCGCGTGGGGCCGTCGTTGAGCACGCGCCGGAAGCCGCCGACGGGACCGTGCCGCTGGAGCATTTCGATCGGCTGATCGATGAGCGGACCAGGCTCGTCCAGATCACCCACGTCTGCTACCGCAACGGTGCGCGGATCGACGTCGAGGGCGTGGTGAAACTCGCCCACGCGCGCGGCGCGCTGGTGCTGCTGGACGCCTTCCAGTCGGCCGGAACGATCGACATCGACGTGGCCGCGCTCGGCGTCGACTTCGCGGTCGGCGGCATGCTGAAGTACCTCTTGGGCACGGCGGGCGTCGGCTATCTCTACGTCGCCCAGCGGCACATCCAGGCGCTCACCCCGACCGTCAGCGGCTGGTTCGCCCAGGCCGACATCGGCGCCATGGACATCTTCGCCAACACGCCCTCGCCCACCGCGCGCCGCTTCGAGACCGGCACGCCGCCGGTCCCCAATTGCTACGCCGCCGAGGCCGGGATCGGCCTGATCCGCGGGATCGGCGTCCCGGCCATCGAGGCGCGCATCCGAGACCTCACCGGAACCGCCATGGATCGCCTGGCCGCCGTCGGCTGCACGCTCGCCACCCCGCGCGACGACGCCCAGCGAGGGCCGCAGGTCGCCGTCCGCGCCAAGGACGCCGCGGCCATGACTGAGCGTCTGGCCGAACGCGGTGTGGTCGTTTCGTGGCGCGAGGACAAGGTCCGGGCCATGTTCCATGCCTACAATGACGGCAGCGACATCGACGCGCTGGTGGAAGGCCTCATGGCCAACCGGGACCTGCTGGCGTAGCGCGCGGTTACCGGCCAATCTAAGGCTGGTTAAGTTGGGACTTCGGGGGATTTCGAGATGAAGAAACTGGCGCTTCTGGCGGCCTGCGCGATGGCTGTGGCCCTGCCCCGCATGGCGCTGGCCGAGACCTGGGCCATCGAGCACGTCACCCTGATCGACGGCGCCGGCCACGCGCCCCAGGCCGACATGACCGTCACCGTCGACGGCGACAAGATCACCAGCGTCGGGCCGAGCGCCCTTGCAAAGCCCAAAGGCCACGTCATCGACGGGCGCGGCAAATACCTGATGCCCGGCCTGATGGACGTGCACATCCACCTGCACGGCGGCGTGGACAACAAGACCGACACCAACGACAGCCGCACCGCAGCCCTCGCCGGCTATCTCTATTCCGGCGTCACCACGATCTATGACGCCGGCAATCAGGTGGACAACATCCTGCCGCTGCGCGCCGCCGAGCGGGCCGGCAAGATTCTCAGCCCGCGCATCTTCGCCACCGGCAACCTGATCACCTATCCGGGCAGCCACGGCACCAACATGGCCGTCAACGTCCAGGACTTCGAGAAGGACAAGGACAAGCTCGACAAGCACATCGCCGAGCAGCAGCCGGACGTGGTGAAACTGACGCTCGAGGAAGAGGGCTGGGGCGCGCGCCCGATGATCACGCTCATGCCCGAGCCGCTGCTGCGCGACCTGATCCGCTACTACAATCTGCACGGCATCCGCACGACCATCCACGTCTCGTCGGAACTGCGCGCCGAGGAGGCGATCTTCGCCGGGACCGACAGCCTGGCCCACCCGGTGATCCAGGGCCCGGTCAGCGACAGCTTCGTCAAGCTGATGGGCGCCAAGAAGGTCCCCTTCGCCTCGACCCTGACCATCGGCGAGAACTACAGCCGGCTGGCCGAACACCCGGAATTTCTCGACCAGCCGCTCTATGCGGCGACCTTCAGCCCCGCGGACCGGGCGACGCTGAAGACCAAGGTCCGCGCCGAATACCAGGCCCGCATGTGGACCGCCTGGATGAAGCTGATGACCCCGGTGGCCGAGGAGAACATCCGCAAGGTCTGGGCGGCCGGCGGCGTGGTCGCGGCCGGCACCGACCAGTCAAGCGGGCCTGCCCTGCAGCGCGAGCTGGAGCTGCTGGTCGCGGCGGGCATCAAGCCCTTCGACGTCCTGACTATCGCCACCCACAACGGCGCGGTCCTGCTGGGCAAGGCCGATACCCTGGGCTCGGTGGAGCCCGGCAAGCTCGCCGACCTGCTGCTGCTCAACGCCGATCCCACCGCCGACATCAACAACACGAAGAACATCGCCTTCGTGGTGAAGGGCGGCCAGATCATCGACGAGTCCAAACTGCCGCTGGCCGGCGGCCCGCAGAAGCGGCGCTTCACGCCCTAGAGGCGCCCGCCGGCAGCATCACTTCGAGGAGCTGAAGGTCGTCGGAGGCTTCACGGAGCCCCCAGACTTCGCCCGCCGGGATCACGAAGGCGTCGGTGGGGCCGATCGCATGGCCGCCCCGGCAGTCCAGCGTCGCCGAACCTTCCATGACGAAGCCGAAGAACAGCTCGCCATCGTGCCGCGGCGCGGTGAAGGCCCGCGCCCCGGCCGGGCGGATGGTGCGCACATCGGCGAGACCGCCCGTGGCCGCCGCCATGCCGGTCTCACGCACCTCGAAGCCCGCTACGCCATGCGGCGTCCAGGGCGTCTGCGCCGCCACGGCATGCAGGAACCACTGGCCGCCGAAGTCGCGGTCGGGCGCGAGCGTCTTGGTCGGCAGTTCCATCTCGTGGTCGGCCAGGGTCTCGTGCAGGGCCGGACAGCCGATCTCCATCACCTCGAAGGAGTCGGAGCTTTCCAGCACCCGGTGGCGGATGCGCGGCGGCTGCAGCACGCAGTCGCCGGCCTTGAACAGGAACGGCTCGCCCTGGTCCTCATAGACCAGCCGCACCCAGCCACGCCGGCAGACCAGCATCTGGAAACGGATCTTGTGGAAGTGGACCCAGTCGGCGACCGGCCCGCCGGTGGGGATCGAGATGTGCGAGGCGATGAACCGCCCGCCGAGCCGCCCGGGGATCAGGTCGCGGTAGAGCATCCCAGCCCGCCCCGCGCCGCCCGCCGGCCCCTCGCCCGCGCGGGTGACCAGGAACTCGGCTTTAAGCGGCGGCACGTCCAGCGGCGGGTCCGGATCGACGAACTCGATCCACGTGCCATTGGGCGCGACGAACGCTTCGCCCACGCCAGCCATCCGGATAACGCCCGGGTCACCGCCGGGCGCCAGGCGCAGGCGCAGGCCATGGCCCGACAGGGTCGCCACCTGCGGATCGTCGGCCGGGAAGATCGTCTCGATGCGAAAGCCGAGTTCGCCCACGAAGACCTCCAGCGCGGGACTGAGGTCTTCGCAGCCGAGTTGAACCTCGGCGAAGCTGTCGTGGGGAGCAGATGCGTTCACGCCGCCATCTTCGGTCCGCGCGGCGACTTTGCAAGCCACCACGGCGCGCCGCCACGAAACACCGCCACTCACACGGCATCTATCGGCACGATTAATGCCAGTATATAGCCATGTCCGACATATAGTCGGAGGCGGTCATGAAGCTGTGGACCTGGCTGGGAGCCGTCGTGCTCGTAGCCCTGGCGGCGATGGGCCTCGCCTATTTCAACCGCGCGGCGATCCTGGCGATGGTGGCGCATTCACGCCTGCCGCACGTCGAGCCCAACCATGAGGTGACTTGGGACGAAGGCCCGGCCGCGCCGCCGCCCAATGGCGCTTCGGGGCGGCGCCGCCCGAACGTCGTCTTCATCCTGGCCGACGACATGGGCTTCAACGACATCACCTTCAACGGCGGCGGCGTGGCCCGGGGCGCCGTGCCGACGCCCAACATCGACTCCATCGGCCACGACGGCGTCGACTTCACCAACGGCTACTGCGGCAACGCCACCTGCGCGCCCAGCCGCGCGGCAATCATGACCGGCCGCTATCCCACCCGCTTCGGCTTCGAGTTCACGCCCGCGCCCGTCGCCTTCGAGAAGATGGTCGGCACCGAGGCCGAGCCCGGCGCGGTCGTGGCGCCGAAGTTCTTCAAGGACCGCCTGGCCCAGATGCCGGCCGGCTCGACCTCCGCCTCGCCGTCGGCGGTCAACATGCTCGCCGTGCCCTCCAGCGAGATCACCATCGCCGAGGTCCTGAAGACCCAGGGCTACCACACCTTGCACTTCGGCAAATGGCACCTTGGCGGCGTCAAGGGCTCGCGCCCCGAGGACCAGGGCTTCGACGAGAGCCTGGGCTTCATTCCCGGCGCCTCGATGTACCTGCCCGAGCACGATCCCGGCGTGGAAAATTCCAAACAGCCGTGGGACCCGATCGACAAGTTCCTGTGGCCGAACCTGCCCTACGCCGTGCAGTTCAACGGCTCGCCGATGTTCAAGCCCAAGGGCTACATGACCGACTACCTCACCGACGAGGCGGTCCGGGCGATCCACGCCAACAAGGCCCGCCCCTTCTTCATGTACTTCGCGCCCAACGCGATCCACACGCCGCTGCAGGCGACCAAGGCTGACTACGACGCGCTCCCGCAGATCAAGGACCACCGCCTGCGGGTCTATGGCGCCATGGTGCGCAACCTCGACCGCAACGTCGGGCGGATCCTGAAAGAGCTGAAGGACGACGGCCTCGACCAGGACACGCTGGTCATCTTCACCAGCGACAACGGCGGCGCCGGCTACATCGGCCTGCCGGAGATCAACCAGCCCTACCGCGGCTGGAAGTCGACCTTCTTCGAGGGCGGCATTCACGCGCCGTTCTTCATGCGCTGGCCGGGTCAGATCCAGCCGGGCGCCCGCTACACCTATCCGGTCGGCCACGTGGACATCTTCGCCACCGCCGCCGGCGCAGCGGGCGCGCAGGTCCCCAAGGACCGGGTGATCGACGGCGTCGACCTGATGCCCTTCATCCAGGGTAGGCAGACCGGCCGCCCGCACCAGACGCTGTTCTGGCGCTCCGGCCAGTACAAGGTGGTCCTCGACGGCGACTGGAAGCTGCAGTCCAGCGAAGCGCAGAAGAAGGTCTGGCTCTACGACCTCGCCACCGATCCCACCGAACGCCACGAGATCTCCGCCGCCCAGCCGGAGCGGACCAAGGCCATGCTGGCCCTGCTCGCCGCCCAGGACCGCCAGGACGTGAAGCCCATGTGGCCATCGCTGCTGCAGGGCCCGGTGTTCATCGACCACCCGAGCGGCGTGCGTCAGCGCAAGGGCGAGGAATATATCGAGTGGGACAACTGAGCGGCGACGCCGCGCGGCGTGCGCGCGGGTCCTAGAACCAGACCCCCGGCTTCGTCTTGATGTTCAGCTGCCCGGCCAGGCCCGCCTTGCGGTGGTGCTCGATGGCGTGCATCGCCGGGGACATGGCCATGTTGCGGAAGGCCGCCAGCGTCGGATATTCCGCCAGCGCGACGGCGTCCCACAGCTCCTCAACCTCGCCGATCATCAGGCCGGTCACAGCGCCCGAATAGCGCACGCACCCGCCCAGGCTCTCGACCAGTTTCCGCACCTCATCGCCATAGCGCATGTAGGCCTGCTCGCCGGTCAGGTGGCTGTCGGTCCCGTCGGCATATTCGGCGCGCGGCTTGAACTTCAAGAGGTTGACCATCACGAACGGCCCATCCTCGGCCCCGCCGAAGAATTCCATGGCGCGGGCCATGTCGGGCAGGACCTGATTGACCACCTGCATCAGGCGAACCCCTTGGCGCGGCGCATGACCATGCCCTCGATCAGGGCGGCGATCTCGGCGGGGCTGTCTTCCTGCAGGAAGTGCCCGCCGGAGAGCGTCACGTACGGCTGGTCCTTGGCGCCCGGCACGCGGGCCTGGAAGGCCGCCTCGCCGCCACGGGTCACCGCGTCGCCGTCGCTGAAGGCGGTGATCAGCGGCTTGTCGAACCGCTCCAGCACCGTCCAGGCCGCCGCGTTTTCCGCCACCGAGGCATGCTCGGCGGTGACCGGCACCAGCATCGGGAACTGCCGCGCGCCCTCCTTGTAGCTCTCGTCCGGGAAGGGCGCGTCATAGGCGGCGACCTCGGCTTCGCTCAGGTTCCGCCCCGAGCCGCCGTTGACGATGAAGCCCACCGGCATCACCGGAACCGCCTGGCTGAAGTCCAGCCACGCCTTGAAGCCCTCGGTCATCCCGGCGCCGACCGGCAGGCCGGTGTTGGCCACGACCACGCCCGCGAACCGCTCCGGGAAGGCCGCCACGAGCCGCAGGCCGATGAGGCCGCCCCAGTCCTGGCAGAACAGGGTGACGTCCTCGAGCTCCATCTGCAGCAGCCAGTGGCTCATCCAGGCCACGTGGCGCTCATAGGTGTAGTCGGTGCGCGCCGCCGGCTTGTCGGAGCGGCCAAAGCCGATCAGGTCGGGCGCGATCACCCGCATGCCCTTGGCGGCCAGGTCGGCGATGATCTTGCGGTAGAGATAGGCCCAGGACGGCTCGCCGTGCATCAGTAGCACGACCGCCCCGTCGCGCGGCCCCTCGTCCACATAGTGCAGGCGCAGCTGCGTCCCGTCGGCGTCGACCACGGTCGCGTAGCGCGGCGCGTAGGGCCAGTCGGCGAGGCCATCGAACCGCTCGTCCGGCGTCCGTAGGGTCTCCATGGCGCAGCTCCTCAAGCTTGACTCGGCGTCGTTCCGGCCGGAATATAGTGGCAATATGAGTGTCACTACTTAGTTCCATCGTCAAGCTTGGCCGGCGCGGATCGGCCGATCCTTAGGGAGGTCCCGATGAAGCTTTGGCGGATAATCGCCCTGGTGGTCGTGGGCCTGGCGATCCTCGGCTGCCTGGCCTGGGGTCTGCGCGGACCGATCTCGATGACCGCCATGGGCAAGCTCTATGCGCATGCGCTGGGCGACGATCCCTACGCGGGTCTGGGCGATGGCCTGCACGTCGGCCTCTGCGGCTCCGGCTCGCCGATGCCCGACCCGACGCGGGCGGGGCCCTGCACGGCGGTCCTGGCCGGCCACCGGCTCTATGTGGTCGACGTGGGCGCGGGCGCGCAGAAGAACCTCGCCTTGATGAACCTGCCGCCGGCCAGGGTCGACGGCGTCTTCCTGACCCACTTCCACTCCGACCACATCGACGGCCTGGGCGAGCTGATGCTGCAGCGCTGGGCGGGCGGCGCCAACGCCAGCCCGCTGCCCGTCTACGGACCGGTTGGCGTCGATCAGGTCGTGGCCGGCTTCGAGGCCACCTACACGCTCGACCGCGGCTACCGCATCGCCCACCACGGCCCGGCCGTCGCCCCGCCCTCAGGCTTCGGCGGGACGCCGCACCCGTTCACCGCCGCGCGCGGCGCGCCCGACGTGGTGCTGATCGATGACGGCGGGCTGAAGGTCACCGCCTTCCCCGTCGAGCACCAGCCCGTCGAGCCGGCGGTCGGCTACCGCTTCGACTACAAGGGCCGCTCCATCGTGATCAGCGGCGACACCGCGCCCTCGCCCCGCGTCGAGGCTGCCGCCAAGGGCGTCGACGTCCTGGTGCACGAGGGCCTCGCGCCCAACCTGGTGATGATCCAGCACAAGGCGGCGCTGGCCGGCGGCAAGGCGAACCTGGCGGCCATCACCCACGATATCCTCAGCTACCACACAGCGCCCGAGGCGGCGGCCGCGATCGCCCAGCGCGCCGGCGTGCGCTACCTGCTGTTCACCCACATCATTCCGCCCCTGCCGGTGCGGGCGCTGGAGGGGCCATGGCTCGGCAAGTCACGCGACATCTTCCACGGGACGGTGCGCGTAGGCCATGATGGCGACTTCCTGAGCCTGCCGGTGGGATCGCACGAGATCGTCCGCACCGACCGGCTCGCCAGCTTTCGCTGACGGGAGAGCCCCGCGCGTGACCAGAGCCATCGGCTTCTTCGCATGAGCAGCGCGCCCGCCCCGACGCCTTCCGAGGACGGCCGCCGCCGGCGCGGCGAGGACAACCGCGCCCGCATCGTCGCGGCCATGCTGGAGATCATCCACGCCGGCGAAGTCGCCCCCAGCGCCGAACTGGTCGCCCAGCGCGCCGACGTCGGCCTGCGCACCGTCTTCCGCCACTTCCAGGATATGGACAGCCTCTATCGCGAGATGTCGGTCGTCATCGCCAAGGAGCTGCACGCCGCCGCCGAGACGCCGTTCAAGTCCGAGGAGTGGCGTGAGCGCGTGGTCGAGCTGATCGCCCGGCGTTCCTGGGCCTTCGAGAAGATCGGGCCGTTCCTGCGCGCCTCGGCGGTGTTCCGCTACCGCTCCAAGTTCCTCGACGCCGACAACGCCGACTTCGCCACCGCACTCCGCACGATCCTCAAGCGCCAGCTGCCGCCCGCCGTCGCCCGCGACCAGCCGAAGGTAGAAATCCTCGACCTGCTGTTGAGTTTCGAGACCTGGTCCCGCCTGCGCCGCGAACAGGGCCTGACCCCCAAGCGCGCCCGCGAAGTGCTGGAGACCGCGGTCAGGCGGTTGCTGGAGTAGGCGCCTACATCCGCTTCGCCGGCAGCCGCTCTGCCCGAAGTTGCGCCAGAATGCTGTCGGGTCCGACGAGGTGGTAATTTCCAACCACGATGAGGCTCGGCTTCGGAGCCTGCAGCATGAGCCGGATCCGCGCGGGCCAGGCGCGGTTACGCGCGACGAGCAGCAGGTCGTACATCTCCGGATAGAGGCGCTTCATGCGCGCCAACTGGTCCGCCTCGCCGCGCTCGTCGCCGCGCATCCACGCCTCGTCGGCGCGTTTGCTGGCCTCGGGAGGCGCCAATATGTCGTCCAGCGTGGCGCGCAGGCGCTGCAGGTCCGGCTCCGGCGCCAGGGCTCCGAACCAGGCGATGAAGTCGTCCTGCGCCGCGAACTCGCTGTTGACCGCGACACCGGCCTTTTCCGCCGCGGCCGTCAGGACCTGGTTGGCGCTCAACCCCTTCAGACCCAGCGTCCGGGAATAGGCGTCGTCCAGTTGCTGGGCCGCCAGCCACGGGCGAAACTGCGCCAGCCGCTCGACGGGAAGGTGGGCGAGCGCCGCGGCCTTCTCCAGCCGGTCCTTGTCGGTGGCGTCGAGCCGGGACATCAGGGGCGTCTTGGCGTCGAAGCCGTATTTCACGATCAGCGGCCCGACCGGCGCCCGATTGGCGCGGCCGGTTTCCGTCCACAGCGCCCCGCATTGCGGCACGAGCGCTTCGATGCGGGCGTCGCTCCAGTCCGAAACCCCCGAGGGAACCTCGCCGGTAATATAGACCGCACCGCCGCCGGACCTGACGACCCAGAGCGGCCAATTGGGAGCCGGCGCGGTTTGCCCGCGGGCGGCTGGGATCGCCGCGATCGCCGACAGCCCGGCCAGAGCTCGCCGCCGCGTCGGCGACGTCCAGGGACTCATCGCGCTCATTTGAGACGGTCCATTCCTTCAGCTTTCCGCAGGGCGGACGCCCGTTACCCGGCGACGACGCCAGGCCCACCTTCCGCCGGCGAAGCCCAGGCATCGACTAAATAGTTGGTAATGGTCGTCGCCCATGGCGGCCCCGAACTGGAGATCGCCAAGCCTGCGCCGGCGAAATGAACCCGTTCAGCGAACGATTTTATCCGTACCCCGTAAATTAAGTGCAAATGCACGCATCATGTCCCGGATAAACAAATATCTGTCCCCACTGAACAAGCTCAACCGTCGTTAACCATGTAGGCAAACCGCCGAATCACCCCCGCGGGAATTGGGCGAACGACCACCAGGTCCGGGCCCTTTTACTGGGTGGCTCCACAAGCGAAAACCCTTTTGAAATCAAAGGTCGCAATGCGCCCAGAGTTTCTCAACGACCGTAGTGTGTCGCCCGCGTCTGCCAACGTCTCGACGGTTCCCCCGACCGTCGACGCGCCGCTGCCGGAGGTCGCCCCCCAGGCCTCCGGCAGCCCTTCGCGCGATCTGCCAACTCGCGATCTATATGAGCTGCTCGCCGTGATCATCGGTGTCTGCGAGTCCCTGGCGGAGAACCTGTCGGACTGTCCGCAGCATGCGGAGCTGGCCCGGGTCGGCATCCTCGCCGCCGACCGCGCCGCCGACCTGGTCGCCAGCCTGAAGATGACGCCTGCGTCGGACGACGAGATGTTCGGCGCCGAGCGGCCGCGCAAGGTGCTGGTGGTCGAGGACGACCCGGACCTGCTGATGCTGCTGACCGCCGCCTTCGTGCGCGAAGGCTTCCAGACCTTTTCGGCCCGCAACGGCCGCCTGGGCGTCGAGATGGTCAAGACGATCAAGCCCGACCTGATGGTCACCGACATCGTCATGCCGGAGATGGAGGGGATCGGCGCGATCCTGGAAGCGCGGCGTTTTTCGCCAGCCACCAAGGTCATCGCGATTTCCGGCGGTGGACACTACGGGCGCAGCCAGAACTTCCTGGTCTGGGCCCACGAACTGGGCGCCGACGAGGTGCTGGCCAAGCCCTTCCGCATGTCTTCGCTGATCATGGCCGCGCGCGTCGTGCTCGACCGCCCGCCCCTGACACCCGCCCTGACACCGGCCGTCGAAGACGACGCCGAGCCGCACACACCCGAACCCCACGCCCCCAAGCTTCGGAGGCTCGCCGCCAGCCGATAGGCGGCCCGCCCCTCAAAGACACCCCCGGCGGCCGAGAACGCGCCGCCGATCGACCCCGCCTGCCCAAAACTCACCCGGAGGAGACCTGAAATGCGCGTACTGTTGATCGAGGACGACCGCTCGTCGGCCCGTAGCGTCGAGCTGATGCTCGCCGCCGAGAAGTTCAATGTCGAGATCGTCGCCGACGGCGAAGAGGGCCTCGATCTGGCCCAGACCTACGACTACGACGCCGTCCTGCTCGACCTGAACCTGGGCGACATGAGCGGTCTGGACGTGCTGCGCGGCCTGCGCCGCGCCGGCTGCAAGATCCCGGTCGTCATCCTCACCGGCTCCTCGGACGTGGCGATCAAGGTTCGCGCCTTCTCCGGCGGCGCCGACGACTATGTGGTCAAGCCGTTCCACAAGGACGAACTGACCGCGCGCCTGCGCGCCGTGATCCGCCGCTCCTCCGGACACGCGGAATCGATCATCACCGTCGGCGACATCGCGCTGAACCTCGACTCGCGCACCGTGCATGTGAACGGCGATGAAGGGCGTGTCAGCGCTGGCCACGAAGCCGCGCACGGCATTCTGGCGCTCGACCAGGGCGGTGATGATCTCACCCGACGCGTTGAGCTGCGCGACCTCGCTGTCGTTTTGCGCGACCGCGGCCTTGATGTTCGTCAGGCTGATGAACACCGAGGCGCACATGACGGCGACCACCGTCACCACGACGGCGAAGCCGACCATCAGCTTCTTGGAAATCTTGAGATCGTTCAGGGACATAAGGCGTCTCGGAATGGGTCCGGCCGGGCTTGGCGGGCGCTATGGGAATATTCCCAGGTATCGTTGAAATATTGGTTAAGAGTGGGAATCACCGGCGCGGAAAATACGCACCGCGCCGGCTCCCATCGGCGGCGTCGGAGCGCGCCGTGGCGGAGGACTGGAACGCCCGCCACGGCCCGCCGACGTCAGGCCAATTCCTAGAACTCGTCCCAGCTGTCTTCGTGGGTGGCGAAGGCCGGCGCGGCGCCGCCGCGGGGGCCGGTGGTCTTCATCTGAGCGACCGGGCGGTGCTGCGGGGCCGGCGCACGCTGCGGTTGGGCAGCGGCCTTGTCGCCGAGCTCGAAGCGGCTGATCAGGCGAGCGAGCGTGTCGGCTTCGTTGGTGAGCGCGTGGGAGGCGGCGGTCGCCTCTTCCACCATGGCCGCGTTCTGCTGGGTCACCTGGTCCATCTGATTGACGGCCGTGTTGACCTGCTGGAGGCCCGTGGACTGCTCCTCGGCCGAAGCCGCGATCTCGGTGACCACGCCGTTGATCTGCGCGACCTGGGTGACGATGCGTTCGAGGACTTTCCCCGTCTCACCGACCAGGTTCACACCGCGATCCACCTGCTGCGAGCTGGCCGAGATCAACGCCTTGATCTCCTTGGCAGCGTCAGCGGAACGCTGGGCCAAAGCCCGCACTTCGGAGGCCACGACCGCGAAGCCACGGCCGGCATCACCCGCCCGCGCGGCTTCGACCCCGGCGTTGAGCGCCAGCAGGTTGGTCTGGAAGGCGATCTCGTCGATCACCCCGATGATCTGGCTGATCTGCTGGGCGGAGTTCTCGATCTCGCTCATGGCGGCGACCGCATCACGAACCACGACGCCGGAGCGTTCGGCATCGGCCCGAGCGCTTCCGACCGCGTCACGCGCTTGGCCGGCGCCCTCGGCGGTCTTGCGCACCGTCGCGGTGATTTCGTCCAGGGCCGCGGCCGTCTCTTCAAGCGAAGCGGCTTGTTGTTCAGTCCGGCGCGACAGGTTGTCGGAGGCCTGGCTGATCTCAGTCGAAGCCGTACGCACGCCGGCCGAGTTGGAAGCCACCTCGATGATGGTCCGCTGCAACTGTTCCATCGCCGCGTTGAAGTCGGCGCGCAGCTTCTCGTAGCTCGGCGCGAAGGCGTCGTTCAGGCGGAAGGTCAGCACGCCGGCCGCCAGCCGCTCCAGGCCCTGGGCCAGGCCATCGACCACCTGGTTCTGCTGCTTGGCGGTCGTTGCGCGCTCGGCTTCCGCTGACTTGCGTTGCTCTTCGACTTCGCGGCGTTGCTCGGCGGCTTGCGCCTCCAGACGCACCTTCTCAATGGCGGCGTCCTTGAAGGTCTGCACCGCGTCGGCCATCTGGCCAACTTCATCCTTGCGGCCTACCGCCGGCACTTCCACCGCGTGGTCGCCCGAGGCCAGCCGCCCCATGGCGTCGGTCATCTTGGCGATCGGACCCGCGATCGCACGGCTCAGCAGCCAACCCATCAGCACCGAGAGCGCGACCGCAAGGCTCCCGCCCAAGGCCAGGGTCGCCACCGCGAACGTCTGGGTCCGGGTCTGCTCGGCGGCCAGGGCCTTCAGGACCGCGGTCTCCTTGTCCGTGTAGGCCTTCAGCATCTCACGGGTCTTCGTCAGGCGGCCGGCGGTCAGCAGACCCGTCAGGGCCTCGGCGTGCTGTCCGGGGTCGCGGCTGGTGGCGACCAGCTTGTCCTGCTCGGCCACCGCGACCGCGGCCGCCGCCTCGACTTTCGAGATCTGCTCAGCGGATTCGGGCGCGATCTTGCGCCAATCCGCCATGGCCGCGGCATAGGTCTTGTCCGCGTCGGTGACCTTGCCCTGGAAGGACTTGTCGCCGTTGGCGACCAGGCCACGGACAGCGCTCAGGCGCTCAACCAAGGCGCCCAGGGCGGCGTCGGTGTCCTTGAGCCTGGCCACCTCAAGATCGTTGGCCACCACGGCGGTTTCGATGCCGCGCAGGTTCAGGAACACAGCCACGCACATCACCGTGACGATCGTCACCACGACGGCAAAGCCTACGGCGAACTTCTTGGAGATGTTGAGGTCGTTGAGGGACATGGGTCGCGTCTCGAAATCTGGTCCCGGCCAGCGGTGGCGGGATTTCGAACGCTGTTTCCCAAATCGGTTTGAAATATTGGTTAAGAGTGGGAAATATGGGAATTGAAGCCTAGGCTGCGGCGAAGGCCTCGCCCGTGGCGACCAGCAGCACCCGCGCCGGGCCTGACGGCGCCAGCAGCACATAGCCGGACGCCGCGTCGAAATAGACCCCGTCGCCCTTGGCCAGCGCCAGCGGCGCATAGAGATGGCTGCGGAATTCGACCGCCCCTTCGAGCACCAGCAGATAGGCCTCGCCCGGATGCGTCGCGGGCGGACCATGCGCGTCGGCCGTCTGCGCCGTCACCTCGACCATCACCGGCGAGAAGCTCTTCGACAGCAGATCCGCCGCCGCCGCGCGCCCCGCCGCGGGGCCGATCCGCACCGACCCGCCGTCGCCGGCCTTGGTCACCGAGCGGCGGCCCGACGGCGCGGCCGCGCCGTCCGCCTCGCGGGTCATCAGGCCTTCGAGATCGACCTCCAGCGCGCGGCACAGGCGCACCAGCTTGTCGTAGTTCAGCGCGTTCTGGCCCAGCTCCACCCGCGAAAGCGTGGAGATCGGCACGCCGCTCTCCTCGCTCAGCTGCGCCAGGCTCCAGCCGCGCGCCAGCCGAAGCTTGCGCAGGGCCGGCCCGAGCTTGTCCGAAAGTCGCGAGCGCATCCCACCGATTCCCAACTCACCTAGAATCTGGGAAGCCTAGGGTGATTTCCGGCGCCGCAACAGCCGCGCTCAGGCGAAGACGTTCAGCCTCTGGCCCTGCTGGGTCGCCGAGGGTTGGGCGGCCGTACTCGCCGCCTGCGAAACGCCAGCCAGGGCGCCGCCAAATGTTACCGCGGGCGTCTGGGTTTTGGGATCGGAAGGCGACGGCGGCTGGCTCTTGGCGTCAACGCCATAGGGCCCGTCCTTGGGGTGCGCCGGGTCGATATGCTGCTTGGCTTCGTCGACGTCCGTGCAGTTCTTGCACGAGTAGCCGTTCACCGTGACCGGGCTCGGATAGTTGACGGTGGTCATGGTTCGCCCTTCTGACGGACCGTTGGCGGCCCTGTCAGGCTAGTTCGCCGGTCTAAACAAATCGGTTACAGCGCCGCTTTCGCAGCCCGCAGGCTTTCGCCCGAGGCCCAGGTCGCATGCGTGCCGGAGGAAATCCGGTGCGGCAGGCGGATGCGGCAGACCGGCCCGGCTTCGATATCCTTGGCGTCGATCAACACGCATTCGGAGGCGTCAGCCGCCATGTCGGTGATGAAGCTGACCAGATAGCCGTCGTCCTCATCCACCGCCCCAACGCGCGGCGCGAACGGCGCTTCGGACCCATAGCGGTGCTCGCCAAAGCTCACGCTCTGCGAGGCGCCGGTCTCCAGGTCGTGCTTGACGATGCCGGTGAACAGGAACCACCCCGGCTTCGACGTCGTCGAATAGAGGTAGCGGCCCTTCTTCCCGGCGGTCTGCTGGTTGAACGATCCGAACTCCAGGATGCGGTCGTCCAGCAGGCCTTCCGTCACCGCCCCGGTCTTCAGGTTGAAGCGCCAGCGGTAGAGCTTCGGCTTCATCGAGTGCTCGTCGAGATAGGCCATGATCTGGCCGAGCTTCGGTCCGTAGCCCTCCAGCGGCGGCGGCTGCGGGTCCTCCTGGAAGTAGCCGTCGAGCACCACCTCATCGCCCTCCTCGTAGGCGTTCATGAAGTGCAGGACGAAGCACGGCTTGGCCTCGAACCAGCGGATATTCTCCGGCTGGCCGAACCTGGGCACGATGGCAAAGCGGGTCGGCAGGTCGCGATAGAACCGCGCGGCGTGATAGCCCTTGGGCAGCAGGTTCGGGTCCCAGAACAGCGGCAGGTCGGCGAAGATCGAATACCGCGTCGTGAACGCCATGTCGTGCGGCAGGCGCGGCCCCGGCAGCGGGATCGGCACATAGTGCTTCAGCCGGTTGTCGGCCCCGACCACGCCGTAGTGCATGTAGGGCGCCTGCTTGGAATAGTTGAAAAACAGCAGCTCGCCGGTCGCCTCATCGACCTTGCAGTGGGCCGAGATCCCGTCCGGCGGCACCCAACCCTCCGTACCCAGATTATCCAGCGTCAGCGGGTCCAGCCGGTAGCCCTCGCCGCACTGGTAGAAGGTCGAGAGGATCTGGCCCGCGTGCACCACAACGTCCGTAGACGACGAGTCCTTCAACGACCCCTGCGCGCCCCAACCCGGGCGCTTGGAGTTGGCGGGATGCTCGGCCAGGCCCGCCCACAGCGCCTCGCCCGCCGTCGCCTCCGCCTCGAATCCCTTGGTGCGCACGAAGCGGTTGCGGTAGCTGGCCTTGCCGTCCGCGAACGCCATGACGTGGATCATCCCATCGCCGTCGAACGGGTGATAGAAGCCGATCGGCGCATGCACCGGGTTCTCGGTGTTGCGCACATAGACCCCGTCAATGTCGCGCGGAATCTCGCCGGCGATCAGCTGCAGATCGGTGGCGTCATATTCCTCGAAGTTCGGCGTCCAGGCCCCGGTCATATAGGGGTGGTCGGTGTCCCCGAGCGTGGCGGCGACGCGGTTGATCAGCGTGATCGCCATGGCGGTCAGGCTCCCGCTTCAGCCGGCTTCGGCGGCCAGGGGATCAGCGAGCTGGTGCGGCGCTGATAGTCGTCATAGCCCGGCCGCGTCTTGGTCAGCCGGCGCTCGTAGGTGATGCCGCCGCTGAAGCGGGTCAGAACGAAGATCAGCAGCAGCGGGCCGGGCAGAGCCCACAGGCCCAGCGGCGTCTCCGCGGCGATCAGATAGAGGCCCACCCAGGCGCAGATGTCGCCGAAGTAGTTGGGATGCCGGGTGTAGCGCCACAGCCCGCCCGCATAGACCTGGCCCTGGTTCGCGGGGTCGGCCTTGAAGCGGGTGATCTGGGCGTCGCCGATGGTCTCGAAGGCCGTGCCGAACAGCGACAGCGCGGCGCCCGCCCAGCCGAGCCAGCCGACGCCGGCGTCGACACCGTTGGGGGCGGCCCCAATCTGCCCAAGCTGCACCGGCAGCGCCACGATCCACAGCAAGGGCGCCTGCAGCAGGAACACCAGCCGGAGCGACGCATGGGCGTAGCTCCAGCCCCGCTCAGCCTTGGCCTTCTCCATCATCCGCACATAGCGCCGGTCCGGCCCATGGGCCCGCCAGCGCAGGATCAGGTGAAAGCCCAGCCGCAGCGACCAGGCGAGGCAGAGGCCGATCAGCAGCAGCTGGCGCAGGCCGGAACCGCCGACCTGGACCCAGGTCGCGAGCGCCATCCCGCCCATGCCGAAGCCCCAGACCGAATCGATGAAGCTCACATCGCGGATCGCCGAGGCGACCAGCCAGAGCAGCGCGAAGGCCACGACACAGAGGCCGAAATTGATCGCTAGAATCTGCGCGAGTTCGGACAGCGGCAGGGTCATGCGGGCCTCATCCTTCAACCGGCCCGGGCCGGCTCTTTTTCCCAGAACTTACGGAAGGCGCTGCGCGGGTCGTTCTCCACTCTAGTCGCGCCGCCGCCAAACACCATCGTCGCCCGGTCCGGCAACTTGTACGATGGCCAATGCGGGATCCGCGCGTTGTTCGGGTCGCCCGTCGCGGCAAAGCTCACCCACACCGACGCCAGCTGGTCGGCCAACCCGATCGCCACAGCCCCGGTCTCGTTCAGCGCGCCCCGCACATCGTGCAAACTCGGCCCCACGTCGGAGCCGTGCGGCGTGCCATAGCGGCCGCCGTAGGAGGGGCTCGGCTCCCGCCACAGATAGCTCCACACCGGCGCGCCACCCTGCGCGGCCTTGCGCTCGGTCTCGGTCAGCGAATTCTTGCGGAACACCTCGTCGGTATCGAACCGCGCCTGCAGCACGAACGGCGTCGCCTTGGGGTCCTCGTCCCGATACATGGCGGTCAGCGCGTCAGCCCGCGCCTCGCCCACCCGCTTGGCGACGAAGGCGCGCAGGCCCTTTTCGTCCAGGTTGAAGTTGGCCATCCGGTAGGCCCGCTCGTCGATCACGTTGGAGCAGATCATCGGCACATTGGCCGAGACCGCCGGCGCGTCGGGATCGAAGGGATGGCGCGGCAGGATCGTGCCGTCCAGCGAGGGCGAGAAGCTGCGCGGCGCCTCGCCCTTAGCCCGGTCGGCGGCCTCCATATTGGCCTGGGCGGTCAGGAGAGCCTCGTAGGGCAGCGCCTGCAGTTTCGCGGTGTCCGACGGCTTCAGATCCAGCGCCTTCAGGAACGCCGCCGTGCCGGCCTGCGCCTGTTCGGCGGTGG
Organism: uncultured Alphaproteobacteria bacterium; assembly: GCA_903822175.1. Classification (GTDB taxonomy): domain Bacteria; phylum Pseudomonadota; class Alphaproteobacteria; order Caulobacterales; family Caulobacteraceae; genus Phenylobacterium. The sequence goes on from CAIJOB010000033.1 coordinate 40,324, forward strand.
ACAGCCGCAGCGTCGCCCCGCTCATCACGCCCGCCCGCTGGAACAGGCCCTTGGCCGACGGCATCGACATCAGCACCGACGTCTTCGCGCCGCCGCCCGATTGGCCGAACGCCAGCACCCGGTTGGGGTCGCCGCCGAACGCCTCGGCGTTTTCCTTGATCCAGGCCAGCGCGGCCACGAGGTCCATCATCCCGACCCCGCCGGAATGGGCGAACCGCTCCCCCTGCGCCGCCAGGTTCAGATAGCCGAAGGCGCCTAGCCGGTGGTTGACCGTGATCACCACGCAGTCGCCAAACCGCGCCAGCTCCTCCCCGTCGAACCCCGGCGAATTGCCCGACCCGCCATAGAACCCGCCGCCGTGGATGTGCAGCAGCACCGGCTTTTTGGCGGCCCGGTCCAGCGTCGTCGTCCAGACGTTGGCCACCAGGCAGTCCTCGCCCATGCCACCCGGCTGGATGTCGAACATGATCATCCCGCCATAGGCGTTGGCCCGGCTGTTGGGCATCTGCGGCGCGATCTGGCCGTACTCGTAGGCGTCGCGCACCCCGGCCCATTTTGGCGGCGGCGCGGGCGGCAGGAAGCGGTTCTTGCCGGCGGTCGACGCCCCGTAGCGCAGCCCCTTGAACATCTTCACCCCGCCGGCCGCGACGCCGCGCACCTTGCCCTGGGCAGTCTCCACCACCGGGAAGATGTCGGTCTGCACGATCAGCGCGCGGCTGGAGCCCGCTGCCAGCAAGCCGCCCAACCCGACAGCCCCGGCCAGAATGGACCTGCGATTGTGGATCATGGCGACGCCTCCCCCAGCTTTTCGGCGAGCCTAGTGCGGCCGCTCGGATTCTGCGAGCCTTCCTGCTTACAAACCGAACGCCCCGCGCTCTGGCGCCGAAACGCAAACCGGGCCAGCTTGCGGCCAAAATCAGCGGACAGATTCAGCGGGGCGGGACAACCATGGTCAACCGGGACATCGATACGGACGCCGCCCAGGCGCACGAGATGTTCCAGTCCTTCGACTTCATGGAGGGCCTGCCGGAAACCGCGCCTGCCACCTCGGCGCGGCTGAGTCCTCAAGCCTTCGTGCAGCGGGTCTATCCCGGCGTCCTGGTGGCGATCACCATCGCGCTCGCCGCCGACTGGCTGGCCGGCCACTACAAGGCGCCGGTGATGCTGTTTGCGCTGTTGTTCGGCATGACCTTCCACTTCCTGCATGAGGAAGGCCGCTGCATCCCCGGCATCGAGTTCGCCTCGAAGGCCATCCTGCGCACCGGCGTCGCCCTGCTGGGCGCGCGGATCACCGTCGAGCAGATCGTGGCGCTGGGCCCCGTGCCGATCGCCATGGTGGTGGCGGGCGTCACCACCACCATCCTGATGGGCCTGCTGCTGGCCCGCGTGCTGGGCCTGAGCCGCAGCTTTGGCGTCCTGTCCGGCGGCTCGGTCGGCATTTGCGGCGCCTCGGCGGCCCTGGCCATCGCCTCGGTCCTGCCGAAGAACAAGGAGAGCGAGCGCGACGTGATCCTGGCGGTCGTGGTGGTCACCGGGCTGTCGACCATCGCCATGATCCTCTACCCGATGCTGGTGCCGATCATCGGCCTGGACAACGAGCGCGCCGGTTTCTTCCTCGGCGGCACCATCCACGACGTCGCCCAGGTGGTGGGCGCGGGCTACACCATCTCGCAAAAGACCGGCGACGTGGCGACCTATGTGAAGCTGCTACGGGTGGCCATGCTGCTGCCGGTGGTCGGGACCATCGCGCTGGTCCTGTCGCGCGGCCGCGGCGGCGGGTCGGGGCCCAAGGTGCCGCTCCCCTGGTTCCTGTTCGGCTTCGCCGCCCTGGTGGCGATCAACAGCCTGGGCGTCCTGCCCAAGGCCGCGGTCACCGGCGCCACGGACATCTCCCGCTGGCTGCTCGTCGTGGCGATCTCGGCGCTCGGCATGAAGACCTCGTTCAAGGCCCTGATCGCCGCCGGCTGGCGCCCCGTCGCCACCATGGTGCTGGAGACCCTGTGGATCGCCGGCCTGGTGCTCGGCATCGTCGAGTTCGCGACCTAGGCGCCTGCGCCCCAGAGCTGGGCGAGGATTTAGCTGACCAAAGATTCGCTAACCAAACCGCGACAAAGCGGTCTGGCCCCGCGTCCTCAGGATGGGGTAACGTCGAGGCCTCTGTTTTGGGGCGACGCATGGGGCGCAGGATCACAGTTCGGCGGACGGTCGGCGCGGCCCTGGCGGCGCTCGCCTGCGCCGTGGGCGGTCCAGCCTGCGCGCAAGTGCTGTCGATCGGCGACGACGGCGCGGTCACCACCTATGCCGGCCCCGCCGTCTACACCTCTGAGGGGGTGACTTCCCTGACGCCGAAAGCGGCCGTCCCGGCGGCGGTCGCCCCGGCCGAAATCGCCCGCGCGCTCGACGAGTCCGCTCAGCGCCACGCGGTCAGCGCGCCGCTGGTTCAGGCCGTCGCCTGGGAGGAATCGCGCTTCCACCAGAACGTGGTTTCGCCCAAGGGCGCGCTGGGTGTGATGCAGCTGATGCCCGACACGGCGCGGGCGCTGGGCGTCGACGCTAACGATGTTCGCGCCAACATAGATGGCGGAGTCGCCTATCTTTCGCATATGCTGCAGCTGTTCGAGGGCGATTTGCCCCGGGCTTTGGCGGCTTACAACGCCGGGCCAGGGGCCGTGCAGCGCTATGGCGGGGTTCCGCCGTACGCCGAGACGAAGGCCTATGTACGCGCGATCCTCGCCCGACTCCCTCCAGAGAGTCTCCCCACCGCCCCCATTTTTACCGGCAGCGGCGCCGCAGCGCGCGTGGAGTAAGCCTATGAAAGCCCGTGCGTCCCTCATCCTTGCGTCGGCCGTCGCCTACGCCGGCGCCGCCCACGCCCAGACCGGCGGCGACCCCGCCGGCTCCTCACCGCTGATCGCGGCGCTGGACTGGGTGCAGGGAACCCTGCTCGGCAACCTCGCCACCACCGCCGCCGTGATCGCCGTCGCCGCCGTGGGCTTCCTGATGCTCACGGGACGGATGGACTGGCGCCGTGGCCTGACCGTGGTCATCGGCTGCTTCATCATCTTCGGCGCGGTCTCCATCGTCGCCGGCATCCGCTCCCTGGCCGGAGGGCTGCACTAGCCATGGCCCGCCTCGCCTCCGATCCCGTCTTCGCCGCGCTCACCCGGCCGCAGATGATCGGCGGCGTGACCTATGCGTTCGCGGTGTTCAACCTGATCGTCACCGTCGAGGCCTTCCTGATCACCCGCTCGTTCTGGGCGCTGGGCTTGGCCGCCGTCCTCCACGCCGCCGGCTATCTCGGCTGTCTGCGGGAGCCGCGGTTCTTCGACATCTGGATGACCAAGCTGCGCACCTGTCCGCGGGTGAAGAACTTCGGCTTCTGGCGGGGGAACTCCTACCGCCCATGAGCCAAGGCCCCACCCACGACCGCTACGTGACCACCGGTGTCGCCAGGACACTCGCGCCGCGCGAGGCCAGCGTCGGCGACCGCCTGCCCTACGCCGGCCACCTCGACGACGTCACCCTGCAGACCCGCGACGGCCTGCTGGTCCAGACCCTGCACCTCGCCGGCTTCCCTTCCGAGACCGCGCCGGACGAGGAACTGAACTACCGCAAGGCGATCCGCGAAACCGTCCTGCGCGGCGCCGCCTCCTCGCGCCTGGCCCTCTACCACCACGTGGTCCGCCGCCGGGTGACGCCCGCCTTCCCCGACGCCCCCGACGAGGGCTTCGCCGCGCGCCTCGACGCCGGCTGGCGGGAGCGGCTCGCGGGCCGCCGGCTCTACGTCAACGACATCTTCCTGACGCTTGTCCGCCGGCCCCTGCAGGGCGGCGCCGGCTTCCTCGAACGCCTGGTCAGGGCCCCCAACGCCAAGAGCGCCGACCTCGACCGCGAGCTTCGCGCGCTGCACGCCGCCCGCGAGGCCTTCGCCGCCGCGCTGACCCCCTACGGCCCGCGCACGCTGTCGCTCTATGACGGGGCCGGCGGCGCCCGGCGCTCCGAGCCCGCCGAGTTCCTCAGCCTGATCCTCAACGGCGAGCTGCAGCCGATCCTCGCCCCCACCGGCGACATGGGCCACGCGCTGGCCCAGAGGCGCCTCTCCTTCGGCCTCGACGCCATGGAGTTCGGTCCGACCGCCGAGGAGCCGAGCTTCGGGGCGATGATCTCCCTGAAGGACTACCCAGCCCGCACCGCGCCCGGCCTGCTGGACGGCGTCCTGCGCCTGCCGATGGAACTGGTGCTGACCGAGAGCTTCGCCTTCGTGGAGCGCCAGCAGGCCCTGGACCGCATGGGCCTGGCGCTGCGCCGCCTGCGCGCCGCCGACGACGACGCCTACAGCCTGCGCTCCGAACTGGCCGAGGCCCGCGACGACGTCGGCGCCGGCCGCGCCGCCTACGGCGAGCACCACCTGACCATCCTGGCGAAGTCCGAGACGCTGGCCGAGCTCGACGGCGCGGTGGCCGACGTGCAGTCGGCGCTGGCGGAAGCCGGCGCCATCGCCGTGCGCGAGGACACCAATCTGGAGCCCGCCTTCTGGGCCCAGTTCCCCGGCAATTTCAAATACATCTCGCGCCGCGCGCTCGTCTCCGCCGCCAATTTCGCCAGCCTCGCCAGCTTCCACAACCACCCCACCGGCCAGGCCGAAGGCAACCACTGGGGCCCGGCCATCGCGGTGCTGGAGACCACCTCCTTCGGCCCCTACCACTTCAACTTCCACAACGCCGACCTCGGCAATTTCACGGTCATCGGCCCGTCGGGCTCCGGCAAGACCGTGCTGCTCACCTTCCTGCTGGCCCAGGCTGAGCGGCTAAAACCCCGCATCGCCTATTTCGACAAGGACCGCGGCGCCGAGCCGTTCATTCGCGCCATCGGCGGTCGCTACGACATCATCTCGCCGGGCGAGCCCACCGGCTTCAATCCGCTGGCGCTCGCCGACAACCCCGCCAACCGCGCCTTCCTGGCCGACTGGCTGGGCCAGCTCCTGACCGCCGAGGGCGGCGCGCTCGACGCCGAGGACCGCGCGATGATCGCCGAGGCCGTCGACGCCAACTACGCCCAGGCGCCCGGCCACCGCCGCCTGCGCTATCTGCGCGAACTGTTCCGCGGCGCGCGACGCCCGCACGCCGGCGACCTGGCCGCCAGGCTCGGCGCCTGGTGCGAGGGCGGCGAGCACGCCTGGCTGTTCGACAATGCGTCCGACCGCCTCGACATCGACGCCCGCATCCTGGGCTTCGACATGACCAAGATCCTGGATGCGCCGACAATCCGGACGCCGGCCATGATGTACCTGTTCCACCGGCTGGAGCAGCGGCTGGACGGCTCGCCCGCGATCATCGTCGTCGACGAGGGCTGGAAGGCGCTGGACGACGCGGTCTTCGTCCGCCGGATCAAGGACTGGGAAAAGACCATCCGCAAGCGCAACGGCATCGTCGGCTTCTGCACCCAGAGCGCGTCCGACGCGCTCGAGAGCCGCATCGCGTCGGCCATCGTCGAACAGGCCGCGACCCAAATCTTCTTCCCCAACAGCCGCGCGCGGCCCGAGGACTACATCGCCGGCTTCGGCCTCACCGAACACGAGTTCGAACTGGTCCGTAGCCTGCCGGACACCTCGCGCTGCTTCCTGATCAAGCGCGGCGACCACAGCGTCGTCGCCCGCCTCGATCTCTCGGGCCTGGGCGGCGAGCTGGCCGTTCTGGCCGGCACCGAGCGCGCGGTGCGCCGCCTCGAAGCCCTGCGCGGCGAACTGGGCGATGAGCCAGATGCTTGGCTGGATAGCTTCATGTCGGGAAGGAGCGCCGCTTAGATGGCTTCGTGCTCCAGCCTCGTTGGACAAGGCGTGATCCGCGGCGTGCTCGGCGCCGTGGACTGCCAGACCCGCGCCTTCTCCGAGGCCGGCTATTCGTCGCTGACCTCGGCGTCCTCGACCTTCCAGGTCGGCCTCACCTTGCTGCTGACCATCTACGTCGCGCTCGTCGGCTACCGGATGCTGTTCGCGGCCGGCGGCGCGCGTCTCTCCGACGCGCCGGGCATCGCGCTGAAGATCGGCGCCATCCTGGCCCTGGTGACCAGCTGGGCGACCTTCCAGACCCTGGTCTTCGACCTCGCCGCCAAAGCGCCCGCCGAGATCGCCGCCGCCATCGCCGCGCCCTTGCAGGCCAATGGCGGCTCGCTGGCCGCCGATCCGCTGGGCGGCCTGCAGACCGCCTATGACGAGCTTGTCTCGGCGGCCGCGGCCTTCGGCAAGACCGCCGGCCCGGCGGCCCACGCCTACGCCAGCCCCGCCGCCTCGGCCGCCGAGTCGCTGTCGGCCGCCTCTGGCGTCCTCTTCATGACCACCGCCGGCGCCATCGCCGCTGCGACGCTCGCCATCGGCGTGCTGACCGCGGTTGGGCCGGTGTTCATCGCCCTGTTCCTGATCCCGGCCACGCGCGGCCTGTTCATGGGCTGGGTGCGAGCGCTCGCCGCCGCGGCCATCGCGCCCCTGCTCGGCTGGCTGACCGTGGTGGTTATGCTGTCGGTGCTGGAGCCCTGGCTGGTGACGCTCGCCCAGCAACGCGCCGACAACACGCTCGACCCACAGACCGCCATGAGCGTGGCCAGCCTGGTCTTCGTCTTCGGCGCGGGCCAGGTGGCCCTGCTGATCGCCGCCTGCGTGGTGGCCTTCGGCTTCCGCCTGCCCGGCGAGGACAAGGCCGAGCGCAGCGCCGCCGTCCACGCTCCGCAGCCCATCCAGATCATCGAGCCCGAGTCCCGCGCCCAGCGCCTGGCCTTCGACCTGCAGCGCGACCAGGCCGCCGCCGCCGCTCGCCTGAGCCCCGCGCGGCTGGCTACCGTCACCGCCGCCGCGACCAGCGGGACCGCCGCCGGCCCCAGCTATTCGCCCTCCGACCGCCCAGCCCGCCTGGGCGACGCCTATCGCCGCCCGGCCGTCGCGCCGCGTCCTGCCGGAAGCCGCGCATGACCCGCTCCCTGATCTTCGCTGCCGTCCTGGCCTTCACCGCCGCCCCGGCGCTGGCCGTCGAGCCGCATCCCGGCGCCGGCGACCCGCGCATCTTCGAGGTGCAGTACGACCCCGGCGACGTGGTCGAGCTGAAGGGCGTGCTCGGCTACCAATTCTCCCTCGAATTCGACCCCACCGAGCACATCGAGACCGTCGCCATCGGCGACGCGCTCGGCTGGCAGGTGACGCCGAACCGCAAGGCGAACCTGCTCATCGTCAAGCCGATGGCCAAGCGGCCCGACACCAACATGACCGTGGTCACCAACCAGCGCCGCTACAACTTCCAGCTCAGCGTGCGCGAGCATGCGCCCGCCAGGTCGATCCCCTATTCGGTGCGCTTCATCTATCCGCCTGTGGCCGTGGCGATCGTCGAACCGCCGCCGCCCCCGCCGGCGCCCGTCGACCGCAACCACGCCTACAGCTACCAGGGCTCGAACAAGGCGCTGCCGACCCAGATGTTCGACGACGGCCAGTCGACTTATTTCGCCTTCGCCGCCGACGCCGACCTGCCGGCCATCTACGCGGTGGAGGTCGATGGCGGCGAGGCGGTGGTCAATTCGCACATGCTGGCCGGCTACACCGTCGTCGACCGCGTCGCGCCGGGCTTCGTGCTCCGCCGCGGCGGCGAGGTGACCAAGGTCTTCAACGACGGCTGGAAGGGCCAGCAGACCAGCTCGCTCAGCCCCAAACCCCGAACCGCCGACAAGCCCTGGTGGCGCAAATGACCGACCAACCTGAAGACCTCAGCGAAGTCTACGAACGCGCCCACTGGGTGCGCCCGCAGGTGAGCCAGCCCTCCTCGCCCTGGACCGTGGTGCTGGGCGTCGGCGGCGCCTGCGTCGTGGGCCTGGCGGTCTTCACCTCGCTCTCGCACGCCCGCGAAGCCAAGGCGTCGACGGCGAAGCCCGCGACCGCTGCCAACGTCGCCCCGGCCTGGGCGCCGGGCCTGCAGCAGATCATGGCCCAGCCGTCCGCGACGCCCGCCGACACCGCGCCGACGCCTGCGCCGCCCGTCGCCGCGCCGCAGGCCACCCTGCTGCCGCCGCCCTCACAGACCGACCTGCCGGAGACCCACTGGAAGGCGCCCGCCGTCATCGTCGACCTCAGCGAAGGACCCGGCGCCCAGCCCGCCGCCTTCCGCCTCGCCCAGGCCGGCGCGCCTACGCCCACAAACCCCGCCACCGGCGCGGCCGGCGCCCCGGAGAGCGCCGCCTCGGCCGAGGAACGCTTCGCCGCCCGCGTCTCCGGCGCCGGCGCCGAGACCGCCCGCGCCACCCAGATGCACAACGTCTCCCGCGTGGTGCCGCAGGGCTTCGTGATCCCCGCCGTGCTGGAGACCGCCATCGACAGCGACCTGCCGGGCTCGGTCCGCGCCGTGGTCAGCCGCGACGTGCGCGGCTTCGACGGGACCCAGGTGCTGATCCCGCGCGGCTCGACCCTGATCGGCCAGTACAAGTCCGCCGCCGCAATCGGCCAGACCCGCGCCTTCGTGGTCTGGTCGCGGATCATCACGCCCACCGGCGTCTCCATCGACGTCGGCTCGCCGGCCACCGACCAGCTCGGCCGCGGCGGGCTGGAGGGCAAGGCCGACACTCACTTCTTCCAGCGCTTCGGCTCCTCAATCCTGCTGTCGGTGATCTCCGGCGGCGTCGACGCGCTCGCCAGCCGCAACGGCGGCACCACCAATGCGCTGGTCATCGGCTCGCCGACCCAGGCGCAGAACGTCGCCTCCATCGCCCTGCAGAAGCAGATCGACATCCCGACCACCATCCGCGTGGCGCAAGGGTCGGCGGTGCAGGTCTCCGTCGCCCGCGACCTCGACTTCTCCGGCGTGGCGCCGGTCGGACGCTGACATGACGGCGGGCGTCTACCTCGAGGCTTATCTGACGCCGCTGGCGCCCTGGCTGTCGCGGCCGGACGTCACCGACCTCTTGATCAACCGCCCGGGCGAGGTCTGGATCGAGACCGCCGACGGGACCATGAGCCGCGAGCCCGCTGACCAGCTTACCGAACAGGCGCTGACCCGCCTCGCCCGCCAGATCGCCGCCGCCAGCCACCAGGGCGTCAATCGCGAACAGCCCCTGCTCTCCGCCACCCTGCCCGACGGCGCCCGCGTCCAGGTGGTCTCGCCGCCCGCCACCCGCGGCGGCGTGGCCATGGCGGTCCGCAAGCACCTGATCAGCGACATGAGCCTGGAGGAACTCTCCCGCGATGGCCTCTTCGAAGCCGCCGCCCGCACCGACCCGGCCCGTGACGCCGCCGCCGACGCCGACCTTGAAGCCCTCATCGACAGCGGTGACCTGATCGGCTTCCTCAAGCTCGCGGTGAAGCGCCGCAAGACCGTGGTGATCTCCGGCGGCACCGCCAGCGGCAAGACCACGCTGCTGAACGCCTTGGTGAAAGAGATCGCCCGCTCCGAACGCCTGGTGGTTATCGAGGACGCCCCGGAGATCCGCCTGGATCACCCCAATTCCGTCGGCCTGGTGGCCGTGCGCGGCGACCTCGGCGAGGCCCAGGTCGACGCCGACACTCTGCTCGCCGCGGCGCTGCGCCTGCGCCCTGACCGCATACTGCTGGGAGAGCTGCGCGGCCGCGAGGCCTTCGCCTGGCTGCGCGCCGTCAACTCCGGCCACCCAGGCTCGATCACCACCGTCCACGCCGACAGCCCGGCCGGCGCCCTCGACCAGATCGCACTCCTGGCGCTCACCTCCGGCATCGACCTCGGCTGGGACAAGGTGCGCACCTACGTCGAGCGCGTCGTCGACGTCGTCGTCCAGCTCGACCGCACCAACGGCGCGCGGCGGCTTACGGAAGTGCTGTTCCGCACGAACAAGGGCAGCTAGCTACCGAGAGGTCCTTCTCCCCCTGTGGGAGAAGGTGGCAGCCGAAGGCTGACGGATGTGGGGTCGAAAGCCGGCTCAGCTGCGATAAGCTGAGCCATGGATCGCGAGGCTTCCAAAAATCGAGCGCGGAGGCTGCGCCACAACCCCAGCGCCACAGAGCGTACGCTATGGGATCGTTTGCGCGACCGCCGGCTGGGCGGCCTGAAGTTCCGTCGGCAGATGGCGATGGGCCCCTATGTCATGGACTTCGTCTGCCTCCGATTTCGGCTGGTCGTAGAGGCCGATGGCCCGTTCCATGATCCAGCCCGAGACGCCGTGCGAGATGCCTGGCTGATAGCGAGGGGCTTTCGCGTGCTGCGGTTTAGCAATCACGAGATCCAAGGTGACGGGGAGTCTGTGGCTGAACGGATACTCTCAGCTCTGGACGAACTGCCGCCGATCCCGACGATCTGAGAGACCCCACATCCGACCTGCTTCGCAGGCCACCTTCTCCCACAGGGGGAGAAGGACCCTCAAAAACTGCCGCTGTCGGAACTCGTGGTTCCCCTTTGCCGCCTACCGCGTCCCGTACATCCGGTCGCCGGCGTCGCCGAGACCGGGCAGGATGTAGCCGTGGTCGTTCAACCGCTCGTCCACTGCCGCGGTCCAGATGCGCACGCCCGGATGGTGGCCCTGGAACTTGGATATCCCCTCCGGCGAGGCCAGCAGACAGGCCATGCGGATATTGCGCGCGCCCGCCTCCTTCAGCCGGTCGACAGCGGCGATGGCGGTGTTGCCGGTGGCCAGCATCGGATCGATGACGATCACCTGGCGGTCCGCCAGGTCGGCCGGCGCCTTGAAGTAGTACTCCACGCACTCCAGCGTCGCCGGGTCGCGGTAGAGCCCCACATGCGCCACCCGCGCCGCCGGGACCAGGTCCAGCATGCCGTCCAGCATCCCCATGCCCGACCGCAGGATCGGCGCGAACACCAGCTTCTTGCCGGCCAGCTGCGGCGCGCTCATCGCCTGCATCGGCGTCTCGATCTCGACGCTCTCCAGCGCCAGGTCGCGGGTGACCTCGTAGCAGATCAGCGCCCCGATCTCCTTGAGGAGCTGGCGGAAGCTCTTGATCGAAGTGTCCTTCTTCCGCATCAGCGTCAGCTTGTGCTGCACCAGCGGGTGATCGACGATGGTGACGCCTTTGGTGGCCATGTTCTGTCCCTAGAAAACCGTACCGTCGCTGATGATGGTCAGGGGCGGGCCTCCGTCGGCCCGCAAGCTCTTCGCGATCCTGCGCCCCGCCGCCCAGGTGCCGCCCTCCAGCACGCGCGCCAGCGGGAAATCCTCGGCCTTCACACCCAGCCGCTCGCGCACCATCGGCGCGATCTTGTCGAGCAGCGCGACCGTCAGCGCTCGCCATCCGACAACCAGCGCGCCCTCGACCGGATGCTGGCGCCCAGCGTCGGCCGGGTCGGCGAGGCTCAGCACGCCGGTGTCGAAGAACAGGCCGCCGTTGCGGTACTCCGCCAGCCCCGTCAGCCCGTCGATATCGACCACCGCGATCCCGGCGGCCTCCAGCGGCTCGATCAGCGAATAGGACAGCCACTGCGACAGCTTGTGGATCGGCATATATCCGTCCGTGGCGTCGTCGCGCTTGATCGCCGGATGCCGCCAGCAGTCGCCCAACGGCACGCCGGCCAGGCTCAAGCGCCTAGGCCAGATGGGGCCGAGCGCCTCCAGCAGCACCACCAGGATTACCGGCGCCGGCAGCTTGCCGCCCACCGCGCGTCCGGCCATCACGTCGAACAGCTGTCCGGGCCGCCCGACCGCCGCGCCCAGCGCCCGTAGCAGCGACGCGCGGCCTTCGAGACCAACCAGCGGATTGTCGGCGCTCGCCTGGAAACCCTCAGCGAGTACGTCCGCTGTCACGCCCGCCAGCTTGTCCGCCCGCAGCGGATCGCCGGGATCCGCCGACAGGGCGCCGGATTCGAACAGCCGGAAGGACGCGATGCCCAGGCCCTCCGAACGGCTCAGGGTCGCCCCCGTTTCCGCGTCCCGATAGCGCCAGCCCATCCCGGCGCCGGCGTCCAGCAGCACAGAGGTGATCGCCAGGTCGAACGCCGCCCGCGCCTGATCCTTCGGATCGCGCCAGCCGCCGTCCCGCTCGGCCCACAGATCACGCCCCGCAACGCTGAAATGCCGCCAGCGCGCGTGAAACGGCACCTGCAAGTCGGGATAGGCCTCCCGCACTACCACCGCCGTCAGGTCAGCAGCGGCTTCAAGCTTCGCGAGATCCACCCGCCACTCGGCGACCTCGCCCGCCAACGCCGCGGCCAGCATCTCATGCGAACGCTCCCGCACCGCATGGGCGGAAAGCAGGCCCCGCGCCGCCGTCACATCACTGGTCACCGCTCTCAGAATTCCTTGAGATCGCGGCCCACGACCTTCTTCAGGTCAGCCTTTGACGGCGGCTTTTCGGGCGTGAAGTAGCCGGCGGCCTTCTTGGCCTCCATCTCGACGCTGGCGTCGTCGGGCACCAGCCAGTCGGGGATCGGCACCCGCTCGCCGATCTCGACGCCGCCGTTCACCAGGGCGTCGTACTTCATGTTCGACATCGACACGAACCGGTCGATCCGCCGGATGCCCAGCCAGTGGATGATGTCGGGCATCAGCTGCTGGAACCGCGCGTCCTGCACGCCGGCCACGCATTCGGTGCGCTCGAAATAGGTCGCCGCCTGGTCACCGCCCGGCTGACGCTTGCGGGCGTTGTAGACCAGGAACTTGGTCACTTCGCCCAGCGCCCGGCCTTCCTTGCGGTTGTAGACGATCAGCCCCGCGCCGCCCTGTTGCGCCTGCGCCGTCGCCTCTTCGATCCCGTGCGTCAGATAGGGGCGGCAGGTGCAGATGTCGGAGCCGAACACGTCGGAGCCATTGCACTCGTCGTGCACCCGGCAGGTTAGCGTATAGCGCTTGTTCCCGATCCTCGCCGGGTCGCCGAACATATAGAGGGTGATGCCCCCGATCGGCGGCAGGAAGACTTTGATGTCGGGCCGGGTGACCAGCTCCGGATACATGCCCCCGGTCTGTTCGAAGAGCGTGCGGCGCAGCTGCGTCTCGTCCACCTCGAACCGCTCGGCGATGCCGGGCAGGTACCAGACCGGATCGATCGCCGCCTTGGTCACCGCCACGTCGCCGTTCTCATGCACCACCGTCCCGTCGACCTTCAGCCGGCCCTTGGCGATGGCCTCGTGGATCTCCGGCAGGTCGATGCGCGCCTTGGTGACCGCGATGGTCGGGCGGATATCGACGCCCTCGGCCAGCTCGGCGGCAAAGTCCTCGGCGACCCGGTGGCCCCAGGGATCGAGCGACACGATCTTGCCCGCCTCATGCCATTGCGCATGCGGGCCGATCGGCACGACCGGATAGGTGTTGTGCAGTTCGGGGCGTGTCTCGGCGGCCATAGCCCCTGACGAGATCGCCAGCGCGCGATAGATCGAATAGGCGCCGCCGTGCGCGCCGATCGCGTTGCGGTCCGCGCCGGAGTTCGGCGTGGCGATCACCGGGCCGCGGGCGCGGGCGGTCTTGGCGTCCCAATGGATCGGGAAACGGCTCGCCGACCCGGTTCCCGGGTGCGAGGTAAGCCGGATGTGGGATGTCCTGTTGGCGGACATGATCGCTCTCAAACCTCCAGAATCGAAAAAGGCCCCGCCGCCGTTCGCCGGCGATAGGGCCTTTGAGCGGAGATCAAACACCCGCTGATTTCACTTGGCAAGCCTTACGACTTTGCTGTCAGCGCGCCACGCCGCTGATTTGGCTGGGATTTGTCTCGTGATCTCGACCCCCAAGCTCGACCGGGGCCCCAAGGCGGCCTAAGGGTTGCGCGTGACCCGCCGAGCCTACCGCGCCGCCCTGCTCCACATGCTGGACGACCCCTGCCGCACCCCGGCGGCGGAGGCTTTCGCCTACCATGAGGATGGCCTGCTGGTGGTCGAGGACGGTCACGTCGCGGCCTTCGGCGCCTACGCCGACCTCGCCCCAAGCCTGCCAGAGAGAACGCCGCTCGAGGCCTTCCCCGGCAAGCTGATCGTCCCGGGCCTGGTCGACGCCCACATCCACTACCCGCAGACCGACGTCATCGCCGCCTGGGGCTCGCAGCTCCTCGACTGGCTGCACAGCCACACCTTCCCCGCCGAACAGGCCTTCGCCGACCGCGCCCACGCCGATGAGGCCGCCCAATTCTTCTGCGACGAGCTGCTGCGCCACGGGACCACCAGCGCTCTGGTCTTCGGCACCGTCCACAAGACCTCGGTCGAGGCCCTCTTCGAAGCCGCACTCGCCCGCAACATGCGCCTCATCGCCGGCAAGGTGCTGATGGACCGCCACGCGCCCGAGGGCCTCACCGACACCGTCGAGACCGGCCGCGCCGACACCGAAAGCCTGATCCGCGCCTGGCGGGGTAAGGGACGCCTCGGCTATGCGGTCACGCCCCGCTTCGCCGTCACCTCCTCCGACGCCCAGTTGGCCATGGCCGGCGAGGTCGCCGCCGCCCATCCCGACGTGCTGATCCACACCCACATGAGCGAGAATCTCGACGAGATCGACCGGGTCGGAGAACTGTTCCCCGACGCCCGCGACTACCTCGACGTCTACGCCCGCCACGGTCTGGTCACGCCGCGCTCGGTCTTCGCCCACTGCGTCCACACCACCGACGAGGCGCTGCGCCGCATGCAGGCCGCGGGTTCAGCGGCGGTGTTCTGCCCCTCGTCCAACCTCTTGCTCGGCTCCGGCCTGTTCAGCCTGAAACAGGCCTGCGACTGCGGGGTCACCGTGGGCCTGGGCACCGACATCGGCGCCGGCGCCAGCTTCTCCCTGCTGCACATGATGGGCGAGGCCTACAAGGTCGGCCAGCTGGGCGGCGAGGCCCTCGACCCGCTGCACGCCTTCTACCTGGCGACGCTGGCCGGCGCCCGGGCCATGAAGATCGACGGCCACGTCGGCAACCTGGCCCCCGGCAAGGAGGCCGACTTCCTGGTCATCGACCTGGCCGCCACGCCGCTGCTGGCGCGCCGCACGGCCGCCGCCGCGACCATCGCCGAACAGGTCTTCGTGCTGAGCCTGCTGGGCGACGACCGCGCCATCGAGCGGACTTATCTGGCCGGCGCCTTGGCCCACAGCCGCGACCGGCTCTAGCCATGGACGGCCAGCGCTTCGAGACCCCGCTCGGCCCCATCGAGCTCCTCGGCCGCGACACCGGCCGACCCATTCAAGTGGTCATCACCGGCGCCTTCGCCTCGTCCAACACCCTCGAACTGAACCAGGACCGCTTCCCCGAGCTGGACGTCTGGCGCACCCACCTGCCGGGGAACCATTGCCCGCCGCTGGTGGCGACCTCGGTCGGCGTCTTCGCCGCGGCGATCTCGCAGGCGCTGCGCCAGCGTCTCGCTGGCCGCACCGCCCAGGTAATCGGCCTGTCAGTCGGCGCCCTGGTGGCCATGGCCCTCGACGCCGACCTGGTCGACCGCCTGTTGCTGGTCGAACCGCCGCTCCGCCCGGACCGCGCCTGGCCGCTGACCCAGCTTCTAGACGCCATGCCGGCCGGCGGCGAGGATTTCGTCTGGCAGGTGTTCGGCCTGGCGCCGGACCGCCGCGAGCCCCGCGAATACACAGGCCTGCTGGACCGCCTGAGCCGCCCCGCCAAGCTCGTCCTTGGCGGCGACGCCCTGCTGCCCGAACGCGACCGCACGGGCTGGCCCAGCCTCGTCGACGACGACAGCCGCCGCGTGCTCGCCGCCCACCTGCTCGTCGAGGTCCAGGTCCTGCCCGGCGCCGGCCACCACGTCCTGAAGGAAGCCTGGCCCCAGTTCGAGCCCATCATGCGCGCCTTCGCGGCCGGCTAGGCGACCGCGTCCGTCAGCGCCTGGATCGCCACCATCAGGTGATAGAAGGAGGTGGCTGGCGCGGGCTCGTCCATAAACGTCCCGTCGGCGCGCAGCTTGTCGCGCCAGATGCCCCGCGCCGGTGCGTCGAGGTATTGCGCCAGGCCCCGCGCGGCCCGCAACGCCTGGGCCTCGTCGCCCAGCACCACGGCGGCCTTCAGATGCTCGGTCTGCGGCCACAGCCTTGCTGAGCCATCCCGCACCGAAAAGTCGTCCCACAGGGCATTGACCGCGACCTCGCGCACCGGATCGACGCCCTTCAACCCGGCCTCGAACAGCCGCCGCGCCGCCGCCAGCGCCCGGTCATCGCCCCTAGAGCGGCCCCAGCGGTCCAGCAGCCAGGCCCATTCGAACTGGTGGCCAGGCTCGACCAGGCCGCCCTCGCCCTCCAGCGCCCGCCACTGCTCGTCGAAGAACTCCCGCAGCGCGCCGGTCGCCGGATCGATGAACTTGCCCATCGCCAGCTCCGCAACCTCGTCGGAAAACGTGCGCCACGCCCCGCCGCCGATCAGCTCCCAAGCCAGCGTGCTCTCGAACAGGTGCATGTGCCAATTGGCCTGGAAGGGGTGCGGCCCGTTCTCCCGGTAACCGCCGCCCGCCACGCGTCGGTCCTGCAGCGCGTCCAGCACGCCGCGCGCCTGCGCCTCGAACGATACCGCCGGATCGGCGGCCTGCAGCGCCGCCATCGCCAGCAGCACGAAGGCCTGCTCGTAGTTGTCCGCCTCGCTGTCCAGCGGCGTCCCGTCCGCCGCCACGCGGTTGCGGAACAGGCCGTCCGGCCGCCGATAGGCCGCCACGAAGCGCGCCCAGCCGGTCTGGGCCACCGTCAGCCACCGCCCGCCATAGCCGGCCTGCGCCGCCTGGGCGAAGACGAACACCTGCCGCGCCTGTGCCCGCGCACGGCGCGGCGCCTCCACCGGGCGGCCTTCAAGGCTCAGGGTCTCCTGGAACAGCCCGCCCACAGGATCGACCCCAGCCCCGGCCCACAGCGGCAAAGCCGCCTCGCTCAGCCAGGCGCGATACCAGGCAGCGGCGTCGGACAGGGTGTCGAAACGGACGGACATGCGCGCCTTATGGCGGATTCCGCCCCAAATGGCAGCCTAGGGCAATGGCAGCTTCAGGCGTCGCAGTTGCGCGCCGCGTGCGCCACGTGGAACGACCCGGAGTGCGACAGCACGATCCAGTCGCCACAGCGCGCGACGATCGGGCCGTCGGGCGTGCGCACCTGCACCGCGGCGCTCTCCACCACCGCGCAGGCCTCTTCGCCCAGCCAGCGCCACAGCGCGCGCCAGCTGGCCTTGTCGCTGGGCGGCGGCACGCGCAGCGCCGCGCCGTGATCGAAGGCCGGATGGAGCTGAATGGCGCGCATGAACCCTTGGAAACCCTTGGCTGGCCGTCGAATCGTTCGCAGGTCCGAATTCGCGGTGTTTCGGTGACCAAGTGCTTAATTGCCGCCGGCGCGCCCAGCCTGCCGCAACCCGGATACGACCCTGGCTTGCGGCGGCGGAGGGCCCAGGGTGAGGCGCAGAGTCCAACGTCGGGTCAGGCGCTGGTCGGAACACGGTCAGCGAACAGGTTATTTCTGCGCGGGCCGCAAATTGTCGCACCTTGATTTTCAAGCGCTCTTTTCATCACGGAAATACTTAGCTTAACTTATGGTAGAGCCGTCGCGGGGGTCCGGGGGGACTCTCGTCCGCCAGAAGGCGCGGCCGGGGAGATAGAATTGGCAGATCCGTCAACAAAAGCGCCCGATCCGATGGACGTGGCCCTGGGCGCCGCGGTGCGCATCCGCCGCCGCACCATCGGCATCTCGCAGGAAGCGCTGGCCGAGCAGTGCGGCGTCAGTTTCCAGCAGATCCAGAAATACGAGAACGGCGCGAACCGCATCTCCTTCTCGCGCCTGGTGCAGATCGCCCGCGCGCTCAAGTGCCGGGTCGTCGACCTGATGGACGTCCTGGACGGCCCGGACCGCGAAATGACCGGCGACCTCGACCTCTTGACCCGCATGCGGACGCCCGGCGCGATCGAACTGCTCGCCGCCTATGAGCTGATGCCGCCGGAAGCCCGCACCTCGCTGGTCGGCATGCTCCGCGCCCTCACCGCACCGGTCGAGGCCGCTCCGGCCAAGGCCCGGGTGGTGGCTTAGAGGCGCCCTCTCCCTACCCTCTCCCTCTCGCTACGCGGGGGAGAGGAGACGGTTCCGGCGCCTCAGCCTCCTCTC
>CAIJOB010000034.1 GCA_903822175.1 uncultured Alphaproteobacteria bacterium
GACCTGATCTTCGGCGCCGACATGTCGAACCTCGGCGGGAACCTGAACCTGACCGGCAAGACCATCGACCTCAAGTCCACGGCGGGCTCAATCACGGTGATGGGCGCGGTCCACGCGGCCACCGACGCGCGCTTCCAGACTCAGGCCACGACCGGCGGGTCGGTGACCGTCGCGGCGGTGACGGCGGGCCGCGACGTGCTGCTTGACGGCGGCGGGACCGACCCGAACGGCGCGGTGGCGACCGGGACCCTGACCGCCACCAACGGCGACGTGGCCGTCCGCGCGCGCGACGGCAAGGGCATAAACCTCGCCGGGATCTCGGCCGGCGACGACGTGGTGCTACGCACGACGGGCAGCGTGCTGGTCAACGGGACGGTGAACGCCGGCGGCGGGCCCGACAGCGCCGGCCTGGGCGACGTCCTGCTGACCACCGATGGCGTGGTGACCCTGCAGGGCCAGAGCTACGACCTGACCGGCCATGACGTGGACATCGTGGCCGGCTCGGTGATGACCATCGGCACGATCACCGCGACGGGCGTCGCCTCGGACGTGCGGGTCCAGTCGGTGGGCGTGCTGAACCTGGGCAACCTGACGGCCGGCCGCGACGTGTTGGTCGACGGCGGGTCGACAGTGGCGACCGGCATGCTGACCGCGGGCCGCGACGTAGGCGCCCGCTCGACGGGCGCCGGCGCGCAGGTAACGATCGGCGGCGCCTCGGCCGGCGACGACGTGGTCATCCGGGCGAACGGTTCGATCCTCGTGAACGGGCCGCTCAGCGCCGGCGGCGGGACCGACTCCAACGCCGCTGATCAGGCCGGAGACCTGATGTTCGGCGCGGCGAAATCGTTCCTCGCCGGCGCGCTGGACCTGGTCGGCCAAATGGTCGACGTGCGCTCCAGCAACGGCTCGATCCAGGTGATCGGCATGACCACCGCCGCCACCGACGCCCGCTTCCAGACCCAGGCGACGACCGGCGGTTCGGTGACGGTGGGCGCGGTCACCGCCGGCCGCGACATCCTGCTGGACGGCGGCCCCGGGCTTGGCTCGAACGGCGCGCAGGCGACCGGGACGCTGACGGCGACCAGCGGCGACGTGGCGGTGCGGGCCCGGGACGGCTCCTCGATCAGCCTGAGCAACGTGTCGGCCGGCGACGATGTGGTGCTGCGTTCGACCGGCGATATCCAGGGCAGCGGCACGGTGACCACCACCGGGCAAACGTCCACTGTCGGCCTGGGCGACAAGCTCATCGATCCGAGCGAAAGCGGCGCACTGACGGTCGGCGGCCTGACCTTCGGCCTCAGCGATTCCGACATCGACATCGTCGGCAACGTGATCGGCATCCTACGGACCGCCGCGGTCGGCGGCGTGCGCATCCTGGCCGGCAGCGGCACCCTGATGGGCGGAGCCAGCGCCGGCACCGACATCCTGATCGACAGCACCGCGTCCCTGACGGTCGGCGACCTGACGGCCGCGGGCGATATCGCCCTGCGCTCGAAGTCCGGCTCGCTCACCACCGGCAGCCTGACCGCCGGCGACGACATCGTGCTGCGCGCCGCGCAGGGCGTCACCGCGGGCATGCTGAAGGTGGGCAACTCCGACCATATCGGCGTCGGCGACATGCTGTTCCTCGCCGATCCGACCGCGCTGGGCGGCAGCTTCGATGTCACGGGCTCCACCATCGACGTCAAATCCGGGTCGGGCCCGATCACCATCGCCGGCGCTCAAGGCTCAGGCGACATCCGGCTGCAGACCACCGGCGGCGCGGTGACCATCTCGGGCGCCATCACCGCCGGGCGGGACTTTTTCGCGGACGGCGGATCGATCGCAGCGACCGGCAGCCTGACCGCCGCGCGCGACGTCGCGCTGTTTGGACGGACCGGCAATGTCGCCGTCGCCTCAGTCACGGCGGGCAATGAGTTCGTGGTGCGCGCGCAGGGTGACGTGACGGCCAGCGGCGACCTGAAGGCCGGCCTGACCCCCGCAACGGGCGGGGTCGGCGACCGGCTGATCGCCGCGGGCTCTGGCGCGGCCACCCTGTTCGGCGAGGCCGCGGACGCCGGCGTGGGCGTCATCGACCTGCGCGGCGCCAACATCACGCTCAGCGGAGCGGTGGACACCGAGGCCGGCGCGCACCTGCGGCTGCAGTCCACGGGCGCGACGACGCTCGGCGCCGCCACGGTGTCCGGGGACATATCGATCGACGCGGCCGGCGACCTGACCACCGGCGATCTGACCGCCGGGCGCGATGTGGCGCTGCGCTCCACGGCCGGCGGCATTTCCATCGGCTCGGCCAAGGCGGGCGACGACATCGTGCTGCGCGCCGCCAACGCCATCACCGTTTCCGGCCAGCTCAACGCCGGTCAGGGGGCAGACGCCGCCGGCGCCGGCGATGGGCTGTTCAGCCTCAACCCCACCAGCCTGGGCGGCGACTTCGACCTGGCCGGCGGCAACGTCGACCTGAAGTCCGCCACGGGCGGCATCTCGGCGCTGGGCGCGATCAGCGCGCCGACCGACGTGCGGCTGCAGGCGGCGGGCGCCATCGCGGTCGGCTCGGTCACCGCGGGCCGCGACCTTCTGCTGGATGGCGGCGGGGTCAGCGGCGCCGACGTGCACGCGGGCCGCGATGTCGCCGTCCGCGCCCAGACCGACTCCGTCAGCCTGGCCAGCATTGCGGCCGGCGATGACGTTGTGCTGCGCGCGGTCAAGGACATCACGGTCAGCGGCGCGATCAGCGCGGGCGGGGCGTCGGACAGCGACGGGACCGGGGCCGGCGACCGGCTGTTCGCTACCGACAAGACCGCGCTGAACGGCGACTTCGATCTCTCTGGCGCCAACATCGACGTCCGCGCTCACGGCGCGATCACCGTCGGTGGCGCGGCGACGGCGAACGGCGACGCGCGGTTCCAGACTGTGGGCGGCGGCGCGATCAGCCTGGCGGCGGTCACCGCCGGCGGCGATGTGCTGGCCGATGGCGCCGCGGTCCAGGCCAGCGGAGCCCTCACCGCCACCCGCGACGTCGCCGTGCGCGGCCGCACCGGCGCGGTGCAACTGGCCACGATCAAGGCCGGCGACGATATCGCCATCCGCGCCGGCGGCGCCGTCTCGGTGAGCGGAACCCTGTCCTCAGGCTCGGGCGCGAACGCCACCGGCGCGGCGGACCGGCTGATCTCGGCGGCCGAGAGCGGCCCGATCCTGCGGCTGGTCGATCCCCTGGCCGCCACGGCCTCGATCGAAGGCTTCACGCTGGCGAACGGCGACATCGACATCAAGAGCGGCGGGGCGATCTCGCTGAACGGCGACGTCAACGCCGGAGGCTCCGCGTCGGGTGTGCATCTGCAGGCCGCCGGCAAGATTTCGGTCGGCAGCATCACCGCCGGCGACAGCATCTTCGCCCGCGGCGGCGATTTCGCGCTCAACGGCGCCTGGCGGGCCAACACTGTCCGCCTCGAGGTCACCGCTACCGGCGGCCTGGCGCTGGGCGAGGGCGTTTCGGCGGCCTCCGGCGGCGTGGCGCTCAGCAGCAGTTCGATCGGCCTGATCAATGCGCCGATCCTGCAGATCTTCCTGGGCGACAGCTCCGGCACGATGCGCGGCTCGACGCTCTCCATCGGCACGTTCAACGTCGATGTGAGCAAGATCAAAACCTCGCTGGAGCTCTATGCCGGCGCGGCGTCACAGGTGGTGATCTCCGGCGCCTTCGCGCCCTCCAGCGGCGGCGCGAACAGCACGCTGGTGCGGATCGGCGCCCCGAACGCGGACGTCGGCGACTGGACCCCGGGCTCGATCCGCGTGATCGCCAACAACGGCGGCTCGATCGGCTTCTCCACCACCACAACGGGCCGGGCGTTCAGCGATATCCGCGCCTTCGGGGCGGTCGAGCTGAACGCGTCGAGCGACATCCTGATCGGCTACCAGGACTTCATCGACAAGCTCTCGACGACCTCGGCGTCCGGCGTCTCCACGGCCGTCAGGGCGCTGACCGCGCCGCAGACACTGGGCGGCCAGCGCATGCTGATCACGGCGGGTACGCTCACCCTGCGCGCCAACGGCAAGGTGGCGCAGCAGGACACCGAAGGCCTGCTCGGCAACAACCCGATGGGCCTCTACCTGTTCGGCGGTTCGGCCACCGTGCCGCAGCTGGTGCTCGGGCGCACCTCGGCCAAGTCAGTCGGCGCCGTCAATCTGCCCGACTACATTGAACTCAACGGCGCGCTGACCACGGCGGCGACCATCCTGACCGGGACCGCCGCCTCGCTGGCCAATGGGATCGCCTTCGCTAACGGCGTGACGCCGAGCGCCTACTATCGCCTGAACTCCTGCGTCATCATGCAGCCGGGCAGCTGCACCTCGTCGAGCGTCCACCCGCCCGTCAGCATCTCGTTCGACCAACTGACCAATCTGACGGTTCAGGACCGCACGGCCGCGGCCGGCACGGCCGACCCGACGGTCGCCAGCGCCACCAACGAAGAGAGCTGGAAGGACCCGAAGTAAGCCATGGCGCGGCGTTCCAGTGAGAGCGGCGGCTGGATGGCGGTCTTCGCGGCGCCCCTTTTCGCAGGCCTGATGCTCGCCGCTTCGGCGCAGGCCGCCGCCGCCGCGCCGCGTGAGGATTTCGCGCTGGGCCAGAGCGCGCGCAGCGGCGCGGTCTGCCAGGCGGTGCGCGACTTTGACGACCCGCTGGCCTCGAAGGCCGGACTGCGCGCCTGGCAGGTGATGTGCCGCGGCTGGTCCCAGACGCTCGGGCGGATCTACGCCTTCCACGGCGGCGGGGCGGCGGCGGCCCAGGCCTGGCGCACGGCGCTGGCCGAGCGCGCGACCTGTGAGCCGGGCGCCGCGGTCCCCGACCCGGTGCTGTCCAAGACCACGCTGGCGACCTGCAAGAGCAAACCGCTGGGCGTGAACTACGTGGCCTATGAGGCCCAGGCCGGCCACGACGTGATCGCCGCCGAAGGCTACGCCGCCATCGGCGATGTGCTGGCGACCGGCGTGAAGGTGGCGCTCGGCCGCGCGCCGCCGCCCGCCGCGACCAGCCGCCAGACCGCCAACCTCGGCTCGATGCTGGGCGGGCAGATCGAGAACCTCAACGCTGCGGCGGAAGCCAGCGCCAACTCGCCGGCCAAGCAGAAGGAGTCGGCCTACCGCGAGGCGCAGCAATGGCGGTTCGGCGACGCCGAATCCCGTTTCAGCCACCTGGCCGAGACCTCGCTCGCGGGCCTTGGCCTGGTCGACCGGGCGGAGGCCTATCTGAACGTCGCGATCAACGCCTCGAACGGTGGCCGCTACGTCGAGGCCGAGGCCTATTTCAAGTCGGCGACACCCCTGGTGGCCGAGGCCAACAGCCCGACGCTGAGCGCGCTGTCGTTCAACATCCTGGCGGCGCACGCCCGCAACCAGCGCCGCTTCGAAGATGCGGTCTCGCTCGCCCAGCAGGCCATCGCCCAGCGGCGCCGGTCAGCCGGACCGGCGGCCAGCGGCCTGGTGACGATGGTCGGCTCAGACCTGACCCTTGGCCGCGCCGCCGCCATCGCCCTGAACGCCCAGGGCAAGATGCCCAGCCTGCAGCTGTCCGCCGAAGATCGTGAGGCGGTGCGCGACGCCCAGGCCTGGCAGATCATCGGCACCTGCCAGGAGGCGCTGGACCAGCGGCCGCAGGCGCGCCAGAGCCTGCAGACGGCGCTCGACATCCTGAACCGGCCGCGCGGCGAAGACGTGCTGGGCTCGGCCGCGCCCTGGCTGGTGGTTCGCGTCCAGGTCGACCTGGCGACGCTGGACCGCGAGGACGGCCAGCCGCAGCTCGCCGTACGCCGGATCGATGCCGCGCTCGCCGTCTACGAACCGCTGGACCCGGACTCGCTCCCGCTGGGGCGCTACATCCTCGAACTGGCGCGGGCCAAGGCGGCGAGCGGCCAGGAAGACGCCGCCCTGGCCGACTTTGAGCGGGCCTTCTCGATCTTCCAGATCAAGCGCGGCGCCCTGGGCGCCTCGGCGGACGCGGCGGGCGCCTATTTCGACATTCTGCTGAAGCGGATCGGCGGCGATCCGGTGACCAACGCCGCCGACGCGCAACGCTTCTTCGCCAGTTCCGAGGCCCTGGTGGGCGAGTCCACCGCGGCCGCATCCCTGCAGTTCGCCGAGCGCCTGAGTTCCGAGGGCACCGCCAGCGCGGGCATCTCGCGCGCCCGGGACGCGACCCTGCGCCTGGTCGCCCAGAAGAACGAGGAGATCCGCCAGCTGCAGCGCGCCGGCGCCTATGCCGGCGATGTCCGGACCAAGGCCGACGCCGAACTGGACGACCTGCGCAAACAGGCCAACGAGCTTGAGCAGCGCCTGTTCGACGCCAATCCCCGCTACGCCACCGCGCTCAGCACGACGGTGACCAGCAAGGACCTGCAGACCGAGCTCCAGGACGGCGAGGCCTACCTGAAGGTGATGCTGCTGGCCGGCCGCGGCTATGGCGTCTTCATCAACAAGACCGAGGTGCGGCCCTACGCGATCGAGATCAATCACAACCAGGCCCGGCAGATGGCCAAGAAGATGCGCGAGCCGTTGGGCGACCTCGACTCCGGCGCGCTCGGAGAATGGGACGTCGATCTCGCCTACCAGATCTACCAGAAGATGCTCGGCCCGATCGCGCCGCAGATCGCCAAGATTCATCGGCTGATCTATCAGCCCGATCCGGCGATGATCGGCATCCCGATCGGCGCCCTGGTGACCGACGCCGCCAGCGTGCAGCTGGTGGCGCGCAACACCGAGACGGCGCGCGCGGCCAAGACCGAGGTTTCCTACAAGGGCGTGAGCTGGCTGGCGGCCCGCCTCGACACCTCCGTCTCGATTTCCACGGCCGCCTTCTGGAACACGCGGCGCACCCGCCCGAGCAAGGGCGCCAAGCCCTTCCTGGGTTTCGCCGACCCGGTCATTCCCAGCGGCCCCACGGCGTTCAAGAACGTGGTCGCGCCGGCCTGGTCGATCAGCATCGCCGGCGGCGCCGATTTCTGCGCGGGTTTCCGCAAGGCATTGATGAGGCTGCCCCAGCTGCCGGAAGCCGATTCCGAGGTGAAGTCTGTGGCCGCGGCGGTGGGCGCGCCGGGCAGTGTGATCCTCGGCGCGGACTTCACCGATGACCGGGTCCGGCACGGCGGTGGGTTTGAAGGCGCGCTCGATCAGTACCGCGTGCTCTATTTCGCCACGCACGGATTGCTGCCGCAGGCCAACGGCTGTCTGCAGCCCGCCCTGGTGACCTCGCTGGGCGGACCGGGCAGCGAGTCCCTGCTGGACACCGGCGCGATCCCCGACCTGCAGCTGGACGCCGACCTCGTGGTGCTGTCGGCCTGTAACACCGGGGCTGGCCTGGAAGACACCGGCGGCGGCGCGGCGCTGGGCGGCCTGGTGTCGACCTTCACCTACGCCGGCGCGCGCAATCTTCTGGTCTCGAACTGGGAAGTGAATTCCGCGGCGACCGAGATCCTGATGTCGGCGCTGTTCAAATCGAAGGCCGCAACCCAGGGCGACGCCCTCATCGAGGCCGAGCGAAGCTTCATGGCCCGGGACGACTATTCGCACCCCTACTATTGGGCCGCGTTCCTGATCGTCGGCGACAGCGCACGGGCCTTGCCTGCCTCGCAGGTTGTGGCCTCGGCCGACACGTCCCAAGGATTGACAAGCCCCTGATGCAGGCCGCCCAACTGGCGTGGCGTTGGTTCGGGGGGAACATGCGGGCGTTGGGGGTTGTGCGTCGGAAGCTTGGGGTCTTGGCCCTGGGACTTCTGCTCACCGCTTTTGGCGGTGCGGGCGCGGCGCGGGCGGCCCTGTCGGACAGCCTGTGCAATCCCTATGCGTCCGCTGGGCCGCAGACCTGGCCCAGGGCCGGCGAACTGGACCGGGCCGCGGCGGGCGTCGAGACGGAGCTTCGCAGGCGTGGGCCCTCGGGGCGGTTCGGCGATCTGGCTCTCGCACTCGACCTTCCCGCTTCCGAGAGCGCGAAGCCTTCGGCCGCTGAGATCGCCGACTATTGCGCCGCGGCGGGCGAGCTGATGCGCATCAGTCCGGAAGGCAGCCAGCGGCAGGCCGAATACTATCTGTTGAGCGCGTTCCAGATGGCGCGCGCGGCCGGGCGGCAGACGGTGGCCTCCGTCGCCGCCTATCGGCTGGGGCTGGTGTCGCTGTCGGGACCCTCGGTGGTTGGGGCCCGTGGCGGGCGGCCCACGCGCGGCGGCTCGACGGCGACGATCCGCGGCGCCGCGCAGACGAGCGGCAGCGGCGGGGCCTGCGATCTGCTGGCCGGCCCGCAGGCGTTGTTCAACGCCAACCTGACCCTGTCGCTGGCGTCCCTGGCCTGTTCCGCGGAGCAGGCGGCGCTGGCCGGCGACAGCCAGACCGCCGCGCTGGCCAGTCTTCGGCTGTCGCGCCTGCGGCTGGCGGTGGCCGAGTCCAACACCGCCGCGGCCCCTCAGTTCAGAGCCCAGGCGGCGCAAGCGGCCCTCGCGGGCCTCGCCGCTTCGCCCGGTATCGCCGACCCGGGCCTGCGCGCTGAAATCCAGGGCCGTCTGGCCTTCGCGGTCCTGGACGCCGGAGTTGGCGCGCCCGCCAACCTGGGCGGCGTCGCTCAGGCGATGGCCACGGCCCAGCCCGACAATCCGGCCGCGCTCTCCTTCGCCCATGCGCTCAGCGCCCGGCTGGCGCTCGCCGCCGGGGACGGCGCGGGCGCGCGCCGGTTGATGGACCAGGCGCTGATCGAAGAGAGCCAGCTGGCGCTCCCGGCCCGCCTGCCGGAATGGCGGCTGCTGCTGGCTGAGATGGACCCCGAGCACCGCGACAGCCACATCCTGGCCGCCTACGACGCGCTGGACGCGATCCGGCCGCTGCTGCCGCGCTTCGATCCGCTGACCGAGGAGACCGCCTACTCGCTCTATATGCGCAAGGTTTTCCAAAGCGCGGTCGATCTCGACCTGTCGCAGGCCAGCGGCGCCCTGGAACAGGTCCGCGTGCGCGATGCGCAGAAGATCGTGGAGGCCTACCGTCAGGCCGAACTGCAGAGCGTCTACGGCAGCGAGTGCGTCCCAGAGCGCGATCCTCTAAGGCCGGAGACCCTGGCGGCTGGGGAGGTGCTGCTCTACCCGGTGCTGCTGCCCGACCGCCTGGAGCTGCTCTATGTGATCGGCGGGGCCAATGGCCAGGCGTCCTTCAAGCGGCTGGCGCCCAACCGCAAGGTCGACCGCGAGGCGGTCTCGAACCTGGTGGAGCAGGTCGTGCTGTCGCTCAGCTACGACAATGATGATCGCTGGCGCGCGCCGTCGCGGCAGCTCTACGATCTCCTGATCAAGCCCGTCGAGCCGGACCTGACCGCGGGCTCGATCCTGGTGATCGTGCCGGACGGGGCCCTGCGCGGCCTGCCATTCTCGGCCCTGCTGGATGCGGACAACCACTTCCTGGTCGAGCGGACGCGGGTCACGGTGGCGCCGTCGCTGGCCTATTCCCAGCCCGGCGGCGACAGCCGCGTGCGGGGCCTGCAGCTGGTCGCCGCCTCGCTGGAGATGGAGGTCAAGCTTCCGGCCGGTGACTTCGAGAAGCTGGAGGGCACGGCGGCCGAGGCCAGGACCGCCGCGGTGGTCGACGGCAAGCGCATTGGCCGCTCCTGGATCATCGACAATTTCAAGCGCCAGGACCTGGTCCGGGTGCTGACCCAGGAGCGCGTCGACATCCTGCACCTGGCGACCCACGCCTCGTTCAACGGCCGGTCCGACCACGCCTTCATTGTCGCCAACGGCGAGGTGATCCTGCTCTCGGAGCTGCGCCAGATTCTCGCTCAGAACCGGGCGCGCGGCGACGAGCTGGACCTGCTGGTGCTCAGCGCCTGCGAGACCGCGGTCGGCGACGACGAGGCCAGCATGGGCCTGGCCGGGGCGGCGGTGCAGGCCGGGGCGCGCAGCGCGGTCGCGTCTCTGTGGCCGGTGAACGACGTCGGCACCGGCGAGCTGATGGACAACTTCTACCGCCGCTATCGGGAGGGGCGCTCAAAGTCGGCGGCGCTGCGTGACGCCCAGCTGGCGATGATCGCCAAGGGCGGGCCGGAGGCCAATCCCAACATCTGGGCGGCCTTCACCTTGCTGGGGGCGTGGCGATGAGAGAGGGGGCGATGAGGCTGGCGGCGCTCACCCTCGCGCTGGCTGCCTGGCCGTTGGCGGCGGGCGCGCAGACGACGGCGGTCCTTCCGGATGCGGGCGCGCTTTCGATGGGGACGACCGCTGTGCGGAGCGGCGGCGTCATCACCATCGACGGCGGGACGCTGGCCGGCTCGAACCTGTTCCACAGCTTCGCCCAGTTCAGCCTGGCGGCCGGCGACACCGCCCAGTGGGTGCGCTCGGCGGGCGGCGGCGCGAGCATCAGCAATGTCATCAACCGGGTGACTGGCGGCCAGGTTTCGCAGATCGCCGGCACGCTGGATTCCACCGCGCTTCCCAACGCCAGCTTCTACTTCATCAATCCGGCCGGGATCGTTTTCTCGGCGAGCGCGCATGTGAACGTGCCGGCCGCGGCCTATTTCTCCACCGCGAACGAATTGCGGTTCGCCGACGCGACGAAGTTCGCCATCGCCACGCCCGCCGGTTCGACGCTGTCGATCGCCCCGCCGCAGAGTTTCGGCTTCGTGGGCGGGCAGGGCGCGATCTCGGTCAATGGCGTGGGCCAGGACTTCGCGCCGGCTTCGGCGGCCCTGTCGTTCGCGGCGTCCGACATCCAGGTCGCAACGCGCACCTGCTGCAGCGTGGGCTGGACCTGACCGCGGTGGGCTCCGGCGCGGCCCAGGTTTCCCTGGCCGATCCGACCACGACTCCGACCACGACCGGCGCGGGTGCGCTGACCCTGACCGGCGCCCAGCTCATCGTCACGTCCAGCGGGTCGGCGGCCGGGCCGCTGCGGCTGGTCGGCGGCAGCGTGACGCTTGATGCGGCGATGCTGGTGACCAGCGCGACCGGCGCGGCCAAGGGCGGCGATCTCATCATCCAGGCCGGCCAGCTGAAGCTCGTCAACGCGCCGACGCTCACGTCCGTGAACCAGGGCAGCGGCGCCGGCGGAGCGACCATCGTCCACGCGAGCGATATCGACGGGGAGGGCGGACAGATCACCACCACCTCGTTCGGCGCCAACGCCGGCGCGGGCGGGTCGGTGACCATCACCGGCGACACGGTCGCCCTGCACGGCGTGACCCTGGGCTCGAACACCACTGGGGCCGGCGCGGGCGGCGACGTGGTGCTGAGCGCCACCAAGTCGATGCTGCTCGACGCCAGCTTCGCCGTTGCCAACAGCCTGGGCGCGGGGGCCGGCGGGCAGATCGCGGTCAGCGCACCGTCGCTGACGCTGGCGGGCGCTATCGCCTCGACCACCGCCAACAGCACGGGCCGGCCGGGCGACGTAAGGATCAGCGGCGACCACATCGCGATCTCCACCGGTCTGCTGGGCTCAGCGCCGGGGCTCGGCAACGATTCCGGCAACCTGACCATCACCGCGACCTCGGATGTGACCGTCACCAACGGCTTCTTCTCGGCGGCCACCTCGAGCACCGGCGCGGCGGGCGTGATCTCCATCACCGCGCCCAAGGTGACGATGACGGGCAGCTTCATTGACACCGACGCGTTCGGCGATGGCGGGGTCGGCTCGGTGATCGTGCAGGGCCAGACGCTCACCTTCAACAACGACCAGGTGATCGCCCAATCCCACGGCGCCATCGCCAGCCGGCTGGGCCGGGTGCAGTTCTCCGCGAGCGGCGACCTTTCCATCGTCGGCGGGTCGATCGCGTCGAACGCCTTTGGCGGCGCGAATGGCGGGGTGATCGCGCTGACCGGCGCCAGTGTCACCATCGATGGCGCGCGGGTGCAGTCCGACACCAGCGGCAGCGGCGCGGGCGGGCAAGTCACCGTCAGCGGCGGCGCCATCTCGGTGCGCAACAGCGCGGTCATCTCGTCCAACGCCTTCGCCGGGGGTGCGGCGGGCGACGTCACCCTGGCGGGCGGCGACGTGACCCTGGACACCGCAGCCACGGTGTCCTCGGACACCTTCGGCGCCGGGGCCGGCGGCCGGGTGACGCTGAGCGGCGGCGCCGTCGTCGTTCAAGGCGAGGCGATGGTGACCTCCGTCGCCGACGCGGGGACCGGGGCGGCAGGCTCGGTGATCGTGAACTCGACCAGCCTGACGCTGCGCAACGCCTCGATCGCTTCAGACACCCAAAGCTCCGGCCAAGCCGGCTCGGTGGCGATCGTCACCGGCGACCTGACCCTGAACGGCCAGAACCTCGGCAACACCTTCATCTCCAGCGACAGCCTGGCGACGGGGGACGCGGGCGCGGTGAACGTCCAGGCGCACAACCTGACGGCTGACGGCGGGGCGGTGATCAGCTCCTCGTCCCTGCCCGGCGCGAGCGGCAGGTCGGGCGTCCTCAACATCAACACCGACACTGTCACCCTGCGCACCGGCGGCCTGATCCTCACCTCGTCGAGCAACCGCACCCCGGCCGGGCAGATCAACCTGGCCACCGGGGTCTTCGTCGCCGATGGCGAGGAGACCGGCCTCGGCAGCGAAAACACCTCCGGCGTCGGCTCGCGGCGCCCGGTGGGCGGCGACGCCGGGACCATCCACCTCTCGGCCCACAGCCTGACCGTCGAAAACGGCGCGCGGATATCCACCGACTCCTTCCTCGGCGCAGCGGGCGACATCGAGATCACGATGCCTGCGGGGACGGTGCTGAACCTGAGCGGCGCCGCGGCGCCGGGGTCTATCGACACCTCGTCCGGCCCGGGCACCGGCGGCAAAATCGTCATCGGGACGCCGCTGGCCGTGGTGCTGAACGGCGGCTCCATCTCGGCGCTGGGCCAACAGCGCGGCGCCAATGTGCTGATCCAGAGCACCTATTTCGTCAATTCCGTCGACCGCACCAACACCATCGCCGTGGACGGCGAGTTCAAGATCGTCGCCGGCCTCTACGACCTCAGCAGCGGCGCGGTCAGCCGCGACCTGTCGGTGCTGGACGCGTCCAAGGTGATGCGTGGCCAGTGCCCCGCCGCGCGCTCGACCGGCCAGGTGAGTCAGCTGATCACCCGCCCGGTCGGGCCCTATGTCCGCGACGACGCTTCGACTGCGCCGCAAGCATCTCCGCCGTCCCGCGGACCGCGCGTCGGAGACTGCCGTTGAGCCGGTCGGTGGGCGGCGCCGCGCTGACGGCGATCATCGGCCTTTTGACGCTCGGCGAGGCCACCGCGGCGCGGGCTCAGGCCGGCCCGCCGGATGCGCCGCGGGAGCGCACCGGCCCGCAGGCCGCGCCGCCCAACCTGCCGGCCTATTCCGCGCCATCGCCCGGCCTGACGTCGCCAGCCGGGCAACCGGCGCCAGCGGCCGGCTCAGCGACCTCGCAGGGCGGCTCCGCAGAGGTGCGGATCGTCGCCGACGCGGCCAAGGGCGCCGCGGCGCCCCTGCGCAGCTGGCAGCCGCCGCAGGAGCCCGGCGCGGACCTGCGCCTGGAACATGCCGCCGGTCAGGGCCTGGATGAGAGCTGGGTGCGCCGCCAGTTCGCGCTCAACGGCATGGCCGGCTCAGGCGCAAGCGTCGGCCGCGCGCTCGCGCTGACCCAGCTGATCAACCGCGCATTCCTCAGCGCCGGGTTCATCAACTCCGGCCTGGTGGTGCAGCCCGCCTCGTCGCCGAGCGGCCTGAACCTGCGGCTGGTCTACGGCGGCCTGGCGCCGAGCCTTGATGGCGGGGCGCCCTTCAGTGTCGCCTGGGCGGCGGGTGGCGCGCAGGGGCTGGACGAGGCCTATGTCCGCGACCGGCTGGCCGCCGCCTTCGCCCGCCCGCTGAACGCCGCAGACCTGGAGCGCCAGTTCCGCCTGCTGGCCGAGGACCCGGCGATCCGCACCGTCAACGCCGACCTGCGCCCCGGCGCAAAGCCCGGAGAGGCCAGCCTGGCGGTCAGCGTCTATCCGCAGGAACGCTTCGATCTCTATGCAACCGTGGCCAACAACCATTCGCCGTCGGTGGGCAGCGATCATCTGGGCCTGGGCGGCTACGCCCGCAACGCGCTGCGGGCCGGCGACGTCCTCAGTGGCGAGATCGGCGTGACCCAGGGCCTGAAGGATATCGCGGTGGGCTATGCGACCCCAGTGTTCACGCCGGACACGACCTTCTCGGTGCGCGGTGCGGTCAACGACGCCGCCGTGGTCGCCGCCTCGCTGCAGCCCCTCGACATCAAGGCCCGCGACCGGCTGATCGAGGCCGGCCTGACCGAGAAGTTCCTCGACACGCCGCTGCTGCCGTCGGCCGAGCCCGGCCGTTGGACCTCGGCGCGCAGCCTGTCGGGCGGCGTGCTCATCACCCATCGGGTGTCGGAGACCGACCTGCGGGACCAGCCGTTCTCGTTCAGCCCGGGCGCCGTGAACGGCCGCAGCGAGTACACCGCGGTGCGCCTGGTCGGCGACTTCGTGATGCGCGGCGTGGTGCAGGTGTTCGCCGTCTCGCTGACCGCGACGCGGGGGCTGGATGGGACCCGCTCGGACATTCCGGGCTCGCCCTCGCCCAAGCGCAACTTCGACGTGGCGCTGGCCCAGGTGAACTATGCCCGGCGGCTGACGAGCGAAGGCCTGGAGTTCCGTGCGCGCCTCTCCGCCCAGGCTTCCGACAGCGTGCTCTACGCCGGCGAGCGGCTTTCGGCCGGCGGCGGGACGACGGTGCGCGGCTATCGCGAGAACCTGTTGTTGGCCGATTCCGGCCTGATCGGTTCGCTGGAGCTAGGCCGGCCGATCCATCTGGGCGCCGGGCGCGCCGGGACCGGCAGTTTCGACTGGGGCGCTTTCTCGGTCACCGGCTTCGTCGATGGGGCGCAGCTGCGGAACTATCGGCCACCGCAGCCTGGCGACGGCATCTACAGCGTGGGCGCTGCCATCGCCTGGACGCCGTCGGACGCCTTGTCGGCCCAGCTCACCTACGGCCACGCGCTGAACAAGGTGGACCTGTCGGGCAATAAGGATCTGCAGGACCGCGGGGTCTATTTCTCCGTCACCGTGCACCCGTTGCGCGCGCGCCGATGAGGCGGATCGTCGTCTAAGGCTTGGGCGGCTTCGCCAGGTTCTTGCCGAGATAGGCGGCGATGACGGCGGCCTCTTCCGAGGTCATCTCGGCGCCGGCCGCCTGCATCTTCTCGACCTCATTTTCCCATTCGTCGGGGGTCAGCCGCGCATAGGCGAACTGGTCCGCCCCGTGGCAGGCCGTGCAGACGCGTAGCACCACGTCCTTGCCCGGTGCGGCAGGAAGCTGGTCCTCGGGCGCCTGGGCGAGGACGGGGCGAACGAGCGCGAGGCAGAGCGCCGCGGCGGCGGCCAGGGGAATCCGGAGCTTCATGCCCGGAGACTTAGCTGAAGCTCCCGGCGGCCTCCACCTCGATCACCTTGGACTGGCGGCGCCTTTGGCTTCGTGGGTGGGCAGCTTGAGCTCCAGGTTCGAGACCGCGATCGAGAAGACTCCATTGGACGGGCGCAGGAACGGCGCATCACGGCCCAGCAGCTCAAGCTGCGGGAAATGGCCCGCCGCGAAATGCCAGCCGTTGGCGGAGAGCTGGAAGGTCTGGCGCCCGTTCGGCGCCTTCGGGTCGATCCGGTAGGCGCCGCGCGAGATCAGCGTCTTGGTATTGGTCGCGAGATCCACATCGACCAGCCGCCCGGCGATGTAGGCGAACTCGCCGGTGACTTTCAGATCGGCCGTCACCGTCGGCGATCCGAGCAGGGTGTAGCCCGCGCCGGTGGGCGTCGGCAGCCGGTAGGTCGCCACGCCACGGCCCTCGTCGGCCCCGGGCGCGGTGGTGCAGGAGAGGCCGCCGGCAACCGGGTCGAAGGCCCTGGAAACCTTGGGATCGCCCCCGGTGGAAAGGATCGTCTGGCCGGGCTTGGAACTGAAGCTGACCACGCCGGGATGCAGCGCCTCCCAGGTGGCGGCGCTGTACGGGCCGCCGGAGGGCGCGCCCTTGGGGCATGTCTGGGTGAGCGCGGTCACGTCCAGCACCGGCTGGGGCCCTGTTCCCTTCACATAGTGGTCGAAGAACGCCTGCACGCGGACGACCATCACCGCCAGATCGGCCGGCTTGCTCTGCGCCCGCTGGTGGCCGATGTCGCCGAACAGCACCGAGACCGGCGCCGACGGGTACAGGACGCGCAGGCGGTTGTAGTAGACCAGCACCTCGTCGGCCCAGAACACGTCGTCGGTGAAGCCGTTGGTCAGCATCAGCGGCGCCGGCGCCCGCCGGGCGAGCCCAAACGTCCCGGACAGCAGGTCATAGGACGAATGGAACTGAGCGCCGGCCTTGAGCACCGCCTCGACCGGCGGCTTCTCGTAGGGCTCGCCGGCGGTGGCGAGTGCGAACTCCAGGATCATGTCGGGGTCACCGCCCGGCGGGCCGTAGTAGGCGCCTTGCATGCCGACCGTGAACAGGCCGCGCCCGATCGACATCTTCTGCACGCCGACTGGCGAGGCGCGGTTCGTCGCGGTGGTCTGGGTGTCGAGCCACCGCCCGTTGGGCGCGAGCGCGGTGTCGTCGCTCCAGCCGGCGAAGGGCGCGGCGGCGGCCAGGTGAAGCGGCGCGCCCTTGGGGCTCGTCCAGGGGCTCAAGCTCCCGTCGAGGTTCATCACGCGATCATTCAGCGTCGCCAGCGCCAGCGACGTGCCGGCGCCATAGGATTCGCCATGGGCTCCGATCCGGGCGCCATCGGCGATCCCCGCATCGACCAGCAGCCCGGCCACGTACTGAGCGTCGTGGATCTCGTAGCGGAAGTCGGCCCGGCGGACGTAGCCGTTCATGCAGCCTGGCAGGTAGAGCAGCCGCGAATTGATGCTGCCGCAGGAGTTGCCCCAGCCGCGCGCCGCCAGTTGCACCACGGCGTAACCCTGCTTGGCCCACTGGCGCGCGGTGGGGCCGCCGTACTGGCCGTCGTCCGGCCCGCTGGGCGGCTCGCCCCAGCCGTGGCTCTGGATCACCAGGGGGTAGCCGCCGTCAGATCCGGAGGCGGGCGCCGGCGGGAGGGTAACGTAGAGCGACAGCGGCGTGCCATCGAAGCTCTTCACGCGCAGGTCGGGACCCTTGGGCCCCACGCCGTCCGCATGACAGACGCGCACGCCATCCGGCTGCGCCACGCACGGGACCGGCTGCCCGGTCACGGTGGATTCGGTCAGGACGGCGCTACGCGCCTCGGCCGCCGTCGCCGCCCGCGAACCCGCGCCCGCCGCCAGCAGAGCGCCCGCCACGACGCCCGCCACCCGTCCGGCCATGCCCATGGTCATCGGCGCAATCCCCCGTCCCTCGCATGAGGATTTTGGGGGCTGCCCGCCGGGTTTGTCCATTTAAAATTTACACGGTACGAGCCGACCGCGGCACGGCCTGCCACCCCAAGCCTTCAAGGCGAAGGGTGGCGGGCCACGCCGCATAGCGATGATCACTACGTTTACGCCATAGCCCTATGAAAGGCTGTTTGCCAGAAGCCGGAAGTGGATCCCCAGGCGACTTTGGGCCGGAACGAGGCGTCTTATTCAAGGGAATACCCAAGCGCTCGATATCCCGTTCGTCTTTTCGCCGCCATGCGCGCCAGCATGGGCACCGCTTCATCGACGTAGTCGAAGACGAGGACCTCCGTCTTTCCATGATGTTGCCGGTGCAACCGGCCGACGTATTGCGCCAGCGTGCCTTTCCAGGAGATGGGCATCGTCAGGAAGAGCGTGTCGAGTCTGGGATCGTCGAAGCCTTCCCCGATGTAGCGCCCGGTCGCAAGGATGAGGCGTTCTTCATCGTCAGGCACACGCAACGCCGTCGCGGACGCCCTGCGTTCGGCGGCCGACATTCCGCCCCGGAGGACAACCAGATGACGCGCAAATCGCGAGAAACGGCGTTGCAGATATTCGAGATGATCCTTGCGTTCGGTCAGCACGAGCGGCGAGCGTTTCGCCTCAAGCGCTTTGAGCACATCGTCGAAAATCAAGTCATTGCGCGGTTCGTCCTGGGCGAGGGCGGCATAGACCGCCGGCATGGCGGGACGGTCTGAGGCCGCTAAAGGCGGCGGCAACTGAAAGTTCGTCGCCCTATGCTTGGCACGGTGAACAACGCCCCTTTCGGCGGCTTGCGCGCGAGCGTCAACACGGTGCCTCACGGGACCGCACTGCATGAAGATGATGGGGTGGTGCCCGTCCTTGCGAGCGACAGTCGCGGACAAGCCGAGGACATATCGGGCTTTCGCTCGCCGCGCCACCAGCTCAAAGCTCGCCGCCGAGAGGTGATGGCACTCGTCAAACACCAGATGACCGTAGTCGGCCACCAGATCGGACA
>CAIJOB010000035.1 GCA_903822175.1 uncultured Alphaproteobacteria bacterium
TACGCCCTCGACGGCGGCTACGCGCTCGCGGGCCAGACCGGGCTGCTGCTCGGCAACACCGGGGCCATGGCGCCGGCCTATGTGGTCGACATCACCTACCCGCCCGGCGACGGGATGCACCGCAACGACGACCTGACCCACGCCAAGATTGCGCCGCTCATGCCGGGCGGCCCCAGCTTCGGCGGCGGCGGCGCGGCCTTCGAAGCCTTCCTGCTGGAAGACCTGCGGCCGTTTATCGAGGCGAAGTTCCCGGTCGATCCCAGCCGCTCGGTGCTGTTTGGTCATTCCCTGGGCGGCCTGTTCGCGGCCCGGGTCTTCGCCGACAAGCCCGACGCCTTCGCCGGCTGGATCATCGGCAGCGCCTCGGTCTGGGCCGACCCCGAGGTCGCCGCCGCCGTCGCCAAGGCGGCTTCGAGCACCAAGGCCGCGCGCATCTACCTGAGCGTTGGCGAGTTCGAGGACGCGCTCACGCCCAACTCACCGCCGCGGATGCTGAACGGGTTCAAGGCCCTGTCCGACGCCCTGAAGGGGCGGCCCGGGATCGCGCTGAAGACCCAGCTGTACCCGGGTGAGACCCACCTCTCCTACTATCCCCGGCTGGTCACCGACGGCTTCTCCTTCGTCCTGCCGCCGCTCCGCCCGCTCAACTTCCGCGACCACCCGCTGACGGACGAGGGGGTGAAGCGCTACGTCGGCGTCTATGCGCTGCCGGATGGCCGCACGCTGACCATCCGGTTCCCCAAGGGGCCGCCGGGAGCGACGCCGGCGATGCTGCAGGCGCAGGTGACCGGCATCGCGCCAGTGCCGCTGATGCAGAATGGCGGGGACCGATTCTACAATCCAACGTCCGATATCGACGCCACCTTCGACGGCAAGAGCCTGACCATGGTGGCGGACGGCGTGAAGATGCGGGTGGAGAAGGTGAAGTCCGAGCCTTGAAGATTGGGCCCTAAGCGCGCCAGCCCTTGGCGATGGCGTTGTCCATGCCGAGCGCCGCCAGCGCGCCGCGCACGATGCCTTCGGCGTCGAGGCCGGCCTGGGCGTACATGACTTCCGGCTTGTCCTGATCCTGGAAGACGTCGGGCAGGACCAGGCTGCGGATCTTCAGGCCGCGGTCGAGCGCGCCGTGGTCTGCGAGCGCCTGCAGGACGAACGAGCCGAAGCCGCCGACCGAGCCTTCCTCGACGGTGATCAGGGCCTCGTGGTCGCGGGCGAGCCGCAGGATCAGGTCGATGTCGAGCGGCTTGGCGAATCGAGCGTCAGCGACGGTGGCCGAGAGGCCGCGGGCGGCCAGCATGTCAGCGGCCTTCAGCGCTTCGGTGAGGCGCGTCCCGAACGACAGGATCGCGACGGCCGTGCCTTCGCGCACGATGCGGCCCTTGCCGATCTCGTAGGGGTCGGCGAGCGCGGGGATTTCGACGCCCGTCCCCTCGCCGCGCGGATAGCGGAAGGCCGACGGCCGGTCGTCGATCTCGACGGCCGTGGCGATGGCGCGGGCGAGTTCGGCTTCGTCGGCGGGGCCCATCAGCACCATGCCGGGCAGCGCGCCCATGAAGCCGAGGTCGAAGGACCCGGCGTGGGTCGGCCCATCGGCGCCCACCAGGCCCGCGCGGTCCATGGCGAAGCGCACCGGCAGGCGCTGGATCGCCACGTCGTGGACAACCTGGTCGTAGCCGCGCTGCAGGAAGGTCGAATAGATCGCCGCGAACGGCTTCATCCCATCGGCGGCGAGGCCCGCGGCGAAGGTCACCGCGTGCTGCTCGGCGATGCCGACGTCGAAGGTGCGGTCCGGGAAGCGGTCGCCGAACAGGTCGAGGCCGGTGCCTGAGGGCATGGCGGCGGTGATGGCGACGATCTTGGGGTCGATCTCGGCCCGCTTGATCAGTTCCTGGGCGAAGACCTTGGTGTAGCTGGGCGCGGCGGCCTGGCCCTTCGCCTGCTGACCGGTGACCACGTCGAACTTGACCACCGCGTGGTGCTTGTCGGCGGCGTTCTCGGCCGGGCCATAGCCCTTGCCCTTCTGGGTGACCACGTGGACCAGCACCGGGCGGTCGTTGATCTCGCGGGCGTTCTGCAGCACGTGGACCAGCGCATCCATGTCGTGCCCATCGATGGGGCCCACGTAATAGAAGCCCAGCTCCTCGAAGAAGGTGCCGCCGGTGACCATGCCGCGGGCGAATTCCTCCGCCTTGCGGGCGGCCTCCTGCATGGGCTTGGGCAGCACCCTGGCCACCGACTTGCCGACCTTGCGCAGCGACTGGTAGCCGCCGCCGGAGACCAGGCGCGCCATGTAGGCGCTCATCCCGCCGACCGGCGGGGCGATCGACATGTCGTTGTCGTTGAGGATGACGGTCAGCTGCTTGGTGGTCTCGCAGGCCTGGTTCATCGCCTCATAGGCCATGCCAGCGCTCATCGAGCCGTCGCCGATCACGGCGACCACCTTGTTGTCCTCACCCTTCTGGTCGCGGGCGGCAGCGAAGCCGAGCGCCGCCGAGATCGAGGTCGCCGCGTGCGCCGCGCCGAACGGGTCGTAGGGGCTTTCCGCCCGCTTGGTGAAGCCCGACAGCCCGCCGCCCTGGCGCAGGGTGCGGATGCGGTCGCGGCGGCCGGTGAGGATTTTGTGTGGATAGGCCTGGTGGCCGACGTCCCAGATCAGGATGTCCTTGGGCGTCTCATAGACATGGTGCAGGGCGACGGTCAGCTCGACCACGCCAAGCCCGGCGCCCAGATGCCCACCGGTCTGGGAGACCGCGTCGATGGTCTCGGCCCGAAGCTCTTCGGCCAGCGTCTTCAACTGGGCGATCGTCATGCCGCGGGTGTCGGCGGGCGAGGCGACCGTGTCGAGCAGAGGGGTGTCAGGCATGGATCTTAAGCGGACCGGCGGCCAAGAACTGGGGACGGGAACTAGTTTCGGCGCTCTAACACGAAATCGACGCTCGCCCGCAGGAATTCGGCCGCCATGCCGAAGGGCTCCAGATGGTCCTTGGTCTGGTCGCGCAGCAGGCTCAGCCGCTCGCGCGCGGCGTCGACGCCCAGCAGGGTGACGAAGTTCGCCTTGCCCTTGTCGGCATCCTTGCCGACCGCCTTGCCCAGGCTCTCCGCATCGCCCTCGGCGTCCAGCAGGTCGTCGACGATCTGATAGGCTAGGCCCAGGTCGTGGGCGAAAGCCAGCAAGGCGTGGCGCTCCGAATCCTTAGCTCGCGCGATCACCATCGGCAGCTCGAACGCGCAGGCGATCAGCGCTCCGGTCTTCAGCCGCTGCATGCGCGCCACCCCGCCCAGATCGTCGCGGACGCCCAGAATGTCGATCATCTGGCCGCCGGCCATCCCCTTGGCCCCCGACGCCTGGGCAAGCTTCATCACCAGCTCGGCGCGGACCCCGCCGTCGGAATGGGTGTCCGGATGCGCCAAGATCTCGAAGGCGGCAGTCTGCAGGGCGTCGCCCGCCAGGACCGCGGTCGCCTCGTCATAGGCCTTGTGGGTGGTCGCCCGGCCGCGACGCATATCGTCGTCGTCCATGCACGGCAGGTCGTCGTGGATCAGGCTGTAGGCGTGGATGCACTCGAGCGCGCAGGCAGCGCGCAGCACCGAGCGTTCCGGCGCATCGAACATCTTGCCGGTCTCCAGCGCGAAGAAGGTGCGCAGCCGCTTGCCGGGGCCGAGCGCCGCATAGCGCATGGCCTCGGTCAGCCGGCCCTCGGGCCCGTCCGCCCGGGGCAGCAGTTCGTCCAACGCAACAGTGACCAGATCGGCGGCCTGGGCCACGCGATGAGAAATGGCTCCGGTCCGGGGCGCCGGCCCGCCTGGATCGTTGGCGGGCATCAGCTGAACTCGGCGGGTTCGACTCCTGGCGCGCCGCCACCCGCGCCCACGACGATCTTCTCCACGCGCAGGCGCGCGGCCTCGAGCCGCGTCTCGCAGTGAGCCTTTAGGGCCGCGCCGCGCTCGTACATGCGGATCGAGTCCTCAAGCGGCGCCTGGCCGCTCTCCAGCCGCGCGACGATCTGCTCGAGCTCGGCCAGCGCCTGCTCGAAGCTGAGAGTGGTGATGTCGGCCGGTTCGGACATGGGGTTTCCTAGCGCCGCTGGAAGCGCCGCGTCGACCAGTATTTGTAGCCTTCGCGCTTAGTCCGCCGCCAGCCGCGCCGCCGCAGCGACCGGTCAATGAGCAGGTTGAAGAACCCGTGCGCCAGGACCACCACGTCCTGCCCGCTCTCGGCGATCGCGACGAGCTTGGCCGCCGCGCGGTCCGCCCGGGCTTCAGATTCCCGGCGGCTCTCCTCGCCCTGGTGATGATTGAAGAACCACCAGTGGAAACGGGCCAAAAACCCCCAAATCCGCGGCGAGAGTCGGATCCACGACGGCCAGCGCGGCGGCGGCAAGGGCGCCTCCACAAGCACCTCGTCGCGTTCGAAGTCCCGGCCCTTGCCCACGGCCTGAGCGCTTTCGATGGCTCTCAGGCGAGTGGAAGAGATCAGCACGTCGCAGGCCTCCACATGACCTATCAGCGCAGCCGGCGGCGTCTGGCCGGGCAACAGGCCCATGATCTCATAGCGGGCCCAGAAGTCGCGGTATTCGCCGGCCGAGAGCCGCACTTTGCGCGACAAGGCCGGCTCCCCGTGGCGGACGAGCGTGATCGCGCCGGGCTGGACGTCTAGCCTCGGACCCCCCACGCGCTTCGCCCCTAACCCTCGGAAAGAGCCCGTACGTGCGCGACCGCCGACGAGCCCAATGCTTCAAGGTCGTAACCGCCCTCCAGCGAGGACACAACCCGGCCCTTGGCGTGGCGGTTGGCCACGGACGCGATCGCGCGGGTGGCCCAGGCGAAGTCCTCGGCCTCCAGCGACTGGCCGCCGCCGCCCACCGGGTCGCGCACATGGGCGTCAAAGCCGGCGGAGATGATGATCAGGTCCGGGGCGAAGGCGTCGACCTTGGGCATCAGGCTCTCGAAGGCCTTGCGCCAGACCTCGCGGCTGCCGCCCTGCGGGGCAACCGCGTTGGCGATATTGGCCGAGACCGGCTCGTCCGGATGGCCGGTGCCAGGCCACATGGGCCATTGCTGGATCGAGGCCAGGAACAGGCCGTCCTCGCCGTTGAACGCGGCCTGGGTGCCGTTGCCGTGGTGGATGTCGAAGTCGACGACGGCCACCTTCTTCAGGCCCGCGGCCTGGGCGGCGCGGGCGGCGATGGCCACGTTGGAGAAGATGCAGAAGCCCATGGGCAGGCCGGGCTCGGCGTGGTGGCCGGGCGGGCGCACGGCGCAGAAGGCGCGATCGGCCTCGCCGGCGGCCACGTCGCGCACCGCGGCCACCACCGCGCCGGCGGCGCGGCGTGCGGCGTTCAGGCTGCCCGCCGACATGTAGGTGTCCTCGTCGAGCTTCAGCCGCCCGGCGGCAGGTTGGCTGGCGAAGATCGCGTCGAGGTAGGGCCGGCGGTGGACGCGGGCGAGGTCCGCCTCCTCCACCAGGGGCGCGTCGCGAACCATGAAGCGCATGTCGCTGTCGCTCAGCGCCTCGGTCACCGCCCGCAGCCGCTCGGGCCGCTCCGGGTGGCGGTCGCCTGGACGGTGGTCGAGCATGTCGACATGGGTGTAGAGCGCGACAGTCATGCTTCATCCTAACTCAGATTCCGTTTCATGCCCGAACCCCTGATCCGCCGCGCCGGGTCCGCCGACGCGGAAACCCTTTCCGCCATCGGCGCCGAGACCTTCGTCGAGACCTTCGGGCATCTCTATCCGCCGGACGACCTCGCGACCTTTCTGGCCGAGGCCTACAACCTGGACCGCACCCGCGCCGACCTGGCCGATCCCGACAAGGCCTCCTGGCTCGTGGAGGCAGACGGCGCCGTGGTCGGATATGCGCTGGCCGGCCCTTGCGGCCTGCCGCATCCCGAGGTCACGCCCGGGTGTGGCGAGCTGAAGCGGATCTATCTGCGCAAAGCCTGGCAGGGCGGCGGTCTGGGCGCGCGGCTCTATGCCGAGACCCTGGCCTGGCTCGAGACCGCGGGCCCGCGCACCGTCTGGCTCGGGGTCTGGTCGGAGAATCACGGCGCGCAGCGGTTCTACGCCCGCCAGGGGTTCGAGAAGGTCGGCGAATATGGCTTCGCGGTGGGAAGCATAGTCGACCACGAATACATTCTCAGGCGAGATGGGAACAGTTTTGCCGGCGGGACCGCGAAATCGGCGTCAAACGAACACAATCTCGCCTGAATTGGCCGATGATGCGGTAGAATATTGCCGCGATTTAACCTTTCGGCCCTTGGCGGGAAGCTCTGCATTTGGGACTCTGCGCGCTGGACCTACTCAGTAGCGAGGCGCGGGCGGGCGCATGCTCAGGATCGGCTATGTAAGGCTGCGCGAGGCGCCGCTTGGGAGCGAGCCGTCGCCTGAGCGTGACGCGTCTGGCGACGCCGCCCAGGACGCGGCGGACCTGCGCGCGGCCGGCTGCCAGGTGGTCCGCGCCGAGGAACCGCCGCAGCCGGGCGCCGACCCCTTCGCGACCCTGCATTCGATCCTCGACTTCATCGGCTCCGGCGACGAGCTGGTGGTCGGGCGGCTGGACTATCTGGGCGCCAGCGGGCGCGCCATGCTGGCGGTGCTGGAGCGCCTGGAGCGGCGCGGCGCCAGCCTGCAGATCCTCAATCCCGGCCTCTCCAGCCGCGGCCCGGGCGGCCAGGCCCTGCGCGCGGCGCTGGAGGCGGTGGCGACTCTGGAGCCGGTGGGCGCCGCGCGCAGCCGCAAGCCCGCCGCGACCCAGGAGATCCGCGCCCTGCAACGCGCCGGCGTCGGCCCGGTCGAGATCGCGCGCCGCCTGGGCGTCAGCCGCATGACCGTCTGGCGCAAGCTGCGCGCCCTGGAACCCTGCGGCGGCTAGTCCGCCGCGTGCGCGGAGCCGCCGCCGGCCAGGGCCTTCTTGGTCAGCCAGATGCAGGGGATCAGCACCACCATGGCGAAGGCCGCGATGCGGAAGATGTCGTCGGTGGCCAGCAGGAAGGCCTGGGCGGTCACCTGATTGGTCACCATGCCCACCGACTGCTGCAGGCTCATGCCCATGCCCTGCAGCCTGCCGATCGCGCCGGTGAATGCCGGATCGGTTGAGCCGATGACCTCTGACAGCCGGCTCTGGTGCATGTTGGCCGACTGCTCCCACCAGGTGCCGACGACCGAGGCCGCGAAGCTGCCGGCGGTGATCCGCAGGAAGTTGTAGAGGCCCGACGCCTGCGGCACCTGATTGCCCTGCACCCCGTTCAGGGTGAGCGTCACCATGGAGACGAAGAAGGTGCTCATGGCGATCCCCTGCACCAGCATCGGCACCACCAGGACGCCAAAGCTGACGTCGGTGGTGTAGAGCGAGCGCAGGTAGAACGAGGCGGCGAAGGCCAGCAGCGACAGGCTGGCGGTCCAGCGCGCGTCGATCTTGCTCATCGCCCGGGCCGCGAACGGCGTCAGGATCACCGCCACCACGCCGGAGGGCGCCGCCACCAGGCCGGCCCAAGTGGCGATGTAGCCCATCCGGGTCTGCAGCCAGAGCGGCTGCAACAGGTTGGCGCCGAAGAACAGCGCGTAGCCGATGCAGGACACCATGGTGGCGATCACGAAGTTGCGCGACTTCATCAGGCTGAGGTCGACGATCGGATTGGCCTCGTTCAGTTCCCAGATCAGCCAGGCGATGAAGCCGATGATGGCGATGATCAGCTCGACGACGATCGCCGCCGAATGGAACCAGTCGGCGTCCTTGCCGGTGTCCAGC
This sequence comes from uncultured Alphaproteobacteria bacterium, assembly GCA_903822175.1. GTDB lineage: Bacteria > Pseudomonadota > Alphaproteobacteria > Caulobacterales > Caulobacteraceae > Phenylobacterium. The sequence continues at coordinate 7,748 of CAIJOB010000035.1, forward strand.
ATCACCTGCAGCGCGCCCACCCAGGTGAGCAGCAGGAAGAAGCCGGTGCGGTCGATCGGCACCACGCGGGTCGGGGTCTCGCGGCTGCGCATGTTCCGCCAGCAGAGGACCGCGCAGATGATCCCCACCGGCACATTGATCAGGAAGATCCACGGCCAGGAGATGTTGTCGGAGATATAGCCGCCCAGGATCGGCCCGCTGATCGGCGCCACGAGCGTGGTCATCGACCAGATGGCCAGCGCGGTGCCGCGCTTGGAGGCGGGGAAAATCATGATCAGCAGCGCCTGCGACCCGGGGATCATCGGGCCGGAGACCGCGCCCTGCAGGATGCGGAAGGCGATCAGCGACGGCAGATTCCAGGAGATGCCGCAGAGGAACGAGGCGATGGTGAACATCACCACCGAGCCCACGAAGGTCTTCACCACCCCGTAGCGCATCATCAGCCAGCCGGTCAGCGGCACCGAGACGCCGTTGGCCACCGCAAACGAGGTGATCACCCAGGTGCCCTGGCTGGTGGCGACGCCGAGGTTGCCCGAGATGGTCGGGATGGAAACGTTGGCGATGGTGCCGTCCAGCACCTGCATGAAGGTGCCGAGCGCGAGCGCGATCGAGGTGATCGCCAACAGCGCGCCGGTCATCGGGGCAGGCATTGCGGGCGCGGTGGCTGTGCCGGTGCTGGCCATGATCTGAGCCTTGGGGCCTAGGCCTAGTTCGCGTTCGCGATGTCGATCGAGGCCTTCATCGACAGCCCCACCCGCAGCGGATGCTGCGCCAGCTCCTTGGGGTCCAGGTCGATGCGCACCGGCAGGCGCTGCACCACCTTGATCCAGTTGCCCGACGCGTTCTGGGCCGGGATCAGCGAGAAGGCCGAGCCGGTGCCGCCGGAGAGGCCGCGCACCTTGCCGTGGAACTTCACCTTGGAGCCGTAGAGGTCGGAGGTGAGCGTCACCGCCTGGCCGGGCCGCACCTTGTCGAGCTGCACTTCCTTGAAGTTGGCGTCCACATAGGCCTCGCTGGCCGGGACGATAGCCATCAGGGGCGCGCCGACGGCGACCTGCTGGCCGACTTCCACCTGCTTCTTGGAGACGATGCCATCGAGGGGCGCCTTAAGCACCGTGCGCGTCAGCATCAGCTGGGCGGCGTCCAGGCGGGCGCGGGCGGCGGCGACCTCGGGGTTCTGCTCGAGGCTGACGCCGGCGATCAGCACGTGGTTGGCCTCGCGGCTGCCGGCGGCGGCGGCGCGGCTGGCCTGCGCCTGGGCGAGCGCGGCCTGGGCCTCGGTGTATTTGTTCTTGGCGTTGGTCAGTTCGTCGCCGGAGACCGCGCCGGAGGCCGACAGCGCCTGGCGCCGGTCGAGGTCGGTCTTGGCCCGGTCGAGGTCGGAGCGGGCGCGGGCGATGTCGGCGTCGCGGGCGGCGACCTGGCCGGCCAGCGCTGTGTCGCTGGCGCCATAGCCCTGCACCTTGCGCTCCGCCTGGCCAAGCGCCGCCTGCGCCTGCTCGACGGCGATTTTGGCGTCGGCGTCGTCGAGCACCACCAGCGGCTGGCCGGCCTTCACCTGCTGCGTCTCGCGGACCAGCACCTGGGCGACCGGCCCGGCGATCAGCGGCGTCACCTGGGCGACGTCGGCGCCCACATAGGCGTTGTCGGTCGTGACTGTCTTGCCGGTGAACAGGACGGCGTAGACCGCGTAGAGCGCGACGCCGATGACCACCAGGACCGCCAGCACGATCAGCAGGCGTCGGCGGCGGGCTTGCGCCGCGGTGGGACCAGACGCGACGCGGGCCGGTGCGGCGGCGGCGGGCTTTTCGAGGGCGGCGGTGTCGGACATCGGGGTGGTCCTTGGAGTCGGGCGGAAGTTCATGAGGCTAACGGGGGCTTTGTCGAGTCAGGTTGGGTCAGGTGGTTAGGTCTTAGGCGGGGGCGTGATAGCCGCCGCCAAGCGCGCGGATCAGCTGGACGTCGAGGGCGAGCGCGCGGGCGTCGAGGTCGGCGACGGTGCGCCGGCGGCGCAGCACCCCCTGCTCGGCCAGCAGCACGGTGGGATAGGTGGCGAGGCCGCCTTTGTAGCGCAGGGTGGCGATCCGATAGGCGTCCTCGCTGGCGGCCAGCGCGGCGCGGGAATCGGTGACCTGCGACTGCAGGGCGCGGCTTGAGGCCAGCACATCGGCCACCTGGCGGAAGGCCTCGGTGACCGTCGCGTCATAGCTGGCGACGGCGGCGTCGCGGTCGGCCTCGGCGCCGTGCAGGCCGGCCCGCAGGCGCCCGCCATCGAAGATCGGCAGGCTGACCGCCGGGCCGGCCGAGCCGATGTCGGAGCCCGAGGCGAACACCTTGTCCATATGCAGCGCCGTCGTGCCGATGAAGGCGGCCAGGTTAATGTCGGGATAGAAGGCCGCGCGAGCCTGGTGGATGCGCTCAGCGGCGGCCTCGGCGCGCCAGCGCGCGGCGGTGACGTCGGGGCGGCGGCCGACCAGATTGGCGGCCAGCTCGCTCGGCACGCCCACGGCCTTGAGGCCCGCCGCGTTCGGGCGGGTCAGCGCCAAGCCCCGGTCGGGACCGGCGCCGGCCAGCGCGGCCAGGCGGTTGCGGGTGAGCGCGATCTGCTCGTCGATGGCGCTCAGGTCAGCCTTGGCCTGCAGCGGGTCGGCCTCGGCTTGGCGCTGCTCGGCGAGCGTGTCCAGGCCGTTGGTCACCCTGTCGCTGACCAGCTTGCTGGTCTGGCTGAGCACGGCGATGGAGTTCTCGGCGACGTCGCGCTCGGCGTAGAGGCGGGCCAGGTCGGCATAGGCGGCGGCGACATTGGTCGAGAGCATCAGCCGCGCCTCGGCGGCGTCGGCCTGCGCGGCGCGGGCGTCGGAGACGGCGGCGGCCACCGCGGCGCGGTTCTTGCCCCAGAAGTCGAGCTCCCAGTTGAAGTCCAGCGTCAGCCGGCCATAGCCGTTGTAGCCCTGCGGCACGAACTGCGGCGGGATGCCCAGGTTGTAGCTCTGCTTCATGTCCTCGGCGCTGGCGTTGGCCGAGACCGACGGCAGTTCCCGCGAACGCGCCGTCGCGGTCATGCTCTCGGCGCGGCGCACGCGGGCTTCCGCCTGCGCCAGGTCCGGCGCGCCGGCCAGGGCCTCGGTCATCAGGGCGTTGAGCTGCGGGTCGCCGTAGGCGGTCCACCAGGCGTCGGCCGGCCAGTCGCGGCTGGCGCCGGCGAGCGCTTGGGCGGTCGCATAGCTGCCCGGCGCCTTGGCGACCTTCGCGGGTGAGGCCGGCGGCAGGGTGGCGCAGGCGCTGAGCGCTGTGGCGGCGAAAAGGGCTGCGGCGAAGGCGCGGGAGGCGGTCATCTGAGGACTCTTGTCATACCGTACGGTACGGTCATATATTGTGCTGGACGATATAGCGAGCGCCACCGGGGCGCGTCAAGACTGACCATACCGTACGGTTGGAAAAAAGTATGCAACTGGCAAAAACAAGACTGGACCGCGATGCGCGCCGCGAGCTGATCCTAGATGTGGCTCAAGGCGTCTTTCTGGAAGAGGGTTTCGCCAACGCGTCGATGTCGGTGATCGCCGCTCGCCTGGGCGGATCCAAGGGCACGCTCTACAACTACTTCAAATCCAAGGACGACCTTTTCAACGCCTACGTCGAGCGGCGCTGCCTGTGGCAGGACGAAATCTTCGCCATGCCCTCTGGCGACGAGACGCCGGACGAGACGCTAAGGCGGATCGCAGCCGCCTACCTGCGCCGCGTGCTGACCGACTTCAACCTGAAGAACTTCCGCCTGATCAGCGCCGAGGCCGAGCGCTCTCCGGAGATCGGCCGCACCTTCTATGACGCCGGCCCCCGCAAGGGCGGCGAGCGGGTAGCCGAGCTCCTGGCCGGCATGCAGGCCGACGGCCACCTCGATCTGGACGACCCGCTGGAAGCCGCCCACCAGTTCCTCGGCCTGGCCCAAAACCGCTACTTCAAGGCCAGGCTCTGCAACGCCATCCCCGAACTCACCGAAAAGCAGATCGAGGACGAGGCGAAACTCGCGGCCAACACTTTCCTGCGAGCATTCGGGAGGCGGTCTTCCCTCCCTTAATGGGGAGGGACAGATCGCGAAGCGATCAGGGTGAGGCTGTCGCGGTCAAACGCTGACTCAGCACGCCGGCCCACACTTCCCCACCCGTCTCGGCTTCGCCTCGCCACCCTCCCCGCTGGGGAGGGCAGGCCGATGCTGGACATCGGGGAGCCTACGCCGCATCCTCCGCGTTCAAACAGTCGTTCGCCATGCAAGGTCCCGCCGCATGTTCATGCGTTTCTTCACCGAGCTTCGCCAGGCCAAGGTGCCGGTGACGCTGAAGGAATACCTGATGCTGATGGAGGGCCTGGATAAGCAGGTCATCGACCGCTCGGTGGACGATTTCTACTACCTGTCCCGCGCCGCCCTGGTGAAGGACGAGAAGAACATCGACAAGTTCGATCAGGTCTTCGCCCAGGTGTTCAAGGGCCTGGAGCGGATGGGCGACGACGTGGCCGTCGACATCCCCGCCGAGTGGCTGAAGAAGCTCTCCGACCAGTTCCTCACCGAGGAGGAGAAGGCGCAGATCGAGGCCATGGGCGGCTTCGAGGCGCTGATGGAGGCGCTGGCCCAGCGCGCCAAGGAGCAGAAGGAAGCCCAGGACAAGGACGGCAAGGGCCCCGGCAACGGCAACCCCAACTCGCCGTTCGGCGCCAACGGCTATCACCCCGAAGGCGTCCGCGTCGGCCAGGACAAAGGCCGCCACGGCAAGGCGATCAAGGTCTGGGACAAGCGCGAGTACAAAAACCTCGACGACAGCGTCGAGCTCGGCACCCGCAACATCAAGGTGGCGCTACGCCGGCTGCGCAAATGGGTCCGCGAGGGCCATCCCGACGAACTCGACATGAACGGGACGATCCGGGGCACCGCCGAAAAGGGCTACCTCGACATCCAAATGCGCGCCGAGCGCCGCAACAAGATCAGCGTGCTGATTTTCTTCGACATCGGCGGCTCGATGGATAGCCACATCAAGGTCTGCGAGGAGCTGTTCAGCGCCGCCCGCTCCGAGTTCAAGAACATGGAGTTCTACTACTTCCACAACTGCCTCTACGAGAGCGTGTGGAAGGACAACCGCCGGCGTCACGCCGAGAAGCTGAACACCTGGGACATCCTCCACAAATTCCCCCACGACTACAAAGTCATCTTCGTGGGCGACGCGACCATGAGCCCCTACGAGGTCACCTATCCGGGCGGCTCGGTGGAGCACTGGAACGAGGAGGCCGGGGCGATCTGGATGGACCGGGTCTCGAACATCTTCGACCACATGATCTGGCTGAACCCGACCGCCGAGCGGCACTGGGACTACACGCCCTCGGTCGGCCTGATCAAACAGCTGGTCGGCGACCGGATGTTCCCGCTGACCCTGTCGGGCCTGGAGAAGGCCATGAAGGAGCTCGCCCGCTAGGCGGGACGCCCATGTCCGACAATACGACTGAGATTCCAGCCTCGGAAGGCGTCGCCGAAGAGACCCACGCCGCCACCAAGGCCGCAGTGTTCAACGCCGCCGAGCGCCTGTTCGCCCTGCACGGCTTCCAGAACGTCTCGGTGCGCGACATCACCGCCGAGGCCGGGGTCAATCTGGCGAGCGTGAACTATCACTTCGGCTCCAAGGATGCCCTGCTGTTCGAGATCTTCCGCCGCCGCACCGGCGAGCTGAACCGCGAACGCGCCCGCATGCTGCACGAGGCCAACGACCGCCATGGCGGCAAGCCGCCGGTGCGCGAGATCCTGGCCGCCCTGTTCGCCCCGCCGCTGCGCTGGGCCGACCCGGCGCACGACCGGCGGATCAGCGTGCAGTTCATTATTCGGGCGCGCTCCGAGGGCACCGCGGAGATGCGCGACGCCCTGCAGAACGATGTCAGCCACCTCGCCCGCTTCGCCGAGGCGCTGAAGACCGCGCGGCCGGAACTGTCGCCCGAGACCGTCTACTGGCGGCTGCATTTCGTGCTCGGCATGGTCCACAACAACCGTTTCGTGGAATTCGACCGCCTGCACCACCTTTCCGGCGGCCTGACCCGCGAGGGCGACGTGGCGGGGCTGCTGGACCGGATGCTGGACTTCGCCGAGGCGGGGTTTTTGGCGGCTTAGCGCTTCACCGACACCGGCAGCTTTGCGCCAGCGGCGGACGCCGCGGCCTGACAGTCTTCGTGTTCACGGGCTTCCCACGCCTGGGACTCGCCGGTGTTCCTGGCGTCGGCATAGGCCGCGGCGACCAGCTTGGCCTTCACGCAGCGGTCGAGCGGCGCGCGGGCGTGCTCATAATCGCTGGTGGCGTCCTTGATCTTCAGGGTCTCCACGAGCTGGCCCTGCGCGTCGGCCACCTGACCGCAGCCGGCGCAGAGCGCGCCGCAGACAATCCCTGCCGCCAGTAAAGCCAGCCCTCGCATCGCCCCTTAGATTCCCCGCCCTCAAGCGAGGCCATGGTGACCCGCGTTCTGTGGCCCAATCGTGGCCGCGTTTGGCCGCTGAAGTGTCGGTGACGCTTGTTTCAGGCGACCCCAGTCTTGTTTCAGGCTCACCGGGTGAGGACGATGGTCCCTTCCATCATCAGCTCCAGCTTGGCGTCGCGGGTCAGCGCGTCGTCGAAGGTCGCTAGGATGTCGTCGGCCCAGGCCGGCAGGGTCAGGTCGTCGCGGCCGGAGCCCAGGCGCAGCTGCACCGCCGCCATCTCGCGATAGATCGTCGGCTTGCCGCCGTGCGGCTTGAACCGCACGTCGCGAAAGCCGGCGGCGCGGGCGCTGGCCTCGATCCGCGTGCGAGAGAACAGCCACTTGTCGTCGAGCGCGGCGAAACCGGCAGCGGAGGGATCGGGGTCGCTGCGCGCCGCCACGTCGAGGATGGTGGCCCTCAGGACCGCGTCGGCCGCGGGGTCCAGCGCGTCGCCGCGCAGAGCCGCCTCGGCCAGGATCCACTGGAACGCCAGCCGCATGACGGCCCAGCCGTGGAAGGGCTCGTGGAAGATCGCGTGGCCGCCGGGCTTCAGCGCGCGGGCGGCGGCGGCCAGACCCTGCTCCGGGACGCTGAGGTGGTGCAGGATCGAAGCCCCGGTGACCAGGTCGAACGCCGCCGGCGTCACCGCCTCGCTCATGGCGTCCATCTTCACACAGGTCACCGACCCGGCAACGCCGGTGTCCAGCGCATAGCCGGCGAGCATGGCCAGCAGCTCGCCTGAGAGGTCGGTGGCGATCAGCCGCGCGCCCGGAAACAGCCGCAGGCACGGCACGATGGAATTGACGCCCGAGCCGCTCCCTAGGTCGAGGATCAGCGGCGCGTCGGCGATCTCGACACCGGTCGCCTCGATCCCCTGCCGGAACAGCCGCTCGAAGTGATCGGCGGCGGCGTAGCGGCGGTGATACTCTGCGGCGTTGGCGGTGAACTGGTCGGTGACGGTCCCGGCAGCGCCCAGGTCGTCGATCGTCCAGACGAGGACCTCGCCGCCATCACGCGCGATCAACGGCGTCAGCTCGTGGGCGAACAGCGCCTGCGCCCAGACGCCCTTTTCGTCAGGCGCCGCCGCCGACCTGCCTCGCAGAAGATCCCGAAACGCCATTCCCGAGCGTTAGGCGATTGGCGGCGGCGCGGCAATCGGCTCAGGCCGCGAGCCCGGCGGCGAACTTCAGGTCGGCCACGAACGCCGCGTAGGCCTTGGCTGCGGCCTGCGCGTCCGGCAGCCGCAGCAGATAGGCCGGATGGTAGGTGACCACCCCCTGCGCCTGGTTAGGCAGCGGCAGCGCCTGCTGGCGCGAGGCGCCGATGGCCACCGGCTTGCCGAACACCGATAGCGCCGCCGTCGCGCCCATCGCCACGATCACCCGGGGCCGGATCAGCCGCCGTTCCGCATCCAGCCACCAGCGGCAGGCGGTCACCTCGCCGGCGCCCGGCGTCTGGTGGATGCGCCGCTTGCCGCGCAGCTCGTGCTTGAAGTGCTTCACAGCGTTGGTGACGAAGGCGCGGTCCCGCGCGATCCCCGCCTCGATGAGCGCCCTGTCCAGCATCTGGCCCGCCGGCCCGACGAAGGGGCGCCCGGCCAGGTCCTCCTGGTCGCCAGGCTGCTCGCCCACCAGCATCAGCCGCGCCTGGGCCGGGCCTTCGCCGGTCACGCCCTGCGTCGCGTCGCAGTGGAGATCGCAGCGGCGGCATTCCTGCACCGCCACCTGCACCTCCTCCAGCGAACGCATCCCCTGCCCGTCGAACGGCGCGTCGCGCAGGGTGCGGTGGACGGCGGCGACCACGCGGCGGGACGGTGTCGAAGGGGTCTGGCGGACCATGGTGGTGGTGCGGGCTTCGGCCTGCGCGATCAGGTCGGGAATGAGCCGGGCTTCCGGCAGGTTCCGCCAATAGCGCTTGGGCATCTCCTTCATCATCGCCCCGACCTTGAGCCGGGCCGGGTTGAAGATCGAGGCGTAGTAGGTCCGCCAATAGTCCTCGAGGCTGTCCTCCGACGGCGCGTCCGCCGGGTCGGCGCCGGGCAGCACCGCCAAAACCTGGGTGTCCCAGTGCACGCAGGCGTCCGGCGTCAGGATCGAGAAATGCATGCTGGCGAAGCGCCGCGCGAAGAACGGCGCGGTCACCTCCGCCACCCGGTGCGCCGGCTCGAACCAGGCGACGTAGTACTCCTCGCCATCCGGGCCGGTGACCAGCCGGAAGCGGACGAAGGCCTTCATCTTGTGCGCCGCCTGGCTGACCGCGCGAGCGAAGTGCTGCGCCTTCTGCACATCCGGATCGGAGTGCAGGCGCATGAGGTGAGGCTCGCGCGCCAGGCGCCACAGCATCCGGTAGAGCAGCACGAACCGCTCGTCGGACCGGTGCAGGATCACCCGGTCGGCCAGCTCCACGAAATCGCGCGGCACGGTGAAGGCTGGGCCGTCCGCCGCCAGACGCCCGGCAGGCAGGATCGGGCCGGCCTCGCCGAACAGGTCGCCGCCCGCGCCGTCGACGGTCCACAGCGTCTCCTCCGGAGCCACCTGGCCGGCGCGCAGCGCCCGGGCGGCCTGGCGCCAGCCGGCGACGTCGGTCTCGGAAGCGAGGCGGATCGTCGGCATCAGAACAGGCTCTGCTGTTGCGGAGGCGGCGTGACGCGCTCGCGCAGATCGGCGGCGTCGGTGAGCGCGCCCGGCGTCCAGTCGGCGGTGACGATGAAGGGCTTCAGCTTCTCGATCCCGCGGGTCAGCCGCTTGACGTCCTCCAGCCGCAGCGCCTTGAACCGCCGCACCTCGATCATCTTGTCGACCGACCGCACGCCCAGGCCCGGCACCCGCAGCATCCGCTCGCGCTCGGCGGTGTTGAGGTCCAGCGGGAAGTCGCCGCGGTTGCGCAGCGCCCAGGCGAGCTTGGGGTCGATCGCCAGTTCCAGGTCCTCGGTCTCGCCGATGATCTCGGCGCGGTCGAAGCCGTAGAACCGCATCAGCCAGTCGGCCTGATAGAGCCGATGCTCGCGCACCAGCGGCGGCCTCGCCAGCGGCAGGCGCGCGGTGGAATCCGGGATCGGCGAGAAGGCGGAATAGTAGACCCGCTTCAGCTTGTAGGCGCCGTAGAGCCGCTCGCTCCGCTTGAGGATTTCGCCGTCAGGCGCGTCATCGGCGCCGACGATCATCTGCGTCGACTGGCCGGCCGGGGCGTACTTCGGTGGACGCGCCTTGCGCCCCTTTTCCTGGCCCGCGTCGACCCCCAGCCGCACCGCGCCCATCGCCTTGCGGATACCGCCGGCGTCCTTTTCCGGGGCCAGCGCGGCCAGGCTGGCGTCCCTCGGCAGCTCGACGTTGATCGACACCCGGTCAGCGTAGAGCGCGGCCTGGTTGACCAGCCTCGGCGCGGCTTCCGGGATCACCTTCAGGTGGATGTAGCCGCGAAAATCGTGGACCTCGCGCAGCGTCCTCGCCACCCGAACCATCTCTTCCATCGTGTAGTCGGCGCTGCGGATGATGCCGGACGAGAGGAACAGGCCCTCGATGTAGTTGCGCTTGTAGAAGCCGATGGTCAGGTCGCAGACCTCGTCCACGCTGAACCGCGCCCGCTGGGTGTTCGACGACACCCGGTTCACGCAATAGGCGCAGTCGTAGACGCAGAAGTTGGTCAGCAGGATCTTCAGCAGGCTGATGCACCGCCCGTCCGGCGCATAGGCGTGGCAGATGCCCATGCCGCCATCCACCGACCCCACGCCCTTCCCGCCCAGACTGTCCCGCTTGGTCCCGCCGGACGAGGCGCAGGAGGCGTCGTATTTCGCGGCGTCGGACAGGATGGCGAGCTTGCGTTTCAGATCGAGGGTGGCCATGCCTCTGATGTAAAGTTCTTGATTTGTTCTGTCTACAACAGTCGATGGTCAAGCTTGGACGCGCACTCGGCGATCGGTGTGCGGCCCCGATCATGCTGACACGACGCTGACAGCACCGGGCGGCGACATTGCTGGCCTCAGCCAATGCCGGAAGCGCCGCCATGATCGTCCTCTATTGCTTCGGTCCCCTGTGGGGCCTGCCCGACCCGAGCCCCTTCGTGGTCAAGACCGCGGTACAGCTGAAGATGTCGGGGCTGGCCTACCGCACCGACCGGTCGCGGCCGCCCGAAGCGCCCAAGGGCAAGCTGCCGTTCATCGAGGACAACGGCGTACGCATCGGAGACTCGGTGTTCATCCGCGAGCACCTTGAGCGCAAGTACGGGGTCGACCTGGACGCCGGTCTCGACGGGCGGCAACGCGCCGCCGCCTGGGCCGTCGAGCGGGTGATCGAGGACCACGTCTACTGGGCGACCGTCTACGCCCGCTGGGCGGTGAAGGAAAACTTCGACAGGGGCCCGGCGATCTTCTTCGGCGACGCGCCGGCCGACGTGCTGGAGGCCGCCCGCGCACGGATGCTGGACGTGCTGCACGCGCAGGGCTTCGGCCGCCATTCGCTGGGCGAGGTCGCCCAACTCGCCGGACGCTCCTTCGCCTCCCTGGCCGAGACGCTCGGCGATGGCCCCTATCTCGCCGGCGAGACCATGGGCGGCGCCGACGCCACCCTGTTCGCGGGCCTGAGCGCCGTCCTCACCTCACACTTCGACACCCCGGTCCGCGATGCGCTGCTGAAACACCCCAACCTGGTCGCCTACAGCGAGCGGATGATGCAGCGCTTCTACCCCGCCCTGGCCAAGGCGGAGCCCGTGACGGCCTGAATTAGAGGGTGGTCTTCACGCAGACGTGCGCCGCGCCCGGTCGCTTCCGCGGCCGCGGTGGAGCATTTTAGCGCGAGCCAAACATGGTTCCCAAAACTGGCTTGGGGAGATGCGACGATGACGCAGGGCTTCCAGCAGCAAGACCGCTTCGGGACCTTCAGCTTCCCCAAGTCCGTCCCTTCGCCGCAGCATGGGCGGCGGGCCGACGACAAAAGCGCGGCGCCCTCGCGGCCGGCGCGGATCGTCGAACCTCGTCCCGGCCACTAGTAAACCCGCCCACTAGCGCATCCATCGCCAATCGGGTTTCGTAGTCCTGGCAAGTCCGGCGTCACCGCGCCGCCCAAGAGGTCCTCGATGCCCGAGTTTTCCGTTCTGTCCCGCCGCGCCATCCTGACCGCGGGTCTGATCCTGCCGCTGGCGCCCCGGCTGGCGTTCGCCGCGCCGAAGAACCTGACCTTCGCGGTGTTCCGCAACGGGGCGAAGATCGGCGAGCACCACGTGGCCTTCAGCGGCGAAGACGCCAACCTCACCGCCACCACCGACGCGGTGATGACCGTCAAGATCGGGCCGGTGCCGGTTTTCAAATATCACCACCATGCGCTGGAAAAGCACGCGGGCGGCGTCTTCGCCTCGCTGGAGACCGCGACCACCACCAACGGCAAGGACGAGAAGGTGACGGCCGAGCGGTCCGGCGGCGCCATCCACGTCGACTGCAACTACGGCAAGTCGACCTTCAGCGCCGACACCAACCCGATGAACCACTGGAACGAGCAGATCTTCTCCGGCGCCCCGCTGTTCAATCCGCAGACCGGCAAGATCCTCAAGGTCAAGGTGGCCAAGGTCTCGCCCGACCACGTGACCATCCGCGGCGAGACCGAGATCGACGATTTCTACGACGCGTCCGGCGCCTGGACCTCGCTCACCGGCAAGCTCGACGACGGGTCGAAGGTCGAATACCGCCGGGTGTAGGCAGCCCTGCCCGCCGACCCCTTTCGCGAGGCGGCGGGACTCTGTTAGAGCGGTGGCGCTTTGGACGCCGAAACCCTCCCCACCGCCGAACCCTCAGATGTTGCTGGGGGCGAGGCCGACCTCGCCGAGCGCGAGGCGGCCTATGAGAAGTTCGTCTGGGACAATCTGAGGCGCAACTACCTCGGCAACTACCTGCACGGCATGCTGGGCATGACCGGCTTTCGGCTGATCAACGCCCCGACCTTCCTGCCCGCCTACATCCACATGATCTCCGGCTCCAACCTGATCGTGGGGCTGGCGCTGGCGTTGCAGCAGTTCGGCGGCGTGATCGCGCCGATCTTCGCGGGTTCGCAGGTGGAACACCGCACCAAGGTGATGCCGGCCGCCATGTGGATGGGCGGCCTGGGGCGCGTCGCGATCCTTTGCATGGCGCTCGCCGGCTGGTTCCTCAAGGACAAGAGCCTGCTCGGCGCCATGCTGTTCTTCATCGGCATGTTCGGCCTGTTCATGGGCGCGCAGCGGGTGGTGTTCGGCCTGTTGATGGCCAAGGTGATCCCGACCAGCCGGCGGGGCCGCCTGCAGGCCTGGCGGAACTTCACCGGCGGGATCATCGCCGCCATCCTGGCGAAGGTGGCCGGCACCTACTTCATCGGCCACAACCTGTTTGGGAACGGCTATTCGACGACCTTCGTCTTCGCCTTCATCCTGACCAGCCTGGGCTTGTCAGCCCTGCAGCTGTTGCTGAAAGAGCCGGAGCCGCCGACGACGCGGCCGCAAGCGCGGTTCCGGGACCGCCTGCGCGATGCGCCCACCCTGATCTTCCAGGACCGCAGCTACGCCTGCTTCCTGCTGGTGCAGATGCTGGCGACCTCGGCGAGGATCGCGACGCCGTTCTACATCCTCTATGTCGGCCATCAGATGAACCTGACCGGCGAGGTGCTCGGCAACCTGTCCTTTGCCTTCCTGGGCGCCGACACCGTCTCGAACCTCTTGTGGGGCAACCTGGGCGACAAGACCGGCTTCCGGCTGGTGCTGCTGCTCTCTATCGCGCTGTGGATCGCCGCCACGGTGCTGTTGCTGGAGATGCACGTCGGCCCGGCGATCTTTGTGTCGTTCTTCGGCCTGGGCGCGGCGCAGGCCGGCTACATGATGGCCGCCCAGACCATGATCCTGGAGTTCGGCCACCGCGACGACCTGCCGATGCGCATCGCCGTCTCCGCCACCGCCGAAAGCATCACCGCCACCGCCGGCCCCCTGATCGGCGGCCTGATGGCCGATCTTCTCGGCTACGGCGTCGTCTTCGGCGCCTCGATCGGCATGCTGACCGCGGGCCTGATCCTGCTGATCGTCGCGGTGAAGGAACCCCGCACCGCCAAGCTGGCGGCGCTTTAGGCCTAGGCCGCCGCCTTCTTCTGCTCCGCCGCCAGGCTGATCCGGGCCTTGGCCATTTCGTTGGCCACTTCGTGGGTCGGGCGGTGTTCGGACTTAGAGCGGTCCAGCACCTCGGCCAGCGTTTCCATCAGGCGGCCGAGCTTCATCTCCACCCAGGCGGGGTCGAAGGATTCACCGCGGTCGAGCGCGCGGATCTCGCCGGCGACGTTGATGATGCCGCCACCGTTGATCACGTAGTCGGGCATGTAGAGCATGCCGCGTTCGTAGAGCGCGCGGCCAATCTCGGGCTCGGCCAGCTGGTTGTTGGCCCCGCCGGCAATCACCTTGGCCTTCAGCCTGGGCAGGGTGTCGATGTTGATGGCGCCGCCCAGGGCGCAGGGGGCGAAGACCTCGGCGTCGGCGTCGAAGATGCCGTGCGGCGGGACGATCTTCGCGCCGGTCTTGTCGGCGACTTCGCGCAAGGCGTCCTGGTTCACGTCGGTGATGATCAGCTTGGCGCCGGCGGCGTGCAGCTTTTCGGCCAGATAGGCGCCGACGTGGCCGACGCCCTGGATCGCCACGGTGACGCCGTCGAGGTCACGGTTCAGCGCCCGGCGCACGCCGAGCGTCACGCCCCGGAACACGCCCTCGGCGGTGACCGGGCTCGGATCGCCCGAGGCGGCGGCGTGGCCCGTCAGGCCGGCCACATAGCGGGTGGTCTTGCGCGCGTGCATCAGGTCGGCCGGCGAGACGCCGACGTCCTCGGCGGTCCAGTACTTGCCGCCCACATCCTCGACCGCGCGGCCGAAGGCTTCGAACAGCGCAGGCGTCTTCATGGTCCGGCTGTCGCCGATGATCACGGCCTTGCCGCCGCCCAGCTCCAGGTCGGCCATTGCGTTCTTGTAGGACATGGCGCGGGAGAGCCGCAGCGCGTCCTCCAGCGCCGCGTCGGCGCTCGGGAACGGCCACATGCGGCAGCCGCCGGCGGCGGGGCCGCGGGCCGTGGAATGCACGGCGATGATGCATTTGAGGCCGGTTTTTTCGTCGAAAAAGGCGTGGACCCCTTCGTGGCCCTCGAATGCTGGGGAATCGAACAAGGTCATGCCGCGGACTTCGCTGGTTCTGGGGAAAGGATTTGCGCCAGCCTCTACGCCGGACCGGTTAACGGAACAACCCCGATCAGGACCCGGCCGCCGCCTGAGTCCGCCCCTTGGTCGCATGCTGCTGGCCGCCCGGCGCGGTCGGGATCGGCGGCGCGCCGGACGGCAGCGGGGCGGCCGGATCGCGGATGAAGCTCAGCACGTCCTTCCACACCATCGGCCCTTGATGGTCGCGCATCATCAGGTGCCAGCCGTGGGCGTAGTAGGCCGAACGGTCGGTCGCCTTCAGCTGCGCCGCCGCCTTGAACGCCGCGTTCTTCGGGATGATCTGGTCGTGGGCGCCGTAGAGATAGAGCGTCGGCAGGCTGGCCTTGCCCACGTCGTCGGCCGCCTTATCCATGGTCGAGACCAGGCCGTAGAGGGTGTCGGACCGCGCGCCCCAGATCATCAGCGGGTCCTTGCCCATGGCGATCAGTTCGTCGCGGTTGTCCGAGGGGCTGACCTTGGAGGTGAGCCAGCGCGGCGGCTCATAGACCTTCTGGCCGGTGAAGTTGGCGGCGAACCACAGAAGCGTCTTGTTGGGCAGCGGCTGGGCCCGCCAGCCCCAGACCGCCGGCGACAGCAGCACCAGCCGGTCGGCGGTCGGTGGCCGGTCCGAGCCAAAGGCCTCCGCCGCCACCGCGCCGCCCAGGCTCTCGCCGGCCACGACCACCAGCGCGTGCGGATACTTCTGGCGGACCAGGGCGGCAACGGTGCGCAGGTCCTCGACCATCAGTTCGTCGCCTGCCCAGACGCCGCGGCCCGGCGAGCGTCCGAAGCCCCGCTGGTCGTAGGCGATGGTGGTGACACCCTGGCTGGCCCACCAGGGCGCGGCCATGTGGAAGGCGTTGGCGTAGTCGTTCATGCCGTGCACGCCGACGATCACCGCCCAAGGCTCGCCGGTCGTGGCGTCCCACTCCGACAAGCCGAGCTTGGCCCCGTCGAAGCTTATGATGTCGCTGGCCTCGATGCGGGCCCCGCCAAAGCCCAGCGGCGGCTGGCCGGCCTGCTGCACCATCAAAGGCGTACAGCCGGCGAGCAGAAGTCCGGCGAGAAGCAGGGCGGCGAGGCGGGTCATCACAGGCCGCTATCTGCCACAGGAGGCCGGCCGTTTCGAGGCGGCCTCAGGCCGCATCGCCCTCATCCACCTCCGCGGCGGGCGCCGCGAACGTCGGGTCGCCCCCGATCGGCAAACGCAGGCGGTAGACGCCCTTGAAGTCGTCGGGGTCGGCGGGTTTGTTGTGGCGCAGGATGACCAGCTTGCCCTGGCGCGCCAGGCCGCGCACCACGGCGCGGACGTGGCCCAGCAGGCGCCGCCACCCCTCCGGATCGACTGCGCGGGCGACCTCTTCCGGCGATACGGACTTGCCCGGCGCGATCTTGGCGTTGAGCAGGTCGAAGACCGCAGTCTCGATTTCCACCGACATCAGCCGCCCCGCTTCAGGGTCTCACGCGCGATGACCACCTGCTGGATCTGGCTGGTGCCCTCGTAGATGCGGAAGATGCGCACGTCGCGGTAGAGGCGCTCGATGCCGTGGTCGGCGACGTAGCCGGCGCCGCCGAAGATCTGCACCGCCCGGTCGGCGACGCGGCCGACCATCTCAGACGCGAAGTACTTGGCCGCGGCCGCCTCCATGGTGACGCTCTCGCCCGCGTCGCGCTTGCGGGCGGTTTCCATGGTCAGGGCCTTGGCCGCCAGGCTTTCGGTCTTGGAGTCGGCGATCATCCCTTGAAGGAGCTGGAAGCTGCTCAAGGGTTGGCCGAACTGCTTGCGCTCGCTCATGTAGGCGACGCAGTCCTTGATCAGCCGCTCGGCGACGCCGATGCAGACCGCCGAGATGTGCAGGCGCCCGCGGTCCAGCACCTGCATGGCGACCTTGAAGCCCTCGCCCTCGCGGCCCAGGCGGTTTTCCACCGGCACGCGGACATTGTCGAAGATCACGTCGCAGATGTGGGCGCCCTGCTGGCCCATCTTCTTCTCAGGCTTGCCGACGCTGAGCCCCGGCAGGTCGCGCTCCACCAGGAAGGCCGAGACGCCGCCGGCGCCGGGCTTCTCCGGATCGGTGCGGGCCATGACCGTGAAGAGGTGAGCCTTGTTGGCGTTGGTGATGAACCGCTTGGCGCCGTTCAGTACGTAGTGGTCGCCGTCGAGGATCGCGCGGGTCTGGACGTTGGCGCTGTCCGACCCGGCCTCCGGCTCGGTGAGCGCGAAGGAGGTGATGATCTCACCCAACGCGATGCCCGGCAGGTACTTCTGCTTCTGGGCGTCGGTGCCGAACATGCAGAGGCCTTGGGAGCCGATGCCGACGTTGGTGCCGAAGGCCGAGCGGAAGGCGGGGCTGGTACGGCCAAGTTCGACGGCCACCAGGCATTCGTCCTCCATGGAGAGGTCGAGGCCGCCGTATTCTTCCGGGATCGACAGGCCATAGAGGCCCAGCGCCTTCATCTCCTCCAGCAGGTCGTCGGGCATGGCGTCGTCTTCGGCGACCTTGGCCTCGAGGGGCCGCAGGCGCTCGGCGACGAACCGGCGGACGGTGTCGATCAGCTGTTCGCGGGTTTCGAGATCGAGGGCCATCAGGCGCGCTCGAAGATCGCGGCGATGCCCTGGCCGCCGCCGATGCACATGGTCTCCAGACCGTACTTGCCGTCGCGGCGCTGCAGCTCGCGCAGCAGGTTGGCCAGGATGCGGCCGCCGGTGGCGCCGATGGGGTGGCCCAGGCTGATGCCCGAGCCATTGACGTTCAGCCGGTCGCGCTCATCCCAGCCCCAGCCCTTCAGCACCGCCAGCACCTGCGGCGCGAAGGCTTCGTTCAGCTCGACCAGGTCGATGTCGTCCCAGCCCATGCCGGTGCGTTCGAACAGGCGCTTCACCGCCGGCACCGGGCCGATGCCCATGCGCGATGGCTCGCAGCCGGCGGCGGCCCAGCTGACGAACCAGCCCATCGGGTCGAGGTTCAGTTCGGCCAGCTTGTCCTCGGCGACCACCAGGCAGGCGGCGGCGGCGTCGTTCTGCTGGCTGGCGTTGCCGGCGGTGACCACGCCGTCCTTCTCGATGGGGCGCAGCTTGCCAAGGCTCTCGGCGGTGGCGTCGGCGCGGACGCCCTCGTCCATGCGGAAGACGATCGGATCGCCCTTCTTCTGCGGCACGGAGACCGGCACGACCTCGTCGTCGAACTTGCCGGCGGCCCAGGCCGCCGCGGCGCGCTTGTGGCTTTCGGCGGCGTATTCGTCGGCGGCTTCCCGGCTGATCTGATAGTCGCGGGCCAGGTTGTCGGCGGTCTCGATCATGCCGCTGATGACCCCGAAGCGCTCGATCGGCTGGCTCATGACCCGGCCGCGCGCCAGGCGGTCGTGCAAGGTGACCGAGCCCATCCGCGCGCCCTTGCGCATATCGTTGGTGTAGTACTCGGCGTTGCTCATGCTCTCGACGCCGCCAGCCACGACCACGTCGGCCACGCCGGTCTGCACCATCATCGCCGCGTCGACCACCGCCTGCAGGCCGGAGCCGCAGCGGCGGTCGAGCTGATAGCCGGGCACCTCGATCGGCAGGCCCGCGGCCAGCGCCGACCAGCGCGCGATGCAGGGCGCCTCGCCCGACGCATAGCCCTGGGCGAAGATCACGTCGTCGATCCTGCCCGGATCGATCTTCGTCCGCTCCACCAGCGCCTTCAGCACCACCGCGCCCAGGTCGCCGGCGGTGATGTCGCTGAGCGCGCCCAGGTATTTGCCGACACCGGTGCGGATGGGGGAGACGATGGCGGCGCGTTTCATTATGGCTCCTTGCAGACTTTGGGCAGGCGTCAGGCGCCGGCAAACTAGTGTTTGAGACCGCGAGGGGCAAACCCTTCCCGGACGCATCTGGAGAACCGATGGACGGCGGCGAACTCGACACCAACTACACCTCCAAGATGATCGTCATCACCGAGGGCGAATGGGCCGGCTGGAACCAGTATCCGGGCGGCGACCCGTTCGAGGACCTGGCCGGGCCGTTCTATTGCCGCATCGACGAGGCGGGCCGCCGCATCTGCGCCTTCCGCGCTGAGCGCAAGCACATGAACGGGGGCATGTTCCTGCACGGCGGCTGCGCCATGACCTTCGCCGACTTCAGCCTGTTCTGGATCGCCCGCGAGGCCATCGAGGGCGGCAGCAGCGTGACGGCGACCTTCAACGGCGAGTTCGTCGGCAGCTGCGGCATCGGCGATCTGGTCGAATGCACCGGCGAGGTGGTGAAGGCGGGCCGCAGCATGGTCTTCGTGCGCGGGATCATCGCCAACGCCACGACCGGCGGCGAACCGATGATGAGTTTCTCCTCGGTCCTCAAAAAGACCACTCGGCGTTCCTAGATATCCGGACTGGACAGGCCGTCGCGCCTTGTCCCCCTATGGGTGGGTACGGAGGACCAAGATGATCGAGGCCGCCTGCCATTGCGGGGCCGTGAAGCTGACGGCGCCGACCGCGCCGCACACGGTGACGGAGTGCAACTGCTCGATCTGCCGCAAGCTCGCCGCGCGCTGGGCCTACTATTCGCCGTCCGAGGTGGGGATGCCCAGGGCGGGCTCGACCCAACCCTACGTCTGGGGCGACCGGATGCTGGCCTTCCATCGCTGCAAGACCTGCGGCGTCACCACCCACTGGCAGAGCCTCGACGGGGCGCAGGAGCGCATGGGCCTGAACGTGCGCCTGGTCGATGGGCTCGACTGGCCCGCGATCCGTATTCGCCAGTTCGATGGGGCGGACACCTGGAAGTACCTGGACGAGTAGACGGGTGATCCTTTCCGCGCTCGACCTGTCGCCGGTCACCGGCGACGCCACGCAGGCTGAGGCCGTGCGCCAGACGATCGCGGTCGCCCGGGCCGCCGAGCGGTTCGGCTATCACCGGCTTTGGCTGGCGGAGCACCACAACATCGCCGCCCTGGGATCGCCCGCGCCGGAGATCCTGATCGCCGCGCTAACCCAGGCGACCAGCACCATCCGCCTGGACTCCGGCGGGGTGATGCTGGTGAACCATTCGCCGCTGAAGGTGGCGGAGGTGTTCATGGAGCTGGAGGCGCTGGCGCCCGGCCGCATCGACCTGGGCCTTGGCCGCGCGTTGGGAACCGATGCGCGGACCGGCGGCGCCTTGCGCTCCGTCGGCTCGGAGGCCTTCCCGCAGTATTTCCACCTGCTGACCAGCTGGCTGCTGGACGCGTCCGGCAAGGCGCCGATCGGCGACGAGCATCCTCTGCACGGCATCCACGCCAGTCCCTCCGGCCCCTCGCACCCGCAGGTCTTCGTGCTCTGCACCTCGGAAGAAAGCGCGATCTTTGCCGGCCAGATGGGGGTCGGCATGGTGTTCGCGGAGTTTATCGCGCGGAGCGAAGGCGGGGCGGCGGTGGCGGCCTACCGCAAGGCCTTCCAGCCCTCGGCGCTGAGTGCGGAGCCCTGGGCCGGGATCGCGCTGATCGCCTATGCCGCCGAGACTACCGAACAGGCCTGGGCGGAGGATGCGCTGCGCCGCGCCGCCACCGTCTCGATGCTCTCCGGCCGCCGCCAGCGGTTCACCGACCTGGCCAGCGCCGAGGCCTTCCTGGCCGAACACGCCGGGACACCGGTGCGCACCCTGGTCGAAGGCCAGGCCATCGCCGCGGACGCCGCCACCGTCCACGCGCGCCTCGCCGACAAGGCGCACCGCGCCCAGGCCGACGAGGTTTTCGTCCTGGCCACCGGCCCCAGCCTTGACGCGCGCATCCGCTCGCTGGAATTGATCGCGCAGGTCCATCGGAGCGCCACATGAGGTTCGCCGCCGCCCTCGTCGTCGCGCTCCTGGCCGCCCCCGGCGCGGCGCTGGCCGCCCCGCTGTTCCAGCCCTGGATCGACGGGACGCAGGCGAGCGAGCCTGCGATGCAGGTGCAGCGCTACGACGCCGACACCTATGTCATCCGCCAGTCGGTGAAGACCAACTTCGAGGCGCCCTTCCTCTATCTGCTGCTCGGCAAAGACCGGGCCCTGCTGCTCGACACCGGCGCGGGCGGTCTGCAGGTGCGGCCGACCGTCGACGGCGTCATCGCCGATTGGTTGAAGGCCCACCACCGCGCCTCGATCCCGCTGGTCGTCGCCCACACCCACAGCCACGGCGACCACCGGCAGGGCGATACGGAGTTCAAGGACCGGCCGGACACCATGGTGGTCGGCTGGACCGCCGCCGACGTCGCGGCCTTCTTCAAGATCGCCGACTGGCCCCACGACATCGTCAAATTCGATCTGGGCGGCCGCGTGCTCGACGTCATCCCGACGCCGGGCCACCATCCGTCGCACATCATGCTGTTCGACGAGCGGACGCATCTGCTGCTGTCCGGCGACACCCTCTATCCGGGCCGCCTCTATGTGCCGGCGGACCAGATCGGCGCCTACCGCGACAGCATCGACCGCGCCGTGGCCTTCACGAAAGGGCGCAAGGTCAGCCACGTCCTGGGCGCCCACATCGAGATGACCACGACGCCCGGCCAGGACTTCCCGATGCGTGCGCCGGCTCACCCGAACGAGCACGCCCTGGAGCTGCCCTACGCGGACCTGCTTGAACTGCAGGCCGCGGTTCATAAGATGGGCGAGACGCCGGTGCGGGATAGGCACGACGACTTCATCGTCTATCCCCTGCCCCCGACGCCGCCGCCGAAGCCCGCCGGCTGAACCGGCGTCCCCGAAGGACGTTGACCCCGCCATGGCAAAAGCTCCCTCGCGTCCGAAGATCCTGATCGTCGGCGCCGGCCCCTGCGGCCTGACCGCGGCGCTGGAACTGGCCCGGTTGGGCTACCACCCGCGGATCATCGACAAGGCGCCCGGCCCGACGCCGCTCAGCAAGGCCGTCGGCATCAATCCGCGCAGCCTGGAGATCCTGGACGCGAGCGGCGTCACCGAGCGGCTGCTGGCGCAGGGCATCCGCATGCAGGGCGTTCAGGCGCGCTACGAGGGCCGCCTGCTCGCCGAAATCCAAGTCCGCCGCCTGCCGCATCGCTTCAACTTCATGCTCGCCCTGCCGCAAAGCGAGACCGAGACGGTGATGGAGGACGTGCTCGTCAGCCTGGGCGTGCGCCCCGAATGGAATGTCGAGCTCACCGAGATCCGCCTGGCCGGCGGCAAGGTGGAGGCGGACCTCAAGGGCGCCCACGGCGGGACCTTCGACTATGTGTTCGGCGCCGATGGCGCGCACAGCCGGGTGCGCGAGGTGCTGAACCTTGGCTTCTCCGGCTACACCCACAAGCGCATCTGGAGCATCGCCGACGCGGTCATCCCCGACTGGCCGTTCCCGGAAGCCACCGCCATGGCCAACCTGCACCGCAACGGCGACATGGGCTTCATCATCCCGATCGGACCCAAGCGGTTCCGGGCGGTCTCGAACACGCCGGAGCCGCTAGCTCATCTGCCCGGTGTCGAGAGCGCGCAGGTCAGCCAGAGCGACACCTTCCACATCCCGGTGCGCCAGGCCGACAGCTACCAGACCGGCGGCGTCTTCCTGGGCGGCGATGCGGCCCACGTCCATTCGCCGATCGGCGCGCGGGGCATGAATCTCGGCATCGAGGACGCCTTCGTCTTCGTCCGCCGCCTTAGCGAGGGGACGCTGGACGGTTACACCTCGGAGCGCCATCCGGTCGGGCGACGCTGGATCCTGCTCAGCGAACGTCTGCTGGGGGTGGTGCAGTCGTCCAATCCGCTGGTGATCGGAGTCCGCAATCTGGCCATGCGCACGGTGAACAACCTGCCGGGTCTGCAACAGCCGATGATGGAACGCGTGGCCGGCTTGAAGAACTAGGCGTCTAGGCCTTGGCCGCCGGGCGCTCGCGCATGGCGGTCAGCCAGCGCCCAAGGTTCGTCAGCTCCTCGGGCGGGCGCAGCTTGACGATGCGGGCGAAGTCAATGCCCACGCAGGCCACAATGTCGGCGATGGTCAGCCGGTCGGCCGCCAGCCACTCGCTCTCACGCAGGCGCCGGTTGAGCAGCTTCAGCGCCGAAAGCCCCGTCTTCTGGTTCCATTCGGCGACCTCGGGCACCTGGGCCTCCAGGGCGGCGAAGGCCGGGTGCGCGTGGCGGACGCCCAGCATGAAGGGGGTGGCCACCATCATCTCCACACGCCGCGTCCACATCTCGATGACCGCGGTCTCTTCCGGGCTCCGCCCGAACAGGTTCGGCTCCGGATAGCGGCTTTCCAGGTAGCGGCAGATCGCCAACGACTCGGTGATCGTCGTCCCGTCGTCCATTTCCAGCATCGGCAGCTGCGGCAGGCCAGCCTTGGCCAGATAGCTCTGCCGCCTGTGCTCGCCGTCGGGAATCGAGACCTGTACGACCTCGATATCGCCGATGCCCTTCTCGGCCATCACCCAGCGTACCCGGCGGGGGTTTGGCGCAACCGGGGCGTCGTAGAGTTTCATGGCTTGCTCGCGGGCGCCGCAGTGGCTGTGCTGGTGTCCGTCGAGGCCGCCGGATTGGGCGCCAGCGTCGGCTGCAGCACCGGCGGGGCGGGTTTGGCGGGCGGTGGCGGCTCGTGGCCGAACAGCTCGCTCGGCATGAAGCCGACCACCGAGGCGGTCAGGCAGGTTGCCAGGAAGCCGGCCATCATCGCCTTCCACACTATGCCCATGATCTCCTGCCGCCGCTCTGGGACCAGCACCGAGTAGCCGGCGACGTTGATGCCCACCGAGGCGATGTTGGCGAAGCCGCAGAGCGCGTAGGTCATGATCACCCGCGTCCGCTCGTCGATCGCGCCGGTGGGAATCGCCCCCATGCGGATGAAGGCGGTGAACTCGGTCAGCACCAGCTTGACGCCCAGCAGCGATCCCGCCGTCGGCGCATCGGCCCAGCGGATGCCGAGCGCCCAGGCCAGCGGGGCGAAGATCACGCCCAGGATCCGCTCCACAGAGATCGGCGCACCGCCGATGTTGGGGAACATCCCCAGGATGCCGTTGACCATGGCCACCAGGGCCACGAACACGATCAGGGTGGCGGCGATGTTGAGCACGATGGCCAGCCCGTCCGACGTGCCCTTGATCAGGGCGTCGACCGAACTCTCATAGACCTTGTCCGTCTCCTCGCTGGTGGGCCCCGCAACCTCCTGCTCGGGCATCCGCGGGATCAGGATGCGCGCCAGCAGGATGCCAGCCGGGGCGGAGATGATCGAGGCGGTCAGCACATGGCTGGCGGCGTTGGGCAGCACGTCCTTCAGGATCGTCGCATAGGCCACCATGGTCGAGCCGGAGACGCAGCTCATGCCGACCGCGATCAGCATGAACAGCTCGGACCGCGAGAGCGTCGGCAGATAGGAGCGGATGAAGATCGGCCCTTCCACCTGGCCCATGAAGACCGTGGCGGCGGTAGCCAGGGCCGGCGGACCGCGCATGCCCATGGTCTTTTCGAAGACCACGCCAAACCCCTGCGTGATCCAGCGCAGAATCCGCCAGTGCCACAGCAGCGCCGCCAGCGCGCAGACCACCAGGATCACCGGCAGCACGCGGAAGGCGAAGACGAATAGCGAGCCTGGGTCGGTAAGGGCATAGGGCTGGTTGGGCGTGCCTGCGAGAAAGCCGAACACGAAGGCGACGCCGGCCTGGGTCGAGGCCGAGAGCCCGTCCACCGCATGGCCGACGCCCTGCAGGGCGGAGCGCAGCGCCGGCAGGCCGAACAGCGCCAGCACCAGCACCGCCTGCACCAGCACCGCGCCGATCGCCAGCTTCCACGGGAAGGCGCGGCGGTTCTCCGAAAGCGCCCAGCAAAGGCCGATGGCCAGAGCGATGCCCACCAGGCTCTGCGCATTCTCAAGACGGAACATACAGCCGCGATCCCCTTCGCCGCCCCCAAGTCTGCAAACTTGAGTCTCGCGGCCCCCAAACCGCTGATAGAGCGGCAGAAGTCGGGTGGGCGCAAGATTGCAGCCTGCGGATCGCCCCGGACTCTGCTAGACTCTGTGGATCAAAACGGACGGGCGCCCGGCCTATCGCGAGAGCGCCCGCTTTAGGGAGCAGGGCTATGGGCAAGAGCGTTTCGATCGCTGCGGTATTGGCATGTGCGCTCACGGCGGCAGGCGCCGTGCAGGCGGCGGAAAAGGCCTACAGCCCGCCGCGCACCAGCTACGGCAAGCCAGACCTGACCGGCGTCTGGTCCAACGCCTCGGTGACCAACCTCACCCGCGCGCCAGGCGTAGGCGGGCTGGTGGTCGACCAGGCGCAGGCCGCCAAGCTCGCCAAGGAGAGCCCCTTCGAGAAGCTCGCGGCGGCCGAGGAAGGCCCGTCCAACCTCGACGACAATCTGCTCAAGGACGGCAACAACGACCGCGGCTACAACACCTTCTGGATCGACCCGGGCAAGAGCCTGGCCAATGTGAAGGGCCAGTTCCGCACCTCCTGGATCGTCGAGCCGGCCAATGGCCAGATGCCGCTCTCCGACGCCGGCCGCAAGCTGCTGACCGCCGCCCGCGCCGAGCGCGCCAACCATCTGTTCCAGGGGCCCGAGTACCTGCCCCTGCCCGAACGCTGCATGATCGGCTTCACCGGCGCCGGCGGGCCTGGAATGCTGAACACGATCTACAACAACAACTATCAGATCGTGGAGACGCCCGACGCCATCGTCATCGACGTGGAGATGGTCCACGACGCCCGCGTCATCCCGATGTTCAAGTCGAAGGCCGAGGCCATCTTTCATCACCGCCCGGCCGCCATGGCGCCGTGGCTGGGCGACAGCGTCGGCTGGTGGGACGGCGACACCCTGGTGGTCGACACCGTCAACGTGAACCCGGAAGAAGGCCGCGGCGGGCCGATCTTCCTGTCCGACAGGGGCCACGTGACCGAGAAGTTCACCCGGGTCTCGGCGACCCAGATCTTCTACGCCTTCGAGGTCGAGGATCCGATCTACTACACCCAGGCCTGGCGCGCGGAGGAGAGCCTGAACGCGCGCAAGGAGAACGTCTACGAATACGCCTGCCACGAGGGCAACTACGCCATGGCCGGCATCCTGGGCGGCGCGCGCAGCCAGGAGGCCCAGGGCATCAAGCCGACCATGGGCCCCGGCATCTTCGGCACGCCGATCCCGGAGAAGGCCAAGCCCGGCCAGTAGCCGGCCGGGCTACAGCTCCCGGCGGATTACGAAGGTTTAATCCCGCGATCCGCATCTGAGGCCCGCCCCTCGCGCCTCCTTGTCATTGAGCGCTTCCCCCGCTCGCGAACGGTTGGCCTGTTACGTCCCAGTTACGGGGATTTAACTGGCCCCTCCGCCGCGGCAGGACCATCTCGCGCTCGAACGGGAGGCGTCCATGTCGCTGGCTCTGGCCACGCTGCTCTACGAGTGGAAGCGCTACAGCGCCGCCATGGTCGCGCTGGCCTTCTCGGGCCTGCTGATCCTGGCGCAGGTCGGCATGTTCACCGGCATCGTGAAGGGCATCACCGCGTCCATCGACCGGTCCCGCGCGGACCTGATGATCCTAACGCCGAAGAACGAGAGCCTGATCAACTCCGGTCCCAACAGCCTGCCAGAACGCATCCAGCCGCTGATCTACCTGAACCCGCAGGTCACCCAGGTCGAGAGCCTGGACGGCGACGGCGCGCGCTGGGTGAACACTCCGGAGAAGGGCAAGAAGGCGGTGACCACCTTCGTCAACACCTTCGACGTCGACCCGACGCCGGACTCGGTGACGCTGCCGGTCGACTACCCGGAATCGATCCGGCTCGCCCTGCTCGAGCCCTATGCGGTGATCATGGACAAGACCGCGCTGGCCCGGCTTGGCACCAAGCTGGGGGCCACGGCGACCTTGGGCGGCAAGACCGTTCACGTCCGCGGCGTTCTCGAAAACTACCCCAACGTCGACCAGCCCACCGTCTACATGTCGCGCGACACCCTGCGACTGCTGGGCATGGGGCCGAGGAATGGCAAGACCGGCCCCCTGATGGTGCGCCTGAAGGATCCGTCAAAGGCCCTGCAGGTGCGCGATGAGCTGAATGCGGCCAGCCGCGGCGCCTACAAGGCCTGGAGCAAGCCCGACTTGGCGGCGGCCAATCAGAAGGCCCTGATGGGCCAGCAGATCATCGGCATCTTCCTGGGCTTCTCGCTGTTCCTGGGCCTGTTGATCGGGGTCGGCATCACCTCGCAAACCCTGCGCGGCGCGATCCTGGCCAGCATCAAGGAGTTCGCGAGCCTGCGGGCGCTTGGCGTCTCCATGGGCTCGCTCGGCATGATCGTCTTCGAGCTGTCGCTCTGGGTCGGCGTGGCCGGCCTGATCGCCACGGGCGTCTTCACCTTCCTCGTCTACCTGCTGGGCAGCAGCCTGGGCATGCCGATGGGCTTCCCGCTGCCCTGGGTGATCACCGTGGTCATCCTCCTGGCCGCCATCTCGATCCTCTCAGGGCTTTTCTCCCTGGGCATCCTCAAGAAAAGCCAACCTGCGGACCTGCTGCGATGAGCTCTTCCCAACCCGCCCTGGTGGCAAAAGGCCTCGTGAAGCGCTTCAAGACCGGGCGCACGCACATCGAGGTGCTGAAGTCGGTCGACTTCGAAGCCCTGCACGGCGAAGTGACCATGGTCATGGGCCCGTCGGGCTCGGGCAAGTCGACGCTCGTCGCGGCGCTGTCAGGCCTGCTGCGCCCTGACACCGGCTCGGTCAGTGCCATGGGCCAGGACATCTGGGCGCTGAAGCCCAGCAAGATCGACCGCTTCCGGCTCGACCACTGCGGCTTCATCTTCCAGGGCTTCAACCTGTTCCCGGCGCTGACCGCGCGCCAGCAGGTCGAGATCATCCTCAAGTACAAAGGTTTTTCGCGCTCCGAGGCCCGCCACAAGGCGGCGATCGCGCTCACCGAGGTGGGCCTGGAGATGCGCATGAACTCGCGCCCCTCCGAGATGTCCGGCGGTGAGAAGCAGCGCGTGGCCATCGCGCGTGCGCTCGCCAAGGACCCGCAGCTGCTGTTCGCCGACGAGCCGACCAGCGCGCTGGACGGCGAGAACGGCCAGGTGGTGATCAAGCTCCTGCAGCGCGCCGCCAAGTCATTCGGGGCCGCCGTGGTGGTCGTCACCCACGACCCCAGGCTGGAGGCCTACGCCGACCGCATCATCCACATCGAGGACGGCCTGATCCTCGATGACCGCCGGGCCGACCCACTGTCGCCCGAACCCCATCGCCACCTCCCCGAATTCGCCGGGGCCTAAGGGCCCCAAAGGACCATCGTCATGCTTGCCCTCGCCCGTAACCGTATCGTCTGGTTTGTCGCCGTCCTCGTGGTGATGGTCGCCGCCGGCGGCGTCTTCTGGAACAGCCAGGCCGCCGCCAAGAAGGCCGCCGCCGCAAAGGTCGCCGCCGCCTCCGCGCCCAAGAGCCCCTACGTCGCCATCGCCAACGGCAAGGCCGACGTGGAAGGCGGCGTGATCCAGGTCGCCGCCCGCACCTCCGGCATCGTCCGCGAAGTGCTGGTGCAGGAAGGCGATGACGTGAAGAAGGGTCAGATCCTGGCCCGGCTGGAGGACGAACAGCCCCGCCTCGCCGCCGACGAAGCCGCCGCCGAACTGCGCCAGGCCCGGGCTCAGGTCACCCTGCTGCAGGTGCAGATCTCCACGGCCAGGCGCGAGTACGCCCGCCTGCAGCCGCTGATCGAGAAGAACTTCGCGGCCCGCCAGCAGGTCGACCAGGCGCAGGACGCCATCCACCAGAGCGAAGCCGCCCTGGAGGCGCAGAACGCCGCCATCGGCACCTATCAGGCCAAGCTCAGCGAGGCCCAGTACATCCAGGAACTGACCATCATCCGCGCGCCGGCCGATGGCCGCATCGTGCGCCGCTACGCCAATCCGGGCGCCGGCGCCTCGACGCTGAACGTCTCCAACATGTTCGACCTGGAGCCCAAGGCCAACCGCATCGTCCGCGCTGAGATTTCCGAAAGCGCGCTGCCCTTCGTACTGATCGGTCAGAACGTGCAGCTGTCGCCCGAGGCCGATCCGGCCAAGGTGATCCAGGGCAAGGTGCTGCGCCGGGCCGCGGTGTTCGGCGCCCGCAAACTCCAGTCGGACGACCCGACCGAACGCAGCGACGAACGCGTCGTCGAGGTGGTCGTCGCCACCGACGGCGCGCCCTTCCTGATCGGCCAGCGGGTGCTGGTGAAGTTCATGCGCACCCAGCAGCAGGCTCAGGCCAACACCCCGGCGGTGGGATAGGCCGCACGGGACCGGCCCGTCCTAACAGACGGGCCACAAGGCTCGCGCACCCAGGCGCGAGACGAGGGGCGTTTGGACGGCCGCCGCCAACCCGGCCGTCCAGGCGCCCCTTACCTGTTTTAGAGCCGCCCCAACCCCAGGCCCCGCCTTGACGCCTCCCGCGCCGCGCCGCACAAGGCCCGCCGGAATCGCAAGCATCTGCGTCTCAAACGAGGACCTCCCCATGGCGGACATCCGCTTCGACGGCAAAGTGGCCATTGTCACCGGCTCCGGCGGAGGCCTCGGCCGCCAGCACGCTCTTGAGCTCGCCCGGCGCGGCGCCAAGGTGGTGGTCAACGATCTGGGCGGCTCGATGGACGGCTCCGGCGGCGGGTCCGAAGCGGCCAACAAGGTCGTCGAGGAGATCAAGGCGCTCGGCGGCGAAGCCATCGCCAACGGCTCATCGGTCACCGATGACGCCGGCGTGGCCCTGATGGTCAAGCATGCGATGGACGCCTGGGGCCGCATCGACATCCTGGTCGCCAACGCCGGCGTGCTGCGCGACAAGACCTTCGCCAAGATGGAGATCGCCGACTTCGAGTTCGTGCTGAACGTCCACCTGCTGGGCACGGTGAAGCCCGCCAAGGCGGTCTGGGAGATCATGCGCGAGCAGAACTACGGCCGCATCGTCTGCACGACCTCCTCGTCGGGCCTCTACGGCAACTTCGGCCAGTCGAACTATGGCGCGGCCAAGCTCGGCATCATCGGCTTCATGAACACGCTGAAGCTCGAGGGCCAGAAGAACAACATCCACGTCAACGCCGTCTCGCCCGTCGCCGCCACGCGGATGACCGAGAACCTCGGCATGCCGCAGGAAATCTTCGACCGCCTGAAGCCGGAATATGTGACGCCGGGCGTGGTGTTCCTCTGCTCGGAAGAGGCGCCCACCGGCTGCATCATGACCGCCGGCGCCGGCGCCTTCGCGCTGGCCCGCATCGTCGAGACCGAGGGCGTCTACCTGGGCGAGGGCGGCCTGTCGGTGGAAGAGGTCCGCGACAACTGGTCGAAGATCACCGATCCGGCCGGCCAGCAGGCCTATCAGGCCGGCGGCGAACAGACGGGCAAGTTCTTCCGCAAGCTGCAAGGCGGCTAGACCGCGTTTCGCGACTGACATTACGCCGAATCCACTTGCGCGCCTGAGGCTCCTCACGCGTAACCTGCTCGTCTGACCGCGCCCGCCAGAGGCGCGGCGTCGAGGAGGTTTGCGTTTGGCCAAGTCCGCCGCCGGGACGCCCCTATCGCTGGGCTCCATCCTCACCTTCGCCTGCTGCTACCTGCCGTTCTCGGCGCTCAACACCTCGGTGGCGGTGCAGGTGCCGCACTATTTCGCCAGCCATATCGGGCTGGGCCTGGCGGTCGGCGGGGTGTTCGGCCTGATCCGGCTGATCGACATCCCGCTGGACCCGTTCCTGGGCCTGGTGATGGACCGCACGCGCACGCCGATCGGGCGCTACCGCCCCTGGATGATGCTGGGCGCGCCGGTGCTGATGCTGGCCATCTACATGATGTACGAGGCGCCGGTGGGCGCCACGCGCGGCTATCTGCTGCTGTGGCTGCTGATCATGTACCTGGGCATGTCGCTGCTGCTGCTGGCGGCGAACGCCTGGGCCGCGACGCTCGCGGTCAGCTACACCCATCGCTCGCGGATCTTCGGCGCCATGCAGGGCCTGGGCACCCTGGGCGCCGTCGCCTGCCTGGTGATCCCGATCATCACCCACGGGATGCACCGTACCGACGCGCAAGGCATCCAGGCGGTGGGCTGGTTCCTGGTGATCATGGCGCCGCTGACGATCGCCCTGGTCACCCTGCGGACGCCCGAGCCGCTCAAGGAAGTCCAGGAGAGCCGCGTGCGGCTGGCGGACTATGCGAGCCTGCTGGCGCGCCCCAATGTGCTGCGCCTGATCGCGGCCGACTTCTGCATCATCATGGGCCCCGCCTGGATGAGCGCGCTCTATCTGTTCTTCTTCACCGACAGCCGCGGCTTCTCGACCTCGCAGGCGAACGTCCTGCTGGTGTTCTATATCGCCGCCGGCCTGATCGGCGCGCCCGCCACCGCCTGGCTCGCCAACCGCATCAGCAAGCACCGGGCGCTGGCCGTGACCGCCATCGGCTACTCGCTGATGCTGCTCGTGCTCTTCTTCTCACCCAAGGCGAGCGTCGTCATCGCCGCGCCGGCGATGTTCATGGCCGGCGCTCTGGCGGCCGGCAGCGTGGTGATGATCCGGGCGCTGACCGCCGACATCGGCGACGAGATCCGGCTGGAGAAGGACCAGCAACAGATCGGCCTGCTCTATGCGCTGACCAGTGGCACCACCAAGGCGGCGGGCGCGCTGTCCGTCACCCTCACCTTCGCGGTGCTCGGTCTGGTGGGCTACAATCCGGCTGAGCACGCCGTGAACGGCGCGAGCCAGATCCGTGGGCTGGAGCTCGCCTACATCATCGGTCCGGTAGTCTTCGTCATGCTCGGAGGCGCCTGCTTCCTCGGCTACAAGCTGTCGGCCGAACGCCACGCCGAAATCCGCCGCCAGCTCGACGCGCGCGACGCCGCCTATGACGAGAGCCCGGTGATCCAGGGCCTCACCGCCTCCGGAGAGGTCGCCGTCTAAGGGCTCGTGACCGTCCGCCGCGCCTAAAAGCCCTTGCGCGTCCGAAATCTACGGGCTTCCCTGCCTGGATAACCACCCCATCAGAGGGTGACCTATTCATATTGAGAGACGCACAGTGACTGTAAGCTCGGGGGCCCCTGTGGGCCGAATGCCTCTACCACGGCTGCTCGCCTTCTCCCTCGGCAGCATCCCGGCCTACATGCTGATCTCGATGACCGGCGTCTATCTGCCGCCGTTCTACGCCGGCAAGATGGGCGTCACCCTTACGGTCATCGGCGCGACCATCGGCCTGCTGCGGCTCGCCGACCTCGGGCTCGACATCGCGCTCGGCTGGCTGATGGACAACACCCGCACGCCCATTGGCCGCTATCGGCCCTGGTACCTCGCCGGCCTGCCGGTACTCTGGCTGTCGGTCTATAAGGTGTTCAATCCCCCGGCGAGCCCCGACACCACCTACCTGTTCACCTGGTACATCCTGCTCTACGTCGCCTACTCCATGCTGGTGCTGGGGCACTCGGCCTGGGCCGCGACGATCAGCGGCAAGTACCATGAGCGCTCACGGATGTTCGGCTGGATGCTGGGCATCGGCGTGGCCGGCTCGTCCTTCCTGGGCCTGCTGCCGTTACTGACCCACCGGAAAATCGCGCCCGCCGACCCGGGCAGCATTCCCACCATCGGCTGGATCATTATGGCGGTCAGCACCGTCGCGGTGATCGTCGCCTTCTTCTCGACGAAGGAACGCGCGACCCCGGTGGCCGCCAAGGAGCGCAACACCCTCAAGGATTATTTCGCGGTGATCACCAACCCGTCGATGTTCCGGCTGGTGGCGGCGGACCTGTTCCTGATCCTGGGCCCCGGTGCGAGCGCGCCGATCTACCTGTTCTTCTTCCGCGAGGCGAAGGGCTTCACGCCGACCGACGTCGGCCTCTTGCTGATCCCCTACGGCGCGGCCGGCATCCTGGCGGCGCCCATCTGGGCTAAGATCGCCCAGCGCCTGGGCAAGCACCGCACGGTGCAGCTCGCCGGCCTCATCTACGCGGTCTGCCAGACGATCCTGATGCTGGTCCCCGCCGGCATGTTCTGGGCGACCTTCGCCAGCATGTTCAGCGTCGGGTTCTGCGCGGCGGCCTTCATCGTGCTGATCCGCGCCATGGTGGCGGACGTCGCCGACGAGCTTCGGCTGACCACCGGCCAGGAGCGCTCAGGCGTGCTCTATGCCCTGGTGACGCTGACCCAGAAGCTGGGCTCATCGCTGGCGGTGGCGATAATCTATCCGATCCTCGACATGTTCCACTATGTGGCCAAGCCCGGCTATCACAACACGCCGGAGGCGATCCGGGGTCTGGAGATCTGCTACGTCTTCGCCCCGATCATCCTGGTGGTTATCGGGTCCGCCTGCCTCGTCGGCTACAAGCTCGACGCCAAGCGGCAGGACGAGATCCGCAGCGCGCTCGAGGAGCTCGACGCGAAGGAATACGCCGCGGCGGCGGAATAGCTCAGAGCAGGCGGCGCGCGATGTCCATGAAGACGTGCGCCGCCGGGCTGTCGGGATGGGTGGCGACCAGGGGGGCGCCGTCGTCGCCCGATTGACGCACGGCGACCTCGATCGGCACTTGGCCCAGCAACGGCACGCCCAGCGCCTGCGCCTCGCGCGCCGCGCCGCCCTCGCCGAAGATGTGGATGCGCGCGCCGGTCGTGGGGTCCGAGAACCAGGCCATGTTCTCCACCACACCCAGGATTGAGGCGCCGGTCTTGCGGAACATGGTCGCGCCGCGCCGCGCGTCGATCAGCGCGATCTCCTGCGGCGTTGAGACGATCACCACGCCGTCGAGCTGCAGGCGCTGAACGAGCGTGAGTTGGATGTCGCCGGTGCCGGGCGGCAGGTCGATGACCAGCACGTCCAGCGGATCCTGCTCGGTCCCCCAGACGCTGTTCATCAGGGTGCGCAGCGCCGACGAGGCCATCGGCCCGCGCCAGATATTGGCCGTGCCGTCCTCGACGATGAAGCCGATGGACATGACCTTCACGCCCCAGGCCATCAGCGGGATCAGGCGCTTGTCGTCGTCGAAGGTCGGCTCGTCCTTGATGCCCATCATGTGCGGGGCGGACGGGCCATAGATGTCGGCGTCCAGCAGCCCGGCCTTCAGGCCCAGCCGCGCGAAGGCCGCCGCCAGGTTCACCGAGACCGTCGACTTGCCGACCCCGCCCTTGCCGCTGGCGATAGCGATCACCTTGCCGACAAAGGCCGGGCGCTCGGCCTCGGCCATGGGCGAGAGCTTGGCCTGCGGGTCTTCTTGCACCCGCGCGGTCGGTCGGCGAGGCGTGACACGCAGGGTCGCCGAGGGCCCCGCCGTCTCGGCGGTCAGCACCACCTGGGCGGTGGCGACGCCAGGGACGGCGGCCATGGCGCGCTCGGCGGCCTCACGGACCGGGCCGTAGCGGGCAGTCTCGGCAGCCGGGATTTCCAGCATGAAGGCCGCCTTGGCCCCGCGGATCGTCAGACCCCGCACGAGGCCGGCGGCCGTCAGGCCCTTGCCGGTCCTGGGGTCCTCGACGCGGTCCAGCGCGGCCAGGATTTCGTCTCGATTTGGGGCGGGCTCTTCGCTCATGACGCCTTAAGCTTGCTTTGACCCCTCTTGGGTCTCATATCCCGGTCAGGACTGCGCGGGTTTACACGTCCGTCGCCGCCGGATCGACCACAACAAGCTTCGCGTCAAAAGCACAGAACAAAGACCGACCCGGCAAATGCCCTGGAACGACAACGCCAATCCCGGCCCGTGGGGCTCTCCGCCTTCGGGCGATGACGGCGGCGGCAAGGAGCCGCCCAAACGCCCGAGTGGCGGTGGCGGCGGCGGACCCCGCAGGCCAGGCGGCCCCGGCGGCCCCGACCTCAACGCCGGCCTGAACAACCTGCGCAACCGCATGCGGGGCTTCCTGGGCGGCCCCGGCCAGGGCGTGCGCCCCGGCGCCATCGCCGCCGTGGCAGCCGCGGCCTTCGCGCTGTGGGCGCTCTCCGGCATCTATCAGGTGGCGTCCAACGAGGAGGCGGTGGTCACTCGCTTCGGAGCCTTTGAGCGCGTCGAGGCGCCTGGCCTGCGCTACCATCTGCCCTCGCCCGTCGAACATGTGGAGAAGGTGGCCGTCACCTCGCTGAACCGCCTCGACATCGGCGGCACCGGCACGCCCGACGGCGACATCCCGCAGGAAAGCCTGATGCTGACCAGCGACGAGGCGATCGTCGACCTGACCTTCCGCGTGACCTGGCGGATTTCCGACGCCTCGCGCTACGTCTTCGCCACCCGCGCGCCGGAAGAGGGCGTCAAGGCGGTGGCCGAGAGCGCCATGCGCCAGGTGATCGGCAAGACCGACCTCGACTCGATCCTCACCAACGGCCGCGGCCAGGTGCAGCAGGAAACCGCCCAACTGATGCAGAGCACCCTGGACAGCTGGGGCTCCGGTATCCGCGTCGTCGAGGTGCAGATCCGCTCGGCCAACCCGCCGCAGGAGGTGGTCGCCGCCTTCCGCGACGTGCAGAGCGCCGACCAGGATCGCGACTCCGCCGTCAACGAGGCCAATGCCTACCGCAACCGCGTGGTCCAGGAAGCCAAGGGCGACGCCGCGAAGATCGTCCAGTCGGCCCAGGGCTACCGCGAGCAATCGGTGCGCACCGCGCTCGGTGACGCGGCCCGCTTCAACTCGATCTACGGCGAATACAAGCGCGCGCCCGAGGCGACCCGCGAACGGCTCTATCTGGAGACCATGGAGAAGGTTCTGGCGCACTCGAACAAGGTGGTGATCTCCGGCAAGGGCGTGACCGCCCCGGTGATCCTGCCGCCCGACGTCTTCCGCCCGCGCGGCGGCCCCAACGCGGCGCCCGCCGCAGTGGCCGCGCCCGCTCAGCCGCAAGCTCAAGGCCCGGCGCCGGGAGGCGACCAATGAGCCGTACGAGCCCGCTGATCGTCTATGCGATCCTGGCATTCGCCGCCCTGGTTCTGGCGTGGAACACCTTTTTCGTCGTCGAACAGCGCGAAGAGGCGGTGGTACTGCGCTTCGGCCAACCGGAGCGGGTGATCCACGCGCCTGGTCAGCCGGGCGCCGGCCTCAACTTCAAGGAGCCGTTCCTGGAGAACGTGGTCAAGTTCGACCGCCGCAACCAGGCCATGGAGGCCGACCAGGAGGAGATCGTCGACGGCAACCAGGAGCGCCTCGTGGTCGACGCCTTCCTGCGCTACCGCATCTCCGATCCGCTGCAGTACTACACGACGCTGCGCGACGAACACACGGCGCAGGACCGGCTGGAGCAGCTGGTGAACTCGTCGCTGCGCCAGGTGCTGGGCTCGAGCTCGACCACCGACATCATCGCCGGAAAGCGCGACCAGCTCATGCAGCAATCGAAGATCGACGTGA
The DNA here is from genome assembly GCA_903822175.1 of uncultured Alphaproteobacteria bacterium. Lineage (GTDB taxonomy): Bacteria > Pseudomonadota > Alphaproteobacteria > Caulobacterales > Caulobacteraceae > Phenylobacterium. Next base: position 43,633 of record CAIJOB010000035.1, read on the forward strand.
CGCGCCGCGCCAAGGAATCTCGCCTGGGCATCGAGGTGATCGATCTGCGCATCAAGCGGGTTGATCTGCCGCCGGGCCTGAACTTGGCCTCCGTTTATCGCCGCATGCAGACGCAACGCCAGCAAGCCGCCGCCCAGAGCCGCGCCCAGGGCGAGCAGCAGAAGCGCGAGATCTTCGCCTCGGCGGACAAGGAAGTCGCCATCACGCTGGCCGACGCGCAGCAGATCGGCGAGACCACCCGCGGCGAGGGCGATGCCCAGCGCACGCGGATCTTCGGCGCCGCCTACGGCAAGGACCCCAGTTTCGCGGCCTTCTATCGTTCGATGCTGGCCTATGAAGCGGGCCTGGGCCAAGGCGACACGACGATGATCCTGTCGCCCGACAGCGCCTTCTTCAAATACTTCGAGCAGGGCCCGAGCGGCGGCGGCGCGGCCAAGCACTGACACCATGCCCAGTCTCGTTCGGGCGGAACTGGCCTTCATCCCGAGCTTCGTCGAGGCGATGCGCGAAGGCTTCTCGCGCGACAACCTGCGGACCGTCAGCGCGGGCGAGATCGCTCAGGTGGAACGTGAGCCGGAGTGGTTCGTCCGCCAGGTGAACCATCCGCCGCGCCAGGTGGTGCTTCCGGATGGAACTTTGGGCGCCCGCGTCCCCTCGACCGAGCTTTGGTACATGGACGGCGAGACCTTCCTGGGGTCGGTCGGCGTGCGCCACGAACTCAACGACATCCTGGCGAGCTGGGGCGGTCACATCGGCTATGCGGTGCGGCCCTCGGCGCAGCGAAAGGGCCACGCCACCGCGATGCTGGCCTCCGGCCTCGACTTCGTGCGCGCCAACCTGCCGCTGGACCGGGTGATGCTGACCGTGAGCCTGGCCAACGAAGGTTCGATCAAGGTGATCGAGAAGAACGGCGGCGTCATCGAGGCCGAGGTCGACAATCCCTGGATCGAGGGCGACCGGGGCCGCCGCTACTGGATCGCGCTGCGCTGAGCCGCCAGCAGGTCGCGGACCTCATGCAGGTCGGCGGCGATCCGTACCGTCAGCGTGCGCATCTCCTCGGTGGGGTCGAGCATGTCCGGCACCATCACCGTCATCATCCCGGCTGAGGACGCCGAGCGCACGCCATTGTGGCTGTCCTCAAGGGCGAGGCAGTCTTGCGGTGCGACACCCAGCGCCTCTGCGGCCTTCAGAAACGGCTCGGGGTGCGGCTTGCCCTGGGTCTGGACTTCCTTGGTGATCAGGGCGGCGAAACGGTCGACCAGCCGGCCGGGCGCGAGATTGCGCTGCACCGACGCCAGGCTCGACGAGGTGGCGATGGCGCAGGGCAGACCGGCCTCGCCCAGATAGTCGAGGATTTCCACGACACCGGCCTTCAAGGTCACTCCCGCCGCGATCTGCTCGTGGCTGTGCGCGCGGACGGCGACGGTCCAGGCCGCCAGGTCGAACCCCTCGCCGAAATGCTCGACGACGATCTGGTTGCTGGCGGCGTCCTGCAGGCCGACCATCCGCTGGAAGGTGGTGAAGGGCAGCTCGCCGCCCAGCGTGCCGGCCACGTGCTGCATGGCGCGGAAGATCACCGTCTCGGTGTCGACCAGCAGGCCGTCCATGTCGAAGACGACGGCTTTTACGGTGCGGGGAAAACTCATGGCGCCGACTAAGCGGAGTCGGCGGCTCCCGCCAACTCAAGCCCGGCTTCAGTCTGTAACGAAGTCGCCGATCTCGTAGCCCTGGAAATAGAGCAGAGCTGTCAGGTCGCAGTGGTCGATGCGGGCGTGGGCCTGGGCCGCCACGATCGGCTTGGCGCGATAGGCGACGCCCAGGCCCGCGGCCTCGATCATCGCCAGATCATTGGCCCCGTCGCCGATGGCGATGGTCTGCGTCAGCTCCAGACCGTGGGCGGCGGCCTCTTCCTTGAGCGCCGTAAGCTTGGCCTCACGCCCCAGGATCGGCTCGCCGACCTCGCCGGTGAGGTGGCCCTTCTCGCTCTTCAGCCAGTTGGCGCGGTCGGCCTGAAAGCCCGCTTCGGCCGCCACCCGGACCGTGAAGAAGTTGAAGCCGCCGGACACCAGCACGCAGCGCGCGCCATTGGCCACCATGGTCCGCACCAGGGTCCGCGCGCCAGGATTGAGCCGCACGCGCTGGTCGTAGGTCTCTTCGAGAGCGCTGATCGGCAGGCCCTTCAGCATGGCGACCCGCTCGCGCAGCGCGCCCTCGAAGGGCAGTTCGCCGCGCATGGCGCGCTCGGTGATGGCGGAGATTTCCGCCTTCAGGCCGGCGAAATCGGCCAGCTCGTCCAGGCATTCAACATTGATGATGGTCGAGTCCATGTCGGCGATCAGCAGGCGCTTACGGCGGCCCTCCAACGGCTGCACACACCAGTCCACCGATTGGCCGTCGAGCGCCGGGCCCAGGGCCGCGCGCACCGCAGCCAAGTCTTCGGCTTCCAGGATCACGTCGGTCGCCGCCATGGCGCCGGCGTCGAGCTTGCGAGATTCCTTGCCGCGCGCCCCGACGCTCGCGAACAGTTCGCGTAGGTTGGCGGAGAAGGCGCCTGCGTTCGGAGGCGCGACGATGGTGAGCACGAGGTCCATGGAGCCCCGCATCTGGCTGATCGCCGGACCCACGGCAAGCGGCAAGTCGGCGCTGGCGCTCCGGCTGGCGGCCGCCGTGGGCGGGGAAATCGTCAACGCTGACTCCATGCAGCTCTACGCCGACCTGCGCCTCTTGACCGCTCGGCCGTCGCCGCAGGAGGAGGCCCAGGCGCCGCATCACCTGTTCGGAACGGTGGACGCGGCGGACGGCTGGTCGGTGGGCCGCTGGCTGCGGGCGGCGACGGCGGTGCTGGACGAGATCGCGGCGCGGGGCCGCCCAGCCATCGTGATCGGCGGCACGGGCCTTTATTTCCGTGCGCTGACGGTAGGCCTTGCCGAGATCCCGCAGGTTCCGGCCGAGGTCCGCGCTCGCAGTGGCGAAGACTACGACCGCATGGGCGAGATGAACTTCCGAGGCCGGCTGGGCGCGGTCGATCCGGCCGCCGCCGCCCGCATCGCGCCGGGCGACCGCCAGCGGCTGGTGCGCGCCTGGGAGGTCTATGTCGCCACCGAGACCCCGCTCAGCGACTGGCAGGGCAATGGCCGCCCGGCCATCGCGCTGGGGTCGTGGCGCGCCGTCGCCCTGGAGCCTGCGCGTGAGGCGCTTTATACGCGATGCGACGGGCGGCTGGCGGGCATGATCGAGACAGGCGTGCTGGACGAGGTCGCAGCCCTGATGGCCCGCAACCTCGACGCCGACCTGCCGCTGATGAAGGCCGTCGGCCTGCGCGAATTCGCCGCCCACCTGCGCGGCGAGACCACGCTCGCCGCCGCCTTGGCGGCCGCCCAGCAGGAGACCCGGCGCTACGCCAAGCGCCAGACCACCTGGATGCGCGGCCAGATGGCCGACTGGCCACGGCTCACCGAATTGGACCCCGACGCGCAATGGAGGCAGTTTGTTGCTCTTAACCCTGCCTTGACGCCCTAGGCGCAGCATGCGAAACGCCTGAACCGAACTTTCCGAGGAAATCTCGTGCGCACCATTCTTGTACTCGTAAGGCGACCCGCCGCGGACTGAGCTTGCTCAGCCCGTCAAAGGTCGCTTGCACCAGGCCCCCTCGAGGGCCTTTTTTATTGCCCTAGCCAGAGCCAGCCCCATGACCGCCCACACCGCCACCATCGAAGCCGAAACCATCACCCTCTCGGGCGCCGAGATGGTCGTGCGCGCGCTTATCGACCAGGGCGTCGAGGTGCTGTTCGGTTATCCGGGCGGCGCGGTGCTGCCGATCTATGACGCCCTCTACGCCGAGCCCCGCCTGCAGCATGTGCTGGTGCGCCACGAACAGGGCGCGACCCATGCGGCAGAAGGCTATGCCCGCTCCACCGGCAAGCCCGGCGTGGTGCTGGTCACCTCTGGCCCCGGCGCGACCAATGCGGTGACCGGCATCGTCGACGCCCTGATGGACTCGATCCCGCTGATCGTCATCACCGGCCAGGTCGCCACCCACCTGATCGGCACCGACGCATTCCAGGAATGCGACACCATCGGCATCACCCGCCCCTGCACCAAGCACAACTACCTGGTGAAGGACGTCGCCGACCTGCCGCGCATCCTGCACGAGGCCTTCCATATCGCCACGTCGGGCCGTCCCGGCCCGGTGGTCATCGACATCCCCAAGGACGTGCAGTTCGCCAAGGGCGCCTATCAGGGCCCAGCCCAGGTCAAGCACGTCCACAACTACAACCCGCGCACCAAGGGCGATCCGGGCCGCATCGCCGAGGCCGCGGCGATGATCGCCAAGGCGCGCCGGCCGATCCTCTACACCGGCGGCGGCGTCATCAACGCGGGCCCCGAGGCCGCCAAGCTGCTGCGTGAGTTCGCCGAGCTGACCGGCGCGCCGGTGACCTCGACCCTGATGGGCCTGGGCGCCTTCCCGGCGTCGGACCCGAAGTGGCTGGGCATGCTGGGCATGCACGGCTCGTTCGAGAGCAACAACGCCATGCACGACTGCGACGTCATGGTGGCTATCGGTTCGCGCTTCGACGACCGGGTGACCGGCCGCCTCGACGCCTTCTCGCCGGGCTCGCGCAAGATCCACATCGACATCGACGCCTCGTCGATCGGCAAGAACGTGCGCACCGACATCGGCATCGTGGGCGACGCGGCTTCGGTCCTGGCCGACCTGATCGCGGTCTGGAAGGCGAAGAACCTGAGCTGCGAGCCCAAAGCGATGGCCGAGTGGTGGAAGCAGATCGACGCCTGGCGCGCGGTGGACAGTTTCCGCTATGCGCCGGACACCAAGCTGATCAAGCCGCAGTACGCCATCCAGCGGCTCTATGAGCTGACCCGCGGCCACGACACCTACATCACGACCGAGGTTGGCCAGCACCAGATGTGGGCCGCCCAGTTCTTCCACTTCGAAGAGCCCAACCGCTGGATGACCTCAGGCGGCCTGGGCACCATGGGTTATGGCATCCCCGCCGCGGTCGGCGTGCAGATGGCCCACCCCAACAGCCTGGTCATCGACATCGGCGGCGACGCCTCGGTGCAGATGACCATGCAGGAGATGTCGACGGCGGTGCAGTACGGCCTGCCGATCAAGATCTTCATCTTGAACAACGAGTGGATGGGCATGGTCCGCCAGTGGCAGCAACTGCTGCACGGCGAGCGCTATTCGCACACCTATTCCGCCAGCCTGCCCGACTTTGTGAAGCTGGCCGACGCCTACGGCGGCGTCGGCTTCCGCGCCGAGCGTCCCGACGAGCTCGACGACATGATCCGCGAGATGATCGCCGTCGATAAGCCGGTGATCTTCGACTGCCGGGTGACCAAGGAAGAGAACTGCTTCCCGATGATCCCGTCCGGCAAGGCGCACAACGAGATGATCATGGCCGAGGACACCCGCGACCTGGGCACCATCATCGACGACGCCGGTCGTCGGCTGGTGTGAGCCGCACCACGCCGGCCACCCTTGCCCTGGACCGCGCCGGCGTCTCCTACAGCCTGGCGACCTACGACTACGACCCCAGCGCCGACCGCATCGGACTGGCGGCGGCGGAGGCGCTCGGCGCGTCGCCTGGCGAGGTGCTGAAGACCCTGATCGTCAAGGCCGACGGCAAGCCCGCCTGCGTCATCCTGGCCTCGGACCGGGAGGTTTCGATGAAAAAGCTGGCCGTCGCCCTGGGAGCCAAGGCCTGCGAGATGGCGCCCGTCGCCGAGGCCGAACGGATCACCGGCTATCGCGTCGGCGGCGTCAGCCCCTTCGGCCAGAAGAAACGGCTGCCCACAGTGATCGACGCGGCGGCGGCCGCTCTGGCTCGGGCCTATGTGAACGGCGGCCAGCGGGGCTTGCAGGCGCGGCTGTCGCCGGCCGACCTCGTGCGATTGCTGGACGCGACGGTGGCTGAGATCGCGGTCTAGCGGATTCCCAGCCGCACCATCACCTCGCGTGGGATCTGGTAGTCTGCGACGATCTGGGCGCGGTCGCGCAGGCCCATGACCTCGCGCTGGACGAAGTAACACCAGACGGCATCGGCGGCTTTCCTGAGGACCTCGGCGCGGCCCTCGCCCTGATGGTCGCGCAGCGCCGCCAGCGCGGCCTCGGCCTTGCGGCCCATCCGGCCAAGGGCTGCGGCCTGTTCCCCAGCGACCTCAGATAGGAGGGCCGCCTCGGCGCCCTCACCATTGGGGCGCCTCAGAAGGTTGAACAGCATCTCGCGCGACGGCATGGCCCCCATGTTGGCGCCAAGCCGCCGCTGCGCAAGCGAAGCCTCCTCACGAAGGCCCGAACTTATTGGCCGTAGAAGAAGCGTTCCTCGGCGATCTTGCCGTCCTTGATCGTGTAGACGGCCATCTCGTCCATGGTGAAGCGCTGGGCGCCCTTGGGGGTGACGTCCATCTTGAAGCGGACCACGAACTGGTCGCCGTTGACGAAGGGACCCTCGACCTCGCAGCCGTGGACCTCGTGATTGTTGGCCCACCATTCGCCCTTGCCGCGCGCCGCATCGATGCCGCGGCTGGCGGGGTCGCCGCCGTTCGGCGCGCCGGCCTCGACGCTCAGCACGTCCTGCGCCCAATATTTCTCGCCGGACTTGGCGAAATCGCCGGCTTTCCACATCGCCACCAGATCGTTGGCCACGTCTTGCGTCGTCATGACGGAGTTTCCTTCTGCTAGAGCCCGATCCTCCGCCGTCCCGGTGACGGGGCTGCGTCAGGCCCATGATGAAGACGCGTCAGGTCGCGCGACTTCTACACCGCGGTGTCTAGACCCGCGCTCATGACAGCGTGCTGGCAGCAGCGGACGGCGGCGCTATAAGTCACCTCATGACCGACACCACCCAACCCGCTTCCGTCTACGACCTCGCCCGCACCGATGAGGTGGAGAACTCGGCGACCTTCGCGGTGCTGGTGGATAATGAGCCCGGCGTGCTGCACCGGCTGGTCGGGCTGTTCGCGGCGCGCGGCTACAATATCGAGAGCCTGACGGTCGCCGAGACCGATCACAACGCCCACACCAGCCGCGTCACCATCGTCACCCGCGGCACGCTGGCGGTGCTGGCCCAGATCGAGGCTCAGCTGACCAAGATGGTCTCGACGCGGCACGTGCAGGACGTGACCCGCGACCCCAACGGCCTGGAGCGGGAACTGGCCTTGGTGAAGGTCAAGGGGACCGGCGCCGAGCGGGTCGAGGCGCTGCGCGTCGCCGACATCTTCCGCGCCAAGGTGATCGACACCACCCACGAGAGCTTCGTCTTCGAACTGACCGGCGCGCCGACCAAGATCGACAAGTTCGCCGACCTGATGCGGCCGCTGGGCCTGGTGGAGGTCTCGCGCACGGGCGTACTCTCCATCCAGCGCGGCGTGGATATGCTCTAGGCCGCGAGCGCCGACGCGGACGTCTCGCACGCGGCCGCGGCCTGGGCCGCCATCAGCCGGTCGTGCCGGCGGTGACCGATGTATTTCAGGCTGCCGAACTGAACGGCGAACAGCGACAGCTTCGAGGCCAGCGGGACCACCGCGACGAAGGCCGGCCACCACGCCGGGTACAGCCACGCGACGAGAGCGTTGGCGATGGCCGTGACGAACATCAGCCCGGCCCAAACATAGCCCCAGCGGATCATCAAGTCGCTGATCAGATCGACCGCGTCTTCAGGCAGGTAGCGGACCATCCAGCCCCGCTTCAGCATCACAACACCGATGGCGACATAGATGATCGAGGGTTTGACCATCAGGAAGCGTGGGTCGTTGGTGATCATGGCGACGCCGCCCAGCACCACCACCAGGCCAAGCGAAGCCCACTGCAGCAGTTCCACCGGCCGGTTGGTCGCCTTCTGGAACACCACTTGGCCGACGCCGACCAGCAAGGCGACGCCGGTCGCGGTGCGCACGTCCAGGTGCAGAGCCAGGAGCGCGGCGAGGACGATCGAAGACAGGAAGTCCGAAGCTAGCGGACGGATCGCGTGGATGAAGTCTTTCACGGGAATTCTCCAACAGAAACTGTTGGCTGAGACCCTACCGGCCGGCGCGGCGCCCCTTAAGGCCGCTCACGAACGGCGGATGGCCGTTCGCGGAAAACACCCCGCTGTTCGCGCTTCGCGAACGAACAGTCCTTCAGTTTTTAACCCCCGAGGCCTATATTGGTCGGGTCAGGGCTTGCTCTGACTATGGAGATAAACGCGCACGTCATAAGCGGACTGGACCCGGGTGCGATTCCCGGCGGCTCCACCAATCTTCCCCAGGTATCGCTGGGCAGTGAGGGGCCGATCAGCATCGACAGACGTCTAAAGGTGTTGCTTTCTCTCGGCCTGACCCACCGTTCCGGGTTTTAAACTAACTGCGAACGATAACTTCGCTGGAGAAGTCCGCCTGGCCGCGTAAGCGGTTCGACGGTTCTCAATCTAAGTCCTAGGGGTTCAGATCCTTAGGCGGGGCCCGGGAGGCGCCTGCCAACAGAAGCCTCCCACCTA
>CAIJOB010000036.1 GCA_903822175.1 uncultured Alphaproteobacteria bacterium
GCCACGTCATCATGCTCGCACTCGATCATGCGCTCCTCGCGCGGAGCGTCGTCGGGCGATAACAGCACGATGCGATAAGGCGCCACCTTCAACCTCCCCCTTGAATTCGAACCCTTGACCAATGGCAGCCGATTTGGCGGGGGGTCGTCGATGATATCGATCAAATAGACTTGGAACTCGGAACGATGAGCCAATAGCACCGCACACGGACCGCGGATCCTGGACGCCGCTATTGCGGTGCGACAGGGATCATCACTTCGTTCCTCCGCATGAACCAGAGGGTCCATGGAGGATCGTATTGAGCCAGCGATACTGGGCCGATCGCGCGCAGTTGATGGCTCTTGGCCAAGGCGCCGAGTTCAACGGTTTTCGCCGCCACGACATCCCTCCGCGCCAGCCCGGAGAATTTTAGAACCGCAAAGCGGGTCGGTGAAAGCACGCGAAGATGCACCCTGGGATCGTTAGGTTCTGGAAGCGTCTCCATCGAATAGGCGCGCGGCATCGTGAACCGGACCACCCATTCGGCAGGGCCTGGGGTCTGGGTGACAGGCGCGGTCATGGCGATCTTTTCGCTGATCGGCGCCTGAGCCACCGGCGCCGTCATAGCGATACTCTGACGGCGCTTGTTGCCCCCGAAGATGTAGCCGGCCAGCAGCCGAAAGCCATTGTTGGCGGCTTCCTTTTGGTCGCCGCCGACAGTGACCTCAGCGACGACCAGCGGAGGATAGTCACGGACTTCAAAAGCGCCGTCCAGGAGGACGGCTTTGAACGCTGGTTCCTCGACGGCCATCGCGTGCGTTCCGATGAGAGTGAGGCCTAGTATCGCGCCTGAGAGTTTTCGTCGCAAAGTCATCCTTTTTCCCTCATTTTTCATATGCATAGTTGCCGTTGCTCCGGATTGACGGAATGAGCGGCTGTGCCGCTCATGACGACCGGGCGACGGCCGCACGAGACCGCCAGTCCCCGACAGCTGGGGCGATCGCAGACAGCTCTCGGAAAACCAGGAACCCGGCCTTGGGCCGCAGGCCTGGGCATGCGCCGCCGGCCCAGATCTCCACGGTCTCCGGAACGAGCGCACGCAGCTCCGTGAGCCCCGCTATCGCCTGGAGCGCTGGGATCATCGACGAGAACGATAGCGCCAGGATGTCGGCCTCGTGCGCCCTGGCGGCGGCGGCGATTTCGGGGATCGGTGTCTGCACTCCCAGGGAGATGCCGAGGCAGCCTTCGAGAGTGAACATCGCCTCGGCCATCAGCAGACCCAGAGCATGCGGTTCTTGCGGAAAGGTGCTGAACAGCACGCGCGGGCGACGCCGCGGCAGGCCCGCGCCCTGGGCGGCGTTGATGGCGCTGCGCAGGACGGTCGTGAACTGCTCGGTGAACAGGTGTTCCTGATGGATCTCGATCTCTCCCCGCGACCACGCGGCGCCGACCGCCTCGGCCAGCCCCGGCCCGATCTCGGCGGCGAAAGCGCCCAGGCCTGCCCGCATGAGAAGGGCGTTCAGAACCTCGCGCAGGCCGGCCGCGTCATAGGCCCCCAGAAGCTTCAGCACCTGCCGGGCCTCGGCTCCTATGATCTGGCGAGCCGGGACGCCGACCTGCCGCAGCAGCACCGAAAGTTCTTCATCCGACCGACCGACAACCTTTCCCGGACGATGACCGGCCTCAACCAGGCGGCGGAGCAACCGCAGAGTGGCCACCTGCTCGGCGGGGTAGAGACGTTCGTCGTGACGGTCCCTGAGGGGGTTGGGGAATCCGTAGCGGCGCTCCCAGACGCGCAGTGTGTCCTTGGGCAAGCCGCAGTCGCGCTCCACCGCCGCGATGCTCATCAGGCGCGAAAGGTCGGATGTATTTGTCATGGACAACGTTCGGTTATTTTCTGGACAATCCCGTAATGAGGCGTATTTGTCCAGGACAAATTGACGGAGTCCGCCATGAACATGATCACCCCCGCACTGTTGCCGGATGTGCAGTCCAGCGAGGATTCGCGAAACCTCGTCATCCAGCGGGTCGGGGTGAAGTCGGTCACCTATCCGGTGCGTGTCGCCACTGAGTATGGCGACCAGTCCTCGGTGGCGGTCATCGACATGTACGTATCCCTGCCGGCCCACGCCAAGGGCACCCACATGTCGCGGTTCCTGGAGGTGCTGGAGGATTTCGACGCGCCATTGTCCGCAGAAACCCTGTCGACTCTGATGGCGATCATGCTGAAGCGCCTCGGGGCCGACAGCGGCGTGATCGAGATGCGGATGCCCTATTTTGTCCGCAAGACGGCGCCGGTTTCGGGGGTCAAGAGCCTGCTGGACCACCAGCTGACCCTGCGCGCGGAGCAGTCGAACGGCCAGCTTTCGATCACCCAACAGATCCTGACGCCGGTCACGAGCCTCTGTCCGTGCTCGAAGGAGATTTCACTCTACGGCGCCCACAACCAGCGTTCGCACATCATCATCGCCGCGACCCTGGCGCAGGGCGCCGTCTTGCCGGTGCAGGACCTCATCGATATCGCCGAGGCGAGCGCGTCCTGCCAGCTCTGGGGGCTGCTGAAGCGGCCCGACGAAAAGTACGTCACCGAGCGCGCCTATGAGAACCCGAAGTTCGTGGAGGATCTCGTGCGCGATATCGCCGTGGCCCTGTCCGTCGACCCCCGCGTGGCCCGCTATGAGGTTTCCTCGGAGAACTTCGAGTCCATTCACAATCACTCGGCGTACGCATGGCTGTCCGGCCCGCAGTAGCCGCGGCGGATGCCGGCCAGCTGACCGTCTGGTACGACGGCGACTGCCCGATTTGCACGGCGGAAATCGGGCTGATGCGCCGGCTTGATCGCGCCTCGGCGATCGAATTCGTCGACCTCAGCCTGCCGGACGCCTGTCCGAGCGATCGTAACGCGCGGCTGGCGCGGCTGCACGCCCAGCCTCGCGGCGGGCCGATGGTCGCCGGGGCCGCGGCTTTCGTGGCCATGTGGCGTGTCCTGCCGGCCCTGCGCCCGCTCGCCGTGTTGGCGTCTCTGCCATTGATCCTGTGGATTCTTGAGCGGGCCTATGGGCTGTTTCTCAGAGTTCGCCCGGTCTTGCAGGTGATCGTGCGCTGGGGCTTGGCGCGTGGGGCGGGCGGGACTCGATGAACCGAACGGCCGACTCCCCGCCGCTGAGCGTCCTGGTTTATGGCCTCTTGGGGATCATCCCGTTCTGGCTTCTGCCCATGACGGAGCTTCTGGCGCCTAGCTGGACGGGGGTCGCCGTCGTGGTCGAAGCCGCCTATGCCGCGCTGATCCTGTCGTTTCTGGGCGGGGCGCGCTGGGGGCTGGCGGTGCGGGAAGCAGCGCCTAACCCCGTGGCGGTAGGTCTGGCCATGACGCCGACCCTTGCGGGTCTCGCGGTCCTGGTGTTCACGCACGGTGAGACCCGCGTGCAGTTGCTCGCGCTCGCCGCGGCGCTGACGTTGAGCTGGGGCTGGGACTTCATCGCCAAGGACGCGCCGCCTTGGTACGGGCGCTTCAGGACTGTTCTTACGCTGGGCGCTGTCGGCGGGCTGTGCCTCGGGGCCATGCAGGTCCCGTAGTGACCAACCAGATAGACGGCGAGATTGCGGTTGTGATCGGGGCAAGTGGCGGCATCGGCGGCGCCCTTGTCGCAGCGCTTCGCCGAGACGCGAGGTACGGGCACGTCGTGGGTCTTTCACGGCGCCGCCCCGCCGATCTGATCGATGACGCTGGTCAGACCTGGATCGAAGCCGATATTCCGGACCCGTCGAGCCTTCTGGCGGCCGCGCGGCGGGTCGAGGTGCTGGGGACCCCGACCCGCGTCATCGTGGCGACTGGCGCGCTGCACTGCCCCGGCTTCGGCCCGGAGAAATCCTTGAGGGCGCTGAACGCGGAGACAAGTCGACCTCTGACTGGCCGCACCGCCAACCTAACTCCAGTCGACCCCATCTTCAGTTGACGCGGACCGGAGCAGGGCCGAGCCTGCAAGGATGAGGCTCCGGGGACCTGCATCCATGAGACGCTCGACGATCTGTGGACTGGCCGCGCTGACCTGCGGCTTGGCGATGGCTGTGGGCGCGCAGGCGGCCGATGGCCAGGCGGGCGACTATCACGCGCCGCGCAACGGCTATGGCCAGCCGGACTTCGGGGGTAGCTGGACCAACACCACGCTGACGCCGCAGATGCGCCCGGCGCTCTACGGCACGCGCCGCGCCCAGACGCCGGAAGAGGTCAGGCTGCTGGAAGGCGCTGTCGCGGCCAAGGACGCGGCCTCCGCCGCGCCCGTCAACACCGCCAGCGCGGGCGGCGCCTCGGACAATGTCGGGGCCTACGACCGCGCCTGGATCGACCAGGGCGCCAAGGTCATGCGGGTCAACGGCGAGCCGCGCACATCGCTCCTCACCACCGCCGACGGCCAGCCGCCGCCGCACCGGGGCGAGGCCGCCAAGCCGCTGCCGGCCGGCGCGGGCTCGGTGGAGGCGGGACGCGCGGCCGTGAAACAGGCCGGCGAGTTCGACCAGTTCGCCGCCCAGGGCAATGTCGCCATCGGCCGGATGGGCTCCTTCGACAATCCGGAAAGCCGCGGCGTCGGCGAGCGCTGCATCATTGGCTTTGGCCGCAACGCCGGCCCGCCGATGTTCCCCAACGGCTGGTACAACAACAACTACCTGATCGTGCAGGGGAAGGACGAGGTCGGCATCGTCGTCGAGATGAACCACGACGTGCGCCACATCCGGCTGAACGCCAGCCACCGCACCGACGACGTCCGCCCCTGGTTCGGCGACTCGATCGGCCGCTACGAGGGCGACACGCTCGTCGTCGAAACCGACCACTTCCCGCAGACCCAGGCCTACGCCGGCGTCTGGAAGGACCTGAAGGTCACCGAGCGCTTCACCCGCGTCGGCAAGGATCGCGTGCTCTACCGCTTCACCGTCGAGGCACCCTCGACCTGGGACAAGCCCTGGGGCGGCGAGTACGAGTTCGCGCCCCTTAAGGGCCAGCTCTACGAATACGCCTGCCACGAGGGCAACCACGCGCTCCCCGGCATCCTGTCGGGCGCGCGGGCCGAGGAACGCGCCGCGGCCTCACCGGCCGGCGGAAAATAGCAACGCGCCGTCCGTGCGCGATCTAGGGGGAATACCGATGAAAACCGCTTTCAACGCCGCCTGCGCGCTCGCGCTGGTCCTGCCCGCCACCGCCGCGCTGGCTCAGCCGCCGGCCCCACCGAAGATGCAGACCGAGGCGCCCAACTACGTCACCATTCCCATGCAGATCGACGTCAACCGCCCGGCGGCGGACGTGTGGAAACGGATCGGCAAATACTGCGACATCGCCGAGTGGCTGCAGATCGCCACCGGCTGCCAGATCACCTCTGGCAAGGACGGCGAGATCGGCGCGGTCCGCACCGTCGGGCGCGAGATCCTGGTCGGCAGGACCGACCTTTCCTACACCTACACCCAGCCGGTCTATGAGGGCCGGCCCTACAATCTCTATCACGGGTGCCTGGAGGTTAAGCCGCTGACGGCCAAGACCTCGCGGATCGTCTACACCCTGATGTACGACAACTCCCGCATCGCCGGCGACGACGCCGCCAAGGCCGCCGAAATTCAGCGCCGCCGCACCGCCTTCGAAAAGGGCGTCGCCAATATGAAGACCCTGGCCGAGGGTGGAGCCCTGCCCCCGCCCGCGCCGCCAATGCCTCGCTAATCAAAAGCCGCTCTCTCGGGTCCTCCTCCCCCTGTGGGAGGAGGTGGCCGCGAAGCGGTCGGAGGTGGGGTTTCTCAGAACCCTCAGCTTTGGCCGAAGCTTCGTCTCGCGCGGAGAGCGGAGCAAAACCCCACCTCCGTCAGCCTTCGGCCGACACCTCCTCCCACAAGGGGAGGAGGACGCTCTAAACGCTCCTCAAATCCACGTTCTTCAGCGGCAGCTTGCGCACCCGCTTGCCGGTGGCGGCGAAGATGGCGTTGCACAGCGCCGGCGCGATCGGGGCCACCGAGGGCTCGCCGATGCCGCCCCAGCGCGGCCCGCCGGTCAGCACCAGATGGGTCTCCATCGGCGGGGTCTCGGCCATGGTCAGCAGCGGATAGTCGTTGAAGTTGCCCTGCACAGGGGCGCCGTCCTTGATGGTGATCTCGCCGTGGATGGCGGCGGTCAGGCCAAAGACGATGCCGCCCTCGATCTGCTGGGCGATCGTGTTGGGGTTGGCCGCGTGGTAGCAGTCGACGGCGGCGACCACCCGCTCCACCTTCAGCTTGCCGGCCTCGCTGACGCTGACCTCGATCACCTGGGCGGTGACGGTGCCGTAGGTGTCGACGATGGCGATCCCGCGGCCGTGGCCCTTCGGCAGCGGCGTGCCCCAGCCGCTCTCCTTGGCCACCTTGTCCAGCACAGCCACATAGTCGGACCGGTCGGCCGCCAGCTTGCGGCGGAACTGGTAGGGGTCCGCCCCGGCCTCATGCGCCAGCTCGTCGATGAAGCATTCCAGGAAGAAGGTGTTCTGCGAGGCGCCGACGCTGCGCCAGAACATCACCGGCACGTGGGCGTTCTTCAGCACCACCTCGACCCGGTTGTTGGGGATCTTGTAGGCGTGGGTGGCGATGACCTCCACGGCCATGGGCTCCAGCCCGTTCTCCACCTTGCTGGCCCCCAGCGACCGCAGCAGCGAGCCAACTGCGATCTGGCTCGAGATGGCCGTCGGCGTCCCGTCCGCGCCCATGGCGGCCCTGAACCGCACGGCGGCCTGCGGACGATAGCGGTCGCGACGGATGTCCTGCTCGCGCCGCCAGATCAGCTTCACGGGCTTCCCCACCGCCTTGGCCGCGGCGATGGCGTGGACCAGCTCGTCGTGCTGGGTGCGCCGGCCGAAACCGCCGCCCACGAACTGGTTGTGGACATAGACGTTCTCCGCCGCGACGCCCGACTCCTGGGCCGCGAGCCTCAGGACCGACATCGGCGCCTGGGTGCCGATCCAGACGTCCACCCGGTCGGGCGCCAGCTTCACCGTGCAGTTCAAGGGCTCCATCGGCGCGTGCGCCAGATAGGGCGCCTCGTAGAGCGCCTCGATCACCTTGGGCGCGGCGGCCAGGGCGGCGGGCGCATCGCCGACGTTCTTGGCCTGGACCAGCGGGCCGTCCAGCGCGTCGCGGTAGGCCTTGTCGAGCTGGGCGCTGTCGACCTTGGCCGCGCCGCCCGAGGCCCAGACGGGCTTCAGCAGGTTCAGCGCCGATTTCGCTCGCCAGTAGCGGTCGGCGACGACGATCACCGTGTCGCCGGTCTTGACCACCGCCAGCACGCCCCGGCGGCCCTGGACCGGGGTCTCGTCGACCGAGACCAGCTTGCCGCCGAACTCGGGGCAGGAGAGTGCGTCGGCGTAGACCATGCCGTCGACCTTGGCGTCGATGCCGAACTGGGCCGAGCCGTCGAGCTTGGGCGCGGTGTCCAGCCGCGGCGTCCACTTGCCCAGCAGCTTGTACTGGTCAGGCGTCTTGATCGCCGGTTCGGCGGTCAGGCTGACCTTGGACGCGTCGGCGGCGAGGTCGCCGTAGGTCAGGCTGCGGTTCGACGCCTTGTGCAGGCACTTGCCGGGCGTGATGCTGCAATCAGCCGGGTCGACCTTCCAGCGCTGGGCGGCAGCGACCCGCAGGCGTTCGCGGGCGCTGGCCCCGGCCTGCTGCATGACGGTCACCGACGTCCGGACGCCGGCGCTGCCCACGGTCTGCATCTGGCCGTAAAGCTTCATTCCCGACCGGAAGTTGCGGTTGGCTGAGGCGTATTCCACGCGCACCTTGGCCCAGTCGCAGTTCAGCTCTTCGGCCACCAGCATGGCCAGCGCCGTCGAGGTGCCCTGGCCCATCTCCTGGTGCGGCAGGCGGATGGTGACGCTGCTGTCCGGGTCGATGACCAGGAAGGCGGTCATCTCGGGCTTCAGGTTCTGGCCATCGGCCCAGGAGACCTTGCGCAGGGCTTTCTCAGCCGCGCGGACCGGAACGCCGATGGCCAGGCCGCCGGCGGCGGAAAGCCCGCAGAGGATGGCGGCGCGGCGGGAAAGCTTCGGGTTGAAGGCGATGTCGTTCATGGCGCTACGCCTTCACCTTGCCCGCCAGTTCGGCGGCGCGATGGACGGCTCTCTTGATCCGCGGATAGGTGCCGCAGCGGCAGAGGTTGGTCAGGCCCGCATCGATGTCGGCGTCGGTGGGTTTGGGATGGGCCTTCAGGAAGGCCGCCGCGCTCATGATCTGACCCGACTGGCAGTAGCCGCACTGGGGCACGTCCTCCTCCAGCCAGGCCAGCTGCACCGGGTGTCTGCCGTCCGGGGACAGGGCCTCGATGGTGACGATCTCAGCCCCCTGCGCGGCCTTGGCCGGCAGGATGCAGGTGCGCTGCGCCTTGCCGTTCATGTGCACGGTGCAGGCGCCGCATTGGGCGATGCCGCAGCCGAATTTGGTGCCGGTGAGGCCCAGCTCGTCGCGCAGCACCCAGAGCAAGGGCGCGTCATCCTCGACATCGAGCTGATGGGTCTTGCCGTTCACTGAGAGGGTGATCAAACGAGCCTCCTGCGCGACATCGCCACGATCTAGGCGCCGGCGTCCCGCGTTGACAAGCAAAGCCGCATCGCGAGCCCGTCGCTTAGGCAATTCTGTCCGCGAACCTGTCCAGCATCGGACAGAGTTGGACAGATCGGCGTTCGGCGGCGTATGTCGCGCATCGGTTGAGCGGCGAGAGAACTCCCAGGACATGCGCGCGACGATCAAGGACGTCTCGGCCATCGCCGGCGTCTCGACCAAGACCGTGTCGCGAGTGCTGAACAAGGAGCGCTATGTCTCGGAGGAGACAAGGCTGCGGGTCGAGGCGGCCGTCGCCCAGCTCAGCTTCCGCCCCAGCGCCGCCGCGCGCACCCTCGCCGGCAAGCGCAGCTACCAGATCGCGCTGATCTACGACAATCACAGCCCCCACTACATCCATCAGATCCAGACCGGCGTCTGGGCGCGCTGCATCGAGGAGGGCGTGCGCCTGCTGGGCCAGCCCAGCGACGCGTCCTCAACCCAGCTCGCCGAGGAGGTCGGCGGCCTGATCGACCAGACCCAGGTGGACGGCGTGATCCTGTCCTCGCCGGTCACCGACGCCGCCGCCGCCCTGGACGAGCTGGAGCGGCGCGGCATCCCCTATGTGAGGATCTCGCCCGGCACCGAGCACGGGCGCTCGTCCTCGGTTTCCATGGACGATGTCCAGGCGGCCGACGACATGACCAGCCACCTGATAGCGCTCGGCCACCGGCGCATCGGCTTCATCATCGGCCACACCAACCACGCGGCCAGCGACCTGCGCCTCTACGGCTACCGCCGGGCGCTGGACCGCGCCGGCATCGAGTTCGAGCCGAAATATGTGCGGCAGGGCCACTTCGATTTCGCCTCGGGCGAGGCCGCCGCCGACCGCCTTCTCGACCTGCCGC
>CAIJOB010000037.1 GCA_903822175.1 uncultured Alphaproteobacteria bacterium
ATCTCCGTCCGCGGGGCGGCGGCGGCGGCGGTGGCGGTTTCGACCGTCCGCGCGGCGGCGGCTTCGGCGGCGGTGGCGGTGGCGGTGGCGGCGGACGTCCTGCGGGCGATCCGGCCGGAGCCGGCGCGGGCACCGTGAAGTGGTTCAACCCGACCAAGGGCTTCGGCTTCATCCAGCCCGACGACGGCGGCCAGGACGTGTTCGTGCATATCTCGGCGGTCGAACAGGCCGGTCTGCGCGGCCTGAACGAAGGCCAGCAGGTCGCCTACGACCTCGAGGCCGACCGTCGCAGCGGCAAGACCTCGGCGACCAACCTCAAGTTCAACGACTAGCACCCTTCAGCGCCTTCCCCGCGCGAGCGGGGAAGGTCGCGATGGCTAGAACAGCCCTGCCGTCAGGTTGATGGTGAGGGCCACGATGATCGTGTTGAAGGCGAAGTCCACAAGGCAGTGGACGGTTGAGAGCCGCCGCAGCCCCTTGGACGTGATGTTCGCATCTGCCGTGGCGCAGGCCACTCCGATGACGATCGCGAAGTACAGAAAATCCCAATAGTCGGGGTCCAGCGTGCCTGGAAACTCGATGCCCATGGCGTCACGCGCGCCGTCGTCCTCATCGACCCCGTAGTATTCGTGGGCGTAGTGCAGGGCGAAGATCATCTGCACCATCAGCCAGGACGCCACCACGGTCACGAACGCCAGCGTGATGTGCACCAGCTTCATGATCGCGTGCGCGTCCTTGGCCATGGAGAGTTCGACGCCGACCGCCCAGACGCTCGCCGAGGCCGCGATCAGCACCAGGCCCAGGATCACGCCCTTGCCCTCGTCGTCGAGGGCGGCGCGGGCGCGGATTTCGGTGGGGCTGTGGCTGATCATGCTGATCAGCATGGCGCTCAGGAAGCTCATCGACAGCGCGTCCCAGCCAAGGATCAGCCGGGTCGAAACCATCATCGTCGGGAAGGCCAGGCAGCCGAAGCCGACCGCCAGACCGATCAGGAGGGAGATGAACAGCCTGGGCCGCGCCACCAGGACGTCGGGCATCCATCTGGCCGGGTTCGACGAAGGTCCGGCCATGCCAAGCGCTCCTCAAGGAGCGGCGACCATCGCGCGAGTCCGGGGCGCGGCGCCAGGACCCTAGGGGCGAGGCTGCGGCGAACCGCCCTTGGGCCCCATGAAGGCCCAGACCGAATAGCCCAGCACATAGGCCATCGCCGAACCCAGCACCGCGATCGGAACCTCGAACGGCAGCGGCGCCAGCGAGGTTATCGCAAAGCCAAGGCCTCCCAGCGTCATCGCCCAGCCGCTGACCCGCAGGACCGACTGCATGCAGAGCGCGTGCGCCGGATTGCGAATGTTCCCCAGGCTCTTCGGCAGGAAGTTGCCGTAGACCGCCAGCGCCAGGCCGTTGAAGACCTGCAACGCCCGCGCCGCGGTGTCAGGCGGAAGGTGGCCGGCCCTTTCCACCATTTTCAGCAGGAAGGCGCCGGCGAGATAGCCCCCAGTGGCGATCAGCGCGACGGCGAGGTTGCGGTGGATCCTCATGGGATGGTCCCCTTCTTGAGAGTAACGGGCTTGTGCTCCGCCGGCTTGGCGGCCTCCGCGACAGCGCTGAAGGCGCCGACAAAGCCCAGGAGCGCGTCTTCCAGCACCGACAGCTTCAGCCGGTAGATCATTAGCTTGCCGAGCTTCTCGACATGCACCAGGTCAGCCTCGCGCAGGACAGCGAAGTGGGCCGACATGGTCGGCTTGGAGACCGGGAAGTGGTCGGCCAGATCGCCCGCCGTCATCGGCCGGTCGCGCAGCAGTTCCAGCACGTGGCGGCGGGTCGGGTCGGACAGGGCTTTGAACACGGCGTTCATGAGGTGACATTTAGCTAAGTATCGAATTGATGTCAACGCAACCGTTTGGTGAAACGGTGAATTAAGGCCCTCCGGATAACCTGATCGTTGGAGGATCTCTGATTTGCCGCTGAAAGCGCGCCGACTGCTGGGCTTCGCATTCGCCAGCGCCGATCTCCTGATCGAGATCGGGCCTGATGGCGAGATCGCGTTCGCGCTGGGCGCCAGCGAGGCCCTGTCCGGCGCGGCGGAGACCGAAATCGCCGGGCGCGCCTGGCGGGATTTCATCGATCCGTCCGACCAGCGAATGCTGGCCATGTTGATTGACGGGCTGGAGCCCGGCCGCCGCTGCAGCCCGGTGATCGTCCGTCTGGCCGCGCCCGAGCGGGCCGCCAGCCTGACGGCGCTGCGCCTGCCGCAGAACGGCGGGGCGATTTCCTGCGCGCTCGCCCGGGCGCGCTATGAGCCGGCCCAGTTCGCCGGCCGCCTGCCCGACCGCGCCGCCTTCGAGGCCCTGACCAGCGACCTGATGGGCATCACCACCGGCGCGGTGCGCGAGTTGGAACTGGCGCTGGTCGAACTGGGCGGCTTAAGCGCCGCGCGCAGCGAGGGATCGCCCGAGGACCGCGAGGAGCTCGACGCCGGCGTCGCCGCCCTGCTGCGCGCCCAGTCCTGGGGCGGCGCCGCGGCCACCGAGCTGGAGAACGACCGTTTCGCGCTGGTCCGTGCGCGGGGCGAGTCGCCCAAGGCCCTGGCCGCGCGCCTCACCCAACTGATGCAGGGCGTCACCGACAGCCCGATCACGCCGGTGGCCGGCACGGTCGCGATGTCCGGGACCGAGCGGCCGGCGCAGATGATGAAGGCGCTGCGCTACACCCTGGACGGATTTTCCCGCGAAGGCTCGGCCTGGCCCGCGCCCGACAGCCTCGCCGAGGCGCTGAATGCGGCCATGGACCACACGCTCGCCCAGGCCGGCGCACTCGGCACCGCGATCAGCGGCAAGGACTTCCAGCTAGCCTATCAGCCGGTGGTCGACCTCGCGAGCCGGGCGCTGCACCACTTCGAGGTTCTGGTGCGCTTCGGCGACGACAAGAGCCCCTTCCCGCAGATCCGCATGGCCGAGGAGATGGACCTGATCGAGGCGCTGGATTTCGCGATCCTCGAAAAGGCCGCCGCCGAGATGGCGCGGGATGCGGCCCTCAGCCTCGCCGTCAATGTCTCGGGCCGTACGATCGTCAGTTCAGCCTACATCGACCGGGTCCTTGGCCTGGTGGAGCGCCAGCCGGACCTCAGCGGACGCCTGCTGTTCGAACTGACCGAGAGCGCGGCGATCGACGACCTGCCGCTGGCCGACCGGCATCTGCAGGCTTTGCGCGGCGCCGGCTGCCAGGTCTGCCTGGATGACTTTGGGGCGGGTTCGGCGTCGCTGGCCTATCTGCAGCAGCTGCATTTCGACGTGCTGAAGATCGATGGACGCTACATCCGAGACCTGCAGTTCGGCGGCCGCGGCACCACCTTCATCAAGCACATCGTCGAGATGTGCCGCGACCTGAACATCAAGACCCTGGCCGAAATGGTCGAGACCTCGGCGGTCGAGGACGAGGTGCGCCGCGCCGGCGTCGACATGGCCCAGGGCTGGCTCTACGGCCTGGCGGCCGACGAGCCCATCGCGCCCGCGGCGAAGAACCTGTGGAAGAAAGCCGCGGGTTAGCGCACCTGCGAGCCTCATAGATCAGCTCGTCATGGCCCGGTTTATCCGGGCCACCCATGATCTCCGCGTTTGGCGATTACTCGCAGCGGCGCCGCCGAGACTCTCCTGGCAGCGCGGCGATCATGGGTCACCCGGACAAGCCGGGTGATGACGATCAAAACGGTGGGTTATCCGCCCACCAGGGCCAGCCATTCGTCCTCGGTCAGCACCTGCACCCCGTGCTTTTGGGCGTCGGCCAGCTTGGAGCCGGCGCCGGGGCCGGCGACCACCAGGTCGGTCTTCTTTGAGACCGAGCCGGAGACCTTGGCGCCCAGGGCCTCGGCCTGGGCCTTGGCCTCGTCGCGGGTCATCTTTTCCAGGGCGCCGGTGAAGACCACGGTCTTGCCGGCGACCGCGGTGTCGGTCTTCGGGCGTTCGGCGTCGATCACCGTCAGTTCGGCCATCAGGTCGTCGACCAGGGCGCGGTTGTGATCTTCGCCGAAGAACTCGGCGATCATGCGGGCGGCCACCACGCCCACGGCGTCGACCGAGGCGACCTCGTTGAAGGCCTCGCCCGGGATTTCCGACGCGGCTTGCCGCGCCGCCGCCTCGAAGGCCGCCCAGTCGCCGAACCGCGCTTCGAGCGCGGCGCGGGCCTTGGAGTTCAGCTTGGGGATCGCCAGGCGAAGGTGGCTGTCCAGCGACAGGTCCTGCGGCGCCAGCACGCCCTGCCCGGCCCGCGCGAAGTCCAGCACCGCCGACACCGCCGTGGGGCCCAGGCCGTCCAGGTCGGAGAGCTCGGCGTAGAGGGCGCCGGCCATCTGGGCCGCGGCGAGCTTGGACGTCTCGACGAAGCGCCCTGCGCTCTCGAAGTGGCGGGCGAGCGCGGTCGAGGTGGTCTCGCCGATATGGCGGATGCCCAGGCCGTAGATAAAGCGGTCGAGCGCGATGTTTCGGCGATCGTCGATGCTCTCGATCAGGTTGCCGACGCTGGTCTCGCCGAAGCGGTCCATCTCCAGCATCTCGGCGCGGCGATCCTTCAGCCGGAAGATGTCGGCGGGTGATTCAAGCCAGCCCTTGTCGGTGAACAGCGTCAGCTGCTTCTCGCCCAAGCCCTCGATGTCGAAGGCGCGGCGGGAGACGAAGTGGCGCAGGTGGGCGAGCTTCTGGAACGGGCAGGCGAATTCGCCGGTGCAGCGGCGCACGACGGTGGCGGCGCCCGCGGCGGTCGTCTCCTTGGCGATTTCCGTATGCAGCGGGCACGGACAATGGGTCGGGAAGGCGAAGGGTTCGCTGTCTTTCGGGCGCTCCTCCAGCACCACGCTGACGATCTGCGGGATCACGTCGCCGGCGCGTTGCAGGATCACCGTGTCGCCCACCCGGATGTCCTTACGGGCGATCTCGTCGGCGTTGTGCAGGGTGGCATTCTCGACCACCACGCCGCCGACCGTCACCGGCTGCAGCCGCGCCACCGGGGTGATCGCGCCGGTGCGGCCGACCTGGATGTCGATGGCCTCGAGCACGGTGCGCGCCTGCTGGGCCGGGAACTTGCGCGCGATCGCCCAGCGCGGCGTGCGGGTGACGAAGCCCAGGCGCTGTTGCCAGTCCAGGCGGTCGACCTTGTAGACCACCCCGTCGATGTCGAAGCTGAGCTTCGGCCGTTGCGCCTCCATGTGGGCGTAGGCGTCGAGCAACCCTTGCGCGTTCTCGACCCGGCGGCTGTCGGCGGTGGTGGAAAAGCCCCAGGCCTTCAGCTTCTGCAGTGCTTCCCACTGGGTCTGCGCGAACGGTTCCGAGAGCAGGCCCCAGGCGTAGGCGAAGAAGGCCAGCGGCCGCGCCGCGGTGATCTTCGGGTCGATCTGGCGCAGCGAGCCGGCGGCGGCGTTGCGCGGGTTGGCGTAGGTCTTGGCGCCCGCTTCGATGGCCGTGGCGTTGAGAGCGGCGAACCCGTCGTGGCCGAGATAGACCTCGCCCCGCACCTCGATGACGTCGGGCCAGCCGGAGCCCTTCAGGCGATTGGGGATGTCCTCGATGGTCAGCACATTGGCGGTGACGTCCTCACCGGTGCGCCCGTCGCCGCGGGTGGCGGCCTGGACCAGCTGGCCGTTCTCGTAGCGGATCGAGCACGACAGGCCGTCGATCTTGGGCTCGGCGGTGTAGCCGACGGTTTCGTCGGCGCTCAGGCGCAGAAAACGCCGGATGCGGGTGTCGAACTCGACCGCCTCCTCGTCGGCGAAGGCGTTGTCGAGGCTGAGCATCGGCACGCCGTGGGTCACCGCCGAGAACTGCGCCGCCCGCGCCGCGCCTACCTTCAGTGACGGCGAGTCCTCGCGTTGCAGGTCCGGAAACCGCGCCTCGATGTCGAGGTTGCGCCGCTTGAGCGCGTCGTAGTCGCCGTCGGAAATCGTCGGCTCATCCTGCTGGTGATAGCGGATGTCGTGGCCCGCGATCTCGTCGGCCAGTCGCGCGAGTTCGGCGGAGGCTTGGTCGGAGGTGAGGTCGGCGACGGGGATGGTGTCGAAGGAGGCCATGCCGCTCTGTAGCCTAAGCCGTGGGCGTCTTCACGAGGCCAGGCAGGCGGTCACTACGTCCGGCCGCTGGGAGATGACGGTGTAGTAGGCTCTTAGCGCGCTGTCGGGACGCGTACGGCCCTGTTCCAGGTCTCGCAGGCGGGCGAGATTGATCCGATAGGCGTCGGCGAACTTCGCCTGACTGAGACCGGTTGCCTCTCGCACCCCGCGCAGGAAGTTCACGTCGTCAAAGATTTGCAGCTCGTCCTCGGTGAGCGGCGGATTATCGGGATCGGAAAGGGCCGCCGCCGTGATCTCTTCGTCAGTCAGGGCGTCGAGGCGCGCGCGTTCCTCAGGGGTGAATCCCTGAAGGTTGTTTGGATCGAGCGTATATCTAACGATCGCCATGACGCCGTAACTCCTGAGCGTTCGGCGGCCGAGCCGAGATCAGCCGAACGCGTCCTTCCCGTATCGTGTAGACAACCGTGATCACCCGGCCGCCCACATAGCCCACAACCTTGCGGCGGATCTCGTGGTCAGCCTCGCGGCTCACATCGAAATCAATCCGCCCACCGTCTACGAAGACTTCGACCGCCCTGCCAAACGGCACGCCATGTTTGTCTTCATTGGTGGCAGCCTTCGCCGGATCCCAATCAAAATCCATCTCAGACCGCTCCGAATATACGGAATTCCCGTATAATCCGCAAGGCCGTCACGCCTCCATCAGCGCCCTGGCCGCCGCGCGGGCGGCGTCGGTGATTTCGGCCCCGGCGAGCATGCGGGCGATCTCTTCCTCGCGGTCGGGGGCGGAAAGGTTTTCGAGAGTGGTGCGCAGGCGGTCGCCTTCGCCGGCCTTGGCGATGCGCCAGTGGGCGTCGCTGCGGGCGGCGACCTGGGGGCTGTGGGTGACGACGAGGACCTGGGCGTCGCGGGCCAGGCGCTTGAGGCGCAGGCCGACGGCGTCGGCGACGGCGCCGCCGACGCCCTGGTCAACCTCGTCGAAGATCATCAGGGGCTGGGGGCCGCCGCCCCGGCCAGCCAGCGCGGCCTTTAGCGCCAGCGCGAAACGGGCCAGTTCGCCGCCGGAGGCGATCGCGCCCAGGTCGCCGAACGGCGCGCCGGGGTTGGTGGCGATCTCGAAGGTCACGCGGTCGAGGCCGGTGGGCCCGGCCTTGTCCTCGGCCTGGGCCGCAACCGCGACCTGGAAGCGGGCCTTGTCGAGTTTCAGGGGGCCGAGTTCCGCCATCACCGCGGTCGCCAGCCGCTGGCCGGCGGCGGTGCGGGCGGCGGTCAGCTTGCCGGCCTGGGCGAGATAGGCCTCGCGCGCCGCCGCCAGCGCCGCCTCGGCGGCTTTAAGGGCGTCCTCCGACGTCTCGGCGGCGCGCAGCCGCTCGGCGAAGCGGGCGCGCAGCGTCGGCAGCTCCTCGACCGGCACATGCAGCTTGCGGGCTAGGCCGCGCAGGTCGAACAAACGCTCCTCGGCCTTCTCCAGGCGGTCGGGCTCGAAGTCGAAGGCGCGGGCGGCGGCGTCGACCGTGGCCTCCGCCTCGGTGGTCTCGATCAGCACCCGCTCGATGGCGGCGGACGCCTCGGTGAGCCGCTTCACCGCGGCGCCGGTCTCCGCCGCGCCGGCCAGCAGGGCCCGCTCGTGAGCGCGGCTGAGCGCCCGCGCCGCGCCGGCGACCCTGGCGGTCAGCCCCTCGAACACGTCCGCGGCGGCGGCGATGTCGGCTAGCGCCTTTTCCGAGGCGCCCAGGATGGCGCGCTCCTCGGCGAGTTCGGTCTCTTCGCCGTCGCGCGGGTCGAGGCGGTCGAGTTCGGCCAGCCGGAGCGTCAGTTCCTCAGTCTCGGCGTCGGTGCGGGCGACCTGTGCGCGCAGGGCCTCGACGGCCTCACGGGCCACGCGCCAGGCCTTCCAGCACTCGGCGACGGGGCGCGTGTCGATGCCGCCGAAGACGTCGAGCAGCGGGCGGTGGGTGCGGGCGTCCAAGAGGCCGACGGTCTCGTGCTGGCCGTGGACTTCCAACAGGGCCTCGCCGACCTCCTTGAGCACGCCGACGCCGGTGGCCTGGTCGTTGACGAAGGCGCGGCTGCGGCCATCGGCGGAGAGCGTGCGGCGCAGGACCAGGTCCTCATCGCGGGCGTAGGAGAGGCCCTTTTCCTCCAGCAGGTCCCAGACCGGATGGGTCGGCGCGGGCGCGAAGACCGCCGATGCGGCAGCCTGGGCCGCGCCACGCCGCACCAGCCCGGCTTCAGCCCGCGCGCCGACCGCCAGGCCAAGAGCGTCGAGGATGATCGACTTGCCGGCCCCGGTCTCCCCGGTCAGCACGGTCAGGCCCGGCCCGATGGACAGGTCCAGGGCCTCGATCAGCACCACGTCGCGGATCCACAAACCTATGAGCATAGGGGTCCGATCAACATGCCGGCCAACACGCCACAGAATCAGCCGACCGCGAAAGTGCGGCCGGAGCACAGTTGATCACTTTTTGTTCTCATATCCAAGAGGGCGTAGCGCCTTGCGCCACGCCCGAAGTCTTGGCTTGAGCGATCAGCCCGGTGTCGGCGTCGGCACGGTGTCCGGCGCGGTCGGGTTGCTCTTGTCACCGCCCACGAACGGGATCGAGAGGTGCGGCATATGGAAGAAGCTCTTCTTCTTCGGCGCCGGCGTCGCGGTGGTGGTGTCGGCGGCGGCCGTGGTGGTCGGCGTCGCGGCCGGAGGCGGCGGCGCGTCGGCCTTGACCGGCTTGGCGGCGAGCGAGGCGGCGGCCGTGTCCGGCACGTTGCTGGGTGGGGCCACCGTGTGGATCTTGTCCTTGGTGTAGGCGGGGTGGAACACGCTGCGCTTGGAAGCCACCACCGGCACCACGGACGGGCGCAGGCCCTTGGAGGTCAGGAGGTTGTAGCCGTCGATGTACCACTGGTCGCCCGGGTAGTTGTAACCCAGCACCGCGCCGTCCCGCTTGGCTTCGTCCAGCAGGCCCAGCGACAGATAAGCCTCGACCAGCCGGTAGAGCGCCTCGGGCGCATGGCTGGTGGTCTGATAGCGCTCGACGACGGTCTTGAAACGGCCAATGGCGGCCAGGGTGTCGTTCTGGCGCAGGTACCAGCGGCCGATGGTCATTTCCTTGCCGGCCAGCTGGTCATTGACCATGTCGATCTTCAGGCGGGCGTCCAGGGCGTATTCGGTGTGCGGATAGCGCGAGGTGACCTCACGCAGATTGTCCAGCGCCTGGCCGGTGGCGGCCTGGTCGCGGCCCACATCGACGATCTGTTCGAAGTAGCAGATGGCCTTGATGTAGTGGGCGTAGGCGGCCGCCTGGTTGCCCGGGTAGAGCGAGATGAAGCGGTCGGCGTCGCCGATCGCGTTGTCATAGTCGTTGGCCTGATAGTGGGCGAAGGCCTGCATCAGGATCGCGCGGCGCGACCACTCCGAATAGGGGTGCTGGCGCTCGACTTCCTGGAAGTAGTCGACGGCCTGGTTCCACAGATGCTTGTCCATCCGGTCGGCGCCGGTGGAATAGAGCAGCTCCACCGGGCGCTCTTCATAGGCCAGCTTGGTCTTGGGGGCCTTCTTCTGCTGCGAGCAGCCGGCGACGGCCAGGGCGCAGAAAACCGCCACGAGCACGCCCTTGGTCAGGGACACGCCCTTGGCCGGGGAATTGGGGCGAGCCTGTAAATTTCGTACCAAGGACACCGACACCTCAAATGAACCGAACGCGCGCCCCCACGCGAGGAGTCGGTATCTACACTACCGACTGTGGCAAGCAAACGGCGGTGGGGTCGCAGCCTAGACGGCGACGGCGATCTCGTCGGCGAAGGTGACGACGCGGTAGGCGTCGGGGCGCGCGGCGAGCGCACGGACGAGCGCGTTGTTGATGCTGTGGCCCGCCAGTTCGCCCTCGAAGCGGCCGAGGATCGGGGCGCCCAGGACATAGAGGTCGCCGATGGCGTCCAGCGCCTTGTGGCGCACGAACTCGTCAGGGCGGCGCAGGCCTTCGGGGTTCAGCACCCGGTCGCCCTCGATCACCACGCAGTTGTCCATGGTGCCGCCCCGGGCCAGGCCCATGGCGCGCAGGGCCTCGACCTCGTGCAGGAAGCCGAAGGTGCGGCAGTCGGCCAGTTCCCGGCGGAAGGCGTTTTCGTCCATCGGCAGATCGATTTCCTGGCGGCCGATGACGGCGGTGGGGAATTCAATGGCGAAGGCCACCTCGAACTGCAGGGCGGGCTTCAGCGCCGCGCGCTTGTCGCCGTCGATCACCTCGACGGTGTCGATGATTTCGATGAAGCGGCGCGCCGCGGCCTGCGGCCGGCGGCCGGCGCGGTCGAGGATTTGCAGGAACGGCCAGGAGGAGCCATCCATGATCGGCATTTCCGGCCCGTCGAGCTCGACCACAGCGTTGTCGATGCCGTTCATGACCAGCGCGGCCATCAGGTGTTCGATGGTGGCGACGGTAACGCCGGCGGCGTTCTCGATGACGGTGCCGAGCTGGGTCTTGCAGACCGCTTCGGGGAACACGGGAACGCGGTTGTCACGGTCGAGAATGTCGGTGCGGACGAAGACGATGCCGCTGTCGGTGTCGCCGGCGCGCACGGCGACCTGGGTATAGGCCCCGGTGTGGACGCCGATGCCGGCGAACAGCGCCGGGCTCTTGACGGTGTGCTGGAAGGCGCCGCTCTGGAAACCGTCTGCCGCCACGCTGAAGCCTTCCCTAGGAAACTCAGGCGTTCGCCTCACGCGCGAACCCAACTCTGCGGTTAAGCAAGTTGGTGCGACGCAACAAGACAATCCCTGTTTCGCAATGTTTCGGTTAACGGAGTCCGAAAACAGAAGCGCCGCGGAAGCCCTTCAAGGCCGCCGCGGCGCTCTGCGGATTGTTAAGATTTTCAGTTAGTTCGCGAGACGCCGCAGGAAAGACGGGATCTCCAGATCCTCGCCCTGATGGACCTCTTCTTCCGGGGCCGCGGCCTCGACCGGAAGCGCGCCGCCACGGCTGGACGCCGGACGCGGCTGAGCCGCCTGCGGCGCGGGCTGCGGAGCGTCGTAGCGCGGACGCGAACCGAACATGCTGAGGAAGCCACCGCGCGGGCGGCGCTCCTCGTAGGCGGGCTCGGCGAACAGCGGCTCGTCATGGCTCTCGGCGGCCGCCGGATCGACGATGCGGGTGACCGGCTGGATCACCACCGGCGCAGCAGCGACCGGCGTCGCGTAGAGGTCGGGCTGCTCCTCCTCGGCGGTTTCGGCGGCCAGCACGGGCTCGGCGAGCGGTTCCGGCGAAGACGCGTAGGCGGGCGCCGCGGCGGGTTCCGGCGAAGCGATGCGTTCCGGCATCATCAGCGGCGGCGCGGTCATCGGCCGGCGCTCGAGCTTGGGCTCGATGGCGGCGATCGAGGCGCCGTCCATGCCGGTGGCGACCACGCTGACGCGGATCATGCCGTCCAGCGACGGGTCGAAGGCGGCGCCGAAGATGATGTTGGCTTCCGGATCGACCTGCTCGGAGATGGCGTTGGCCGCCTCGTCGACTTCCAGCAGGGTCATGTCGAGGCCGCCGGTGACGTTGACCAGCACGGCCTTGGCGCCCTTGAGCGAGACTTCGTCGAGCAGCGGATTCTGGATGGCGTTCTGGGCGGCCATCAGGGCGCGGTCTTCGCCCGTGGCTTCCCCGGTGCCCATCATCGCCTTGCCCATCTCGGTCATCACCGTGCGGACGTCGGCGAAGTCGAGGTTGATCAGGCCCGGCAGCACCATCAGGTCGGTGATCGAGCGGACGCCGGAGTGCAGCACCTGGTCGGCCATGCCGAAGGCTTCGGCGAAGGTGGTCCGCTCGTTGGCGACGCGGAACAGGTTCTGGTTCGGAATGACGATCAGGGTGTCGACGTAGCGTTGCAGCTCGCCGATCCCAGCGTCGGCCAGGCGCATGCGGTGGCGGCCTTCGAAGTGGAAGGGCTTGGTGACCACGCCCACCGTCAGGATGCCGCGCTCGCGGGCGCATTTGGCGATGATGGGCGCGGCCCCGGTGCCGGTGCCGCCGCCCATGCCAGCGGTGATGAACACCATGTGCGCGCCGTCGAGATGCTCACCGATCTCCGGGATGCTCTCTTCAGCGGCGCTCATGCCGATTTCCGGGTGGGCGCCTGCGCCGAGACCCTGCGTGGCCAGCACGCCGAGCTGGACCCTGCGGTCCGTCTTGGCGAAGGCCAGCTGCTGGGCGTCGGTGTTGGCGACGACGAACTCGACGCCTTCCAAGCCCGCCTCGATCATATTGTTGACCGCGTTGCCGCCGGCCCCGCCGACGCCGAACACAACGATGCGCGGCTTCAGTTCCGTAGCGCGCGGCGCTGAGAGAGAGATGCTCATGGGACCCCTGCGTCCTTCCCGATTTCGGCCCGATGCGTTCCTGCGCGCCAACCTTCCGGTTAACCCGCCGAAGCGCCCTCGTAAGGAAGCGTTAAGTACGCGCCGACACCCTTAATCGAGTGTTAACCGCATACCGTGAGTCGCGAGTGCGTCCAGCGGCGCTGTGGATGAAAAATCCCCTTGCGTCACAAGGCGTAAGCCGAATCAGGCGCCCGCTGCGGCGTTGTGACTCGGGTCCGGAAGCTGGGGATGGACCGGTGGAAGCTTTAAGTCTCCCACCACGGATAGCCGGCCGGCATGTCGCTCGAGACGCGGCCCGGGAAGGCCGGCGGCCGCTTTTCCAGGAAGGCCGAGACGCCCTCGCGGACGTCGCCTGTGGCGCCCAGCGCCATGGCGAGCGCGCCATCGACCTTAAGCGTGGGCCATGGCGAAGGCTCCGGCGACAGCCGCCACAGCATTTGCCGCGTGATGGCCACCGAGATCGGCGCGGTGTTGTCGGCGATGGAGCGGGCGATGGCCCTGGCCCGTTGCAGCAGGTCCTCAGGCGCGGTGACTTCGCTGACCAGCCCACCCTTCAGCGCCTCCTCGGCTGAGAACAACGCCCCATCCAGGCACCAGCGTAGGGCCTGAGGCAGGCCCACCAGGCGGGGCAGAAACCAGGCGCTGCCGGCCTCGGGCACCAGGCCCCGGCGGGCGAAGACAAAGCCGAACTTGGCCGTGTCGGCGGCGATGCGGATGTCCATAGGAAGCGTCAGCGTCAGGCCAACGCCGACGGCCGCGCCGTTGAAGGCGGCGATCGAGGGCTTGCGGCACTCGAACACCGCCCCGACCATGCCGGCGCCGCCCGCCCGGCCCTGCCGCCGTCCTTTCGAGACATCACCGAAGGACACCGAGCCTTCCGCCGAGGTGGTGTCGAAAGCGCCCGCGCCGGCCGACATGTCGGCGCCTGCGCAAAAGCCGCGTCCCGCGCCTGTCACCAGCACCACCCGCACCGCATCGTCCACGTCGGCGGCGTCGAACGCGCGGGCGAGTTCCGCGCCCATGGTGGCGGTGTAGGCGTTCAGCTTGTCGGGGCGGTTGAGGGTGATCTGCATGATCCCCTCCTCGACCGAACAGAGGATGTGCTCGTAGGCGTCGGACACGCTTGAACCTCCCGTCGTCGCGCCGGCCTGAAGGGCCGGCGTCCATGCGACGTTAGGCGCTTGACCCGGCGTCGGGACAGAGGGTCGAGGCCAGCGCCTCGGCGCGGACCGCTTCGCGGGGACCGAAGGCGACGCCGGACGCGGCGCCCGGCTCGCGTGGGGCGCGAACTCTCGCGCGAATTCGTCCCCCATATGGGGGATGCGCTGCGCCGACGCCTTCCAGAAGGTAGGGGCCTTGGGCAAAGCCGCTCGGCGTCCGCCCGACGTTTGGGAGTTGATATGTCCAAGACCGTTCGCGTTGCGCCCACCTCCCGCCTGGCGGCAGCCGGGGCCCTGCTTGCCTTGACGCTGGCTGCGGCCACCTCGGCCCAGGCCCAGATCACCCTCGCCGACATCGGCAAGAACGTCGAGAGGACCCAAACCGACGGGGCCGGCACGCTCACCGGCGACAACGCGTTCTTCTACGCGCGGGCCTTCTTCCCCGCCGACGCCTACGACGGCGGCAGCCTCACCGTGAACGGGACCACGACCTATGCCTTCAACAGCCCCTCGTTCGACTGCTGCGGCCACCTGACGGGCAACCAGTATCAGACAGGTTTCACGACCAAGGCCGCGATGGACGCGGCGTTCCCGACGCAGTCGAACTACACCACGCCCTATCAGGTCTCGGTCACAAGCTCGACCAACCCTGGGAACGACACCACGTTCAACCTCGACCTGCCGGACGACTTCTACAGCGCGAACGATCCGACCTTCAGCGCGGCGGATTTCAGCGCCATGACCGGCCTGACGGCGAACCAGGGCCTGACGCTCAACACCGCCGGCTTCACGCCGGGCGTCGGCGCCGACGGCGGGACGAGCTTCCTGTCGGTCTTTGACCTCACCGCCGGCCAGTACGTCTATGGCAACTTCGGCAGCAGCGGCGGGGCGACCTGGTCCATCGCCGCCGGCAGCTTCACCGCCGGCCACAACTACGAGACCCAGCTGATCTACGACAGCTTCATCGGTCTGGATTCCGATGTGCCCGCCAACGCCACGGCGGACCTGCGCACCGACGTCTTCTTCACCGCAGGCGCCGCCGCGGTTCCGGAACCGGCGGCATGGGCCCTGATGCTCGTGGGCTTTGGCGCCATGGGCGCGAGCCTGCGCCGCCGTCGGCGCGCACTCGCCGCCTAGCGCCGGCAGGCGTCCGCGCCGAGTTCTACAGGTTCTCGCGCAACCAACTCGCCGCCTTAGCGACCGGGTTGGCGCGGGGGTCGAGAGGTTCGCGGCGCAGTTTGGCCGAGGCCAGCGCCTTGGCGCTGACCGCTTCACGGGGGCCGAAGGCGGCGCGGTGCAGGATGCCGGCCGCGGCGGTGAAGGCGGGGCCACTAGCCGCATCGGCGAGGTGCGGCACGCGGCGCGGACGGCCCAGGCGCACCGGGCGATCGAACACGCGGACGGCGACTTCGCGGACGCCGGCCAGCTGGCTCGCGCCGCCGGTCAGCACCAGGCCCGCGCCAGGCTCGACGGGGGCGCCGGAATTCTTCAACCGGTCGCGGAGCAGTTCGAGGGTTTCTTCCACGCGCGGCGCGATGATGCCTTTCAGCAGGCTGCGCGGCGCGATGACCGGGCCCGCGCCGGGATCGTCGCCGCGCGGCGGCGCCTCGATCATCTCGCGGTCCTCGTTGGCCGAGGCGATGGCGCTGCCGTGCAGGGTCTTGATGCGTTCGGCGCCGGCGATGGAGGTCGAAAGGCCCCGCGCGATATCCTGGGTCACGTGCTGCCCACCGACCGGCACGGTCTCGACGTGGACGAGCGAGCCGGAGGTGAACACCGCGGCGCTGGTCGAGCCGCCGCCCATGTCGATGCAGACGCTGCCCAGATCCATCTCGTCTTCTTCCAGCGCGGCCAGCGCGGAGACGAAGGGCGCGGCGACGACGCCCTCGAACTGCAGGTGCGCGCGCTC
>CAIJOB010000038.1 GCA_903822175.1 uncultured Alphaproteobacteria bacterium
CGGCAGCGGCGGCGGCGGCGAGCCCCCGCCGACGGCCACGTCCTCGAGCCCCGCAGCGCGCGCAATGTTTACCTACCTGATGCTGCTGCGCACGCTGGCGCTCCCGTCGCCGGAGGGCCGCGGCTACGACGTCGTGGCCGACCCGGGCGCGCTGCTGCAGCTCATCATTGCACACCACTCCTTCCTGCAGGTCTACTGGCGCGACCTGCTGCGCGACATCCGCGTCGGCCGCCTCGAGGGCGGCCCGCCCGGCGTGCTCAGCGACGTGCAGCGCAAGGCGCTCGGCCAGATCCTCGCGCCGAACCCGGGCCGCGCCTCGTACCTCGACAACGTGCTGCGCGGCCAGGGCATGCACCGCTACGTGCCGAGCACCGCGAAGACGGGCAACGCCGTCTCGGACCTCTACTTCGCGCGCTCGCTGACGGCGCGCGAGCTCGCGGACCTGCGCGAGCCGGGCAAGCCCATGCCGGACCGCATCGCTAAGAAGAGGCGCGAGATCGCCGCGGCCTCGGCGGCGGCCGCACTCGCCGCCTCGCCCATCAGGCGCAACGCGGGCGGTGCGGAGGGTAGGGGGCGTGAGGAGGGCGAAGAGGGCGACGACGACGGCGACCTCGCCGGCGCCGGCGCGCGCGCCGCGGCGTCCCTGTCGTTCCTGCCGTCACTCAGCCACGGCACGAGCGGCGGCGCCTTCTGGGGCGCGGCGACCGGCGGCGGCGCGCTCGAGCACGCGGCCAGCAGCACGGCCGTGGAAACGGCGGCGCTCGTCAGCGCAATCGCGAACGGCCGGCGAGGATTGGGTGTCGTGGAGGTCATCGGGAAGCCTTCCCCAAGGACGCGGATTGGCGTCTCAACTCTAGATTCGTCCCCCGACGAGAGTGGACTCGCACAGTAAACGCTTGCTGAGCAAGCGTCGCCGTGACGAACGGCGCTCAGTCGAAGAGTTTCGACACGCTCTCTTCGTTGGCGATGCGGCGGATCGCCTCGCCGATCAGCTTGTCGCAGCTGACATAGCGGATCTTGCCGCCTTCGGTCGCCCGGTCCGGCGGCGAGATGCTGTCGGTCATCACCAGTTCCTTGAGGATCGAGGCGTTGACCCGCTCGACCGCCGCGCCCGACAGGACGCCGTGGGTGACGTAGGCCGAGACCTCGGCCGCGCCATTGTCGATCAGGGCCTGGGCGGCGTTGGTGAGTGTGCCGCCGCCGTCGATCATGTCATCGAAGAGGATGCAGCGGCGGTCCTTCACGTCGCCGATGATGTTGGCGACCTCGCTCTTGCCGGGACCGGAGCGGCGCTTGTCGACGATGGAAAGCTCGGCGTTGAGTCGAGTCGCCACGGCGAGCGCCCGGACCACGCCGCCGACGTCGGGCGAGACGATCATCAGCTCGCTGGTCTTCTTGTGGTTGCTCTTGATGTCGGCGGCCAGGATCGGGGCGGACAGCAGGTTGTCGGTGGGGATGTCGAAGAAGCCCTGAATCTGGCCGGAGTGCAGGTCCATGGTCAGGACCCGGTCGGCGCCGGCGCGGGTGATCAGGTTGGCGACCAGCTTGGCGGAGATCGGCGTGCGGCCGCCGGTTTTCCGGTCCTGCCGGGCGTAGCCGAAATAGGGCATCACCGCGGTGATCCGCCGGGCCGAGGCGCGTTTCAGCGCGTCGATGCAGACCAGGAGCTCCATGAGATTGTCGTTGGCCGGGTAGCTGGTGGACTGGATCACGAAGACGTCCTCGCCGCGGACGTTCTCGTCGATGGTCACCCAGACCTCGTCGTCGGCGAAGCGCTTCACCTGGGCCTTGGTCAGCGGCAGGTCGAGGTGCGAGGCGACGGCTTCCGCCAGCGTGCGATTGGAGTTGCCGGCCAGCAGCTTCATCGAATGCCCCACGGAGAATGCGCTAATGCGGCGGGCTTGTAGCAGGACGCGCGGCTGAGTCGAACCCCCCGCTCTCAGGTCAGCACGATCGCCGACAGCAGCCGCCCGTAGTCCGGCTCACCGGTCTTGAAGGCGCGGCGGTTGGAGAAGTAGTCGGCCGCCTCCGCGCAGGTGTCGTGGCCGACCCATTCGGCGCCCTCGACGCCGGCGGCGGCCAGGCGGGCCAACACGAAGGCGGGGAGGTCGAACATGCGCTTTTCCGGCGCGGCGGCGGGCGCGAAGAACGCGCCATAGGCCGGGTCGAAGTGCAGGAAGCGCTCCAGGAATTCGACGCCAACTTCATAGGATTTCGGGCCGATGCAGGGGCCGACGGCGGCGCGCAGGCGATTGCGGTCGGCGCCCAGGCTTTCCATCCGGGCGACGGTCGCCTCGACGACGCCGGTCAGCGCGCCCTTCCAGCCGGCGTGGCAGGCGGCGACGACGCGGGCCTGCGGGTCGGCCAGCAGCACCGGCGCGCAGTCGGCGGCGAGCGCCCCGCAGACCACGCCAGGCGCCGCGGCCACCACGCCGTCGGCCTGTGGCGGCCCGGCCGGCCAGGGGCCGTCGGCGACCAGCGCGGTGGCGGAGTGGATCTGATGGGCGGTGATAATCTCGTCCGCGCCAAAGTGGGCGGCGCAGCGGCGGCGGTTCTCGATCACCGCGTCCTGGTCGTCGTTGGAGCCCAGGCCGACGTTGAGGCTGGCGTAGATTCCCTGCGAGACGCCGCCGTTGCGGGTGAAGAAGGCGTGGCGGACGCCGGGGACGTCGAGGCGTCTGGAGGTGAGAACGGGCAGGTCGGTCATGCGGCCTCACTCATCGGCTAGGTCTTCAAAGGCGGGCGGCGTCCAGTCGTCGGAATGAATGGCGCAGACCTTGAAGAGTTCACCCATCTCGTCGGCGGCGATCAGGCGGGTGAGCTGGCGGCCGATCCCGCCCGTTCGGCCCGGCGCGGCGCTGACCAGGGCCTCGGCGCGCTGGCCGATCCCCATGCGGGCGAGGAACTGGCCTTGCGTGAGGATCGCGGTTTGCGCGCCCTCCGCGCGCGCGGCGTCCATCACGGCTGGGAAGTCGGCATGGATGGTGAGGTCGGCGTAGCCGGGGTCGGCCAGGGGATCGACCTTCTCGTGGCGGCGGAGCGCCTGCAGGGTGTCGCCGAAGCCGGGCTCGGCGCGCCCATAGTCGATCAGCAGCGCCGCGCCGCCGTCGGTGGCGATGCGGGCGCCGAGTTCGGAGCCCAGGGCGGCCTGGGCGGCGGACTGCTCGAAGACCTGGCCGGGCTGGGCGTCGGGCAGCAGGCCGCCGGCCGGCATGGAGGCCAGGCCGAACGCCAGCTCGCCGTCGGCGTCGAGGCCCACCACCTGCTCGGCCCAGCCGATGGCGGTGCGCACGAACTGGCGGGCGGGCAGGCAGTCGAGGAGCTCGTTGGCGATCAGGATCATCGGCGCGCCCGCGGGAACCTCGGCCAGGCTGGCGGCCCAGCGCACGCGGTCTCCCAACGCTTTGGCCTGCAGAGCGCGGAGCGGCGGCGAGGTCTCGACCAGCCAGACGTCGGCGGCGTCGAGGAAGCCCTGCGCGTGGCGGACGGTCTTGAGGATGTCGCCCATCAGGGTGCCGTCGCCCGGACCCATTTCGATCAGGCGGAGTTCGTCCGGCTGGCCCATCAGCTCCCAGCTGGCCGCCGCCCAGACGCCGATCAGCTCCCCGAACATCTGGCTGATCATGGGGGCGGTGATGAAGTCGCCGTTCTCGCCGATGGCCGGACGGGTGGCGTAGTAGCCGAAGTCCGGGTCGTGCAGGCAGGCGGTCATGTACTGGGCGACGCTGATCGGGCCGCTGGCGGCGATCAGGGCGCTCAGCCGATCACGCAGGCTCATTCGAGGCCTGGGCTTCAATCGCCGGCGGCAGAGGTTCCTTCAGGCCGCGCCAGATCAGCCAGGCGCCGATCAGCACCATGGGCGTCGACAGCATCATCCCCATGGTCAGGCCCAGCGGGAAGACCGGCATCCAGCTGTCAGGCGCGCGGACGTTCTCCAGCGCGATGCGGATCAGGCCGTAGCCGACGAGGAAGGTCCCCATGACCACGCCGCGGCGGTTCAGCCACTTCTTGCCGTGGGTCGCCCAGCGCAGGACGCAGAACATCAGGACGCCTTCGAGGGCGGCTTCATAGAGCTGGCTTGGATGGCGCGGCAGGGGGCCGGCGTCGGGGAAGACCATGCCCCAGGGAACCGTGGTCGGACGGCCCCAGAGTTCGCCGTTGATGAAATTGGCCAGACGCACCAGGAAGCCGCCGATCGGCTCGGCCGCGACGATCAGGTCGCCCAGGCGAAGGGCGTCGAGCTTCTTGTAGCGGGCGAAGGCGAGGCCCGCGACGAACACCCCGATCGCGCCGCCGTGGAAGCTCATGCCGCCGTGCCAGGTCTTCAGGATCTCGCCGGGATCGGTCCAGATCAGGCTGGTGCGGTAGAAGAGGATGTCGCCGAGCCGGCCGCCGACGATGACGCCCGCGGTCAGCCACAGGATCAGGTCGTCGATCTGGTCGGGCGTCGCGGTCGGCGGGCGATGGGTCCAGAGCTTGCCGTTGCGGACCATGCCGACCACGTAGCGCCAGCCGATCAGGATGGTCGCCACATAGGCGAGCGCATACCAGCGGATCGCGAAGGGCCCGATCTGGACCAGCACCGGATTGATGTCGGGGAAATGCAGCAGCTGACCGCTCCGGCGTTAGGGTTGCTTCACGCTTTAGAGGAGAAGCCCTTCGCTTTCACCCCTCCACGCCCATATAAGGAGCCTTCGACAGGCCCCTTGCCCGCCGTTCAGAGTAAGAGATGCAGACACAGAATCCTTTCCTCGACGAGATGGCCAAGCTGTCGACCGCGGCCATGGGCCTGGCCCAGGCAGCGAGTGAAGAGGCCAGAGCGGCGTTCCGCGCCCAGGCCGACCGGATGGCCGCCGAGATGGACCTGATCCGCAGCGACGACTTCGAGGCTCTGAAGGCCGAGGTGGCGGCGTTGCGGGCGGAGGTCGAGGCTTTGCGTGGGGTCAAGGCCGCGCCCAAGGCAGCGGCCAAACCAAAGTCAGGCGCCAAGGCCTGAAAACCCACCAACACACGCGAATGTGGGCGCCTGGGCGGAAGAACCGCATGACGCCCGGCCCGCGAAGCAGATTAGTTTCAGTATCGCAGGCGATTCGGGGGCGGCCGTCTGCTCCCCGCCCGCTGCGAAAGGATCGTTATGGACACCCTTACGTCTGACGACAGCGTCCAACTCGGCGCCGATCCGCTCGATGTCGTTGAGCATGTGCTCGCGGCGGAGAACCTGCCCTTCGACCGCACCGAGGATGGCGACCTGGCCTTCTCGCTGGCCGGCGACTGGAAGGACTACGAACTGTGGTTCGCCTGGCGGCCGGAAGGCGACTGCCTGCAGCTGTGCCTGTCGATGGACCTGACCATCCCGGCGGAACTGCGCGCCGGCGCTCAGGACCTGATCGCCCAGGTCAATCCGCGCGTCTGGCTGGGGCATTTCGAGCTCTGGGAAGACGGCGAGGTGATCTTCCGGCACGGCATGGCGCTGATGACCGGCGAACAGCCGAGCCTGGCCCAGGCCGCCGCCATGATCGACGTGGCCGTGGAAGGCGCCGACCGCTTCTACCCGGCGTTCGACTTCCTGGCGAAGGGCTCCAAGTCTCCGGCCGAGGCGATCGCCGCCTGCATGTTCGAGACGGTCGGCGAGGCTTAATCGCATCTCCCTCCCCTTCATGGGGAGGGTGGCGAGCGAACGCGAGACGGGTGGGGAAGTCGCGTTCAGGCGCTGACTCAGCACGCTGGCCCACACTTCCCTACCCTGATCGCTTCGCGATCTGTCCCTCCCCATGAAGGGGAGGGCAGGCTAGGGTCGCCGCATGATTACGCCCATCCTCTTTCTCGGCGCCGGCAATATGGGCGGGGCGATTGTCGAGGGCTGGCTGAAGGCGGGGGCCTTCGCGGCCAGCGATCTGATGATCGTCGACCCCAGGCCCGGCAAGGCGGCGCTGGGCGCGGAGGCCGCCGGCGCGACGCTCAATCCCGACAAGGCGGAGTTCGCCAAGGCGCGGACGGTGATGGTCTGCGTCAAGCCGCAGATCTGGCGCGAGGCGGCGGGGATGTACGCCTCGTGGCTCTCGGAAGACGCCGTGGTGGTCTCGGTGGTGGCGGGCGTCGGCTCGCGCGATCTGGCGCAGGAGTTCGGCGGGCGGGTGGTGGCGCGCGTGATCCCGACCACGGCGTCGGCGATCAACCGCGGGACCGCCAGCCTCTATGCCGACGACCCGGAGGCGATGAGCCGCGCCCACGCCCTGTTCGAGCCCTTGGGGACCGTCGTCGATATCCTCGACGAGAACCAGATGCATGCGGCGACCGCCGTTTCCGGCTCGGGTCCGGCCTACCTCTACGCCTTCATCGAGAGCCTGGAGGCGGCGGGCGCGGCGGCGGGCCTTTCGCCCGCTGACGCCAGCCGGCTGGCGCGGGCGACGATCACCGGGGCAGCGGCCCTGCTGGCGGAAAGCGGTGATGAGCCGGCGGAGCTGCGCCGCCAGGTGACCTCGCCCAACGGCACCACCGAGGCGGCGCTGAACGTGCTCTTGGGCGAGCACGGACTGCCGCCGCTGATGCGTGAGGCGGTGGCCCGGGCCATGCGGCGTTCGAAGGAACTGGGCGGCTAGGTGACCCGGCCCAGCCTCATCGAGGTGGTGGCGATCCTGAAGCGCCATCTGACCGTGGCGCCCGTTCCGACCGAGCCGTTCCAGATGATCCTCTGGGAAAACATCGGCTACCTGATCGACGACCCCAGGCGGCGCGAGCTGTTCAACGCTTTCGAGACGGCCATCGGGCTCGATCCGGCGGCCATCGCGGCGGCGGGCGATGGCGAGCTGGCGCCGCTCGCCAAACGCGGCGGCATGCGGCCCGAGACCCGCGTGGAGCGGTGGCGGACGATCGCGCGGATCGTGCTGAGTCAGCCCGGCGGTGACCTGGACTCGGCGCTGCGCGGCCTGCCGCTCGTCAAGGCCCGCGCCTTGCTGAAGACCTTCCCGGTCATCGCCGATCCGGGCGCCGACAAGATCCTGCTGTTCGCGGGGATCGCGCCTCGGCCCGCGCTGGAGTCCAATGGCCTGCGGGCGTTGGCTCGGCTGGGGTTCTTCCCGGAACAGGCGTCCTACGACCGGTCCTACAAGGCCGCCATCGCGGCGCTGGTCGAGGACGGGCAGGCCGACGGCGCCTGGCTCACCGACGCCCACCAGCTGCTGCGCGAACTCGGCAAGACCACCTGCAAGCGCGGCGAGCCGATCTGCGCGGCCTGCCCGATGGAGCCGGTCTGCCCGAAGGCGGCGGTGAAGGCCCTCTAGTCTTCCGCGCGCCCGACCTTGCGGCCGCGCACCAGCAGGGTGGCGCGGGCCGGGGAGTGGGCGATCTCGCGCAGGCGGACCTGCAGGCCGAGCTCCTTGAGCATATCGGCGGCGACCGTGGCCATGGCCGCGCCCTTGCCGGGCGGCTCGAAGCGGCCGCCGACCCGGAAGTCGCGGATCGATAGCAGGAGGTCGCCGCCGGGCTTCAGCACGCCGGCCATCTCGGCGAGCGCGCCCTCTTTGTCCGGCCACTGGTGGAAGGAATTGACCGCGAAGACCACGTCGAACCGCTCGTCGGGGAAGGGGAGGTCGCCGGCGTCACCCAGGCGCAGGTCGAGGGCCGCGTCGCCGCGGCGGCCGTTTAGCCGGCGCCGCGCGCGGGCGACCATCAGCGGGGAGTGATCGATCCCGGCCACCAGGCCGATCGGGCGGCTCATGGCCAGCATTTCCAGCGCGTGCCCCGGCCCAAAGCCGATCTCGAGGATCGAGGCGCCATGCGGCGGCGCCAGCGCGTCGACCGTGGCGCGGTTCTGCGCGGCGTTGCCGCTCTCCAGCAGCCAGCCCATGACGACGCCAAAGGCGCCGCGCGGCTTCTCCGCCTGATGCATGGCAAACGTCTCATTCGTCTGGGTCATGCCCCCTAGTCGCCGCGGGGCCGCCAAACGGATGCGGCGCGGTTAGCCGGGGAGGCGCACGACCGCGCGCAGGCCGCCCAGCGGCGAGCGGGATAGGGTGATGTCGCCGCCGTGGCCGCGGGCGACGTCGCGGGCGATGGCGAGGCCCAGGCCCACGCCCTTGGAGTTCTGGTTGCGGGCTTCGTCGAGGCGGCCGAACGCCTTGAAGGCTTCCTCATAGCGGTCCTCGGGGATGCCGGGGCCATCGTCGTCGACGAAGATCTCGACGCCGCCTTGGGGGCGGACCTGGGCGGCCACCTCCACGTGCTCGCCATGGACGGCGGCGTTCATGATCAGGTTGGAGAGCGCGCGTTTCAGGGCGTTGGGCCGCACCAAGGCGGTGAGCTCCGGATCGGCCTGGACGGCCACCTGGGCGCCGGCCCGAAGGGCGCCTTCGCTGACCTGTTCGAGCAGCGCGCGCAGGTGGATGGTCTCGGCGGCTTCCCCGCCCTCGCCACGGGCGAAGGCCAGGTACTCGTCGATCATGTGCTCCATCTCAGCGAGGTCGGCCTTCATGGCCTCGTTGCGCTTGGAGGGCTCGTTGAGCGCCAGCGCCAGCTTGAGGCGGGTGAGCGGCGTTCTGAGGTCGTGGCTGACCGAGGCCAGCAGAGTCGTGCGCTGATCGATGTGGCGCTGGATGCGGCCGCGCATGTCGAGGAAGGCGGATGCCGCGCGG
This sequence comes from uncultured Alphaproteobacteria bacterium, assembly GCA_903822175.1. Lineage (GTDB taxonomy): Bacteria > Pseudomonadota > Alphaproteobacteria > Caulobacterales > Caulobacteraceae > Phenylobacterium. The sequence goes on from CAIJOB010000038.1 coordinate 8,631, forward strand.
CGCACCTCGCGCGCGCCCTGCGGCTTGAAGGAGGGCACGTCGCCGCCGCGCCCGAAGGCCTCCGCGGCATTAGCCAGACGCTCGATGGCCTTCACCTGATTGCGGATGAACAGGATGGCGATGGCGGTCAGCAGCACTGTCGCCACGGTCATCCAGAGGACGAAGATGTGGCCTTGGGTGGCGAAGGCGCGGTCGCGGGGCGCCAGGATCCGCATCACCCCGCCATGTACCGCCACGCGGATGTCGACGTAGGCGGGGTAGCGGACGGTATCGAACCAGAAGGGCTGATCCAGGCGCCCCGACAGCGCCTGCTGCATCGACTGGTCGATGGGGGCGAAGAGCGCGTGGTGGGTGCGGTCGGGAAGCGTGCGGCCGGGCTGCAGCGCCACCGACAGGCCCATGGAATCCTCGGCTCGCTTGGAGATCTTGGCAAAGGAGGCGGCGCTCGGATCGTCCTGATAGCTCTCGACCGCCCAGGCGACGTCGCCGGCCAGGCCCTCGGAGAGGCGGCTGGTCACCGTCTCCCAGTGGGCGTCGAAGAAGACGTAGGTGACCGCGATCTGCATGATCGCCACCGGCAGGACGATGATCAGCAGGGAGCGGCCGAACAGGGTCTTCGGCATCTGCCGCTTGATCCAGCGGCCGATCACGCGGGGGCGTCTCGCCATTCGCTAGTCCGGAGCCAATCGATAGCCGACGCCGCGCACGGTCTGCAGGTAGCGCGGCGTCTTGGGGTCGGCCTCGATCTTACGCCGAAGCCTCGTCACCTGCACGTCCACCGCGCGGCCGGAGGGGTCGATGGTGTCGCGGGCCAGTTCCAGGCGCTCGACCGGCTCGTGCGGCGTGCGGGCGAGCTGGCGCAGCAGGGCGACCTCGGCCTCGGTCAGCTTGACCGGCTCGCCGTCGCAGGTGAGCTCGCCACGGTCGGGATCGAAGCTGCAGCGGCCCATGATCAGCGGCCCGCCTTGGGCCGGGCGGTCCGACGCGCGGCGCAGGATCGCCTCGATGCGCAGCAGCAGTTCCTCCGGCTCGAAGGGCTTGGCCAGATAGTCGTCGGCGCCGAGCTTCAGGCCCTCGATGCGGCTGGCGGATTCGCTCATGGCGGTGAGCATCAGGACCGGCGTCCGGCCGGCCGGCCCCTTCTGCTCGCGCAGCCAGCGGGTCAGCGAGAAGCCGTCCTCGCCGGGCATCATCACGTCGAACACCGCCAGGTCGAAGTCCAGCGTCCCGATCAGCTTGCGCGCCGGCGCCCCGCCGGACGCCGCGGTGACCCGGAAACCGGCGCGGGCCAGGTATTCCTTGAGCAGCTCGCGGATGCGGTCGTCGTCGTCGACGATCAGCAGATGGCGGGCGCGGACGGGCGCGGTCGCAGGTGCGTTCATAGCGAAGCTCCTAGAGGGGCCAGTCCATTTTGTTTGACGCGGCCGCCTCGCAAGGCTTCTAGAGGAACCTCACGAAAGGAGGTCACCCTCTCATGTCTATCGTTCCCTTCGACGACCGCGATGGTTGGATCTGGCTGGACGGCCAGTTCGTGCCCTGGCGCGAGGCGACGGTGCACGTACTGACGCACGGCCTGCACTACGCCTCGGCCGTGTTCGAGGGTGAGCGGATGTACGGGGGCGAGATCTTCGAACTGACGGCGCACACGGAACGTCTCTTCAAGTCTGCTGAGATCATGGACATGGAGATCCCGTTCACGGTCGCCCAGATCGATCAGGCCTGCAAGGACACCTGCGCCAAGAACGGCCTGACCGACGCCTATGTGCGGCCGATCGCCTGGCGCGGCTCGGAGATGATCGGGGTCTCGGCCCAGAACACCAAGATCCATGTGTCGATCGCCACCTGGGACTGGCCGAGCTATTTCTCGCCGGAAGAGAAGGCCAAGGGCATCCGCATGTGCTGGGCCAAGTACAAGCGCCCGTCGCCCGAGACCGAGCCGGTCCACGCCAAGGCCGCCGGGCTCTACATGATCTGCACCATCTCCAAGCACGCCGCGGAGAAGGACGGGTTCACCGACGCCATGATGCTCGACTACCGCGGCTACGTGGCGGAGAGCACCGGGTCGAACGTGTTCTTCATCAGGGACGGGGTGATCCATACGCCGACGCCGGACTGCTTCCTGAACGGCATCACCCGCCAGTCGGTGATCAAGCTGGCGCGGTCAAAGGGCTTCGAGGTGATCGAGCGGCACATCCGGCCCGAGGAGCTCGCCGATTTCACCGAGTGCTTCGTGACCGGCAGCGCCGCCGAGGTGACGCCGGTAGGCCAGATCGGCGAGTACCGGTTCACCCCGGGCAACATCTCGCTGAGCTTGGCGGACGACTATTCCAAGATGGTCCGGCGCGAGCTGGTGAGCGCCTAGGCGCTCACCAGACCTCGAACCTCGCCTGTTAGACCGTCCAGCCGTAGGGCTGGGCGATCGGCCGGCCTTCGGCGAGGCGCACCACGCCCACGATGCAGCGGATCATCGCCCACAGCCAGGCGAGGAAGCAGACCGCCGCGCCGGCCCACAGGATCGGGATGCCGACCAGGATGAAGCTCAGCGGGAAGCCCACGCCCACCAAGGCGCAACCCACCAGGCCGGCGACCAGCGCCGTCCAGAAGGTGCGGATCTGGTAGGTGTAGTGACTGGCGTTCGCCGGCCCCGAACTTCCGCGCAGCACATAGGCCATGATCAGGCCGATGATCAGGGTCAGGCCGTGGAACAGGCCCAGGATGTAGAGCGCATAGACCACCGCCGGCATGGCGCGGTCTTCGTAGATGACGCCGGGATCGCGGTCGTATTGGTAGGTCATCAGAGGTGCTTGGCCCCTAGAATGTGACCCCGATTCCGGATCCAGGTCCCCGACCTGAACTCACCAGGGTCAGGTCATATGTTGGCGCCGAACCGCGTTCCTACAACAATAAGCTTTTGTAATTCAGTCACGGACGACTGTGATCTCGACCCCGGCGGCCACCGCGTCAGGGGCGAGCGCCAGGGGTTTCTCTACGCGGACACGGGCGCGGGTGACGCGGGCGTCGGCGAGGCAGGCCTGGGCCAGGCGCTCGGCGAAGGTCTCGACGAGTTCGATGTGGCCCGCGCCGGCGATGTCGCGGGCGGCGGTCAGGATGGTCTCGTAGTTGAGGGTCTCGGAGAGCCGGTCGGCGCCGGCGGTCGGTACGTCCAGCTCGACGTCGACGACCAGGGGCTGCTTGCGGCCGATCTCGTGCTTGTAGACGCCGATCTCCGCCTGGACCTTCAGGCCGGTGACGAAGACCCGGGTCATGACGCTGTGGCTGCTCATCAGCCTCTCCCCGCCAGATGCTGGCCGGCGTCGACGGCGATCATCTGGCCGGTCACGGCGGTGGCGTCGATCAGGTAGCGCAGGGCGTGGCCGATCTCCGCCGGGCTGGAGGGGCGCTTGAGCAGGGTGGCGGCGACCTCGGCGTCGAATTGGGCCTGGTTCTGATGCACCGATGGCAGGCTGGGGCCCGGGCCTATGCCGTTGACCCGGATGCGCGGGCTAAGCGCCTGGGCCAGCATCCGGGTGGCGTCCCAGAGCGCGGACTTGGAGAGCGAGTAGGAGAAGAACTCCGGCGAGGGGTTCAGCACCCGCTGGTCGAGGATGTTGACGATCAGGCCCTCGCGGTCGGCGGGCAGGCGGCGGGCGAACACCTGGGCCAGCACGAGCGGCGCGCGCAGGTTGGTCTCCATGTGGGCGTCCCAGGAGGCCCGGTTCATGTCGGCGAAGGCGTCCTCGTCGAAGACGCTGGCGCAGTTGACCAGCAGGGTGACGGGGCCAAGCTCGGCCTCGGCCTCGCCGACCAGGGCGACGGTGGCCGATTCCTTGCGCAGATCGCAGGCGAGGATGGTCGACTTGCGGCCTCGCGCGCGCACCTCGGCGGCGGCGGCTTCAGCCTCGTCGTCGATGGCGCGGACGTGGATCGCGACGTCGTAGCCGGCGTCGGCGGCGGCGGAGACCAGGGCGCGGCCGATGCGGCGGGCGCCTCCGGTGATCAGGGCCGCGCCGCGTTCGCCCATTAATCGAACCGCTTGAAGTCCAGGAAGTTCAGGGCCGCGAAGAGGGCGACGACGACGGCGATGGCGACGAGGGCCATGGGCTTTGGCTCCAGATGAGAGGTCGCCATGGGCTTTATCGGCGGCTTGGCCGAGCCGCAAGCGCTTGTCCGACCGAGCGCGCAGCGTTCAAGGTGACGCCAACAAGAAAAGGGGAGGTCTTCCATGCCGCTCGCGCCCATTCCGAATGAGGCCTTCACGAAGATCGCGGTCGGCATCGACCGGCCCGAGGACGTGGTGGTGGGGCCAGACGGGCGGGTGTTCGCCTCCGACCACCAGTGCGCGGTGGCCGAGATCTTCGCCGACGGGTCGTTCAAGCGGCTGGGTCCCAAGGGCGGGGCGCCCAATGGGCTCAACATGGACCGCCAGGGCCGCGTGCTGATCGCCAACTTCGGCATCTACGACAAGGAAGAGGGGCCGCTGCAGCGGTTCGATCCGGCGACGGGCCGGCACGAGACCCTGCTGGCGGAGGTCGAGGGGCGGCGGCTGACCTCGGCGAACTATCCGGTGATGACCGCCGACGGCTGCATCTGGTGCGCCAACTCCACCCACGCCGAGACCTGGCCGCAGGCGCTGGACGGCCGCGCCGACGGCTTCATCTTCGTGCTGCGGCCGGATGGGACCTCGGCGATCGTGGCGGACGGGCTGCAGTTTCCCAACGGCCTGGCGCTGCCGGCGGACGAGGCTTTCCTCTACTGCGCACAGACGACCGGGGCCGACGTCATGCGCTTTGCGATCCTGCCGGGCGGCAAGCTCGGCCCCGGCGAGCGCTACGGGCCGGTGCTGGGCAAGATCAATGGGCCAGGCACACAGCATCCGATGGACGAGCTTGGCTACACCGACGGGTGCGGGATCGACGCCGAGGGCAATTGCTGGGTCTGCCTGCCGGCCACCAACCGGGTGGTGGCGATCACGCCCAAGCTGAAGGTCGTGACGGTGATCGACGACCCGTCCGGCGAGACGGTGAACCACCCGACCAACGTCACCTGGGGCGGCGCCGACATGCGCGACCTCTACATCGGCTCGATCCGCGCGGGCTATGTGCTGAAGGCCCGCTCGCCGGTGGCGGGAGAGAAGCTGATCCACCAGCGGTAGTCTGTTCCCAGCCCGCATTCCCCTCTCGCTCGTCATTCCCTGGCTCGTCCAGGGAACCCATGAACTCCGCGCTGAAGGGTGCGCGCGGCGGCGCCGAGCGGGCTTCTGCGGCGCTTGCGATCATGGATCCCCGGGACAGGCCCGAGGATGACGATCAAAGAGGGGTGGGTTGCTGAATTAGGGTCATTCCGCGGCTTTTAGGGAATCTGACTTCCCCACTTACCGCTGATCACTAAAATAGGCGGCGAAGCCAGCCGTGTGACCTCGATAGGGGACCTCCCGGCCGGCCATCCGCCAAAACCAAACGATCCCGGGAGGACGTCATGCGCGAGTACCTCAAATTCTACATCGACGGTAAGTGGGTCGAGCCCACCGAACTTAAGACGCTGGACGTCGAAAACCCCGCCACCGAGCAGGTCGCGGGCAAGATCGCGCTGGGCTCGGCCGCCGACGTGGACAAGGCCGTGAAGGCCGCCCGCAAGGCCTTCGCCTCGTGGTCGCAGACCAGCCGCGAAGAGCGCCTGGAAGTGCTGGGCCGCATCCTGGCCGAATATCAGAAGCGCTTCGGCGACCTGGCGACCGCGGTCACCGAGGAAATGGGCGCGCCCTCGTCGCTGGCGCAGCGGGCCCAGGTGCCGATCGGCATGGGCCACCTGTCGACCGCCATCGAGATCCTCAAGACCTTCAAGTTCGAGGACGACCGCGGCCCGACGATGATCGTCAAGGAGCCGATCGGCGTCTGCTCGTTCATCACACCCTGGAACTGGCCGCTGAACCAGATCGTCTGCAAGGTGGCCCCGGCCATCGCGACGGGCTGCACCATGGTGCTGAAGCCCTCGGAAGTGGCGCCGTTCTCCGGCCAGATCTTCGCCGAGATCATGCATGCGGCGGGCGTGCCGGCCGGCGTGTTCAACCTGGTGCATGGCGACGGGCCGACGGTCGGGGCGGCGATGTCCAGCCATCCGGACGTGGACATGGTCTCCTTCACCGGCTCGACCCGGGCGGGCATCGAGGTCGCCAAGGCCGCGGCCCCCACCGTCAAGCGCGTGGCGCAGGAACTGGGCGGCAAGAGCCCGAACATCGTGCTCGACGACGACGCGTTCGCGAAGGGCGTCGGCCGTGGCGTCGCCTCGATGATGCCGAACTCCGGTCAGTCCTGTAATGCGCCCTCGCGCATGCTGGTGCCCAAGGGTCGCATGGACGAGGCGATCACCGTCGCCCGCGAGGCGGCGTCCGGCGTGACGGTCGGCGACCCGAACGGCAACAGCCAGCTGGGCCCGGTGGTCAACAAGACCCAGTTCGACAAGATCCAGAAGCTGATCCAGTCCGGTATCGACGAGGGTGCGACGCTCGTCACCGGCGGCACGGGCCGGCCCGAGGGTCTGGACAAGGGCTACTATGTGAAGCCCACGGTGTTCGCCAACGTCACCAACGAGATGACCATCGCCAAGGAAGAGATCTTCGGCCCGGTGCTGTCGATCCTGGGCTACGACAACCTCGATCAGGCCGTCGATATCGGCAACGACACCGAGTACGGTCTGGCCGCCTACGTCCAGTCCGGCGACCTGGAAAAGGCCCGCAAGGTGGCGTCCCGCCTGCGCGCCGGCCAGGTGTCGATCAACGGCGGCGGCGGCGACCTGATGGCCCCGTTCGGTGGCTACAAGATGAGCGGCAACGGGCGCGAGTGGGGCGACTTCGGCTTCCACGAGTTCCTGGAAACCAAGGCGATCCTCGGCTACGCGCCGAAGGTCGCGGCGGAGTAATAGCGACGTCTGCCCTCCCCGTTCCGGGGAGGGATAGATCGCGTAGCGATCAGGGTGGGGCTGTCGCGTTCAAGCGCTGAGTCAGCGTTCCGGCCCGCACTTCCCCACCCGTCTCGCTGACGCTCGCCACCCTCCCCGGAACGGGGAGGGATAGGAGACCCCCATGTCCGTTCTCGACGCCGATTTCGCAGCCATGATCGAGCAACAGGCGGAGGCCGCGAAGGCCCAGCCGGCCCCGCCGCTGGATGTCATCCCGCCGGAGATGGTGCGGGCCGGCTACCGCATGCAGCGGCAGTCGCAGAACCTGAATGCGCCGAAGGAAGTGGAGGCGCGGGACCTCAAGGTGGCGGGCGGCACGGGCGAGGTTGCGGCGCGGCTCTACACCCCGGCGGGCGCGGCCAATCCTTCGGGCCTGCTGGTCTATTTCCACGGCGGCGGCTTCGTGATCGGCGACCTGGAGACCCACGATGGCCATTGCCGCAGGCTGGCGGCTGGGTCCGGCTGCCGGGTGATGGCGGTGGACTATGGCCTGGCCCCTGAGCACCCGTTCCCGGAAGGCCACGACGATGCCTTGGCGGCGACCAAGTGGGCCTTCGACCATGCGGCCGAGCTGGGCGCGGACCCCAAGCGGATCGCGGTCGGCGGCGACAGCGCGGGCGGTAATCTGGCGGCCTCGATCGCGCTCGATCTGGTGGGCGATCCGGGGCGGAAGCTGGCGTTCCAACTGCTGCTCTATCCCGGCATCTGGCCGGACGAGGAGACCCAGTCGCGCAAGGATTTGGACGGCCCGGTGCTGAGCCGTGAGGCGCTGGCCTGGTTCGAGAAGCTGCTGGCCGCGGTCGGCCATCCGCATGCGCACCGCGCCATGCTGGGGAGCCGCGATCTGGCCGGGGCGCCGCCCGCTCTGGTGGTCACCGCAGGGTTCGACCCGTTGCAGGACGAGGGCCGCGACTATGCTCAGCGGTTGAAGGCGGCGGGCGTGGCGGCGACGCTGGTCCACTACCCGACCCTGGTCCACGACTTCTACATCATGGGCGACGTCTCGCCGGCCGTGCCCAAGGCCGCGGCGGAGACGGCGGCGGCGTTGAAGGCGGCGCTCGCCTAGTCCTCGTCGGCGGCGCGTTTGCGCTGGGCCCAGGCCAGCACGGCCATGCCGGCGAGCGTCGAGGCCAGCGAGCCCACGACCACGCCGATCCGCACCTCGGCCTGGGCGGCGGCGTCGCCGAGCGGGAAGGCGAGCTGGCCGATGAACAAGCTCATGGTGAAGCCGACGCCGCACAGCATGGAAAGGCCATAGAGCTCGATCCATTTGGCGCCGGCCGGGCGCCTGGCGAGCTTCAGGCCGATGACCAGGGCCGAGGCCCCGAAGACCCCGATCTGCTTGCCGAAGAACAGGCCGGCGGCGACGCCCAGCGCGACGGGTCCGAAGATCTCCGGCAGGCCGATGCCGCGGATCGAGAAGCCGGCGGCGACGAAGGCGAAGAGCGGCAGGATCAGGAAGGCGACATAGGGGTGCAGGCCCTCCATGAAGTCCTCCAAGACGCCCGGCCGGCCAGGCTTGCGCGGCTCCAGCGGGATGGTGGCGGCCGCGGCGACCCCAGCCAAGGAGGTGGAAATTCCCGACTTCAGCATGAAGCCCCACACGATCACGAAGCCGATGGCGTAGAGCAGATAGGGTGCGCGCCGCCAGCTGCCGAGCAGGCCCATGCCGGCCAGGGCCACCAGCGCGCCGGCGAGCTCAAAGATGCGGAAGTGATGGGTGAAGAGCGCGCCGATCAGACCCACCGCGCCCAGGTCGTCGACGATGGCCAGCGTCAGCAGGAAGACCCGCAGGTTCGGCGGCAGCTTGGGTCCCGCGACCGCAAGGGCTGCGATGGCAAACGCGATGTCGGTAGCGACCGGCACGGGCCAGCCCTCCGGCCGCACACCCGAAAAGCCGGTCATGTTGACGGCCAGATAGATCAACGCCGGCCCGGCCATGCCGCCCAGCGCGGCGATCACCGGCAGGGCCAGGCGGCGTGGGTTGGCCAGTTCGCCGCGGATGATCTCGTATTTGATCTCCAGCCCGACCACGAAGAAGAACACGGCCATCAGCCCGTCCTTCACCCAGTCGACCACCGGCAGGGTCTCGGTGAAGGCGCCCAGCTGGATGGTGAAGGGCGCGCCGATAAAGCCGAAATAGAGATGCGCCAGGGGCGAGTTGGCGAGCGCGATGGCGGCGAGCGCCGCGGCCGCCAGCACGACGCCCGACGCGCTCTCGGTCTTCAGGAAATCCAGCGTCATACGCTTGGCCATGGCTTCGGTTAGCATGGCCTCGCGCCCACCGCTAAGGTATCCGGACGCAAGCGCGCGCAAGCCGCGACGGAGGGACGAGATGCGACTGACCAAGCCCCGGTTTTCGCCGCTGAGCGACGCCGAGATGACGCCCGAGCAGACCGAGGCGCTGAAGGACTTCCGGCCCGGCCCGGTGCTGAACATCTTTCGCACTCTGGCGCATGCGCCCAAGGCCCTGACGCGGTTCAACGCCTGGGGCGGCTATGTGCTGTCGCGGCGCAACGACCTGCCGGCCCGCGAGCGCGAGATCGTGATCCTGCGCACCGGCTTCCTCTGCAAGTCCGGCTATGAGTGGACGCAGCACCACCGGATCGGCCTGCGCGAGGGCCTGACGGCGGACGAGATCGAGCGGATCAAGGGCGGGGCGAGCGCCGGCTGGAGCGCGGCGGATGCGGCGCTGATCAAGGCGACTGACGAACTGCACGCCGACCAGTTCATCGGCGAGGCGACTTGGGCCGAGCTGGGCAAGCACTTCAGCGACAAGCAGCGGATGGATGTGGTCTTCACCACCGGCCAGTACACCCAGGTCTCGATGATCCTGAACACCTTCGGGGTGCAGCTGGACGAGGGCCAGACCCTCGATCCCGACCTGAAGGGATTCTGACCATGGCCGGGCGTCTGGAGGGCAAGATCGCGGTGGTCGTCGGCGCCGGCCAGACGCCGGGCGAGACCATCGGCAATGGGCGGGCCATGGCGGTGCTGTTCGCCCGCGAGGGGGCCACGGTGCTCTGCGTCGACCGGGTGCTGGAGCGCGCCGAGGAGACCGCCGCCCAGGTGACGGCGGAGGGCGGCGCCGCCTCGTCCATGGCCGCCGACGTGGTCAAGGCCGCCGACTGCGGCCGAATCGTCGAGGAGGCCAAGGCCCGCTATGGCCGGCTCGACGTGCTGATCAACAATGTGGGGATCGGTGGCGGCGATGGACCGGCGCACCGGCTGGAAGAAGCCGCCTTCGACCGGATCCTGAGCGTCAACCTCAAGGGCATGTGGCTGACCATCAAGGCCGCGCTCCCGGTCATGCGCGAGCAGGAGGGCGGGGCGATCGTCAACATCTCGTCGCTGGCCGCGCGGGCCGGCGGCATCCAGCTGGCCTATGAGGTCTCCAAGGCCGGCGTGAACCGGCTGACGACCTCGGTCGCCCAGTCCAACGCCCGCTACGGCGTGCGCTGCAACGCCATCGAGATGGGCTACATGGACACGCCGATGGCGGTCGGCGGCATCGCGTCCGCCACCGGGCGCTCCACCGCCGAGGTCCGCGCCGAGCGGGACGCGCGGGTGCCGCTGAAGGGCAAGATGGGCGATGGCTGGGACACCGCGCACACCGCCCTGTTCCTGGCCTCGGACGACGCGCGGTTCATTTCCGGCGCGATCCTGCCGGTGGACGGGGCGATGGGGTTGCGGATCGGCTAGGCGCTCCCCCTGGTGCTTGGCGTCTGGGTGCAGGATAAGGACTCAGACGCCGTCGGAGTCCGACCATGCATCCACGCTTCCAATACGACCTCGACGACTGCGCGATCCTGGGCGCCATCGAGACGGTGGGCGACGGCTGGACGCTGAAGATCCTGCGGGAGGCGGTCTATGGCCTGAGGCGGTTCGATGATTTCGCGCGCGCGCTCGGCTGTGGCCGCGGCGTGCTCAGCGATCGGCTGAAGAAGCTGACCGCGGCGGGCCTCATGGAGCGCCAGGCCTATGCGGAGCCCGGCCAGCGGCCGCGGGCGGAATACCATCTGACCGACATGGGCTGGGACGCGGTCCCGGCGCTTCTGGCGCTGGGCCAATGGCGGGAGCGTTGGGCGCCGCAGGCCGGCGGGCCGGCGATCCGGGTGACCGAGCCGAACAGCGGACGGCCGGCGCGGGTGGTGCTGACGGCCGATCCGAAGGCCGCCGCGCTCAGCATGGAGGACGTGCGGATCTCGCTCGGTCCCGGCGCGCGGCGGATCGGCTGAGGCGTGCCCGTCTCGCCCACCTATCGGCCCGATCCGCGCTACCCGGCGCTAGGCCCCGAGTTCGCCGACGCCGTGCAGGCGGAGGTGTTCCCCAAGACCTTGCTGCGGTTCCGCAACGATCGCGCGGCGGCGAGTGTCGGCCTCGACACGCTCACCGACGAGGAATGGATCGCCCACTTCGGGCGGTTCGAGCCGCTGCCCGGGAACATCGATCCGCCGCTGGCGCAGCGCTATCACGGCCACCAGTTCCGCACCTACAACCCCGAGCTGGGCGACGGCCGCGGGTTCACCTTCGCCCAGATGCGCGAGGCCCCCCTACCTGGAAAGGCGACCGATCGGTTGCTGGAGTTGGGGACCAAGGGCTCCGGCAAGACGCCGTGGTCGCGCACCGCCGACGGGCGGCTGACGCTGAAGGGCGGGGTGCGCGAGGTGCTGGCGACGGCAATGCTGGAGGCGCTGGGCGTGCCGACTTCGCGGTCGTTTTCGCTGATCGAGACCGGCGAGGACCTGGAGCGCGGCGACGAGCCCAGCCCGACGCGCTCGGCGGTGCTGGTGCGGCTGTCGTGGAGCCACATCCGGTTCGGCAGCTTCCAGCGCCACGCCTTCTTCGAGCGCCCTGATCGGCTGACCCAGCTCACCGACCATGTGGTTGAGACCTACTATCCGGAACTGGCCGGTGAGGCCGACCGGCCGGTGGCGCTGTTGCGGGCGGTGGTGGCCCGCGACGCCCGGCTGACCGCGCGCTGGATGGCGGCAGGGTTCGTGCATGGGGTGCTGAACACCGACAACATGAACCTGACCGGCGAGAGCTTCGACTACGGCCCCTACCGGTTCCTGCCGCACAACGACCCGAACTTCACCGCCGCCTATTTCGACCATGCCGGCCTCTATAGCTTCGGCCGCCAGCCGGAGGCGGTTTTCTGGAACCTACAGCAGCTGGCCGGCGCGCTGAGCCTGGTGGCGGAGAGCGACGCCCTGGTCGAGGCGTTGAACGGCTTCGGCGGCGCTTATCGGACGGAGCTCACGGCGGCGATGCTGGACCGGCTGGGCGTCCAGGCGCAGGGCTCGGAGGCCGACGCGGCGCTGGTCCAGGCCATGTTCCGCGCCTTCGCCGAGGGCGGCGAGCGGCTGCGCTGGGAGCCGTTCTTCTTCGACTGGTTCTGCGGCGATGCGGACCGCGCCTTGTCCGGCCCGCGCGGCGATCTCTATGCGCTAGACGGGTTCGCGGACTTCCGTGGGCTGCTGGCGGCCTTCACACCCGAGCGGCCGGAGCGCCTGGCCGATCCTTACTTCGCGCAGCCCGAGCCGGAGGAGCTGCTCTACGACCAGATCGAGGCGCTGTGGGCGCCCATCGCGGCGGACGACGACTGGTCGGCCTTCCACGCCAAGCTGGCGGGCATCGAGACGGCGCGGGTCGCCTGGGGTCTGCCCGCCCAGGGGACCTAGGCGCTGAGCTTGGCGGCGGGCTTCGGGCGCGAGGCCCATTGGGCCAGGACGACGCCGCCGAGCGCGATGACGGCGCCGGCGGTCTGCAGGGGCCCCAAGGCCTCGCCGAACAGCAGGAAGCCGGCGTAGGTCGCCACTACTGGCTGGACCAGCACCACGACCGAGGCGAGCGAGGTCGGCAGCCGGCCCATAGCCCAGGCGATGGAGCCCTGGCCGGCGGTGTGCACCAGGCCGAGGCCCACGCAGGCGGCGAGACCGGCCAATGTGGTCGGCAAGACCTGCTCGCGCAGCAACAGGGCGGCGGCCAGCAGCAGCGGCGCGCCGACCACGCCGGACCAGAACATCAAGCGGCTGGCGGCCTGGGTCTTGCGGCCCTCGGCTATGGCCAGGAAGTAGAGGGCGTACCAGAAGGCGGTCGCCAGCGAGAGCAGGTTGCCGAGCGGCGCGTTGAGGACGGGAACGCCCGCGCCCCGGCCGATCCCCATCATCCAGGCGCCGGCCACCGCGACCGTCATGGCCAGCACGAACAGCGCACGCGGCCGCTGCTTCAGGAATATCCAGGCAAACGCGGTGACCACGACGGGCGCCAGGTTCGACAGCACCGTGGACGCGCCGACCGAGGTGTATTTCAGCCCATAGTGCCAGAACCCCAGGTCGAGTGCGAAGAACAGGCCGCAGAGGACTGCGATGGGCGTCGGCTTGCCCAGCGGCCCGCTGGCCCGGCGGGTCATCACCGCCAGCAGCGGCAGCGCGAAGACCAGGCGCCAGAGGCCGGCGGCGGCGGGACCGGTGCCGGTCAGCCGGACCAGGATGCCGGAAAAGCCGATGACGCAGGCGCCGAAGACCAGCGCGCCCACGGCCTGCCAGCGGTAGGCGCTGTCGGTGTGGATGGCCGTGTCCGTCAAAAGCCCAGATCCCCGCGAAGCCCGTTCGCCGTCATACCGGAAGCGCGCAAGGTCCGCAGCGTCTGGGCCTGATCGCGCTTGGCGTAGCGCTTACCGTCGGGTCCGGCGAGCAGCCGATGGTGGCGGTAGCAGGGCGTCGGGAGCGCCAGCAGGGCCTGCAGCAGGCGCTGCACGTGGGTCGCCTCGAAGAGGTCGCGGCCGCGGATCACCTGCGTGACCCCCTGCAGGGCGTCGTCCACGACCACGGCCAGGTGGTAGGCGACGCCGACATCCTTGCGCGCCAGCACCACGTCGCCGCCGAGCTCTGGGCGGGCCTGGACCACGCCGTTCTCGCCGGCCGGGCCTTCGCCGTGCTCCTCGAAGGTCAGGTGGGCGAATCCGCTGAGGGCGCGGTGGGCGGCGTCCAGGGACAGGCGCCAAGCATAGGCCTCGCCGGCCTCGACGCGGGCGGCCTCTTCGTGCGCAGGCAACGGCGCGCCGCGGAAGGCCTCCATCGTTCCGTGCGGCGCGCTCTCGATGGCCTCGGCGACCTCGCGGCGCGTGCGGAAGCAGCGGTAGGTCAGGCCGCGTTCGGAAAGGTCGCGCAGAGCGGCGGCGTAGTCGGCCATGTGCTGCGACTGGCGGCGGACCGGCTGTTCCCACGCCAGGCCCAGCCAGGCCAGGTCGTCGTAGATCGCCGCCTCATATTCGGCGCGGCAGCGGGTGGCGTCGATGTCTTCGATGCGGAGGATGAAGCGGCCGCGATTGGCGCGGGCGGCTTCGAAGGCGGTGAGCGCCGAAAAGGCGTGGCCCCGGTGCAGATGGCCGGTGGGCGAGGGCGCGAAGCGGGTGACGAAATTGGGTGGGGACACGGCCCCTTAGCGTTTAGTCCGCGCCGCCCTGGTGAAACAGGCCCATGTGGGCGAAGACGGCGCGCAGGAACGGGACTTCCCCGCCGCAGGCCGCCTTGATGTGCTCGAACTGCTTGAAGCCGGCCATCTCGGCCAGGCCGTGGGCGGAGCACCAGGCGGCGGTGGTGGCCAGCTCGATCTCGTGGGTGTCGTTGGGGTCGGCGCCGCCCTCGATCATGGTGTCGCGGACCTTGCAGTAGGCGTTGTCCTCGCTCTCCTGCATCTGGTCGGGCAGGTCGGCCTTGTCGCGGGCGGTATCGTACATCACCCGGTAGAGGGCCGGGTTCTCGCGGGCGAAACAGACATAGGCGACGCCCAGGTTGCTCATGGCTTCGCGGGGCGAGGGGGCGGCGGCCTTGGCCTTGGCGAGCGCGGCGTCCAGCAGGTCCCAGCCCTCGTGGGCGACCGCTTCCAGCAGTTCGCCCTTGTCCTTGAAGTGGTGGTAGGGGGCCGCCGGGCTGACGCCGGCCTCGCGGGCCACGGCGCGGAGCGACAGCGCGCTCGGCCCTTCGGCTTCCAGGAGGCGCCGGGCGGCGTCGACCAGGGCGCGGCTCAGATCGCCGTGATGATAGGGGCGGGCTTCGGCGGCTTGAGAGTCTCTCATTACCTGACTGTAATACGCGATCTGGGCGCCGTAAAGATATCTTGACACCGCTCAGATAGCTGTTATCTTGACGATGCTCAGATAGCAAATTCGCAGCACGCCCATCAGTTCAAATAGTGGGCGGCGGCTCCAACTCAAAGGTGTGTGTCACATGTCTATTGCCCGCTTCTTCGACAAGATCGCCCCGGCCTTGATCCTTCCCGCCCTCGTGCTGGTTTTGGGATCGTCGGTGGCGACTGTCGCCGGCATCTGATCCTCCCCCAGCCACGTCCCCAGTGGCCGTCAATGCCGACCGGATGAGGCCCCCGAGCGCGGGGGCCTTTTTCGTCGCCGCGGCATCATCCATCGGATGCATGCATTTTTGCATAGCTGCACTGCACAATTAGACATCTAGGCAATGCTTAGATTAGTGCTATCTAAGCATCGTCCACATCGGACATCGCTCACTTGGAGCGGGGGGCAAACGGGAAACCGGGAGCCGCTACTAAAAGGAACTAAGTCATGTCGATCAAAATGAACCGCATCCTCGACGTCGTCGCCTCCTTCGCGATCGTCGTTCTCGGCCTCAGCCTCGCCGGCGCCACCGCCGTCGTCGGCGCCTAAGCCAAGAGATGCCCTGCCGATAAGCCTCGCCCGCGTTCAGACGTGTGGCGAGGCCCGGCGCATCCCCTTCCCCGATCTCATTGGGGGATCCCATTCTCCGTCATGGAGAAGTCTTCGAATCTTTCCTATAAGGGTCCCACTAGCGGGACCGCCCGACTTAGCTGAAGGGCCGCTCGCCGCATCCACGCGTCGCGAACAGGGGCTTAAGTCTTCAGTTCATCAGCGTTTGAAATAGGCGCCCAGCGCCCCGAAGCCTCCCGCAGCTGGGAGGCCGCCCATGCAGGTGCTTAGCCGCCCGCCGTCCGGGGCGCCCGCCCTCGTGCTCAACGCCGATTTCCGGCCGCTCTCTTATTATCCGCTCTCGCTATGGCCCTGGCAGGACGTGATCAAGGCGGTGTTCCTCGACCGCGTCGATGTGGTCTCCACCTACGACCAGGTGGTCCATTCGCCGTCCTTCGAGATGAAGCTGCCAAGCGTCGTCTCGCTGAAGCAGTACGTTACCCAGGACCGGCCGCCGGCCTTCACGCGGTTCAACCTGTTCCTCCGCGACGCCTTCACCTGCCAGTACTGCCGCTGCGGCGAGGATCTGACCTTCGACCATGTGATCCCGCGCTCGCGGGGCGGGCGGACCACCTGGGAGAACATCGTCACGGCGTGCGCGCGCTGCAACCTGACCAAGGGCGGGCGCACGCCGCGCGAGGCGCACATGTATCCGCTGCACAATCCGCACCGCCCCTCGGCCTTCGAACTGCAGCAGCACGGCCGCCGCTTCCCGCCACACCACCTGCACGAAAGCTGGCTCGACTACCTCTACTGGGACATCGAGCTGGAGGCTTAGCGATATTCATGTGTGCCTAACTGCACATAATCGCTGGCGTTTTGACACCCCTCCGATTTCGTGATTTCCAGCGTTGCTCATCTGTTCTCACCGCGGTGATGGCCGGCGGACCAGAAATGCGGCTAAGGGTTCGCGATGGCGCTTCTGCCGCAAGCCCAGGCAGCTGACGCCCGATCTACCTTGGTCGGCGCGCGTTCCTCGTGTTGGCTCATCGACCGCCTAGGTTGGATCGGCTGGGTTTGGCGCGCCGGGGCCATCCGCTGCGACGCTGCGGTTCAGGACCAGGTTCAAAAGAACTGCGGTGACGATCCCCAGCATAACCCCGTTGTGGAGGAAGGTGGCCGCGGTGGCCGGGAAGCTGTCGAAGAAGCGGCCGTCTGCCACCGGGATCAGGCCGACACCAAGGCTGACGGCCACCACATAGAGGTTCTTTTTATTGTGAAGGTCGCTCTGGCCGAGCGCCTGGACGCCGTTGGCGGCGACCATGCCGAACATCACCAGGGCTGCGCCGCCCAGCACCGGTTGAGGAATGGCGGTGACCAGGAAGGACAGCTTGGGAAGGGTCCCCAGCAGGATCAGGATCACGCCGGCGGCGGCGCAGACAAAGCGGCTGCGGACGCCGGTCATGGCGACGATCGCCACGTTCTGGGAATAGGATGTGTAGGGCAGGCTGTTGAAAAACCCGCCGACCGCGGCGCCCAGGGCGTCGGCGCGCAGGCCCCGCGCCAGATCGTCCGAGGTCAGCGGCTTGTCGACAATGCGGCCGAGCGCGAACAGCATGCCGCTGGATTCCACCATGGTGATCAGCATGACGATGGTCATCGAGGCGGCCGCCAGGAGATCGAACCTGGGCAGGCCGAAGTGCAGCGGCGAGATCAGACTGAACCAGCCCGCCTGGGAGACCGCGCCCAGATCGATGCGGCCCATGGCGCCCGCCGCGGCGCACCCAGCGACAATGCCCAGCAGGACCGCGGTATTGGCCAGGAACCCTTTGGCGAAGCGAGTCACGCCCAGGATCACGAGGATGACGAACACCGCGATGGCGACGCCCCACAGCTCGCTGGGCGCATTCCCCGCGCCGCTGCCCGACACCCAGTTGACCGCCACGCCCATCAGCGACACCCCGATCAGCAGCATGGCGGTGCCGGTGACCACCGGGGCGAACAGTCTCGACAGGCGGCTGAACCAGGGCGCGATCGCTAAGCCGATGAGGCCGGACACGATCGTGGCGCCGAAGACGCCGGGCAGGCCGAGGCCGGGGTTGGAGGCGATGGCGATGCTGGGCCCCACGGATACGAAGGTCACGCCCATCATCACCGGCAGCCGGATGCCGATGACACCGATGCCGATGCATTGGATCAGGGTGACGATCCCGCAGGCGACCAAGTCGGAGCTGATGAGATAGGCCGTCTGGTCCGCCGCCAGGTGCAGGCCGCTGGATACCACCAGGGGCACGGTGACCGCGCCTGCGTACATGGTCAGAACGTGCTGTACCGCGAGCGTCAGCAGGCGCAACGGCGGTAGGCGTTCGTTGACCGAATGAGGTGTGGCGACGGGCGCAAGAGTGGTCTGTCGATCTTCGAGCCCGCCCACCGCCGTCACCCAAGGTCCGCATGCCATCGGCGAGGCGCCAGGAGCCAGCGCAGGTGAAGGCCACTGGTTTCTCCGCCGCCTGGCTGGGCGAGCCGCCGTTCGATCCGCGCCCGCTCATGGTCTGGGCCGGCAAGCTGCACGGCTGGATGAGCGGCTTTTTCAAGGACCCGGCCGAACCGCCCTATCGGATCATCCTGCGCTACAATCCGATCAACGCCGGCGGCGGCGCGGCGATGACCAACTCCTTCCTGCTGACCTGGGGCGAGAGCGCCAAGGACGGGGAGAAGCTGAAGGGCACGCTGGCGCATGAGATGATCCACACCTGGACCACGTCTGCGCTGGGGGGCCAGTGGTACGGCGAGGGGATCGCGGTGCACTACCAGGCGCTGCTGCCCTGGCGCGCCGGGATGATCTCGAGCGCCGATTTCCTCGACGACACTAACGCCACCGCCCGGCGCTACTACACCAACGCCCTGAACGGCACGCCGGACGCCGAGGTCGCGCCGCGGTTCTGGGAAGACACCCGCATCCGGACACTGCCGTATGACCGGGGCGCGCTCTATTTCGCGGTGCTTAACGGGAAGATCCGCCGCGCGTCGGGCGGCAAGCGCAGCCTGGACGACTTGATCAACGAGATGGTCGCGCGTCACCGCGCGGGCCGGGCGGCGGACGACACGGTCTGGCTGGAGCTGATCGGCCAGGAGCTGGGCGACGAGGGGCGGCGGCTGCACGCCGACATGTTGGCCGGCAAGCTGATGCTCCCCGAGAGCGGCGACTTCGGGCCCTGCTTCGCGCGCACAACAGCCAAGTTCCGCCGCTTCGACCTGGGCTTCGAGCCCAAGTCGCTGGTCGGCGATGTGAAAACCATCCGCGATCTCAACCCGGCGTCAGAGGCGGCCAAGGCGGGCCTGAAGAACGGTGACGTGGTGACCTATGCGGTGGCGGTCGACAGCGTGCAGGGCGATCCGGCGCGGCTGTTCACGCTGAAGGTCACCCGCGACGGCAAGACCTTCGGGGTCACCTACCTGCCGCGCGGCGAGACGGTGGACGCCTATCAGTGGGCGCGGGTCGCGGGCGTGGCCGACGCAAAGTGCGTTTACTAGGGGAGTTGGCGATGGGGTTTAGCCGCAGTTCGATCCTGGGCGCGGGCCTGGCCCTGGCCCTGGCTCTGGCCGGCGCGGCCCGCGCCGAGACCCAGAGCTTCATCGCCATGGCCGGCGGCGAGAAGGTGGGCCACCTGACCGCCGAGGTGACGGGCCGCCACGTGGCCATCGACTACGCCGTCGTGAACAATGGCCGCGGCCCCAAGGCGCGCGAGCAGATCGACCTGGACGCGGCGGGGTTTCCCACCACCTGGACCATCGAGGGTGAGAGCCTGTTCGGCGCACCGGTGCATGAGCATTTCACCTGGAAAGCCGGCGCGGCGGAGTGGCTGAGCCAGGCGGACAAGGGCGCCGTCCCCGCCGCTAAGCCGGTGCTCTACATCGGCAATGATGTCAGCCCCTGGATGCTGGGCGTCTATGTGAAGGCGCTGCTCAAGGCGCCTGGCCACACCCTGCCGGTGCTGCCGTCCGGCGCGCTTCGCGTGCAGGAGATGCGCAAGGTCACCCTGGGCGCGGGCAAGGCCGCTCAGACCCTGACGATCTACGAACTCTCCGGCATCGACCTGTCCCCCGAGTACGTCCTGCTGGACGCCAAGGGCGAGCTGTTCGCGGCGGGCGGGGTGATCCGCGCGGGCTATGAGGGCGAGCTGCCCAAGCTCGGCGAGGTGAACCGCCAGATCGCCCAGGCCCGCGCCGAGGACGCGCAGAAGCAACTGGCCCACCGCTTCGCCGGGCCGGTGCGGATCCGCAATGTGCGCATCTTCGACCCCGTAGCGCTGAAGCTCACCGGCCCATTGCAGGTGGTGATCTATGGCGACCGCATCGCCACGGTCACGCCGGAGGACGGCCAGCCGGCGCTGAAGGGCGAGACGGTGATCGACGGTGAGGGCGGGACGCTGGTCCCCGGCCTGCACGACATGCATTCGCACACCAGTCTGGCGTCGAACCTGTTCAACCTGGCCGCCGGGGTCACCGCCACGCGCGACATGGGGAACGACAACCAGAGCCTGCTGGCGATGATGGACGGGCTAAACGCCGGCAAGCTGGCCGGGCCGCGCATCGTGCGCAACGGCTTCCTGGAGGGCCGCAGCCCGTACTCTGCGCGCAACGGCTTCATCGCCGACACCCTGCCGCAGGCCATCGACGACGTGCATTGGTACGCCGACCACGGCTACTGGCAGATCAAGATCTACAACAGCTTCCCGCCGGACTGGGTGGCCCCGGTGGCGGCGGAGGCGCACCGGCTGGGGATGGGCGTCACCGGCCACGTGCCGGCCTTCTCCTCGCCCGACCGGGTGATCCGCGACGGCTACAACGACATCGCCCACATCAACCAGCTGATGCTGGGCTGGATCCTCGATCCCACCGAGGACACCCGCACGCCTCTGCGGCTCACCGGCATGGCGCGGGCCAAGGACCTGGACCTCACTTCGGCGCGGGTGCGGACCACGATCGAGCTGATGAAGAGCCACCACATCGCGCTCGACACCACGACCATGACGCTGGAGCGGCTGATGCTGTCGCGATCGGGCGAGGTGCAGGCGGGGGACGCGCCCTACCTCGACCACGTGCCGATCGGCTACCAGCGCTATCGGCGCCGCAGCTTCGTGACGATCAAGACGCCGGCCGATGACGCCGCCTATCAGGCGAGTTTCAAGACCATCCTGCAGGTGATGAAGCTGCTCGACGACGAGCACATCCAGATGCTGCCCGGCACCGACGACACCACCGGGTTTGCCCTGCTGCGGGAGCTGGAGCTCTACAACATGGCTGGGATCTCGCCGGCCCGGGTGCTGCAGATGGATACGCTGAACGCCGAGCGGTACTTCGGCCGCGACAGCCAGGCCGGCAGCATCGAGCGCGGCAAGCTCGCCGACTTCATCCTGGTCGACGGCGACCCGACCGCCGACATCCGCAAGATCCGCAACACCCGGATGACCATGGTCGGCGGCGTCGCCTACTACCCCTCGGAAATCTACCAGTTCCTGTCGATCAAGCCGTTCACGACGCCTCCGCCGGTGAAGGTCGCGCCATGAACGCCCACCGCCTGGCCATCGTCGCGGCGGCCTTCGCGGCGAGCCTCGCCGTTGGGGTCGACGCTGGAAATACCCAGACCCCGCTGCCGAAGCTCGACCTGACCCTGACACCGCACGCCACCGGCGGCGCCGACAGCTATCTGGGCGTGCGCATGGTGCTGCAGCATCCTGATCTGAAAGCCGGCGCCGGCCTGATGCGCCTGCCGCTGACGCTCGTGGGCATCCCCACCGCCCGCTATGACGGCGACGCGCTCACCGCCCGCGACGACGACGGGCCGGTCCCGCTGACCCAAAGCGAGGAGCCGCCGACGCCGCAGGGCGTCTATCGCCGCTGGAGCGTGACGCGCGCCACCCATGGCGATGTGACGGTGAACTTCCACGCCCCGCCGCGCCACATCACCGCGGCCACCAACAACGGACCCCTGTTCGACCTGCGGGAGGAGGCCGGCGCCTTCCTGGGCGCGGGCGTCGGCTTTATGGCGACGCCGGTCCCGCCGGGGCCGTGGCGGGTCCACCTGGCCTGGGACCTGTCGGGCGCGCCGGCTGGCTCGCGCGGCGTCTGGTCGATGGGCGATGGGGCCGTGGACACTGTGCTGCCGTCCGAGGCCTTGGCCTTCAGCTACTATGGCGTGGGCCCGCTGAAGCGCTTCCCGGCGACCGAGAGCGGGCGGTTCGGTTTCTATTGGGCGAGCGATCCGCCCTTCGATCCCGCCGACCTCGCTCAGCGCATTGAGAAGCTCTACGGCAGCATGTCGGCCTTCTTCGGCGACACCAGTTCCAGCTACCGGGTGTTCGCGCGCAGCAACCCTTACCTGGGAACCGGCGGCACCTCGCTCGCCCACTCCTTCATGTTCGGCTACCACGCCCCGGCCAAGCCCACGGCCGACAGCCTGCAGCTGCTCATCGCGCACGAGATGGCGCACACCTGGCCGGCCATGCAGGGCGAGCATGGCGACACCGCCTGGTACAGCGAAGGGACGGCGGAATACTATTCGCTGGCGCTGTCCTGGCGCGCCCAGGCGATCACGCTCGACAAGGTGCTCCGTACACTGAACGAGCGGGCCGACGCCTACTACACCAACCCCTATCGCGGCCTCTCGAACCCGCAGGCGGCGGAGAAGTTCTGGACCGATCCGGTGGCCCAGACCGTGCCCTACGGCCGGGGCTGGC
Organism: uncultured Alphaproteobacteria bacterium; assembly: GCA_903822175.1. Lineage (GTDB taxonomy): Bacteria > Pseudomonadota > Alphaproteobacteria > Caulobacterales > Caulobacteraceae > Phenylobacterium. Next base: position 31,011 of record CAIJOB010000038.1, read on the forward strand.
TCTACCTGGTCCAGACCGACGCGGAGATCCGCGCCGCGTCGCAGGGCAAGCGCAGCCTCGACGACGTGGTCAGGGAACTTTACCGCCGCGAGACCGCCAAACAGCCTTATGGCATCCCGCAATGGCTGGAGCTGGTGAGCCGCGAGATCGGCCCCGCCAAGGCCAAGGCCGGCTACGACCACATGGCCTCGGGCGGCCTGATGACGCCGCCGGCCGAAGCCTTCGCGCCGTGCCTGACGGCGGTCAGCCATCCGGCCCAACCCTTCGAGCTGGGGTTCGCGCGCAGCTCTCTGAACGACGAGCGGGTGGTCAAGGACCTGGTCGCCGGCTCGGCGGCCGATAAGGCCGGCGTGCGCAACGGCGACGTGATCGTCGAGGTCAACGACGTCAACAAGGTGCGGTCCGACGAAACCATGACCATCAGCTTGACCTTGCGCCGGGGCGAGACGCGGCAGACGGTGAGCTACCTGCCCCGCGGCGCGCCCGTCGAAGGCTATCGCTGGGAACGCAATCCGAAGGCGCCGGCCAGCGCCTGCCGCTTCTGAGCAGGCCCATGACGCAACCCGCCGCCCAGCTGCGCAAGACCGTCAAGCTGATCGACCTGATCATGCTGGGCGCCGGCACGGCCATCGGGGCGGCGATCTTCACGGTGCTGGGACCGGCGGCCAAGGTTGGCGGTTCGGGCATCCTGATCGCCACCGGCATCGCGGCGCTGCCGATGGTGCTGTTCGCGCTGGTCTATGCCTGGCTCGCCTCCACCGCGCCGGTCACCGCGGCCTCCTACGAGTGGCAACGCCGCTTCACCCATCCGGCCTTCGCCTTTGGCATCGTCTGGATGCGGGTGCTGGCCAATGCGGTGGTGATGATCGTCTACGGCCAGACGCTGACCAACTACCTCGGCAAGGTCTGGGACTTCCCGGCCAAGCCGGTGATGCTGGCGTTTTTCACCGCCCTGTTCGCGGTGAACTACTTCGGCGTGGCGATCGCGGCGCGGGTGCAGACGGTGCTGATGCTGGGCCTGCTCGCGGTCCTGGCGCTGTTCGTCGGCGCGGCGGGGCCGCACCTGCGGCCGGAGCTGTTCGCGGAAGCCCTGGCCGGCGGCTGGCTGCCGATCGCCGCGACCCTGCCGCTGATGATCCAGCTGTTCCTCGGCATCGAGACCGCCACCGAGGTCGGCGAGGAAGTGGAGGACGCGGAGCGGGTGGTGCCGCTGGGCGTGGCCGGTGCGCTGGTGCTGACCGTCGTGGTCTATCTCTCGGTCGCGTTCGCGGCGCTCAGCCTGATCGGGCCCGCAGCGCTGGCCGCCAGCAAGGCGCCGCTGCTCGACGCCGCCCAGGCGGCCATGGGGCGCTGGGCCACGCCGTTGATCGTGGCGGCGGCGACCTTAGCGCTCTCGAAGTCGATGAACGCCACCTTCCTGGTCTATTCGCGCTTTCTGTTCGCGATGGGCCGGGCCGGCACGCTGCCCGCGGCGCTGGGGCGCATCCATCCCAGGTTCGGCACGCCCTATGTCGCCACCATCGTCGCCTTCGCGGCCTCCTGCGTCGGCCTTCTGCTGCCGACCAGCCTGCTGTTCCTGCTGCTGGCGGTCAGCGTGCCGACGCTGTTGAAGTACATGGGCACCTGCATCGCCGCCTGGAACGCGGCGTCCAGCCATCCCGACGTGGTCGCCGCCGCGCGGCTGAAGTTCAGCCCGGGTCTGGTGAAGCTGCTGGCCGGTCTTGGCGTCGTGGCCGCCGTGGTGATCGCCGCGCTCGGTCTCACCACCGACGTCCGCCCCTACGGCCTGATCGGCGGCTGGCTGGCCGCCGGGATGATCTACTACGCTTGGCGCCGTCGCCGCGCCGCCTAGAGGAGACGAAGCGATGCGCGCAGCCCTGATCGGCGGACTTGGCCTGATGCTGCTAGCCGGCCAGGCCTTGGCAGCGCCGGCCGAATATTATCCGCCGGCCAATCCCAAGAGCCCGTTTTCGGAGGCCGTGAAGGTCGGCGATTTCCTGATCGTCTCCGGCCAGATCGGCGTGCGCCCGGGGCCGCCCGCGCCCTTCGAGGCGGAAGCGAAGCAGGCGATGGATGGCGTCTCCGCGATCCTGGCGCGGCACGGCGCCTCGATGAACGACGTAGTGAAGTGCACGGTCCTGCTCACCGACATGGGTAAGTTCGCGGCCTTCAACGAGGTCTATGTGAACTACTTCAAGCCGGGCCATCTGCCGACCAGGACCGCCATGGGCGTGAGCGCGCTGGCGGCCGGCGCGGCGGTCGAGGTGGAGTGCTGGGCGTCGACCGCCCACTGAGCGTCGATCGCTCAGCCTACTGAGGCCATTCGGCTACACTCGGCGCCCGATTTTCGCGGCTTTCAAGCCTCGCCCTGAGGGTCGTTTACGCCGTCATCGAACCTTCATGGAACTGACGGCGATCGTTCACGCGCGCTTGGTAGAGCAGCGGGCGACGGCCGCAGCTAGCGGCGCGGGGACAAGGTACTAGTCATGACCATCAAAACGTCGCTGCTCAGCAGCGCGGCGCTGGGTGTCATCTGTGCGTTGAGCATGGTGGGCGCGGCGGACGCCGCGGCCAAGCATAAGGCGGCGGCCGGCGAGCCCAGCCTCGCCGAACAGGTCAAGCAGCTGCAGGCGACGGTGGAGTCGCTGGAGCAGACGGTGCAGGCCCAGGCGGCCGCCCAGCAGCAGTCGCAGGCCGCGACCGCGGCTCAGCTGCAGGACGCCCAGTCTCGCGCCGACGCGGCCACCGCGGCGGCCAAGTCGGCTCAGGCCAAGCTCGACATGCAGATCCAGCAGATCCCCGGTTCGGTGCAGACCGCTGTCGCGGCCCTGCCCAAGTCGGCCCCGACCACCATCGACAAGATGAAGTACAAGGGCATCACCATCACGCCCGGCGGCTATCTGGAGGCGGCAGGCATCTATCGCTCGAAGAACATCGAGAGCGACATGGCGTCCAGCTACGCCAAGATCCCCTTCGAGAACGCGCCGCTGTCGAAGACGCAGGAGTTCCGCGAATCGGAACGTCAGAGCCGGCTGACCTTGCTGGCGGCCGGCGACGTCACGCCGACCATGCATGCTGTCATGTACGGCGAGTTCGACTTCCTGGGCGCCGCCCAGACCGCCAACTCCAACGAGAGCAACTCCTTCACCCCGCGGACCCGGGTGCTGTACGGCACCGTCGACTGGGACGATCTGGGCCTGCACTTCCTGGCCGGCGACAACTGGTCCCTGGCGACGCTGAACTCCAAGGGCATCACGCCGCGCAACGAAGTGCCGCCGCCGGCCATCGACGCCCAGTACGTCCCGGGCTTCGCCTGGGCGCGTCAGCCGCAGATCCGCATCACCAAGGACTTCGCCGACAAGCAGGGCTGGCTGGCAGTCTCGCTGGAGAACCCGCAGACCAACTTCACCGGTACGGCGGGCAACCAGCTGCCGGCCGGCGTCAGCGTCCTCGACCTGGTCGGCGGCAACGGCACCATCAACCCGGCCCCGGTGGGCTCGGCCGCCTTCTCCGGCTTCAACACCGTCAACACCACCTCGCTGAACAAGCTGCCTGACCTGATCGGCAAGGTGGCCTTCGAGCCTGACATCGGCGGTGCGCGGCCGCTGCATGTCGAGCTCTTCGGCATTTATCGCCAGTTCTACAACCAGATCACCGTCACCGCGGCCAACACGCTGGGCCTGGCGCCGGGCGTCAGCGAGCGGACCGAAACCGGCGGCGGCTGGGGCGGCAGCGTCACGGCCACGGTGGTGCCGAAGATCCTCGACCTGCAGGCCTCGTTCCTGACCGGCAAGGGCATCGGCCGCTATGGTTCCTCGCAGCTCTCAGACGCGACGCTGAACTTCGACGGCTCGGTGGCCCCGATCCACGAGACCATGTTCCTGGTGGGCGGCACCTGGCACACGACGCCGAAGCTCGACGTCTATCTGTTCGGCGGCCAGGAGCGGGAGAACTCGCAGATCAGCTCGGTCGGCACGACCAACTACGGCTACGGCAACCTCGCCAACACGGTCTTCACCTCGGCCGGCTGTACGACGGTCGGCGGCGCTTGCTCGGCCACGGTCCGCAGCGTCGCGCAGATCACCGGCGGCATCTGGGACAAGGCCTTCACCGGTTCCTACGGCCAGATCCGCCTGGGCCTGCAGTACTCGCACACCTGGCTCGACGCCTTCTCGGGTGGCGGCTACACGCCCAAGACCTCGGCGGACATGATCTTCACCAGCTTCCGCTACTACCCCTTCTAGATCGAAGCGGTCGGACGAGATCAGGGGGAGCGCCGGCGACGGCGCTCCCCTTTTTCGTGCCTCCCAGCTAGGCTACCCACGGATCAAACCGGGGGTGAGCGATGCGTCGTCTGGCGGCCGCGATGTTGGCGGCAATGATGCTCGCGGGATGCGCGACCGCGCCGAAGCCCGCGGCGCCTGCGGGTGACGCCCAGGCGACCTGGGAGGCCGGGCAGGAGGTCTATCTCGCCTGGAACAGCACGCGCGCCGGTTGGCGGACCACGGGCGATGGGCTGCAGGCCAGACGGCTGTCGCCCGCCAAGCCCAAGGCGGCCCAGCCGTCGAAGGGCTGTACGGTGACCGTCAACTACGAGGGCCGACTGATCAACGGCGGGATCTTCGACTCATCCTTACTACGCCACGAGCCCGCGACTTTCCCGCTCGGCAAGGTGATCAAGGGTTGGGGCGAGGGCGTGCCGATGATGCGGGTCGGCGAGACCTGGGAGTTCGCGATCCCTGCTGCTCTGGCCTACCGCGACCGGGCGATCCGCATCGACGAGCCGGGCAAGACTTCGATCTTCAAGAACTCGACCCTGATCTTCAAGATCGAGCTCCTGAGTCTCGGCGCCGACTGCGGCGTGGCCGACACCGTGAAGGTTGGCTAGGTCCGGCAGGCCTCTTCCATGGTCTTTACGTGCTCGCCGGTCGGGGTCCCGTCGCCCAGGCTGACGTCGGGCGGGACCAGGCTGGAGGAGATATCCGAGCCGCGCTCCAGGGTCAGGTGCACCGGGCAGCGTTCGGCGATCTCCATCAGCCGCGTGCGCTGAGCCTCATCCAGCGGGCCTTCCAGGGTGATCTCGCGGTGGAAGCTGTCGCGCGCCTGCAGGGTCCCGCGGTGGTGGGTCACCCGCACCCGCGCCCGGGTGAGCGGCCAGGTCTTGCGCTGCGCGTAGAGCCGCACGGTCATGGCTGTGCACGACCCCAGGGCGGCGCAGAGCAGGTCGAAGGGGTTGGGGCCCGTGCCCAGGCCGCCGGCCGAGATCGGTTCATCGATCAAGATGGCTGAGGTTCCGGTGCGCGCCTCCACCTGGAAACGGCCAAGCCCGGTTTCCTCGACGAAGGTCGGCTCGCCGTCAGGGTTCGGATTGGTGGGGGTTTCACTCAAGGCGCGCCTCCTCTTGGTCTTTAGCTTCACCTGAAGCGTCTCTGCGGGGACATCTGCGGCGGCCAGATGTCAACTTCGTTCGACTTCGCCACGTTTTCGAGACGCTGGCGATACGAACCGGCCCTACTCACGCCTTGCGGGGTCATCAGTTTGTGGCTGTGCGGCGAGGCGGTGCTTCCTCCCCCCTAGTCCGGCTCGGCGCACAGGAAGACCGGTTCCGCTCGGCCATCAGCCCCCAGGCTTCGCGGCGCCGCTAACGGCTCCTCCGTTCCGCACGGAGGGGCCGTCTTCGTTTGGGGCGCAGCACAGACCTGGCCCAGATGACAGAAATGGGCGGAGCGGTGGTCTCGTTGGCGCGTTTCGGTGTAAGAGGCCTGCTCGCCGGCCCGGTTCCCCGCGCCTCGCCGCTCCTCTTCGACGAAAGACCCGACCATGGCGCGCAAGCCCAACTATCCTTTCGAGCGCATGGAGCGCGAACGGCAGAAGGCCGCCAAGGTCGCCGAGAAGGCCCGCGTCAAGGCCGAGGCCAAGGAGCGCGCGCGCCTGGATGCGGGCGGCGCGCCGGCCCCGTCCGACGACGACCAGGCCTGAGATCATGGCCGACAACGCGATCTACAACCACGAGACGGTGGCGCTCGACGGCGAGCATTTCTCGTCCTGCGAATTCCGCGACTGCCGCCTGGTCTATACGGGCGGCCCGCCGCCGGTGTTCGAAGACTGCCGCATCGACGACTGCGAGTGGAAGTTCGAGGACGGCGCGGCCAACACGCTGGCCTTCATGAAGGTGGTCTGGGGCGCCGGCGGCAAGGCCCCGATCCAGGGCCTGATCAAGGAAATCACCGGCGGCGGTGGCAAGTAGGGCGAGGGCCCTACTGCATCGCCTTGGCGACCCGGCCGCCGATTTCAGCGCCGAACTCCTCGCGTGAATTGACCTTCGGCGTCTCGCCCTCAGGCACGCTCACGCCCAGGAAGTCGCAGAGCGGCCCCCAGCCATCGGACACGTGATAGATCAGCAGCCGCTCCGGCGGAATGGTCTCGCGGACCTTGGCATTGTGGGCGTTATAGACCGAGATCAGGCGGTCCTTGTCTCGCATCTGGCCGCCGAACAGCGGCGCGATCACCTTGCTGAGCATCCTCGGGAAGGGCGCATCGAGGTCGAGCGGGCCGCGGTCGGCGAAGATCGTGGCCTGGGTGGAGGCGAACCAGTCCTCGGCGTCACGTTCGGTGTGGACGATCTTGGCGTCCGGATAGGCGGCGGCCAATTCCTGATAGTAGGTGGCGTTGGGCCAATCGACGGTCGAGTTGTAGCCCGCGAAGATCGTGCCCCAGTCGGCGTTGGGGAGATCGTCGGCCGCGGCCGACCACATGTCCGGCGCGGCCGGGTTCTTGAACACCTCGACCATGTGGTAGCAGGGCCCCAGGCCGATCTGCTCCAGCGCCAGCTTCAGGGACATGGTCCCCGTGCGGCCATAGCCCGATCCGATCACCTTTAATGTCATTATCACCCCCCAAGATTGGCGCGTCCGCACCTTGACCTTAGTCGGGTAGCCGGCTCAAGACCGGCGTTCGATTTTAGGAGACGCCAGATGGCCCGATACGACAGCATCCTCGGAACGGTTGGAAACACGCCGGTGGTGCGCATCAACCGGCTCGCGCCGGCCGGCGTGAACCTCTTCGTCAAGGTCGAGGCGTTCAACCCACTGGGCTCGGTCAAGGACCGCCTGGCGCTGGGCGTGATCGAGGCGGCGGAAAAGTCCGGCGAACTGAAGCCCGGCCAGACGGTGATCGAGGCGACCAGCGGCAACACCGGCATCGGCCTGGCCATGGTCTGCGCGGCCAAGGGCTATCCCCTGGTGGTCACCATGGCCGACAGCTTCTCCGTCGAGCGGCGCCGGCTGATGCGGTTCCTGGGCGCGAAGGTGATCCTGACGCCCGCGGCGCTCCGCGCCACCAGCATGATCGAAAAGACCAAGGAGCTGGCCGCCAAGCACGGCTGGTTCATGACGCGGCAGTTCGAGAACGAGGCCAACGCCGACTTCCACTCCAAGACCACCGCGCCGGAGATCCTCAAGGACTTCGAGGTCGACGGGCTGGACTATTGGGTGACCGGCTACGGCACCGGCGGGACGCTGAAGGGAGTCGCGCGCGTGCTGCGCGAGAAGAGCCCGAAGACCAAGATCATCGTCTGCGAACCCTCCGACGCCGCCCTGATCGCCAGCGGCGAAACGCAGGCCTACAACCCCGACGGCACGCCCGCCGCCGGTCACCCGGCCTGGAAGCCGCACCCGATGCAGGGCTGGACGCCGGATTTCATCGGCAAGCTGACCGGCGATGCGGCCCACGATCACCTGATCGATCAGCTGGTCGCCATCCCGGGGCCCGAGGCGATCCGGCTGAGCCAGGAGCTGGCGAAGCAGGAAGGGATCTTCTGCGGCATCACCTCCGGCGCCACCTTCGCCGGCGCCCTGAAGATCGCCGCCGACGCGCCCAAGGGCAGCAACATCCTGGCCATGCTGCCGGACACCGGCGAGCGCTACCTGTCGACGCCGCTGTTCGCCGACATCCCCGCCGACATGACCGACGAGGAGCAGGTGATCTTCCGCTCGACCCCGCTCGGCGTGCCCGATTCGGCGGGGGCCTAGCGGAAGACGTAGATCCCGCCGGCGCCCGACGCCGGCGCCTCGGAGAGCCCGCGGATTTCCAGCCGCGCCCGCCGTGCGCCGCAGAGGCAGCGCAGGCGGGTCTCCAGGCTGGCGGTAGCCTGACGCACCAGGCCCTGGCCGACCCACGGCTTGGGATCGATCGGCGCCTCGCGCCCGCAGCTGCAGACGGCCCAAAGGCTGGATCGCGCCGTCAGCGCCTGACTGAGGCGCGGCCAGGCGGGCCAGGTCTCGAAACTGCTGCGATGGAAAGCGCCGTCTGCCATGTCCGTTCTCCGCGAGACGGAACAAAAGCAGAACTTTCGGAGTCGCGCGAGTCCCTAGAAGCTGTGTTCGTCGCCAGTTGCAACCGCTGATGCGCCGCCAGACCGGGTGGGCTTCCGCTTGGCGGTTCGAAACCCTAGATAGGCCGCTGAGGTGGGGCCGGCCTTATGGCGTCCTTATGTGATGGGGCGGCCCAGCGGGCGAATTCGCGGACAAGCATGCGCATCATCTGCGATTTCGACGGCACGATAACCCGTCAGGACGGCACCGACCTGGTGCTGGAGGCGCTCGCCGCGCCCGAATGGCGCGTGCTGCAGGACGAATGGACGGCCGGGCGGCTGCTGGGCGCGGACTGCATGGTCGGCCAGGTAGCGCTGATCGGCGGCTCCGACGCGGATCTCGACGCGACCCTCGACACCGTTGAGCTGGACCCGGATTTCGCGGCGTTCGTCGCCTGGTGTGAAAGCGAGGGCTTTCCCATCAGCATCGTCAGCGACGGCGTCGACCGCTTCATCACCCGCATCCTCAACCGTCATGGCCTGGACCATCTGCCGGTCACCGCAAACCGCCTGGCCGGCGAGCCCGGGGCGCGGCGGCTGGAACTGCCCTGGCGGCGCAGCGACTGCGCGGCGGGATCGGGCGTCTGCAAGTGCGCCGCGGCCGCCATCGGCCAGGCGGCCAATGTGCCCACCGTCTACATCGGCGATGGTCGCTCCGACTTCTGCGCCTCGTCCGGCGCCGACATCCTGTTCGCCAAGGGCGCGCTTGCCGAGCATGCCGCGACCCGTGGTCGCCCCTACTATCCGTTTGTCACATTTGCCGACGTCCGGCGTAGGCTGGCGTCTCTAGTGGTGGCTAGCTCGGCCGAGCCGGGACGCCAGACAAACCATCCTTCCGGAGCTTCTTGATGTACGACGCCGCCGCCCCCTTGACCGAAGCGGAGCTTCGCGAACTCGACGCGCAATACTGCTCGTGGGGGGACACCGTCCATTACATGGACGAGCCGAAGTTCTTCGAGAGCTGCGAAGGCAGCTACATGTTCGACGCCGAGGGCCGGCCCTACCTCGACCTGCAGATGTGGTACTCGACGGTCAACTTCGGCTACGCCAACCCGCGCCTGAACGCCGCCGCCCATGCCCAGCTGAACCGTCTGCCGCAGGTCGCCTCCTCGCACCTGCACCGTGAGAAGATCGAGCTCGCCGCCCTCATCGCCCGCGACGTCGAGGCCAAGTTCGGGCGCAAGGGCCGGGTGCACTTCAACGTCGGCGGCGCCCAGGCGATCGATGACAGCCTGAAGATCGTGCGCAATTCGGCCGGCGGCCGGACCCGGATGTTCTCGTTCCAGGGCGGCTATCACGGCCGGACGCTCGGCGCGTCGACGATCACCTCGTCCTACCGCTACCGCCGCCGTTTCGGCCACTTCGGCGACACCGCCCACTTCCTCGAATTCCCCTACGCCTTCCGCGGCCCCAAGGGCATGAGCAAGGAGGAGTACGGCGAGAAGATCGTCGCCGACTTCGCCCGCCTGTTCGAAAGTGATTTCCACGCCGTCTACGACGTGAAGGCCGAGCAGTCGGAGTTCGCCGCCCTCTACGCCGAGCCGATCCAGGGCACCGGCGGCTATGTGATCCCGCCGCTCAACTTCTTCAAAGGGATGAAGAAGGTGCTCGACCAGTACGGCGTCATGCTGGTGGTCGACGAGGTGCAGATGGGCATGTACCGGACCGGCAAGCTGTGGGCGATCGAGTACTTCGGGGTGCAGCCCGACGTGATGGTGTTCGGCAAGTCGGTGACCAATGGCCTCAATCCCCTGGCCGGGGTCTGGGCGCGCGATGAGCTGATCAATCCGACGGTCTTCCCGCCCGGTTCGACCCACTCGACCTTCAACGCCAACCCGATGGGGACGGCCGTGGCGCTGGAGACCCTGCGCATGGCCACGCAAGGGGACTACGAGCGGACGGTGCCGGAGAAGGGCGCCTATTTCCTCGATGGCCTGAAGGAGCTGCAGCGCCGCTGGCCGCAGATCGGCGACGTGGACGGCCTGGGCCTCGCACTCCGTTGTGAGCTCTGCCAGGCCGACGGCTTCACGCCGGACAAGGCGTTGATGGACCGCATGGTGGCCGAGGGGCTGAAGGGCGATCTGCTGGTCGACGGCAAGCCCATGGGCCTGATCCTCAACGTCGGCGGCTACTACAAGAACGTCATCACGCTCGCGCCCTCGCTGGACATCACCAAGGACGAGATCGACCTGGCGCTGAAGCTCCTCGACATGCTGCTCCGCCGCTGCGTGGAGGCCTGATCGGTTCAGCCATGCGCGCCGCGCTCCTGCATCTCGACGCGGCCTTGACCGCTCAGGACGCCCTCGCTGCCCAGGTGGTGAGCGGCGGCGGGCGCGATGTGGACGCCCGCGACCTGGGCCCGGCGCTTAGACTCTGGAGCCGTCCGCAGGCGCTGGACGCGCTGGCCGAGCGTCTGCGCCGCGACCTGCCGGCCAGCGCCGGCCCGGCGCTGGTGTTCACCGGCTCCGGCGACTTCCATCACGTGAGCCCGATCCTGTTGCGCCGCGCCATCGAGGCGGCGGGCTGCGAGGCGGTGACCGTCCTGCATTTCGACAACCATCCCGACTGGGTGCGCTTCGCCAATGGCGTCCATTGCGGGTCGTGGGTCGGCCAGGCCGCGCGCCTGCCAGGCGTCGCCAAGGTGATCACCGCTGGCGTCTGTAGCCCCGACATCCGCAAGCCCAGCCCACGCCGCGCCGACCTCGACCTGCTGACCGAGGAGCGGTTGGAGCTCTACGCCTATCGCGGGCCGGACGGGGCGGCCTCGGTCGAACTCTGCGGCCAGAGCTGGCCGACCATCGCGGCCATGGGCGAGGCGACCTTCGCCGCCTTCCTGGCCGACCGGATCGCCACCGACGCCATCTACATCACCATCGACAAGGACGTGCTGCGCGCGGACGCGGCCGCCACCAACTGGGACCAGGGCCAGACCAGCCTGGAATTCCTCAAAGCGCTGATCGCCCCGCTGCTGGACAGCCACACCCTGATCGGCGCCGACGTGGTCGGGGACTGGTCGCCGGCGGTCTATGGCGGCGGACCGATCGCGCGGCTGTTGAAACGCGGCGAGGCGATGCTCGACCAGCCCTGGTCGAAGCCGGCGCCGGCCGCTTGCGCCGCCAACGAGGACGTCAATCTGCAGCTCTTCAACCTGATCGCCGGGGGCGCCCAATGAACGCCATCGGCAACACGCCCGGAAGCTCTCTGGAGCGCCGGCCCTACAAGCTTCCGGGCAAGGACCGCAGCTTCAGGATCCGGGGCGATGGCAAGAAGGGCGTCCTCCTAATCCACGGCCTGACCGGCGCGCCCAGCGAGATGAAGTCGGTGGGCCGTGTGCTGCACCGCCGGGGTTTCAGCCTCCACGCCCCGATGCTGGCCGGGCATGGCGGCACGGAAGCCGATCTTCTGAAGACTGGCTGGCGCGACTGGGTCGACAGCGCCAAGCAAGCCTATCTGGAACTCGCGCGCGAGGTGGACGAGGTCTATGTGGCCGGCATCTGCGCCGGCGGCGCCATCGGCCTGGAGCTCTGCGCCGCCTTTCCTGAGATCAAGGGCGCGGCGGCCTATTCCATGCTGTTCGAATACGATGGCTGGAACATGCCCAAGATCACGCTGGGCGCGCCGGTGATCCAGGCGGTCGCCAACCTGCCGGGCCTGCGCAGCTTGAGCTTCACCCAGCCGCACCCTTACGGCTTCAAGGACGAGCGCCTGCGGGGCCTGGCCGAAAATGCCCTGGAGTCGCTGATCCCGGGCGCGCTGGCGCGGATGCCGCTGGGCTGCATGCATCAGCTCTACAAGATGGCCAAGCACGTGGAGCAGGTGGCGCCGACCATCAAGGCGCCGGTGCTGATCGTGCATGCGGCCGAGGACGACATGGCCAATCCGCGCAACGCCTATCGGCTGAGCGCGGCGCTGGGCGGGCCGAGCGAGGTCGTGCTGCTCGAGGACAGCTACCACATGGTTCATGTGGACAGGGAGCACGTGCGGACCGGCGAACTGACCGCCAGCTTCTTCGGCGCGCCGTTGGCCGCCGCCCCGGCCGCGCGGAGCGTCGCCGCCGTCAATGCCTAGGACGGAGCCTGGGACGGGCCCCGAGATCGGTGTCGTCGACAGCCTGGCCGCCGTCGACAGGGCGCAGTGGGACGCCCTCTTCGCCGAGACCCTGGAGGGCTACGACTATCTCCTCGCTGTCGAGCGCGCGGGCCTGGAAGGGTTCCGCTGGCGCTATGTGCTGGCGAGCGAGGATGGCGTGCTGATCGCCGCGGTCCCGGCCTTCCTCACCGATTATGTGGTCGAGACCACGCTGACCGGCCCCGGCAAGCGGGGAATCGAGGCGGTGCGCCGGGTCCTGCCGGGGTTCCTAAAACTGGGCCTGGCTTGCCTGGGCTCGCCCTGCACGACGACCGCCAGCCTGGGCTTCGCGCCCCAGATCGCCCAGGCCGATCGGCCGGCGCTGCTCTGCGCCCTGCTGGCCGCCTTCGAGGCCGATGCGCGGGCCAATGGCTGCGGCCTCTTCGCGTCGAAGGACGTGGTGGCGGACGACACGCCCCTGTGGGACGCGGCTGCGCGGCCGCTGGGCTACCGCCCTATGGCCAGCCTGCCGATCGCCGGCCTCGACATCGATTTCCCCGACATGGACGCCTATTTCGCCCGCCTCAGCTACACCGCGCGCAAGGACATGCGCCGCAAGCTGCGGGTCCTGGATGGTCTGCGCATCGAGGTCCGCGCCGACGCGGAGGAATTCGCCGACCGCCTGATGGCGCTCTACGAACAGACCCGCGCGCGGGCCGACATGTCGTTCGAGCACCTGACCACCGGCTACTTCCTGGGTGTCCCGCGCCAGATGCCCGGCCGCGCCTTCTGGGTGCTCTATTTCGAGGGCGAGGACCTGCTGGCCGCCAACCTGCTGGTGCAGGACGAGACGACCTTGCTCGACAAATACTTCCTGATGGACGCGGCGCGGGGCCGCGCGCTGAACCTCTATTTCGTCAGCTGGTTCACCAATCTGCGCCTGTGCCTGGAGCGGGGCCTCAAGCACTACCGGTCCGGCCAGGCGGCCTATGAGAACAAGCTTAGGCTCGGAAGCCGTCTTACCCGCACCTCGATCTATTTCCGCCATCGGAATCCGGTCTTCAACGGCGTGATGCAGCTGTTCGCGCCGCTGTTCGCCGCTGACCCCCAGATGCGCGAGGCGGTAAGTGAGGGGGCAGGTAAAATCGGATGACCTCAGACGATCTGCCGCCCCTGGCATCTTGCCATGAGGCTTGGCGCGGGCCACCTGAGGCTGTAACCCTCGGGCGGCGTCAGAAGGGGTGTGGCGGACGGTTTTGCGACCCCGTGAAGGTTATGGAAAAAGCGTTGGCATGGCTCCGGTGACTCCCAGCGACGATGAGCTGTTCGACGTGATCTCCAAGGAGGCGCTGATCGACCGCGCCACCCTGACGCGCGAGGCCAATCTCGAAGATCTCGGCATCGCCTCGCTCGACGTGATCAGCGTGCTGTTCGAGGTCGAGGAGCGCTTTGGTATCCTGGTCGAGGCCGAGGAGCTGACCGACTGCAAGACGCTCGGCCAGTTGATGGACAAGGTGAAGGCCAAGGCCCAGGCCGCGGCCTCCGCCTGACTTAGGGACCGAGCGTGAACCGCATCGCCGTCACCGGCCTGGGCGCGATCTCGGCTCTCGGAGCCTCCCTCGAAGAGAACTGGCAGGCCGCGGTCGCGGGCCGCCCGGGCATCGCGCGCACGCGGATGGGCGACGGCGAACATGGCCCCGGCGGGCTGGAGCTGCCCATGGCCCGCGTCGCGGATGGCTATCAGGCCGCCGTCGACGCGGCGCTTGGGCGTCCCGTCATGGCAGGGCTCGATCCCTTCGCCCGCTTCATCCTGGCGCCGGCGCTGGAGGCCCTGGAGCAGTCAGGGCTGCGCGGCCACGAGGTGCTGACCGAACGCACGGCGGTGGTCTTCGGCCATGGCTTTGGCGGTCTGGCGACCCTGGAGGCCGGCTACGAGCGCTACTTCGGCATGAAGTCGCCGCGCATGCATCCCTCGACGGTGCCGCGCGGCATGATGAGCGCTGGCGTCAGCGCCGTGGCCATGACCTTCGAGATTCGCGGCCCGGTGTTCGCCACCTCCAGCGCCTGCGCTTCGTCGGCGCATGCGATCGCCCAGGGCGCGTCGATGATCGCCATGGGCCAGGTCGACGCGGCCCTGGTGGGCGGCAGCGAGGCGATCTCCACCGCCGGCTCCGTGCGCGCCTGGGAGGCGATCAAGGCCATGTCGCCGACCGCCTGCCGCCCATTCTCCGCCGACCGCGACGGCATGGTGCTGGGCGAGGGCGGCGCGGTCCTGGCGCTGGAAGCCTGGGACCACGCCAAGGCGCGGGGCGCGACCATCCTGGGCGAGCTGGTCGGTTGGGGCATGTCATCGGACGCTTTCCACATCACCCAGCCCTCGCCGGAGGGCCAGGCGCGGGCCATGCGCCAGGCGGCGACCCAGGCCAAGGCGCTCGACCGTGACGACATCCTAGTCTCCGCCCACGGCACCGGCACGCCGCTGAATGACGCCGCCGAGACCCAGTCGCTGGTCGAGGTGTTCGGAGCGCAGGCGCGCAAGCTGCCGGTGACCGCCACCAAGTCGGCGCACGGCCACCTGATCGGCGGCTCCGCGGCGTTGCAGGCCGCCATCGGCCTGCGGGCCCTGGCTGAGGGCGTCGCGCCGCCGATCCAGAACTTCACCGCCCGCGACCCGGCCTGCGACCTCGACCTGGTGATCGGTGACGCGCGGAAGATCAATTCACGCCTGCTGCTGCAGAACGCCTTCGCGTTCGGCGGGCTCAACGTGGCGCTGATGTTCGCGAGCGCTAAGGCTTAGCGCGCTGCGGTCTCGGCTTCGGTGGCGGCCTTGACGATGTGGTCGGCGATTTCCATCCGCTGCTGCGAGCCGCTCTCGCGCGGATTGACCAGGTAGAGCGCCTTCAGGAGGTTCAGGTCGTAGGCGGTCACCGTTTCCGGCGGGTTCTCCTGGCAATCGTCGGCCATGAAGTTGAGGATGCTGGGGATCACCGCGTTGCAGTGCTCCAGCCCCTGCCAGCGGGCGAGCGCCAGGAAGGCGATGTAGTCCGCCACCGGCCCGATCTTGCCGTTCGAGACCTTGTTGCGGTCGCCGATGATCAGAGCGAAAGCGATATCGCTCGAGAGTTCGGCGCCGAGGCGCGAACCGGCATGGCCGTGCAAACCCCCGCCGCCCAGCTCCGAGCCGCCGCCGAACTGGGCGTCCGCGCCGTTGATGTCGCCGACGACGCTCTGGCGGCTGACATCGAGGAAGTTGCGGCCATGCGGGTCGCGGGTGCGGGTGACGTACCAGGACTGGATCGGCCGGTCGAAGGTGGTCAGCTTTTTGAATTGCGAGTGGTAGTGGAAGCCCAGCACCTCCTCGCGCTTGCGCCCGATGTTGGTGAGCAGGCGCTGCGGCTGGTCGGTGAAGATCACCTGGACGTTGGGCGTGCAGCCCCAGAAGGTCGAGACCGGCGCGCCGACCTCCTTGGCCAGTTTGATCACCCGGTCATGGACGAAGCTGTTGAACTGGTCCGGCATCCCCTGGACGGCGACGCAGATCGGTTCGCGGAACCGGGCGTACTGGCCGGTGGACGGGCTCTCCGGCATCCGCTGGCGTACGAACTCCGAGGCGTTGCTGACCACCGGCGGCGGCTTCTTGGCGACGACGGTCACGCCGTCCAGGTTGGCGGCGGCGGCCTTCGGAACGGTGGCGGGCGCCGAGGCCTGCGCCGTGGCGGCTCCCGTGGCGAGGATCGCCAGAGCCGCCATGCCCGCCCGTTTCCAGCCTCGCGTCATGCCTTCGCCCCCGCTTGCCGATGTAACAGGCTAGCACGCCTGTGACGTCTGGCGAGGCCGCGCTCAGGTCACCGCCTGCCAGAGGAAGATCAGACCACCGGCCATGACCGCGCCGCCGCCCGCGCGGATGACGTAGCCGCCCCAGCGCCAGCGGTGCAGCAGGCCGATGACGATGCCGCAGAGGTGCAAGAGGCCGGTCGCGAGCACGAAGCCCGCGCTATAGAGCAGCGGATTGTGTCCCGGCGGCATCTCCGCGCCGTGGGCGTGGCCGTGGAACAGGCCGAAGATCCCGACGATCGTGGCGACAAGCCATAGCGGCGCGCGGAACTGGCTGAGCACGGCGGCGCCTAACACCACTCCGGAAAGCGCGATGCCGATCTCCGCGCCCGGCAGCGGCACGCCGATCAGGCCCAAAAATCCGCCGAACGCCATGACCAGCGGAAAGGTCAGCGGCAACACCCAGATCGCCGGCCGCCCAAGCTGCGCGCCCCACATGCCCACCGCCACCATGGCGATGATGTGATCGAGCCCCGACACCGGGTGCAGGAAGCCGCTGACAAAGCCGATCGCCTCGCCCTTGACGATGTGCGCCTGCGCGGCCCCGGGCAGCAGCAGGAAGCCAAGCACGAGCGCGGCGATGGCGCACCTCAAGGCGACAGGTAAGGGGGCTCGCGTCATCGGACGGCGAGGTTAGTCAAACATCCGCGGCGCCGCCACGGCCCGCGTTCGATCGCTCCGCAGAGAGGAAGCCCAGGCCGAGGCCTCAGGGGTTGAGATTCAGCAGCGCCGGGTCACCGCCCTGGGCTGCGATGTTGACGCTGACGGCGCGCTCGACCGCATAGCGCAGCAGGGCGTTGGGCCCGCCGGCCTTGGGGCCGGTGCCGGAGAGGCCCTCGCCGCCGAACGGCTGGACGCCCACCACCGCGCCGATCATCGAGCGGTTGACGTAGGCGTTGCCGGCCGGGACGGCGGCGCGGACCTGGGCGGCGAAGGCCTCGATGCGGCTGTGGACGCCGAGCGTCAGGCCATAGCCGGCGGCGGCCAGCGGCGCGGCGGCGGCGTCCAGATCGTTGGCGTCATAGCGGACCACATGCAGGATCGGTCCGAACACCTCCCGTTGCAGGAAGGCCGCCGAGGGGATTTCCGCCAGCACCGGGCCGAAGAAGTGGCCGCCCTTCGGGGAGGCCAGTTCGTGCAGCACCTTGGCTTCCTTGCCGAGCCGTGTCCGGTGTTTGGCCAGGGCCGAGCGGGCGTCCTCGTCGATCACCGGGCCGATGTCGGTGCGCGGATCAGCGGGGTCGGCGACCACCAGGGCGTCCATGGCGCCGGCCAGACCCTCGATCAGGGCGTCGGCGGTGTCATGCGGCACGAACAGCATGCGCAGCGCCGAGCAGCGCTGGCCGGCCGAGCCGAAGGCGGACGCGATGACGTCGTCGATCACCTGTTCGCGCAGCGCCGTGGTGTCGACGAACATGGCGTTCAGGCCACCGGTCTCGGCGATGAACGGGACGATGGCGCCATTGCGCGCCGCGAGCGTGCGGTTGATCGCCCAGGCGGTCTCGGTGCCGCCAGTGAAGGCGACGCCGGCGCAGGTCGGGTGGGCCACCAGGGCCTGGCCGATGGTTGCGCCATCGCCGGGGAGAAGGTGCAGCAGTTTCGGATCGAGCCCTGCGCCGTGGAACAGGCGCACGGCGGCGGCGGCGATCAGCGGGGTCTGCTCGGCGGGCTTGGCCAGCACCGCGTTGCCGGCGGCGAGCGCGGCGGCGATCTGGCCGGTGAAGATGGCCAGCGGGAAATTCCAGGGGCTGATGCAGGCGAAGACGCCGCGGCCATACAGCGAGAGCTGGTTGGTCTCGCCCACCGGCCCGCGCAGGGTCTCCGGCGCGCCGAACTGGCGCTCGGCGAGGCTGGCGTAATAGCGGCAGAAGTCGGCGGCCTCGCGCACCTCGGCGACGCCGTCGGAAAGCGTCTTGCCGGCCTCGGCCGCGCAGATGGCGATCAGGCGTTCACGGTCGGCTTCCAGGGCGTCGGCCATGGCGCGCAGGATCGGCGCGCGGCCCTCGCCACCGAGGTCGTTCCAGGCGGGCTGGGCCTTAGCCGCAGCGGCGTAGGCGGCGTCGACATCGGCGGTCGTGGCGTCAGTCGACTGGCCGATGGTCCGCGTGAGGTTGGAGGGCGAGACGCGCGCGGCGCCCTTGCCCGTCGGGGTCTGGCCGCTGACGATCGGGCCGGCTTCCAGCGCTGGCAGGGCGGCGATGGTGGCGGCCAGGGCGTCTCGGGTCTGGGCGATGGAGAGGTCCATGCCGCCGGAGTTTCTACGGGTCGCGCCGTAGAGATCGACGGGCAGGGGGATGCGCGGGTGCGGCGCGCCGCCGGCGGCCTCGACCGTCGAGATCGGGTCGGAGACCACCTTTTCCACCGGGGTCTTTTCGTCGAGCAGGGCGTGGACGAAGGAGGTGTTGGCGCCGTTCTCCAGCAGGCGGCGCACAAGGTAGGGCAGCAGATCTTCGTGGCTGCCGACCGGGGCGTAGACCCGCAGCGGGAAGTCGCCGTAGCGGTCGCGGGCGCCGGCGTAGAGCGCCTCGCCCATGCCATGCAGCCGCTGGAATTCCGGCGACAGGCCGGCCTGGCGCGCCATCACCCGGACGGCGGCGAGGGTGTGGGCGTTGTGGGTCGCGAACTGGCCGTAGAGGGCCGGCGCGGCCGACAGCAGCGCGCGGGCGCAGACCAGGTAGGAGAGGTCGGTCGCGGCCTTGGTCGTGTAGACGGGGTAGCCCGGCAGGCCGGCCACCTGGGCGCGCTTGATCTCGCTATCCCAATAGGCGCCCTTCACCAGGCGGACCATCAGGCGGCGGCCTGAGGCGCGGGCGATGCCGGCCACCGCCTCGATCGCCTGGGGTCCGCGCTTTTGATAGGCCTGGACCGCGAGGCCGAGCCCCGTCCAGCTGCCCAGCTCCGGCTCATTGGCCAGGCGTTCGAGCAGCTCCAGCGAGATCACCAGCCGGTCGGCTTCCTCGGCATCAAGGGTTAGGTTGATGTTGGCGTCGGCGGCCAGCACGGCTAGCCGCTTGATGCGCGGATAGAGCTCGCCCCAGACCCGCTCCGGCTGGCGCGCCTCGTAGCGGGGCGACAGCGCCGAGAGCTTCACCGAGACGCCGTGGCCGGCTTCCGGGCCCAAAGAGCCTTGGGGCGACCCGGCGTGCTTGCCCACCACCTTCAGGGCGGCGGCGTAGGCGGCCTCGTAGCGGTCGGCGTCGGCCTCGGTACGGGCGCCTTCACCCAGCATGTCGAACGAGCAGACGAAGCCGTCCTGGGCCGCCCGCTTAATGGCCTTGGTGATGGTCGCGCCGAGCACGAACTGCTCGCCCATGATCTTCACCGCGGCGCCCACCGCGCGGCGGATCACCGGCTCGCCGAGCCGGCCGGCCAGGCGGCGGATGAAGCCCGGCAGGTCGGCGCCGGCTTCCTCGTCCGGGTCGATGAGCTTGCCGGTGAGCATCAGGCTCCAGGTCGAGGCGTTGACCAGCAGGCTGTCGGATGCGCCGGCGTGGCTCGCCCAGTCGGCCGAGGCGATCTTCTCGGCGATCAGCTTATCGCGGGTCTCTTCGTCCGGGGTGCGCAGCAGGGCTTCGGCCAGGCACATCAGCGCCAGGCCCTCGCGGGTCGAGAGGCTGAACTCCTGCAGGAAGCTCTCCACCACGCCCTGGCGGCGCGCGCCGCGGCGGGCCGAACGCACCAGCGCGGTCGCCTCGTCCAGCACCGCCTGGCGGTCTTCGAAGCTCAGCGGCTTGGCGGCCAGTGCCGCGGCGACGGCCTGACGCTCGTCGGTGAATTTCGCGGAATCGAGCTGATCGAAAGACATTGCGGAAGTCTCCGGGAGAATGGCTTCGGTCTACGACCCCATTCAACGAATGTGCTACGGCAATATGCGGCGGGTGGCGGATGATTCACGGTCAGGAGGCCGATATGTCGTATATTGAACGACTGGACGACACCGATCGCCGGCTTCTGCGCCTGCTGCAGGCGGAAGGGCGGATTTCCAACCAGGAGCTGGCTGAGCGCTGCCATCTGTCGCCCTCGGCCTGTTCGGACCGGGTGCGCCGGCTGCGGGAGAGCGGCTTCATCCGCGGCTTCTCCGCCGTGCTGGACCCCCAGAAGGTGGACCGCGCCCTGCTGATCTTTGTCGAGGTGGTGCTGGACCGCACGACCGGCGACGTGTTCGACGCCTTCGCCGAGGCCGCGCGGCGCGCGCCGGACGTTCTTGAGTGCCACATGGTGGCCGGCGGCTTCGACTATCTGATCAAGGCCCGGGTGAAGGACATGGTGGCCTACCGGACCTTCCTCGGCGATGTGCTGGTGCAGATGCCAGGCGTGCGCGAGACCCGCACCTACGCCGTCCTCGAAGAGGTCAAGTCGACGGGTCAGCTTCCGGTCTAGACCCGAGCGCGGCAGTTCATACAAAGTCGGAGAGGATGGTGCCCGAGGTCGGGCTCGAACCGACACACCTTGCGGTACCGGATTTTGAGTCCGGCGCGTCTACCAATTCCACCACTCGGGCACGTGGGAGCCCCTATAGCGGCGGCTTGGGCGTTCGCCAACCGAGGCTGCGCGGTCTTGCGCATCGACGGCGGCAGACTTAACTGATAATCAATCGCAACTAAGCGTCACTCCCCCTCATCGCCGACGGGACCTGCCTCGTGCACGACATGATCGCCGACCCCACGAACGCCGAGGCCGCCCAGACGGCGGACGCGGCCGTGCGGCTGAGCGTGGCCCGGCCCGGCGACAAGGGCGTCATCGTCGACGTGCGCGCCGAAAGCCACGCGGGCGACCACGGCGTCGATGTGAGCGAGCTGCAGCGCCGCCTGCTGGAATTCGGCTTCGTCGAAGGCGCGCGGATCGAGGTGCTGCACGAGGGCGCGATCTGGCGCGATCCGATCGCCGTGCGGCTCGACGACATGCGGATCGGGCTTCGCCGCCGCGACGCCGAGGACGTCTGGGTCCTGCTGGACGCCAAATGAGCGACGCCGCGCTGTCTGGCGCTTCCTTGGCGAGCGCGCCCTTGGCCAATGCGCGCGTCGCGCTGGTCGGCAATCCCAATTCCGGCAAGACGGCGCTGTTCAACGCGCTCACCGGCAGCCGCCAGAAGGTGGCCAACTACGCCGGCGTCACCGTCGAGCGGAAAGAGGGCCAGGTGGCGACGCCGCACGGACGGTCGCTGTCGGTGATCGATCTGCCGGGCACCTATTCGCTGCGCGCCCGCAGCCCCGACGAGGTGGTCACCCGCGACGCGGTGCTGGGCCGGCTGGCCGGCGAGACGCCGCCGGACGTGCTGGTCTGCGTCGCCGACGCCACCAACCTGCGCCTGGTGCTGCGGCTGATCCTGGAGCTGAAGGCGGTGGGCCGGCCGATGGTGCTGGCGCTCAACATGTACGACATCGCCCAGCGCCAGGGCCTGCGGATCGACCTGGATGGGCTGGCGCGCGAGATCGGCTGCCCGATCGTCACCACCGTGGCCACCCGCAAGCGCGGCATCGAGGATCTGGTGGCCCAGGTAGAAGCCTTGATCGAGGCCGGTGGGCTCAACGGCGACAACACCTGGCGCGAGCCGGACGCCGGCCAGATCCGCGACGCCCACCGCGAGGCGCAGCGCATCCTCAAGGCCCATGTCCGCGCGCCGGAGCGGCCCGACACCTTCACCGGCAAGGTGGATGGCGTGCTGCTGCACCCTGTCGCTGGCCTGGCGATCCTGCTGACCCTGCTCTTCGTTATGTTCCAGGCGGTGTTCACCTGGTCGAAGGCGGCCGGCGACCTGATGACCGAGGGTTTCACCGCGGTCGGCGTCTTCGTGGCCGCGCATCTGCCGCCCGGCATGCTGACCAGCTTCCTGACCGATGGGGTGATCTCAGGCGTCGGCAGCGTGATCGTCTTCCTGCCGCAGATCCTGGTGCTGTTCTTCTTCATCATCCTCTTGGAAGACTTCGGGTACATGGCCCGCGCGGCCTTCCTGATGGACCGGATCATGGGCGGCGCGGGGCTGCACGGGCGCGCCTTCATCCCGCTGCTGTCGAGCTTCGCCTGCGCGATTCCAGGGATCATGGCGACGCGGGTGATCGACAACAAACGCGACCGGCTGACCACCATCATGGTGGCGCCGCTGATGACCTGCTCGGCGCGGATTCCGGTCTACACCCTGATCATCTCGGCCTTCATTCCCAACCGCAGCGTGCTGGGCGTGTTGAACCTGCCAGGGCTGGTGATGTTCGGGCTCTATGCGGCGGGCATCCTGAGCGCACTCGGGGTCTCGTTCATCACGCGGCGGCTGTTCTGGCGGGGCGCGGTCGAGCCCTTCCTGATGGAGCTACCGGCCTACAAGCTGCCCGACCCGGTCAATGTGCTGCGCAGCCTCTATATCCGCGGCAAGATCTTCATCACCCGGGCCGGCACGATCATCTTCCCGATGATGATCCTGGTGTGGTTCCTGTCGTCGTTCCCGGGGGCTCCCGCAGGCGCGACCGACCCGGCGATCAACTACAGCTTCGCCGGGCAGATTGGCCATTTCCTGGCCCCGGCGCTCGCGCCCATCGGCTTCAACTGGCAGATGACCGTCGCGCTGATCCCGGGCTTCGCGGCGCGGGAAGTCGCGGTCGCGGCGCTCGGCACGGTCTACGCCATCGGCAATGCCGACGCCTCGCCCGGCGCGCTCGCCACCACCCTGCAGCACCACTGGTCGATCGCTACCGGCCTGGCGTTCCTGGCCTGGTACGTCTTCGCCCCGCAGTGCGCCTCAACCATCGGGGTGGTGAAGCGCGAGACAAACTCCTGGCTCTGGCCGGCGGTGATGCTGGTCTACATGACGGGCCTGGCCTACCTGGCCGCGCTGATCGTCTATCAGGTCGCGAAGGCCAGCGGCCTCGGCTAGCGAAAAATCGCCCGTAAGCGGACTAAACCGCAGGGTGCATCTTTACGATGAATTCAACCTGGTCCTTAACTTGCCGCTAAACGAGACGGGCGCAGGTTGGTCTCGTGCAGAACTCGCATGGGGCGCTTCAATGACCATTCAAGCCGTCGAACCAGGCAAAAGGCCGGTCCGTGGAAACCAGACTCTCGCCAAGCGCGTGCGAGAGACCTTGCTCTCGCTCGGCGGCGAGGCGCATCGCGCGATCGTCATCGAACAGATCGCCAAGCACATGGGCCACGACACCCGTCAGATCCCGGAGGATCTGTCCGAGGCGGTGATCCTCTCCTTCGAACAGAACTGGCGCGATGAGCGCCGGCGCGCGGCCTACGGCTTTCATCTGCCGTTCGGCGAAGGCTCGCACCGCTGGGGCCTGATCCGCGAAGAGAACTTTGCTCACTAGTCGGCCTTCGCCGACGGGCGCCCACTAAAGCAGGCGCCCCCTAACTAGGGCGCGTCGCCCGCCAGGTGCCCGGCCGCCGACTGCAGGCGGGCGAGCAGGCGCTTGAGCAGGGCGACCTCGTCCGGCGCCAGGCCCGCGATCAGGGCGGCTTCATAGGCCAGCGCCAGCGGCGAGATCTCCGCATAGAGGCTGGCGCCCTCCGCCGTCAGCGCCAGCACATGGCTGCGGCCGTCGGCGTGGTGGTCGGAACGCCCGATCAGATGGCGCTTCAAGAGCCCCTGGGCGGCGCGGCTGACCGTCACCTTGTCCATCACCGTGCGGGCGACCAGCTGGCCCTGGGTCAGGCCGCCGTCCTCGGCCAGCACGCAGATCAGCCGCCACTGCGGCACCGAGAGGCCGAAGCGGTCCTGATAGGCCCGCGCGATCAGGCCGGAGACGGCGTTGGAGGCGACGGACAGGCGGTAGGGGAGGTAGGCGTCGAGCCGAAGCTCGGCCTCGCTGGAGTCCCGACCGCCGCCGTCCGGGCTCATTTCGCGGCGACCTCTTGCTCGATGGCGCCGAAGATCGTGTGGCGCTTGGCGTCGCGCATCTCGATGCGGACGGTGTCGCCGGCCTTGAGGAACGGCGTCTTGGGCGCGCCCGACGCGATGGTCTCGATGGTGCGGATCTCGGCGAGGCAGCTGTAGCCGACGCCGCCGTCGGCCACCGGCTTGCCGGGCCCGCCATCGGGGCTGCGGTTGGAAACCGTGCCGGAGCCGACGATGGTCCCGGCTGAGAGCGCACGGGTCTTGGCGGCGTGGGCGACCAGGGTCCCGAAGTCGAAGGTCATGTCGACGCCGGCGTCGGCCTCGCCCAGCGGCTTGCCGTTCAGTTCGATGGAGAGCGCCCCGGAAAGCTTGCCGTCCTTCCAGCCCGGCAAGGCGTCGGGTGTCACCGCCACCGGGGAGAAGGCCGAGGCGGGCTTGGACTGGAAGAAGCCGAAGCCCTTGGCCAGCTCGCCCGGGATCAGGTTGCGCAGGGATACGTCGTTGCAGAGCATGACCAGACGGATGGCGGCCAACGCCTGCTCGCGGCTCGCGCCCTGCGGCACGTCCCCGGTGATCACCGCGATCTCGCCTTCGAGATCCAGGCCCCAGGCCGGATCGGCGAGCGGGATCGGGTCGCGCGGCCCGAGGAATCCGTCGGAGCCCCCCTGGTACATCAAGGGGTCGGTCCAGAAGCTGTCCGGCATGTCGGCGGCCCGCGCCTGACGCACCAAGGCCACGTGGTTCACATAGGCCGAGCCGTCGGCCCACTGGTAGGCGCGCGGCAAGGGGCTCGCCGCGGCGTGTTCGTGGAAGCGCTCCGTCGGCACCGCGCCCAGCTCCAGGCTCTCCGCCAGGCCGCGCAGCACCGGCTCGACGCCGGCCCAATGGTCCAGGGCCGCCTGCAGGGTTGGGGCGATGTGGTGCGCCTCGGTGAACCAGGCGAGGTCGTTGGAGACCACCACCAGCCGTCCGTCACGGCCGCCCTTGAGGGACGCTAGCTTCATCGGGGCTTCCTTTCAGCTCGCCGTCTTCGGGGCGATTGTACGCGCCACCCTAGCGCCGTCTTCGTAGGCTTGGCGCTGGTAAACCGTGACCTCGACGCGAATGTCACCGCCTGCCGCATCTTCCCACAGGTAGCTGCGCTCGATGCAGACCTCGCGGCCCATGGGCGTAAAGCCCTCGAAGGTGTCGCCCCAGGGCGTCAGGCCAGAGAGCTCCTTCCAGCCGAGGGTGCAGGCGCGGCCGAGTTCGTCCGTCGCGGTGGCTTCGAGATCGTCGTGGATGGGGCTCAAGCCTGGGTCTTCCAGCTGTCGACATAGGCCGCGTTCTCGACGCCGGCGGCCGCCTCGCCGACCTCCAGTGGATCGCGGGTGTCGATCATCACGGCGTATTCGTCGGTGGCGGCCTTGGGCTGGCTCAGCATGTTCTTCAGCGCCTTGGGGTGCGGGCCGTGGGTGAAGCCTGACGGATGGAAGGTCATCATCCCAGCCTCGATGTGGTCGCGGCTGAAGAAGTCGCCGGCGTGGTAGAACAGCACCTCGTCGTAGTCGTCGTTGTTGTGGAAGAACGGCACCTTCAGCGCGCCGGGGTCGGTCTCGAAGGGGCGTGGCGCGAAGGTGCAGACCACGAAGCGGTCGCTGAGGAAGGTCGTGTGGACGCTGGGCGGCAGGTGGTAGCGGTGGCTGGAGACGGGCCGCAGGTCGGCGACGTTCAGGCGCACCGGCGCAAGGTCGCCGTGCCAGCCGACGGCGTCGAGCGGATTGTAGGGGAAGGTCACAGTCGACACCTCGCCGCGCTTCTTCACCTCGACACGGTAATCGCCCGCTTCGTTCTGGTGATCCTTGAACGCCTCGTCGATGGCCGGGGTCTCCAGCATGGCCGGATCGAACAGGGCGTGGCCGCCGAGCAGGCCTTTGTCGGGCAGGGTGAAGTGGGTGTTGGTCGCCTGGATCATCAGGACCGCGGTCGGCTCGCTGGGCGCGAGCCGCCACATGGTCCCGCGCGGCAGATAGAGGTAGTCGCCGGCCCGGAAGCTCAGGTGGCCGTAGTCGCAGAAGAGGTCGCCGCTGCCTGAGTGGACGAACAATAGCTGGTCGCCATCGGCGTTACGGGCCAAGGCCGGCATGGGCTGGCTGAGCTTCCAGAAGCGGATTTCGACGGCGGGATTGTAGAGCACCTGGCCGGCCGCCCAGGGGCTGGGCTCGGCGGCATTCAGCGCATTGAGGTCGAAGGCGCGGGGACGCAGCGGGCCCTCGAAGTTCACCCAGCCGGTGGGCGGGCGCTTATGGTGGATGAAGGCGGCGGGGCCGAAGAAGCCCTCCTTGGAAATCTCCCGCTCATAGGTGCCGGCCGGCATGTCGGCGTGGGCCTGGCGGGAGTGGTCGCCCTGCGCGCCGCGCACGGGAATCCAGTTGCGGTTGGCCATCAGGCTTCGTCCTTGTAGATCGCCACCTCGAGCTCAACGCCGTCGGCGATGCGGGCGCGGTACATGCCAGACGTGTTGAAGCTCCAGGCCATCTGGCCGTCCGGCGTCACCGCGATCACCCCGCCCTTGCCGCCTAAGGCTTCGAGGTCGGTCTGGATCACTTCGTCGACGGCGGCCTGCAGGCTCAGGCCCTTCAACTCGACCAGCGCGGCGATGGCGCGGGCCACGGAGAGGCGGATGAAATACTCGCCATCGCCAGTGCCGGAGACCGCGCAGGACTTGTCGGAGGCATAGGTTCCGGCGCCGATCAGCGGCGAGTCGCCGACCCGGCCCCAGGACTTGGCGGTCACCCCGCCGGTGGAGGTGCCGGCCGCGACGTGGCCGTGGCTGTCGCGGGCCACCACCCCGACGGTGCCGCGCTTGCCCTCGTCATGGGCCAGCGCCGCCTGGCGTTCGTCGGTATCGGCGCCGGCGGGTCTGGCCGGGATCGGCTTGCCCTCCCGGGTCAGTTGTTTCTCAAGAGCACGCCAGCGGCGTTCGACGAAGAAGTAGCCGGTGGGAACGCTCTCCAGCCCCTGGCCCTGGGCGAAGGCGTCGGCGCCGCGTCCGATCAGCAGCACGTGCGGCGAAGCCTCCATCACCCGGCGCGCCGCGGTGATCGGGTTCTTCACATGGGTGACACCGGCCACGGCGCCGGCCTCCAGAGTCGCCCCGTCCATGATCGCGGCGTCCAGCTCGACGCAGCCCTCGGCGGTGAAGACTGCGCCGCGCCCGGCGTTGAACAGGGGATCGTCTTCCAGGACATGGATCGCCGCCTCGACCGCGTCGAGCGCTACGCCGCCGCCGCGCAGCACCGCCGCGCCGGCCTGCGCCGCCTGGGCCAGCACGCCGCGGTAGGCCTCGTCCTGCTCAGGCGTCAGGTCGGCTCGGTCGATGACGCCGGAACCGCCGTGCAGGACCAGGGACCAGGTGGGAGCGCTCATCTCACCTACTTAGGCGGAAGCACGCCGCGGCGCATCTGGTCCAGTTCGATGCTCTCGAACAGCGCCTTGAAGTTGCCCTCGCCGAAGCCCTCGTTGCCCTTGCGCTGGATCAGCTCGAAGAAGATCGGGCCGATC
The DNA here is from genome assembly GCA_903822175.1 of uncultured Alphaproteobacteria bacterium. Lineage (GTDB taxonomy): Bacteria > Pseudomonadota > Alphaproteobacteria > Caulobacterales > Caulobacteraceae > Phenylobacterium. The sequence goes on from CAIJOB010000038.1 coordinate 58,658, forward strand.
ATGTTTTCGGTGAAGATCTGCAGCAGCAGGCCCTGGCCCTCGGTCGGCGCGCCGTCGATCAGGATCTTGTCGGCCTGCAGCCGCTGGACGTCCTCGCCGTGGCCGGGGACGCGCGCGTCGATGCCGTCGAAATAGGTGTCGATGGTGTCCTGGAACTTCACGCCACCGTCGCGCATGGTCTCGACCGATTCGTAGATGTCGTTGGTGCCCAGCGCCACGTGCTGGATGCCTTCACCCTTGTAGTCCTTGAGGAATTCCTCGATCTGCGAGTGCTCGTCCTGGCTCTCGTTGAGCGGGATGCGGATCTTGCCGCAGGGGCTGGTCATCGCCTTGGAGACCAGCGCGGTCTGCTTCCCCTCGATGTCGAAATAACGGATCTCGCGGAAGTTGAAGATGCGTTCGTAGAAGCCGGCCCAGACCGCCATGTTGCCGCGCTGGACGTTGTGGGTCAGGTGGTCGAGGTAGGTCAGGCCCTTGGCGTTGCCAGCCGCCGCCTCCGCCGCCCCGGGGATCGGCACGAAGTCGACGTCATAGATCTCCTGCGCCCCGTAGCGGTCGACCAGATAGAGGTTCGAGCCGCCGATGCCTTCGATCGCGGGAATGTTCAGCTCCATGGGACCGACCGGACCCTGGATCGCTTTGGCGCCGCGCTCGACGGCCAGCTGCAGCGCCTTGGCGGCGTCCTTGACGCGGAAGGCCATGGCGTTGGCTGAGGGACCGTGGGCGTCGCGGAACGCCGCGGCCTGGCCCGAGGGCTCCATGTTGAGGATGAAGTTGATGTCGCCCTGGCGGAAGCGCAGCACGTTCTTCGAGCGGTGCTTCGAGACCGCGGTGAAGCCCATCAGCTCGAACAGGCCCTTCAGCCGCTCCGGCTCCGGCGAGGTGAACTCGACGAACTCGAAGCCGTCGGTGCCCAGCGGGTTCTCGAAGAGGTCGCGGCCTGGCGCCTGAGCTTGCACGGTCATCGGCGGAATCTCCTGTTCGGGCGAGGTCGTATCATATGAAACTAGTTATCGGTAGCGGGAAGACAAGACTCGGGCGGCCTGATAGCTGAACGCCTTGAGCTGCCTTCAGGATCGCGATGCTCCGCAAGACCCCAAATGCTTCGTAAGACCTATGACTGGGTGATGTCGCTGGCCGCGCGGCCGCAGGCTCCGGTGGCGCTGGCCGTCCTGGCCTTCTGCGAGGGCGTGTTCTTCCCGATTCCCGTCGACGTGCTGCTGATGCCCGTGGTGTTGGGGCGACGCGATCGCGCGATGCTCTACGCGGCGATGACGCTGGTGTGCTCGATCCTGGGTGGCTCGTGCGGCTATGCAATCGGTCACTTCCTGCAGCCTGTGGGCCGCTGGATCCTGTCGCTGACCGGTGGGAACTTCGATCAGTTCGCCGCTTGGTATGGGCACTGGGGCGCGATCCTGATCGCCGTGCCGATCCCCTACAAGCTGACCGCCATCGCCTCAGGCATGATGCAGCTGGACTTCAAGCTGTTCATCCTGGTCTCCATCCTGGTCCGCGGCCTGCGGTACGGCGGTGAGGCGCTGCTGCTCAAGGTCTATGGCGAGCCGATTCGCGCCTTCGTGGAAAAGCGCCTGGCCCTGGTGGCGAGCGGCGCGGCCCTGGCGGTCGTGGGCCTCATCATGGTCTTGAAGTTCGTTCATTAGACCCCTCGTTCACTAGGCTGAGGCCTGAAAGCCAAGCTATAGAGGCCTCAATGTCCGCGTTGCTGCGCCCCTTCCTCGACCGCTGGCGGTTCGTCGCCCTGTTGATTTCCGGCGCCATGCTGGGCGCAGCGCACGCCTTCCAGACCTTCGGCGGGCTGGCTCCTTGCGAGCTCTGCCTGAAGCAGCGGACGGTCTATTGGGTGGCGATGGGCGTGAGCGCCGCCGCGATGATCGTGGTGCGCCTGCCGGGCGGGCCGCGCTGGCGCGAGGCGACCTGCTGGCTGCTGGCGTGCGTGTTCCTGGCGAGCGTCGGGGTCGCGGGCTACCACGCCGGCGTCGAATGGAAGTTCTGGCCAGGGCCGGCGAGTTGTTCCGGCGGCGGCCACGTCTCCATGGCCGACCTCAAGGCCTTGCTGGACGGCGGCGGGGTGAAGATGCCGGACTGCGACAAGCCCGCCTGGGTGTTTCTGGGCGTTTCCATGGCCGGCTGGAACGCGCTGGCGTCGGTGATGTTCACGGCGCTGAGCGTGGCCGCGGCGCTTCGGGAGCGGCGCAAGTCATGAGCGAAAAGCCCATTCCTGCGCGGCCTGGACGCGGCGCGAGCGCGGCGCGGATGGCCGAGATCCTGCGCGTCGACCATGCTGGCGAAATGGCCGCCGTCGCGATCTATCGCGGTCAGCGGGTGGTGCTCGGCGAGGCCAAGGGGCATGAGCGCATCGCCGGCCAGATGGCGGAGCTGGAGGCCCAGGAGGCCGTTCATCTGGCCCGTTTCGACAAACTCCTGACCGAGCGCCGGGTGCGCCCCACGGCGCTGGCGCCGGTCTGGCGGGCGGCGGCCTTTGCGCTGGGGGCCGGCACGGCGCTGATGGGCGACAAGGCCGCGCACGCCTGCACCGACGCGGTCGAGACGGTGATCGAAGAGCACTATGCCCAGCAGATCGCCGAGCTTTCAGCGCGCGAACCCGAACTGGCGGCCGAGCTTTCCGCGTTCCGCGACGAGGAGCTGGCGCACCGCGACCTGGCGGTCGAAGAGGGCGCGCGCGAGGCGCCGGGCTACGCCCTGCTGTCGGCGGTGATCCGCACCGGCTGCCGCGCCGCGATCAAGATCAGCGAGAAGCTTTAGGGTCTGTCCCGGTCTTCCAGCCGCCGCCCAAGGATTGGATCAACGCCACGGCGGTGGTCTGCCGCGCCGCCGCCGATTGGGCGACCGCGCGCCGCGCCGTGTAGGCGGTGGTCTCGGCGGTGACCACGTCGGTGTAGCTGATCTGGCCCGACTGATACTGGTTGATGACGATCCGCTCGGCGGCGTCGGCGGCGGTCGAGGCCTGGATACGCAGCGCCGCCTGCTGAGCCAGGACGCGGGTGGCGGCCAGCTCGTTTTCGACGTTCTCCAGGGCCTCCAGCACCGTCTCGCGGTACTGGGCGACGGTCTGGTCGTGGGTGGCCTTGGCTTGCTTTACGCGGGCGATACGGGCGCCGCCGTCGAACAGGGTCTCGGCGACGGACGCGCCATAGCTCCACAGCGAACTGGAGCTGGAGATCAGGTGGCCGAGCTCCGAGGCCGCATAGCCGTAGGAGCCGGTGAGCGACACGGTCGGGAAGAAGGCGGCGGTCTGGATGCCGATCTGGGCGTTGGCGGCCTGCACCTTGCGCTCCGCCGTGGCGATATCGGGCCGGCGTTGCAGGAGCGTCGAGGGGACCATGGCGGGGATGGCCGGCACGGTGCCGACCCAGGGCGCGGCGGCCAGGGTGAAGTTGCCCGGCGCCTCGCCCACCAGGACGGCGATGGCGTGTTCGAAGTTCGAGCGCTGCTGGTCGAGCCCGGCGAGGTCGGCCTGGGCGTTCGCGAGCTGGGTCTGGGCCTGATAGACGTCGCTGCGCACCGTGACGCCCGCGTTGTAGCGGTTCTGGGCGATGGTCAGGGCGCGCTGGTAAGCGGTGATGGTCGCCTGGTCGATGGCGATCTCGGCGTCGGCCTCGCGCAGCCCGAAGTAGTCGGTGGCGAGCTCGCCCTGGGCGGAGAGCCGCGCGGCGGCGAGCTGGGCGGCGGTGGCCTGGGCGGTGGCGTTGGCCGATTCGATGCTGCGGCGCACGGCGCCCCAGATGTCGGGCTCCCAGGTCGCGCCGATGCCGGCCCGGTACTGGGTGGAGGTCGACGAGCCGCCGGCGCCGGTGACGATGGTCGTGCCGCCGGCCCCGGTGATCACCGTGCCGGAGCCCGAGCCGCTCTTGGCGCCGGTGCCGGACTTGGTGCCGCTGCCGGTCAGGTCGACGGTCGGGAAGAGGCCGGCGCGCTGCTCGCTGACCACAGCGCGCGCCTCGCGGTAGGCGGCCTCGGCGGCGATGATGTTCTGGTTGTTGACCTGCACCTTGGTCTCAAGGCCGGTCAGGATCGGGTCGCCGAACAGCGACCACCAATCGCCGCGGTCAAGCGTGTCCGCGGGCGCGGCCGGCGACCAGCCCGACGCTTCCTTGAAGGTCGGCGAAATGGGGGCTGAGGGCCGCACATAGTTGGGCCCGACGGCGCAGCCGGTAAGGGCGGCGCAGGCGAGCGCAATGGCGGTGGTCGTGTACAGGGCGTGCTTCATGCGGGCTGGACCTGGCCTGGGCCGCTCCCGGCCGCGCCGGGCGCGCCGTCCTGAGGGCCGCGGTGGCGGCTGAGGTGGCGTTCGTCGCGCTGACGCCGCAACCGGTCGAGATAGATGTAGACCACAGGGGTGGTCAGAAGGGTGAGCAGCTGGCTGGCGATCAGCCCGCCGATGATGGCGATGCCCAGCGGCTGGCGCAGCTCCGAGCCCTCGCCAAAGCCGATGGCGAGCGGGAGCGCGCCGAGGCCCGCGGCGAGTGTGGTCATCAGGATCGGGCGGAAGCGCAGCAGGCAGGCCTCGCGGATCGCCTCCTGGGCCGAGAGCCCGCGGCTTCGCTGGGCGTCCAGGGCGAAGTCGATGATCAGGATGGCGTTCTTCTTCACCAAGCCGATCAGCAGGAAGATGCCGATGAGCGCGATGACCGAGAATTCCATCTTGAAGATCATCAACATCAGCAGCGCCCCGAACCCCGCCGAGGGCAGGGTGGAGATCACGGTGATTGGATGGATCAGGCTCTCGTAGAGGATGCCCAGCACGATGTAGATCGTCACCAGGGCGGCCAGGATCAGCACCGGCTCCTGCTTCAGGTTGTCGGCGAAGCTCTTGGCGGTGCCAGCGAAGGCGCCGCGCACATTGGTCGGCATGCCGATGTCGGCCTCAGCCTGGGTGATCGCCACCGTGGCGTCGGACAGCGATTTTCCGTCCACCATGTTGAACGAGATCGTGGTCGCCAGCTCGCCGTCCTGGTGATTGATCCCCGACGGCGTGGCGCGGTTGTAGAAGCGCGCGATCGCCGAGAGCGGGATCATCTTGCGTACGGCGGTGTTGAGCGCGCTGCCGGTGCCAGGGTCGCGGGCGCCCGGGTTGGCGGCCTGGGTGGTGGCCGAGCCGTTGGCGCCGGACGCGCCGCCCGAGCCTTTCGAGAAGCCGCCGGTCGAGGCGCTGACCTGAGTGGCGGCGGCGTTGGCGGCGGCGACCTGGGCGGCGCTCTGGCGCCCGCCGGTGGCGCGCGCGGTGGCGGCTTCGGCCACATTGGTGTTGGGCGTCGGCGCGTTCACCGGGCTGGAGGCCGGCACATAGATGTTGTTCAGCGACTCCGGACCGAAGCTGTAGGCCGGCGCGGTTTCCAGGATCACCGAGTACTGGTTGAGGTCCTCGTAGATGTTGGCCACCGGCCGCTGGCCAAAGCTGTCGTAAAGGGCGTTGTCTACGTCGGTCAGGTTCACGCCCAGGCGGGCGGCGCTATCTTTGTCGACGTCCACATAGGCCTCGACGCCGTTGTCCTGCTGGTCGGTCTGGACGTCGAGCAGCACATCGGTGTGCTCGGCCATGGTGTCGTTGAGCTTCTGGGCCCAGGTCTTGAGGTCGGCCGAATTGTCGGCTTTCAGCGTGTACTGGTAGGTGGCGTTGGTCTGCCGCCCGCCGGCGCGCACGTCCTGCTGCGGGTTCAGAAACACCGTCAGGCCGGTGACCTTGGCGAGCTGCGGCCGCAGCCGGGCGATCACCGCCATGCCGCCCTCCTTGCGCTCGCCGCGAGGCTTGAGGTCCACGGCCAGGAAGCCGCCGCCGGTGCGGCCGCCGCCGGTGAAGGCCGTGACCGTGTTCACCGCCGGGTCCTTCATCAGGATAGTAACGATCTGCTTCAGCTTGCGGCCCATCTCCGCCGAGGAGATCGACTGGTCGGCGCGCAGGCCGCCCTGCAGCCGCCCGGAATCCTGGTTCGGGAAGAAGCCCTTGGGGATGGCCATGTAGAGGTAGACGTTCATCCCGATGATCACCGCCAGGATCAGCATGATCAGCGGCTTGGCCGAGAGCGCGAAATCCAGGCTGCGCTCATAAGACCGGTGGATCCAGTCGAAGCCCCTGGCGAAGGCGCGGCCGACCGGCCCCTCGGGCTTTTCCTCCTCCTTGGAGCGCAGCAGGTAGGCGCACATCATCGGCGTGGTGGTAAGCGAGACCACCAGCGAGATCAGCACCGCGCCCGAGAGCGTCACGGCGAACTCGCGGAACAGCAGGCCGACCTGGCCGCCCATGAACAGCAGCGGGATGAACACCGCCACCAGCGACAGGCTCATCGAAACGACGGTGAAGCCCACCTGCTTGGCGCCGGCCAGCGCCGCCTCCATGCGGCCCATGCCGCTTTCGATGAGGCGGTTGGTGTTCTCCAGCACCACGATGGCGTCGTCGACCACGAAGCCGGAGGCGACGGTCAAGGCCATCAGGCTGAGGTTATTCAGCGAGAACCCCATCAGGTACATGATCCCGAAGGTGCCCATCAGGGAGACCACGGTGGCCACCGCCGGGATCAGGGTCGCTCTCACCCGCCGCACGAACATCGCGACCACCAGCACCACCAGGACGATGGCGATCGCCAGCGTGATCTGGATCTCGCGCAGAGAGGCGCGGATCGAGGTGGTGGCGTCCGACGCCACGGTGATGTGGATATCGGCGGGGATCTGAGCCGCCAGCAGCGGCAGGACCTTCTTCACCGCGTCCACGGTGGCGATCACGTTGGCGTTCGGCTGCTGGGTGACCAGCACATTGATCGCCGGCTGGCCGTTGAACAGCCCCATGGTGTGGGTGTCGGCCACGCTGTCGGTCACTTCGGCGACGTCGGACAGGCGCACCGCGGCGTTGTTGCGATAGGCAATGATCAGCGGCGCGTAGTCGGAGGCGTGAATGCCCCCGGTCGAGGTGTAGATCTGGAAGCGCTGGCCGGCCCCGTCGGTCACCGTGCCCTTGGGCCGGTTGGCGTTGGCCGACTGGATGGCCGTGCGTACGTCCTCCAGGCTGATGCCGAACCGGTTGAGTGCGAAGGGCGAGACCTCCACCCGAACCGCCGGCTGGGACGAGCCGCCGATGTTCACATCGCCCACGCCGCTCACCTGGCTGAGTCGCTGCGAAACGATGTTGTTCACCGCGTCGTAGATCTGGCCGGGCGTCCGGGTGTCGGATTGCAGGGCCAGGATGATCACCGGCTGCGCGGCGGGGTTGGCCTTGCGGTAGGAGGGGTTCTGGCGAAGCGTGGTCGGCAGGTCGGCGCGCGCGGCGTTGATCGCCGCCTCGACGTCGCGGGCGGCGGCGTCGACGTTGCGGGACACATCGAACTGCAGATTGATGTTCGCCGAGCCCGTCGAGCTGTTCGAGGTGATCTCGTTGACGCCGGCGATGACGCCGAGCCTTCGCTCAAGCGGCGTGGCGACGTCGGCGGCCATGGTCTGCGGGCTGGCGCCGGCCAGCCTCGCCGACACCCCGATGAACGGGAAGTCGACCATCGGCAGCGGCGCCACCGGCAGCACCAGGTAGCCGGCCACCCCCGACAGCGCCAGGCCGATCGTCAGCAGAATCGTGGCGATCGGACGCTTGATGAAGGGGGCCGAGAGGTTCATTCGGCCGGCTCCGCCGCCGGGCCGGACGCTTCATGCCTGGGGGCCGGCGGGGTCCGCTTGGGGACCAGGCGGTCGAAGTAGAGATAGACCACCGGCGTCGTGAAGATCGTCAGCAGCTGGCTGAGGATCAGGCCGCCGAAGATGGCGATCCCGAGCGGCCGGCGCAGTTCCGCCCCCATGCCGACGCCGAGCATCAGCGGCACCGCGGCGAACAGCGCCGCCATGGTGGTCATCAGGATCGGCCGGAAGCGCAGCAGCGCCGCCTTATGGATGGCGTCGCGCGGTGACATCCCCTGCTCGCGCTCAGCATCGAGGGCGAAGTCGATCATCATGATCGCGTTCTTCTTCACGATGCCGATCAGCAGGATGATGCCGATGATCCCGATGACGCCCAGGTCGTTGCCGGTGAGCATCAGGGCGAGCAGGGCGCCGACGCCGGCCGAGGGCAGGGTCGAGAGGATCGTCAGCGGGTGGATGTAGCTCTCGTAGAGCACGCCCAGCACGATGTAGACGCAAACCACCGCGGCGAGGATCAGCCACAGCTCGTTGTTCAGCGAGTTCTCGTAAGCGCCGGCGGCGCCCAGGAAGGTCAGGGTGATTCCCGCCGGCTTGCCGATCTTGTCGGCGGTCTTGCGGATCTGTGAAACCGAGGCGCCGAGCGAGGCGCCATGGCCGGTGTCGAAGCCCACGGTAGCGGCTGGGAACTGGGCCACGTGGCGGACCTGCAGCGGCGCGGTCTGCTCCTTGATCGAGGCCACCGCCGACAGCGGCGTCGAGCCGCCGGTGGACTGTAGCTGGACGTTGCCCAGGCCCTGCGGCGTGGCGTCGCTGGACCGGGCCTCGAGGATCACCCGGTACTGGTTGGTCTCGGTGAAGATGTTCGAGACGATCCGCTGGCCGAACGCCGAATAGAGCGAGTCATCCACCGACGCCGGGGTGATGCCCAGGCGCGCGGCGGTGTCGCGGTCGAGGTCGACATAGGCCGACAGGCCCTTGTCGGCCGCGTCGGTGGTGACGTCCTGAAGCTTCTTTTCGTCGCCCAACGCGGTGGCGAGCTTCACGGCCCAATCGTTGACCTCCTGGGTGTTGGCGCCCTCCACCGACACCCGGTACTGGGTCGGCCCGCTTTCGGCGTCCACCGTCAGGTCCTGGGTGGGCTGCATATAGAGCTGCACGCCCGCCACCTTGGACACCGCCTCGCGCAGGCGCTGCATCACCTTGACCTGGGAGCCGTGCTTTTCCTTGAGGTTGATCAAGAGCTCGGCGTTGTTGATCGTCGAGTTGGTGGCGCCGTCGACGCCCACGAAAGCCGAGACGTTCTCGACCGCCTCGTCCTGCATCACCGCGGCGGTGACGTCGCGGGTCATCTGCGACATGCGCGCGTAGGAGACAGTCTCCGGCGCCTGGATGCGGGCCTGCAACTGCGCGGTGTCCTGCACCGGGAACAGGCCCTTGGGGATCACGATGTAGAGCACGACGGTGAGCAGGAAGGTGGCGATGGCCACCATCAGCGTCGCCGCCTGGCGGTCCAACACCCACTGCAGGGCGTGGTCGTAGCGGTCGACCACGCGGTCGAACCACTTCTGCGTCTTCTCGCCGAAGCTGCCGGGGCGCGCGCCCTCGTCTTCGCGCAGCCAGCGGGCGGCCATCATCGGGGTGAGGGTCAGCGACACCACCGCCGAGATCAGAATGGTGATCGCCAGCGTGATGGCGAACTCGCGGAACAGGCGGCCCACCACGTCGCCCATGAACAGCAGCGGGATCAGCACCGCCAGCAGCGAGACCGTCAGGCTGATGATGGTGAAGCCGATCTGCTTGGCGCCGTTCAGCGCCGCCTCGAACGGCGGCTCGCCGTCCTCTACGTGGCGCGAGATGTTCTCGAGCATGACGATGGCGTCGTCGACGACGAAGCCGGTGGCGATGGTCAGGGCCATCAGGCTGAGGTTGTTGAGGCTGAAGCCCAGCAGGTAGGTCACCCCGCAGGTGCCGATCAGCGAGATCGGCACGGCGAGGCCCGCGATGATCGTGGCGCGGATCGAGTGCAGGAAGAAGAAGATCACCAGCACCACCAGAACGATCGCCAGCAGCAGCTCCATCTCCACGTCGTGCACCGAGGAGCGGATGCCGGTGGTGCGGTCGGCCAGCACGGAGACCCTGATGGACGGCGGCAGGGAGGCGGTGAGGTCCGGCAACTGGGCCTTGATGGCGTCGACGGTCTTGATGACGTTCGCGCCCGGCTGGCGCTGGACGTTGACGATGATCGCCGGCGTCTTGCCCGACCAGGCGCCCAGCTGGACGTTCTCCGGCCCGTTCACGACGGTGGCGATGTCGCTCATCCGCACCGAGGCGCCGTTGCGGGTGGCGATGATCAGGTTCTTGTAGTCGTTGACGTTCTCAAGCTGGTCGTCGGCGTTGATCGTGTAGCTGCGGGTCGGGCCTTCGAAACTGCCCTTGGCGGCGTTGGCGTTGGCCGCGCTGATGGCGTTGCGCACCGTGGTCAGGGTCAGGCCGTAGGAGGCCAGCGCCTGGGTGTCGATCTGCACGCGCACCGCCGGCCGCTGGCCGCCGGAGAGCGTCACCAGACCCACGCCGGAAACCTGGCTGACCTTCTGGGCGAGCCGCGTGTAGACGAGGTTCTGCACGTCGGTCAGCGGCAGGGTGTCGGAGGTCACCGCCAGCGTCAGCACCGGCGCGTCGGCTGGGTTCACCTTGGCGTAGATCGGCGGCGCCGGCAGGTCGGCGGGCAGCAGAGTCTGGGCGCCGTTGATCGCCGCCTGAACTTCCTGCTCGGCGACGTCGAGGCTCATTTTCAGATTGAACTGAAGGGTAACCACCGAGGCGCCGGCCGAGGAGGTCGAGGTCATCCGCTCCAGGCCGGACATGGCGCCGAACTGGCGTTCCAATGGCGCGGTCACGGTCTGGGCCATCACCTCCGGGCTCGCGCCGGGATAGAGGGTCGAGACCTGGATGGTCGGATAGTCCACCTCGGGCAGGGCGGAGAGCGGCAGCAGCTTGAAGCCCACAAGCCCCGCCAGCACGATCGCCACCATGAGCAGCGCGGTCGCGACGGGTCGCAAGATAAAGGGGCGTGAGGGGTTCATCCGATCGGGACCGGTTCTCTGTTCTGACGCTTACTGACCGCCGCCGCCGCTGCCAGGCGGACGCATGGCGCGCATCTTGGCGGTGGCCGCCTTACAGCCGGCGGATTGCTTATCCTCGTTCTGGCGCAGGCACATGAAGGCCTCGCGACCCTCCTGGCCCGGGCAGAGCTTCTTGATGTCGGGCTCGCAGGCCTTGCGCATGGCGTCGCGCGCGGCCGCCATCTCCGGCGGCATCTGGAAGCCACCGCCGCCCTGACCGCCGCCACCTTGGCCGCCGTTGGAGCCGCCGCCAGTCGCCGGCGCGCCACCTTGGCCGCCACCGCCACCGGCCGGGGCGCCGCCGAAGCCGCCACCCCCACCGCCTTGGCCGCCGCCACCGCCGCCGAAGCCCATGCTGCTCATGATGCTTTTGACCTTGGCCGAGGCGGCCTGGCAGGGCTTGCTGGCCTTGGCGACGTTCTCGCGCAGGCAGGCGGAGGCCTCGCGGCCTTCCTGGCCGGGGCAGAGCTTCTTGGTGTCCGCGGCGCAGGCCTTGTCGCGGGCGTCGCGCGCGGCCTGCATCTCCGGCGGCATCTGGAAGCCACCACCGCCACCAGCACCGCCGCCGCCTTGGCCGCCGTAGCCGCCGCCGCCAGCGCCACCAGCGCCGCCGCCGTAGCCGCCGGCGCTCTGGCCGCCGCCGCCACCACCGCCGGAGCCGCCATCGGAGCCGCCGCCCGACGCGCGCGCCGCCGCGGCGGCCTTCATCGCCGATTGGCAGCCTGCGCTGGCCTTGGTCATGTTCTCACGCAGGCACATGAAGGCCTCGCGGCCCTGCTTGCCGCCGCATAGCTTCTGAATGTCGGCCATGCAGGCGATCATCGGGCTCGGACGATCGGTCGGCAGATTGACCTTGCCGCCTTCGGTCAGGCGGTCGCCGCCCTCGGTGATCACGCGTTCGCCCGGGTTCAGGCCCTGGGTGATGCTGGTCATGGTCGGGGTCGAGGGGCCGCGCGTCACGTTGCGCTTGGTCACCGTCTTGTCCGGCTTGAGGATCCAGACGAAGTCGCCCTGCGGCCCGGTGCGCACCGCGGTCACCGGCACCACGATCACGTGGTGCAGGCTCTGCAGCGCCACGCGGACGTTGACGAACTGGCTCGGGAACAGCTTGCCGCCGGCGTTGGGGAAGCGCGCCTTGGCCTTCACCGTGCCGGTGGTGGGATCAATCTGGTTATCGAGCGTCGAGAAGGTTCCCTGGTCGAGGATCACGGTCTTGGTGCGGTCGTAGGCCGTCACCGGCAGCTTGCCGTGTGAGGCCTGCTCCTGGACGTTGGGGACCGCGTCCTGGGGAATGGTGAACTGCACGTCGATCGGGGTGATCTCGGTGACCACCGCCAGGCCCGTGACGCTGCCGGCCTGGATGAAGTTGCCCAGGTCGACGGCGCGCAGGCCGATGCGGCCCGCGACCGGCGAGATGACGCGGCTGTAGCCGAGGTTGAGCTTCGCGGTGCCGACCGCGGCCGCATCGGTCTTCACCGTGCCTTCGAGCTGTTTCACCAGGGCGGCCTGGGTGTCGACGTCCTGGCGGGCGATGGAGTCCTGGGAGAGCAGGGTCTGGTCGCGGGTCAGCGTCAGCTTGGCGTTGTCGAGCTGGGCCTGGTCGCGCAGTTCGTTGCCCTGCGCCTGCAGCAGCGACATCTGGTAGGGGCGCGGATCGATCACGGCGATCGCCTGGCCCTTTTTGACCAGTTCGCCTTCCTTGAAGAGGATCTGGGTGATCACGCCGGAGACCTGCGGCGTCACCGTCACCGTCGCGGCGGGCGTCACCGTGCCCAGGCCGTCGAGGGTGATCGGGATGTCGGACGGGAAGGCCGTGGCCACGCCGACCGTGGTCGGGGGCCTGCGCCCGCCACCGCCGCCGAAGCCGCCAAAACCGCCGCCTCCACCGCCGCCGCGGGCCGCGCCGGCCGCGCCTCCGGGCCCGCCGCGTCCGCCGGCCTTGCTGGTGTTGGCGGTGTGGACTGCGAACCAGACCAGACCCACCAAGGCGGCCAGGACGACGCCGATGATCAGCAGGCGCCGGAGCGGGTGGCCCTGGCTGGTCGCCCCGAGGCGGTCGCGGTTATCCATCATTCCTCCGAGGTCACCTGCGGACCGGGCGCGCCCCTGCTCAAATTTACAAGGACGCAAGCTCTACAATAACGATCACGCAGCGAACGCTGTTCCCCGCTCATCGCTGAATGGGGGGCATTTGCCAAGCTAGCTGGTCGCTTACTAAGGCCTCCCCATGACAGGCGTCTTGCTGGCCTGCGTCGGAACCTTCCCGGACTGCAACTGCATGACCGCGCCGCAACGCGAGCATTATGAATTTCTTATGCCCCGAGGGTGCGAGCAGCGTTTTGGAGCTCGCGGGCCGCGAAATCTGACTGAAATTTAATACGGGACTATGGTGACGCTACGAAGCGCCGCGACAGTCGGCGCGCGAGGACATGCGGGAGCGGACATGACGACGAAATGGGGCGGAGCCGTCGCGGCGGCGATCATCATGGCCGCGGGCGTTGGCCTGTGGGGCGGTTCGGCCGCCGGGCAATCGGTCGCCGGCGAGAACGACCGCCCGCCGGCCAGCGCGCCCGGCAATGCGCTGTCCGCCCGCCAGGCGCAGGCCGCCGCCCAGGCGAAGATGGCCGCGCATGGCGAGGAGCTGTTCGGCCAGCGGTGCAAGAGCTGCCACATGCCGCCGGTCGAGCACGCGCCGTCGCGCGCCGAGCTCGCCGCCCAGTTCCCCAATGTGATCATCGACGCGCTGAAGACCGGCAAGATGCAGGCCATGGCGAGCGGCCTCTCCGACAGCGACGTCGCCTCGATCGCGGTGTTCATCACCGGCCAGTCGCCGGACGCCCACTTCGACCTGACCGGAGAATCCCGCAACGCCTGCCCGGCGGGTGCGAAGTTCAATCCGGCCGGCCCGTCGTGGAACGGCTGGAGCCCGGACAAGCAGAACACCCGCGTCGCGGCCTCGACCACCATCACCGCGGCCAATGCGCCGAAGCTGGCGGTCAAATGGGCCTTCGCCTATCAGGGCGGCCGCTATGGCGAGCCGACCGTGGTCGGCAACCGGGTCTTCGTGACCTCGTCGTCGGGCCAGGTCTATGCGCTGGACAGGCAAACCGGTTGTGTGGCCTGGGCCTACAAGGCGCGCGGCAGCGTCCGCGTCACGGTCTCGGTCGGCAAGAACGCCAAGGCGCCCTCCGGCTGGGCCGCCTATTTCGGCGACATGAGCCGCAATCAGGTGGCGGTCGACGCCAACACCGGCAAGGAACTCTGGCACGTCCTCATCGATAGCGGCGGCCGCGGCATTCTGACCGGCGCGCCGGCGCTGTGGGGCGATACCCTCTACGTGCCGCTGAGTTCCTTCGAAGAAGGCGTCGCGGGCCTCGCCGCCTATGAGTGCTGCAAGCAGCGCGGCGCGGTCGCGGCGGTCGATATCCTGACCGGCAAGATCAAGTGGAAGTCCTACGCCATTCCGACCGCCCCGGCGCCGTTCAAGAAGAACGCGGTGGGCACCCAGATGTTCGGGCCGGCGGGCGCGGCGATCTGGTCGTCGCCGACCATCGATCCCAAGCGCGGCGTGCTCTACGTCGCCACCGGCGACAGCTACACCAACGTCGAGGAAGCCTATTCCGACGCCGTCGAAGCGATGGATCTGAAGACCGGCAAGATCAAGTGGGCGCACCAGATGACCGAGGAAGATCACTTCCTGGTCGGCTGTCCGCAGCAGGCTCCGGGCGTCAATTGCCCGACGCCCAACGGGCCGGACTTCGATTTCGGCTCGTCGCCGATCCTGAAGCACATGAAGGGCGGCAAGGACATGCTGTTCGCCGGCCAGAAGTCGGGGCAGGTCTATGGGCTGAACCCCGACGACGGGAAGATCATCTGGCAGACGCGGATCGGCAAGGGCAGCGCGCTCGGCGGCGTCGAGTGGGGCATGTCGGCGGACAACGACAACCTCTATGTCGGTATCGCCGACCGCAGCCTGCCGTCGATCTCGGCGCTTAGGCTCACCGACGGAGCGCTAGTCTGGCGCCACCGCGCGCCCGACCCGAAGTGCAGCTTCGAGGGCCGCTGCGGCAACGGCTATTCCGGCCCGTCCAGCCTCGCGGGCGGCGTGCTTTTCACCGTCAACCAGGACGGCCACATCCGCGCCTTCCTGGCCAAGACCGGCGAGCCGGTGTGGGACTACGACACCGCGGGGCGCCGCTACGAGACGGTCAATGGCGTGAAGAACCAGCGCGGCGGCAACCTCGACGCCACCGGCATGAGCATCGCCGGCGGCATGGCCTTCGTGATGGCCGGGTTCAACGGCGCATCGGGGTCCAGCGGCCCGGACAATGTGCTATTGGCCTTCTCGGTGGACGGGAAATAGCAGCGGGGCGCGGAGCGTGGCGAAAGAGGCCAAGACCAAGGCGACGGAGGTCGGCGTGGACAGCTTCCTCGCCGGCTCCGCCAGGCCCAACGATGGCGCGGCGGTCTGTGCCCTGATGCGCAAGGTCAGCGGCATGGAGCCCCGGATGTGGGGGCCATCCATCGTCGGCTTCGGTGAGCGCGACTACGAGCTGGCCGGCGGCAAGATCGGGCGCACCATGGCCATCGGCTTCTCGCCGCGGAAGCCCGCCCTGGTCTTCTACATGCGCCACGCCGAAGGCTGGGATGAGCGCCTTAGCCGGCTCGGCAAGCACGATGGCGGCAAGGGCTGCCTCTACATCAAGAAGCTGGCTGACGTGGATTTGGGCGTTCTGGAAGAACTGGTCTCTGCCGCCTGGAACGCGGTGGAGAAGGTCTAGGCGGCGCCCACCGCGCATGCGAACCCTTTGCGCATGACGGACTCACTCACACGCCGGTCGCTGGCCAAGCTCGCCGCGGCCTCCGCCTTCGCCGCCGGCGCCGCGCGGGCGGCTGACAGCCCATTCGAGGTCGTGCTGGAGAGCAACATCCGCGTTTCGATGCGCGACGGGGTGAAACTGGCGACCGACGTCTACCGCCCGGCGCGGGGCGGCAAGGCGGTCGCCGGGCGCTTCCCGGTGATCATGGAGCGCACGCCCTATGGGCGGAACGTCACCAGCTTCCGCGACATCACCCAGGCCAGTCCAAAGACGCCCAAGACCCGCGCCGAGGTGGCCGCGGTCTATGTGCGCCAGGGCTATGTGGTGGTCTTCCAGGACTGCCGCGGGCGCTACGATTCCGAGGGCCAGTTCGTCAAATATCTGCGCGAGGGCGCCGACGGCTTCGACACCTGCCGCTGGCTGGTGGGCCAGGCCTGGAGCGACGGGCGGATCGGGACCATGGGCCTTAGCTACGCGGCTCATACCCAGGGGGCGCTGGCCTGCCTGAACCCGCCGGGGCTGAAGGCCATGGTGCTGGACTGCGGCGGGTTTTCCAACGCCTACCAGGACGGCATCCGCCAGGGCGGCGCCTTCGAACTGAAGCAGGTGACCTGGGCCTACAACCTGGGCCTGGAGAGCCCCGAGGCGCAGAAGGATCCGCGGCTGATGGCGGCGCTGAAGGGCGTCGACCTGAAGGCCTGGTTCGGCTCGATGCCGTGGAAGCCCGGACACACCCCGCTGTCACTCATCCCCGACTACGAAGCCTATGTGCTGGACCAGTGGCGGCACGGCAATTTCGACGCCTACTGGAAGCAGGTCGGCATCTACGCCGAGGGCTCCTACGGCCAGTACGCCGACGCGGCGATGATCCACATGAGCGGCTGGTACGACGCCTATTCGCGCTCGACGACCGACAACTACGTGGCGCTGTCCAAGCTGAAGAAGGGGCCGGTGCGGCTGATCATGGGGCCGTGGACCCATGGGGCGCGCTCGACCACCTATTCCGGGGACATCGAGTTTGGGCCGGGCTCGACGCTGGATGCGCTGGGACACGGCGACTACGACGCCCAGCGCCTGGCCTGGTTCGATCGCCATCTGAAGGGCTCCAGCACGGCCGATGCCGATCCGCCTGTGCGGATTTTCGTGATGGGTGGTGGCACTGGACGCAAGACGCCGGAGGGCCGGCTGATGCACGGCGGCGCCTGGCGGACCGAGCCGGCCTGGCCGATCGCGGATGCCAGGCTCACGGCGTTTCATCTGCATGGCGACGGCGCGCTTTCGACCATCGCGCCGGTCGAGAAGGCCGAGCCGATCAGCTACGATTTCGACCCGAACCATCCGGTCCCGAGCATCGGCGGGACGATCACCTCCGGCGAGCCCTTGATGCGGGGTGGCGGCTACGACCAGCGGGAGGGGCCGACCGTCTTCGGCTCTCACCAGCCCTATCTGCCGCTCGAGGCCAGGCCCGATGTGCTGGTGTTCCAGACCGAGCCCTTGAAGGCGGACGTCGAGGTCACCGGGGCCATCGAGGCTGAGCTGTGGATCGCCTCGGATGGGCCGGACACCGACTTCACCATCAAGCTGATCGACGTCTATCCGCCGAGCGCCGACTATCCCGACGGCTATGCGCTCAACCTCACCGACGGCATCCTGCGCTGCCGTTATCGGGAGAGTTGGGAGGCGCCGTCGATGATGGCGCCGGGCCAGGCCTATCGGATCAAGGTCGCGGCGTTTCCGACCGCCAACCTGTTCAAGGCGGGGCACCGCATCCGGCTCGACGTTTCGTCCAGCAACTTCCCGCACTTCGACGTCAACCCGAACACCGGGGCGCCGGAGGGGACGGGGCTGACCCGGCGGGTGGCTCGGAGCACGGTCTTCGTCGACGCCGGCCGGCCGAGCTGCGTGCTGTTGCCGGTGGTCCCGTCTCGACCATCGACTGGGCGTGGTTGACGGTTTCGAGTAAACAAGTCTACATCATAAACCTAGTGAGAGCTGTTTCACCTGGGAGACCCTGATGCGCAACCTGCTGATCCTCGCCGTGGCTGCCGCCGCGCTCGCCACCCCGGCCTTTGCTGATACTCTGACCGAGGTCACCAGCCACGGGATCATCCTGATGGTGCAGGATATGCAGATCGAGGTCAGCTACACGCCCGACGGCAAGTTCACCGCCGCCGACGGCCAGGTGACCGGGACCTGGAAGATCGACGGCGACAAGCTGTGCACCAGCTCCAACTTCGCGCCTGAAGTGACCTGCGTCGCCTATCCGAAGGACAAGAAGTCCGGCGACACCTTCACGCTGGAAAGCCCACAGGGCGCGGTGCAGATCAAGATCCGCTAGG
Source organism: uncultured Alphaproteobacteria bacterium (assembly GCA_903822175.1). GTDB lineage: Bacteria > Pseudomonadota > Alphaproteobacteria > Caulobacterales > Caulobacteraceae > Phenylobacterium. Next base: position 76,595 of record CAIJOB010000038.1, read on the forward strand.
TCCGATCGACCTAGGCTAGGCGGGCCTTCGCGTCCGCCTGCAGCCGGTCGATCTGGCCACGGATGTGGGCGGCCTCTGCGGCGGTGTTGGCGAGTGAGATGGCGCGGTCGAAGGCCTGGCGCGCCTCGTCGTCGCGGCCGAGCTGCAGCAGGAAGGCCCCGCGCGCGCCGAAGAAATAGAAATAGCCGCCGAGCGCGCCTTCCAGAGGCTCGATCAGCGCCAGCGCCTCGGCGGGGCCTCGCGCCTTGCTGGCGGCGACGGCGCGGTTCAGCGTCACCACCGGCGAGGGCGTCAGCCGCTCCAGGCCCATGTAGAGCGCCTCGATCTGCGCCCAGTCGGTGTCGGCGGGCGTCGCGGCGCGGGCATGCAGGGCCGCGATCGCCGCCTGAATTTGATAGGGCCCCGGCCGGCGATGGCGCATGGCCTTGTCGATCAGCGCCAGGCCTTCGCCGATCATGTCGCGCTTCCACAGGCTCCGATCCTGGTCCTCCAGGAGGACGATGGCCCCGTCGGCGTCGAAGCGGGCGGCGGCGCGGGCGTGCTGCAACAGGCAGAGCGCCGTCAGCCCCATGATCTCCGGTTCGGTCTGGAAGAGGCGCAGCAGCAGGCGCGCGAGCCGGATCGCCTCTTCCGAGAGGCGCGCGCGGACCTCCGCCGCGTCGGCCCCCGCGGAATAACCCTCGTTGAAGATCAGGTAGACCATGGCGGCCACCGCCGCGATCCGCTGCGCGCGCTCCACGGGTCCCGGCGCCTCGAAGGGCGTTTCAGCCTTGGCGATGCGCGCCTTGGCCCGGGTGATCCGCTGCTCCATGGCCGCCTCGCCGACCAGGAAGGCCTTGGCGATCTGCTTCACCGAGAGGCCCGAGACGATGCGCAGGGCCAGCGCGATCTGCTGCGTCGCCGGCAGGTCCGGGTGGCAGCAGATGAACATCAGCCGCAGGATGTCGTCGCGATAGTGCGCGCCGTCCAGCCGCTCGGCCATCGGCGTTTCGACGTCATCGACGTCGGAGATCAGGTCCTCGTCTGGCAGCTCGGTCAGCCGGCTCTTGCGGCGCACGCCGTCGAGGGCTGCGTTGCGCCCGACCATGATCAGCCAGGACGCCGCGTCGCGCGGCGGGCCCTTGTCCGGCCAGGTCTTCAGCGCCCGCAGGCAGGCTTCCTGATAGGCCTCTTCGGCGGTGTCCAGGTCGCGGAAGTAGCGCAGCAGGGCGCCGATCGCCTGGGGCCGCGCCGAGGTCAGCGCGGCGTCTATCCAGGCGAGGTCGCTCATCCAGCTGCCGCCAGCAGTTGCTCCGGCGACAGCACGCCCGGCGCATAGAGCAACAGCGGGCGGACCTCATAGGCGCCGCCGGGGTTGGCGAGGCCGAGCTCGCGGGCGACGTCCAGCGCCTCATCAAGGTTCGCGAGGTCCAGGATGTAGAAGCCCAGCAGCTGTTCCTTGGTCTCGGCGTAGGGCCCGTCGACGACCATCGGCGGATCGCTCTTGCGCAGCGTGGTGGCGGTGGTGGTCGGCATAAGCCTAAGCGCGGGGCCGAGCTTGCCCTGGGCGGAGAGCTTGTCCTGAACCGCGCCCAGGCGGGCCATCACCGCCTCGTCCTCGGCCTTGCTCCAGGCGAAGACGGTCTCTTCGGAATTGTAGCAGAGCAGGGCGTAGAGCATGGCGTGGGGCCTCCTCGGTCAGGCTTAGGACGCCCCAACCTAGCGGGGTCCGACAGGGGTCTGCAAAATTTCAAAGCCCTTCCCCTTTTTGCTCGTCATTCCCGGCCTTGTACCGGGAACCCATGAACTCCGAGGCTGAAGGGTGCGCGTGGCGGCGCCGTGCTTCGTTCTGCGGCGGTCGCGATCATGGATTCCCGGGACAAGCCCGGGAATGACGATCAGATTGTGGTGGGTTGAGAAGGTAGCTGGCTCGTCGCCCTAGAGCCCGGCGGGCGGCTCGTGGCGCACGGTGCTGACCGGGGTCAGGACCAGGCGGTCGATGACCTCGGCCATGGTTTCGGCGCTGACGGTGTCGAGGTTGCGCAGCCACCAGGCCAAGAGATTGAGGATGCCGGAGACTATCTGGAACAGCACCAGGTCGTCGCGGACCCCTTCGGGCCGACGCTCGCCAGCCTGGGCCATGGTGGCCATGGTCTGGCGCAGCATCTCGCCGCGGACCGTCTCGCCGGAGCCGCCGGCGATCAGCGCCTTGTAGATCGGCAGGCGCGCGAGGACGAAGTCGCACATGAACTTGGCCGACCCGACCCGGTCGCGGCGCATCAGCCACGGCGCGGCCTGCGCCAGGAATTCCCGCACCAGCGCGTCGATCACGTCGGCCAGCAGGGCGTCTTTGTCGGCGTAGTGGCGGAAGAAGGTGGCGTAGCCGACGCCGGCCCGCGCCGCGATAGCGCGCACGGTGATGGAATCCAGCGGGCTCTCCTCGGCGAGCTCGGTCATCGCCTGACGCAGCGCGTCACGCGTCCGCACCACGCGCGCGTCGGAAACCATTGACATTTGGGCGTCAGAATCCACTATGATCCACTGTGTATCGTAACTTCGGCCGAAGGGCCGTTGTGAACTGCGCGAGGGCCTTCCGCAAGGTCAGCCTTCCCGGGCCGAGACTAGACACGCTCCGGCAATATTGTCGGGCTAATGACCGAACGCCGATTCCGCACGCGATGCGACGATCGGCCAGCAAGAGGCGCCGGAAAACCGGCGGAGGGAGAGGCAAATGAGCATTTCACGCAAGACCGCGATCGGCCTGGGCGCCTTGGCGACCGCCGCGAGCGCCCTGGCCCTGATGGCCTCTCCGTACGGCGCGACGTCCGCCAAGGCTCAGTCGCCGAAGGTCGCGGGTCCGGCGCGGGTCGATAACTTCCTGCTGGCCGACCAGGACCTGCTGGGCCGCGAGCTCTATCGGATGAGCGACGACAAGGCCGTGGTGCTCGTCACCTACGCCAGCGCCGACAAGCAGATCCACGCCGACGCCCACGCTCTGATGGCGCTGAAGGCGGCCTATCCGAAGGGCGTCGACGTGATGGCCGTGGACAGCCGCATCGGCGACAAGCGTGACCCGGTGATCGCCGACGCCAAGGCCGCCGGCCTCGATATGCCGATCCTGTTCGACTACGAGCAGCTGGTCGGCGAAGAACTGGGCGTGACCCGCGCCGCCGAGGTCATCGTCATCGACCCGAAGACCTGGACCATCGCCTACCGTGGTCCGGTCGGCGGCGCCAAGGCCGCGGTGGACGCGCTCATGGCCGGCCAGAAGGTGGCGCTGACCAGCGTCGAGGCCAAGGGCGAGATGATCGCCTTCCCGGAACGCGCCAAGTCCGCGACCTTCGCGCAGATCTCCTACGCCAAGACCGTCGCCCCGATCATCCAGGCCAAGTGCGCGACCTGCCACCAGCCGGGCGGGATCGGCCCGATGCCGTTGAACAGCTATGAGCAGATCAAGGGCTTCTCGCCGATGATCCGCGAAGTGATCCGCACCCACCGCATGCCGCCCTACCTGGCCGATGAGACCGTGGGCGCCTTCCAGGACGACGACCGCCTGACGCCCGATCAGATGAAGACCCTGATCCACTGGGTCGACGCCGGCGCGCCGCGCGGCGCGGGTGAGGACCCGCTCAAGAAGGTGGCCTTCCAGGCGCCCGAATGGCCCCTGGGCAAGCCCGACGTGACGCTGAACATCCCGGCGGTCAAGGTTCCGGCCTCCGGCGTGCTCGACTACACCCACCCGGTGGTGCCGATGACCCTGCCGGAAGGGCGCTGGCTGAAGGCCACGACCTTCCGTGTCACCGACCGCCAGGTGGTGCACCACATCCTGTCCGGCACGGTCGCCACCGATCACAAAGGCGACACCTTCTCTGAATCGCAGTGGGGCGCCTCGCTGGGCGGCTACGGCCCGGGCCGTGGCTCCAACATCCAGCCCCTCGACACCGGCGTCTGGGTGCCGGCGGCGGGCGGTGTGGGCTTCCAGAACCACTACACGCCGTACGGCAAGGAGACGGAAGAGAAGACCCAGATGGGCCTCTACTTCTATCCGAAAGGCGAGGAGCCGAAGTACGTCCTGCGCACCTTCCTGATGTTCGATTTCTCGATCGAGATCCCGGCGGGCGAGGAGTGGCACAAAGAAACCAGCTACATCGAGTTCCCGAAGGACGCGATCCTCTACGGCATCACCCCGCACGCCCACGTGCGCGGCGGCTCGACCCAGGTTTCGATCATCTACCCGAACGGCAAGAAAGAGATGCTGCTCGCCCTGCCGCGCTACAACTTCAATTGGCAGTACGAGTACTTCCTGAAGCAGCCGCTCAAGGTTCCGGCCGGCTCGAAGATCCTCGCCAAGTGGACCTACGACAACTCGACTCGCAACCCCGGCAACCCGGACCCGACCAAGATCGTCTACGAAGGCGAGCAAACCTCGTCGGAAATGATGGCCACCTACCTGCATTACCGCTGGGTGGACGAGACGGTCGCGCACCAGACGCCGGAAAACGAGAAGCTGCTCGCCGCGAACATGATGATGGGCATCCTCGACGACAACATGGACGGCAAGATCGAGAAGTCTGAGCTGAAGGGCGGCCCGCAGGGCCCGGCCAATATGCTGCTGAAGTACTTCGACATGATCGACACCAACCATGACGGCGCGCTCGACGCCAACGAGCTGGCGGCGGCCACCAAGCTGCTGCAGCGCAGCCGCGGCCCGGCGCCGAAGACCGCCGAGACCAAGCCGGCTCCGGTGGCCTCGGCTGCCGCGGCCTCGCCGGCCTCGCGCTAGGCGACGGCGAACGAACACCCCTGAAGGGCCCGCGGCGACGCTGCGGGCCCTGAGGAGGGCGGGTGACCCGCGCCGCATCAACAGGCATGATGCGGCGCGTTCGATTCAAACGACCAAGCAGAAGACCAAGAAAGTTTCCGGGGGGATTTCCAAGGTGTCCATTCGTTCCTGGCTGTTCGGCGCCGCGTTTGCGGCCGCCTCCGCGCTCTCAGTCGCAGCCCATGCTCAGGGCGCGCCGGACGGCGCCGCCGTCTATGAGACCCGCTGCAAGGCCTGCCATGACGGCGGCAATCCCCGCGCGCCCAGCCGCGCCGACCTGGCGCAGCGCGCGCCGGCCGACATCGTCACCGCGCTGACCAGCGGCATCATGCAGCCGATGGCCCAGGGGCTCAGCGGTGCCGACAAGCAGGCGGTGGCCAAGTTCCTCACCTCAGCGCCGGCTGACGCCTCGGCCGCCGCTGCCCGGCCGGCCCGGCCCACGGGCGCGGAGATGCCGCAGGTCGCCGTCCAGGGGCCGAGCGCGCCGGACCCGATGTGCGCCACCAATCCGCCGATCGTGGCCGGGTCCAGCGACTGGACCAAGATGGGCTTCGACGACGCCAGCACCCGCTTCCAGCGCCATCCCGGCCTGACCGCCGCCGACGTGCCGAAGCTGAAGGTAAAGTGGGCCTTCTCGATGACCGGCGGCGGCCAGCCGGCGGTGGTCGGCGACTGGCTGTGGGTCACCAACCGCTCGGGCAAGTTCTACGCGCTCGACGCCAAGACCGGCTGTGTCCACTGGTCGGTGAACGACCTGGTGTCGCGCACCACGCCGATGATCATCAAGTCGGCGATCTCGCCGTCCGGCTGGGCGACCTTCGTCAGCCAGAGCGACCGTATCGTCCGCGCCTTCGACGCCCAGACCGGCAAGCAGCTCTGGAAGAGCGAGCAGCTGGAGACCCATCCGGTCTCGGTGCTCACCGGCACGCCGATGGTGGCCGGCGACCGGCTGATCGTGCCGATCTCCTCGATCGAGGAGGCGGCGGCCATGAGCAAGTCCTACAGCTGCTGCACGTTCCGCGGCTCGGTGGCGGCGCTCGACCTGAAGACCGGCAAGCTTCTGTGGAAGACGCCGATGATCGACGGGCCGATGAAGACGATCAAGGAGAAGGACGGCGGCGGCAAGGTGCAGGGCCCGGCGGGCGCCGCGGTCTGGGCCGCACCGACCGTCGATCTGAAGCGGGGCCTCGTCTATGCGGTCACCGGCGACAGCTACACCGACATCGACGAGAATGGCTCCGACTCCATCGTCGCGCTGGACCTGAAGACCGGCAAGTACCGCTGGCGCCGGCAGGTGACGGAGAAGGACAACTTCGTCATGGGCTGCGGGCCCACGTCCGCCTCGGGCAACTGCCCGACCCCGCTTGGCCCTGACTATGACTTTGGCGCCGCGCCGGTGCTGTTCACGCTGAAGAACGGCAAGCAGGTGGTGATGGCCGGCCAGAAGTCCGGGATCATGTACGGCCTGAACCCCGACACCGGCGCCCTGCTCTGGAAGACCATCGTCGGCGCCGGTTCGGCGCTGGGCGGCGTGGAATGGGGCATCGGCGCGGACGACACCTACGTCTATGTGCCGATCTCCGACCTCGCCCTGCTGTTCAGCCCGCTGACGCAATCCAAGGCCAAGGCCGGGATCTACGCGCTCGACCCCGCAACCGGCGCCATCGCCTGGTCGGCGCCGGCCCCGAACGCGCCCTGCGTCTACGCCAGCGACAAGGGCAAGCCCAGCCGCTGCGCCCGCGCCCAGCCCGCCGCGCCTGCGGTGATGCCGGGCCTGGTGTTCGAAGGCGGCATGGACGGCTGGTTCCGCGCCTATGACAGCAAGACCGGCAAGATCGTCTGGGAGGACTCCACGACGGCGCGGACCTATGACACGGTCAACGGAATCAAGGGGCAACCCGGCGGCGGCATTGACGGCATGGGCGCGACCATCGCCGGCGGCATGGTGTTCATCACCAGCGGCAACAATGGCGCGGCGAGAGTGGGCTCCAACGGGGTGAACGTGCTGCTGGCCTATTCGGTCGACGGCAAATAGGGGGCATCGGCGATGCGGCTGACAGGGGTTCTCGCGACGGTGGCGGGGCTCCTGCTCGCCGCATCCACCGTTCTCGCCCAACCCCCTTCAACCGCGCCGCCCGCGCGCCCGGCGGTGACGCCCAAGCCCGGCTATGTGGTCCCGCCGGAGAACTCCGCGGGCCTCTATCCGGTCAGCGGCGAGCCGATCTTCAAGGCCAAATGCGCCCAGTGTCACGAGCCGGCGGTTGGCCGCGCGCCGACCAAGGACCTGCTCGCCGCCCGCGCGCCGGAAGAGGTCTATGACGCCCTGACCATCGGGGCGATGAAGCCCATGGCGGCGGGCCTCAGCGAGGCCGAGCTCTATGGCGTGACCCGGTTCATCACCGGCAAGTCGCCGGTGCCCAACGCGCCGCCGGTGGCCGACACGAACCTCTGCAAGACCAACGGCCCGCTGCAGCCGAACGGGCCGCAGTGGAACGGCTGGGGCCGCGACGTGGCCAACAGCCGATATCAGCCCAAGCCGGGGTTCGCGGCCGCGGACATCCCGAAGCTGAAGGTGAAGTGGGCCTTCGCCTATCCGGGCACCAAAAATACCGAGCCGCTGATCTTTGGCGACCGGGTGTTCGTCGCCTCGATGAGCGGGAAGCTCTATTCGCTCGATACGAAAACCGGGTGCGTCCACTGGCGCTACGACTGGCGCGGCAGCGCGCGGGCCTCGATGAGCATCGGCCCCCTGAAGGCCGCGCCCAGCGGCTGGGCGCTGTACCTCGGCGACGACCGCATGTTCGTCCACGCCTTCGACGCGGCCTCGGGCAAAGAACTCTGGAAGGTGGTGGTCGGCGACCACAAGGTGGGCCGCATCACCGGCTCTCCGGCGCTCTATCAGGGCGTACTCTATGTGCCGCTCTCGGCTTCGGAGGAGAGCCAGGGCAATGTGGCGGCCTACAACTGCTGCACCTTCATCGGCACGGTGGTGGCGGTGAGCGCCACGGACGGCAAGATTCTCTGGACCCGGCCGATCCTCGACGAGAAGCCGCACGCCACGCGCAAGAACCCGGCCGGGACCCAGATGTACGGGCCCGCCGGCGGGGCCATCTGGTCGGCGCCGACCATCGACGCCAAGGCCGGCCAACTCTACGTCGCCACCGGCGACAGCTACACCGAGGTGGAGCACCCGACGTCGGATGCGGTGCTGGCCATGGACCTGAAGACCGGCAAGATCCGCTGGGCGAACCAGGTGCTCAAGGAAGACAACTTCATGTCCGGCACGGTCAACGGGCCGCTGGGGACGCGCGGGCCGGACTTCGACTTCGGCTCGGCGCCCAACCTGGTGACCCTGCCGGGCGGCAAGAGCCTGGTTATCACCGGCAACAAGTCCTCGGTCGTCTACGCCATGGATCCGGCGACCGGAAAGACGGTCTGGGAGACGCCGAAGCTGGGCCAGGGCAGCGCGCTGGGCGGCGTCGAATGGGGGCCGGCCACCGACGGCAAGACCTTCTACGCGGCGATCGCCGACCCGCCGGGCCGCGGCCGGCCGGGGCTGGTGGCGCTCGACGTCACCAATGGCAAGGAGCTCTGGCGAGTGGACGCACCCAAGGGGCTGCCGTGCAACGTGCCCTCGGGCCGCTGCTCGCCCGGCCTCTCGCAGGCGGTGACGGTTGTGCCGGGCGCGGTGTTCGCCGGCGCCCAGGACGGGCGGCTGCGCGCCTATTCGGCCATCGATGGCAAGGTCCTGTGGGAGTGGGACACCACCACGCCGCAGGACACGGTGAACGGCGTCAAGGCCGCGCCGGGCGGGTCGCTGGACATGGGCGGGCCGACCATCGCCGGGGGCATGATGTTCGTGCACTCCGGCTACAACGGCAGCGCCGGGGCCTCGAACCTGCTCTTGGCGTTCACTGTGGACGGGAAGTAGCCAAGCTTCACCGGTTGACCGGAGGTCGCCGCGCCCGATAGGCGGGGGCGTGATCGCGCCCACCCACGCCGCCCACCACCGCAACGGTCTTGGCATCGCCTATCGGATGGCGGCCATGGTCTGCGTCGCCCTGTTGTCGGCGGCGGTGAAGTGGGCGGGCCACCGCGGCGCGCCGGTGTTCGAGATGGTGTTCTTCCGCAGCGCCTTCGCCTTCGTGCCGATCCTCGCTTACATCGCGCGCACCACCGGCTTTACGGTGCTGAAGACCAAGCTTCCGCTGGGCCACCTGCACCGCTCGGTGGTTGGGCTGATCGGCATGACCTGCAGCTTCTCGGCCCTGCAGCACCTGGCGCTGACCGAGGCCACCGCCTTCACCTTCGCAGCGCCCTTGTTCATGACCGCGCTCTCGGCGCTGATGCTTCACGAGCCGGTGGGCCGGCATCGCTGGGGGGCGGTGATCGTCGGGTTCATCGGCGTGCTGATCATGGTGCGGCCGGAGCCGGGGCACATGAATGTGGTCGGCGTCGCTTTTGGCCTGACCGCCGCGCTGGGGTCCGCGTTGGCGATGGTGCAGATCCGCCAGATCGCGGTGACGGAGAAGGGGGCGACCATCGTCTTCTATTTCACGCTCGCCGGCACGGTGCTGGGCGGGGTCGTTTCCATCTTCCACTGGGTGACGCCGGACCCGCTGACGCTAGCGGTGCTGATCGCCAGCGGCCTGGTCGGCGGCGTCGGGCAGCTGTTCCTCACCGAGGCGATCCGGGTCGCGCCGGTGGGTGTGGTGGCGCCCTTCGACTATTCGCAGCTGATCTGGGCGACCGGCCTTGGCTATCTGGTCTGGGGGGAGCTGCCGCACGCCGCGACCCTGGCCGGCGCGATGGTGGTCGCGGCCAGCGGCATCTACATCCTGCACCGCGAGCTGCTGCGCTTTCGGCGCGCCACGGCGCCGGCCTGACCCGCTGACCGGCTGACGCAGCGTCAGCTTCGCGTTGACAGGCTGGGGTTGCAGGAGGAGTCTTGCGGCCAGAACGCCGGTACGCGGGCCTCACCCGCGATAGAGGGCGTAGGGAGCAATCCAGATGAAGCGGCTGACAGTGGGTGCGGCGGGTGTGGCGGCGATCGCGGTCGCTCTGCTGGCGGGTGGCGCGGCGCGCGCCTCGGTGACGGTGATCGGCGGCGGGATGGCGGAGGACTGCTCCAAGGCCGCGCTCTCCGGCAAGTCCGACATCCAGCTGGAGGCGAGCTGCACCAAGGCGCTGGAGATTGAAATGCTGACCAGCCGCGACCGCGCCGGCACGCTGGTGAACCGCGGCGTCTTGAAGATGCGCCGGCTGAACTGGGCGGGCGCCACCAAGGACTTCGACGAAGCCGTGCGCGTGCGGCCCGACATGGGCGAGGCCTACGTCAACCGTGGCGCCGTGCTGATCGGCGAGCACCACTACGCCGAAAGCCTGACCGACCTGAACAAGGGCCTGCAGCTGGGCGTCGAGGAGCCGGCCAAGGTCTATTTCAACCGGGCGCTGGCCTACGAGGGCATGGACGACGAGAAGTCGGCCTATTTCGACTACCAGAAGGCCGTCGAGCTCAGCCCCGACTGGGTCGCACCGAAGACCGAACTGGCCCGCTTCCACGTGGAGCGGAAGGAGTAGAACACGCGTTCTGTCAGGATGCGCAGCCTCGTCATCCTGCTGGTCCTCAGTGTTGCGGCCCCGGCGGCGGCGCAGCCCTTGCGCGACCTGACCTATGCCCAGGACGCCCAGCGCGCCGCCGAGGCGCAGGCCGCGCGCGACCGCGACATCGCGCTGACCAATCAGCTTGCGGTGATGCAGGCGACCGCGCGCACCCAGGAGACACTTGCCGATATCGCCGCGGCCCGCATCGCCCCGCCCGTGCTGAGTGCGCCCAGCGATCCCAGCGCGCCGCCGCCCAGGATCGACCCCAGCCAGCTGGCCGATATCCCCGACGCCATCCTGGCGGCCTCCAACGCCCGCGCCCGCGCCGCCGCCGACAACCGCCGCTGATCGCGTGGACGCGTTTTCCTACCTCTCGGTTCTGCTCTCCATCATCCTGGGACTGGCGATCACCCAGGTGCTGATGGGCTATCGGGGTCTGCTGCTGGCGCGGGGTCGGGTGCGTTTCTACGGGCCAACGATGGAGTGGTCCGCGCTCATCCTGGTCATCGCCGCGCAGGAATGGTGGGCGAGCTTTGGCCTGTCGTATCACCGCGACTGGACCTTCCTGCAGTTCAGCGTGGTGCTGCTGCAGACGGTGCTGCTCTACATGATGGCGGGCCTGGTGCTGCCGGATATTCCGGCGGACCAGCCGGTGGACCTGAAGGCGCACTATTACCGTGAGCAACGGCCGTTCTACCTGACCTTCCTGATCCTTCTGGTGGTCAGCGTCAGCAAGGATTTCGTGCTGCAGGGCAAGCTGCCCGCGCCGGCGAACCTGGCTTTCCACGGCGTGTTCGCCACCATCTCGCTGCTCGCGCTGCTGATCCGCAAGCCGCGCTTCCACGAGATCGCCACCCCGTTCGGCGCCTTGATCGTGACCGCCTACATCGCCCTGCTGTTCTTCCGTCTCGCCTAGAGCTTCGGGAACGGCTTGCTGAGGAACCTGGAGCCGGCCTCGCCGAACCTCCACGGCGCCTCGACCGCCTTGGTGATGCCGATGCGCGGGCCGATGACCACCTGAGCCGGCGGTCCGGGGATGAGGGCGAAGGGCGGCTGGTCGATGCGGGCGCCGTTCTTGTCATGGGTGACGCCCATGGCCTGGCAGAGCCGGCCCGGGCCCGAGCAGAGCAGGCGGGGATCTTCCAGCCTGCGCCGCGCGATCATCACGTCCAGGCCCTCGGTGGGCTCGATGGCGCGGATCAGCACAGCGCTGGCCGGTCCCGCCGTGACCAGGTTCATGCACCAGTGGATGCCGTAGGAGCGGTAGACGTAGATCACGCCCGCCGGGCCGAACATCACCGCGTTGCGCGGCGTGGGGCCCGAGAAGCTGTGCGAGGCGGGGTCCTCGTGGTCGTAGGCCTCCGTCTCGACGATCCGCCCGCCGACGCCGTCGAGGGTGACCGTCCAGCCGATCAGGGCCGGCGCCGCCCGTGACGAGTGCATGGCGAACAGCTCGGCTTGACGGCGCAGGGTCTCGGAGCGCGAAATAGGGACAACCATAAGGAGGATTTCGCATGCCGTACGTCGAGGGCCAAACCATCCACGACGCCGACAGCCACATCATGGAGCTGCCCGGCACGCTCAACCCCTACGTCGACCCGAAATTCCGCGCCCGGTTCATCGAGCTGGCGGGTCCTAAGGCCCTGCTCCCGGAATGGTCGGCGAAGTTCGAGGCCAAGCAAGACGATCCGGAATTCCGCGCCGGCGACGAGGCGAACCTGTTGCTGCGCAAGAACTACGAGGCGCTCGGCGCCTTCCGCTCGGCCGATCGGCCCAAGGCGTTGGACCACTTCGGGTTCGCCAGCCAGCTGGTGTTCACCACCGCCTGCCTCTCCAACTTCGGCCTGGAGCAGATGGGCGAGATCGAACTCGCGCTGGAAACGGCCCGCGCCCACAACCGGATGATGACTGAGTTCTGTTCGGTGGATCGGAGGCTGCTGGCCACCGCCTATGTGCCGCTGGTCGACCGCCAGAAGGCGCCGCAGATCGCCAAGGAAGCGATCGAGATGGGCGCCAAGGCGCTGGTCGTCGCGTCGCGCCATCCGCCGGGCTTCTCGCCCAGCCACCTGGAGCTCGACCCGCTGTGGGCGCTGGCGCAGGAGGCCGGCCTGCCGATCCTGTTCCACGTGGGTGGCGAGGAGAAGATGGCCAAGGCCTATCTGGAGAATGGCCTGCCCTACGTGAAGGACTTCCACGGCGGCGACGAGAACTTCACCTCGCTGACCTTCATGACCATTCCGCTGTCGATCTGGCAGACGCTGTCGGCCCTGGTGATCGATGGGGTGTTCGACCGCTTCCCGCGCCTGAAGTGGGGCGCGATCGAGCTGGGCGCCTCATGGCTGCCCAGCCTGATGCAGTTCCTGGATTCCGGGACCGCGGCCTTTGGCAAGGAAGAGCGGCTGCAGAAGCTCTCGGCCCGGCCCAGCGAAATCCTGCGCCGCCAGTTCCGCGCCACGCCCTATCCGCACGAGAACGCCCGCTGGATCATCGAGAACACGGGCCCGGAGATGTGCCTGTTCTCCTCCGACTTCCCGCACATCGAAGGCGGCCGCAATCCGCTGAAGCGGTTCAACGACAGCCTGCAGGGGGTTTCGGAGGCCGGCCGCCGCGCGTTCTTCCGCGACAACTTCATCGACCTGATGGGGAAGGGGTTGGACCCGGCGTTGCACGATTTGCCGGAGATGGCGGCGGCGTAGCCTCTGATGTCCCTCCTCCCCTTGTGGGAGGAGGTGGCCGCGAAGCGGTCGGAGGTGGGGTTTCTCAGACTCTCAGCTTCGACCTAGACTTCGTATCGCGCGGAGGGCAGAGCGCGACCCCACCTCCGTCAGCCTCCGGCCGACACCTCCTCCCACAAGGGGAGGAGGACCGTGGACTCAGGCCGCCTCAGTCGCCGTGCGTTTCGCGGCCGGCGCGGCCATGGCGCGGGCTATGGATTCCATCAGGGCTTCGATCTGGATCGGCTTGGAGCTGTGCTCGGTGAAGCCGAGGTCGAGGTAGCGTTGGCGGCCGCCTGAGGTCACGTCGGCGGTGAGCGCCACGACCGGCGCGGTGCGGTTGGGGCCGTCGATGGCGCGCAGCTGCTGCAGCACCTCGACGCCGGTCATGCCGGGCATCTGGATGTCCAAGAGCACCAGGTCGTAGGGCCGCCCCGCCATCATCTCCAGAGCCTCGGCGCCACTGGCGGCCTTGGCGACTTCGTGGCCGAAGCTGGAGAGCAGCTGGTCGAGGACCAACAGGTTCACGGCGTTGTCGTCCACCGCCAGGATCTGCAGGGCGGCGACCGGAGCGGTCTCCTCCACCGGCTTGGCGGCCTTGGGCACGGCCGGGCCATCGGCGAGCGCCAGCGGCAGCTTGATGTGGAAGGTCGAGCCCTGGCCCGCCTCGCTCTCGGCCCAGATCCGGCCGCCCATCAGTTCGACAAGCTGCTTGGCGATGGAGAGGCCAAGGCCGGTGCCGCCGAACTTGCGCACCTCGGTTTCGTCGCCCTGGGTGAAGCGGGTGAAGAGCTGCGGCAGCAGGTCGGGCGCGATGCCCAAGCCCGTGTCGGTGACGGCGATGTGCAGCAGGGTCGCGCCCTCGCCGTTGGGGGTCGCTTTCGCGATCACCGAGACCGAGCCGGCGTCGGTGAATTTCAGGGCGTTGCCGACCAGATTGAACAGCACCTGGCGCAGGCGTAGCGCGTCCACCAGGGCGAAGGCCGGCGTCGTCGGCTTGATATCGAGGATCAGCGCCACGCCCTTTTCGTCGGCGCGCGGGCCCCAGAAGGCTACCAGCCGTTCCAGGAGCAGGCTCATGTCCTCGGCGGCGGGCAGGATGTCGAGCCGCCCGGCGTCGATCTTCGAGACGTCGAGAATGTCGTTGAGGATGGCTAGCAGATATTCGCCGCTGTCGATCAGGACCTCGATCCGCGCCTTCTGACTGGCGTCGGTCTCGTCGCGCTGGAGGAGCTGCGCCATGCCCAAGACGCCGTTCATCGGGGTGCGGATCTCGTGGCTCATGGTGGCCAGGAAGTTGGCCTTGGCGCGGCTCGCCTGGCGGGCCTCCTCGCGCGCTTCGTTGGCGGCGCTTCGCTCGGCGAGCGCCTGATCGCGGGCGATCTGCAGGTCCTTCATCATCGCGACGTTGTCATTGAAGGCGTCGTGCAGGACCTGGACCGTCCGGTTCGAGCCCTCGACCATCAGGGCGACCAGGGTGATCAGGCTCAGCAGGCTGAGGTAGGCGCCGATCGCGGGCACGGGCGTGAGCAGATGGGCGATGACGATCGCGGCGGCCACGAAAACCGGGCTCGCGAACCCCCAGAAGACGCTTCGCGCCAGCGTTCCCGTCGAGATCGCCACGGCCAGCAGAGTGCAGGCCTGCAGGCCGAAGAAGATCAGATCGCCGTCGTTGCCGCTGAGCGCCACCACCAGGGCAGGGGCGACGTAGCCGGTGATCCGGCACGCGCAGAGACGCGCGAGCCTCCGAAAGGCTCGCCTCTCGTCAACGTCGTCGCCTTCGGCCAGCCAGCGGCGGATGAAGTGCTGGTTCACCAGGTCGATGGCGCAAAAGCCGAGGAAGGCGCCAAGGCCGATCTCGGGGTGGCCCAGGAGGGTGAATCCGATCGCCGCCACGCCGTTGAACACGGCGAAGAACGCCATGGGGTGGACCATGCCGTGCAGGGTCAGCTGATAGAGGCTGAGCCCCGTGCCGGCCGCCTCGCCCGCAGCGCGAACCCGCGCGAATTCCCAGACCGGCTTCTTCATCTGCCCTCACCCCAGGGAAAGCAGGATGCCGGTCAAACATGAATCTTCGGAGAATCCGGTACGTGAATCTACGTGGTCTACGAGGGCGCGAGCGCGGCGGCCGAGGTGGCCTCCAGGTCGTCGCCGCCGTCCATCAGGCCGTCGGCGATGCCGGGCGCCTGGGTCAGGACCTGACCGGCGAACACCCGGGCGAGCGCCGCCTTGCCCTTGAGCCAGGGGTCGTCTGAGCCCGCGGCCGCGAGCGCCTGGCGGCCCAGCATGGCCCCGCCGATCACATCGCCGGCCAGCTTCAGATAGGGCGTGGCGGCGGCGAGGCTGGCCGGGCCGCCATTGGCCAGCACCCAGTCGGTGGCCCGCTCCAGCGCCGCGACGCCGGCGGCCAGGCGGCGGCCGACGATGGCGAGGTCGGGGATTTCCGTCAGGCTTTCGGCGGTCAGGGCCAGTTCGGCGCAGAGGCTGCGCATCACCGCGCCATCGGCCATCCGCACCTTGCGGCCCACCAGGTCGATGGCCTGGATGCCGTTGGTGCCTTCGTAGATCGGCGCGATGCGGGCGTCGCGGTAGTGCTGGGCGGCGCCGGTTTCCTCGATGAAGCCCATGCCGCCGTGCACCTGCACGCCGAGCGACGCCACCTCGACGCCGACGTCGGTCGACCAGGCCTTGGCGATCGGGGTGAGCAGTTCCTGGCGGGCCTTGGCCGCGGCGCGCTCGTCCTCGGTCTCGGCGAGCTTGGCGAGGTCGGAGAGCACGCCGGTGGTCAGGCAGATGGCGCGGGCGGCTTCGATCTTGGCCTTCATCAGCATCAGCATCCGGCGGATGTCCGGATGGCCGTAGATCATCCCGTCCGCTTCCCAGACCGTGCGCCCCTGCTTGCGTTCCTGGCTGAAGGCGAGCGCCTGCTGGAAGGCGCGTTCGGCGATGGCGACGCCCTGGACGCCGACCTGCAGCCGCGCGGCGTTCATCATCACGAACATATGCGGGATGCCCTGGCCCAGTTCACCGACCAATTCAGCCTCCGCGTCCTCGTAGAGCATGACGCAGGTGGGCGAGCCGTGGATGCCCAGCTTGTGCTCGATGGAGCCGGCCCGGAAGCTGTTGCGCGGGCCGAGGCTGCCGTCCTCTTTCACCTCGAACTTGTTGGCCAGGAACAGGCTGATGCCCTTCACGCCCGGCGGCGCGTCGGGCGTGCGGGCGATGACCAGATGGCAGATGTTCTCGGCGGCGTCGTGGTCGCCCCAGGTGATGAAGATCTTCTGGCCGGAGAGCAGCCAGCCGCCTTTGCCGTCGGGTTTGGCGATCGAGGTCAGGGCCGCCAGGTCCGAGCCGGCCTGCGGCTCGGTCAGGCACATGGCGCCGGTCCATTCGCCGCTGACCAGCTTGGGCAGGACCAGGCGCTTCTGGCGTTCGGTGCCGTGCAGGTCGAGGGCCTCGATGGCGCCCTGGGTCAGCATGGGGCAGAGGCCAAACGCCATGTTCGACGCATGGACCATCTCGAAGACGGCGAGCTCCATGGCCTTGCTGAGGCCCTGGCCGCCGTGGTGCGGATCGGCGGAGAGCGAGTTCCAGCCGCCCTCGACGAACTGGCGGTAGGCGTCGGCGAAGCCGGGCGCGGCGGTGACCGCGCCGTTCTCGTAGCGCGCGCCTTGCGTGTCCCCCGTGCGGTTGAGCGGGGCCAGCACATCGGCGGTGAACGAGCCGGCGGCCTCCAGCACCGCGGCTACCGTGTCGCTGTCCAGGTCCGGATAGGCGCGGGCGATCAGCGCGTCGTGGCCGACGGTCGAGAGCGCGAAGGCAAGGTCGCGGACGGGCGCGCGGAAGGTCATGGACGGCTCTCCGATCAGATCGACGGGTCTCTTAGGCCTAAGCGCCCCAGATGTCCCATTTCCCGGGGCGCTTAGGCGCCCCAAATTTCCTTGGCGTAGCGGACGAAGTTGCCCCCGAGGATCTTCTCAATGCGCGCCGGTTTGTGACCCCGCGCAGCGAGCAGACGGGCCAGTTTGCGGAACTGGTCGGGGCCGCGCAGGTCGTCGGCGAAGGGGTGGGTGTCGGCCCGCTCGCCGGGCGCCGAGATGCCCTTGGCGACCCGGTCCTCGTGCTCCTTGGTGAGGGCTGCCTTATAGGCCTCCAGGTCGTCGATCTGGGTCGTGCCGCCATCGGTGCCGATGCCCACGTGATCCTCGCCGCAGACCTTGAGCGCGTGCTCGATATGGGCGACCACGTCGGCGGCGCTGGCGTGGCCGGACAGGTTCAGGAACGGCATGAAATAGATGCCCACGAAGCCGCCCTTGTCGGCGACCAGGCGCAGCTCCTCGTCGGTCTTGTTGCGCGGCAGGTCGGTGAGCGCGCGGCAGCCGGTGTGATTGATCGAGATCGGCGCCTTCGAGGCCCGCGCCGCGTCCAGGCAGATCTGCCGGCCGGAGTGGGAGAGGTCGACCATGCCGCGGTTGGCGTTGATCCGCTCGACCACCTCGCGGCCGAAGGACGTCAGGCCGTGGGTCTCCGGCGCCATGGAGCCGCCGCCCAGCTGGTTCTCGTTGTTGTAGGTGAGCTGGAAGACCCGCACGCCCAGGTCATGGAACAGATCCACGCGGGTGGCGTCGTTGCCCATCATGGCGCAGTTCTGGAAGCCGTAGATCAGGCCGATCTTCTTCTCCGCCTTGGCGCGGGCGATGTCGGCGACGGAGAGAATCTTGATCAGGTCGCGGGGATGGGCGGCGATCAGCGTGTCCCAGTGGGCCGCGTCCCGCACCGTGGTCTCGAACGGGTCTTCAGGGCCGAAGACGTAGTTGAGGGTGATGTTCACCGCCGTCTGGCCCGAGGCGTGGGCGTCGGCCAGCATGCGCGGCGTGACCTTGGCCGGGCCGGGGTCTGGGTGGTTGGGGTCGTTGAGGCCGCCCAGGGCATTGATCACCGTCCAGCCGGCGATGGGATCGGCGCGTTTCGCCCCGAAGGCTGGGGCGGCCACGGCAGCGGCGGCAAGGGAGAGCGCGGCGCGGCGGGAGAGCGTCATTCGTCGTCCTCGATATCGCCCTTGGCGAGCGGCTTGAAGGCGCTGCGGGCATAGGCCCGGCCGCGCTTAATGGTGAGCTCCAGGCTCTTCAGGTTCTCGATGTCGGCGGTGGGATCGCGGGTCAGCACGATGAGGTTGGCGAGCTTGCCCGGCGCGACGGTTCCCATGTCGGCGGCCTGGCCGGCGGCGCGGGCGCCGACTTCGGTCGCCGAATGCAGGATCTCGGCCGGCGACATGCCGAGCTTGGCGAGCGCCGCGAACTCGTGGCTGACCGTCGGCCAGGGGTCATCCCAGGGCGCCTGCCAGTCGGTGCCGGTAGTGATCGGCACGCCGGCGCGCCAGGCCTGTTTCGTGAGCGCCGCGGCCATGGCGCCGCTGCAGAGGGCGGGCTTGAGCTTTGGATTGGCCGCCCGCGCCCGGTCCTGCTCGGCATAGATGCTGACCGTGGCGTCGAGGATCGTGCCCTGGGCCTTCATGGTGTCGTAGAGGCGCGCGATCACCGGGTTGTCGGCGCCCAGGAACGGCGTCGGGTCCATCGGCGTGCGGGCCTGGTAGGTCGCCGGCGTGCCGGCCACCGCGTGGCCCAGGCCGCAGGTGTGGGACACCACATCCACGCGGGCCGCCAGCACGTCGACAGCTGTGGCCGGATAGACGGTGGTATGGGCCCAGACGGCCATCCCCTGGCGGTGCGCCTCGGCGGTGATCTTCTTCACCAGGTCACCCGGCAGGTTGGCGTAGATCTTGATCGCTGTGGCCGAGGTCCCCTTGGCCAGGGTGACGGCGTTGCGCAGGTCGGTCTTGGCGTCGATCGACTGCATCCAGGGCGCCTTGCCGGGCTCGACCCCGAAGTTGGCGGCGTGGGTGCGCGGGTCGACGAAGAAGCTCGGACCGGCCATCAGGGCGGCGTAGTAGATGTCCGGCGCCGGAACCTCGGCGGCGCGGCTCTCGCGGGCGAGTTCGCCCACCGAGCGCAGGTCGTCGGCCATGTCGCGGATGGCAGTGACGCCGCCATAGAGGTCGCGGCGCATGTTGGCCTCGGCGGCGTGGCGGTTGGGCGGCGTGGCCAGATGCTCGTGGGAATCGATCAGGCCGGGCGCGAGGAATTTGCCGGTCAGGTCGACGACCGTCGCGCCGGCCGGTGCGGCGAGCCCAGCGTCCGGCGCCACGGCCTTGATCCGCTCGCCCTCGACCAGCACCGACATGCCCGGGCGCGACGGGCCGCCGGTTCCGTCGATCAGGGTGGCGTGGCGATAGAGGGTCGCCGGCGCCTCGGCGGCCCGGACGGCGCCCGCCGCCAGCAGGGCGATCGCCGCAAACACCGTAAGTCTCAAGCCCATCCGGCGCCCTCCCTCTGACGCTGTAAGCGATAGGTCTCGCCGGCCGGTCGGGCAAGCGCCGGCGCCTGACAGCGTAAATCGGCCCGGCCACTCTTTCGGCTAGGTTCCGCGCCCACCATCTTGCCCCGGCAAAGTGGAGCTTCACCAATGATCCGTACCGCCGCCGCCCTCGTCCTGACCGCGACGCTTGCCTGCGGCGGGCCGGCGCTGGCCAATCCCTCGACCACCGATCCGGCCAAGGTGCCTGCGGGCGCCTATGCGCTCGATAAACGCCACGCGAGCCTGACGGTGAAGATCGTCCACATGGGCTTCTCGCACTACACCCTGCGGCTCAACGGCCTGGAGGGGTCCTTCACCTACGACCCGGCCAACTGGCAGCAGACCAAGCTGACCTTCACCGCCGATCCGAGGTCGGTCGACACCAACGATCCGGCCTTCAACAAGCAGATCGCGGGCTATCTCGACGCCGACAAGTTCCCGGCCATAACCTTCGTCTCGACCGCTGTGGCCGGTGGCGAAGACGGCAAGGGAACGGTCACCGGGGACCTGACCTTGCACGGAGTCACCAAGCCCGTGACGCTGGACGTCACCTTCGATGGCGCGGGGCACGGGATCACGCCCTTGGGCACGCGACTCGGATTTTCTGGGTCGGCCAGGATTAAAAGGTCCGACTTCGGAGTCAGTAGTGTGATCCTCAATCAGTTCACCAGCGACGACGTCGAGGTGATCTTCGAGGTCGAGTTCGAGAAGAAATAGTCTCAAGCCAGGAAGGCCCCGCATGACCGCCGCCCGTTTCGAACCTGTTGGCCGCACCCGCTACGCCACCGGCGCGATCCTGCTCCACTGGATTATCGCGCTTGCGATCGTGGCGCAGGTGAGCCTGGCCTGGCGGTTCGGCGACGACCACAGCCCGACGGGCTTCGCGCTCACTCAGCTGCACAAGTCGATCGGGATCACCGTCCTGTTGCTTAGCGTCGTGCGGCTGGCCTGGCGCCTCTTCAACCCGCCGCCGCCCGAGCCCGTGGGCTTGGCGACCGCTGAGAAGATCGCCTCCAGCGTCGTCCACTGGGCCTTCTACATCATCATGATCGGCATGCCGCTGACCGGCTGGATCATGGTCTCGGCGAGCAAGACCCAGATTCCGACCCTGCTGTTCGGTGTGGTCCCTTGGCCGAACATCCCGGGCATCGGCGACCTGGCGCCCGCCGCCAAGCACGCCTGGAGCAAGTTCGGCCACCAGAGCCACAGCGCGCTGGCGTGGGGCTTCTACGGCCTCTTCGTGCTGCACGTCGCAGGCGCGCTGAAGCACCAGTTTTTCGACCGCGAGACGCCGATCCTGTCGCGCATGGCGCCGGGCGCCGTTCCCGGCCGCTGGTTCGACCCGCGCCTGCTGCTGATCGCGCTGGCGGTGCTGGGCGCCTTCGCCTTTGGCAAGTTCGTGAACCCGCCGCACCCGGCCAGTGGCCCACCGCCCGCCGAGGCCGCGCCGGCCCAGGCTTTCCTGCCCGAGACACCGGCCGCTCCGGCTGCGGCCGAGCCGACGGCCGCCGCCGCGACGCCGGCGCCGGCCGTCACCGGTCCGGTCGCCTGGAAAGTCGCGCCGGGCTCCAGCCTCAACTTCGAGACCAAGTGGAGCGGCGACCCGGTCAAGGGCCGCTTCGACAGCTGGAAGGCCGAGATCCTGTTCGGCCCCGACGCGCTGGATAAGTCCAAGGTCACCGTCACCATCGACATGACCTCGGCCAAGACCGGCGACGAGCAGCGTGACGCCTCGCTGCCGTCCGGTGACTGGTTCGACGCCGCGACCCATCCCAAGGCCGTCTTCACCGCCACCAAGTTCGAGAAGAAGGGCGAGGGCGCCTATGTGGCCCATGGGACGCTGGAGATGCGCGGGGTGAAGAAGCCGCTCGACCTGCCGTTCAAGCTGAAGATCGTCGGCGACAAGGCGCAGATGAGCGGGGAGACCAGCCTCGACCGTACCCTGTTCGGGGTCGGCCAGGGCGAGTTCACGGCGACCGACCAGGTGCCGGCCAAGGTGGCGATCCGCGTTCAAGTGAATGCCCAAACGACAGGAACGGGCGACAAGCGGTAGGCTTGGCCGATTGACAGACGGACGGGTGAGCCAGAGCCTGCGGCCAGCTTCGCAACACCGGGATTGAACCGATGAAAACTCTGCTCCTGGCCGCCTGCGCGGCCGCCAGCCTTGGTGTGGCCGCCGTGGCCGCCGCGCCCGCCATTCCCGCCTATGTCACCGCCGCCGTGGCCGACAAGGGACGCGCCGACGACACGGTCGACGACGCGCGCCGCCACCTGGCCGAGGTGGTCGCCTTCTCCGGCGTCAAGTCGGGCGACAAGGTCGTCGACCTGATCCCGGGCTCCGGCTACTTCACCAAGGTGTTCTCGAAGATCGTCGGACCCAAGGGCCACGTCTTCATGATCTGGCCGAACGAATACGCCAAGGAAGCCCAGCCCGACCCGATCAAGAACCAGGGCCTGGCGCGCACCGGCTATCCCAACACCTCGGTGATCCTGCAGCCCGGCGCGGCGTTCGAGACGCCAGAGCCGGTGGACCTGGTGTTCACGGTCCAGAATTATCACGACTATCCGGACAAATTCATGGGCAAGCTGGACCCGGTGACCTTCTCCAAGCAGGTCTACAAGGCCCTGAAGCCCGGCGGCGTTTTCCTGGTGGTCGACCACACCGCCGAGGCGGGTTCGGGCCTGCGCGACACCGACACGCTGCACCGCATCGATCCGGCCATCGTCAAGAAGGAGGTCGAGGAAGCGGGCTTCAAGTTCGAGGGCGAGAGCAAGGCGCTGAAGAACCCTGGCGACGACCTGAAGAAGGTGGTGTTCGACAAGGCGATCCGCGGCCACACCGACCAGTTCATCTACAAGTTCCGCAAGCCGAAGTAGGAGGCGCGGGCCCGGCGGTGTAACCAGCCGCCGTGGACGATCATGCCGACATCGCAGAGGCCGCCGCCGCGCTCAAAGCCGGCGGCCTCGTCATCCTGCCTACCGAGACGGTCTATGGCTTGGCGGCGGATGCCGGCGATGCGCGCGCGGTCGCCAAGGTCTACGAGGCCAAGGGCCGGCCCGCCTTCAATCCGCTGATCGCGCACGTGGCCGACATCGCCATGGCGCGGCGGATCGCGGTCTTCGACGACCGCGCCGAGCGGCTGGCGGCGGCGTTCTGGCCAGGGCCGCTGACGCTCGTTCTGCCGATCGCCGACACCGCCGCCGTCTGCGACCTGGCGCGGGCCGGGCTCGACACGGTGGCTGTTCGCGCCCCGGCCCACCCGGTCGCCCAGGCGCTGTTGCAGGCCTTCGGC
Source organism: uncultured Alphaproteobacteria bacterium (assembly GCA_903822175.1). GTDB lineage: Bacteria > Pseudomonadota > Alphaproteobacteria > Caulobacterales > Caulobacteraceae > Phenylobacterium. Next base: position 99,421 of record CAIJOB010000038.1, read on the forward strand.
GGCCTGCTGGTGGCGCCCTCGGCCAACCGGTCCGGCCGACCCAGCCCAACGACCTTGGCCGACGCTGTCGCTGAGACCGGCGGCTCGGCGGCCGTCGCCCTCGACGGCGGGCCCTGCTGGATCGGCCTGGAGTCGACGGTCGTGGCGTTGCTGGACGAGGCGCGCCTGCTGCGGCCCGGCGCCGTCACTCGCGCGGAGATCGAGGCGCTGATCGGACCGCTGAGCGAGGCCGACGCCGATGCGAAACGTTCGCCCGGCCGGCTCACCCGCCACTACGCCCCGAACTTGCCGCTGCGCCTGAACGCGGAGGAGCCGCGCGCCGGCGAGGTCTGGCTGGGCTTCGGACGCAAGGGCGGCTCGGGCTTCAACCTCAGCCCTGACGGCGACCTCGCCGAAGCTGCCGCCAACCTGTTTGCCTACCTCCGCGCCGCCGACCTGGCGGACGGGGCGACCGGCATCTCCGTCGCCCCAATCCCGGACACTGGCCTGGGCGAAGCGATCAACGACCGCCTGCGCCGCGCGGCCGGCTACATCGGCTGAAGCGCCGAGCGGATGTCGGTCTTGGCGAAATCGTCGCCCTTGTAGAGCAGCGGCGCGTCGAGGGCCTTGGCCAGGGCGTAGGCGAAGCAGTCGGCTAGGTTCAGGCGCGCCGGGTGCAGGCCCTTGCCGAAGCGGTGGTAAGCATCGAGAGCGAGCGAGGCGAGCGGCTGCCGTTCATCGACCTCGACCTTGTGCGCCTCCAGCCAAGCGTCGAGCTGGGCGCGCGTCTCCAGAAAACGCCGCTGCCGCAGGATGACGCCGACCTCAACGTAATTTATGGGCGCGATCAATCCGCCGTCTGATCTCAGGAGGACATCGAGAAAAGCGCCTTCTTCGGGCTCAACGAGCGCAATAGCGATCAGGGCCGAGGCATCGACGGCGATCAATCCCAGTCCTCAGCGAGACCCGGAATCTCATTCAGTTCGTCCCATTCCGCCTTGGTCACGGGCTCGAACGGGGGCCGGACACCGGCACGCGCCCACAGCTTCTCCGTCGCTGCCCGCATTCCCTCGATCGTTGGCCGTGGCTTCTGGGGCGCGGCCTCGGCGAGCGCCTTATCTAACGCCCCGTCTATGGCGCCCGTCAGGCTGACGCCGCGCAGGCTTGCTAGTTCGCGCGCCTTGCGCTCCGTCTCGGGGTTCTTAATCAGAATGGCCATCGGCCGGCTCCTATATATACCGGAGTATATACTGGAAACGGCGAACCGCGAAGCGTAGGTTCGCCCTCATGACCGCGCCCGTTCCCGCCGATGTGCTCTCCCGCCTGAAGGCCGTGCTCGGCGAGGGCGGCTGGAGCCAGGATCCTGAGCGGCTGGCGCCCAAGCTGCTGGAATGGCGCGACCGATGGAGCGGCGAGACGCCGTTCCTGGCGTTGCCGAAGACCACGGCGGACGTGGCTGCGGTGGTGGGTATCTGCCGCGAATCCGCGACCCCGATCACCACGCAGGGCGGCAACACCGGCCTGGTCGGCGGCCAGATTCCGCAGGGCGAAGTGCTGCTGTCCACCGAGCGGCTGCGGGCGATCCGCGAGAGCGACGCGTTCGACGACGTGCTGGTGGCCGAGGCCGGGGTGACGCTGAGCGCGGTGCATGAGGCGGCCGCCAATATGCGCCGGCGCTTCCCGCTGGGCCTGGCGTCGGAGGGCTCGGCGACGGTGGGTGGCTTCGTCTCGACCAACGCCGGCGGCACCCAGGTGCTGCGCTACGGCATGACACGCAACCTGGTGCTGGGTCTGGAGGCGGTGCTGCCCAATGGCGAGGTCTGGAACGGGCTGAAGCGCCTGCGCAAGGACAACACCGGCTATGACCTCAAGCAGTTGCTGATCGGGGCCGAGGGCACGCTGGGCGTGGTCACCGCCGCGGCGCTGAAACTGTTCCCGGTGATGGCCTCGCGCGCCGTCGCCATGATCGGCGTCGAGAGCCCGGACGCCGCGCTGAAGCTACTGGTCCGCGCCAAGGATGAGACCGGCGGCGCGGTGGAGGCCTTCGAGCTGATGGGCCGGCTCGGCGTCACCTTCGCCCTGAAGAACATCGCCGGCACGCGCGATCCGTTGAGCGAAGCCCATCCCTGGTACGTGCTGGCCGAGTTCTCCTCTGGCGAACCCGGCTCGGCAGAGGCCTCGATGGAGCGGTTCCTTAGCGCTGGCCTGGAGGCCGGGCTGATCCGCGACGCCGTGGTCGCCCAGACCGACACCCAGGCCAAGGCGCTCTGGGCGATCCGCGAGAACCAGTCGCCAGCCCAGAAGCCCGAGGGCGCCACCTGGAAGCATGACGTCTCGGTGCCGGTGAGCCGCGTCGCCGACTTCCTGAGCGAGGCCGACGCGGCCATGCGCGCCTTCGTCCCCGGCTGCCGCATCGCCGCCTTTGGCCACATGGGCGACGGCAACATCCACTACGACGTGCTGCGAGGCGATGGCGCGCCGGACGCCCCGCTTGCGGCGCGCCGCGACGAGGGCAGCCGTATCGTCCACGACATCGTCGCCTCCATGGGCGGCTCGATCAGCGCCGAGCACGGCCTGGGTTCCATGAAAACCGAGGAGGCGCGGCGCTACAAATCGCCGGTGGAGATCGAGGCCCTGGAGGCGATCCGCCGGGCGCTGGACCCGTTGCGGATCATGAACCCTCGGGTGCTGTTCTAGGGCTTCGGCTTGGCCGCGAGGCCGGCCACCAGCTTGTCGCCCCACTCGCCGATCGCCTTGGCGTTGAAGTAGTAGAGCGCCTGGCGCGCCGCCGGCTGCGCGTTGGGGTCGAGGCCGAGCCGCTTCAGAAGCCAGGCGGAGGCTGCCGGATTGCCGCAGCCCAGGCCGTTGGAGAAGAAGGCGAGGCGGCCGTTGGCGCGGACACAGGCCGCCACATCCGCCGGCGCGGCGGTCCAGGCGGCGTCGAGCTTCTGCCGGTCCAGGCGCCTGACCGCCAGCATCTCGGCGGTGTAGGTCTGCACGGCTTCCGCGCCGGTGATCGTCTGGACCCAGTCGGGCGAGATATCGCTGCGTTTGGCGCAAAGCGCGGCCTGGGTCTGGAGTTTGCGATCCAGCCGCTCCAGGGCCGCGGCGCCTGAGCCCATGTCTTTTTCATAGGCGGACAGAATTCGGGTCTGCTCGGCCGGCGAGAGCTTGGCCCAGATGCAGGCGCTCAGAGGTTCTGCGTGGGCCGCGCCGCCGAGCGCAAGCGCCGCCGTCAGGCCGATGAACAGGGTCCGGACGGCGTGTGAAAACAGCATGGGTCGGTGATGGCTCACAACGGCTCGGCGCTCAACCCTCGTAAGGTCTTGGCTTGCCCCGCGAGACGCGGCAAAGCATCGGGCGATGCTCATCGTGCTGTCCCCCGCTAAATCGCTCGACTTCACCGCCGCGCCGGCCGCTGCGCCGCTGACCGCGCCGCAACTGACCGAGCACACCGCGGAACTGGCCAAGGTCGCCAAGAAGCTGCGGGTCATCGACCTGAAGCGGATGATGGATATCTCCGACGACCTGGCGAAGCTGAACCGCGAACGGTTCCAGGTTTTCGACGCGCAGAGCGAGGATGGCCTGCAGGCGGCCTTCGCGTTCAACGGCGACGTCTACCTGGGCCTGCGCGCTCGCGAGCTCGACAAGAAGGCGCTCAGCTGGGCGCAGGCCAACGTCCGCATCCTGTCGGGGCTCTACGGCGTGCTGCGGCCGCTCGACGCCATCCAGCCCTACCGGCTGGAGATGGGCGTGCGGATCAAGACCAAGCGGGGCGCGAGCCTTTACGACTTCTGGGGGTCCAAGGTCTCCGAGACGCTCGACGCGGCGCTGGTCGGCCACAAGGAGCGCACCATCATCAACTGCGCCAGCCAGGAGTATTTCGGCGCCGTCGACCGCGCGGCCCTGAAGGCCCCGGTGGTCTCCTGCCGTTTCCTGGAAGAGAAGGATGGCGAGGCGCGGATCATGTCGTTCTTCGCTAAGCGGGCCCGCGGCGCCATGGCCCGCTTCGCCATCGACAACCGCCTGGAGCACGCCGCCGATCTGAAGGCCTTCGACCTCGACGGCTACCGATTCCAGGCCGCGCTCTCCAGCGACGACGAGTTCACCTTCGCCCGGCCGCAACCGCCGCCCATTGCCCAAACCCGAGCCGCGGCCAAGGCCCGGCTGAAAGAGGAGGCCTGACCATGGCCGTCGACTACAAGCTCGAGGGCCAGGTGGCCGTGATCACCGGCTCCACCTCCGGCATCGGCCAGGCGCTGGCCACCGCGCTGGCCGAGCAGGGCGTCAATGTCATCCTCAACGGCTTCGGCGATCCGGCGAAGATCGAGGCCGACCGGCTGGCGATCCAGCAGAAGACCAACGCGGCGGTCCGCTACCACGGCGCCGACATGACCAAGCCGGCCGAGATCCGCGACCTGATCGCCTACGCGGTGAAGGAATTCGGCCGCCTGGACATCCTGGTGAACAACGCCGGCATTCAGTACGTGGCCCCGGTCGACGAATATCCCGAGGACAAGTGGGATGCGCTGATCGCGGTGATCCTGTCCTCGACCTTCCATGCCACCAAGGCGGCGATCCCGATCATGAAGGGCCAGGGCCGCGGGCGGATCGTCAACATCGCCTCTGCCCACGGCCTGGTCGCCTCGGCGTTCAAGGCGCCCTATTGCGCGGCCAAGTTCGGCGTCGTCGGCTTCACCAAGTCCTGCGCCGTCGAGCTGGCGCGCACCGGCATCACCGTCAACGCCATCTGCCCTGGCTACGTCCGTACGCCCTTGATCGAGGCCCAGGTGGTCGACCAGGCCAAGACCCGCGGCATCCCGGAAGAGCGGGTGATCGAGGACGTGATCCTGGCGGCCCAGCCCAACAAGACCTTCGTCGACTACAGCCACCTGGCCGGCATGCTGCTCTATCTGGTGTCGGACGTGGGGGCCTCGGCGACCGGGGCGGCGCTCAGTGTCGATGGCGGCTGGACCGCCAACTGATCCAACAACAAAGACCAACAACAAGCGGGAGGATGCGGTCATGGCCTACAAGCCGTTCGACCTGACGGGGAAGGTGGCGCTGGTCACCGGCGGCAATGGCGGCATTGGCCTGGGCATGGCCGAGGGCCTGGCTCAGGCCGGCGCCAAGATCGCCGTCTGGGGCCAGAATCCGGAGAAGAACGCCAAGGCCGAGGCCACGCTGAAGGCGCACGGCGTCGAGGTGCTGGTGCAGGCGGTAGACGTGGCTGACGAGGCGGCGGTGGTGGCCGGCGTCGCCCAGGTGATCAAGACCTTCGGCCGGCTCGACTTCTGCGCCGCCAACGCCGGCGTCGGCGGCGGCGCGCCCTTCGACCAGATGACCACCGAGAAGTGGCGGCGCGTCACCACGGTCAACCTGGACGCCGTCTTCTGGACCTTCCGTGAGGCCGTGCGCCACATGAAGGAACGCGCCGAGGCGGGCGATCAGGGCGGTTCGCTGGTCGTGACCTCGTCCACCAGCGCCATCCACGGCGCGCCGCGCAACGAGGCCTACGCCTCGACCAAGGCCGGGGTGCTGGGCATGGTTCGTGGCCTGGCGGTCGAGTACGCGCGCTATGGCGTGCGGGCCAATTCCATCCTGCCGGGCTGGATCGCCACCGACATGACTGCCGGCGCCCAGGGCAACGATAAGTTCAACGACCAGGTCATCCGCCGGGTGCCCATGCGGCGCTGGGGCGAATGGGAAGATTTCGCCGGCATCGCCGTCTACCTGGCCTCGGACGCCTCGCGCTTCCACACCGGCGACAGCTTCGTCATTGACGGCGGCTACACGATCTTCTGAAGCGCCCTCTCCCTACCCTCTCCCTCTCGCTGCGCGGGGGAGAGGAGTCAGAGTTCCAGGTGCAGGAACTGGCTGAAGTCTGAGGGCGGGTAGTCGGCGAAGAGCTCTCCTGCTGCGAAGCCTCGGGAGCGATAGAGCGCCAGCGCCGGCTCGAACGCATCACCCCGGCCGGTCTCCAGAGACAGGCGCTTAAGGCCTCGCGCGCGCGCCGCTGCGATCGCGTGGTCGAGGATCGCGGCGGCCACGCCCTGGCGCAGATGGTTCGGATGGGTGCGGAAGGACTTCAACTCGGCCGCGCCGCCGCCCAGGTCCTTCAAGGCCCCGATGCCGGCCAGCGACTCGCCGCGCCAGGCGCTCCAGACGGTGATCTGCGGCGTCTGCAGGCCGGAGAGGTCGAGCGCGTGGACCGCGTCCGGCGGCGAGTGCTCGTGCATGCCGGCCAGGTGCAGGGCGAGCAGGCGGCGGATCGGTTCGCCGGAGAGGTCGTCGATGCGGATTGTGAGCGGGGTCATGGCGCGTCTGTGATTGACGACCTGCGCCCCGGCTTCAAGCCCTTCTCGCAACGTCACCGTTGCATCGCGCGCGGCAGGCGTCATCGTGAGCAAAAATCCGGAGGCCGCCCATGACCCTGCACACCAAGCTCTGTGACCTCCTGGGCGTGAAGCACCCGATCATGCTGGCTGGCATGGGCGGGGTCTCCTACGCCGAGCTGGTCGCGGCGGTGAGCAACGCCGGGGGCTATGGCGTGCTGGGCATGGCCGGCCGCTCGCCGGACTTCATCCGCGATGAGATGCGCAAGGTGAAGGCGCTGACCGACAAGCCGTTCGGCGTCGACCTGCTGGCCGCCAGCCCGGACAGCCTGACCGCGTCGGTGGAGATCATCATCGAGGAGGGCGCTTCGTCCTTCGTCGCCGGCCTGGGCGTGCCGATGCCGATCATGGAGAAGCTCAAGAAGGGCGGCCTCAAGGTCATGGTGGTCTGCGGGGCGGTGAAGCATGCGGTGAAGGCCGAGCAGGCCGGCTGCGACGCGGTGATCTGCCAGGGCGGCGAGGGCGGCGGGCACACCGGCCTGGTCGGCACCCTGCCGCTGGTGGCCCAAGCGGTGGAGGCGGTGAAAATCCCGGTGGTGGCGGCCGGCGGGCTCTATGACGGACGCGGCCTGGCGGCGGCGCTCAGCCTGGGCGCGGTGGGCGTCTGGATGGGCACGCGATTCATTGCGTCCGAAGAGGCGCACGCCGGCCAGATGTACCGCGACGTGATCGTCGAGGCCTCCGACGAAGACACCGTCCGCACCCGCTCCTATTCCGGCAAGCCCATGCGGGTGAAAAAGAACCTCTGGGTCGAGGACTGGGAGAGCCGGGCGGCGGAGATTCAGCCGTTCCCGCAGCAGGCCATCATGTCCAGCCGGGCCGGCGCCATGGGCGGCATCGGCGGCCAGATCGAGGGCCTCGACATCGACAAGTCCGCCTTCGCCATGGGCCAGTCCGCGGGCGGCGTCCGCGACGTGCTGCCGGCCGGCGAAATCGTCGCCCGGATCATGACCGAGGCCGAGGCGTCCATCGACAGGGTCGCCGCGCTACGGGCCAAGGCGACGGCCTGACGAACGACAGACGCCTCTCCCTCGCCACGCTTGTTTTTCGCGCGCCTTCGCCCTAGCCCTGAGCCGGTGGTTTGGCGGGGAGGGCGGCGGATGATCCGGTTTCAATGGGGTGTGCTGGCCCTCTCAGTGAGCCTGCTGGCCGCGCCCGCGTTCGCCGCGCCGGTCGAGCCGCAGATCCTCAACCAGATCGCCGACCAGGGCTTCAACCATGGCGAGGTCGCCGACACGCTGGAGTACCTCTCCGATGAGATCGGCGGCCGGATGACCAACTCGCCGGCCATGCGCAAGGCGGAGGCCTGGACGCAGGGCCGCTACAAGGCCTGGGGCCTGAGCAATGTGCATCTGCAGCCCTTCGAGTTCGGGCGCGGCTGGTGGATCGAGTCCTCCAGCGTGCGGATGGTCAGCCCCCGGCCGGTGATGCTGCGCTCGATCCCCATCGCCTGGACGCCGGCCACCAACGGGCCGGTTTCGGCGCCGGTGATCGTGGCCCCGCTGCGCACGCCGCGCGACTTTGCCGCCTGGCGCGGCAAGCTGAAGGGCAAGATCGTGCTGACCTCCCTGCCGACTGCGCCGCAGGATCTGATGCGGGCGCCGTTCGCGCGCCTCGCCGACGCCGACCTCGCCAAGATGAACGTCTACCAGGAGCCGAGCTTCGACCCCGAGAGCTCAGCGCGCAACGCCGAGCGGCGGCTGTTCCGCGCCCAGGTGGACGCGTTCCTCGCCGAGGAAGGCGCGGTGGCGTCGGCCTCCATCTCGCGGGACGATGGCGGCAAGGTGCACGGTGAGGGCTCCGGCTATCAGGTCGGCCAGACGCCAAAGCTGCCGTCGGTGGAGATCGCCGCGGAGGACTACCGGCGCCTGGCAAGGCTGGCCAAGGTTGGAGAGGTGCGGCTGGAGATCGACTCCAAGGTCCACTTCGACGACAGCGACACCAAGGCCAACAACGTGCTCGCCGAGATCCCCGGCAGCGACCCCAAGGCCGGCTATGTGATGGCGGGCGCGCACCTGGACAGCTGGGTGGCCGGTGACGGGGCGACCGACAACGGCGCGGGCTCGGCGGTGGTGATGGAGGCGGCGCGGATCCTCTCAAGCCTGCACGTGAAGCCCAAGCGGACCATCCGGTTTGCGCTGTGGGCCGGCGAGGAAGAGGGGCTGCTGGGCTCCTTCGCCTATGTGGACCAGCTGCTGGCGCACCGGCCGCCCGTCGATCCGAAATATGCGACGCTGGGTCCGTACTTCGCCTCTGACAGCGCCTTTCCGATCACGCCCTTGCCGGGCTTCAACGACCTGCAGGGCTACTTCAACCTCGACAACGGTTCTGGGAAGATCCGGGGCATCTACGCCGAGGGCAATTTCGCCGCCGCCCCGATCCTGAAGGACTGGCTGGCGCCCTTCGCGAGCCTGGGGGCGACGACGGTGGTGGCCGAGCCGACCGGGTCCACCGACCACGTGTTCATGGTCAAGCTGGGCCTGCCGGCGTTCCAGTTCATCCAGGACCCGCTGGACTACGGCTCCACAACCCACCACACCAACCTGGACACCTTCGATCACGCCCGGCCGGAAGATCTGCGGCAGGCGGCGGTGATCCTGGCGGCGATGCTGCTGGACGCGGCGGACGCCGACCGGCCGCTGCCGCGCAATGTGCTGCCGACCCAGCCGAAGGTCACCGACCCGCTGAAGTACGCGGACCCGATGCCGTAGTCGGCTAGGGCGCCGACGCCAGGTAGCCGTTCGGGTCGCGCAGGAAATGGCGGAAGTCGTCGATGCAGCCGAACCAGGCCTGGGTCTGGCCGCGGAAGTGCTCGTAAGGGTCGTCGGCGAACAGCAGGGTCGAGAGCACCACGTGCGCCTTGCCGGTCTTGTCCTCATAGGCGCGGCATAGGGCTGAGGTCTGATTGAAGGCGTTGACCTGGGCGAAGGTCGGGCCAGCCTTGTCGTCTGGATAGTCGAACTGCAACGCCTTGCAGGCGCGTCCCTGGGCGTCGCACGAGGCGAAGAACACCGTGAAATTGGCCGCCACCGAGGTGACGTTGAGCAGCACCGCGTCGCTGTCCTTGTCGACCAGGGTCGCCTTGCCGCCGGCCAGGTTGAAGATCGCCATGACGCTGGAGGGGTTGCGCGCGTCGAAGTTGGCGACCGGGGAGGGGATCGGTGCGGGCTTGGCCGGCGCGGCCTTGGCGGGTGCGGTCGCGGCGGCGGGCGCAGGCGCCGTAGCGGTCTTCGGCTTTGGCGTCGCGGCCGAGACCACGGTCGGGATCAGGCACGCGCAGCAGAGGAGGGCGATGGCTTTGCGGAGCATGGCCGAGCGCTAGCAGACCTCGCACGGCCGCGCGAGCGTGGCCTTGGGCGGTTTCCGTGGCGTCCCCATATGATCGGTGACTAAGCTCGGCAAAAGATCGGGGAGGATTTCATGGCTATCGCCATCGTTGCGGCCGTTTTCGTGGTGCTGGCCCTGGTGGTCGCGCTCGGGGCGATCAAGATCGTGCCGCAGGGGCGCGAATATACGGTCGAGCGGTTCGGCCGCTATACCCGCACGCTCAAGCCCGGCATCAGCTTCCTGACCCCCTTCGTGGAGGGCATCGGCCAGCGGATCAACCTGATGGAGGAGGTGCTGGAGGTCCCGCAACAGGAGGTGATCACCAAGGACAACGTCACCGTCCAGGTCGACGCCATCGTGTTCATCCAGGTGATGGACGCCGCGGCAGCCGCCTACCGGGTGACCAACCTGCATTTCGCCATCACCCAGCTGACCATGACCAACCTGCGCACCGTGGTCGGCAACATGGAGCTCGACGAGGTGCTGTCGCAGCGCGACCACATCAACTCGCGCCTGCTGGAGGTGATCGACGCGGCCACCAACCCCTGGGGCGTCAAGGTGGCGCGGATCGAGATCAAGGACCTGCAGCCGCCGCCGGACATCACCAACGCCATGGCCCGGCAGATGAAGGCCGAGCGCGAGCGGCGCGCGGTGATCACCGAGGCTGACGGTGAAAAGTCCGCCGCCATCGCCCGGGCCGAGGGCTCCAAGCAGTCGGCGATCCTTGAGGCGGAGGGCCGCAAGGAAGCCGCCTTCCGCGACGCTGAGGCCCGCGAACGCTCCGCCCAGGCCGAGGCCAAGGCCACCGAGCTGGTCTCCAACGCCATCGCCAAGGGCGACGTCAACGCCATCAACTACTTCATCGCCCAGAAGTACGTGGAGGCCTTCGGCAAGCTGGCCGAGAGCCCGCAGCAGAAGACCGTCATTGTGCCCGCCGACATGGGCTCGCTCGTCGGCTCCATCGCCGGCATCGCCGAGCTGGTGAAGAGCGCCCAGGCCGAACAGCGGCCGACGCCAAAGGCGGCCGACCGCGGCGGCTCGGCCAGGCCCGCGACGCGGGGCGGCACGGCCGTTCCGCCGGCGGGGAGCTGAGTCATGCCCGACCTGATGAGCCTCTATCTCGCCCATCCCCTCTGGGCCTGGCTGGCGCTGGCCGGCGTACTGCTGGTCATCGAGGTGCTGACCGGCTCGGGCTGGCTGTTGTGGCCGGCGGGCTGTGCGGCGGTGGTGGCCTTCGCCGCGTCCTACGGGGGCCTGCGGCCCGGCGAGGCCGTGCTGGTCTTCGCGCTGCTGACCATTTCCTCCGTGCTGCTGGCCAGACGCTATCTGCCCAAGTCGCTGCTTCGCCGCGCGGACAACGACATCAACGACAATGTCGCCCGTCTGGTCGGCCACCAGGGACGCGTCGTCACCGCCTTTCACGACCGCAGCGGCCGGGTTTTCGTCGACGGCAAGGAATGGGCGGCCGAGGCTGACGACGCCCAGGCCTTGAAGGCCGGCGCCCGCGTCGAGGTCACCGGTGTCGCCGGCGTGCGCCTGAAGGTCCGCGCCGCCTGAAGTTTAATCGCGCGCTGCCCTGAGCGGTATCCAACGCCGTTCGCTAAACCCTTGGAAGTGCGCTGAAGTTTCGCGGTTTCGCACGGTCATCTTGACCCCTGAGACGTATCTGGCGCTTATGTGCGCCGAGTGGGCCGAGAGCGCCTAAGCAACGTCTGGGAGATACCGAAGTCATGAGGCCAATGAGATTGGGGCTTCTCGCCGCCCTTATCGTCGCCGTGATGGCGCCCGCGATGGCGTACGCCGCCCCCGCCGCGCCGAGCGTCAGTTCCGAGGCGCGCAAGCAAGGCATGGCCGACGCTCCGGCCCTGGTCTCGGCCGCTGGCGTCAACTGCCAGGTCTCCGACGCCCGCCTGGCCGGCAAGACTCCGCCCGACAAGAAGACCGGATCGCTGGGCGCCACCGTCTATGAGGTCGCCTGCGGCCCCAATTCGCTGGGCTTCCTGATCCAGACCAACGCGCCCAATCCGCCGCAGGTGTTCAGCTGCATCGGCTCCAACTACCCCGCCGACCTGAGCAAGCCGACCAGCCCGTGCATCCTGCCGGCCAACATCGACCTGATCCCGGCGGTCGACGCCCTGGCGGCCAAGTCCAACGCGCCCTGCGCGCCCACCAAGGTGCGCACCATCGGGCAGACCACGACCAACACCCTGTTCGAGGTGGCCTGCGCCGACGGGCACGACTTCGTCATCAGCGGCAGCGTGCCGCTCGACGCGACCAAGCCGGCGACCATCATCAACTGCCTGCAGACGGAAACCTCGGGTTCCGCCAAGTGCCTGCTCAGCGACCCCGCCGCCCGCCTGGCCGCCGAGGATGGGCTGGCCAAGCTCTCCGACCCCGGCTGCGTGGTGAAGGACCGCCGCTACATCGGCCCGCTGGCCGATGGCACCGACGGCTATGAGTTCGCCTGCCAGAGCGGCAAGGGCTTCATCCTGAAGATCACCAGCAAGGGCGCGCTCTCCGAGACCCTCGACTGCGCCAAGCTGTCGGGCGGCGGCTGCACGCTCACCGACACCCGCGCGGCCACCGCTGAGCAGGCCGGCCTCTACACCAAGCTCTCCAAGAACGCCGGCTCGTCCTGCGTGGTCACCAAGTACGCCGTCTTCCCGGCGCAGGGCGACAAGGAGACCGTCGAGATGGTCTGTGGCGACGGCAACGGCGCGATCGGCATCTTCCCGGCCACCGGCAAGGGCATGGTGCTCGACTGCGGCCACGCGCTGATCGCCGGCTTCAAGTGCACGCTGGGCAAGGTCGACTACACGGCTCTGACCAACGACCTGAAGAAGTTCGACAAGAAGGAATGCGTCGTGTCGTCCACCGGCCAGCCGCTGAAGGCGCCCGATGGCACGATCCGCCTGGAAGTCGCCTGCTCCGACGGCCTGCCGGGCTACATGATCCAGTTCACCGACGCCCAGACGCCCAAGGACGTGACCGCCTGCAGCTTCGCCGGCAACTGCGTCCTGCCGACCAACAAGAAGAAGGGCTAAGCGTTTTCCCTCCCCGTTTGGGGAGAGTGGATCGCGCCGCAAGGCGCGGGACGGGTGGGGAGGTGTGGATCGGAGTGCTGAAGCAGCACGCCGGCCCATACTTCCCCACCCGTCTCGCTTTGCTCGCCACCCTCCCCAAACGGGGAGGGAAAGCTAAATCACCGCCTCGATGAGCATCGGGCCGCGCTGGGCCATGGCGCCGGCGAAGGCCTTTTCGAACGCCTCGGCGGTCTCGCAACGCACGGCCGGCACGCCCAGGCCCTTGGCCATGGCGACGAAGTCGATCTTCGGATCGCCCAGCTCCAGCAGCTTCTTCGCCTGCGGCCCGGCCTCGCCCGCGCCGGTGCGCACCATCTCCACATTGAGGATGCGGTAGGTGTAGTTGGCGAAGATCACCGTGGTCACGTCGAGGCCCTCGCGCGCCATGGTCCACAGGGACTGGATCGTATACATCGCCGCCCCGTCGCCGTTCAGCGACAACACCTTGCGGTCCGGCGCGGCGACGGCGGCGCCGATGGCGAGCGGCAGGCCCGCCCCGATCGCGCCTCCGGTGAGCGCCAGAACCTCATGCGGCCGGGCCGTGCCCGCCGCCGCCGCCACGCCCGCGCCGGAGGTGACCGAGTCGTCGCAGATGATCGCGCCCTCAGGCATATGGCGGGCGATGGAGGCGCCGACGGCGTAGGCGGTGAGCTTGCCGCTCGGCGCGGCGTCGGGCAGGGCGAGCGGCTGGACGGGGCCGGCCTTCGGCGCCCCCAGGGCGTCGGCCAGGGCGGCGAGGCCGGCGATGGCGTCCTCGGCCCGCGCGGCCAGCGTCAGGGTCGCGCAGTCCTCGGGGACGAGCACGCTGGGGCGGTTCGGATAGGCGAAGAAGGCGACCGGCACGGTCGTGCCGGCGAACACCATCAGGTCGACGCCCTCCAGCTCGGCCAGCGCCATCTCGCCGAAGTAGGGCATCCGCTTGGGCGCGAAGGCCCCGGCGCCCCGCGGCGTGCGGGCGATGAAGGTGTCCGAGTAGACCGTGACGCCGGCCGCCTGGAGCCGCGCGGCCTGTGCGATGCCGCCGGCGAGGCAGGCCTGGCCGCCGATCAGCACGACGGGGTTCTTGGCGGCTTTCAGCGCCTTGGCGGCGGCGTCGACGGCCGACCCGCTGGGCGCCGGCCGCACCGGCCGCTGGGCGATCACCGGGTCGGGCTTGGCGTCGAGCCAGGCGCTGTCGGCCGGCAGGATCAGGCTGACCGGTCCGCCCGGGGGCCCGAAGCTCGCGGCCACCGCCTCGGCGGTCAGGCCGGCGACGCTTTCCGGGCTGTCGGCCGAGCGGACCCAGATCGAATTGGGCGCGACGATCGCCGGGATGTCGGAGTTCAGCGGGGCGTCGTACTGGCGGTGATAGGTGGCGTGGTCGCCGATCACATTGACGATGGGCGTGAAGGCGCGACGTGCATTGTGCAGATTGGCCAGGCCGTTGCCGTAGCCAGGCCCCAGATGGAGCAGGGTGCAGGCGGGCTTCTCGGCGATCCGGCCGTAGCCGTCAGCCGCCCCGGTGGCGACGCCCTCGAACTGGCAGAGCACCGGGCGCATCGCCGGCGCGCCATCCAGGGCGGCGACGAACTGCATCTCGCTGGTGCCCGGATTGGCGAAACAGGCGGTGACCTCGTTGGCCACCAGGGTCGAGAGCAGGGCGTCGGCGCCGTTCATACGATCAGCCTTGGCATGTCAGAACACCATCACGTCTGGAGCGGGAGGATCGGCGAACAGCCGCAGGATCGCGCCGGCGCGCCGTTGGCGGGCAAGCGCCTGGGCGATGTAGCCCTTGTCGGTGATCTCGCCGCTCGGCGCGTCCGGCGCGTCGGGCAGGACGAGCGCGCGGGCGACCTTGCCCCCGGAGCCACGGGCCTGGGCGTTGTGGGCCTCCAGGCCCTTGCGCACCGCCTCGGCGATGGCGAGCGGGGCCAGCCGGGGGTTGGGATAGAGCAGGAGGCCCACCGAGGCCTCGCCCTCGCCGCAGACCACCGCGTCGGTCACCGCCCCACCGATCGCGGAGATGGCGGCGATGCGCAGGTCGCCGACGCCGACGAAGGTGCCGGACGCGAGCTTGAAGTTCTCCGACAGCCGGCCGTCGAAGATCATGCCCTGCTGGGGATCGTCCGGGTCCACAAACCGCGCCGCGTCGCCCAGGATGTAGAAGCCCTGGTCGTCGAAGGCCTGGGCCGAGCGTTCGGGCAGGCCCAGATAGCCCTTGGTGATCTGCGGCCCCTTGACCCGGAAATCGAACTTGCCGGCGGTCGGCAGGAGGCGGACCGACGTGCCCGGAACCGGCAGCCCGATCAGGCCCATGACCTCGTTGGGCCAGTGGACGTTGCAGGCGGTGGGGCCGGTCTCGGTCGCGCCATAGCCGGACGCGAAGCTAATCTTCTCGCCCACCGTGCGCACGGCGACAGCCTGGATCCGGTCGGCGACCGCCTGGCCGAGCGCAGCCCCGCCATACTGCAGCACGCGCACCTTTTCGAAGAACCGCCGGGCGAGCTTTTCGTCCTTCTCCAGCTCGTCGACGAACAGCATCCAGCCGGCCGGGACCATGTTCTGATAGGTCGGCGAAATCTCGCGCAGGTTCCGCACCGTCTCGCCGAACCGCGCCGCGGTCGGCTGGCCGTGGTCGATATAGACCGTGCCGCCCCGGTGGACCGACATGTGCAGGATCGAGTTGGCGCCCAGGCTGTGGCTCCAGGGCGCGGAATTGACCATCAGCGGCGGCTCGGGATCGTCGAAGCAGGCGTCGATCTGGGCGGAGTTCAGGCTGATATTGCCGTGGCTGCAGATCACCGCCTTGGGGTGCCCGGTCGAGCCGGAGGTCAGCAGATATTTCGCCGGGTCTGCCGGGCGCGCGTTGGCGACCTCGCGGCGGCCCTGCAGCATCTTCTCGAAGGGGATGTGGCGCGGCCCGGGGTTCTTCGAGGCCACCACCGGCAGGCCGGCCAGCCCCGGCTGTAGCAGGCCCTCGGCGAAAAGCTCGGCGTCGTCGGTGTAGACGCAGGCGGGTTTGAGCGCCCGGCAGGCCATGGCCAGCCTGGCCGGATTGGCCCCCTTCAGTCCGTACTGCGGCGAGACCGGCGCGATCGGCATCCGCTGGCTCATGGCCGCATAGCTGATCAAGGCGTGGTCGATGCCGTTGTTGGCGAGGATCAGCAGCGGCTCCAGCCGCACGACGCCCAGCGCCGCCAGGGCGCCGGCGATCGCCTCCACCTGCTCGTGCGCCTCGCGGTAGGTGATCGTGCGCCAGCCCTCGCCGGACCGCTCGGCCAGCCAGACGCGGTTCGGCGTCTTGGTCGCCCAGTGGGCCAGGGCGGCGGTCATGGTCTGGAAGCGGGTCGAATAGGGGGTCGGGTTGGTCAGCACCATCTCGCCGTCGGCGCGATGCTCGATGTCCAGGCGCCGCGGCGCATAGCGGGCGTCGCGGAACGGGGCGGTGGCGATGTTGAGCTCAGCGTCCATGGCCAGAGCCTTATTCCAAGCCGCAGCGATTTCGCAAAGCGCTCGATCGCCGCCGAGGATCTACGGCCTTACCGTTTTCGTCGCCCGTTGAGGGTCGGAAATGAGGGACTTTTCGTAAGTCGCGCAATCGGAGTTCTCTACCGCTGAGCAAATCTGTTCGCACTCGCCATAAATCGAGCAAGATTTTGCGATGACGAATATTCGATCACGTATTAGATGCCTAAATGAATATATACTTCTTATATTAGACGGTGTTGTCGAGAGGAGTGGAATCTTGATTCCATCCTTAATCGAAAAGCCGTACTGTACACTTCTAGAACTCAAAGTTCGTCCTTTGTAATTGTCGAAATCAGCCTCCTCCAAGTCTTTCATGTCGTCAATTTTATTGCCGTCCATATAGATTCTGAATTCACTCATCTCCGCGGGGCCGATGCCATTGTTCTCCAGATATAATCCCGCATTCCCCAGATGACTTCGGGACTTTGGCGGCCCAAGATGTTAAAATACAAGCCGATTCAACAGGTTGAAGGCGGCTTGCGGGGCGGGGGATGGCTGGAGCGGCGGGTGAGGCCGATCGGGGCGACTTGCGGGTC
>CAIJOB010000039.1 GCA_903822175.1 uncultured Alphaproteobacteria bacterium
ACTGGGATGATCAGCGCTCCCTGTTTTGTGGGTAAAACGGCGCCGACGGATTCGCTGTTCGGGTAATTCTGCTTCCCTGTTTTGCGCCGGGAAATTCCCTGATATGCGCAAATGAATTCCCTGTTCCTTGCACAGGGAATTCTGGCTTACCTCCGCCAGGAACCCCTTGCACCGCAAGGGTTTGAGCGCCTGCCTCTCCCAAATAGTCGCTCCATTCGCCCGGTCGCGCATCGCGTAACAGGGAATTACGGCGAAAACCCCCAAAATTGCAGAAACTGAACCTTGGCCCGGTCTCCAGGAGACCGGCGCCGGGGAAACGGCTGATTTGCGAACTTTCGGGGCATCAGGAGACCAGGCAATAGTCTCCCTATGCGCACAAGCCATTGAATTGGAAAGTGGTTCTAGTGCTTTGATTTTAAATGAAAAATACAGCCTGACTGTGTGGCGGTGCGAGTGGGATTCGAACCCACGTTAGAGTTTCCCCTAAACACGCTTTCCAAGCGTGCGCCTTCAACCACTCGGCCACCGCACCTAACGCCCTCAGGAAGCCTGCTTGTGGCAAGGCCTCCCGGCGGAACGGGCGTCATATAGATTGCGCGCTAGCCGGGCAAGCGGCGCTTCGCCGCCTGGGCCAGTCGGGCGGGATCGAACAGGGACTGCGACTGCCGGGCGGCGAGCTCTGCCTCCAGGCGTGGCGAGGCGGCGAGCCACGCGGCAAGCTCTGGCGCGGCGTTGGGGCGATGGTCGTGCAGGTCCGCCTGGATCGTGGCCAGGCGGGCCGAGGCGGCGCGCAGGTCGGCGCGGGGTTTGGCCAGCGCAGGCGCTGCATAGCGTTCGTCGATCAGGCCCAGCCGGCTGCGGGCGCTGGCCACCATGAGAACCGCGGTCGGGTCGTCGCCGGCCGCCGTCTGCGCCTGGGCGGCCTTCAGGGCGCGCCGGGCGTCGGACATCAGGAGCGCCACGTCCAGCGGCTCGCGGGTCTTGGCCGGACAGGCGGCGGGGCTGAGCGCGCGGACATAGGCCGCCAGGCCCGCCAGCACCGCCGGCGTCGGCTCAGGCCCGTCGAACTCTTCGGTGATCAGGCCGTGGATGAAGGGCTCCAGCTTCTTTTGGCCGGGGTCCTGATCGATCTTCAACTTGCCCTTGGGGCCCGAGAGGTCGGGGATCGGCTTGGGGTCGTCGATGCCGTTGCCGCGGTGGGTGGAGAACAGCGAGCTGGTCACGTCCGCCGTGCCGGGCGCGCCGGAAATCCCTGGGAACAGGAAGTCGGGATTGGTGCGCCCGTTGCGGTGGCAGGTCTCGCAGTTGACGCCGGCACGCGCCGCCTGGCCGCCCAACAGCGCCTGGGTGCGGAAGGCGGCGCGGCCGATCTCGACCTTGGCGGCGAGCGCCGGGTCGGCCGGGACCTTCAGACATTCGGTGGGGACCGAGCCGAGCGCGCGGGCCGGGTCGGCGGTCTTCGCCACCCATTCCAGGCCACGGATCGGCGCATCGCCGAGCGACGTCGCACGCGCCGCCAACCCACTCGCGGCGAGTGCGAGGACGAGCAGACCGGCGGTGAGAGGCCCCGCTAGTTCTTTTGCGGGTCGCCGCCGGCGTCGATCCAACGGCGCAGCTCCTCAGCGTCGGCGCAGCCATAGGCGCAGAGCTTGTCCAGGCGGGCCAGCATCAGCCGCGCCCCCTTGATGTCGCCCTTCGCCACCTTCAGCTCGCCGTAGTATTCGGTCGCGCCGATGTGGTCCGGCGCGATGGCCAGCGCTTGTTTGTAGAAGCTCTCGGCGCGGACGTAGTCGCCCTTCTTGCGCCAGGCATAGCCCTCGTAGGTCAGGATGTCGGGGTGCGGCCCAAAGGTCGCCTGCGCCTTGCCGAGCGAGGCCAGCGCCTCATCATAGCGCCGATCGTTGATCAGGCTGACCGCCTGGACGTAGGCCGCGTCGCCGGCCTTGGCGCCCCCGAACAGGAACGAGCGGTCGAGCATGGCGCTGGGCTTGGGCGTGCCGGCGGCGGCCGGGTTCATGGCGCTTTCGACAGCCGAGGAATAGCTCTTCAGCTGGGCGGCTTCCGGGCAGCTGTCGCCGCAGGCCTGCACCTTGCCCTTAAGCCAGTCCTGCTCGGCCTGCACCTTGGGGTCCTTCAGATTGGCCAGCGCCAGGCCCAGGCCCGCGTGCGCGCTGGGGTCCTCGGGCTTCAGCTTGACCGCCTTTTCATAGGCGCGGCGCGAGGCCTTCCAGTCGTTGTCGCCGGCCTTGGCCATGCCCAGCAGGCGCCAGCCGTCGGGGTTGTTCGGCACGGTGTCGGTGACGTGGCCGGCGGCCCGGGCGGCGTCCTTGTAGTTGTTGGCCTTCAAGGCGGCGATCGCCTTGGCGTATTCCACGGCCGGGTCGTAGCTGGGGCCAGACGCGCTGGGCATGCCGGCGCCGCCCCCGCCGCTGGTCGAACCGCCGCCGCCACCGCCGCTGGCGAGCGCGACTCCGCCGCCGGCCAGGATGAGCATGGCGCCGCCGATCGCGGCGGCCTTAAACGCGCGTTGCATGGCAAGTTTTCTCCAAACGACGTTCTTCAGCCGGAGACTGCCATGAAACTTACCCAGCGTCATATACGCCGTCAGATGCAAATTCGCGGACGGACCCCTATCTTCGGAGCCGACCGCAAGGAGGTCCCATGTTCGGACGCAAGACGCTTGAGCTGCCCACACAGGAAACCGCGCTCCCGGGCCGCGCGCACCCCATCCCGACCGCCCAGACCCACTTCATCAACGGCCATCCGCTGAAGGGTCCCTATCCGCAGGGGCTGGAGACGGCGGTCTTCGCCATGGGCTGCTTCTGGGGCGAGGAGAAGAAGTTCTGGGGCCTGCCCGGCGTCTATGTGACTGCGGTCGGCTATGTGAACGGCATCACGCCTAACCCGACCTACGAAGAGGTCTGCTCAGGCCGCACCGGCCACACCGAGGCGGTGCTGGTGGTCTACGATCCGAGGGCCACGACCTACAAGGCGCTCCTGAAGGTGTTCTGGGAGAGCCACGACCCGACCCAGGGCATGCGCCAGGGCAACGACATCGGCACCCAGTACCGCTCGGGTATCTATCCGGAAAATGACGCACAGGAAGCCGCCGCCGAAGCGTCGAAGGAGGCTTATCAGCTGGCCCTGTCGGCCAAGGGCTTCGGCAGGATCACCACCGAGATCGCCCCGGCCGGCGAGTTCTATTTCGCCGAGGACTATCATCAGCAGTACCTGGCCAAGAATCCGGCCGGCTATTGCGGCGTCGGCGGCACGGGCGTCGTCTGCCCGATCGGCGTCGGCGTCGAGGCCTAGAGCACGGCGGAGCCGGGGAGCGGAGTCGGGGGAGAATGACGCGCGAGGAGATCGAAGCCTTCGCCATGGGCCTGCCGGCTGCGACCAAGGTCGTCCAGTGGGGCGGCTCCGACGTCTACAAGGTGGGCGGCAAGGTCTTCGCCATCTGCGGCCTGCGCGGCGGTCTGTCGTTCAAGGTCAGCGAGATCGGCTTCGAGGTGCTGACCAACGGCGGCCCGGCGCGGCAGGCGCCCTATCTGCACAAGGGGTCCTGGGTGATCGTCGACCTGGACGCCGCGGACGCCGCCGACATGGGCGACTGGCTGACCAACGCGCACGCCATGATCGTGGCCAAGCTTACGCGGTTGAAGCGCCAGGAACTCGCGCTAGGGTAGCGCCTCTGCCGAGGGGCCGCCGATGATCGATCGCCGCAGCGTTTGTCTGGGAACCGCCGCGGCCATGGTCGGGGCCAGCGCCCGCGCCGCGCCGGATGCGCCGCTGTTCACCTCTGGCCCGATGTCGCGTAACACCCTGGCGACCTTCTTCAAGACGCCTGGCGCGCCGCTGACCCTGCCGGATGCGCCGCTGCTCAGCGCGAACGGGCCACAGCGGTTGTCGCAGCTAGGTGGCCGCACGTGGCTGGTCAGCCTCTGGGCGGAATGGTGCGCGCCCTGCCTGCAGGAAGCCACGGACGTGGCGATGATCGGCAGGACCCACGGAGGTCCGAGCTTCGGGGTGATCTTCGTCCTGACGCACAGCGACAAGAAGCTGAACCTGGCGGAGGCGCAGGCTGTGTTGGCCAAGCGCGGCGCGGGCGACGCCACCCTGTTCGTCGAGGCCGATGGGAAGGACAAGATCTACCAGGCGCTGTCGGTGCAGGACTATCCAGACGGGCTGCGCGCGATCACTAAGACCGACCGCGGCCCAAGCCTGCCCTGCAACCTGCTGGTCGACCGTCATGGCCAGGTGCGGGCCCGCGCATTCGGATCACCGGCGATCCCCGGTGGGGCGCCGCCGCACCCTGGGCCGATGACCGACGCCGACAAGGCTCGCGCGCTCACCCAGCACACCATGTGGGCGACCCCGACCGGAAGCGAATTCGCCGCCGCGCTCGCGGCCGGCGTGCTGGATAAAGCCTAGGGGACGAGGGTCTCGTTGAATCGCACCGGCTGGCCCAGGTGCGGGGCGCCGACCTCGCCGTCGCGCATGACGGTAATCCCGCGGATGATGGTCGCCATCGGCCAGCCGGTGATCTCCATCCCATCGAAGGGCGTCCAGCCGACGCGGCTGGCCATCATGTCGTGGCGCAGGGTCCGCTTGGCCTTCAGGTCGACGATGGTCAGGTCGGCGTCGTAGCCCTCGGCGATGCGGCCCTTGTCGGCCAGGCCGAACAGGCGGTTGGCGCCATGGCTGGTCAGGTCGACCAGCTGCTCCAGGGTCAGCCGTCCGGCGGACACGTGGGTCAGCATCACCGGCAGCAGGGTCTGCACGCCCGGCATGCCCGACGGCGAGGCCGGATAGGGCCGGGCCTTTTCCTCAGAGGTGTGCGGCGCGTGGTCGGAGCCCAGCACGTCGGCGACGCCGTTGGCGAGGCCGGCCCACAGCGCGGCGCGATGCTCGGCGGTGCGGATCGGCGGGTTCATCTGGGCGTACCCCTTCAGCCGCTCATAGGCCTCGGGGCCTTCCAGGGTCAGGTGCTGCGGCGTGAACTCGACACTGGCGACGTCCTTGTGCTGGGCGAGGAACGCGACCTCCTGGGCGGTGGTCACGTGCAGGACGTGGATGCGTTTGCCCAGCGCGGTCGCGATCCGCACCAGCCGCTCGGTGGACTGGATCGCCGTTTGGGGGTCGCGGACCTCGTAGTGACTGGTCCAGTCGCCGGTGCGGGCCAGCGGCCGGCGCTCGGCCAGGCGGTATTCGTCCTCGGAGTGGAAGGCGGCGCGCCGGTTCACGTGGCGCAGCACGGCCTCGATGCCCTCGTCGTCTTGCACCAGCAGGGAGCCGGTCGAGGCGCCCATGAACACCTTGATCCCGCAGCAGCCGGGCAGACGCTCCAGTTCGCCCAGCCAAGGCGCGTTGTTGTGCGTGCCGCCGACGTAGAAGGCGTGGTCGCAGTGCATGCGCCCCTTGGCGCGGGCAAGCTTGTCGGCGAGCGCGTCGGGGTCGGTGGTCGTCGGCTCGGTGTTGGGCATCTCGAAGACGGCGGTGACGCCGCCCAGCACCGCGGCGCGGCTGCCGGTCTCCAGGTCTTCCTTCCACTCCAGGCCGGGTTCGCGGAAGTGCACCTGGGTGTCGATGACGCCGGGCATGACGGTGAGGCCCGTGGCGTCGAACACCTCGCCGGCCGAGGCCTGGGAGAGGTCACCGACGACGACGATCTTGCCGCCGCGCACGCCGATGTCCGCGAGCCCCCGGCCCGCGTGGTTCACCACCTCGCCGCCGCGCACGATCAGGTCGAATGTCTCAGGCATCTGGGGTCTCGGGCATGGAAGGTTTGCGGCCCCCGTCGGTAGCGGCGAGCAGTTCCTCGGCGGCCTCGCCCACCGTCTCGACGCTGAGGTCCATCATGTGACAGAGCGCCTGGCCGAAGCTTGGGTCAACCGCGCGGATCTGCTCATAGGTGCGCGGGCCCCGCGCCACTCGGGTCTGCTCGCCCCAAGGGCCGTAGTGCTGCTCGTCCGAGGGTCCGAACAGGCCCAGCGTCGGGATGCCGGCGGCGGCGGCCAGGTGCATGGTCCCGGAATCGTTGCCGATGAACAGGCGCGCACGCTTGAGGCAGGCGTAGGCGGTGAGGAGGTCAACGTCCTCGGTCAGGTTGATGAACTGGTTGCGCATGACCACATCGCGCAGGCCCTTGGCGAGCTTGGCGTCCTCCGGCCCGCCCAGCACCATCAGCCGCCCGCCCTTCATCGGCCCCTCGGGATCGAGCAGGCGCATGGCGACCCGCGAGAACCGCTCCAGCGGCCAGGTCTTGCCCAGCCAGTTGGCGGCCGGCGCCAGCGCCAGGATCGGGCCGAAGCCGGCGGTCAGCTCCTCCGCGCGGGCCTCGGTCTCTTCCGAGGTGAAGATGTAGGGCGGCGCCGGATCGTCCTCGATTTTCAGGATGCGGGCGGCCTCGATGACCTTGTGCACCGGCGGGCCGGTGTTCTTGCGCCAGATGGCGCGGCGGCGCGTGGACACGAACCGCGACAGGCCCGAGCCCCGCAGATCGACCACCAGGCCCCAGCGTTTGTTGCGCACCTGGGTCCACAGGTCGAACCAGTGGCCGCCGCCCTTGGCCTTGGCGAATTCGATGATCCGGTCGAGGGTCGGCACCTCCTCGAACAGCGGCGCCGCGACCGGTCCGGCGACCACGGTGAAGCGGGCGTTGGGGATCTCGTCCGACAGCCGCTTGATCAGCCCCGACGACAGCACGGCGTCGCCGATGCGGTTCGAGGTGATGAACAGGATGGGAAACGCGCCGCGAGACATCGCCCCTCTATAGGACGCAGACCGCTGGAGTGGCGATTCGGAAATTCACCCGAGTTTGGGTCTGCTGCTAGTGAATTTCCGAATCTTGAGCCACTCCAGTAAGTATATGTTTCCAGTGTGCTTCTTGCCCTTGAAGTTCGCTCGGCGCTTGCCATCGCGCGGAGGCGAACTTCAAGGCCAGCACACTGGCGCTCCAACGCCGGACGCCCCAAATTACGTGGATGAGCCAAACCCTGACCTTCGCGCCACTCACCAGCCGTGCGCTGATCGCCGTGTCGGGACCGGATTGGCGGGACTTCCTGCAGGGGCTGATCACCCAGGACGTGGAGACCCTGGCCGTCGGCGAGGCGCGGTTCGGGGCGCTGCTGACGCCGCAGGGCCGGCTGCTCTACGACCTCTTCGTGGTCGGGCGCGAGGACGGCTGCTGGCTGGACGTGCTGGCCGAACATCGCGCGGCGATCCTGCAGCGGCTGACGATGTATCGGCTGCGGGCCAAGGTTGAGCTGGCAGCGGACGAGACCCCGGTCTCGATCCTCTATGGCGAGGGCGCGGCGCCTGGTGCGGGCTGGGCGGCCGATCCGCGCCTGCCGGACCTCGGCTGGCGCGGCTATGGCGCCACGGCTCCGGCCGGCGCTGTGGTCGCTGACGAGAACGCCCGGGAAGCTCAAAAGCTGGCGCTGGGCGTGCCCGGGCCGGCGGACTGGGGCTCCGACAAGACCTATCCGATCGAGGCCAACTTCGACCTCCTGAACGGCATCGACTTCAAGAAGGGCTGCTTCGTCGGCCAGGAGACGACCTCCCGCATGAAGCGCCGCGGCCAGATCAAGAGCCGCATGCTGCCGATCGCCTTCGAGGGCGCGCGACCCGCTGTCGGCGCCGAGGTGCTGGCCGGCGAGCTGCGCGCGGGCGTGGTGACCTCGGTGGGCGAGGAGCGTGCCATCGCCCTGATGCGCCTGGACCGTGCTGAGGGCGCCAGCCTGACGGTCGATGGGCGGCCGGTGACGCTTGAGCGCCCCGCCTGGCTGTCAGCCGCGCTCGGCGTGGAACCCGCGTAGGGCGGCGAGGGTCTCGGCGGGCTTTTCCTCGGGCAGGAAGTGGCCGCAGTCGATGGCGTGGCCGCGCACATCGGGCGCCCATTCGCGCCAAACCGCCAACGTATCGTACCAGGCCGCCAGCGGGCCCTTGGCGCCCCAGAGCACCTGCACCGGGCATTCGATCCTGCGGCCCGCGGCCTTGTCCGCCCAGTCCAGTTCGCGGTCGAAGCCGGCGCCGGCGCGATAGTCCTCGCACATGGCGTGGATCACCGAGGGCTGCTTTGCGCAGGCCAGGTAGTCGGCATAGGCCTGGGTGAAGGTCTTCAGGATCGAGCGGAACTGGGCGTGGAAGAAGAACAGTTCCGGGTCGGGGCGGATCAGGGCCTCGGCGTTGGGCTGCACCAGGAACGACCAGTGCCAGTAGCCCAGCGCGAACCGATGGTCGGCGCGGGCCCAGACCTCGCCGGTCGGAATGATGTCCATGATCGTCAGCCGGCGCACCGCCCGCGGATGGTCGAGCGCCAGGCGGTAGCCGACCCGCCCGCCGCGGTCGTGGCCCGCCACGTCGAACCGCTCGAACCCGAAATGCCTCATCAGCGCGATGGCGTCGCGGGCCATGGCGCGCTTGGAATAGGTCTCGTGGTCGTCGCTGTCGGCGGGCGGCGTGCTCCGGCCATAGCCGCGCAGGTCGGGCGCGATCACCGTGAACGCCTTCGCCAGGTCGCCGGCGATCTGGCCCCACATCATGTGGGTCTCCGGATAGCCGTGCAGCAGCAGGAGCGGCGGGCCTGAGCCCCCATGGCGCACCCGCAGGGACACGCCTTCCCCCACCTCAATCTGCGACAACTCGAAGCCTTCGAAGCTCATCGAAAGAACTGCCCCTTGTGTCCCGCGCGCGGCTCGGAGAAGAGTGCGCCGATGGCTGACACCCTGATCCGATGCGGCTGGCGCGGCATGGCCGGCGACCCGCTCTACGAGGCCTATCACGACACCGAATGGGGCGTACCGGAGTATGACAGCCGGGCGCTCTGGGAGAAGCTGGTGCTGGACGGGTTCCAGGCGGGGCTCGCCTGGATCACCATTCTGCGCAAGCGCGAGGCGTTCCGCGCCGCCTTCGACAACTTCGATCCGGAGAAGGTGGCGGCCTATGGCGAGGCCGACCGCGCGCGCCTGATGGCCGACGCCGGCATCGTCCGCTCCAACGCCAAGATCGACGCGGCGATTTCCAGCGCGAAAATCTACCTGGCGATGCGCGACGCGGGCGAGGACTTCTCCGAGTTTTGCTGGGCCTTCACCGGCGGCAAGCCGATCCAGACCGAGTGCGTCTCGATCGGCGACGTGCCCGCCCAGACGCCGCTGGCCGTCGAGGTCGCCAAGGCGCTGAAGGCCAGGGGCTTCAAGTTTGTCGGGCCGGTGATCGTCTACGCCTGGATGCAGGCGGTCGGCATGGTCAACGACCACCTGACCTGCTGCTACCGGCACGACCTGATCAAGGCGATGGGGCCGGCTCGATGATCCGCCAGGCCGTTCTTTCGCTGGCGCTCGCCGCGAGCCTGGCCGCCTGCCAGTCGGTCGGGCCGGTGCATATCGGCGAGATCAATCAGGGCCGGGCGACCGTGCTGGCGCAGGCCGAGCTCGGGCGCCGTCACCTGGAGACCTACGCGGCCTGGCGCTCCGAGGTCAGCGACTACGGCATGCTTTGGGAGGTCACCTTCTACCGCCCGGCCGACAAGAAGGACGGCCCGCCGCTGGTGCGGATCGCGGTGGACAAGAAGAACGAGCACATCGTCTCCGTGTCGGTGGGCGACTAGCGGTGGCGCGGGGCCCGACCCTGATGCTGGAGCGGGCCTTCATCGGCGGCCCGGTCTGCGGCGTCGACGAGGCGGGGCGCGGACCCTGGGCCGGGCCGGTCAGCGCGGCGGCCGTAATCCTCGATCCGAAGAAGGTCCCCAAGGGCCTCGACGACTCCAAGAAGCTGTCGGCCAAGACCCGCGAGGCGCTGGAGGTCGAGATCAAGGCCAAGGCCATCGCCTGGTGCGTCGGCTTCGCCTCGGTCGAGGAGATCGCCGCGCTTAACATCCTGCACGCCGCAGGCCTGGCCATGCGCCGCGCCATCGAAGGCCTGGCCGTGACGCCAGCCTTCGCCCTGGTGGACGGCAACTACCGCTTCGACCTGCCCTGCGAGGTCAAGACCGTGGTCGGCGGCGACGGCAAATCGAAGTCGATCGCCGCGGCCTCGATCCTGGCCAAGGTGGCCCGCGACCGGCTGATGATCGAGATGGACGCCCGCTACCCCGGCTACGGCTTCGCCCGCCACAAAGGCTATCACGCCGACGTCCACGTGGAGGCTCTGCAGACGCTGGGCCCCTGCGAGATCCACCGCATGGGCTGGGCGCCGGTGAAGTTGGCGCTGGCCGGCGAGCCGCTGCGCCAGGTGGTCCTGCCGTTCGAGGACTGATGGGCGAGGATTGACCGTCTGAATCAAGCTTGACCCGCGCCGCGCGCGGCGGCGCTCTGGCGGCATGACTGAAGCTCTCATCCAGATGTTCCAACTGCAGGCCCAGGCCTGCGAACGCCTGGGCTCTCCCTTCAATGGCGCGCTTTGCGCGGCGGCGGCCCAGGCCCTGGCGGGCGGCGACAGCCTTGAGACCCTGCTGAGCCCGTGGGCGGAGGCCGACGTCCGCAAGCTGTTCGACAACGCTGTAGGCCTGCGGCTGCTGGGCGCCCTGCACGATATGGTCCTGAGCGGCGCCGAGCCGGACTTGGCCGCCGTCTATCCGCAACCGGGCCGCCCCACCGATCCGGCCGCGGCCTGGGCCGTGGCGCGTCAGGTTCTGGCGCGGCGGCGCGAAGAGATCGCCGGCTTCATGACCCACGAGCCGCAGACCAACGAGGTGCGCCGCGCCATCTGCCTGGTCGGTGGCTTCCTGACCGTGGCCCAGGAGACCGGCCTGCCGCTGAGGACCTTCGAGCTGGGGGCGAGCGCCGGGCTCAATCTTTTCTGGGACCACTTCCACTACGCGTTCCCGGATGGCGCGCAGTGGGGCGACCCGGCGTCTCCCGTGCAGCTGGACAGCGACTGGGAGGGCGCGCCGCCTCCGGTGGAGGCGCAG
This sequence comes from uncultured Alphaproteobacteria bacterium, assembly GCA_903822175.1. GTDB lineage: Bacteria > Pseudomonadota > Alphaproteobacteria > Caulobacterales > Caulobacteraceae > Phenylobacterium. The sequence goes on from CAIJOB010000039.1 coordinate 10,910, forward strand.
GCCAGGGTCGTCACGCGCGCCGCCTGCGACCGCCGCCCGGTTCAGCTGGACGATCCGGCGCAGCAGCGGCGCTTGCTGGCCTTTCTCTGGCCCGACCAGTTCGAGCGCATCGCCCGCATCCGCGCGGCCATCGCCCTGGCGGTCGAAAACGGCGTCTGCGTGGATGAGGCCGACGCGCCGGTCTGGGCCGCAGAGCACGCCGCGCCAAAGGCCGGCGCCGCCACGGTGCTCTACCATTCGGTCTTCTGGCAGTATGTGCCGCCGGAAGGTCAGGCCGCGCTGCGCGCCGCCATCGAAGCGCATGGCGCGGCCGCGACGGCGCAGGCGCCCTTCGCGTGGCTGCGCATGGAGCCGCCGCCGGACCACATCGCCAGTATGGAGGTTCGCCTGACGATCTGGCCCGGCGGCGAGGATCGTAAACTGGCCGATGTCCACCCGCACGGCGCCGAGGTGCGCTGGTACGGCGCTAACCAGTCGTAAAGTCTTCCAAAATCCGGAATTAACCCCTCGTGCTTAAGGTTACTCCGCCGGCAGAACGTCGGGGAGGGGACTTTGGTGCAGAACCACTACGATCTGATCGTCATCGGCAGCGGACCCGCGGGCCGCCGGGGCGCGATCCAGGCCGCCAAGCTGAACAAGCGGGTGCTGGTCGTCGAGCGCGGGCGTCGCGTCGGCGGCGTCTCGGTGCACACCGGCACCATTCCCTCCAAGACCCTTCGCGAGACCGTCCTCAATCTGTCGGGCTGGCGCGAGCGCGGCTTCTATGGCGTGGCCCACCGGGCCAAGAAGAACATCGGCGCCGACGACCTGCGCCGCCGCCTCGACATCACGCTCGGCCACGAGGTCGACGTGCTGGAACACCAATTCGCCCGCAACGGCGTCGACACGGTTGAGGGCGTCGCGACCTTCACCGGCTCGCACAGCATGTCGGTCCTGAGCTCGGCGGGCGTCGCCGACTACACCGGCGAGAAATTCCTGATCGCCTGCGGCACGCGGCCCTATCGGCCGGCGCACATCGGCTTCGACGGCGAGCACATCGTCGACAGCGACGAGATCATCGAACTGACCCGCATCCCGCGCCAGCTGGTCGTGGTGGGCGCGAGCGTTATCGGGGTGGAATACGCCTCGATCTTCTCGGCGCTCGACGTGAAGGTGACGATCATCGAGCCGAACAGCGTGCTGATGCCGTTCCTCGACCGCGAGCTGGCCGACGAGTTCCTGCACGATCTGCGCGAGCGCGGCGTCATCGTCCGCTTCGGCGCCAAGGTGGTCTCCGCCGACGTCGTGGGGCCGCAGCACTGCCACCTGAAACTCACCGACGACCGTGAACTGCATGCCGACATGGTGCTGTTCTCCGCTGGCCGTGAGGGCGCCACCGAGGGCCTGGGGCTCGACGCCTGCGGCCTCGCGACCGACGAGCGCGGCCGCCTGAGCGTGGACAAGAACACCTTCCAGACCGCCGTGCCGCACATCTATGCGGCCGGCGACATCGTCGGCTTCCCGAGCCTGGCCTCGACCTCGATGGAGCAGGGCCGGATCGCCGCCTGCCACGCCTTCGAGGCGCCGGCCCAAGCCGCGCCGGAGTTCTTCCCCTATGGCATTTATTCGGTGCCGGAGATCTCCACGATCGGCATGAACGAGGAGCAGGCGCGTGAGCGCGGCATTCCCTACGAATGTGGCGTGGCCCGTTTCCGCGAGACCAGCCGCGGCCACATCATGGGCATCCAGCACGGCTTCCTGAAGATGCTGTTCGCGTTGGAGACGCGCCGTCTGCTGGGCGTGCACATCGTCGGCGAAGGCGCGACCGAGCTGATCCACATCGGCCAGGCGGTGCTCAATCTGGAGGGCACGCTCGACTATTTCGTGGAGAACACTTTCAACTACCCGACGCTCGCCGAGGCCTACAAAGTCGCCGCGCTGGACGCCTGGAACCGCATGCCCAAGCAGCAGCCGAGCCGTGAGGCCACCCGCAAGAAGCTGGAACTGGCCGCCAAGGCTGTGAACGGCTGACCGGTAAGGTCTCGTTAGGGACGTTCCTAAACGGGTCCTTCACCATGTAAGGCCCAGATTCTGACTCTGGAGTCTCAAGGGTCAGTCATGGGCGTCGGCATCGACACTATCATTCTGGGCGATTGCCTCGAGGAGCTGAAGAAGCTCCCGTCGCGGTCCTGCGACCTCGTGTTCGCCGATCCGCCGTACAACCTGCAGCTGGGCGGCGACCTGCTGCGCCCGGACAATTCCAAGGTCGACGCGGTCGACGACGACTGGGACCATTTCGAGAGCTTCGCGGCCTACGACACCTTCACCAAGGCCTGGCTGAAAGAATGCCAGCGCATCCTGAAGGACGACGGGGCGCTGTGGGTGATCGGCAGCTACCACAACATCTTCCGGGTCGGCGCGACGCTGCAGGACCTGGGGTTCTGGATCCTCAACGACATCGTCTGGCGCAAGTCGAACCCGATGCCGAACTTCAAGGGCACCCGGTTCACCAACGCGCATGAGACGATGATCTGGGCGACCAAGTCGCGGGGCGGCAAGCGCTACACCTTCAACTACGACGCCATGAAGATGGCCAATGACGAGCTGCAGATGCGGTCGGACTGGAGCCTGCCGCTGTGCACCGGCGAGGAGCGGCTGAAGGACGCGGCGGGCGTCAAGGCGCACCCGACCCAGAAGCCAGAAGCTCTCCTGCATCGCGTGATTTTGTCGTCGACCCGGCCGGGCGACATCATCCTCGACCCGTTCTTCGGCACCGGCACCACCGGCGCCGCCGCCAAGCGGCTGGGCCGCCACTACATCGGCATCGAGCGCGAAGAAGGCTACGCCAAGCTCGCGAAAGACCGCATCGCCAGGGTGATCCCGGCCACGGCCGAGGAGATGGTGGTCACCGGCTCCAAGAAGTCCGAGCCGCGCATCCCCTTCGGACAGATCGTCGAGGCGGGCCTGCTTAGGGCCGGCGACGTGCTCTACGATGACAAGGGCCGCCACGCCGCCCGCGTGCGCGCCGACGGCAGCCTGGTGGTCGGCGACCTCTCCGGCTCGATCCACAAGGTCGGCGCCATGGTGCAGTCGCAGCCGGCCTGCAACGGCTGGACCTACTGGCACTTCAAGTCGGACAAGGGGCTCGCGCCCATCGACGTGCTGCGCGCCAAGGTCCGCCAACAGCTCGCGGCTTAGCGAAGATGCTCCCCTTAGGGGGAGCTGTCTGCGAAGACAGACTGAGGGGGTTGAAGCCCACTGATCCATCCGCGGCGGGTGAAACCCCCTCCGTCTCGGCGCTTCGCACCGAGCCACCTCCCCCTCAATCGCGCTCCGCGCTGGGGGAGGATCTTCAGCGCGAGCTCAGCACGAACTCGTTGCCCTCGACGTCCTTGAACATGGCGAAGGTTCCCCACGGCTGCTTCTCCGGCGGGCCGCGGAACTCGACGCCGCGCTCGCTGAGCTGGCGGTAGGTCTGTTCGACGTCGTCGCAGGCGAAGGAGCCGTTGAAGAAGCTGCCGACCCGGTCCTCGTGACCTTCCGGGGTGAACAGCACCAGGCCGGTCGGGCTGCCGGCGATGGCCAGCTCGATCCAGCGCTGCGGACCCATCGGCTGATCGGTGGTCACCCGAAAGCCCATCTTCTCGGTCCAGAACTTCAGCTGCGCGTCCTGGTCGCGGCAGGAGATGCCGGCGAATTTCAGGTGGGTGATCATTCACGGCCCCTTAGTTTGCTGTCGCCCCTCCTTTGCCGCGAGCGGCGCCTCAGCGACAATCCGTCCGACAAATACTATAGCAACGATCATGACTCGCACCGTCGCCCTCGATCCGTACATCATCGACGTCTTGATGCGCGACCTGGTCAACCACGACCATTCGCCCTCCGCCTTCCTGGTCTATCTGTGGCTCTGGGCGCGGACCGAGGGCGGCAAGCGGCGTTTCGCGGCCAGCCTGTCGGGCATCGCGCTGGAGACCGGCCTTTCCAAATCCTCGGTGCAGAACGCCGTGCGCCAGCTCACCCGCCGCCGCCAACTGATCGCCGTCACCCGCGACGGCCCGACCACCGCGCCGATCTATGAGGTGCTGACGCCCTGGGTGCGGTGAAAGACGGCTAGAGCAGGTTGGCGAGACCGGCCCGGGCCGCCTTGAGGAACACGCTCGGCAGGCCGTCCAGGTCGCGCCGCGGGCTCCAGATCACGTCAGCCTCAGCGCCTTCGGCGCGCAGCAGCCGCAGCGTCAGCGTGAAGTGGGTGAAGCCGTGTTCCACCTCGCCGACGCCGCGCCAGGCCGCCTTGGTTGGCGCCGCTGCGATGGCCTCGGCGTCGCTCCAGCGGGCGCTGCGCCAGTCGCTGGTCGGCAGCGCCAGCATGCCGCCCAACAGGCCCTTCGGCGGCCGGCGCACCAGGCCCACCTCGTCTCCGCGGGTCAGCACATAGGCCACCCCATGGCGGTGCGGCCGCTCGGCCTTGGCGGTCCGGCGTGGAAAGGTCTCCGGCGCGCCGGTCGCGAGCGCCGCGCAATGGGCCGCCACCGGGCAGCGGTCGCAGAGCGGGGCCTTGGGGCGGCAGACCGTGGCGCCCAGGTCCATCAGGGCCTGCGCCCAGTCGCCGGGCCGGTCGTCCCGGACCAGTTCGCCGGCCAGCCGCTTCAGCTCCGGCTTGGCGTCGGGCAGGGGCGCCTCGACCGCAAACAGCCGCGCCATAACCCGCTCGACATTGCCGTCGACCACATTGGTCGGCTCGTCGAAGGCGATCGCCGCCACCGCGGCGGCGGTATAGGGGCCAAGGCCCGGCAAGGCGCGCAGGCCTGCTTCGGTGTCCGGGAAGACACCGCCGTGCTGGCCGGCGACGGCTCGGGCGCAGGCCAAGAGGTTGCGGGCGCGGGCGTAGTAGCCAAGGCCCGCCCAGGCAGCCATCACCTCGCCGTCCTCTTCGCCAGCCAGGTCGCTGACGCTCGGCCAGCGGGCGGTGAACTTCAGGAAGTAGGGCGTGGCGTGCGGCACGGTGGTCTGCTGCAGCATCACCTCCGACAGCCACACCCGGTAGGGATCGGCCCGCACGCCCGCCGCATGGTCCTTCGGCCCCACGCGCCACGGCAGGTCGCGGGCGTTTTCATCGTACCAGGCGAGAAGTTGGGCGCGGAGGCGGTCTGGATTCACATCTCCTCCTTATCGCCGTCACGCCATGACGGTAAGGTGGGCCCATGGCTCCCCGCCGCGACCTTCCGACCCTGCAAGAAGCCGCCCGGATCCTGACGGCCAAGCGCACGCGGCCGCAGCGCCGCCCGCCGCCGCCCATGGGCCGGGCGCTGAACAAGACGCTGAAGGCGCTCGACGCCAAGTTCGGCCAGGGCTCCGGCGCGCTGGAGGCGCGCTGGCGCGAGGTGGTCGGCGTCGAGATCGCCAAGCGCACCGAGCCGGTGAAGCTGACGCGGGGCCGCAACGGCGGGCCCTCGTCGCTGGAGATCCGGGTGGCCGGGCCGGCCGCGGCGATCATCCAGCATCAGGCCCACGAGATCCTGGCGCGGGTGAACCTGTTCCTGGGCGCGGACGCGGTGCAGAAGCTGCGCATCGTCCAGGGGCCGCTGCAGCGCAAGTACGATCCTACCGCCAAGTCGCGGCGGCGCCTGCCGCCGCTCGACGCCGCCGCCGAGGCCGGGTTGGCGAAGGACCTGGCGGCGGCGCCGGAGGGCAAGCTCAAAGCAGCCCTCCTGGCGCTCGGCCGAGGCGTCCTGCGACAACGCGGCCGCGTTGACTAACAGGAACCGCCGCCGCATCGGCTTGTGGCGAGTCTGACCCCGCAGGGAATCGGGCTTTAATTCGGCCTACCTAGGAGACTTCCGTCCGCATGTTCGCGTCCCGCCCCTTAACCGCTGTGGCCCTGATGGCCGCCCTGGCGGTGGCCGGCTGCGCGAAACACCCCGTCGATCCCGCCTCGGTGGCCCAGGCCGACGACATGAGCCTGGGCAATCCACAGGCCAAGGTGTCGATCGTCGAATACGCCTCGGCCAGCTGCCCGCACTGCGCGCGCTGGGACATGGAGGTCTTTCCGGCCTTCAAGGCGCGGTATGTGGATACCGGTAAGGTCCGCTACACCCTGAAGGAATACCTGACCGACCCGGAAGCCATCGCCGCCGCCGGCTTCCTGCTCGCCCGCTGCGCCGGCAAGGACCGCTACTTCCCGGTTCTTGACGCGGTCTTCAAGGGCCAGCAATCGATGGTCGAGAGCAGGGACGTCAAAGGCGTGCTCGCCGCCATCGCTAAGGACCCCGGCGGCCTCAGCGAAGCCCAGTTCGACGCCTGCATGCGCGACACCGCCGCCGAAAAGGCGCTGGCCGCCCGCGTCGACCGTCACGTCCATGTGGACAAGGTGGAATCGACGCCCACCTTCATCATCAACGGCAAACGGACCGAGGGCGAGATGACGCTCAGCGAACTCGATGCGGCCATCGCCCAGGCGAAGGATTAGGATCAGCCGATGCTCGACCGCCGCCTGCTGATCCTCGCCGCATCCGCCCTTGTCGCCGCGACCCCGGCCCTGGCCGCGACCGCACATGCGCCTGCGCCCAAGCCCGGCCCCAGGCCGATGGCCGATGACATGAGCCTGGGCAATCCGAAGGCCAGGATCGAGGTGCTGGAATACGCCTCCATGGCCTGCCCGCACTGCGGCCACTTCAACGAGACGATCTTCCCGACGCTGAAGTCGAAGTACATCGACACCGGCAAGGTTCACTACACGCTCAAGGAGATGATCACCGAGCCGGCGACGGTGGCGGTGGCAGGCTTCCTGATCGCCCGCTGCGCCGGGCCGGACAAATACTTTACCGTCGTCGACCAGGTGTTCCGCAGTCAGTCCCGCTGGAACTCCGGCAACATCAAGCCGATCTTCCAGGAAATCGCCGCGGCCAACGGCGTGGACGAGGCGCATTTCAACACCTGCCTGCAGGACCAGAACGGCGCCGACGCCATCGCCCGACGCGCCCAGCGCGCCTCTGAACAGGACGGCGTCAACTCCACGCCGACGCTCATCATCAACGGCAAGAAGGTCGAAACACCGCAGACCATCGAGGAGCTAGACGCCCTGATGGCCAAGGCGATCGCGCCGGTCCGCAAGAAGGCCGCGGCGCCCGCCAAAAAGGGAGGCCACTAGACTCCCGTGCACTTCCAGCGGCTGCGCCTTTCGGGCTTCAAGTCCTTCGTCGAACCGACCGAGTTCCGGATCGAGCCCGGCGTCACGGGCATCGTGGGACCGAACGGCTGCGGCAAGTCGAACCTGCTGGAGGCGCTGCGCTGGGTGATGGGCGCCAATTCCGCCAAGGCCATGCGGGCCGGCGGCATGGACGATGTGATCTTCGCCGGCTCCGGCAACCGTCCCTCGCGCAATCACGCCGAGGTGGCGCTGACCATCGACAACTCCGACCGCCGCGCGCCGGCCGCCTTCAACGACGCCCCCGTGCTGGAGGTGGTCCGCCGCATCGACCGGGGCGAGGGTTCGACCTTCCGCATCAATGGCCGCGAGGTTCGCGCCCGCGACGTGCAGCTGTTGTTCGCCGACGCCTCGACGGGCTCGAACTCGCCGGCCCTGGTGCGCCAGGGGCAGATCAGCGAACTGATCGCCGCCAAGCCGCAGAACCGCCGGATGATCCTGGAAGAGGCGGCGGGCGTCAGCGGCCTGCACTCGCGCCGCCATGAAGCGGAGCTGCGCCTGCGCGCTGCCGAGGCCAATCTGGCGCGGCTGGAGGACGTGGCGCGCGAGCTGGAGTCGACGCTCGGCCGGCTGAAGCGCGAGGCGCGCCAGGCCGAACGCTACAAGAAGCTGTCCGCCGAAATCCGCGCGTTGCAGGGCGCCGTACTCTACGCCCGTTGGGCCGAGGCCGCCGCTGCGGCCGAGCGGCTGGGCGCCGAGGCCGCCGCCGCCATCCGCGCGGTTGAGGAGACCGCCGGCGTGGCCGCCGTGGCCACCACCCGGGCCGCCCAGGCCGATGAGGCGATCAAGCCGCTGCGCGAGGCCGAGACCATCGCCGCGGCCATCCTGCACAAGCTGGCCATCGACAAGGACCGTCTGGACCGCGAGCACGAGGCCTACGCCGCCGAACTGGCGCGGCTGACCGGCGACATCGAGCGGATCGACGCCGACCGCGCCCGCGAGGAGCACATCGTCGAGGACGCCGCGGCCGCCCTGGGGCGTCTGGCCGACGACGTCGCCGCTCTGGAAGAGGCGATTCGGACCGCGCCGGAGCGCATCCCGGAACTGGAGGCCGCCGCCAAGGCCGCCGAGGCCGCCCGCGCCGCGGCGGACGCCGAGGTGGAATCGCTCGCCGCCCAGATGGCCGCTCAGGAGGCCCAGCGCCAGGCCGCCAGGACGCGGGTCGAGGAAGCCCAGATGCGGCTCTCCCGCACGCACCGGGCGCTCGATCAGGCCCGGCGCGAACGCGAGGCGCTCGGTGTCATCGCCAATCCGCAGGCCGCGCAGGCCAAGGCCGAGCTGGAGGCCGCCGAGGCCGCGCTTGCGGCCGCCCGCGCCGCCCTGGAGAAGTCCGAGGAAGATCGCACAGCCGCGCAGGCCGCCGAGGGCAGCGCTCGCGAAGCCGCCCGCAAGCTCGACGAACAGCTCGGTCGCCTGACCGCCGAGGCCCGCGCGCTGGCCGCCCTGGTGGCTCAGGCCAAGCGCGGCGGGTTCTCGCCGGTGCTCGACGCCGTCTCGCCCGACCGCGGCTACGAGAAGGCGCTTGCCGCGGCCCTGGGCGACGACCTGGACGCCGCGCTGGACCGTTCGGCGCCATCGTTCTGGGGTGGCCGTGACGCCGAAGCGCCTGCCTGGCCGAAGGGCGCGACGCCGCTCGCCGGCTTGGTCAAGGCGCCGGCCGCGCTGGCCGCACGACTGGCCTTCACCGCGCTGGTAGACCGCGCCGACGGCGACGCCCTACAGGCGGGGCTCACCCCCGGCTGCCGGCTGGTTTCCAAGGAGGGCGATCTCTGGCGTTGGGATGGCTTCACCTCGCGCGCCGATGCGCCTAAGCCCGCCGCCGTACGCCTCGAACAGAAGACCCGGCTGGCCGAGGTCGAGAGCGAGATCGAAGGCCTGACGCCCAAGGTCGAGGCCGTGCGCCAGACCCTGAAGGACGCTTCGGCCAAGCTGGCCGGCATTGAAGAGGCCCTGCGCGCCGCGCGCCGCGAAACGCCGGCCGCCGAGCAGAAGGCGCTGGCCGCGCGCACGGCCCTGGAACGCTTCGACCGCGAAGCGGCCCGCAAGGAAGCCCACGCCGCCTCCCTCGACGACGTCATCGGCCGCTTCGAGGCTGAGCTCGCGGAACACGAACAATCTCTCGCCACGGCGGAGGCGGCCACCACCACCGACGAGGGCGCCGAAGACCTGGCCGAACGCCTGGCCGCCGCCCGCGCCGCCGCCGGTCCGGCTCGCGAAGCCGCCGCTTCGGCGCGGGCGGCGCTCGACCTCGAGGTGCGCGACCGCGACAGCCGCGCGCGGCGCCTTGAGCTGCTGACCGCCGACCGCGAGGACTGGAGCCGCCGCAGCCAGGCCGCCGCCAAGCGCCTGGACGCGCTCGCCACCGCGCGCACCAAGTCGCAAGCCGAACTCGCCAAGGCGAAGGCCGCGCCGGAAACCCTGGAGACCCGCCGCGCGGCCCTGCTGGATGAGCTCGGCGTCGCCGAGGCCCGCCGCGCCAAATCCTCCGACGCCCTGGCCGGCGCCGAGCACGAGCGCGCCGAAGCCGACCGCGCGCTGCGCGCCGCCGAGGCCGCGGCGTCGGAAGCCCGCGAGGTGCGCGCCAGCCTCGCCGCCCACGCCGAGGCCGCCACCCAGCGCCTCACCGAGGTCTCCGCTCAGATTCGCGAGACCGCGCGGATCGAACCTGAAGAGCTGGCCCGAAAGCTGGCCGACGAGGCCGTGGCGATCCCCTCGGACGCCAGCGGCGTGGAGGCCCATCTCTACAATCTGGAACGCCAGCGCGACGCCATCGGCCCAGTCAATCTGCGCGCCGAGGAAGAGGCCGCCGAACATGGCGCGCGGCTCGCGGTCATGCACACCGAACGCTCTGACCTCACTGGCGCCATCGCCCGCCTGCGCGAGGGCATCGCCGAACTGAACGCCGAGGGCCGCGACCGCCTGCTGGCCGCCTTCGAGGTGATCAACGAGCACTTCAAGACGCTGTTCCAGGCGTTGTTCCAGGGCGGCCAGGCGGAGCTGCGGCTGGTGGAGTCGGAAGATCCGCTGGAGGCGGGCCTGGAGATCTACGCCTGCCCGCCCGGCAAGCGGATGGCGACCATGAGCCTGATGAGTGGCGGCGAGCAGGCGCTGACCGCGACCGCGTTGATCTTCGCAGTGTTCCTGGCCCAGCCGGCGCCGATCTGCGTGCTGGACGAGGTCGATGCGCCGCTGGACGACGCCAACGTCGACCGCTTCTGCAACATGCTGGACGAGATGCGCCGGCGCACCGAGACCCGCTTCATCGCCATCACCCACAACCCGGTCACGATGGCGCGGATGGACCGGCTGTTCGGGGTGACCATGGGCGAGCGTGGGGTTTCCCAGCTGGTCAGCGTCGACCTGCATCAGGCCGAGGCGATGGCGGCGCAGTAGGGCTTTCTGGACGCGGACTCAGTGAGATTGCCGCGGGTGCCCATTATTGTATTAATTTCAACAGGTTATAGGGTGGTCGCGCAGTCTTGACGCGCCGCAGCACGGTCTATAGGTTCCGCGCGACCTAAAAGCCCCCGCCGTGGCGGCGACGTCGCGGTCTTGAGGCCTTCCGCCTCCAAGGCCAACCGACGATGCCACACCCCAAAGATACGCCAGAAGAGGCCCTCAAAAGCCTCGATCAGCGCTTGGGAGCCGCGGAGGCCGCGCAGGCCCGCAAGCTGAGTCCCGATACTCACGCGGCCATGGCGCAAGGTTACCGCTTCGTGGGGGAAGTGGTTGGCGGGGTGCTCGGTGGTGTCGGCCTAGGCTGGCTCTTGGATCGCTTCGCTCATACGGCGCCCTGGGGCGTGGTCAGCGGCTTGCTGATCGGCTCAGGGTTTTCGATCTTCGTCGCGGTGACCGCCGTGGCCAGGTCGAACAGGAAAGTGTTGGAGACGGCCGGGCCCATGGTTCCCGCCTCCGCGGACGAAGACGAGGACTAAGGCGCTGATGCAACAGCCGGCCATCCAGCCGATGGAACAGTTCATGATCCACAAGATCGTGAGCCTGCCGACCGTGCATATCGGCGGCCTCGCCGTCGACCTGTCGATCACCAACTCGATTCTGAGCATGATGGTCGGCGCGGTCCTGCTGATCGCGTTCTTTGCGCTCACCGCGCGGCGCGAGATCGTGCCGAACCGTGGCCAAGCGCTGGCCGAAAGCCTCTACAACATCATCGACCGGGTGCTGGTCGGGCCGATCATCGGCCAAGAGGGCAAGCCCTATGTCCCCTACATCCTGTCGCTGTTCCTGATCATCCTGGTTCTCAACCTGATGAGCGTGGTTTTCGCCATCGGGAACCTGGCCGGGTTCGACGCGGCTTTTGCCGTGACCTCACAACTGGCGATCACCGCCACTCTGGCGATTCTCACCTTCGTCAGCGTTCTCGTCCTGGGCTTCATCAAGCACGGCCCGAAGTTCGTCAGCCTGTTCTGGGTGCCCGGCATGGGCGTCTTCGGCGGCGCGGCGATGGTGATCATCGAGATGATCTCCTATTTCGTCCGGCCGGTGACCCTGGCGCTTCGTCTGTTCGGCAACATGCTGGGCGGCCACGTGGTGATGAGCCTGTTCGGCTCCTTCGTGGTGGCGCTGGGCATCCTGGCCTTGTCAGGCGGCATCGCGACCCTGGCCTTCGTGCCGAGCGCACTCTCCTTCGCCATGATTGTCGGCCTGACCGGCCTGGAATTGGTCGTGGCGATCCTGCAGGCCTTCGTCTTCGCCGCGTTGGCCACCGTCTACCTCAACGAGGTCGTGAACTTCGGTCACGGCCACTAACTCAAACACCTATCTCCAAGAGGACTACCTGACATGAACGCCGCTGTTGCTGACTTTCACACCTACAAGCTGATCGGCGCGGGTCTCGCCGCCATGGGCATGATCGGGGCCGGTGTTGGCCTGGGCGTCCTGTTCGGCAACTACCTGCAAGCCGCCATCCGCAACCCGGCCGGCGCCGCCAGCCAGCAGACCATGCTGTTCCTCGGCATGGCGCTGACCGAAACCATGGGCCTGTTCGCCTTCGTGGTCTCGCTGCTCATCCTGTTCGGCGTCTAGACTCGAGACTGATCGCCAATGGCGACCGAGACCCAACAAGGCACGGAGGCCCCCGCGGCCTCCGGCGGCCTGCCGCAGTTCGATTTCCAATGGTGGCCGGGCCAGATCGTCTGGTTCCTGGTCATCTTCGCGATCGTTCTGCTGTTCGTTCGCCTGTTCGTCTCGCCGCGTGTCGGCGGGACGATTGACGCGCGCGACGGCAAGATCAGCGGCGATATCGCTGACGCTCGCCGGCTGAAGGACGAGGCCGAGGCCCAGGCTGCGGCCGCGGCTGCCGAGACCGCTCAGGCTCGCGCCCAGGCCCAACGTGTCGCCGCCGAAGCCCGGGCCAAGGCCCAGGCCGAGGTCGCCGCGCGTCTCGCTGAGGAAGAAGCCAAGCTTGCCGCGAAGGGCGCCGAAGCCGAGGCCCGGATCGCCAAGGCGCGCGACGCGGCCATGGGCAATGTGGCGTCTATCGCGGCTGACGCGGCCGGCGCCATCGTCGGCAAGCTGACTGGCAAGGCCGCGACCGCTGCTGAACTCAGCGCGGCCGGGAGAGCGTAGGACCATGCAACTGTTGACCTCTGCCCATTTCTGGGTGGGCCTCGCCTTCATCGTCTTCATCGGGATCCTGGTGCTGGCGGGCGTGCACAAGTTCGCCTGGAAGGCGCTGGGCGACGCGGGCGATAAGGTCCGCAGCCAGCTCGATGAGGCCAATCGCCTGCGCGAGGAAGCTCAGGCCCTGCTGGCCCGCATCCAGGCCGACCGCGAGACCTCCGAGAAGCTGTCGGCCGAGATCCTGGCCAACGCGCAGGAGCAGGCCAAGCGGATGCAGGTCGAAGCTCAGGCGAACCTCGTCGAGCAGATCGAGCGCCGCGGCAAGTTGGCCGAGCGCCGGATCGCCACGGCCGAGGCGCAAGCCACCGCCGAGGTGAAGGCCGCCGCCGGCGAACTCGCCGCGGAGATGGCGGAGCACGTGCTTACCGCCCGCATCGCCGGCGCCAAGTCCGATCCGCTGATCGACGGCGGCATCAGCGAGTTGGCCGGCAAGCTGCAGTAGCTTTCAGTCCTGCACCGAACATAAAATGAAACGGCCCCGGGATCGCTCCCGGGGCCGTTTTGATTCTGGAATTGAGCGGCTAGGTCAGACGGCCTGACGCCGGAAGCGGCGCTTCAGGGCGCGCCGGCTTCTGACCGCGAAGCGCACGCGGCGCGGCAGGACTAGGCGCTCGACGCGCAGATACTGTTGCCAGAACACCTGAACGATTTCCGGCTCGCGCCGCATCAGGCGACGGATCGGGAAGACCATGTTCGGGTGCGCCCGCTGCATCTGCACGAAGCGGCGCTTGGCGCCGAACGAGTTGCGCAGGACGATCATCAGGCCGACCACCATCAGCGGCAGGCCCAGGTGTCCCGGCAGAGCGACCAGCGGCAGGGCCACCAGCATCAGCACCACGCCCAGACCGATCAGCAGCCAACGCGCCACGCGAGCGGCTAGCTCGCGGGCAAACTCGTCGGAGGCGCGGTAAACGCGCAGAGAGGGCATGGCGAAAGTCACTGGTGTTTAACCTGGGAGCGCGCGCACGACTCAAGAGGAGGTCGAACCGCCGCTGCGCAAACCTGATATGCGAACGCACCTTTGAATCGTAAAGGCGCCAGCCGGGTTAAATTTCACTCAGAATCTCTATTCGGACGCGGATGGCGCCGGAGACACACCTGCGATGCATCCCCGACACGAACACTTCGCCCGGGACGCGAATTCCCCTTACGCGCCGGGAAACCTCTACTCGGCGGCCAGCGGCGTCGCGTGTTCCGGGCGCCACGTGAGCTTCGGCTTGCGGGCGGCCATGGTCTCGTCGAGGCGGCTCAGCGGGGCGAGGTACGGGGCGCCGGTAAAGCGCTCCACATCGCCCGCCTTGGCCGCGCGGGCCAGCGCCAGCAGGGCGTCGCAGAACCGGTCGAGCTCGCGCTTGGACTCGGTCTCGGTCGGCTCGATCAGCATCGCGCCATGCACCACCAGCGGGAAGTACATGGTCATCGGGTGGAAGCCCTCGTCGATCATCGCCTTGGCGAAGTCGAGCGTGGTGACGCCAGTCCCCTCCAGCCAGTGGTCGTCGAACAGGGCCTCGTGCATGCAGGGGCCGTCGGGGAAGGCCGGCGTCATCTCGGCGGAGAGCACCGCCTTGATGTAGTTGGCGTTCAGCACGGCGTCCTCGGCCACCTGGCGCAGGCCGTCTGAACCATGGCTGCGCATGTAGGCGTAGGCGCGGACGAACATGCCCATCTGGCCCTGGAAGGCGCACATGCGGCCGAAGGTCTGGGCGGCCTGGTCGCGGGCTTCCTCGACCAGTTCCAGGCCGTCGGGGCCGTGGACCAGCCAGGGGGCTGGGGCGAAGGGGGCGAGGGCTTCGGAGAGGACCACGGGGCCGGCGCCTGGGCCGCCGCCGCCGTGCGGGGTGGAGAAGGTCTTGTGCAGGTTGATGTGCATGGCGTCGACGCCGAGATCGCCGGGGCGAACGCGGCCGACGATGGCGTTAAAGTTGGCGCCGTCGCAATAGAAATACGCCCCGTGCGCGTGCGTTATGCGCGCGATCTCGATGATCTCGCGCTCGAAGAGGCCGCAGGTGTTGGGGTTGGTGACCATGATGGCGGCGACGTCGGGGCCGAGCTTGGCTTCGAGGTCGGCGAGGTCGACGCGGCCGTCGGCGGTCTGGGCGATTTCCTCGACGGAGTAGCCGACGAAGGCGGCGGTGGCGGGGTTGGTGCCGTGGGCGGAGGTGGGCACCAGGACCCGGCGGCGGTCGCCGTTTCCGGCGGCCTCATGGGCGGCCTTGATGCAGAGGAGGCCGCAGAGCTCGCCGTGGGCGCCGGCCTTGGGGGTGAGCGCGACGGCGGGCATGCCGGTCAGGGTCTTCAGCCAGTGGGCGAGGCGGTCCATCAGTTCCAGGGCGCCCTGCGCGGTCGACTGCGGCTGCAGGGGGTGAAGGTCGGCGAAGCCGGGGAGGCGGGCCATCTTCTCGTTGAGGCGCGGGTTGTGCTTCATGGTGCACGAGCCCAGCGGATAGAGCGCCAGGTCGATGGCGTGGTTCTTTTGGGAGAGGCGCACGTAGTGGCGCAGCGTCTCCGGCTCGGAGAGGCCGGGGATGCCGATCGGCGCGGTGCGCACCAGGTCGCCAAGATCGTAGGCGTCGTGGTCGGGCGGATCGAAGTCGACGCCGGTCTTGTCCCAGCCTCCGAGTTCGAAGATCAGCGGCTCGTCCTGCAGCAGGCCGCGGGCGCCGGTGAGGGAGGTGTGGCCGGAAGCGGTGGCGGCGGCGCCGGGGGCGGTGGGACGGCCCACGTTGTTCATGGTCATCGGCCGAGCCTCCCCTTGAGGGCGGCAGACAGGGCCGCGATATCCGCCGAGGTGGTGGTTTCGGTGACGGCGAGCAGCAGGACGTCGTCCAGGCCGGCCTCGGGGGCGAGGCGCGAGTAGGGGACGCCGGCGACGATGCCGTCGGCCAGCAGGGCTTCGACGGCTGCCGAAGCGTTGGGGACGCGCACGGCGATCTCGTTGAAGTAGCGCGGTGTGAGCACCTCGCAGACGCCGTTCAGCGCGCCGACCAGTTCACGGGCGCGGCTGTGGCTGAGCGCCGCCATCTGGCGCAGGCCGACTTCGCCCAGCAGCGACAGGTGGATGGTGAAGGCGAGCGCGCAGAGGCCGGAGTTGGTGCAGATGTTGCTGGTCGCCTTCTCGCGGCGGATGTGCTGCTCGCGGGTCGAGAGGGTGAGCACGTAGCCGCGGCGGCCCTGGGCGTCGAGGGTCTCGCCGCAGAGGCGGCCCGGCATCTGGCGGACCAGTTTCTCGCGGCAGGCGAAGAGGCCGACGTAGGGGCCGCCGTAGTTCAGGCCGACGCCGATCGACTGCCCTTCCGCGACGGCGATGTCGGCGCCCATCTCGCCCGGCGACTTGAGCAGGCCGAAGGACACGGCCTCGGTGGTGACGACGATCAACAGGGCGCCGGCGGCATGCGCCGCCTCGGCGATCTTGGTGACGTCGGTGACGACGCCAAACACGTTGGGGGTCTGGACGACGACGCAGGCGACCGTGGAGTCGATGGCGTCAATCACGGCGGCTTCCGCGTCGATGGCCGCGGCCTGGCGGACGATGGTCATGCCCTCGGCATGCGCGATGGTCTGGGTGACAGCGGCATAATGCGGATGGACCCCACCGCTGAGGATCGCCTTCTCGCGGCGGGTGACGCGCTTGGCCATCATCACCGCTTCGGCGCAGGCGGTGGAGCCATCGTACATCGAGGCGTTGGCCACATCCATGCCGGTCAGCGCGGCGACCTGGGTCTGGAACTCGAACAGGACCTGCAGCGTGCCCTGGGCGATTTCCGGCTGGTAGGGCGTGTAGCTGGTGAGGAACTCGGACCGCTGGATGATGTGGTCGACGCTGGCCGGCACATGGTGGCGATAGGCGCCGGCGCCGCAGAAGAACGTGCCGTCACCGGCGGGGCGGTTGCGGGCGGCGAGCGCGCCGAGTTCCCGCTCGACTTCGAGTTCGCCGGCGCGTTTGGGCAGGTCGAACAGCTCGCGCTTGCGGGCGGCGGCGGGGACGTCGGCGAACAGGGCGTCGATGTCGGCCGCGCCGATCACCCCCAGCATCTGGGCGCGGTCATCGGGTGTCAGGGGCAGGTAGCGCATGGGCAATCCAAAAGAGGAAGAATGGGAACCACGGAAAACACGGAAAGAGCACGGAAAGAGGGGTGAGGACCCGGTCGTCTGAGCCAGATTGAATCGCGCGCGAAGCGCGCAATGAAATCACCTGCGGCCGCTGATCTTCGCGTCTTCTCTTTCCGTGCTCTTTCCGTGTTTTCCGTGGTTCAAATTTCTTGTGTCTGCGCGCGCTCAGAGCGTCTGCAGGTAGGCTTCGTAGGCGTGGCGATCCATCAGGGCGTCGACTTCGGCCGGGTTGGAGAGTTTGACCTTGGCGAACCAGCCGGAGGCTTCCGGGGCGGCGTTGACGGTTTCGGGGGCGTCGCCGAGGGCCGCGTTGGCCTCGACGACTTCGCCGCTGATCGGGGCGTAGACGTCGGAGGCGGCCTTGACGCTTTCGACCACCGCGAAGCCGTCGCCGGCCTTGACGGTCTTGCCGACGTCAGGGGTCTCGACGAACACCACGTCGCCCAGCTGTTCGGCGGCGTAGGCGGTGATGCCGACGGTGGCGACGTCGCCGTCGACCTCGACCCATTCATGATCCTTGGTGAAGCGCATGGGGTTCAGTCCTTGGTTGGGTTCGAGTTCAGCGTGACGGGAAGGGCTACCGCCCCTCCCCCCTGCGGGGAGGGGTTGGGGTGGGGGTGCAAGCTGTGAAGCCGGCGCTTCGACCCCGTGAGCGCGGCGCTGCCACCCCCACTCCCAACCCTCTCCCCGCAAGGGGGAAAGGGCTTTGGGGGGCGCATCGCCGAGGTGGTTTGCGTGTCCATCGCCCTAAATCTTGCGCACATAGCGGTGGGGGACGAAGGGCGACTTCACGACTTCGGCGCGTTGGGGTTTGCCGCGGACGATGACGTTGAGGATGGCGCCCGGTTCGGGCTTGGGGCCGGCGACGAAGCCGATGGCGATGCCCTGCTTCAGGACCGGCGAGAAGCCGCCGGAGGTGACGACGCCGATGACCTTGCCGGCGGCGTCGGCGATCTCCGCGCCTTCGCGGGCCGGGGCGCCTTCCAGGACCTTCAGCGCGACGCAGACGCGGGGCGGGCCTTCGGCCAGTTCCTTGACGATGCGGGCGGCGCCGGGGAAGTCGCGCTGTTCGCGGCGGTTCTTGTTGATGGCGAAGGTCAGGCCCGCCTCGACCGGGCTGACCGTCTCGTCCAGGTCGTGGCCGTAGAGCGGCATGCCGGCCTCCAGCCGTAGGCTATCGCGGGCGCCCAGGCCAATGGGCTTCACCTGGGGGTTGGAGAGCAGCACGTTCCAGACGTCGTCGGCGGCTTCCGCCGGCACGGAGATCTCGTAGCCGTCCTCGCCGGTGTAGCCGCTGCGCGAGACGATCAGGTCGACGCCAAAGGCGGTCATCAAGCGCACGTCCATGAACACCATGGCCGCCGCGTCGGGGGCATAGTGCTGGAACACCGCCGCGGCCTCCGGGCCCTGCAGGGCGATCAGCGCGCGGTCCTCGTAGCGCTCGATGGTGACCTGCGGGCCGAGCTCGTCGGCGATGACCTTGAAGTCGTTCTCCTTGCAGGCGCCGTTGACGATCACGAACAGGCCATCGTCGCCCGTGCCCAGCGAATTGACCGGCCGGCTGGCCATCAGGTCGTCGATGATCCCGCCCTGGCGGTTCAGCAGGACGGAGTACTTCTGCTTGCCGGCTTTCAGGTTGATGAAGTCGCCGGGGACCACCTCCTCGAAGGCGGCGAGCGGGGCGACCCCGCGCAGGCGCGCCTGGCCCATGTGGGAGACGTCGAAGATGCCGGCGTGTTCCCGCGTCCAGAGGTGCTCTTTCAGCACGCCCTCGGTGTACTGCACCGGCATCTCGTAGCCCGCGAACGGGACCATGCGCGCGCCCAGCGCCAGGTGCGCGGCGTGCAGGGGCGTGGTCTTGAGCGGGGCGTCTGTGGGGTCGGTGGACAAGGGGAAGACTCCGGCTGACGAATGCGCGATCCGCCGAGGGTGATCCCTTGGCTTCCCGCGCCCCCGCTGTCCTTGGGCCTGAGAGATTTCGGACCGCCCTATTCGGCGTGTCCCCTGCTCCTTCGGCGTCCTACCTCGCGTTGCCGCGAAGCCGGAACTTTCCAGCGTGCATCAGCTCGTCGCGGTCCGTTTGCCTGAGCGTTTCCGGGGCGGTTGCGCCTTCGGCTCCGGGGTGCGTCCGATGGTCAGGACGGTCCCGATCTCTCCCGCGAGAGTCGAGGGGAGGAGTGCGGGATTGGGGTGGGGGAGTCAAGGTTGGGGGTGGTGGGTAAGGCAGATGGCAGACTCGATTCCGAAGGCCTCAAGAGGCCTCAGTCTGCCTTGGAATCGTTCGTAAAGACGACCGGACCAAAGTGCGGCCATTCTCGCAGTGGTTCAGCGACCGCCTCATTCAAAGCTTTGCGGAGCACTGTCGTGTCGTAATGCGGCAGGTTCGGAGGTGGTGCCGAGCCAAAACGTCGTTCCGGCGAGGCTGCAGCATCCATGGTGTGCAAACCGGCGAGGTCGTATGCTCCCCTGAAAAGCATGGAAATCGCTGCGACCAAGTAGGCAAGCTCCCAGGCATCTGGCTCGCGAAGCTCACGATCAATTTTATCCAACACACTACCGATCGCCCCAGCGACATACTCCTTGAATTCAAAGCGTCCGCCTTTGTCACCCATAACCCGCTGCCTTTGAGCTTGCGATCCGACGCCGCAACCCGATGACGACGTTTAGCAAAATCCACCTGAGGGAGAGCGAGCGCTGCTTGCCTTTGCCGCGGACGAACATGACGACCAAGTCGCGGCCTTCCTTGTCCTTCGCGGTCGAGATGTCCCGCCAATGCAGGTTCGACGCCTCTGGCGGGCGCATCCCCGTGTTGCACATGATGAGAATGAAGTTGTAGGCGAGCTGCCGGCTGATCATGCCGTCTGAGCGTTTGGAATCCTTGATCCACTTGCGCCCGACCGTGTGCAGCTTGCGGTACTCTTGGACCGTGAACTCCTCGCGGCGAACCTTCTTGAGTTTGGGGCGAGGACCGAAGGCATGGTGCGCGGGCACGTGACCCTTCGAGATCGCGTACCGCATTACGCCCGCAAAGATCGACATCTCCGAGAGGATCGTCGCGTCGCTCACGATGGCGACGTACTTCGCTCTCCGTTCCTCCTCTTCGGGGGAGAGATCGCGCTCCATCCGCCGCCGTGCGCCAGGTCGCATGCGCTTCGCCCTCGCGTCGGCGGCCGCCTTCAGGAACTCTCGCTTTTCTGCTTCGGTGCGCTCGCGGAAGCCGCAGCGTCCGACCAGCCCGAGCCCATTCGTCCTGCGCCACGCAGGATACCCGGTCCACATGTCAGGTCCGATGAGATGCACCTGCGTCGATCCGACATAATCGACGAGCGGACCGAGCATGGTCTCGATGTTCTTGATCCGGCTTGGCCCAACTTCCCCGCGCCGATGACGGGCTCTCTGCGTTTGCAGGTACTCATCGGCGATTGTCGCGAACGAGCGGTTGAAGACGGGGAGGTCGTTTTTGATCTTGAGGCGGACCTCCATCTCGTACTCGAAGGCCTTCTCGCGGGCTCCGGAGATGTCGGCGGTTTTGAGTGAAACCGTCTTGTACCGATCAACCTTGGGGAGCTTTACCCGGCAATAGAAATTGCGGTGCTCGACGTCGCTGCGCCGGAAGATGATCAGGCCCGGTTTGAGCTGTTCCTTGTCTGCGATGAAGGCCATGGCGGGACCTCGGTTGTGTAGTTTCTGTGCAGACCTGCGCGCTAAGTCATTGATTTTACGTAGTCGTGTAGGTGTTGTGTAGGAGAAATATATTCGGAAAGTCGTTAAAAGTCAATGTCTTAATAAGGACTATGATCCCCTTGAGGGAGGAGGTGGCCTGCGAAGCAGGTCGGAGGTGGGGTCTCTCAGAACCCTCAACCTCGCCCGAAGCTTCGTCTCGCGCAGATGGCGGAGCAAAACCCCACATCCGTCAGCCTTCGGCTGCCACCTTCTCCCACAAGGGGAGGAGGGACACGCAAACGCTTACATCCGCTCGGGCACCGCGATGCCGAGGACGTCGAGGGCGCGTTCGAGCTGGGCCAGCGTGGTTTGCGCGAGCGCCAGGCGTGAGGCGCGGACGGCGGGCTGGGCGGTCATGATCGGGCAGGCGGCGTAGAACTTCGAGAAGGCCTGGCTCAGGCGATAGGCGTGCTCGGCCACGGCGTTGGGGGCATAGCGGTCGTAGGCCTCGGTCAGCGCGGTCTCGAAGGCGTCGAGCGTCAGGGTGAGTTCCCGCTCGGCGGGTTCGGTGACGGCGATGGGGCCGGCCTTCACGCCTTCGGCTTCGGCGCGGCGCAGCAGGGATTTCACGCGGACCGCCTGGTAGAGCAGGTAGGGGCCGGTCTTGCCCTCGAAGCTGGTGAAGCGGTCGAGGTCGAAGACGTAGGAGGTGCCGCGGAAGTTCTGCAGGTCGGCGAACTTCAGCGCCGCGACGGCGACCTTGCCGGCGATCTCCTCGAACTCGTCGGCGGAGAGGTCCTCGCCCAGGCCCGCCTCGTGCAGCCGCTCGCGGGCCTTTTCGCGGGTCATCTCGATCATGTCATTGAGCTTCAGGACGCCGCCCTCGCGGGTCTTGAAGGGCTTGCCGTCGGTCCCGTTCATGGTGCCGAAGCCGACGTGGTTCAGTTCGCCCTCGATGGCGTAGCCGGCCAGGTAGGCGGCGCGGAAGACGATCTCGAAATGGTCGGCCTGGCGCTGATCGACGCAGTAGATCACCAGCTGCGGATCGAAGCTGCGCTTACGGTCGAGGATGGTCGCCAGGTCGGTGGTGCCGTACATGGCCGAGCCTTCGGAGGAGACCACCAGCAGCGGCGGCAGGTCCTTCTTGTCGCCCTCGCGGGTGACCCGGATGATCCGGGCGCCCTGGTCGTCGACCAGGAGGCCCTTGGCGTCGAGCTCGGCGACCATCGGGTCGATCAGGTCCTCGACATCGCTCTCGCCTTTCCACAGGTCGAAATCGACGCCGAGCGCATGGAAGTCGCGCTGCAGGGCGACCTGGGTCACGTCCCGGAAGCGCTGCCAGAGGGCGAAATAGCCGGGCTGGCGGTCCTGCAGGGCCGCGGTGATCTTGCGGGCGCGGTCGCGGTAGTCGGTGTCGGCCTTACCCTTGGCGGCGGCCTCCGGATAGAGGCGGTCGAGGTCGGCGAGGCTGACGGTCTCAAAGGCGGCCAGGTCGGCGGTCTGGCCGGCGTTGAGCGCGTCCACGACGCCGGCGACGGCGGGATTCTCGTCCATCACCGCGCCGATCAGCAGGCCCATCTGGTAGCCCCAGTCGCCGAAGTGGGCGTCGCCCAGCACCTCGTCGCCGCGGAAGCGGTAGAGGCGCTTGATCGACTCGCCGATGATCGAGGCGCGCAGGTGGCCCACGTGCATGGGCTTGGCGACGTTGGGGCCGCCGTAGTCGACCAGCACGCGGCGCGGCTGGGCGACCCGCTCAGCGCCCAGCCTGGGGTCGTCGGCGATGGCCTGGGCGCGGGCGCCGAGCGCCGCATCGGTGAGCTTCAGGTTGATGAAGCCCGGACCAGCGATCTCGACGGCGGACAGGCGCGGATCGCCGGCCAGCGCTTGCGCCACGGCATCAGCGATCTCGCGCGGGTTCTTGCCCACGCGCTTGGCGGCGGCGAGCGCGCCGTTCGACTGGAAATCGGCGAGGTCGGGACGGTCCGACGCGGTGACGCGGCCCAGCTCGGGCGGCAAGCCGGCTTGTGCGAAGGCGGCCCCGACCGCTTCGCTCAGCACCCCTTTCAGATCGCTCATTTCGGGGCGGGCGAGCTCCCGGCGGAAGCCACCGCCGTCGCGCCGCCGGCGTTCACCCGGAAGCGCTTACCGACCCGGTTGAACTCGGCCATCTGCGGCGTCACGTCGAAGCCGATCAGCACTTCGAAATTGGCGCCGGACGTGGTCAGCGAGCCGCGCGGAATGACGATGTTGTTGAGCGAGTCGGTCATCGTCACCCGGTCCTTGCCGGCCGGGAAGGTCACCGGCAGGTCGAATTCCTGGCGGGCGATGATCTCGCGGTTACGGTCGGTGACGGCGACCCAGTAGTGGTAGGTCTTCTGGTTGCTGGTCGCCTGGGGTCCTTTGCCCAGCTCGAACAGGATATCCATGGTCACCTTGATCGGCTCGTTGTCCTTGTATTCGCAGCCCGCCGAGATGTTCTCGATCTCGCCGGAATAGCCGACGTTGGCCGAGGCCTCGCGGGCGTCCTTGAACTCCACGTAGCGGCTGGCGTCGTAGAGGGTCTTCACGAAGGGGCAGGGGCCGGAGTTGCGCATGGCGGGCAAGGGCGCGGCGCTGTCGCCCCACTCCTTGTCGCGCTTGCGCTTCTTGGCGTCGTCGGCGCCGTTGGAGTCGCTGGCGGGACCTTGCGCGCCACGGCCCGGGCCGCCCTGGCCACCACCGCCGCCGCCACCACCGTACTGGGCGTGAGCCGCGAAGGGGGTTGCGACCATGAAGGCGGCAGCTGCGAGCAGAACGGCCTGGTTCAGAAGGGGGCGGCGCATGACGGGCGTCCGTGACTTGGAGAGCGGCGCGGCAAGAAGCGCGCCCGGATGGCCCCTAGTACAGCCTCACGACTATGGCGGCAACGCGGCTGGGGCGGCAACGCGGCTGGCGGCCACGAGCTGGACCCCTTACCTTGGGCCCGATGTCGCACCCTTACGCCGCAAAGCCGCCGCTCACCGTCCTGCTGGCCACCCCGCGCGGGTTCTGCGCCGGTGTCGACCGGGCGATCCAGATCGTCGAGCGGGCGATCGAGAAGTACGGGGCGCCGGTCTATGTGCGCCACGAGATCGTCCACAACCGCCATGTGGTCGAGCGGCTGAAACGCCTGGGCGCGGTCTTCGTCGAGGAACTGGAGGAATGCCCGCCGGACCGGCCGGTGGTGTTCTCCGCCCATGGCGTCCCCAAGGCCGTGCCGGCCGAGGCCAGGGCGCGCAAGATGCTCTATCTCGACGCCACCTGCCCGCTGGTCTCCAAGGTGCATGTGGAGGCCGGCCGCCACTTCGACGCCGGGCGCGAGATCGTGCTGATCGGCCATGCGGGGCACCCCGAGGTGGTCGGCACCATGGGCCAGCTGCCCGTCGGCTCGGTGGTGCTGATCGAGACGGTGGCGGACGCGCGGGCCTTTACGCCGAAGGATCCGGCCAACGTCGCCTTCGTCACCCAGACGACCCTGTCGGTGGACGACACCGCCGAGATCGTCGCGGCGTTGCGCGCCCGGTTCCCGGAGATCGCCGCGCCGCACAAAGAAGACATCTGCTACGCCACCACCAACCGCCAGGAGGCGGTGAAGAGCGTGGCGGCGCGCAGCGAGGTGCTGCTGGTGCTGGGGAGCGCCAACTCCTCCAACTCCGTGCGGCTTGCCGAGGTGGGCCAGCGGTCCGGCGCGCGGGCCTATCTGATCGATGACGCCGACGGGCTGGACCTGGCCTGGCTGGCCGGCGCCTCGGTGGTCGGCGTGACCGCGGGGGCCTCGGCGCCCGAGGTGCTGGTGCAGGGCGTGATCGACCGGCTGGGCGTAAGCTACGATGTTTCGGTCGAGGAGATCGACGCGGAGCGCGAGACGGTGAGTTTCAAGCTGCCGAAGGTGTTGGCCTAGAGGGCGCCGATGCTTCGAACTCGCGGCGCCGCGCGCTGACGTCTTGACCGCCCACGCGACCTCGCCCATCGCAGGGCCATGGCGGTCTACACTGACATCACCGACGAGGAGCTCAGCGGCCTGCTGGCCGACTTCGACCTGGGCGCGCCCTTGAGCCTGAAGGGCGTGGCGGAAGGCGTGGAGAATTCCAACTTTCTGCTGGAGACTGAAGCCGGGCGGTATTTTCTGACGGTCTATGAGCGCCGGGTGCGGCCGCAGGACCTGCCGTTCTTTCTGGAGCTGCTGCGCTGGATCGCGGGCCGGGGGTATCCGAGCGCGACGCCGATTCCGGACCGTGAGGGGCGGATCCTCAAGACCGTGCGCGGGAAGCCCTGCGCCATCGTCTCGTTTCTGTCGGGGCTGGCGGTGCGCCGGCCAAACGCCGCCCACTGCCGGGAGGCGGGCGCGGGGCTGGCGCAGTTGCACCTGGCGGCGGAAGGGTTTGCGATGTCGCGGGCCAACGACCTGGGTCAAGCGGCCTGGGCGCCGATGTTCGCAGAGCTGACCGAGGCCGCCGAGAATCTGAAGCCCGGGCTGGCCGCGACCATATCGTCCGATCTTGAACTGTTGGCCGACCAATGGCCGAAGGGCTTGCCGGAGGGGGTGATCCACGCCGACTTCTTCCCTGACAACGTGTTCTTCAAGCAGGGGAAATTCGCCGGCGCGATCGACTTCTACTTCGCCTGCGTCGATGCGCTGGCCTACGACGTGGCGGTGGCGCTGAACGCCTGGTGCTTCGAGGCGGACGGCAGTTTCAACATCACCTCGGCGCGCCAGCTGGTGGCGGGGTACGAGGGCGTACGGAAATTGTCCGATGACGAACGAGCGGCCCTGCCGATCCTGGCCCACGGCGCGGCGATGCGGTTCTTCCTGACGAGGCTGCACGACTGGGGGGCGACGCCGGCCGGTGCGCTGGTGCGGCCCAAGGACCCGCTGGAGTACGAGCGCAAGCTGGCGGTGCATCGGTCCGCGCCGGACCTGGTGCTCTTCTGATGACGCCGCAGGTGGTGATCCATACGGACGGGGCCTGTTCGGGCAATCCGGGGCCGGGCGGCTGGGGCGCTGTGCTGCACTACGGCGCCGCCGATGCGCTTCGGGAAAAGGAGCTGTGGGGCGGCGATCTTCAGACCACGAACAATCGCATGGAGCTGATGGGCGCCATCCAGGCGCTGGAGGCGCTGAACAAGCCGTGCAAGGTCGAACTACACACCGACAGCCAGTATGTGATGAAGGGCATCTCGGAGTGGATTCACAGCTGGAAGCGCCGCGGCTGGAAGACCGCCGACAAGAAGCCGGTGAAGAACGACGATCTGTGGCGGCGGCTGGATGAGGCGCGGCTGCGCCATGAGGTCGACTGGCGCTGGGTGAAGGGCCACGCAGGCCACGAATTCAACGAACGGGCTGACGAACTGGCGCGTCGCGGCATGACCGAGACCTTGGCGGCGGCCGGCCGGTAGTTCGATATCGAACTTGATTCGACTCGCGGTGCGCTGTAGCTTGTTCCAATCTGAACGAGGTGCGCCGCCATGGCCTCTGAACCCGAAGACCACCCCGACGTCCAGGTGTTCGACGAGATCCGCTATATCGAACATCTGGTGAGGACATCGATCGCGCGCAAGCTCCCGGTCGGCCTGACCTATCCACAATTCGAGGCGATGAACCTGCTGGCCCGGCGCGGCGACGGGATCACCCCGCTGGCCATCGCGCGCGCCCTGCAGACCACCAAGAGCGGCCTGACCAACACCCTGCAGCGGCTGCATGCGCGCAAGCTGATCCAGGTGGAGAACTGCCAGAGCGACGGGCGCAAGAAGCGCATCTGGCTGACGCCCGAGGGCCGCGCCGCCTATGGCCAGTGTATGGTGGCGATCCGCCCGCGCATGGACCGCCTGCGCGACGGCTTCACCCAGAAGGAATTCCGCGACGTCCTGCCGTTCCTCAAGGCGCTGCGCACCTGGCTGGGCGAGGCGAACGATGCGCCAGTGGGCGAACTGCGCGAGGCCTGAGGAGTCTGACCGCAGGTTGACGTGCGGGGAAAGATTCCGGTTCCTAAGGTCGCGCGGTTGGTCTAACCGACGATTGGATAACGCCGATCACATAAGAGGGGAATCGCCCATGAAACTTCGTCTTTTCGCCGCCCTTTCCGCGGGCGCTTTCGTGCTGGCCGCGCCGATCGTGGGGCAGGCCCACTTCATCCTGGAAACGCCGACCTCAGTGGTCGTGGAAAACCAGCTTGGCGATCCCCAGAAGCTCGGCCCGTGCGGCGGCACCACCAAGGACCCCGGCACGCTGACCAATGCGGTCACGGCTGTGGCCGGCGGCGAGCTTCTGAAGGTGAAGGTCAAGGAGACCATCTATCACCCGGGCCATTTCCGCATCGCGCTGGCGGTGAAGGATCGCAAGGAACTGCCGGTGGATCCGGAAGACACGACCAAGGACGTGAACGGCAAGCCGTGGTCGGTGTCCGGCAAGGTCGATCCCAATCCCAAGCCGCCCGTGCTGGTGGACGGCCTTTGGGAGCATCATGAGCGCAAGCCCGCCGAGGAATTCCAGACCTACGTGCACATCCCCAACATCAACTGCGATCACTGCTCGCTGCAGATCATCCAGTTCATGGAGAACCACCCGGTGAACCCGGACGGCCGCTTCACCTACCACCACTGCGCCGACCTGAAGATCACCGCCAACCCGCGCCTGCCCATCGACGCGGGGTGGCCCGGCCAGACGAAGGCCAAGGGCAAGAAGAAGAGCTAGGCTCTAAGCGTTCTTAAGCCTCCGCCGCGGCCATGGCCGCGGCGGCCTTGGCCATCATCTTTTCGAAGGCGCCGGAGCGGATCAGTTCGCGGCGTTCTTCGAGGCCGCGATGCAGCTCGGCCAGGACCCTGGCGGCGTGTTCGTTCTTTTGGATCGCCGCCCAGTAGGCGGCGACGTTGGCGGCGGCCGGGATCGGGTTCTCCATGCCGGTGGCCGGCAGGACGTTCTCGACCAGGAAGAGGCCGGGGACCAGCGCGCAGTCGGCCATGGTGAGGCGGCCTGAGCAGGCGAACCCGTCCGTGCCGATCAGCTTGTCCAGCGCCTTGATGTTGCGCACCACCTGGCCGCCCAGGAGGTCGACGATGCCCTGGTTGCGCTCCTTGGCGCGGCTCTGGGCCGAGAGCATAAACATGTTGTTCATCAGGTAGATGTCGCCGATCCGGGCGACCATGCGGATGTGCGCGGTCTCGCGCGGCGTGGCGCCCAGCATCGAGGGCTGCGGGTAGATCTCCTCGAGATATTCCGCGATCACCTCGGACTCCGGCAGCATGTCGCCGTCGATATCCAGCACCGGGATGCGGCCGATCGGGAAGGCCTTGCGGAACTCCGGCGTGCCGAAGGTCGACGGGCGCTCGAGCGCGATATCGGTGATGCCCTTGGCGTAGATCTGCAGGCGCACCCGCGCCGAATAGGGGCTGAGGTCGCCGGAATAGAGTTTCATGAGGCAGAGGCTCCTGCGCGCCGCGCGCGGGGAGAGGTTAGGACGCGAAAGCGGCCCCGCCAACCACTGGGCGCCTAGCCGCGCCGGACGTAGGAGCCGGAGGCCAGGCCGCTGACGATGGCGATGACCGAGGCGCGGGCCTCGCCGGCCGGGAGCTGGCCGAAGGCGCGCAGCAGTTCCTCGGCGCCGGGCGTGGCCAGCAGGCCCTTGATCTCGGCCTCCAGGGCGTTTTCCTGCGGTTCGGCGGCGTCGCCGTCGCCATCGGGCCCGCGGGCGCCCAGCAGCAAGCTGCCGGGGCAATTCAGCGCGCGGGCCGCCTTGATCAGCATGGAGGCGGAGATGCGGTTCGCGCCGCGCTCGTACTTCTGGACCTGCTGGAAGCTGACGCCGAGATGCTCAGCGAGCGTCGACTGGCTCATGCGCAGCGCCAGACGGCGCGCCCGGATCCGCGCGCCCACTCCGACGTCAATAGGGTCCGCGTTGACCGCGCCCATCGTCTGTCCCCTGACCTTCCCGACAGGTGAAGCCTAGCCCCTTGACCGCCAAAGGGAAGGGGGCCGCGCCGCGACTCTTCGCCTGATGAGCGGTCAGGCCCTGCCGCCCTGCACCAGGCGCAGGCGCTGCCAGGGCTGGACCAGGCCGTCGCTGGCGGCCAGGCGCACGGCGCTCTTGGCCAGGCCCAGGCTCTGCAGACGCAGGAAGCCGTCGAGGCCTGTGCGCTCGGTCGGCGTTAGCAGCACCGCGTCGGCCGCCACCGTCAGGCGCAGCTTCAGGCGCAGGGCGTCGAGCGCGGTCGCCAGGCACGAGCCCTGCACCGAGACGCCGCAGAGCACCACCTCGCCGCGGGCGCCGCGCTCGATCGCCTCGCAGAGTTCGGGG
The DNA here is from genome assembly GCA_903822175.1 of uncultured Alphaproteobacteria bacterium. GTDB lineage: Bacteria > Pseudomonadota > Alphaproteobacteria > Caulobacterales > Caulobacteraceae > Phenylobacterium. The sequence goes on from CAIJOB010000039.1 coordinate 39,815, forward strand.
CTGGAGAAGGCCGAGGGCTGCTCACGATGATAGACCGGCTCGGATGGCGCGGGCGTCATGCCAGCGACCGGCCGCCAGGGCGCTTCGCCCGGCCGGGGCCGGCGCGAGATCACGTGGCCCACCGCCCAGCCTTCAGCCCGGGCGTGCGCCAGCAGGCGCGCGGCGTTCTCACTCCAGGCGTCGCCGCTTAAGTCCCTGGTGTCGGGTTCACCATCGTTGTCGCCGCCCGGGGCGACGCTGAGCGCGTCGAGGCAAAGCAGCAGGACGTCCTTGGCGCCCGGCCCACGCAACACGCGCGTCATGCGGCGAGCTCCGCCGGCGCCCGTTCCAGGACGCCCGGCCGGTCCCAGTCGCCTTCGGGGCGCAGCAGGGTCATCGGCGGACTGGCCAGTCCCACGGCAGCGGCGTGCGGCTCCAGGTCGAACTCCATCTCCAGATAGGCGTAGCCGGAGAAGTTGAAGACCGGCCGGCCGGGCCGGCGGCGGCCCTTGAAGTAGCGTTTCCAGAAGGCCTCGCCGCGCACCTGGGCGTGGCCGATCAGGCGGCGGTAGCCCTTGCGCCGGACGAGATCGAAGGTGGCGCGGCAGAGCAGCAGGAGGGCCGGGCCGCCGCGATGCTCCTTGCGCACCGCCAGCCGCTCGAACTTGGCGAACTCGCCAAACCAGCGCAGGCGCACCACGCCCACCGGCTCGCGCCCCCATTTCAGCAACAGGTGGGTGGCGCCGGCGAGGTCGTTGCCGTCGAATTCCTCGTCATAGGGGCAGGCCTGGTCGGCCATGTAGACCAGCGACCGGACGGTCTGGACCTGGGCCATCTCGTCGAAGGTGCGCACGACGCTGATCGTGTAGTCGTTGTTGGCCGTGGGGATGGAGGCCGCGCGGGTCATGCCGCAACCGCCTGTTCCATCGGCGCCTGCCAGACCAGGCCGTCGAAGGAGCCGGGCAGGTCCTCGAAGCCCAGGCGCTCGCGCATCAGCCGGTGGCCGGCCTCGGTGGTGGGCCTGGCGAACTTGGGCAGGTGGCCAACGGCGCCGCCCATGATGGCGCGAGCGCCGTCGATGACGCGGCGCGCCGAGGGCTTGGTGGTCGCCGCCACGCCCCAGCCGTAGAAGGCGCAGGCCGGTTCGCCCGGCGCCGCCACATGCTCGGCGGCGGGGGCCAGCGCGTCGAACGCGCCGGTCAGCACGGCGCGCAGGCCGCTGACGTTCAACAGCACGAAGGCCAGCACGCCGGTGAGCGCGCCATCCTCGCGGGCCACGAAGAGCGCGCTGTCGCCGGTCAGGTGGTGCACCCGCTCCAGGTCGGCGGCGTCGACGATGCCTTCGCCGATCAGTTGTGCGGCGAATTGGCGCGCCGCGGCGATGTCGTCGCCCTGCGCCGGCGCGACGTCGAAGACCGCGAGCTCCCGGCGAAGCCGCGCTGTCAGCGTGGGGGCCAGAGGGGGAGCCTGAGTGGAAACTAGGCTGGGAGCCAATGCGGCGCCGGCGCCGTTAGCACTGGTGGTCATGGTTTCACCTCCGCGTTCACGAAGGTCTAGCCATTGGTAAACGCGCTTGGGCGCCCCATAAGATTGCAATAGGCTGCCCGCAGAACTGCAGGAGGTCACATGGGGGAGATCGCGCGCCGTCGGGCCGACTGGTCAAACCTGCGCGTGTTCTTCGCGGTCGCCGAGGCCGGTGGGATCAACGCCGCCGCCCGCGCCCTGCAGATCAATCCGTCCACCGTGACCCGCGCCATCGAGGAGCTGGAGCGCCAGCTCAACGCCACCCTGTTTCATCGCGGCCCGCGCGGCGCGACCCTGACCGAGGCCGGCCAGGCCGCCTTCCAGCGGGTGCGCACCATGGAGCGCATGGCCGAGGCGCTGGAGCTTGAGGTCGGCGACAGCGAGACCCTGCCCGAGGGCCGCGTGCGGCTGGCGGCGCCCGACGGGGTCGCCGGTTATTTCATCAGCCCGCACCAGACCGAGTTCCTGCGGGCGCACCCGGGGATCGACCTTTCCATCGACTGCGGCCTGTGGCCGGACCGGCCGCTGGACGGCGAGGCCGACCTGACGCTGACCTTCAGCGAGCCGACCCAGCCGGACGCGGTGGCCCAGCCGATTGCGCATGTGCACTACGCGCTATTCGCCAGCCGCGAGTACGTCAGCCTCTATGGCGCGCCCAAGACCATCGAGGAGATGCTGCACCACCCCTACGTCCACCACTCCGCCCAGACCCATCAGAAGGAGCTCTGGGGGGACCGCGTGCAGGCCTGACAGACGCTCACCCACAAGCGGATCGAGACCAATTCCAGCTCGGTGTGCGTGCAGGCGGTGCTGAACGGGGTGGGCATCGGCGCCATGCCGACGGCCATCGCCTCGGTCGAGCCGGACCTGGTGATGCTGGACGTGCTGACGGTGGGGCCGGCGAAGCTGTGGCTGGTGCATCACCGCGACGCGGCGCGGCCGGCCCGCGTGCGGCTGGTCAAGGACTGGCTGAAGGCGATCTTCGATCCGAGGACCCGGCCCTGGTACCGGTCGGAGTTCGTGCATCCGGACGACTTCGCCGCCGAGACCGGCAAGAGCGAGCCGGCGTCGAAGGGCGAGCGCAAGGCGGGGTGAGCGCTAGATCGGCACGCCGATGATCGCCTTGACGATCAGATGGTCCTCCGGCCGGCCGTAGCCTGTGCCGACGCCGAGGTTCAGGTCCCACTTGCCGAAGGATTTGTCGACGATGGCGAACAGTTCCTGGTCGTTGCGGCCCAGCCGGCCGAAGGTCCTGGAATCGCCCACGGTGTTGTAGCTCTCGAAGCCGACGTCAAAGCCGCTCTCGCCGATCTTGCGGGTGACCAGGGTGGCCAGTTGATAGGTCGTCGGCCCCTTGGCGGGCCCTGACACCGCCCAGTCGATGTTGAGGTTCTCGGCGATCGTCCAGGGCCCCAGGTGGGCGCCCGCGATCCCCTTCAACTCGGCGTTCCAGGGATTGACGTCGATGTCCCGCCGCACCTTGCCCAGCTCGAAATTGAGGCCCCAGAAGAACGGGTCGTCCGGCGCGTGCGGCGCGATGAACTTGATGCGGCCCTTGAAGCCGGCGACTTCGGTCTGGCCGCGGTCGTCGAAGGTGAGTAGCGGCAGATAGGCGCCCAGCTCGATGTTTGAGGTGAGGCCATAGGCCCACTCGGGCGTGATCCGCAGGCGCCCCTGCGAGGCCTGCTCGCCGAGATAGTCCGCGTTGGCGCCGCGGCCGCGCAGGACATCGTTCACATGGACGTCCAGGCCATAGGCGCCCTTGGCGCTCATGTCGTCGATATAGACCTGGATTTCCTCGTCGGCGGCGCGCGCGCCGAAGGCCACGGTCCAGGCCGCCAGCGCCAGGCCTGCCGCACGTCTTCCTAAGCGTCCGCCCAAAAGGCGCCCTCCCGATGCCCGCACTCTCGCCGAATGGGGCACAGTGCTTGGCCGGAGGCTAGGGCGCTAGAGCCGTTCGATGATGATCGCCGGCGCCATGCCGCCGGCGGCGCACATGGTGACGAGGCCGCGCTTGAGGTCGCGGCGTTCGAGTTCGTCGAGGATGGTGCCGATCAGGATCGAGCCGGTGGCGCCGATGGGGTGGCCGAGCGCCATGGCGCCGCCGTTCACATTGACCTTGTCGCGGTCCAGCCTGAGGTCGCGGATGAACTTCTCGGCGACCACCGAGAAGGCCTCGTTGATCTCGAAGAGGTCGATGTCGTCGACGGTGAGGCCGGCCTTGGCCAGCACCTTGCGGGCGGCGGGCACCGGGGCGTTCAGCATCAGGGTGGGCGAATCCCCCATGTTGGCCATGGCGACGATGCGGGCGCGGGGCTTGAGGCCATGCTTCCGGGCGTAGTCCGGCGAGGCCATCAGGACGGCGGCGGCGCCATCGACCACGCCCGAGGAATTGCCGGCGTGGTGGAAGTGCTGGATCTTCAGGTCCGGATAGACCTGGTTGATCAGGCCGGCGAAGGTCGTGCCCTTGGCGTCGAGCGGGAAGTCGGCCATGGCCTCGAAGGCGGGTTTCAGGGCCGCCAGGCCCTCCATGGTGGTCTGCGGGCGCGGGAATTCCTCGTGGTCGAGGGCGACGGAGCCGTCCTCGCGGTAGACCGTCACCAGGGACTTGTCGAAGTGGCCGCCTTTGATCGCGGCGTCGGCGCGTTGCTGGCTAACCAGGGCCAGCTCGTCCAGGGCTTCGCGGCTGATGCCTTCGAGGGTGGCGATGGCGTCGGCGCAGACGCCCTGGTGGCTCTGCGGGTGCTTGGCGCGCAGCGAGAGGTTGCCGCTATCCATCAGCATCGGACCGGCTTCCGGGTCCGGCTTGGGGGCGGACGAAGCGGTGTAGCTCATCATCTCGGTGCCGCCGCCGATGACCAGGTCTTCCATCCCGGCCATGACCTGGGCCGCGGCGAGGTTCACCGCGGTGATGCCCGAGCCGCAGTAGCGGTCGAGCGTCACGCCCGAGGCGCGCACGTCATAGCCGGCGTCGAGCGCGGCCATGCGACCAAGGTCGCCGCCCTGCTTGCCGCGCTGGGAGGAGGTGCCCCAGATGATGTCGTCGACTTCCGCGGTGTTGAGGCCGTTGCGGTCGGCCAGCGCCTTGAGGACCGTGGCGCCCAGGTGCTGGGGATGGTGGTCCGCCAGCGCGCCCTTGCCGACCTTGCCGATGCCGCGCGGGGTGCGGCAGACGTCGATGATCCAGGCTTCAGACATATCCAGGTCTCCTTGCAGGGCTTGGGACGGCATAGCGCGCCTTGACGCTCGCGGAAACCGTGCCGCAGCGTCAGGGCTGGTCGGCGTAGATCTTCACCAGGCGGTAGAGGAACTCGCGGCCTTCATAGAGGGCGGTGACGCCGACGCGTTCGTTGAGGCCGTGGATGCGGCCAAGGTCCGGCTCCAGGAAGATGCCGGAGACGCCGTAGGTGGGGATGCCGCCGGCGGTGAGCGGCTTGCCGTCGGTGGCGCCGGCCTGGAGGATCGGGACCACGGGCACGCCCGGCCACATCTCAGCCGAGACCTTTTCGATCGGGCCCAGGATGCGCGGCGTCAGCGGCGGGGCCGGCGCGGGGGTTTCGGCTTCGGCCCGGACGATCGCGGTCTTGGAGACCGAGACCTGCGGGTCGTTGATCAGTTCGATCAGCTTGTCGCGCACCGCCTCGCGGGCGACGCCGGGGAAGATGCGGCAGTTGATGTTGGCGGTGGCCCGTTGCGGGAGCGCGTTCTGGGCGTGGCCGGCCGACAGCTGGGTGGCGACGCAGGTGGTGCGCAGCATGGTGTGCAGGCTGGGGTCCTTCGACAGGATCGCGTCGGCCCGGGCGTCCTTCGGATTGGCGACGATGGCGGTCATGGCCGCGCCCTGCTCGCCGCCGACCACCTTGGCCATCTGGGTCAGGTAGCCGCGGTTGGCGTCGTTGAGCATCACCGGGAACTCGTAGCCGCGGATTTTCTCCAGCGCGTCGGCCAGCCGGTAGATGGCGTTGTCCGGGACGGGGCGCGAGGAGTGACCGCCGGGGTTGGTGACTTCCAGGGTGAAGCTCTGCGAGGTCTTTTCGCCGGCCTCGATGGTGTGGGCGATGCGTTTGCCGTGATCGTCGAGCTGGCCGCCGGCGCCCTCGTTCAGCGCGAACTCGGCGTCGATCAGGTCGCGGCGGTTCTGCACCAGCCAGGTGGCGCCGTTCAGCCGCCCGCCGCTCTCCTCGCCGCAGGTCAGCGCCAGCTTGATCGGGCGTTTAGGGTGGAAGCCTTCGGTGCGGTAGCGGCTCAGGCTGTCGACCCAGATGGCGGCCTGGGCCTTGTCGTCCATGGCGCCGCGGGCGTGGAAGAAGCCTTCCTCTTCGATGAGCGTGAAGGGGTCGCGGGTCCAGTCCTCGCGCTTGGCCTCGACCACGTCGAGATGGGCGAGCAGCAGGATCGCCTTGGCCTTGGGATCCTTGCCGGGATAGACGGCGACCAGGCCGCCGTCCTTGGGGAAGTTCGGCGCGGTGAAGACGGTCAGGTCGCTGTCGGGGAAGCCGGCGGCCTTGAGGTGGGCGGCCATCCGTTCGGCGGCCAGGGTGCAGCTGCCGACCGAGGCGGTGGTGTTGGTCTCGACCAGCTCCTTGTAGAGGGCGCGGAAGGCGGGCTGGGTCGGGTCGGGCTTGGCGGGCTGGGCCTGGGCTGAGCCCGTAACCAGGAGCGCGGCGCCGACCAGCGCTCCGATGATCTTCGACATAGGCAGTCCCCGCTAAGCTGTAGCGGGGACTATCCCAGCCGCCCGGCGGCGCGGCAAGCGGACGCCGCCTAGATCCCGGTCAGGGGATCGCCGTCGGTCATGGTCTGGCCGACCTGCAACAGGCTCGGGTCGTCGGGCGTGGAGTCGTCGGGCGCTGGGAGATCGGCGGCCGCGTGGGCCGTCGAGGGGACGTAGCCGCCGAGCTTGCCGCTGCTCTCGTACCAGTAGTTCGCATAGTCCTGCGGGGTGTGGCCGCCGACGCGGTCGTCCCAGGCACTGGAATGGCGGTCGTTGTTCGGGCCGTAGTATTCGGTGAAGAAGGCCTGGAAGACGTCGGGCCGATCCGTGAGAATCTGGTTCAGGGAGACGCCATCGTAGGTCGTGCGGCCGACCGGCGCTGCGGCGTCGTCCAGGGCCGGCGCGGCGGCGGAGCCCGACGGCTCGTAGGACGCCGAGCCGCCCATCTTGTTGTACCAGTAGAGGGCGTAGTCCTGCGCCGTGTGGCCGCCGACGCGGTCGTCCCAGGCGCTGGAATGGCGGTCGTTATTCGAGCCCCAATACTCGCTGTGGAACGCCGCCAGCACGTCGGGCCGGTCGTGCAGGATCTGATCGGCGGAGACCTCCGGCGCGGCGGCGGCCGCGGTGGTGGACGTTGTCAGGGGGAGCCCTGCGTAGGGCGTCCGTTCGTCATTGGCCGGGTTGATCCAGAGATCTTCGTGGCCCTGGTCGAGGGGCGCCGCGTCGGGTGTGGGATCGGGCGCCGTCGTTGCGGCCTCTGTGGGCTGGTCGGTGTTCTCGGCGACTTGCGCGGCCAGGGTGGCCGCCGTCTCCGGGGTCTCGACAGCCAAGGGCGCGATGGCCGAGGCTCTGACGGTCGCCTCGTCCTGCTCGTCGAATAGATCCGAATAGATATTCAATGCTGCGTTCACGACGCCCCCAAGTGTTCGCGCGCCAAGTGTTCAGCGTGAGGGCTGAAACTCGGGTCTGTGATTTTCGAATACAGACGGAGTCATTGACTAAAATACCTAGGTCGGGATCGATTTTATTTTATAAGAGATAAATATTATGAGATTTTTATCAGAATATAATCTATCAGATGTACGATATTATTGAACATGTTCGGCGAGTAGGCTTCCAGTAGTCCCTGCGGCCGGCGACGGTTGCGGCAGGGCGTGACCTGGGCGCAGGCTGGCGGAATGAAGAAGATCGACCCCGCCTCGCCGCCGCCGGCCTCGGTCGACGGCTATATCGAAGGCTGCAGGCCGGAGGTTCAGGCGGTGCTGCGGGAGATCCGGGCGACGATCCGGCGCGCGGCGCCCAAGGCCACCGAACGGCTGAGCTACAACATGCCGACCTTCTTCATGGGCCGGGTGCTGGTCCACTACGGCGCCTTCAAGGGACACATCGGGCTGTTTCCGCCGGTGCGGGATCCGGAGCTGCAGGACCGGGTCGCGCCCTATCGCGGCGAGAAGGGGAACCTCAGGTTTCCCCTCGACCAGCCGATCCCCTACGAGCTGATCGGCGAGATCGTGGCCGCGCGGGTCAGGGCGGCGTCCACGCGCTGAGGGCGCGGTTGGGCGTACACGGTATTTGACCTGGGCTCGGGCGCGGGTTCACGCTTCGCGGCGATCCTCGGGAGGATGCCCATGCGTCTTGCCATCTCGATGCCTGTCCTGGCCGCCGGCCTGGCGATCGCCGGCGCGGCCGCTGACGCCGCCAGGGCCCAGATGATGAACCAGATGGGCGCGATGGGTCAGGGCATGATGATGGGAACCCAGCCTTCGGCCAGCTCCGCCTATGGCGCAGGCGTTGACGGGGCGCGGTTTCCGACCGCCCAGGAGCGCTATGCGGCGAAGATCGTGGCGCTGCGGCAGAAGATGCAGAAGCTGACCCAGCAGGACGGCGGCCAGCTCTCGGCGGAGCATAAGGCCAGCCTGCAGCGCGAGCTGGACGGCGTGAACAGGAGCTTCGGGATCAAGCCGGCGGCCGGCTAGCGCACGACAGTTTGAACGCCGCCGGCTTGACCTTGGCCGAACGTTGGTGTGTCTCTTATGCGAACGTTATGTCGGAGACCGCAGATGGGGATACTGATTGTCACGGTCGCCACCGCCGCCGCCCTGGCCGCCGCGGCCCCAGCCTCCGCCCAGATGTTGACCGCCACCGGCGGGACTCCGTCGGGGGAGGGCCAAGCCTCGGCCGGCAGCCCCTCGGGCAGCCTGGGCCTGTCGAAGTTCTATCTGCAGAAGGTCACGGCCCTCAGCTACAGGATCGTTGAGGTTCGCGCGCAGGATGGCGGCACGCTGACGCCGGAGCATCTCGCCAGCCTGCAACACGAATTCAACCGGTTGAACCGCCAGTACGACGTCAAGACCCCGTTCCGCGTCAGAGCGTCGGCGTAGGCGTAGGCGCCAGAAGAGGATTGCAGGCATGAGACACGGTCTTTTCGCCCTGGCGACCGCCGCGGCTCTCGCCCTCGCAGCTCCGGCCTTCGCCCAGCTGGGAACCTCCGTCGGCGAAGGATTTGCGGGCTATGTCAATCCGAGCCAGCCCGATGCCGGGCCGGACGGCGCCGGCCTGCCCAAGAGCTACATGAAGAAGGTCACCGACCTCAGCTTCAAGGTCCTGGAACAGCGCCGCGAGGACGGCGGCAGGCTGACCCCTGAGCATCTCGCCATGCTGCAACGCCAATTCGACCGGCTGAACCATTCGTACGGCCTGCGGTCCTCGCTGCGCCTCAGCGGAGCGTAAGCCTCCAAAGCCAAAGGCGTTTGCCTTCGCCGCCCTGGCGGGCCGCGCCGCGCTATTTCGGGGCGTAGGCGGTCAGGAAGTTGGTGACGGCCGACTGTACTTCGGTCTCGATCCGCTCCGGCGTGGGCTCGGGTTCGAGGCCAAGGACCCGGCGGAAGAACAGCTCGCCCTTCAGCAGGATCGCCAGCACGCCGGCGGCGTGCACCGGATCGGGCGCGCTGATCTCGCCGCGCGCGTGGGCCTTGGCCAGGTAGGCGGCCAGCCGCTCGGTCCCGACCTGCGGCCCGGCTTCGTCGAAGCGGCGCGCCAGTTCCGGGTTGCGCCGCGATTCCTCGATGATCAGCTGCATGGTCCGCACGCTCTGGTCCGAGGACATGGCGGTGACCATTTCGCGGCCCAGGTCGATGAGGGTCGTGCGGATATCGGCGCCTTCCTCCTCGAGCATCAGCAGCTTTTCGATCACCTGGCACTGGTCGGCGATGATCGCGTCGAACAGGTCTTCCTTGTTCTTGAAGTAGGCATAGAGGGTGGCCTTCGAGCCCCCCAGCCGCGCCGCGATGGTCGACATGGTGGCGGCGTTGAAGCCCTCCTCAAAGAAGACATCGCGGGCGACCTGCACGATGCGGTCGCGCCGCTGATCGCGGATCGCCTGCGACATGCTCTGGGGCGCGCATTCGGAAACGCTGGGCGTGGAAACGGGCGAATTCATAAATCGTACCGTACCGTACAGTTTTCCCTTGACGCAAGGCTTTTGACCGTACCATAGATTGAAAAATGAACTGTACGGTACGGTTCTATTTCACACCGATGGGCTTTGCGATGAGGTTGATTTTTTCGGGCCGCCGCCTGGTTTCACTGACGGGCGGCGTCGCGATGGCGGCCCTGCTGACCGCGTGCGCCACGGTTCCGCCAACAGGGAAGATGGTGACGCCGACGGCGATCGCCAGTCTGCAGAGCCAAGAAAGCCTGGCCGCGCCGCAGAGCGCCTGGCCGGCTGACGGCTGGTGGAAGGCCTATGGCGACGGCCAGCTCGACGGGCTGATCGACGAAGCCCTGGCCCGGTCGCCGGACCTTGCCGCCGCCCGCGCGCGCCTGGCCAAGGCCGACGCCCTGGCCGGCCAGAGCCGCGCGGCGCTTAGCCCGCAGCTCAGCGCCGAGGGCTCAGTGCAGACGGTGAAGCAGAGCTACAACAACGGCTTCCCGGCGGCCTTTGTGCCCAAGGGCTATCGTGACAGCGCCCGCGCGGCGCTGGACTTCAGCTACGACCTCGACCTGTGGGGCGGCAAGCGCGCGGCGCTGCGGGCCGCGGTCGGTCAGGCCAAGGCCGCCGAGGTCGACAGCCAGGCCGCGCGTCTGGCGCTGTCGGCGGGCGTGGCCGAAGCCTATGGCGACCTGGCCCAGGGCCACGCCGATCTCGACGCCGCCCGCGACGCGATGCGGATCCGCCAGGAGACCCTGAAGCTGATCGACAGCCGGCTCGCCAGTCGGCTGGAAAACCGCGGCGCCCTGCTGCGCGCCCAGTCCGAGGTCGCGACGGCTACCGCCCAGGTCGCGGCCATCGAGGAATCCGTGGCGCTCACCCGCAACCGCCTCGCCGCCCTGATGGGCGAGGGACCGGACCGGGGGCTGACGATCCAGCGTCCCGAGGCGAGCAGCCTGCGCGCGCTGGGTCTGCCGGCCGATGTGCGGGTGGCCCTGGTCGGTCGCCGTCCGGACCTGGCGGCGGCGCGCCTGCGGGCCGAAGCCGCCGGTCAGAAGATCAAGGCCGCCAAGGCCGACTTCTACCCGAACATCCAGCTCTCGGCCTATTTCGGCCTGCAGAGCCTGGGCCTGAACGCCTTCAGCAAGAGCGGCTCGGACATCGGCGGCATCGGCCCGGCGATCACCCTGCCAATTTTCGACGGCGGACGCCTGCGCGCGGCCTACGGCGCGGCGGGCGCGGACTATGACGCCGCGGTGGCCGACTATGACGGGACGCTGGTGCGGGCGCTGCGCGAGGTGGCTGACGCCGCCGCCAGCAGCCGCTCGCTGAGCGTCCGGCTCGACCAGAGCCGCAAGGCGCTGGACGCCTCGCGGCAGGCGCACGACATCGCCCTGCAGCGCTATCGCGGCGGCCTTTCCAACTACCTCGACGTGCTCACGGCGGAAGACGCCCTGATCGCCGACCAGCGCGCGGTGGCCGACCTCCAGGCCCGTGGTTTCCTGCTCGATATCGCTCTGACCCGCGCGCTGGGCGGCGGGTTTACCTCCGCCTGACCGCCTCCGCTTTTCCACCCGCCTCCCTCCCCAAACGTCCTCCCCCCATAAGGCCTCCCCGCCATGTACGACGCTGAAGAACCCCAAGCTGAAATCGCCGCCGCCGCTGTGGCGCCCGCCGTCCCACCCGCCGCCGAACCCAAGGCGGCCATCGCGCCGGCCAAGCGCGGCCGCCTGTTCGCCATGTTGGGCGGCGTGGTCGCCGTCGCGGCGATCGGCGTCGGCGCCTGGACGCTCATCGAAGGTGGCAAGCACGTGAAGACCGACAACGCCTATGTGGACGCCGCCACCGCCCAGGTGACGCCGCTGACCGCCGCGGCGGTGACCGCGGTGCCGGTGATCAACACCCAGGTGGTGAAGGTCGGCCAGCCGCTGGTGGTCCTCGACGACGCCGACGCGCGCCTGGCGCTGGCGCGCGCCGAGGCGGACCTCTCGCAGACCGAGCACAAGGTGGTCGGCTACCACGCCAACGATGGCGCGCTGGGCGCCGAGATCGCCAGCCGCGCGGCGCAGGTGCAGAGCGCCCGGTCGAACCTCGACCGCGCCCACACAGACTACGACCGCCGCAAGGGCCTCGACGCCAATGGCGCGATCTCCGGCGAGGAGCTGACGCAATCCCGCAACGCGCTGGACAACGCCCAGGCCGCCGTGCTCGCCGCCGTCGCCCAGCAGCGCGCCGCCGAAGGCCAGCGGGCGGTGAACAGCGCGCTGATCTCCGGCGCCGGCGAGAACCCTGAAGTCGCCGCCGCCCGCGTGCGGGTGGACGAGGCGCGCCTTGAGCTCGCCCGCACGGTGATCCGCGCGCCCATCGACGGCGTGGTCGCCAAGAACGATGTGCAGATCGGCCAGCGCGTCCAGGTCGGCGTGCCGCTGATGAGCATCGTGCCGGTCGACCAGGCCTATGTGAACGCCAACTTCAAGGAGCAGCAGCTGCGCAAGGTCCGCAACGGCCAGCCGGTGGTCCTGACCTCCGACCTCTACGGCGGCGGCGTGAAATACCACGGCACGGTGACCGGCGTGTCCGGCGGCACGGGCTCAGCCTTCGCGGTGATCCCGGCCCAGAACGCCACCGGCAACTGGATCAAGGTGGTGCAGCGCCTGCCGGTGCGGATCGCCGTCGATCCGACCGAGTTGAAGGCCCACCCCTTGCGGGTCGGCATGTCGATGAACGCCTCGATCACCACCGGCCGCTGAGCCCTAGGGACACCTCGCCATGGCGACGCAAGCAGTTAAGACAAAGGGCGCCCCGCTGACTGGCGGGGCCCTGTGGGCCGCCGGCGTGCTGCTGGCGCTCGCCAACTTTGTGGCCGTGCTGGACCTCAGCATCGCCAATGTCTCGGTGCCGAACATCTCCGGCGCGCTGGGCGCCTCGACCAGCCAGGGCGTGTGGATCATCACCTCCTACGCCGTGGCCGAAGCGATCACCGTGCCGCTGACCGGCTGGCTGGCCGGGCGGTTCGGGGCCGTGCGGACCTTCGCCACGGCGCTGATCGGCTTTGGCCTGGCCTCGGCGCTCTGCGGCCTTGCGCCATCGCTGGGGTTCCTGGTGGCGTTCCGGGTGATCCAGGGCGTCTGCGGCGGGCCGTTGATGGCGCTGTCGCAGACCCTGCTGCTGCAGATCTTCCCGCCCAAGCAACAGCCTGCGGCCATGGGCCTGTGGGCGGTGACCACCCTGGTCGCGCCGGTCTGCGGCCCGATCCTGGGCGGCTATCTGTGCGACACCTTCGGCTGGGGCTCGATCTTCATGGTCAATGTGCCGGTGGCGATCCTCGCCGGCTTTCTCGTCTGGCGCACGCTCTCCCGCTACGAGGGCGAGACGCGCCGGGCGCCGTTCGACGCGGTGGGCCTGGGCCTGTTGATCGTCTGGATCGCGGCCCTGCAGATCCTGCTGGACCTGGGCAAGCAGCTGGACTGGTTCCAGTCCCCGACCATCGTCGCCCTGGCGGTCACCGCGGCCATCGGTTTCGCCGCCTTCCTGATCTGGGAGCTGACCGAGAAGAACCCGATCGTGAACCTGAGGGTGTTCCGCCACCGGGGCTTCTCAGCCTCGATGGTCACCCTGACCCTGACCATGGGCGCCTTCTTCGCCACCAACGTCCTGACCCCGCTCTGGCTGCAGTCGAACATGGGCTACACGGCCACCTGGGCCGGCTACATCACCGGGCTGATCGGCATCCTGGCCATCGTCAGCGCGCCGATCACCGCCCAGGCCATGACCAAGATGGACCCGCGCCGCATCCTGTTCGCCGGCGTCGCCTGGCTGGCGTTCACAACCTTCATGCGCAGCCATGAGATGTCGCAGATGACCTTCTGGCAGATCGGGATCTGGCTGTTCGTGGCGGGCGCGGCGATGCCGATGTTCTTCCTGCCGGTGACGACGGTGGCGCTGGGCGCTGTCGATCCGTCGGAGACCGCCGACGCGTCCGGCCTGCTGAACTTCCTGCGCACGGTGGCCGGCGCGGTGGCGACCTCGATCGTCAGCACGGTCTGGGAGAACAACGCCACCCGCAACCACGCCGACCTCGCCGCCACCATGCCGCATGCCCAGACGACAGTGGACAGCCTGACCGGCCCGACGATGAACGCCGGGGCGGCGCTGGCCACGGTCAACGACATGGTCGGCGGCCAGGCGGTGATGCTGGCCACCAACCAGCTGTTCCTGGCCTGCGCCATCGTGTTTGCGATCGCCGCGGCCCTGGTCTGGATCACGCCGCGTCCGCCCGCCAACGTCGACACCAGCGCCGCGCACTAGGCTTGCGCGCGAAGCTGTTTGCGCTGGCCGGCCTGGCGGTCGAAAATGGCCGCTCATGAGTGGGAGCGGGCCTTTGCGGGACGGCGTCGAACAATCCTATCCGGATCACCCCCGGCCGAAGCTGGACTATCCCTTCGCTGATCCGCCGAAGGTGGGTGGCGAGGCGCGGGATGTAGCGCCGGGCGTCAAGTGGCTGCGGATGCCGCTGGGCGGGGCGCTGGGGTTCATCAACGTCTGGGCCATTGACGAGGGTGATGCCGGCTGTGCGATCGTCGATACCGGCATGGGCGGGATCGCGACGCGCGACGCCTGGCGCGCGGCCTTCCAGGGGCCGCTGGCCGGCAAGGGGGTCAGCCGGGTGCTGGTCACCCACATGCACCCCGACCACATCGGCATGTCCGGCTATCTGACCCGCAAGTTCGACGCGCGGCTGTGGATCACGCGGCTGGAGTTCATGACCTGCCGCTCGCTGGCCGCCGACACCGGGCGCGAGGCGCCGGACGACGCGGTGCGGTTCTTCAAGGCGGCCGGCTGGGATGAGGACGCGCTCGAGCACTACAAGGCGCGCTTCGGCGGGTTTGGGCGCGGCTTGCACGCGCTGCCCGACAGTTTCCACCGGCTGAACGACGGCGACGAACTGACCATCGGCGGCAAGCTGTGGCGCGTGGTGGTGGGGTCCGGCCACAGCCCCGAGCACGCCTGCCTCTATTGCCCCGAGCTGAAGCTGATGATCAGCGGCGACCAGGTGCTGCCGAAGATCTCCTCCAATGTGTCGGTGTTCCCGACCGAGCCGGACGGCGACCCGCTGACCGACTGGCTGACTTCGCTGGCGCGGATCAAGGGCAAGGTGCCGGACGACGTGCTGGTGCTGCCGGCGCACAACGACCCGTTCCATGGGCTGCACGCGCGGATCGATCACCTGATCGGCGGCCATGAGCGGGGGCTGGACCGGCTGCACAAGCTGATCGCCGAGCCGAAGCGGGTGGTCGATGTGTTCCACGTGCTGTTCCGCCGGGTGATCGACCAGAACCTGCTGGGCCTGGCGACCGGCGAGAGCCTGGCGCACCTGAACTGCCTGATCGCGCGCGGCCAGGCGGTGCGGACGCGGGATGAAAACGGCGTCGACTGGTACCGGGCGGCGGCCTAAAGCCTCGGGGCGAAGGCGTTCAAGACCAAGGATTTTCAAGTGACTGACCCAAAGAACGGCCATGTGCTGATCGAGAAGGCCGGCGGGGTTCTCATCCTGACGCTGAACCGGCCCGAGAAGAAGAACGCGCTGACGCGGGAGATGTACCGCGCGCTGGGCGACGCCATCGATGGCGCCAACGACGACCGCGATGTGCGCTGCGTGCTGATCCAGGCCAATGGCGACATGTTCACCGCGGGCAACGACCTGGCGGACTTCGCGGCGGTGAACGCGGGCGATCCGGAGGCGAAGAAGGCGCAGGCGGAGGGCAATCCGCTGCTCACCGCGCTGGGCCGCGCCAAGACCCCGCTGGTGGCGGCGGTGCAGGGCCGCGCGGTGGGCGTCGGCGTGACCATGCTGCTGCACTGCGACCTGGTGTTCGTCGCCGAGGACGCTCTGCTGACCACGCCCTTCGTCAATCTGGCGCTGCTGCCGGAGGCGGCGTCCTCGATCCTGCTGCCGGCGCGGATCGGGCATGCCCGGGCGTTTTCGATGTTCGTGCTGGGCGAGGCGATCGACGGGCGCAAGGCCGAGGCCTGGGGCATCGCCAACGCCGCCCTGCCGGCGGGCGAGGTGCAGGCCCGCGCTTTGGCGGCGGCTCAGGCCGTGGCGGCGAAGCCGCCGGCCTCGGTGGCGATCACCAAGTCGCTGATGCGCGACCCCGCAGGCCTGGCCAGGCGCATGGCCGAGGAGGGCCAGCACTTCATCGCCCAGCTCAAGTCGGACGAAGCCAAGGAGGCCTTCGCGGCCTTCGCGGAAAAGCGCGCTCCTGATTTTTCGAAAGTGGCCTGAATGACCCTCATCACCTCCGGCCTCGACCCATACACCGACGCCAGCGTGCTGGTTGCGGGCAAGGACCTCTCCGGCCAGACCGCCATCGTCACCGGCGGCGCGACCGGCATCGGCATCGAGACGGTGAAGGCGCTCGCCGGGGCCGGGGCGGAGGTGGTGATCGCGGTGCGCAAGCGCGACCTGGGCGAGGCTGCGGCGAAGGCGGTCAACGCCGCGGTGGGCGCCGAACGGGCCAGCGTCGGCATGCTCGACCTGCAGGACCTGGCCAGTGTCGCAGCCTTCGCGCGGGCCTGGGGCGACAGGCCGCTCAACCTGCTGATCAACAACGCCGGCGTCATGGCCTGCCCGCTGGCCTACACGGCCGACGATCTGGAGATGCAGCTCGGCACCAACCACTTCGGCCACTTCGCGCTGGGCGTCGGGTTGGCGCGGGCGCTGATGAACGGGGCGGAAGAGGGCCGGGCCTCACGACTGGTCTCGCTGTCGTCCATCGGCCACGTCCGCAGCGCGGTGAACTTCGAGGACCCGAACTACCGGCATCGCGCCTACGATAAATGGGCCGCCTATGGCCAGTCGAAGACCGCCAACGCGCTGTTCGCGGTGGGCTTCGACAAGCGGTTCGCGGACCTCGGCATCCGCGCCAACTCGGTGATGCCGGGCGGCATCTTCACGCCCCTGCAGCGCCACCTGCCGCACGAGGAGCAGGTGGCGATGGGCTGGTATGACGCCGAAGGAAAGCCGCTGGTCGGCTTCAAGACCCCGGCGCAGGGCGCGTCCACCAGCGTCTGGGCGGCGGTTGGCGAGGAACTGGAAGGCGTCGGCGGGCTCTATCTGGAGAACCTGGCGCAGGCGCCGCCATATGAATGTGGCCGCGTCGGCGTTGCGCCGCACGCGCTCGACCCCGAGGCCGCGGAGCGGCTTTGGGCCTTGTCGGAAGAGACCACAGGAGTGAGCGTATGAGCAGCCTTGCCGGCAAGACCCTCTTCGTCACCGGCGCGAGCCGGGGCATCGGCCTGGCGATCGCGCTGCGCGCCGCGCGGGATGGGGCCAATGTGGCGATCGCGGCGAAGACCGCCGAGCCGCATCCCAAGCTGCCCGGCACCATCTACACCGCGGCCGAGGAGATCGAGGCGGCGGGCGGCAAGGCGCTGCCGCTGATCGTCGACGTGCGCGAGGAGGCCTCGGTGCTGGCCGCTGTCGAGGCGACGGTGGCGAAGTTCGGCGGCATCGATATCTGCGTGAACAACGCCTCGGCGATCTCGCTGACCGGCACGCTCGCCACCGACATGAAGCGCTACGACCTGATGAACCAGATCAATGCGCGGGGGACGTACCTCACCTCCAAGGCCTGCATCCCGCACCTGAAGCGCGCGGCCAATCCGCATGTGCTGATGCTGTCGCCGCCGCTGGACATGAGCCCGCGCTGGTTCGCCGGGCATACGGCCTATTCGATGGCCAAGTTCGGCATGAGCATGTGCGTGCTGGGCATGAGCGCCGAGTTCGCCGCCGACGGCATCGCCTTCAATGCGCTGTGGCCCCGGACCGGGATCGCCACGGCGGCGATCAAGTTCGCCCTGGCCGGCGACGAGGGCCTGCGCCACTGCCGGACCGTCGAGATCATGGCCGACGCGGCGCACGCGATCTTCGTGAAGCCCGCGCGCGAGTTCACCGGCAATTTCCTGATCGACGACAGCTTCCTCTACGGCGAGGGCGTGCGCGATTTCGAACAGTACAAGGTCGACCCGACCCAGACCCTGATGCCCGACTTCTTCGTGCCGGAGTCCAGCAAGCCGCCGCCGGGCGTGGTCATCGGCGAGGGGAGCCTCAGCTGAGCATGAGCAAGGTAAGCGTTCGCGTCGCCTCGCCGGCCGATATCACCCTGATCCTGGAATTTATCCGCGACCTGGCGGACTACGAGCGGCTGCTGCACGAGGTGGAGTGCACCGAGGCCGACCTGCGCCGCGACCTGTTCGGCGAGAACCCGCGCGCCTTCTGCGACATCGCCGAGGCCGACGGCGTGCCGGTGGGCTTCGCGCTGTGGTTCTACAGCTATTCGACCTTCCGAGGCCGGGCGGGGATCTATCTGGAAGACCTGTTCGTTGTTCCGGGCGCGCGCGGCGTGGGGGCCGGCAAGGCGCTGTTGCGGCGCCTGGCGCAGCGTTGCGTCGAGGCTGATCTGGGTCGGCTGGAGTGGTCGGTGCTCGACTGGAACACGCCGTCGATCGAATTTTACGACAGCCTGGGCGCCATGCGCAAAGAGGGCTGGACGGTGCGGCGGCTCTACGGGGAGTCGCTGGAGAAGCTGGCGGAGTCCTGAGGGTCTCGACCGCAGCGCAAGGCTAAGGAGATGCCATGACCCCGGGCCGCGTGGTGATCCTGACCGTGGGCGCTCTTGCCGCGATCGCCGCGACCTCCGCCTCGGGGCTGGCGGCCATGTCGGCGCAGGGCTTCGGGGCGCAGATGGCGGACGCGATGACGCGGATGCACCAGGCGATGATGGCGCCGCAGAGCGGGGACCCGGACCGGGACTTCGCGGCGATGATGATCCCGCACCACCAGGGCGCGGTGGAGATGGCGCAGGCCGAGCTCGCCTACGGGAAGGATGAGCGGTTGCGGCGTCTCGCCCAGGCGATCATCGTCGAACAGAACCAGGAGATCGCGGTGATGCGGCAGGCGCTGGCGGAGAGGAAGAAGCCATGATCGCGCGTCTCAAGATCGCGAGCCTGGGGCTCTCGCTGTTGCTGGCGGCCATTGCGGGGGCCGCCGTCGCCGCCCAGGCCCCGGGCCTCGCCAGCGCGCCGGATATCGCGATCAGCGGCCGCGACCGCTTCTATACGTCCGACCAGTTCTCCAACACCGTCTCGGTGATCGATCCGTCGAGCAACAAGCTGCTGGGCGTGATCCGGCTGGGTGACCCGACACCTGCGAGCCTCAGCCCGCTCTACCGCGGCCAGCTGCTGGTGCATGGCATGGGGCTGTCGCCCGACCACCACACCCTGGCGGTGGTCTCTGTCGGCTCGAATTCGGTGACCTTCATCGACACCGCGACCAATGCGGTGAAGCACGTGACCTACGTCGGCCGCTCGCCGCACGAGGCCTTCTTCGCGCCGGACGGCAAGGAAGTCTGGGTCGCCGTGCGGGGCGAAGACTACCTGCAGATCCTCGACGGCAAGACCTATCTGCCTAAGGGGCGGATCAAGGTCCTCAACGGCCCCGGCATGACGATCTTCGCGCCGGACGGCCGCTACGCCTACGTCTGCTCCAGCTTCACGCCGCAGACGCTGGTGATCGATCCCAAGAGCCGCAAGATCGTCGGCCGGGTGACGCAGGACAGTCCCTTCTGTCCCGACATCGCCGCCACGCCGGACGGCAAGCAGGTCTGGATGACCCAGAAGGACACCGGCAAGGTCATGGTGTTCGACGCCCGTCCGCCTTTCGCCGTGCTGAAGGTGCTCGACACCGGAGCCATCACCAACCACGTCAACTTCGTGCGCAACCGCGCCGGCCAGTTCGCCTATGTGACGATCGGCTCGCAGAACGCGGTGAAGGTGTTCCGCACCGACAGCTTCGCCCAGACCGCGACCATTGCCGTCGGGGCCTTGCCGCATGGGCTCTGGCCCTCGGGCGACGGCGCCCGGATCTATGTCGGGCTGGAGAACGCCGACGAGGTGGCCGCGATCGACACCGCCAGCAACACGGTGATCGCCACCATCCCCATCGGCCAGGCGCCGCAAGGCGTGATGTACGCACCGAACGCCGTGCCGAGCGGCGATGGCCTGAGAAACCTCGTCCCGCTGGGCCTCGCCGCCAACCGCGCAATGCTGACCCTTGCCAGTCCGGACGGAAAGCCGGTGACCCAGGTCACCCTGTTCGATCAGGGTCAGGTGCAGGTGCTGCAGGCCGGCGCCGCGGGCCTCAAGCCGAAGACGGCTTATGTGCTGGCCCTGTCGGACGATCCGAAGGGCGCGGGCAAGCTGCAGCCTCTGGCAGCTTTCACGACCAATCCGGCTGGCGCCGCCGTCGTCAACGCGGTCGGCCCTGTCCGCCAGGTGGTGACGGCGGAAGCCGCCCCGGGCGCGCGCCGCTATCTGGTGATCGCCGAGGGCGCCCCCGACGCGCCGGGCGGCGTCGTCCAGGTTCAGCGCTAGCGGCGGCCCCATGAGCGCGCCGCCCAAAACGGTGCTGGTCGCGACCGCTGAAGAAGAGGCGGCGATCCGCGAGGCGGTGCGCACGGCGGAGGGGCCGCTGATCGCGGGGCCGCAGCATGTGGCGGGGCTGTTGGCGCTGCTTTCCGACCCCCAGGTCTCGGACCCGATCTACGACCTGCCGCGGCCGATCACCTTCGACAGTGTCGCGCTGTGGGTGGCTGAGGGCGAGGCGCTGCGCCAGGAGGGCCGCTGCATCCTGAGCGTCAGCCTGGACGAGGCGGGCGAGGTGGCCAGCTATTCACGCATCAGCATCTGGCCGGAGCGGGCGTCGGGCGAACTGGCCGGCGCACGGCGGGCGGACCTGCAGAACTCCGGCGCGGGGCGCAGCGGCGTCGCAGGCGCCACCGCCTGGATGTTCGAGGTCCTGGGTCTGCGGCTGATCGGGCTCACCGCAGCCCTCGACAATGTCCGCTCCGCCAAGGCCATCGACGGGGCGGGCTACCGGCGGATGGGCGAGGTGGAGAGCTCGCGCCCCGACGGGACCGTGCGGCGCTCGCTCTACTGGGAACTGACGCGGGACGCGTGGGTGCTGAGGCACCGGCTCTGATTCCCCTCCCCATTCCGGGGAGGGTGGCGAGCGATAGCAAGACGGGTGGGGCTGTCAGGATCAAGCGCTGACTCAGCGCTCCGGCCCGCACTTCCCCACCCTGATCGCTGCGCGATCTGTCCCTCCCCTCAGGGGAGGGGAGATTTCTTCGTCGTCCGGTAGAGGATCGTCGCGACGGCGAGGCCGCCGGCCTGCAGGCCGGCGGCGAGGATCAGCGCGCCGTGGACATTCTGGTCGCTCACCGCCAGCGAGGCCAGCAGGGGGCCGAGCGCGCCGGCGAGGAGCTGGACGGCGCCGCTCTGCATGGCGGCGCGGCGGGACGGGTCGGCGTCGATGGTCATCGGCACCAGGAACGGGCCGGCGATGAACATGGCCAGGCCGGAAACCCCGGTCATGGCGATGAACAGCCAGGCGGGCGAATGCAGGGCATAGGCGATCCAGGTCGCTCCGAACCCGGCGGCGCAGGCGTAGAAGACGGTGATGTAGCGGATGCGGCCGGCGAGCAGGGTGGCGAGCGCGCCGCCGGTCATCTGACAGGCCAGGCCGAAGGAGATCGCGGTGCGCCCGATGGGCACGCTGAGACCCGCCTGGACCGCAAACGGGATGATGTAGACCGACACCGCGGTCAGCGAGGACGCCATGCAGAGCGTGCCGGCCAGCGCCACCCAGCCGCGCAGGGGCGGCGCGCCGGCGGTCTCGCCCCCGCCTTCGGTCACCGCGCCAAGCTTGCGGGGCAGGAACAGCGCTACTGGGATCGCCAGGGCGGCGGCGGCCGCGACGGTGATGTAGCCGCCGTTGGCGCCGAAGCGGGGCAGGACCAGGGCTGAGAGGCCGGTGGCGACGGCGAGCTGGGTCAGGCCCATGCCGGTGAACAGGATCGCCGCCCAGCGCTCAGGCGTGGCGGTCCGGGAAATGAAGCCGATGGAAATCCATAGGAGCACGCCCTCGGGCAGGCCCGCGAGGCCGCGGACCAGCATGACGCCCTGGCCGCTGACCTGGGTGGTGGCGAGGTCGAGGCCGACCAGGATCACGGCGGCGATGATGGCGATGGCCCGCAGGCGCACGGGCTTGAGCACGATGCCGGCCGCGCCGGTGACGACGCCGGTGCTGAGCGCCTCCAGCATGGCGGTGAGCCCAATGCCCTGGGCCGAGAGGCGGCCCGCCTGGGCGAGGTCGGCGAGCAGCAGGCCCATCAGGCCGGAGATCAGCAACGCCAGCAGGCCGAGCGCGATGGCGGCGGCGGCCTCGGTGGGCGTGAAGGCGACGCCGGCGACTTCAGCGACGCCAGTCTCGGCCGGCGCGTGGGAGCCGCTCAATCGAAGATCCAGGCGAGCACGCCGAGCGTCCACTGGGTCGCGGCGGTCTTGAACTGGCCACGGCGCAGGGCGGCGCGGGTCATGCCCCAGTGGGCGGCAAGGTGCAGGGCCTTGTCGTCATGGCAGGCGCCGTGCGCGCGCCCGAAATGGAAGAAGGCGGCGGCGA
Organism: uncultured Alphaproteobacteria bacterium; assembly: GCA_903822175.1. Lineage (GTDB taxonomy): Bacteria > Pseudomonadota > Alphaproteobacteria > Caulobacterales > Caulobacteraceae > Phenylobacterium. The sequence goes on from CAIJOB010000039.1 coordinate 61,985, forward strand.
AGTCCCGGCCGCCAAAGGCGGTGCGGCCGAGGGTGAGTTCCTGCTGGCAGTCCATCATGTCCCTCTCAATTGCTCTGGGCGGCGCCTGAAAAACCTCCCCTGATTTCGGGGGAGGTGTCAGCGGAGCTGACGGAGGGGGCGTTGGGGCCGTGCTCTGAATTCAGTGCGCCGGCAGCGCCCCCTCCACCACTTCGTGGTCCCCCTCCCCCGAAATCGGGGGAGGTTTTTGGCGATCTACGCCGGGGCGTTGGCCGGTTTGGCGCCGGCCATCGGCGCGCGGTTCAGGTCGAAGAACTTGGGGGCCATCTTGGGGATGGCTTCCTTGATGATCGAGTCCACCGTCCAGCTTTCGCCCTCGGGCTTGGTGCAGGTCTCGACCGGCCGGGGCTGGCTGTAGAGGATGATGTTTTCGCCCGACGAGCCGAAGATCTGGCCGGAGACGCTGGACGCGGCGGGCGCGATCATGGCGACGGAGAAACGGGCGGGTTGATCGGCGCGGATCTTCTCGGCCATCACCGCGCGGCGGGCGGCGGCGGCTTCATCCTTGATCGGCACGGACTGGGTCATCCGCGTCCAGGCGACCGGCGCCAGGCAGTTGGAGCGCACGTTGTTGCGGGCGCCTTCCATGGCGATGATGCGGCTGAGGCCGGCGATGCCCATCTTGGCCGCGCCATAGTTGGCCTGGCCGATGTTGCCGAACAGGCCGCTGGTCGAGGTGAAGAACATGTAGGCGCCGTCGTTCTGTTCGCGGAACAGCTCGATGGTGGCGCGGGCGACGTTGAAGGAGCCGCGCATGTGGACCTCGATCACCTGATCCCAGTCGCGCTCTGTCATCTTGTGGAACATCACGTCGCGCAGGATGCCGGCGGGATTGATCACCGCGTGCAGGCCGCCGAAGCTCTTCTTCGCCTGCTCGACCATGCCGTAGACGGCGTCGAGGTTGGTCACGCTGTCGGAGTTGGAGACGGCCTCGCCGCCGGCGGCGCGGATCTCCTGGGCGACCGCCTCGGCGGCGCTGGCGGAGCCTTCATCATCGCCCTTCAGGCCCGCGCCGAGATCGTTGACCACGACCTTCGCGCCTTCCTGGGCCGCGATCAGGGCGCAGTCGCGCCCGATGCCGTTGCCGCCGCCTGTAACCAGGACCACCTTGCCGTCTAACGCACCCATCTCAAATTCCTCCGCAGATTTTTATGAGCGACAGTTATTCGAGCCGGTCGGCCTTGCGCAAGGCGGGAAACAGGAAGGCCCAGACGCCGGTGACGATCACCGCGCCGACGCCGCCGAACAGGGCCGCGCCGACGGGCCCCAGGAAGCGGGCCACGACGCCGCTCTCGAATTCGCCCAGCTCGTTGGAGGCGCCGATGAAGACCGACGAGACGGCGGCGACGCGGCCGCGCATGGCGTCCGGCGTGACCAGCTGGACGAGCGTCTGGCGGACATAGACGCTGAGCATGTCGGCCCCACCCAGCACGGCCAGCGCTGCGACCGACAGCCAGAGGCTGCGCGAGACGGCGAAAACGCAGGTGGCCAGGCCGAAGGTCCCGACGCCGAAGAACATGAAGAGCCCGGCCTTCTTACGGATCGGATTGGCCGCCAGCAGCACGGCCACGACCGTGGCGCCGATGGCGGGGCCGGAGCGCAGGATGCCGAAGCCCTGGGGGCCGACGTGCAGGATGTCGCGGGCGAAGACCGGCAGGAGCGCGGTGGCCCCGCCCAGCAGCACGGCGAACAGGTCGAGGCTGATCGCGCCGAAAACGATCTTCTGGTTCCAGACGTAGGCGAGGCCTTCCTTGACCAGCTCCCAGCGCGAGCCTGGGTTGACCACTGGCTGGCCGCTCTTGCGGACCGCGAGCGTGCAGGCGGCGGCCACGCCGTAGAGGACGAAGGTGGTGAAGTAGGCGTAGGCCGGCGAGGTCGCGACCAGGAAGCCGCCGGCCGCCGGGCCGATGATCGAGGCGGTCTGCCAGGCCAGGGAATTCCAGGCGATGGAGCGCGGCAGCAGCGGCCGCGGCACCAGCATGGGGCCAAGCGCCGTCGAAGCTGGGTTGAAGAAGGCCCGCGCCGCGCCGAACAGGAAGCCGACGATCAGCAGCATGGGGACCGACGCCTCGTGCCGCCAGGTTTCGACGGCCAGGACCAGGACGGTGGCGACCTCGCCCGCGTAGCAGAACAACAGCACCTTCTTGCGGTCGTAGCGGTCGGCGGTCTCGCCCGCCGGCAGGGTGAGCAGGAAGACCGGGATGAAGGCGGCCAGCCCGATCATCCCGACCAGGAACGAGCTTTCCTTCACCGAGTGGGTCAGGCGGGCAAGCGCATACATCTGCCAGCCCATGGCGACGCTCTGGATCTGGGCGGCGAACCCGCCGGTCCAGCGCGAGACCCAGAAGAACAGATAGTCGCGCTCCTTCAGCAGGGCGCGGGCTGAAGGAACGGAGTCGGAATTGGGCTCGGCCATGGACGCGGCAACCTGCCCTGCCGTAGGCTCGGGGGCAACGGCTCTTCGTGCGCGGGTCCTAGGCCAGGCAGCGCTGGATGAAGTCGGCGGCCAGGTCGATGGATTCCTTGGCGCGGGACGAGTTGGTGCGTTCCCACATGTGGGTCTCGCTGGCCCAGAGCCGGACGGTCAGGTCGCCGCCGATGTCGCGGATGCGGTCGGCGAGCCGGGTCGCATCGTCGTAGAGGATGTCGCCCTTCGAGGCGTGGATCAGCATCGGCGGGAAGCCGGAGAAGTCGCCAAACAGCGGGGACGCGACCGGATCGGTGGCCGATCCGCCCTGCAGGTAGAGGTGCGCCATCAGGGCCAGGGCTTCCATGGAAGACCCGGTGGTGCCGGTCATCGAGGCCGCGACGACCGACCAGCTCTGCAGCGACAGGTCGACCCAGGGCGACAGCAGAACGATGCCCTCCGGCATGACCTCGCCCTCGTCGCGGGCCTGCTGCAGGGCGGCCAGCAGCACCGAGCAGCCGGCGGAGTCGGCCAGCGCCACGATCGGCACATCCGGCTGCGCTTTGCGGATCCAGCGGTAGGCCGCGGCGATGTCGTCGACGGCGGCGGGGCAGGGATGCTCGGGCGCCAGGCGGTAGTCCGGCGCGAACACCCGCGCGTTGGCGCGCCCGGCGAACTGCGAGACCATGACCGTGAGCCGGGGACTGCGTTCGGCGATGAACGAGCCGCCGTGCACATAGAAAACGCAGCCCTCGGGCTCGCCCTTCACCGGGGCGAACCACTCGCAGGGCACCGGCGGTGAGGCGAGCCAGGGCGGCACGTCGCGCACGCGGACAGCTTCGGTCTGCGCGGCGGCCATCAGCGCCCGGGGGGCTGCGCGGAAGTTCTGACGGCCGCGTTCGATGAAGGCCATGCCCTTGGCGCGGTCCTCGACCCACAGCCGGCACCCCTTGCGCAGGGCCTCGGTGAGGAAGTGCTGCTCGAGCCGGAAGCGCATCCGGCGACCCCAGGGCCGCAGCTGCTCCAGCGGCGAAACGACGGGGTCCATGTCGATCAGGCGCACACCGGGCTGGAGCCGGCCGGCCGTTGAGGTAATATCCATGTTACGCGACGCCCGCCCCTAAGAGGGTTCCCGATGGATAACGATGATACCGATAAGCCGCGCCTGAGCCTAGCGACTAGCGGCGTCGCCTTCGCCGGACCCTATGCGGAGCTCTATCCGACCTTCGGCCCGCGGCTCATCGAGGCCGAGCAGTCGGCCAAGCCGGAGATCGCGCGACGGATCTCAGCGATCCACGCAGCCCAGGTTCGCAACGAAGGCCGCCGGGCCGATCACCTTGTGCGAACCTGGCGGTTAACCGCCACTGAGGTGCGGCTGGCGCTGCATCTGGCGGATGGCGGCTCGGTCGCCGGCTACGCCGAACTGTTCGGCGTCGCTGAAGGCACGGCCCGCGGCCAGCTCAAGTCGGTGTTCGCCAAGGTCGGCGTGAACCGCCAGGCCGCCCTGGTGTCGCTTGTGCCGCGCCGCTAGCAGCATTTGAGGCGAACATGAGCGAAGGCGCAGAAGATACCGAGGGACACGAAGGCGTGTTGGAAGACTTCCAGCTGAAAATTGGCGTCTACGGCGAACTCTATCCGACCATGTGGAAGGCTCTGAAGGCGGCGGAAACCTCGTCCAGGCCAGAGGTCCGCAAGCTGATGGCGGCGCTGCGCGCGGCGCGGGCGCGGCGCGACGACGACCGCGAGTACCGGTTGAAAACGGCGTTTGGCCTGACGTCCGCCGAAGTCCGGCTGACCCTCTATCTGGTGCTGGGCGGCTCGGTGCAGGGGTACGCCGAAACCTGCGGCCTTGGTATGAGCACGGTACGCAGCCACCTGAAATCGATCTACGCCAAGACCGGGGTCGACCGCCAGGCGCGGCTCGCCGACCTGCTCTCGGGCAACCAGGGGCCCGGCCAGCCGAAGACCCAGTTCTGAAGCCGCGCGCCGTTGACCCCCTCAACGTTGACCCCCTCGACGTTGACCTTGGGGGCTTAAGGCCCTATCTGCGCCGGCCTCGACCACAAGGTCTCAGACCGATGCGACGACTGCGACGAACCGGGCGCGCCGATAGCGCCGCCTGACCTCCGCCTCCCGGGCATCGCACGCCACGGGATCGTCGCCTTCGTCGTCGAGTTTTCACAGTCATGACCGTCCAACCCGCCGGTGTTCCGGCGATCACTCTGCAATTCGAACGCGCCCAGGATGGGCCCCTGGTCGACGCGCTGATCGAGCGCGCCTTCGGCCCCGGCCGCTACGCCAAGGCGTCTGAGCGCGTGCGCGAGTTCGCGACCTTCGCGCCGGAGATGTCGGTCTGCGCCTGGTCGGGGGATCGCCTGCTGGGCTGCGCGCGCATGTGGCATGTCCGCGTGGGCGGCCAGCCGGTGATGTTCCTGGGTCCCTTCGCGGTGGAACTGGGTGAGCGCAACGCGGGCTTTGGCGCTCGGCTGGTGGCGCGGGCCTGCGAGGCGGCGCAGGCCGCCGGCCAGAGCCATGTGGTGTTGGTGGGCGATGAGCCCTACTTCAGCCGCGTCGGCTTCGCGGGCGCGCCCGGCGGGGCGGTGATCCTGCCGGGGCCGGTGGATCAGCGCCGTGTGCTGGTGCGCGCGCTGAAGGCGGATGCGGGTGAGCTCAGCGGACTGATCGAACCCGCGTAGCCCTCTCCCTTCCCTCTCCCTCTCGCTTCGCGGGGGAGAGGAGTGCTTGAGGCGACCGGCGGGCGCGCCTACCTTCTCAGGCATGGCCGATGAAGCGGTGAGACCGGGACTCGAAGGGATCGTCGCGGCGGCGAAGCAGGCGCCGGGCCGTGGGCTGCCGCCGGTGCATCTATGGAATCCCGCTCACTGCGGCGAGATCGACATCGTCATCCGCAAGGACGGGGTCTGGTTTCACGAAGGGACGCCGATCGGGCGCGAGGCCCTGGTGCGGCTGTTCTCGACGGTGCTGCGCAAGGACCCCGACGGCATCCACCTGGTGACGCCGGTGGAGAAGATGAAGATCACCGTCGAGGACGCGCCGTTCATCGCAACCCGGGTGGACCGGGTCGGCGAGACGCTGAAGTTCCTGACCAACGTCGGCGACGAGGTGGAGGCGGGGCCGGAGAACTACATCCGCGTCGAGATTGGCAGGGACGGCGAGCCTCGGCCCTATCTGCACGTGCGGCGCGGTCTGGAGGCGCTGATCGCGCGGCCGGTGTTCTATGAACTGGTGGAGCTTTCCGAAGAGCGGGAGACGCCGGACGGCCCGACGCTGGGCGTGGCGTCGAACGGGGCCTGGTATCCGGTGGGGCCCGCGCGGGTCCATCAACTGTGAGTCTCAGGGGCGGGCGCGGCGACCTGCGCGACTGGATCGGCGACCACCTCGATCCGCTGGAGGCGCATGATCCGGCGCGGCCAAACTCGGGGCAGACCGGCGCCATCTCATCCGACTTCGATCTCTCCAAGGCCTATGGACCCACCGAGGTCGACGGGCCGCTGACGCCGGCGGCGGTGTTGATCGCGCTGGTGGAGCGTGACCACGGCCTGTCGGTGATCCTGACCCGGCGGGCCGACACGCTGCGGCGGCATACGGGCCAGGTGGCGCTGCCGGGCGGGCGGCGCGATCCCGGCGAGACGCCCTGGCAGACGGCGCTGCGCGAGGCGCACGAGGAGATCGGGCTGGAGCCGGGATTCGTGAGCGTGGTGGGGCTGTCGACGCCGTACCGCACCGGCACCGGCTATCTGATCACGCCGGTGGTGGGTTTCGTGCGGCCGGGCTTCACCCTGACGGCCAATCCGGACGAGGTAGCCGATATTTTCGAGACGCCGTTCGGCTTCCTGATGGACCCGGCCAATCTGGAGGAGCACGAGCGGGAACTGCCGTCCGGTGAAAAGCGGCGCTTCTACGCCTATACCCACGAGGACCGGTTCATCTGGGGCGCCACGGCGGGGATGCTGCGGGCGCTCTACGACCGGCTCTATGGAGCCGCCGTTGCTTGAGATCGTCTTCTGGCGCCTGCTGTTGGTCGCCGCGCCGTTCGCGGTGTGGTTCGTCTGGGGCGCGTGGGCGAAGCGCACTGGCCGGCCGAGGGGCTCGACGCCCTGGGCGTGGCTGGCGATGATCGGGCTCGTGCTGGTCGGCCTGTCATTAGTCGCGACGGCCGTCTTCCATCCTGACAACCGGCATCAGGTCTATGTGCCCGGCCAGGTCCGCCCCGACGGGACGGTGAGCAAGGGCTATTTCGAGACCGGCCAGCCCGGGTCTAAAGACCGCGTGAAATGAGCGAGACGATCGGCCAACGCCCGTGGATGACGGCGCCGGAGACGGCGGCCGTGCTGGACGCCCTGGAGGCGGCCGGCGGTCCCGACTGCGCGCGGTTTGTGGGCGGGTGCGTGCGCAACACCCTGATCGGCAAGCCAGTGAGCGACATCGACATCGCCACCCGCCTGACGCCCGACGCGGTGACCGCGGCGCTGAAGGCGGCCGGGCTGAAGGCCGTGCCGACCGGCGTTGATCATGGGACTGTGACCGCGGTCAGCGGCGGCAAGCCTTACGAGATCACCACCCTGCGCCGCGACGTGGCGACGGATGGGCGGCGCGCGGTCGTGGCCTTCACGGACGATTGGGCTGAGGACGCGCAGCGGCGCGACTTCACGCTCAACAGCCTTTACGCCAGCCGCGACGGTAGCGTGTTCGACCCGACGGGGCACGGCTGCGCTGACGCCCGCGCCGGACGGATCGTGTTCGTGGGTGAGGCCGAGGAACGGGTGCGCGAGGACTACCTGCGCATCCTGCGGTTCTTCCGGTTTTTCGCCTGGTATGGCGCGGGGACGGCGGACGCGGCGGCGCTGGAGGCCTGCGAGGCGCTGAAGGGTGACCTGAAGACGCTGTCGGCGGAGCGGGTCTCCAGGGAATTGCTGAAACTGCTGGGCGCCGACGATCCGCGTGAGGCGGTGCGCCTGATGGCTGCGAGTGGCGTGCTGGGCGAGGTCCTGCCGGCGCCCATCGACTTGGCGCGGTTCGCGGGCCTGGTGGCTATCGAGGACGACCAGCTGTTCGAGAACGACCCGGTGCTGCGGCTGGCGGCGCTGCTGCCGGACGACCAGGTGGGCGCGGTGACGTTCGCTGAGCGCCTGCGGCTCTCCAACGCCGAGCGCGACCGGATCGCGGCGGCCTTGGCGCCGACACCGGAGTTCAAAAGCTGGATGAGCCCGCGCGAGATCCGGCGGGCGCTCTATCGCCTGGGGGCGCAGCCGTTCCGCGACCGGGCCAAGCTCGCCTGGGCGCGGGCCGACCGGTCGGCGACCACGCCGCAGTGGCGCGGGATGATCGCGCTGGGCGAGGGCTGGACCCCGCCGGCCTTCCCGCTGACCGGGGAGGACGTGATCGCCGCCGGCGCGCCCAAGGGCCCGATGGTCGGCCAGGTGCTGCGCGAGGTCGAGGACTGGTGGGTCGATCACGACTTCATCGACGACAAGCTGTCGACCATCGAGAAGCTGAAGTCGGTGGTGCAGGGGATGGCGTTTTGAAGATCGGGGTTCTCAAGACCGGCCGCCCGCCCAGGGCCTTTATCCCTGAGTTCGGGACCTATCCCGACATGTTCGAGGGGCTGCTGGGGCGCGAGGCCTATGACTGGCGGACCTATGCGGTGGACGAGGGCGAGTTGCCGGCCAGCCCGACGGACTGCGACGGCTATCTGATCACCGGCGGGGCGGCGGGCGCTTACGAGCCGCTGCCGTGGATCGCGCCGTTCGAGGATTTCCTGCGGGCGGCGAAGGGTCAGGCGGCGCTGGTCGGCGTGTGCCTGGGGCATCAGATCATGGCCCAGGCCTTTGGCGGCAAGGTGATCAAGTCGCCCAAGGGCTGGGCGGTCGGTGAGCATGAGTATCGGGTGCTGCGGCAGGCGCCGTGGATGGCAGGCGATCCGGCGGACGCCATCCGGCTGCCGGCCAGCCACCAGGACCAGGTGGTGGAACAGCCGCCGGGCGCGGAGGTCTGGGCGGCGAGCGATTTCACGCCGTTCGCGGGCCTGGTGTGGCCAGGCGAGCGGGCGATCTCGATGCAGCCGCACCCGGAGTTCGATCCGGCCTACGCCAAGGCGCTGATCGAGAGCCGGATCGACGGACCGCTGACGCGCGAGCAGGCGGAGCGGGGTCTGGCGAGTTTCTCGAGAGGCGACGACCGGGCGCGGCTGGGCGGCTGGATCGCGGCCTTCCTGGCGGGGGCGGCTTGAGACCTTCGCTCAGCCAATGGGCGGCGCGGGGTGTCGCTGTGTTCTGCGTCGGCTTTGCGCTGTTCCAGGTGGCGCTGGCCCTGGGCGCGCCGTTCGGGCAGATCGCCTGGGGCGGATCGAACGCGGTGCTGCCAGCGGCGTTGCGGTGGAGCAGCGCCGGGGCGGCGGTCTACCTGCTGTTCGCCGCCGCGGTGATGGAAGTCCGCGCCGGCGACTGGGGCCGGGACCTGCCGCGCCTGCCGTTCCTGGTGTTCAACGTGATCCTGGCCGGGCAACTGGCGCTCAACACGCTGGGCAACCTGGCCACCCAGACGGCTGGCGAGCGGTTCGGCATGGGAACGGCCTCGGCGGTTGGGTGTGCGCTCTGCCTCCTGGCGCTGAAGCCCGCGCGGCGGCGCAGCTAGAAGCCCCGCATCGCTCGTTCCCGGCCTTGTGCCGGGAACCTATGAACTCCGTGGACGAAGATTGCGCACGGCGACGCCGCGCGGTCTGCCGAGAGCTTCGTGATCATGGGTTCCCGGCACAAGGCCGGGAATGACGATCAGGAAGGGAGCGGCGCGCTACGTCCATGCCGCCAGCGGTGGCATCGAGCTGAGGATCGTCTCGATGTTGCCGCCGGCTTTCAGGCCGAACATGGTGCCGCGGTCGTAGAGCAGGTTGAATTCGACGTAGCGGCCGCGGCGGACCAGTTGCTGGGCGCGGTCGGCGTCGTCCCAGGGCTCGTCCATGTGGTGGCGGACGATCTTCGGATAGACGTCGAGGAAGGCCTCGCCGACCGCGCGGGTGAAGGCGAAGTCCTTTTCGAAGTCGCCGGTGTTGTGGCGGTCGTAGAAGATGCCGCCGACGCCGCGCATCTCGCCCCGGTGCGGCAGGAAGAAGTACTCCTCGCACCAGGCCTTGTACTTTGCGTACCAGTCCGGATCGAAGGGATCGCAGGCGTCCTGCATGGCCTTGTGGAACAGGACGGTGTCGTCAGCCTCCTGGGTGCGTTGCGCGTCCAGCATGGGCGTCAGGTCGGCGCCGCCGCCGAACCAGCTCTCCGCGGTCGATAGGAAGCGGGTGTTCATGTGGACGGTGGGGATGCGCGGGCTTCGCGGATGGACGATCAGGCTGATCGAGGCCGAGACGTAGGACGGATCGACGTCGGCGCCCGGCATGGTCTTGGCCATCTCCGGCGAGAATTTCGCGGTCGCCGCGGAGCTGTGGACCCCGGCTTTTTCGAACAGGCGTCCGCGGAAGTGGCCGCCGATGCCGCCGCCGGTCCCGGTCTCCCGCGTCCAGGGGCGCAAGTCGAAGCGGCCGGGCGTGTCCGGGTAGAGTTCGGCCGGCGCCTCGTCCTCAAGCTGTTCGAGGGCGGCGACGATCCGGGTCTGCAGCGACTCGAACCATTGCTTGGCGCGGTCGCGGCGGGCGAGGATTTCGGGCGAAAGGTTGGAGGACGCGGTGGTCATGGCTGTTTGCTAAACTGAGGGCGCCCCGGTTGGGAAGGCATTGATCTGGCGCAAACCCTCGGAAAGCGCGATCGCGGCGCTGACCGTCAGGTTCAAGGAGCGGGCGCCGGGCGCCAGCGGGATGAACAGGCGCACGTCGGCGGCCTCATGGACCTCCGGCGGCGCGCCGGAGCTTTCGCGGCCGAACAGCAGGGTGTCGCCCGTCTGGAATTCAAAGCTGTGCAGCGGCGAGGCGCCCTTGGTGGTGAAGAGGATCAATCGGCCCTCTTTTCGCTGCGGCGCGCTGAGGAAATCGGCCCAGGAGGCGTGGCGCTTGAGGTCGGCCAGAGCGCCGTAATCCATGGCCGCGCGGCGCACGCCGGCGTCGGAAAGTGGGAAGCCGCAGGGCTCGATTACGTCGATCGGCGTGCTCAGACAGGCGCCCAGACGAAGTGCGGCGCCGACGTTTTGCGGAATGTCCGGTTGAAAAAGGGCCAAACGCATTCTAAGCGATCCGCGATGGGTTAGGCGGGGTGGAAGCACGAATCACGGAAGCGGTCTCGCGAGGCGTCGGGTATGGCGTTGAGTGCGGGGTATCTGGGGCTTCCAGTCAGTGCGTTCCGTGCGAACCTTGCGTGACGAAAAAGGCCTTACCAGAGCGTCTGGTTAGGTCCAAAGACTGAGACGCCGGGTACGTCGCCCAGGGTCTCGAAACGAAGGGTAGTTTTAGGTGGCTGACACCGTCGCGGGCGCAAGTCCCGATCTGCACGCTTCGGGTGAGGACCCGAACCGTCGTGACTTCATCCACATCGCCGCCGGCGTCGCCGCGCTGGGCGCGGTTGGCGGTCTCGCCTGGCCGTTCATCGATCAGATGAACCCGGCCGGCGACACGCTGGCGCTGGCCTCCATCGAGTTCGACCTGGGTAAGGTCGTCGAGGGCCAGCAGGTGGTGGTGAAATGGCGCGGCAAGCCTTTGTTCGTCCGCTACCGCACGGCCAAGGAAATCGAGGCGGCGATCAAGGACGATCACGCCGATCTGCGCGATCCCGCCACCGACGAGAGCCGCCACAAGCCCGGCAAGGCCCAGTATCTGGTTCTGGTCGGCGTCTGCACCCACCTGGGGTGCGTGCCGACCTTCCAGGGCGGCGACTACGGCGGCTGGCTCTGCCCGTGCCACGGCTCGGTCTACGACACCTCCGGCCGCATCCGCAAAGGCCCAGCCCCGCTGAACCTGGCGGTGCCGGACTATGCGTTCCTCTCTGACTCCAAGATCAAGGTCGGCTGAGCATGAGCGGACATTCAACCTACGAACCGAAGTCGGGTTTTGAGCGCTGGCTGGATTCGCGCCTGCCGATCATCCGCTTCGCCAACGACACCATCATCACCTTCCCGACGCCGAAGAACCTGAACTACTGGTGGACCTTCGGCGGGGTGCTCTCGCTGATGCTGGGGATCCAGATCGTCACCGGCATCATCCTGGCGATGCACTATGTTCCCAACGCCGACCTGGCCTTCAACTCGGTCGAGCACATCCGGCGTGACGTGAACTACGGCTGGCTCGTGCAGTTCATGCACGCCAACGGCGCCTCGATGTTCTTCCTGGCGGTCTACATCCACATCTTCCGCAACCTCTACTACGGCTCCTACAAGGCGCCGCGCGAGGTGCTGTGGATCCTGGGCTGCATCATCTACCTGCTGATGATGGCCACCGGCTTCTTCGGCTACGTGCTGCCCTGGGGCCAGATGAGCTTCCACGGCGCGGTGGTCATCACCAACCTGATTGGGGCCATTCCGGTCGTCGGCCCGTCGATCACCACGCTCTTGTGGGGTGGGTTCGCGGTGGATAACCCGACGCTGAACCGCTTCTTCTCGCTGCACTACCTGCTGCCGTTCATGATCGCCGGCGTCGTGGGCCTGCACATCTGGGCGCTGCACGTGCCGGGGAACAACAACCCGACCGGCGTAAACGTGAAGTCCGAGACCGACACCGTGCCCTTCCACCCGTACTACACGGTGAAGGACGGCTTCGCGATTTCGGTGTTCCTGATCGTCTACGCGGCCTTCGTCTTCTACATGCCCGACGCGCTGGGCGACGCGGCCAACTACATCAAGGCCAACCCGCTGCAGACCCCGCAGCACATCGTGCCGGAATGGTACCTGCTGCCGTTCTACGCGATCCTGCGGGCCGTCCCGAACAAGCTGATGGGCGTGCTCGGCATGTTCGCGGCCATCGGTACGCTGTTCGTGCTGCCCTGGCTGGACACGTCGAAGGTGCGCTCCATGCGCTACCGCCCGACGGCGCGGATTTACTATTTCATCTTCATCCTGGCCTGCCTGGTGCTGGGCGTCTGCGGCGCCCACGCCCCCGACGACCTGGTGATCCCGCACAGCGGCGGCGTGCAGTTCCTGGACGCCGACCTGGACAGCTACGTGTGGCTGTCGCGGATCGGGGCCCTCTACTACTTCGCCTACTTCTGGGTGATCACACCGCTGCTGGGACTCACCGAGACCCCGCTGCCGGTGCCGGAGTCGATCTCCTCGCCCGTCCTGTCGCATCCCGCCTCCGCGCCCGCCGGCGCCGTGGCGTCGCCTGAAAAGAGGGGTTGAGCCTGATGCTGCGCAAAGGTTTCGCGTTCGCGGCGCTCGGGTTCGTCCTCATCGCGGGTCCGGTGTTGGCCGCGACCACCGAGGAAGAACCGGCCGACATCCACTGGTCCTTCGAAGGCCCGTTCGGCAAGTTCGACAAGGAACAGGTCCAGCGGGGCTACAAGGTCTATCGGGAGGTCTGCTCGGCCTGCCACGCGATGGAGCAGATGAGCTTCCGCAACCTCGGGCAAAAGGGCGGACCGTTCTACGATCCGAAGTACCCCAACCCGAACAACAACCCGGTGGTGAAGTCGCTGGCCCATGACATCCAGGTCAAGGACATCGACACCGACACGGGCGACGTGATCAGCCGTCCGGCGACCCCGGCCGACAAGTTCCCGGCGCCCTTCGCCAACGAATACGCCGCGCGCGCCTCGAACGGCGGCAGCCTGCCGCCCGACCTGTCGGTGATGGCCAAGGCCCGCGAGGGTGGCCCGCGCTACATCTATTCGCTGCTGAGCGGCTTCAAGACCCCGCCCGCGGGCCTGACGCTGCCGGCCGGCAAATACTACGACCCCTACTTCCCCGGCGACCTGTCGGGCAGCTGGCACGGCGCGGCCAAGGCGGTTCCGGAAGGCGGCGCCATTGGCATGCCGCCGCCGCTGGCGCCCGGCAAGGTGACCTTCGACGACGGCAAGCCGTCCACGGTGAAGGAGGAAGCCACCGACGTGGCCGCCTTCCTGATGTGGGCCGCCGAGCCGAAGATGGAGGAGCGCAAGCAGTTCGGCTTCGGCGCGATGATCTATCTGCTGATCTTCTCCGGCCTGCTCTACGCCAGCTACAAGCGGTTGTGGCGCAACGTCGAGCACTAGAGCTCTTCGCGCCTGACGAGAAACCAGGGCCCCGGCTTCCCGCCGGGGCCCTTTTTCATGAACAATCGCTAAGTTGCCGGGCGCGCCCCGCGCCCCCATACGGCCCCGCTCGCAAGTTCAGGGACCGCCGTCATGCCAAGCCTCAATCGTTTCCGTAGCGTCGCCGGGGCCTGGCCCTGGCTCGCCGGATATCTGGCCGCCTGGGGCGCGGCGACAGGCTATCTGGCCTTCAAGGGCGCCGACTGGAGCTTCCCGCTGGTCTCCCTGGGGATCTTCGGCGTGGCGTTGTCCGCCTTGGCGGTGGCGCTGACCCGCAAGGCGCGCGCGCCGGCGATTCCGGTGGCGAGGCCCACCCTGGAACTGGCCGCCGTCCTGGCCTTCCTGGCGGTCTATGCGGTGGGGTTCCTGGGTTGGGGGATGGGCGCGGCGCGCCATGCGCTGCCGCCTGGCCGCGAGCAGGAGATGCTGGTGCTGGTCCTGAAGCTCGCCGTGCATGTGGCGGCGCCAGCTCTGTTGCTGGCGGCGCTGGGCGCGCAGCTGAGGCCGCTGTTCAGCGCGCGGGCGGACCGGCCCGGCTTCTGGCCGCCGTTGATCGTGCTGGGCGGGATTATCCTGGCCCTCCTCTGCGTGGTCAGCCCGGCCCTGAAGCAGATCGCCGGCCTGCACGCCGCGCCGCAGACCCTGGCGATCGGCGGGCTGGGCGCCTTCGTCTGGTTTGCCATCGAGGCGGGTCTTTGCGAGGAGTTCCTGTTCCGCGCGGTGCTGCAGTCGCGGCTGACCGCAGTGCTGCGCAACGAGGCCGGCGCGGTGGCGATCGGCGCCCTGCTGTTCGCGCTGGCCCACGTGCCGGGGCTGTTCCTGCGCGGGGGGCCGGGCGTCGATGGCTGGTCCACCGATCCGGTGCAGGTGGTGGCCTTTGCGATCGCCACCCTGTCGCCGATCGCGCTGCTGTTTGGGACCCTGTGGGCGCGGACGCGCAGCCTGCTCTTGATCGTGCTGCTGCACGCCGCGGTCGATGTGCTGCCGAACATGGCGCAGTTCGTGCGGACCTGGATGGCCTAGGGTCGATCGACATTCGGCGGCGATTGCCTTCTGCGCGCTGCCCTCCCCCTTGCGGGGAGGGGTCAGGGGTGGGGGTGCAAGCTGTGAGGCCTGCGCTTCGGCCCCTTAGGCACGGAGCTGCCACCCCCACTCCCTACCCTCGCCCCGCAAGGGGGCGAGGACGCCAAGGCTCTCAAATCCGCTGAATATCGATCCGACTTAGGGCGCCGGCGCCAGCAGCAGCTTGCCGGCTGGGAAGTCGAAGCGCAGGCGGTAGTGGGCGAGCAGCTGCGTCCCGATCTCGCCGGCGAGCGCCGGGTCCTCGGCCTTCATCAGGCCGGCGGGCAGGTTTTCCGACAGCGCGCCGGCGAAGGAGAGCGCGCGTAGGCGCGGGAAGGCGACGCCAAAGGGGTAGAGCTCCTTGGGCTTGGGCGCGCCGGGGGCTGCGGCCAGGGCGTCGCTGAGGCGGATGGCGGTGTCGGCGCCGATGCCAGGCGTGAAGGCGCCGGAAAAGGCGTGCGGCCCGTCCGAGATGGCGGCGCGCACCACCGGGCGATCGGCCAGCCAATCCATGGGGAGCGTGATGGCGGGACCGAAGCCTTTGCGGGCCCGAGGACTCAAGGTGACGCGGCAAGGCTTGAACTGCACATCCAGGACGAAGCCCTTCAGCACGTCGGCGCCGATGACGCCGGAGATCGGAGTCGGCAGCGCGCCGGTGCGAAGGTCGATGGCCAGGACCTGCACCGGGCGGTTGGGAATGGTCAGGCCCGCCAGCCGGATCTCGCCGTTGAGGGCGGTCTCGGTGTAGCCGGCCGTCTGCGCCTGGCTGTCGGCCAGGATGGTGTGGGGCGTGGCGGTGTCGAGGATGTAGTCGCCGGGCCAGCCCATCACCTCGGCGCTGACCACGATGACGTTGTTCTCGAACCAGCAGCGCGCCTCGCCCGCCAGGGCGGGGCCGGCGGTCAGCGCCAAGACGGCGGAAAGGGCGAGGGCGGCGCGACTCACGTTCGGATCACATGCCGAGCATAGCCGCGCCGCGTCCCGGCGGCGACTTGACCCTTTCAGGCGCCACGCTCGGCGCCTACCTTGGCGGCATGGCCTTTTCACCCGCCTGGCGGAACTTCAAGCGCATGCAGGACCTGACGGTGGCCGCCGCCAGCCTGATCTATGCGGCCGCGGTGGCGCACGCGGTGGGCCGGTTTCCGGCGAGCCCGGCGCTGACGCTCCGCTGGACGCTGTTGTGGCCGGCCGCCTATCTGGGCTTCTCGCTGGCGATCCCGCTCTTGGTCGGGCCGCTGAAGCGGTGGCTGACGCGATATGTCTGGATGAGTTTCAAGGCGGGGTTCGGCCAGACGCCGGGCTCGGTGGTGGTGGGGATGGGGCTGTTGATCGGGGCGGGCCTGCTGATCTACCGCCAGATCGGCCGCGCGGTGGCGACCGGCGTGGTCGGGGTCGACCTGTTCGCCTGCTACGCCGCCGGCATCGGCATCCTGGGCGCCCAGGCGGTGCTGGTGCGAGTGCTGGAGCGCGATCCGGAGGTTCGGGCGCGGATCGAGGAGGCGGCCTAGCTCTCGCCGCGCAGGCCCGAGTTCCGGCTGAACAGCGCCAGGGTCCGCAGCTTCGACAGCCGCGCGGAGTCCTCGTGGTAGCCGTTGGGGGCCACGAAGGCGTGGCCTGCGTCGTACATGTAGACGGGCAGGTCGGGGTGGGCTTCGCGGATGGCTTCGACCTGGGCCGGCGGGATCAGCTCGTCGGTCTTGCCAAGGTGGAGGATGGTCGGGACCTTGGGCGTCTCGGTCAGGTAGTCGGGGATCTGGCCTCCGTAGAAGGAGGAGACGGCGGCGAGGTCGGAGCAGCGGGCCGCCGCCAGCCAGGCGACCGTGCCGCCGTAGCAGAAGCCCATGGCGAAGACCGGCGGTGCGAGCGCGTCGATCGCCGCCTGCACGAGATCGAGGACGTCGGCGCCCCAATGAGTGGCCTCGGCGAAGCCCATCTGCTGGGCCATCAGGGCCGGGGCGGTGTCCTGGGCGGCGAAGCCGGGCTTGAGGCGGTCGAAGAGGCTGGGGACCAGAACTTCGTAGCCGGCTTCCGCGTAATCGTCGGCCAGCGCGCGCAGGTGCGGGGTGACGCCCCAGATGGCGTGCAGGATGACCAGGCCGCCGCGTCGCGCGTCGCTGACGCCCGCGCGGTAGGCGTCAAACTGGAAGCCGTCGCGGGCGCTCTTGAGCTGGACGGTCTCGCCCATCTCTCGCCTCAGGCCTTGTCGAACAGCTCGAGCGTGCGGTGGCGGGCGAGGTCGGCGGCCTCGGCGTTGTAGCGTTCCGGGCTCTGGTTGTTGAAGCCGTGGCCGGCGCCTTCGTAGATGTAGACCGGGACGTCCGGGTGGTGCTCGCCGACCGCGGCGGCGACCTCGTCGGCGGGGATGCCGTGGTCGGTGCGGCCCAGGTGGACGATGGTCGGGCACTTGAGCGGAAGCGCCGCGCTGGCCTGGACCATGGAGCCATAGTAGCTCGAGGCCGCCGCCAGGCCTTCGACATTGGCCGCGGCCAGCCAGGTCATCGAGCCGCCGTAGCAGTAGCCGACGATGCAGACCTTCTCGCCGCGGCTCTTCAGGAAGGCGGCGCAGGCGGCGATGTCGCCCATGGCCTGCTCGCGGGGCGTCCCCATGGCGTGGGCCACGCCGGCCTTGATGCCGGCGTCGTCGTGGTGGGCGATGAAGCCCGGCTCGCGGCGGTCGTACATCGAAGGCGCGATGGCCTCGTAGCCCATCTTGGCCCAGCGGGCGACGTCGGCGCGGACGTGCTCGTCGAGGCCGAAGATCTCCTGGATGACAATCACCCCGCCCTTGCGCGGGGTCATGGCCGGCTCGTGGTAGGCGTTGAACTCGAAGCCGTCCGCGCCCGCGATCTTGATCGTCTCGCCCATGGTGGTGCCCCCGTTAGACGTTGAAGCGGAAGTTCATCACGTCGCCGTCTTTGACAACGTACTCCTTGCCTTCCTGGCGGAGCTTGCCGGCGTCGCGCGCGCCCGCCTCGCCCTTCAGGCGGACGTAGTCGTCAAAGGCGATGGTCTCGGCGCGGATGAAGCCCTTCTCGAAGTCGGTGTGGATGACGCCGGCGGCCTGGGGCGCGGTGTCGCCCTTGTGGATGGTCCAGGCGCGCGCCTCTTTCGGGCCGGCGGTGAAGTAGGTCTGCAGGCCGAGCAGGTGATAGGCCTCGCGGATCAGCCGGTTGAGGCCGGGTTCGGTGAGGCCGAGCGTTTCCAGGAACTCGCCGCGTTCGGCGGCGTCGAGCATGGCGATCTCGCTCTCGATCTGGGCGGAGATGGCGACGGAGTCGGCGCCGTCGCGCTTGGCGCGGTCCGCCACCAGCTTGGACATGTCGTTGCCGTCGGCGGCCGAGGCCTCATCGACGTTGGCGACGTAGAGGGCGGGCTTGGAGGTCAGCAGCTGCAGCATCTGCCAGGCCTTCTGGTCCTCGGCGGCGACGCTGGCCTTGCGGGCCGGGCGGCCGGCGTTGAGTTCGGTCAGGGCCAGCTGCACAAGGCGGAGCGTCTGGGCGCTTTCCTTGTCGCCGGCCTTGGCGCGTTTCTCGAGGTTGGAGACCCGCTTTTCCAGGCTCTCCAGGTCGGCCAGCATCAGCTCGATCTCGATGGTCTCCAGATCGGCGAGCGGATCGACCTTGCCCTCGACGTGGGTGATGTCGTCGTCGATGAAGCAGCGGGCGACGAAGGCCACCGCGTCGCAGTCGCGAATGTTGGCCAGGAACTGGTTGCCCAGGCCCTCGCCCTTCGACGCGCCACGCACCAGGCCGGCGATATCCACGAAGTTGATCCGCGCCGGGATGATCTCCTTGGAGCCGGCGATGTCGGCCAGCGCGCTCAGCCGCGGCTCCGGCACCGCCACGTCGCCGGTGTTGGGCTCGATGGTGCAGAACGGATAGTTCGCGGCCTGGGCCGCCGCGGTCTGGGTGAGCGCGTTGAACAGGGTCGATTTGCCCACGTTGGGCAGGCCGACGATGGCGACTTTCAGGGCCATGGGGACTTTCAGGTCTGTGCAGAGGTGGCGGTCGGGCGACCTAGCATGAGCGCGGCGTTTGCGACAGGGGAGCGCGACCTGCGGCGCCGACGGATGCGGATGCTCGCTCCCTTATTGATCGTCATGGCCCGGCTTGTCCGGGCCACCCATGATCGCGACGGGCGCAGAAGCGCGCGCGGAGGCGCCGAGCGCACTTCCGATCAACGGAGATCATGGGTCCCCCGGACAAGCCGGGGGATGACGAGCTAGAGAGCGTGGGCCGGCCCGTTTCCTACGGCTTGGACAGCGGGTCCGGCTTCATGGTCGCGAGGTCGACCGGGATGGAGACGTGCTCCTGCACGATGAGCCACTTGCCGTTGATCTTGCGGTAGACGTCGGACACTCGGGCCACCAGCTCGGTCGCCGCGCCGTCCTTGGTGGTGAGGTGGGAGTCCTGGATGGAGTGCCCGTAGGCGACGTCGCCGGCGACGGTGATGCTGACCTCGCTCAGCGTGAAGCTCACCGGCCCGGGGAAGAGGCCGAAGGTGTCGTCCCAGTCCTTCTTGTACGCGGCCCAGCCGACATACTGGCGGGGTGGCGTGACGTCGAACACGAACAGCCCCTCGCGAGCGTAGTAGGACATGATCTTCTTGGTGTCCTTGGCGTTGAAGGCGGCGGCGAAGCCGCGCTCCAGCGCCTGGATCTGGGCCTTGTCGCTGGGGCCGGCGGGTGCGGCGGCGGGCGCCGCCGGGGCCGTGGCCTCGGCCGCGAGGGCCGCTCCGCCCAGCGCCAGCGAAATCGCCACAGCGCCCGTCAGTATCTTCAGCTCACGCATGACCCGTCCTCTTGGTTTCCCGCCAGCTTGGCTGCGGGCGACCTTGCGCCGGATACCGCCGTTATCAACTGCACATTTTTGACGGCGCCGGCCGCAAACCGCCGGATGTTCAGCGCCGCCGCCACGGGCTAGGCTCGCCGCCAACGATAAGATCGAGGGGAAACATCATGGGTCGGGTCAATCGTATTCGGGCGGCCGTGTTCGCGGCCGCGCTGGCGGGGTTGAGCGCTGGGGCCTCGGCGGCCGCCGTGCCGCAGCCGGTCGCGAAGCTGATCGAGGCGCCGGGGTCGCCGTTCCTGACC
Organism: uncultured Alphaproteobacteria bacterium; assembly: GCA_903822175.1. Lineage (GTDB taxonomy): Bacteria > Pseudomonadota > Alphaproteobacteria > Caulobacterales > Caulobacteraceae > Phenylobacterium. The sequence continues at coordinate 81,762 of CAIJOB010000039.1, forward strand.
ATCGGGGCCTTTGACCTGAAGGCCATGGGCTATGTGGTCGAGGAGTACGTCATCTCCGGCACGGCCAGCGCCTACAAGCTGACCGGGGAAGCGACGCGGGACGGGGCCTGGGCGGCCGCGCCGACCGACACCGCGCCCTACGCCACCCGCATCGTGGTGATCCGCCCGGCCGACCCCAAGCGGTTCAACGGCAGCGCGATCGTCGAGTGGCTGAACGTCACCGGCGGGCTCGATGCCGGGCCCGACTGGACCTACAGCCACCGCGAGATGCTGCGCTCGGGCATGGCCTATGTGGGCGTCTCGGCTCAGAAGGTCGGCGTCGAGGGTGGCGGCGGCATGGGCGGCGCAGGCCTGCCGCTGAAAAAGGCCAACCCGGCGCGCTATGGGACGCTCAGCCATCCCGGCGACCTCTATTCGTTCGACATGTTCAGCCAGGCCGGCGCGGCGGTGAAGGACGGCAAGGTGCTGGGGCCGCTGAAGGCCAAGCACGTGATCGCCACCGGCGAGTCGCAGTCGGCGGTGTTCATGACCACTTACGTCGACGCCATCGATCCGTTGGCGAAGGTCTACGACGGCTTCTACATCCACTCGCGGTTCGGGGGCGCACCGCCGCCGGAGTCGGCCTCCATGCGCGGCGGACAGAACGGGCGGCCGGGCCCCTCCAGCGTGCTGATGCGCCCGCACCTGCGGGTGCCGGTGATGACCCTGATTTCGGAGACCGACCTGATCGGCTCGGGCCTGTCGGGCTTCTGGGCGGCCGAGCAGCCGGACAATGACAAGCTGCGCATCTGGGAGATGCCGGGAACCAGCCACGTGGATAACTACATGTTCTTCGTCGGCGGGCATGACGACGGCGCCCAGCCGATCGACAAGATCGCCGGCTACTGGAAGCCCACCGACGCCCTGTTCGGCGCCAAGATGGCCAAGCCGATCAACTCCGCCCCACAGCACCACTATGTGGCGCAGGCCGCGCTGGCCGGGCTTGAGGCCTGGGTGCGCACTGGCAAGGCGCCGGCCAAGGCGCCGCGTATGACGACCGAGGCCGCTGCCGTGGCCGGCCAGGCGCCCAAGCTGGTCCTCGACGCCAACGGCAACACCAAGGGCGGCATCCGCACCCCCTGGGTCGACGCGCCGACCGCCAAGCTGTCGGGCTCGGGCAACACAGGCGGGCCCTATGGCTTCCTGGTGGGGAGCACCCAGCCGTTCGACGCGGCGACGCTCACCAAGCTCTATCCGGGCGGCAAGGCGGACTATCTGAAGGCGTTCGACGCCTCGCTGACCAGCGCGGTGAAGGGCGGCTTCATCCTGCCGGCGGATGCGCCCGAGATCCGGGCGCTGGCGGCGGCGGGGTGGCCGGGGGCTTAGGGCCCGGTCAGCAGGCCGCCGCCGGGCGGCCGCGGGCTCCGCGCAACGCCGCGCCGGCCCCGAAGAAGCCCAGCAGCATCAGCGCCCAGGTGGCAGACTCGGGAACGCCGCCGCCCTCGGTGATCCCGGGGCTGAAGATAAATTCGCCGGTCCCGCCCACCGGGCCCACGAACATCGGGTCGATTTTCGCCAGCGCCGTGTCCGGGTCGTGGGCGTAGATCGAGAGCTCCATGTCGACGGTGTAGACTGTGTTGGTGATCATGTTCAGCTGCTGGCCCGCGAACGGGAGGTTGGGAAGGCTGGAGCCGCAACCGAAGGCCGCCTCCGGGCCGCCGGCGCAGTTGAAGGCGGTGTAGATGTTGCCGTTGATCCCATCGATGGTCATGACCGCCTCGGCGGCGGCGGCGGGCCCGCTGATGTCAACGGTGTCGCCGACCAGCAAGGTCGCGCTGACCGGCGTCTGCGCACCGCTGCCCGTGAAATAGTCGACCTCGTACCTCATATCGAGGTGGCTGGAGCCGCCGCCGTTGTTGATGGGCTGGGCGCTGAGGATGACCGTCGGATCCACGCCCAGGGTGGCGGAGACCTCGCCGGTCCCGTAGTTGCAGAAGCCGGCGGCATTGCAGGCCGCGTTGACGGCGCCGAAGCCGTCCGGAACGAAGATTGGCCCGGCCAGGAACTTCGTACCCGGCGCCTTCAGCACCACGGCGTAGTCCGCCAGGCTGATCGCGACGTCGCCGTTCACCGCCACCGGGGGAAGCACCGGGGCGCCGATGATCTGGCCGGCGTGGGCGGCGGGTCCCGCCAGCAGGCCGAGCGCCAGCGCGCCGGGCGTAAGGGTCATCTTCAAAGCCGATCGGGTGAGCATGCTTGCTCTCCTGTGCAACGCGTCGGCGGCGCTCCTTCGGCCCATGCGTCCGGAGCGGGGTCCGACCGACAGGGCCAAGGTTGGGTCTCAAGGTCCCGAAGCGGCTTCAAAGGCGCGCTCAAAATTTCTCAAAATCAGGCGCGGCTCGCGGGATTCGCGCGCCACGCGAGAGCCAGGACCGCAGCCGCGGTCTATAGTGACGGTCGGGGCGCTGGACGCGGACATACGCCGCATCCGGTCACCCGAAGGGCTCGCCTGGCATGGATGCGGCGACACGCGAGGGCGTCTACTACGGCTTCGGGCCGTTCGTCCTGGACCCGACCCGCCGCGTGCTGACCCACGCCGGCGCGGCAGTCGCCCTGTTCCCCACGGTGTTCGAAACCCTGCTCTATCTGGTGGAGCACCCCGGCCGCGTGGTGTCGCGCGACGAGCTGATGGACGCCATCTGGCCGCGCCGGGTGGTGGAAGACGCCAACATCAGCCAGACCATTTTCACCCTGCGCAAGGCGCTGACCGCCGCCGACCCACAGGGCGCCTATATCGCCACCCAGCCCGGCCAAGGCTACCGGTTCGTCCAGCCGGTGAAGACCCTGACCGGCGCGCCATCGCCGTTCCAGCCGCTTGCGCCGAACGCCGATGCGCCGGGCCCCGTCAGGACGCTCCTGCGGCGGACCTGGGCCGTGGCCGCCGCGGGCCTTGTGATTCTGGTCTGCGCCGGACTGGGCGCCTGGCTCTGGATGGGGCGCGCCGGGCCGCCCGGGCCGCCGAAGGTGGTGGTGGTCGCCGAGTTCGAGAACCTGACGGGCGAGCCGCTGTTCGACCGGACCTTCGCCGAGGCGACGCGGATCGACCTGTTCCCGTCCCCCTTCCTCACCGTCCTGCCCGAACCGAAGATCCGGGACACCCTGGCGCTCATGACCCGCTCCAGGGAAGAGCGGCTGGTCCCGGCGACAGCGCAGGAGGTGTGCGCCCGCAACAACGGCCTGGCGAGCATCCGCGGCGATGTCGCCAAGGTCGGGACCCGCTACCTGCTGACCCTCACCGCCGCGGACTGCGCCGGCGGCGACACGATCGACGCCGAGAAGGCGGAGGTTTCCGGGCGCGACGGCCTGCTGCCGGCGCTGGACGCCATGGTGGGGCGCCTGCGCCGCCGGCTGGGGGAATCGGCGGGCTCTGTGCGGCGGTTCAGCGTGCCGCTGGCGCGCACGCGCACCGCCTCGCTGGAGGCGCTGAAGGCCTATTCGGAGGGCCAGTATCAGTTCAACCACGGACAGCGGACCGAGGCGATCCCGCTGTTCCGCCGCGCCGTGGAGCTCGACCCCAACTTCGCCACCGCCTACGGCGCGCTCTCGGTCGTCTACGCCAACCTGAAGGAGAACGATCCGGCGAGCGCCGCGGCGACCCGGGCCTACGCGCTGAGGGACAGCGTCAGCGAGCGCGAGCGATTCTACATCGCCTACCGCTACAACACCTTCGTCACCCAGGATGTGCCGGAAGGGCTGCGCCTGCTGCGGGGCTGGACGCAGGTCTATCCGGGCGACGCGCCGGCCTGGGCCAATCTCTCCAACAAGGAGAACTGGGTCGGACAATATGCGCTGGCCATCGCCGACGGCCGCCGCGCCGTAGCGCTCGAGCCCGAGGTCGAGTCCGCCTATGTGGTCCTGGCCCGCGCCGCTTTGCACGCCGGCCAGTGGGATCTCGCGCAGCGGACCGGGGCGGAGGCCATCGCCCACAAGGTCGATGGCGATGACCTGCGTGGGGTGCTCTTCCAGCTCGCTGTCGCTCGCGGCGACGCCGCCGGCGCCGAGGCCCAGATGCAGTGGGCGCAGGGCAAGGCCGGCGAACGCTCGATGCTGATCGGGGCGGGGCAGGCCGCCTTCCGCCGTGGGCAGGTGCATCACGGTCTCGAGCTGTTCCAGCGCGCGCTGGATCTCGGCAGGGGCCTGGGCCTCAGCAATATTTTCGCCGCCCCCAACGCCCGGCTGTTGCAAGACATGGGCGAGACCGGCTTGGCCCGGCAGTCCCTCGCCCAGGTCCCCGACGGTTTCGACTCCGCGGACTACCGGTTCGCGCTCGCGGAGATCGGCGACGCCGGCCGCGCCGAGACCCTCATGCGCCGCGACGTCGCCAAGGCGCCAACCGACACCCTGCTGACCCAGGTGTTCAACCCGGAGCAACGCGCCGCGGCGGCGCTGCGGCAAGGCCAACCCGCCGACGCCGTCCAGGCCCTGCGCCCGGCCTTGCCCTACGAACTGCGCACCTACGAGGTGCCCTATCTGCGCGGTCAGGCCTACCTGGCCGCCGGCGACGCCGTCCATGCCGCGGCGGAGTTCCACAAGGTCGTGGACAATCCCGGCGTGGAGCCGGTCTCGGTCCTCTATCCGCTGGCCGAACTAGGCCTGGCCCGCGCCGAGGGGCTGCTGCACCAGGCCACCGCCAGTCGCAAGGCCTACGAACAGGTCCTCGCCGAGTGGAAGGCCGCCGAGCCCGATCTGCCGCCGCTGATCGCGGCCAGGGCGGAATACGCAAAGTTGACGCCGTGAAGGCGCGTTAGGAATCAGGGATTCCGTTCGAAAATAAAGGGTTGCGCGCCTCGTCCGCCGGGTGCTCGCTCGTCGCTGAGCAACTGGACGGAGCGGGGCATGGCGACCTTTCAACTCAACGGCAAGGCGGTCACGCCGAAGAGCCCGGACGATGCGCCGCTGCTCTGGGTGATCCGGGACGAGATCGGGCTGAAGGGCACCAAGTTCGGCTGCGGCGTGGCCCAGTGCGGCGCCTGCACGGTGCATATCGACGGCAAGGCGACGCGGTCCTGCGTGACGCCGCTGGCGGCGGTGGCGGGCAAGTCGGTGACCACCATCGAGGCGCTGGATCCCAAGGGCGCGCATCCGCTGCAGGCGGCCTGGATCGAGTTGCAGGTCCCGCAGTGCGGCTACTGCCAGTCGGGCCAGATCATGCAGGCGGCCTCGCTGTTGAAGACCACGCCCAACCCGACCGACGCCCAGATCGACGCGGCGATGAACGGCAACCTCTGCCGCTGCATGGCCTATGTGCGGATCAAGAAGGCGATCAAGCTGGCGGCGTCGCGCATGCATGGAGCAAGCGCATGAACCGGATCGTGCAGCCGGTGGGCCCGGCCGAACCGCTCGGTGCGTCCCGCCGCAGTTTCCTGATCGCCGCCGCCGGTGCGGGGCTGATGTTCAGCTTCGCCGGCGGGGTGGGCGAGGCCGAGGCGGCCACCGGGTTTGCGCCGACCATCTGGTACGGCATCGACGCCCAGGGCGTGGTGACCGTGAACGTCATCCGCTGCGAACTGGGCCAGCACGTGGGCACCGCCATCGCGCGGATCGTCGCCGAGGAGCTGGAGGCCGACTGGTCGAAGGTGAAGTTCACCCACGTGGATTCCGACGCCAAGTGGGGGCTGATGGTCACCGGCGGCAGCTGGTCGGTGTGGCAGTCGTTCCCGCTGATGAGCCAGGCCGGCGCGGCCGGACGCATCGCGCTGATCGACGAAGGCGCGCGGCTGATGGGCGTGCCAGCGGCCTCGTGTTCGGCCCGCAACAGCGTGGTGACCGGCGGCGGCAAGTCGATCAGCTATGGCGAGATCGTCGCCAAGGGCGAGCTGAAGCGCAGCTTCACCGCCGACGAACTGGGCAAGCTGCCGATCAAGCCGGCGGCCGAGCGGCGCCTGATCGGCAAGGGCGCGCCGGCCCGCGACATCCCGGCCAAGACCAACGGCACCGCGGTCTATGGCCTCGACGCCGTGGTCGATGGGATGGTCTACGCGCGGCCGAAATTGCCGCCGACCCGCAACGATTCAAGCGTGGTCTCGATCGACGACAGCGCGGCCAAGGCCGTGCCGGGTTACCTGCGCAGCATCGCGCTGGAGGACGCCTCGGCTACGGTTCCGGGCTGGGTGATCATCTATGCGACCAGCTTTGTGGCGGCCAACCGCGCCGCCGACCTGGTCAAGGTGACCTGGAAGAGCGGCGACAGCGCCAAGGTCTCCGAGGCCGACATCCAGGCCCATGCCGCGGCCCTGATCGCCGACCCGAAGTCGGGCTCGATGGTGCTCGACGACAAGGGTGTCGACGCGGCGTTCGCCGGAGCCAAGAAGAAGCTCGAAGCGACCTACACCACCTCGACGGCGCTGCACTTCCAGATGGAGCCGGTCAATGCGCTGGCCTTCGAGAAGGATGGGATCTTCGAGATCCACACCGGCAACCAGTGGCAGTCGCTGGTGCTGCCGTGGCTGGCCAAGGCGCTGGGGCGGCCGGAGGACAAGATCGTCATGCGCTCCTACCTGCTGGGCGGCGGGTTCGGGCGACGGCTGAACGGCGACTATGCGGTGGGCGCGGCGCTGGCCTCGAAAGCGATCGGCGGCAAGCCGGTGAAGCTTGTTTTCACCCGGCCCGACGACGTGCGGTTCGACAGCCCGCGCTCAGCCTCGGTGCAGGTGGTGAAGATGGCGTTCGGCGAGGGCGGCAAGGTGATCGCCATGGATCACGCGGCCTCCGCCGGCTGGCCGACCGAGGTCATGGCGCCCTTCTTCATGCCCAAGGGCGTGAACGGTGTGCCCTACGATCCCTTCGCGATCAGCGGGGCGAACCATTGGTACAGCGTCGGCGCCCAGCGGGTGCGGGCGGTCTCCAACGACCTGGCCAACAAGACCTTCCGGCCAGGCTGGCTGCGGTCCGTCGGGCCGGGTTGGACCAACTTCGCCGTGGAAAGCTTCATGGACGAGGCGGCGCACTCGGTGGGCAAGGACCCGGTCGCCTTCCGCCTGGGGTTGTTGGACGCCAGCGGCCGTAACTCCGGCGTCGCGGACGGGATGAGCGCGGTCGGCGGGGCCAAGCGGCAACACGCCGTGGTCGCGCAACTCGCCAAGGCGGTGAACTGGGGCGCGAAGCTGCCGGCCAATACGGGCTTGGGCATGGCGACGACCTTTGGCCAGGAACGCGACATGCCGACCTGGACGGCTTGTGCGGCACGGGTCCACGTCGACCCGGCGACCGGCAAGGTGAAGGTCGAGAAGCTGACCCTGGTGGTCGACGCCGGCACGATCGTCAGCCCGGACGGCGCACGCGCGCAGGTCGAGGGCTCGGCGCTCTGGGGCATGAGCCTGGCGCTGTTCGAGGGCACTGAGTTCGTGGACGGCCAGGTGAAGGCGACCAATCTGGGCGCCTACACCCCGCTCAGGATGGCCGACGTGCCGGAGATCGAGATCATCTTCGTCGAAAGCACCGAGGTCCCGGTGGGCCTGGGCGAGCCGGCGACGACGGTGGTCGGCCCGGCCATCGCCAACGCCATCTTCGCCGCGAGCGGCGCGCGGGTCCGCGACCTGCCGATCCGACCCAAGGCGGTGCTGGCGGCGATGAAGGTTAAGGCTTAGCGGAGCGCCGCCGCCGCCAGGTCGCGCCAGGTCTGGGCTTCCTTGCGGAACTGGCCTTTGAGCTTGGTCATGCGCTGGTCGAGTTCGCGGACGAGGTCGCGGGCTTCGTCCTTGCGGCCGGCGTGGGCCATGAAGGCGGCGTAGCGGGCGAGCGCCTCGAAGCCGGGCATGCGTTCGCTGGCCCACTGGAAGGCGCGGTCGGCTTCGTCGGTGCGGCCGAGCGCGTCGTAGGCGCGGGCCATGGCCAGGGCCGCGGGCGGGGTGCGGCCGTGGGCGGCGTCCTCGCCGAGCTTTTCCAGGGTGGTCAGGGCCTCGGCGGCGCGGCCGAGCTCCAGCAGGGCCTTGGCGCGGCCGAGCAAGAGGGCGGGGTCGTCGGCGTGGACGCCTTGCGCGGCGGCGGCATAGAGGGCCTCGGCCTCGGCGTGGTGGCCCAGGTGGGCGGCGGCATGGGCCAGGCGTGACTGGTTGCGGACCGTGGGGGTCTCGGCGTGGGCCTGTTTGGCCTCGCGGTATTCGCGGTTGGGGTCGAGGCTCTTGCGGGCCGCGCGGGTCACCTTCTGGGCGGTGGCGCCCCCGAAGAGATCGGGGACCACATTGAGGAAGAAATAGACCGCGCCGCCGATCGGCTGGAACATCAGGATGATCCACAGCCAGAAGCTGTCGCGGCCGGTCTTCACCGCATGCCAGCAGAGCGGCACGGCGATGACCAGGGAGACGAGGAAGCCGGAGATCAGCATTAGTGGCCGCTTTCCTGACCGCGGGCGGCCTTGCGGGGGTCGACCTTTTCGGCGGGGGCGAGGCGCATGACCTCGGTCTGATACTTCTCGTCCTCGCCGGCCGCCAGCAGCGGGGCGGAGTCGGCGAGCGCCTGGATCAGCGGTTCGACCCACACGAGGTCGGCCTTGTGGAAGCCGGAGAGCACGTGGCCGTGCACCAGCTCCTTTTCGCCCGGATGGCCGGTGCCGAGCCGGGCGCGGCGGAAGTAGGGACCGATCTGAGCGGTGATCGAGCGGACGCCGTTGTTGCCAGCCGCGCCGCCGCCGGCCTTCATCCGGAAGCGGCCGGGGGCGAGATCGATCTCGTCGTAGAAGACGATCAGGTTCTCAGGCTCGATCTTGAAGAATTTCAGCGCCTCGCCGACCGCGCGGCCGCTCTCGTTGTAGAAGGTCTGCGGCTTGAGGATCAGCGTCTTGACCGGGCCGTCGGCGGCGGGGATCGAGCCCTCAGCGGCGAAGCCCTGAAAGCGCGAGCGCCAGGGGCCGAAGTCCCACCGGCGCGCGATCTCGTCCACGGCCATGAAGCCGATGTTGTGGCGCGTCTTGGCGTAGGTCGGCCCGGGATTTCCGAGGCCCGCGATCAACAGCATCTGGCCCCCCGGATCGAAGGGCGGGCGAGGATTTAGCCCTCGCCGCCTTCTTCGGCAGCGGTTGCAGCCGCTGCGTCAGCTGCGGCGGTTTCGCCGGCGGCGACGTCGGCCGCATCGTCAGCATCGGCCTGCGCCGAAGCGCCGGAGATGGTGGCCAGCACGGTGTCGACCGGAACGGCGGCGACGACGTTGGCCGGGAACTTCAGGTCGGAGACGCGGACCGAGGAGCCGATGTCCAGGCCGGTCAGGTCGACGACCAGTTCTTCCGGGATGTGGTCGGCGGCGCAGGAAACCTGCACGTCATGGTACACCACGTTCAGCGTGCCGCCGCGCTTCAGGCCCGGCGCTTCGTCCTGGTGGCTGAAGTGCAGGGGCACGTTGATCTTGATCTGCTGGTTGGCCGAGACGCGGTAGAGGTCGAAGTGCGTCGGCACGTCGGTGACCGGGTGCATGTCGACGGACTTGGCGATCACCGGCTGGCTCTCGGCGCCGTACTTCAGCGTGACGAGGTGGCCCAGGAGCTTGCCCGTGTAGAGCGCCTTCTTGAACTCGTTCATCTTCACGGAGATGGCGACCGGATCCTTGTCGCCGCCGTAGAGGACGCCGGGGACCAGGCCTTCGCGGCGGGTGATGCGGGCGTTGCCGGTGCCGGTTTGCTCGCGCACTTCAACGTTCAGAACGATATCGGCCATGGCCATGCCTCAGAAACGAAACCGCCGCGCGATTGGAGCGCGGCGACGCTAGTTGCGACCCGAGCGGGTCAAAAGGGTGCGCGTAGATACACAAAAGCCTGTGTCTGCGCAACGGGCGGGCGGCTGATTTTGGGCCTTAGTTCTTCGAGCGCTTCTTGGCCTTGGCGCGCGCGCTGCTGTTGGCCTGGGCCTCTTCCAGGGCCGCGGCGTCGGCGGCCTGGCGGCGGCTGTCGACCGGCTCGCCGGCGCCCACGCCCTTCATCAGGCATTGGCCGGTGTCTTCCAGCGCGTGCTGGCCGAGGCAGAAGACGTCCTCGTAGTGCGGCCGCGCGACGGCCAGGCACTGGTAGAGGTTGAGCTTGGCCATGTTCAGGCAGAGCGCGCCGTCGGGCTCAGCCAGAATCGGCATCACCTGGCCCAGGCTGCGGTCATCGGCGTAGCCCAGCGCGGCCAGGGCGGCGACCGCCAGGCTGTGGATCACTTCGGAGGTATAGGGCGGCGCGGCGGACTGCGGGGTCAGGCCCATCTGGCCGGGGCCGGCGACCGCGGTCTGCAGGCGCTGGGTCTCGGCGATCTCGCCCAGGCCGGCCTGGGAGGACAGCTCCTTGGCCAGCGCGAGGCGGCCGTCGCGGCCGGGCACGTCGCTCTTCGACCAGGCCTGATGCTGCACGTCATAGGCGGCCCTATGGACGCTGCGGCCCAGGTCGAGGACCTTTTTGCCATCTTCGCCCAAGGCGGCGATCACCATGCCCGCGGCGCTGGCGGAGCCGGCGAAGCCCACGGCGTAGGCCGGGTCCTTCATGATCTCATAGGCGACGGTGCGGCGCTGTTCGGGGTCGCCGACGTATTTGCGCACGCCCGCGACGTAGGCCGGGTCCTGCAGGGCGACGACAGCGCCATAGGCGATGGCCCCGCGCAGCAGGGCGCCGGGCTCATAGGCTTCCCCGGTCTTCAGGCTCTGGGCGACGTCGGCGCCGTTGGCGAAGTTGGTGGAGATGCCGCTCGCATGCGCCACATAGGCGCGGTAGGCGGCGGCCTGCTCGATCACCCGGGGCGACAGGCTGACCGGCGGCACGACGGCGGCGACCGGCGCGGGCGGCGGC
>CAIJOB010000040.1 GCA_903822175.1 uncultured Alphaproteobacteria bacterium
GTCGTAGCGGCGGGGGCGGAGGACGCGGTGGCGGTGGCGGCGGCATGGGCGGCGGCGGCGGCGGCGGCGGCGGCGCGGATGGCCACAGCGGGACCGGCAATGACACCGGCTTTGGCCCCGATCTCTCGCAGGCCCAGACGCCAGGCCGCGACCCACGCGCCAACCTGATGGGCGCGGCGCGCTATTCGCTGATCAATGAGCCGGAGCCGATCTCGGCCGCCGACGCCGACCTCGACGGCAAGGTGACGCTGGCCGAGTGGATGACGATGACCGATCGCCGCTTCACCAAGCTGGATCGCCTGAAGACCGGCAAGCTCACCCGCGACAGCTTGCTGCACCCGCCGCCGCTTCCGCCTAAGCCAAAGCCCTAGGTCAGCGGCTGAATCGCCGACCTTTCTTCTTTCCTGATCGTCATTCCCGGGCTTGTCCCGGGAACCTATGAACTCAGGCGCTGCATGCTCATCCAGGGCGCCGCCGCGGATTCTGGACGGCCACGGAGTCTATGGGTTCCCGGGAGAAGCCCGGGAATGACGAGCGGAATATTGAAATTACAAAGGGCCGGATTGGGTCCTTGGTCTAGGCGCTGACCGCTTCCACCACGGGCACAGTCTCGCTCAGCCGCCCGCCGATGCGGATCGGCTCGACGCGGCGGGCCAGGCCCGTGGCGTTGTCGGTCTCGACGAACACCCCGCAAACCGTGGCCGGGCCCTCGGCCGGCTTGTAGCGGCCGCCGGAGATGCGGGTGGTGAAGCGCCGCAGCGGCTCTTCCTTCTGGTTGCCGATCACGCTGTCGTAGTCGGCGCAGGCGCCGGCGTCGGTCTGATAGGCCGTGCCGCCGGTGAGGATCTGGCAGTCGGCGGTCGGCACATGGGTGTGGGTCCCGACCACCAGGCTGGCCCGCCCGTCACAGAAGTGGCCCATGGCCATCTTCTCGGACGTCGCCTCGGCGTGCATGTCGACCACAATGGCGTCTGCGACCGCGCCAAGCGGGCAGGCCTCCAGCTCCTTGTCGACCGCCGCGAAGGGGTCGTCGAGGCTGTCCATGTGCACACGGCCCAAGAGGTTGATCACCAGGATCTGCTTGCCGCCCGCCGTCTCGAAGAGCTGGGCGCCACGTCCGGGCGCATCTGAAAAGGCCGAATAGTTCAGCGGCCGGATCAGCCGGGGCTCGCGCACGATATAGGTGAGCGCTTCCTTCTGGTCCCAGCTGTGGTTGCCGAGCGTCAGCGCGTCGGCGCCGGCGTCGAACAGCTCCCGCGCCGTCGACTCGGTGATGCCAAAGCCCGCCGCGGCGTTCTCGGCGTTGATGATGACGAACTCCAGGCCCAGGCGCTTGCGCAGCCCAGGCAGGTGATCGGCGATGCCGTCACGGCCCGCGCGCCCGACCACGTCTCCAAAAAAGGCAAATCTCATCTGCCTTCCTTAGCGACTTCGATGAATTCCGTCTCCGTCACGATGGCGTCGAGCCGCTGGTCGTGGGCGTCGGTGGGCACCTCGTCGATTTCCTGGCCGGAAAACGCCACCCCAAGCACAAAGACCGGGCGCTGGCGGCGCAGCGCCTTCAGCGTGCGGTCATAGTGGCCGCCGCCCTGGCCCAGGCGCCCGCCATGCCGGTCGAAGGCCAGCAACGGGGTGATCAGCAGGTTCGGCAGCACTTCGGGCGCCGAGGCCGGCGGCGAGGGGATGCCACAGGCGTCCTTCTCCAGCGGCTGGTCAGGGCGCCACAACCGGAACTGCAGCGGCGAGTTCTTATCCAGCGCCACCGGCAGCGCCGCCTGTGCGTGGCCGGCGTTCAGCTCCAGGATCGCCTGCAGGATCGGCCCGGGGTCCAGCTCGGACCCCTGTGCGCAATAGGCGCCGACCAGGCTGAAGCGGGAAAAGCGGGAAACGGGGAGACGCCTGGCCGCCCGTATGGCGGCATCGGGGTTCTCGTCCGCCAGATGGCGGCGCAGCGCGCGCATCTCGATGCGCAGGGCTTTCTTGTCGAGGACCTGGGTCACGTCCCTGACTTTACAGGGGAAAGGTGAGCAAAGGGTGGCGGCGCCGTGAGAACCGTGAAGGACTGTTTCATTCCCTCGACCTGGTAGACCAGGTGGGCGCCGTGTGCCCGGGACCACGATCCCGGCCAGGGACAGCTCCCTAAGAGTGAATTAAGGTCGCTGGAATATGTCGCCTTCGACGAGGGCCACAGCAGACCCGCCAAGAGCCAATGTAGGGCCGCGAGGCGCGGTTCTCAAGGAACTCCTCACCCTCACATGCTCGTCATGGCCGGGCTTGTCCGGGCCACCCATGATCTCAGCCTTGGCCGGAGGGGCTCGGCGCCGCCACGCGCACCGATCAGCACGGCGTTTATGGATCCCCCGGACGAGCCGGGGGATGACGATCAGTTGGGGCTTCTACGCCTCTTCGCCCGCCAGCTTCTCGATCCGCTTGGCCGCCCCTTCCAGAGCGGTGACGGCGCGGGCCTCGGCGCGGGCGCGGTCGGCCTGCAGGCGGGCGACCTCGGCCTGCAGGGCGCCCAGGCGGCCGCGAGCGTCGGCCAGTTCGTCGGCGAGCAACAGCGCACCCATCAGGAACAGGCGGGTGTCGCCGAGCTGGCCCATGTCCTGGCCGACCTGGCGCACCTGGTGGTCAAACATCTTGGCCAGTTCCATGAGGTGGGCTTCCTGCCCGTCCTCGCAGCCCACGGCGTAGGGCCGGCCGTTCACCTCGACGCTGATCTGGGCCATGCCGCTAGTGCTCCGCGGAAGAGGTTTGCGCCGAAGATTGGGGGGCGGCGCCGTTCAGCGCCGCGCGGATTTCCAGGATGGCGCGGCCGAGCGCGGCGGACGCCTCGGCGCCGGCGGCCTCCAGCTCGCGCTCGCGGGCGCGCGCGTCGTCCAGTTGGGAGGCCAGGTTGGCGCGGTCCTGGTCGAACAGGCCGCCGACCGCGTCGCCCGCCGTCTTCAGCCGCTGGGTCAGCCGCTGCTCCAGGACATGCACCGCCTGTTCCAGCCGCCGGGCCGCCAGGTCCAGGGCGCTCTCGCCGCTGCTCATCGCCGTCCTCCTGCTGGTCTTATCTATAGACCCGCGTCGGCCCCCGTCGAAACCCCATGAACGTTGCGGTGGGAACTTCTTACAGGGCAGGTTTCTTGACCCTCGGGCGCGCGCATGCGACGCCGCCGCCATTCCTTAACGCTGACGACTCGGGAGCCCGATGCCTGCGCCCCTCCAGATGATGGCCAACGCCATTCGCGCGCTCTCCATGGACGCGGTCCACCGCGCCAAGTCCGGCCACCAGGGCATGCCGCTGGGCATGGCCGACGTGGCCACGGTCCTCTTCACGAAGTTCCTGAAATACGACGCCTCGCAGCCCGCCTGGGCCGACCGCGACCGCTTCGTGCTGTCGGCCGGCCACGGCTCGATGCTGCTCTACTCGGTCCTGCACCTGACCGGCGTGAAGGCCGTGACCATGGAGCAGATCAAGAACTTCCGGCAGCTCGGCTCCAACACCCCGGGCCACCCGGAGTACGGCCACACGCCGGGCGTCGAGACCACCACCGGGCCCCTGGGCCAGGGCCTCGCCACCGCGGTCGGCATGGCCATGGCCGAGCGGCATGTGAACTCGCGCTTCGGCGACGATCTGGTCGACCACCGCACCTGGGTGATCGCCGGCGACGGCTGCCTGATGGAGGGCGTCAGCCACGAGGCGATCAGCATCGCCGGGCGCTTCAAGCTCAACAAGCTGACCGTCCTCTTCGACGACAACAACACCACCATCGACGGGCGCGCGACCATCGCCGAGACCGGCGACCAGCTGCTGCGCTTCAAGGCCGCCGGCTGGGCGGTGAAGGAGGTCGACGGGCACGACTACGCCAAGATCGCCGCGGCCATGCGCTGGGCGACCAAGCAGGACAAGCCGACGCTGATCGCCTGCAAGACCCTGATCCTGAAGGGCGCCGGCCCCCTGGAAGGCGACTCCCACGGCCACGGCTACGCGCTCTTCGACGACCAGATCCGCGACGCGCGCATCGCCATGGGCTGGGAAGCTCCGCCCTTCGTGGTGCCCGACGAGGTGCTGAAGCCCTGGCGGTCCGCCGGGCGGCGCGGGGCCAAGGCGCGCAAGACCTGGGCCGCGGCGCTGGCCGCTTCGCCCAAGCGCGCCGAGTTCGAGCGCGCCATGGCCGGCGATCTCCCCGCCGACGCCTTCAAGGACCTCGACGCGCTGATCGCCAAGGCCGAGGCCGACAAGCCCGCCGCCGCCACCCGCCAGCATTCCGGCGCGGCGTTGGAAAAGCTGACGCCCACGATCCACGAGATGATCGGCGGTTCGGCCGACCTGACTGGCTCGAACAACACCATCGTCAAGGAGATGGGGACCTTCGACCTCCCCGGTTACGCGGGCCGCTACGTCCACTATGGCGTGCGCGAGTTCGGCATGGCCGCGGCGATGAACGGCATGGCCCTGCACGGCGGCGTGATCCCCTATTCCGGGACCTTCCTCGTCTTCTCCGACTACAGCCGCCCGGCGATCCGCCTGGGAGCCCTGATGGGCATCCGGGTGATCCATGTGATGACCCACGATTCCATCGGGGTCGGCGAGGACGGCCCAACCCACCAGCCGGTGGAGCACGTAGCCTCGCTGCGGGCGATCCCCAACCTCAACGTCTTCCGCCCCGCCGATGCGGTGGAGACCGCCGAGTGCTGGAAGCTGGCGCTGGAATCGACCAAGGCCCCCTCGGTGATGGCGCTCTCCCGCCAGAAAGTGCCGGCGGTCCGCACCACGGTCGCCGGCGAGAACCTCTCGGCGCGCGGCGCCTATCAGCTGGCCGGCGCCGGCCATCCGGCGCAGGTGACCATCTTCGCCTGCGGCTCGGAAATCGGGGTCGCCATGGCCGCCCGCGACCTTTTGGAAGCCGACGGGATCGGCGCCCGGGTGGTCTCGACCCCCTGCTGGGAACTGTTCGACGCCCAGCCGGCGGACTACCAGGCCCAGGTCATCGGCGAGACCGACGTCCGCGTAGCCGTCGACGCCGGGATCAAGATGGGTTGGGAGCGGTTCATCGGCGAGAACGGCGCCTTCATCGGCATGACCAGCTTCGGCGCCAGCGCCCCGGCCGATGTGCTGTTCAAACACTTCGGCATCACCGCCGAAGCGGTGGCCGCCGCGGCCAAGGCGAAGCTCTAGCGCCGTGAGACTCGGCACTCCGCTCAGCCCCACCGCCGTCAAGGTGATGCTGCTGGGCTCCGGCGAGCTCGGCAAGGAAGTGGCGATCGAGTTGCAGCGCCTGGGCTGCGAGGTGATCGCTGTCGACCGCTACGCCGACGCGCCGGCGATGCAGGTCGCGCACCGCAGCCACGTCATCGCCATGACCGACGCGGCCGCCCTGCGCGCGCTGGTCGAGGCCGAGAAACCGCACCTGATCGTGCCGGAGATCGAGGCTATCGCCACCGACGAGCTGGCGGCCATCGAGGCGGCGGGGTTGGCGACCGTGATCCCGACCGCCCGCGCCGCCCAGCTGACCATGAACCGCGAAGGCATCCGAAGGCTGGCCGCCGAAGAGCTTGGCCTGCCGACCAGCGCCTACGCCTTCGCCTCCACCGAGGCTGAACTGGCGGCCGGCGCGGCCAAGGTCGGCTTCCCCTGTTTCGTGAAGCCGGTGATGAGTTCGTCGGGCAAGGGCCAGTCCTACGTCGAGACGCCCGACGGCATCGCCGACGCCTGGCGCTATGCTCTCGAAGGCGGCCGCGTGGAGCAGCCTCGCGTCATCGTCGAGGGCCGCGTGGACTTCGACTTCGAGATCACCCAGCTGATCGTGCGAAGTGTAGCGGACGGCCAGATCGTCACCAGCTTCTGCGAGCCGATCGGCCACCGCCAGGTGAAGGGCGACTATGTGGAAAGCTGGCAGCCCCAGGCGATGAGCGCCGCCGCCTTGCAGGCCAGCCGCGACATGGCGGCCAAGGTCACCCAGGCGCTGGGCGGCCAGGGCCTGTTCGGCGTCGAGCTGTTCGTGAAGGGCGACGAGGTCTGGTTCTCGGAAGTCAGCCCCCGGCCGCACGACACCGGCCTCGTCACGCTCGTCACCCAATACCAGAGCGAGTTCGCCATCCACGCCCGCGCGATCCTGGGCCTGCCGGTGGACGTCGCCCTGCGTGAGCCCGGCGCGAGCGCCGTGATCTACGGCGGGCTGGAAGCCAAGGGCATCGCCTTCGACGGCGTCGCCGAGGCCCTGGCGGTCCCAGGCGCCGACCTTCGCCTATTCGGTAAGCCGGAGAGCTTCCTCAAGCGGCGCATGGGCGTGGCCCTGGCTCGCGGCGCGGATGTGACGCAAGCCCGCGCCCGCGCGACCGAGGCCGCCGGCAAGGTGCGGCCCCGGATCTCCTGAACGCTCGGCGCTCCGGCGAGCGCCGGTGTCAGGCGAGGGTGAGCGCGTGGCGGCGGCGCATCGCCGTGCCGGCCAGACCAAAGCCCATGATCATCATCGCCCAGGTCGCCGGTTCCGGAACGCGCGGCCCGTCCGGAAGCACGTGGTCCCGCGACTCGACGGCCCTGCCGGAGACGACCTGCCGGACGATGAGGCAGTCGTTGCATTCGTATGAGCCCGGCGCGGCGAAGTTGTTCGGGTTGCCGACCAGGAGATTGTCGACGCCACCGGCGCTGAGCGGCGCGGCGAACGCCAGTTCAATGTCGCGGGTGAGGTCGGGAATCTCCACCGCATAGAACGAATTGAGCTGGAATTCGTCATTGCCGACAGCGCTGTTGCTGGCGTCATAGGTGTAGCCGGTCAGCAGCCCGTCGGTGGTGGTGATGTGTGCGGCGGTCACCAGCCCGGTCACCGTATCGAAGGTGAAGGTGCCGGACGCCGTCGCCCCATCATCGAAGGTTACGCCGGACAGGGACCAGAAGGTCGTGGAGGCGTTGGCGGACGCGGCGGCGGCGACCAAGGCCAGGGCGGAAAGCGAACCGAGAACTGCGGCTTTGAGTTTCATGGCGACCTCTCGACACGGAATTGAAGACTCCAAGTCGGGAGCCGAAGACGGCCAAGGCTAGCGGCCGTTTTTCGGGTCACAACACAGTTCACCGAGGATGAGAGCGCCTCAACTGAGGTGAGAGCGCCTCGCTCTGGATGCGAAATCTGCAGGCCCTCGGAGGCCCGGCGCGGGCTAATCCTCCTCTTCGGCCAAGAGCTCGCCCAGGGCGTCCAGTTGGCGTTCCAGAGTATTGCGACGTTCCGCGATCCAGCCTTCCAGGACCCCGAAGCCGGAGGCCTCGATGCGGCAGGTCCGCACCCGGCCGGTTTTCCAGGTCCGCACCAGACCGCTCTCCTCCAGCACCGCCAGGTGCTGCGACACCGCCGTGATCGTCACGCCCAGCGGCTGGGCCAGGCCCGACACCGAACGCGGTCCCTCGCTCAGCCGCTCGACTATGGCCCGCCGTGTCGGATCGCCCAGGGCATGGAAAGCCCGGTCCACCTGAGTCCTGTCGAGGGGGCTTCTCTCGACCGGTCCGGCTGTCGAAAGTCCGCTGTTCATGCGCTTGCGCCTTCCGAAGCGACCTCCGCCGCCAGCCGGTCGAACAGCGCCCGCCAGCCGCGTTCGCGCATCTCCCAGCCGCCGGAGTTCTCGAAGAACACGCCCTGGTGGGTGCAGGTCAGCTTCGTGCCCGCCTCGGTCGCCTCGAACTCGAAGGTGATCAGCGCCACCGATATCCGCATGCCGCCCATGGTCATCGCCGTGCCGACGATCACCCGGCTGTCGGGCACGATGTCGTAGTAGGCGCCTTCATTCGCCAGCTCGACGCCCGGGAACGGGGTGGTCTCGCCCATGCGGTAGGCGCTGCGCTCCGCGCCGCCGACCACGAACTCCATCTCGAAGCTGTCGATCGTGTGGTTCGCGGATTCGGCGTACCAGCGACGCTTCTTGGCCGGGTCAGCGAAGGCGGCGAACACCCGCGCCGGCTTGGCCGGATAGGTCCGCTCGATGACGAAGGTGTTGTGGATCGGGGCTTGCATGACGTCTCTCGCTAACAGTGAAGTTCTGACTTCAGTGTTATGGGGCCGCCGCCAGATAGTCAAGCGACCACTTCACTATACCCTCGTAGGGGTTGACTTCGAGGCCCCCGGCTTGAAGAAACCGCGCCACCAGAACCATCGCAGGAGCCTCACCTCATGACCGTCCGCGTCGCCATCAATGGTTTCGGCCGCATCGGCAGGCTGGTCCTGCGTTCGATCGTCGAACATGGCCGCACGGACATCGAGGTCGTGGCGATCAACGACCTGGGCCCCGTCGAGACCAACGCCCACCTGCTGCGCTACGACAGCGTCCATGGTCGATTCCCCGGCACGGTGACCACCGGCGAGGACTGGATCGACGCCGGCATGGGCAAGATCAAGGTCACCGCGATCCGCGACCCCAAGGACCTGTCGCACAAGGACCTGAAGGTCGACATCGCCCTGGAATGCACGGGCCTGTTCACCGCCCGCGACAAGGCCGCCGCCCACCTCGACGCCGGCGCCAAGCGGGTGATCATCAGCGCGCCCGGCGAAAACGCCGACAAGACCATCGTCATGGGCGTCAACGACCAGACGCTCACCGCCGACGACCTGGTGATCTCCAACGGCTCCTGCACCACCAACTGCCTGGCCCCGGTGGCGCATGTGCTGCAGAGCCTCTGCGGCATCGAGCGTGGCTACATGACCACGATCCACTCCTACACTGGCGACCAGCCGACGCTGGATACGATGCACAAGGACCTCTACCGCGCCCGCGCCGCGGCCATGTCGATGATCCCGACCTCGACCGGCGCGGCCAAGGCGCTGGGCCTGGTGATCCCGGAATTGAAGGGCAAGCTCGACGGCTCCTCGATCCGCGTGCCGACCCCCAACGTTTCGGTGGTCGACCTGAACTTCGTGCCGACCCGCAAGGTCACGGTCGAAGAGATCAACGCGGCGATGGAAAAGGCCGCCGCCTCGGGATCGCTGAAGGGCATCCTGGCGGTGACCAAGGAGCCGCTGGTCAGCCACGACTTCAACCACGTCGACGCCTCCTCCACCGTCGCCCTGCCACAGACCCAGATGGTCGACGGGGGCCTGGGCCGCGTGCTCAGCTGGTACGACAACGAGTGGGGCTTCTCGACCCGGATGGCTGACATCACCGCCGCCGTCGCCAAGTTCCTCTAGGCCGCCCCGTGGCCTTCCGGACGCTCGATCAGGCCGACCTGCAAGGCAAGCGCGCCCTGGTCCGCGTGGACTTCAACGTCCCCATGGAAGACGGCAAGGTCACCGACGACACCCGGCTCCGGGCGGCCAAGCCCACGGTCGACGAACTGCGCAAGGGCGGCGCCAAGGTGATCCTGCTCGCCCACTTCGACCGCCCCAAGGGCAAGGTCGTGCCGTCCATGAGCCTCAAGCCAATCGTCGAGCCGCTGTCGAAGGTGCTGGGCGTGCCCGTCGCCTTCGCGGCCGATTGCATCGGGCCCAAGGCCCGCGAGGCGGTGAACGCCATGCAGCCGGGCGATGTCCTGCTCCTAGAAAACGTCCGCTTCCACGAGGGCGAGGAGAAGAACGACCGCAAGTTCGCCGACGCGCTGGCCGCTAACGGCGACATCTACGTCAACGACGCCTTCTCCGCCGCCCACCGCGCGCACGCCTCGACCGAGGCGCTGGCCCACCGCCTGCCGGCCTATGCGGGCGAACAGATGCGGCTGGAGCTCGACGCGCTCGACCGGGCGCTGGGCAATCCTGAGCGGCCGGTCCTTGGCATCGTCGGCGGTTCCAAGGTCTCCACCAAGCTCGACCTCCTGCGCCACCTGGTGACCAAGCTCGACAAGCTCGCCATCGGCGGCGGCATGGCCAACACTTTCCTCTACGCCCAGGGCCACGACGTCGGCGCCTCCTATTGCGAGAAGGACCTGGCCGACACCGCCCGCGAGGTGATCCGTCTGGCCGGCCAGAACAACTGCAAGCTCTTCCTGCCGCTGGACGTGGTGGTCGCCGAGAAGATGGCGCCCGGCGCGCCGGCCCGCGTGCGCGATCCCGGCTCCATCGACGACGACGAGCGCATCCTCGACGCAGGCCCCGAGACCGTCGAGCGCCTGTGCCGGGCCATGGCCAACTCCAAGACCCTGGTCTGGAACGGTCCGTTGGGCGTTTTCGAGATCCCGCCCTTCGACAAGGGCACCATGGAAGCGGCCCGCTACGCGGCGAAACTGGCGAAGGAAGGGAAGCTGGTGGCGGTGGCCGGCGGCGGTGATACCGTGGCCGCTCTGAACGCGGCGGGCGTGACGGACGACTTCACCTTCGTCTCGACGGCCGGCGGCGCGTTCCTTGAATGGATGGAAGGCAAGACGCTGCCCGGCGTGGCGGCCCTCCTTAATTAGGGTCAAAATGGCCCGATAAGAGCAAAAAGACCCATGGCCCGTATCACTCTGCGACAGCTTCTCGATCACGCCGCCGAGCACAGCTATGGCGTGCCGGCCTTCAACATCAACAACATGGAACAGGGCCTGGCGATCATGGAGGCGGCCGACGCGGTGGACGCGCCGGTGATCATCCAAGCGAGCCGCGGGGCTCGCTCCTACGCCAACGACATCGTGCTCAAGCACCTGATCGACGCCCTGGCGGAGATGTATCCGCACATCCCGATCTGCATGCACCAGGACCACGGGAACAACGAGGCGACCTGCGCCACCGCGATCCAGTTCGGCTTCACCAGCGTGATGATGGATGGCTCGCTGAAGGGCGACGGCAAGACGCCCGCCGACTACGACTACAACGTCAACGTCACCAAGGCCGTCTGCGACATGGCCCACTGGGTCGGCGCATCCGTCGAGGGCGAGCTCGGCATTCTGGGCAGCCTGGAGACCGGCGAGGGCGAGAAGGAAGACGGCCACGGGTTCGAGGGCAAGCTCGACCATTCCCAGCTGCTCACCGACCCCGACCAGGCCGTCGAGTTCGTGAAAGCCACCCAGGTCGACGCGCTCGCCATCGCCATGGGCACCAGCCACGGCGCCTATAAGTTCACCCGCAAGCCGGACGGCGACGTCCTGGCCATGAACGTGATCGAGGAGATCCACCAGCGCCTGCCCAACACCCACCTGGTGATGCACGGCTCATCCTCGGTGCCGCAGGACCTGCAGGACATCATCAATCAGTACGGCGGCGAGATGCCCCAGACCTGGGGCGTGCCGGTGGAAGAGATCCAGCGCGGCATCAAGCACGGCGTGCGCAAGATCAACATCGACACCGACAATCGCATGGCCATGACCGGCGCGATCCGGAAGGTGTTCGCCGAAAACCCCGGCGAGTTCGATCCGCGCAAATATCTGAAGCCCGCCATGGACGCGATGCGCGTGGTGGTCCGCCAGCGCTTCGAGGAATTCGGCACGGCCGGTTGGGCCAGCAAGATCACGCCCCTGCCGATGACGGTCATGGCCAAGCGCTATGCGTCGGGGGAACTGGCCGCCAAAATCGGCCTGACCCGCCACGCCGCGGAATAGCCCGCCAGAGAGCCCACAAGGGCAGGAACCGCGCGCGACCGGGGGAACTTGGTCGCATATGCGGAAGAATTACATCGTCTATGGTCTGGCCTTCGTCGGGCTCGCGGGCTTCGCGCTGTTCTGCGGCTGGGCCTTCTTCGCCGCCTCGAAGATCGGCGACGGCTGGCGCGGGCTTGGTCCCATCTGGCCCTATGTGGTCGGCGGCGTGGTCGTTACCGCGGCGCTGGCCGGATTCCTGATGTGGCTGGCCTTCTATTCAGCCAACCACGGCTACGACGACCGCATCGATCAGGATGACCTCTAGAGCCGACCGTGAGGCGCCCTTGATGAAGTTCGCTCCCTTAGCCCTGGCCCTGCTGGCCCTGCCCGCCTTCGCCGCGCCGAAGCCGACCCCGGCGCTGGCCGACATCCTGGCCGCCGCGCCGGCCTCAGACTGGCGGTCCATCGCCCAGGACCGGCTGCTCTATCTTGAGACGCCGAGAGGGCGCGTGCTGATCGAAATGGCGCCGGACTTCGCACCCAACCACGTCGACAACATCAAGCGCCTGATCGCCGCCGGCTTCTTCGATCATGTCGCCATCGTCCGCGCTCAGGACAATTTCGTCGTCCAGTGGGGCGTGCCGGACGCGGACCCGAAGCCATCCCTGGGCTCGGCGAAGGCGAAGCTGCCGGGCGAGTTCACCCGACCTGCCAAGGGCCTGGCCTTCAGTCCCCTGCCCGACCGCGACGCCTATGCGCCCCAGACCGGGTTCGCGGCCGGCTTTCCGGCGGCGCGAGACCTCAAGACCGGCCGAGCCTGGCTGGTCCATTGCTACGGGACCGTGGCGGTCGCCCGCGACAACGCCCCGGACACCGGCAACGGCGGCGAGCTCTACGCGGCGATCGGGCCGGCGCGGCGCCTCGACCGCAACCTCACGGTCGTCGGCCGGGTGGTCGAGGGCATGGAATATCTGGCCGTCCAGCCGCGGGGCCACGGGCCCAATGGCTTTCTGAAGCCCGCCGATGTCGTGCCCTTGCGCATGCGGCTGGGCAGCGACCTGCCCGCGGCCGAGCAGGTCTCGCTGCAGGCGCTGCGCACCGACGGCGCCACCTTCGCCCGCGTGGCCGATGCGCGGCGCCACCGCCACGACGCCTTCTATGCGGTGGCGCAGGGCGGCGTGGATGTCTGCGACCTGCCCGTGCCGGTCCGACCGCAGCCCTGACGCCGAGCCTTAGTCCTCGATCCGGGCGCCGTTCATCTCTTTCACGAACAGCAGGCCGATCACAAAGGTCGCCGCCGCCACGGTCACCGGGAACCAGAGGCCGAAGTAGATGTTGCCGCTGGCCACGACCATGGCGAAGGCGGTGGGGGTCAGGAAGCCGCCGAACCAGCCGTTGCCGATGTGATAGGGCAGCGACATGGAGGTGTAGCGGATGCGCGCCGGGAACATCTCCACCAGCGCCGCGGCGATGGGCCCATAGACCATGGTCACATAGATCCCCAACAGCCAAAGCCAGAAGACGGTCAGGGGGATGTTCATCTTCGCGGGATCGGCCTTGGCCGGGTAGCCCGCGGTCTTCAGGTCCGCGGCCAGCGTCTTGGTCCAGGCGCCCTTCTGCTTCTTCAGGTCGGCGGCCGGCAACCCCTTGCCGGCGAAGCTCGGCAGGCTGACGGCGCCGATCTTCACCACCGCCACCGAACCCGCCGGCGCGGCCTGGTTCACATAACCGACGCCCGCGTTGGCCAGCGTCGACTTGGCGATGTCGCAGGAGGACGCGAAGGTCTGCTTGCCCACCGGATCGAGCTGGAAAGCGCAGTCGGCCGGATCGGCCACCACGGTCACCGGGGCGGACGCGCTGGCCGCGGCGAGCGCCGGGTTGGCCGACGCGGTGATCGCCTTGAAGATCGGGAAGTAGGTGAGCGCGGCCAGCAGGCAGCCAGCCAGGATCACGGGCTTCCGGCCGATCTTGTCCGACAGCCAGCCGAACACCACGAAGAACGGCGTGGCGAGGAACAGGCCCCCGGCGACCAGCTCGTTGGTCAGCACGCCGTCGATCTTCAGGAATTTCTCGAGGAAGGTCAGGGCGTAGAACTGGCCGGTGTACCAGACCACCGCCTGGCCGGCGGTCATGCCCAGCAGCGCCAGGATCACCAGCTTCAGGTTCGGCCAGCGGGCGAAGCTCTCGGTCAGCGGCGCCTTGGAGGTCTTGCCCTCGGCGACCATCTGCTGGAACACCGGGCTCTCGTTGAGCCGCAGGCGGATCCACAGCGAGACCATCAACAACAGGGCCGAGACCAGGAACGGGATACGCCAGGCCCAGTCCTTGAAGGCGGCTTCGCCGAACCGGGTGCGCGCCGCGATGATCACCACCAGGCTCAGCATCAGGCCGAAGGTCGCGGTGATCTGGATCCAGCTGGTGTAGAGGCCCCGCCTGCCCTCAGGCGCATGCTCCGCGACGTAGGTGGCCGCGCCGCCGTACTCGCCGCCCAGCGCCAGACCCTGGATCAGGCGCAGCGTGATCAGCGCCACCGGCGAGATCACGCCCCAGCTCGCGTAGCTGGGGAGCAGGCCCACCGAGAAGGTGGAGAGCCCCATCAGCACCATAGTGACCAGGAAGGTGTTCTTGCGGCCCCAGAGGTCACCCAGCCGGCCGAAGACGATGGCGCCGAAGGGCCGCACCGCGAAGCCCGCGGCGAAGGCCAGGAGCGCGAAGATGTAGCCCGTGCTGGCGTTGACGCCCGAGAAGAAGTGCTCGGTGATCACGCTCGCCAGCGAGCCGTAGAGGAAGAAATCGTACCACTCGAAGACCGTGCCCGCCGACGCCCCGGCGATGACCATGCCCGTCGAGGTGCGCGAAGGCGCCCCGGCGCCCGCTGCCGCTGTCATTGTTCCGCTCCCGCCCGTCTTATCGTTGGCGGCGAGCCTATGGCGAAGGGTGACGGCCCGCTAGTGCGTCGTGTGGGTGTCACCGTTTCTTCGCGAAAGCCCTTCGCTCAGCACATTGGCGAAGCCGATCCAGCCGACGTAGGGCGCGACCAGGCTGGCCGAGGCAGCGTCCACCTGCCGCGCGCGCCAGACATAGGCGCCGGCGGTGCCGAAGGAGGCGATGGCGGTGGCCAGCTGGCCGCCAAGCTTCTTGGGCCCCAGCGCCATCCAGACCACGTTCAGCGCCTGCACCGCGCCCCACAGGGTCAGCGCCTGGGTGCGGGCCGCGCTCTTGGGGGCATTCCAAATGCGCAGGCCCGACAGGGTCAGGGCCATAAACAGCGGCGGCCAGAGTTTCGCGAAAACCTTGGAGCGCGGCTCGACCTCGACCACCACGGGCGCGTCGTAGTCGGAATAGATCTCGTAGTCGTCCTCGGGTGGCGCGTTCAGCCGCGCCACCAGCGTTGAGATCGCCACCGCGCCCACCGTCAGGCCCAGACCGATCGCGATGTGCTGGGCTGAGCGGCCACGGCTGTTGGCGAGGCTGTCGACGGCGCCTCGGACGGGATTGGCTGGCATGGTCGGTCCCACCTCCTTGGCGCCCTTGAAGGTCAAATCCGCGGGCGCGGCCAGAGTTCCGACGGGCGGCCGGCTCAGCTCTCGCCGACTTCGCCCATCGCGCTCTGCAGGTAGTTCTGTTCGCCCAGGCTGCGCAGCAGGGCAAGCTGGGTCTCGAGGAAATCGATATGTTCCTCGGTGTCGACCAGGATTTCGGTGAGGATTTCGCGGGAGACGTAGTCCTGGGCGTCCTCGCACTGCTTGATCCCGGGGATCAGGGTCGCGCGGCCGCCGGTCTCGACGGCGAGGTCGGCCGCCAGGGTCTCGCCGATGGTCTCGCCGATCGCCAGCTTGTTGAGGTCCTGCAGGTTGGGCAGGCCGTCGAGGAACAGGACGCGCTTGATCAGCTTGTCGGCGTGCTTCATCTCGCCGATCGACTCTTCGTAGGTGACCTTGCCGAGGGCCTTCAGGCCCCAGTTCTCGTAGATCCGCGCGTGCAGGAAGTACTGGTTGACCGCGGTCAGCTCGTTGGTGAGCACCTGGTTCAGCAGCCGGATGATCGCCTTGTCGCCTTGCATGGCCTGCTCCTCAAACGTGCGCGTATTTCGGCGAACCTCACGTCGGTCCAACGTGAAGTCAAAGCCTATGTTTACGAGTGATTGGCGCTCTTATTCGCAGCGCAGCAAAGCTACTCGGCGGCGAAGCGCAGGGCTTCGCGTTCCTCGTCCAGCATCTTGCGCATGTCGCAGACGCAGCGGGCGCATTGGGCATGAGAATCGCAGGCCTTGAAGATCTGCGCCGGACGGCTGGCGCCGGCGGCGATGGCGGCGCGAACCTCGCGCTCCCGGATACCGTTGCAGTTGCAGACGTACATGGCGCGCTCAGGCGTCTCCGACTTGTCCATCTCAGATAGCCACTTGCGAACGCGTTTGCAAGTCATTCGCATCTTGAAGGTTTGGGAACAAACCTCACAAACTCCGCGAGTGCCTGTCGCGTGACGAAATAGCGGTGGCGTGCGTTGTATCTGTCGGGAGCCGCCTGTCCGCGATCCGCGGGCTAGCGCAGGACCGACCAATGCACCTCGACGCGCTGTTGCTTTCGCGCCTGCAGTTCGCTTTCACGATCGCCTTCCACATCATCTTCCCGAGCTTCACGATCGGGCTGGCGAGCTTCCTGGCGGTGCTTGAAGGGCTGTGGCTCGCCACGAAGAACGAGGCGTTCAAGATCCTCTACCTCTTCTGGATCAAGATCTTCGCCATCTCCTTTGGCATGGGCGTCGTGACCGGTGTGGTGATGTCCTACGAGATCGGCACCAACTGGAGCGTCTTCTCCGCGGCGGCCGCGCCGGTGATCGGACCGCTCCTGGCCTTCGAGGTGCTGACCGCCTTTTTCCTCGAGGCGAGCTTCCTGGGCGTGATGCTGTTCGGCTGGAAGAAGGTCGGGCCGCGCCTGCACTTCACCGCCACGGCGCTGGTGGCCTTCGGCACGGCGGTGTCGGCCTTCTGGATCATCTCAGCCAACAGCTGGATGCAACACCCGGCGGGCTATGTCCGGCTGGCCAGCGGCGCCTTGCGGGCTGTCGACTGGCTGGCGGTGATCTTTTCGCCGACCTTCCCGGTCCGGCTGCTGCACATGGTGCTGGCGGCCTATCTGACCACCGCGCTCGTGGTCGGCGCCGCCTCGGCCTGGCGCCTGCTCAAAGATCCCGACGAGGGCGAAAGCGGCCTGGCGCTGAAGATGGCCATCGGCATGTTCGCCATCGTGGCCCCGCTGCAGCTCCTCGCCGGCGACATGTCGGGGAAGCTCGCGCTGCGCTACCAGCCCGCCAAGCTCGCCGCCATCGAGGCGTTCTGGGAGACCAGGAGCGGGCAAGCCTTCCATATCGTCGCCTGGCCCGATCGCGACACCGCGTCGAACCGCTGGGAGGTCTCGATTCCCCGGCTCGGCAGCCTGATCACCGCGGGCGACGCCAACGCTGAGATCAAGGGGCTCAAGGCCTTTGCGCCGCAGGACCGCCCGCCGGTGTTCCTGGTCTTCTGGGCCTTCCGGGTCATGGTCGGCCTGGGGGTCGCCATGATCGGCCTGGGGCTTTGGGGCGGCTTCCGCGTCTGGCGCGGCGGGCTGGCCGGTGACCGATGGTTCCTCAGGGCGACCGTCGCCATGGGGCCGGCGGGGTTCGTGGCGGTGGTGGCGGGCTGGGTCGTGGCCGAGGTCGGCCGTCAGCCCTGGGTGATCTACGGCCTGCTAAGGACCACCGACGCCGTCTCACCGGTCACCCGGGGCGAGGTTTCGGTTTCACTGCTGGCCTTCATGACAATCTACGCCGTGATCTTCGGCGTGGGCGTCCTCTACATCCTGCGGCTGATGGGTGAGGGACCCCTGGCCCCTGTCGCGGCGCTGGGGACGGTGCGGCCGCCCGGTTACGCGCTCGGCGCGGCGCCCGGCGATCCGCCAACCGGCTCGGGGACGCGGTCATGAGCCTCGACCTGCCGCTGATCTGGGCCGCGATCCTCGCCATCGCGGTGCTGCTCTATGTGATGCTCGACGGCTTTGACCTCGGCATCGGCATCCTCTTCCCCTTCGCCGGATCGCCTAGCGAGCGTGACGTGATGATGTCGACCGTGGCGCCCGTCTGGGACGGCAACGAGACCTGGCTGGTGCTGGGCGGCGGCGGGCTTTTCGCGGCCTTCCCCTTCGCCTACGCCGCCCTGATGCCGGCGCTCTACGCGCCGATCATCCTGATGCTGCTGGCGTTGATCCTGCGCGGCGTCGCCTTCGAGTTCCGCCTGCGGGGACGGGCGCGCGGCAAGCGGTTCTGGACCATCGCGTTTGCCGCCGGCTCCATCATCGCCACCCTGGCGCAAGGCCTGGTGCTGGGCGGCTTCATCCAGGGCGTGACGTTGAAAGACGGCCACTTCGCGGGCGACCCGCTCGACTGGCTGAGCCCCTACAGCATGCTGGTCGCCGTGGGTCTGGTCGCCGGCTATGCGCTGATCGGCGCCGCGTGGCTGATCTGGCGCACCGAGGGCGAGCTGCACGCCCGCGCGCGGCGCTGGGCCTGGATCGCGCTGGCGGCGGTGACCGTTCTGCTGGCGGCGGTGAGTTTCGCCACCCTGCTGGTCCATCCAGAGGTCGGCGCGCGCTGGGGTTGGACCGGCGATGGATTTGACCTGGCGCAGCTCGCCCGCCTGTCGCCGATCCCGCTCCTGGGCGCGGCGGGGCTGGGCGTCGCCGCGTTGGGCCTCAGGCGCCACGCCCACGGCTGGCCGTTCTTCGGCGCGATCATCATGTTCCTGTCGGGCTACCTCGGCCTGGCCGCCGGGTTCTTCCCGTACGTCGTGCCCTATGCGCTCACCTTCCGGGAGGCGGCCAACGCCGACAATGCGCTGGGCCTGATGCTGGTGGGTGTGGTGATCCTGCTGCCGGCGATCATCGGCTACAGCATCTGGGTCTATTGGATCTTCCGCGGCAAGGTGGGCGCCGATGCGGGCTATCATTGAGCCGCCGCCGGAGCCCGGCGCGCCGCTGGCGCCGCTCTGGAGGCGGCTAAGCTGGTTCTTCGGCCTGGCCATCGCGGCGATGGTGACGACGGCGGCGGTGGCTTACGCCTTGAGGGCGCTGCTGCGGTGACCTAACACGCACGCCATGGCCCTCCCGCTCTGCCGCCTCTACCTGATCACCCCACCCAGGCTCGACGATCTGGCCGCGTTCGGCCGCGTGCTGGCGGGGGCGCTGGACGCCGGCGATGTCGCGGCCCTGCAGATTCGCCTGAAGGACCAGCCTGACGACATCATCGCCGCCGCGGTCGATGCCCTCATGCCGATCGCCGCGTCGCGCGGCGCAGCCGTCATCCTCAACGACCGGCCGGACCTGGCCGCCAGCCTCGGCTGCGACGGCGTCCACGTGGGCCAGGAGGACGCCACCCTGGCCGAAGCCCGGCGGATCGTCGGCAAGGATCGCATGGTCGGCGTCACCTGCCACGACAGCCTGCACCTGGGCATGGAGGCCGCCGAGGGCGGCGCGGATTATGTGGCCTTCGGGGCCTTCTTCCCGACCACCACCAAGGACGCGTCCACTTACGCCGAGCCTGAACTGCTGACCGGCTGGCAAGCCGACATGGTCGTCCCCTGCGTCGCCATCGGCGGCATCACCGTGGCCACCGCCCGCCAGATCGCGCTCGCAGGCGCGGACTTCGTGGCGGTCTCGGCAGGTGTCTGGGGCCATGGCGAAGGCCCCGCCGCGGCGGTGAAAGCCTTCAATGCCGAGATGGCGCTTGGCGTGGCGGACCGCGACGACTAGGTTCCGCGCCCGCTAGACCTGCCCAAATCCACACCCGAGATCTTTCAAACCGTGAGCACTCAAACCGCCCTCCTGAAGGTGATGTCCGACGCCGCGCGTAAGGCCGCGCGTGGGCTCAACCGCGACTTCGGCGAACTGGCCGAGCTGCAGGTGGCCAAGAAGGCGCCCGCCGACTTCGTCTCCGCCGCCGACCTGAAGGCCGAGCAGGCGATCTTCGAAGCCTTGGAAAAGGCCCGCCCCGGCTACGGCTTCCTGGGCGAAGAGCGCGGGATGATCGAGGGCACCGACAAGACCCACACCTGGATCGTCGACCCGCTCGACGGCACCACCAACTTCCTGCACGCCATCCCGCACTTCGCGATCAACATCGCCCTGCAGCGCGAGGGCGCGATCGTCGCGGCGGTGACCTACAATCCCGTGACCAACGAGCTGTTCTGGGCCGAGAAGGGCAAGGGCTGCTTCCTCAACGACAAGCGCCTGCGGGTCGCCGCGCGCACCCGGATGGACGAGGCGGTGCTGGCGACCGGCATCCCGTTCCTGGGCCACGGCCAGCACGCCACCTTCCTCAAGGAACTGCATCAGGTCAGCCAGCGTGTCGCCGGCGTTCGCCGCTTTGGCGCCGCGGCGCTGGACCTCGCCTGGGTCGCGGCCGGCCGCTACGATGGCTATTGGGAGCGCGACCTCAACAAGTGGGACATCGCCGCGGGCCTGTTGCTGGTCACCGAGGCCGGCGGTCGCGTCACCACCGCCGATGGCGGGGACGATGTGCTGGAAACCGGCTCCGTCTGCGCCGGCAACCTGGAACTTCAGCCGCAACTGCTGGAACGCCTGAGGCAGGCGGCGAAATAACCTCCTCTCCCCCGCCTAGCGAGAGGGAGAGGATCGAGGAGAGGGAAAGGCGGCGGCTGGCCCTCTCCCTACCCTCTCCCTCTCGGAGCTTCGCTCTCGGGGGAGAGGAGTTGTTGCCTTCCCCCGGCGGCTGACGGACTGTCACACGAAGCACTTAGGGGAGGCTCATGGATATCACCCGCCGGACCTTCGGGGCCGTCGCCGCGTCTGCGGCCGCCGCCTCCGCCCTGCCAGCCCCGAGCTGGGCCATGCCGCCCTCCATGGGTTTCAAGAAGACGCCGCTGGTCATCGCGCATAGGGGCGCGAGCGGCGAGCGGCCGGAATCGACCCTGCTGGCCTTCCGCCAGGCGATCGCCGAGGGCGCGGACTTCATCGAGCCGGACCTGGAGGTGACCAAGGACGGCCACCTGGTCGTGCGCCACGAGAACGAGATCTCCCAAACCACCGACATCGCCAACCGGCCCGAATTCGCCGCGCGCAAGACCACCAAGGACGTGCAGGGCCAGAAGGTCACCGGCTGGTTCACCGAGGACTTCACACTCGCCGAACTGAAAACCATCCGCTGCCGCGAACGCCTGCCGAAACTGCGGCCCGGCAGCGCCGCTTTCGACGGCCAGGAACAGATCCCGACCTACCAGGAGGTCATCGACCTGGCGAAATCCGAGGCCAAGCGGCTGGGCCGGGTGATCGGCACCTATCCGGAGCTGAAGCACGCCAGCCATTTCGAGGCGTTGGGCCTGAAGATGGAAGGCCGCCTCGCCGATATCATCAAGAAGAACGGTCTGAACAGCGAGACCGCGCCGGTCTTCATCCAATGCTTCGACATCCTGCCGCTGAAGACCATGATGGGCCTGGTGAAATGCCAGCGCATCCAGCTGACGTCGGGCGGCGGCGCGCCCACCGACTCCAAGGCCACGCCCTACAAGGAGATGGTCTCGGCGGCGGGGATGAAGACCATCGCGACCTACGCCCACGGCGTGGGGCCAGACTACACCCAGGTGATCCCAACCGTGGACGGCGGCCTGGGCCCCGCGACGGACCTGGTGAAGGACGCGCACGCCGCCGGCATCGCGGTGCACCCCTATACGGTGCGCGCCGAGAACGCCTTCCTGCCGACCAAGCTGCACATCGGGACCGACCCGGCCGCGCATGGCGATGTGGGCGCGCTCTACGCCGCCCTGCTCGCCAGCGGGATCGACGGCCTGTTCAGCGACTTCCCTGGCCTCTGGGCGAAGGCGCGCGGGTGAGGCGCCTGCTGTTTGTGGTGCTGCTGGCTCTGGCCGGCGCGGCCCAGGCCCAGGCCCAGGCGCCAACCCGCCAGCCGCTGGCGGTGATCCCCGTCGCGCCGGGTAAGACGGTCGACCGCGTGGAGACCAACCGCGTGGACTTCGCGCCCGGCCAGGCCATGCCGACCCACAAGCACAATGTCCCGGTCGTCTGTTTCATCGCCAAGGGCGCGTTTCGGACGAGGATCGGCGACGCCCCCGAGCGCCTGGCCGCCACGGGCACGACCACCTACGAGCCGCCGGGCGTCACCGTGCACTATTTCAAGAACGCGTCGGCGACCGAGCCCGCCGAGTTGCTCTGCGCCGCCCTGGCCGGGGCGGCGGACACTGAGTTGAACGTGATGCTGGCGCCGGAGCCGATCCCCTAAAGATCCGGCGTCACGCGGCGTCAGGCGGACCGGTCGTTCGCCACACCTCGGTCAGGCCGATCCCATCGAACACCTCGTTCAAGCGGCCCGACTTGCGCAACGGCGCGACGAAACTGTGGAACAGCTGATGCGTGGTGGCCTCTCCATGCGCCGGAAACTGCCGGCCACCGAGGAAGGCAGTGTTCTGGTCGATCTTTAGCGAGCCTTTTTGCAGGTAGACGGCGCGCGCCAGCTCCACCGCTTCGTCGAACTGTCTCAGGCGGCACAGCAGGAGGATCGAGTTGGTGGCATACCCGGTGCCTTTCTCGGCCAGATCCAGCAGCCGTTTGGCCACGGCTAAGCGCTGCGTTGGCGCACTGTCGGGCCCGACGCGCAGCGCGTCCGTCAAGATCGGGTATTCGCCGCTGGTGTCCGCCGCCCGACGCGCAACGTCCTCGAGCTGGCCAATGGCCTCGGCCTCGCGCCCGGACATGGCCAGCAACCAGAACCGATCCCAATAGGAAGCCGCCTGGTTTGGCCAGATGGTCGCAAGCCGCTGAACCGCCTGGCCGGCCGCCTGGAACTGGTTGGCATAGGTCAAGGTGACGCAGAGCTGGTGATTGGCGAGCAGATCGAAGGGGCCAAGGCGCTGGCTACGGCGCGCGGCGTCGGCGGCGGCCTGAAGCCGGCCCGTCGAGAGCAGGAACAAGGAATGCCAGTTGAGCAGATCGATGTCGTTTGGGGTCAGCTCCAGAGCGCGCTTCAAGCCAGCGTCGATCTCCCCCCAGCGGCGATAGTTCGGGCTCAGTTGGGTGAGAACACCGTAGGCGGCGCCATAGCGCGGATCGAGTGCGATCGCCCGGCGCGCCGCCACCCGCCCGATCTCGTCTTCGCGCGTCTGCTCCGCCAGCGGGACGAAAAATTCGTTGCGCAAGTAGTTGCCCGCCAACTCGTACCAGCCTTGAGGAAAGCCCGGCGCCGTGCGAACGGCCGACTGCAGCAGTTCACGGCCTTCCCGAAGTCTCTCCGGCGTGTGCGCACGGCTGGCGTCGCGGCCGCGCAGATAGAGGTCGTAGGCAACGGGATCGACCATGCGGCTGGCGGGCGCCTGAGCCGTGAAACGGACCTTGAGCGCGCTCGCCACCTTGTCCGCAACCTCGTCCTCGATCTGCAGCCCCTGGCCAAGGTCGCGGTCATAGGTTTCCGACCACAGTGTCTGCTGTCTGGCGACGTCGGTGAGGTGGGCGTTCACCCTTAGCCGCGAGCCTTCGCGCAACACTGATCCGTCCAGCAGATATTGCGCGCCGAGCGCCTGCGCCGCCTTCGCCTTGGCGGCGCCACGGAAGGTGAAGCTGGAGGTGCGGGAAGTGACCCGCACGCCGCCGCCACGGATCAAGGTGTTGAGGATGTCCTCGGATAGGCCGTCCGCGAAAAAACCTAGCTGAGGATCGGGACTCAGGTTGTCGAACGGCAGCACGGCCACCAGGGGGTCAGCCGGGGCGCGGCGCAGCCAAAGATAGCCGCCCGCTGTGGCGGCGGCTGTGGCTGCCGCGGCGGCGATCAGGCCTCGGCGCGCCACGGTCGGCGAGATCGCAAGGCCGCGAGACGTTCCTGCGCCTGTGGCCGAAGGCGTCGCCGTCATGTCTGCGGGCGCCGCCCCCGCCGGCAGCAGGCGGTAGCCGACGCGCGGGACGCTCTCAATCGTGAAGGCGGGCGGATTGGTGAGCTCACCAAGCTGACGGGCCTTGGCGATGGATCGATGGATCGCGTCCTCGCCCACGATCCGACCATCCCAGCACCGCTGCACAAGCACGTCCCGCGACACCACCGCGCCCGCGGCCTGGGCGAGCGCCACCAGCACCTGCAGGACCCGCGGCTCGGCGATCCGCGGCACGCCGTCGGCGTCCCGGACCTCCCGCGTCGAAGGCTGGATGGTCAGCGTCCCGAGATCGAAAGATGGGGTCACCGAAAGGTCAATCGGCCCTTCGCTGGCTTCGACGGTCTGATCGGCTGGGGGTCTGTTCATCGGCGGAGTCAGGCGTCCGGCTGGCCGGTGGCCCGCCAGAGGTCGGTCAGGCCGATCCCGTCGAACACCGGGTTCAGCCGCCCGCTTTGGCGCAACGGCCGCAGGAGCGGGTGGAACAGCACGTCGGTCTCGGCCTCGCCATGCGGCGGGTATCGGCTGTTCCCCAGGAACTGGATCGTCCGGTTTATCGGAACCTCGCTGGCGCCCAGGTAGATCGACCGGGCCAGCGACACCGCCTCGTCGAAGGCCCCCAAGCGCCCAAGCGCCATCAGCCCGTTGGACGCATAGCCCAGGCCCTGGCCGCAGAGTTGCAGCAGGCCCTTCACGGCCAGCGCGCGTTCAGCCGCGACGCCCGAAGCCGCCGCTCGTACCGTCTGCGTCAGGACCTGTTGTTCGACGCGGTCGTCGGGCCGGTTGATATCCTGCAGCAAGGCCACGGCTTCCGCGTCACGACGGGCGGCCAGCAGGAAATAGAAGCGGTTCCAGTAGGTGGCCAGATCCTTGGGAAACACCTCGCGCATCCGATCGAGCACAACCAGCGCCTCGGCGTACCGCCCCGCGTAGGTCAAGGTCGTGCTGAGCTTTGAGTTTGGAAAGATGTCGAACGGATCCAGCGCCTGAGCTCGGCGGGCGAGGTCGATCGCGGCCGCGTTACGGCCGGTCTGCGCCATGAAATTGCAGCGCCACGCCAGCAGGTTGGGATCGTTGGGCGATAGCTTCAGCCCCTTGGCCAGGCCGGCGTCGATCTCGCCCCAGCGGTGATAGCTGGGACTCATCTGGGTGAGCACCCCGATCGCCGCACCGTTGTGCGGGTCGAGCTGGATGGCGCGACGAGCGGCCTCTCGGCCGAGCTGGTAGTCGCGCGTCTGGTCGGCGAGCGGCGACAGGTAGCCACTCCGCCAGCAGTTGCGCGCGAGCTCGAACCAGGCGGGCGCGAAGTCGGGGGCCATGGCGACCGCCTGGCGCAGCAGATCGTTGCCATCCCGCAGGCTCTCGGGATTGTGCTGGCCGGTCGCCTCGCGGCCGCGCAGGTAGAGGTCGAAGGCCACGGGGTCGATGCGCCGGCCCGGCGGCTGGGCTTCGAAGCGGACCTTCAGGGCTTGCGCGACCCGCCCGGCGATTTCGTCTTCGATCTGCAGGCCCTGGGCGACGTCGCGGTCGTAGGTCTGCGACCAGAGCGTCTGGCGGGCAGCCACGTCGGTGAGCTGGACATTGACCCGCAGGCGACCGCCGGCGCGCAGCACCGAGCCATCCAGCAGATAGTCCGCCTTCAGCGCCTCGGCCGCCTTGGCCTTTGCTGCGCCCCGGAAGGTGAAGCTGGAGGTGCGCGAGGTCACCCGCACGCCGCCGCCGCCGCGGATCAGGGTGTCGAGGATGTCCTCAGAAAGTCCGTCGGCGAAGTAGCCTAGCTGCGGATCGGGGCTGAGGTTGTCGAAAGGCAGCACAGCGACAAGCGGATCGGTCTTCGGGCGCCGGCGAAGGCCAAGGTACAGGTCCGCGCCCGCCAGGCCGGCCACGCCCACGGCCGCGCCGCCGAGCGTCAGGCCGCGGCGGGTAACGCGCGAGCTGTGGCTCACCTCAGGCGGCGCCTCGGCAGCCACCGGCGGGATGTCCGCGTCCGCCAACGGGATCGGCGCGTCGGCCGGCGTCTGACCGGTGCGCAGCCGATAGCCGACCCGCGGAATGGTCTCGATGGCGAAAGCCGGCGGTTGCGTCAGCTCGGCCAGGTGGCGGGTCTTGGCGATGGCGCGGTTGATGGCGTCTTCGCCGACAATGCGCCCTTCCCAGCAGCGAGCGACCAGAACGTCGCGGGACACCACCGCGCCATCGGCGGCGGCCAGGACCACAAGCACCTGCAACACCCGAGGTTCCGCCGTCTGCTCCGCCCCGCCATCGGCGCGTACCTGGCGCGTGGAAGGCCGGATCTCCAGCCCGCCCAGACGGAACGGCGGCTGGGCCGCGAGGTCGATCGGTCCCGTCAGGTCGGCGTCAGGGCCGTTCATCGCGAAAAGGTCGGCGATTGGTCGGCGAAAAGTCGGACCGAGGTCCTGTCGGCGGCAACCGACCAACAGCCTGATGAGGGGGTCGCCGAACCGGTGACCTCATACCTCAAGGAGCCGACCATGATCCGCACCGCCCCCACCTTCATCGCCCTCACCGCGCTGGGCCTGATCGCCATCGCTCAGCCGGCTTCGGCGCAGAGCCTGCAACTGCATGCGGGATACTCTCATGATCCGAGCAAGGCCGTCACCTACACCCGCATCGACAGCGCCGACATCGATCCGAACTCCGCGGCCGGCGCCCGTATCCTGCTGCAGCGGATCGAGATGGCCGCCGACGCGGTTTGCGGCGGCGAAGCCAGCGCGGTCTCCAAATCGCAGAAGCGCGCCTATGCCGATTGCCGCTCCGACGCCGTCGCCGGCGCGGTCTCCAAGATGGGCGCGCCCGCGCTGAAGCAGATTGCGGCGAGCCGGCAGCGCGAACTGCTGGCCGCGCGATGAGCCGACACCGCCCGCTCGGGCCGGGAGATGAACTGCTGATCTCCCGGCTGGAGGACCTGGCGACCTCGTTGGATGACCTGGGCGGCCGGTTGCGCCGCCTGGTCGCCCGAGGCGTCAGGTTACGTTTCGAGGATGGCCTCGGTCCGCTGTCCGACCTCGAGACCCAGGCCCTGACCCAGGGCATCCTGATGGCGGCGGACTTTCAGGCGCAGGTGACAGCGCAACGCCTGAAGGCCGAGGTCGTCGGCGCCCGCGACGCCGGCCTCTTCCCCACCGGCCGGCCTCGCGTCCTCTATCCGCAACAGGTCGCCGAGCTGCGCGCCGCGGGCTTGGGCGCCACGGCCATCGCGCGACGGCTCGGCGTTGCTCGGTCCAGCATCTACCGCAAGCTCAGGGAGATCGAGGCCCCGGAGACCCGTCGGCTGAAGCCCTACGCGGCCTCGCCAAACTGCAGCGACGCCAGCCGGGCATAGAGCCCGTTCTTGGCCACCAGTTCGTGGTGGGTGCCGGTCTCGACCACGCGGCCCTCGTCCATCACCACGATGCGGTCGGCCTTGAGTACGGTCGCCAGCCGGTGGGCGATGACCAGCGTCGTGTGGCCGACCATGGCTTCGTCCAGGGCCAGCTGCACCAGCCGCTCGTTCTCGGCGTCCAGCGCGCTGGTGGCCTCGTCGAGCAGCAGGATGGGCGCGTGGCGGACCAGCGCGCGGGCGATGGCCAGGCGCTGGCGCTGGCCGCCGGAGAGGCTGCGGGCGCGCTCGCCGATCTGTGTGTCGAGGCCCTGCGGCAGGGCGGCCAGGAAATGCTCGGCCTGGGCGGCCCGAACGGCGGCCTGCACCTCTTCGAGCGTGGCGCTCTCGCGGCCGAAGCGGACGTTCTCCAGAGCGGTGCCGGAGAACAGCGGCGATTCCTGCGCCACCAGGGCCATGCGCGCGCGGACCTCCACCGGATCCGCGTCACGCACATCGACCCCATCCAGCAGCACCCGGCCGGCCTGCGGATCGTAGAACCGCAGCAGGAGGCGGAAGACCGTGCTCTTGCCGGCGCCCGACGGCCCGACCAGGGCCACGCGCTCGCCCGCCTTCACGTCCAGCGAGAAACCCTTCAGCGCCGGCAGGTCTGGGCGGCCCGGATAGGCGAAGGTCACGTTCTCCAGCGCCACCTCGCCGCGCGGCGGACTGGCCAGCGCGATGGGATGCGAGGGCGCGGCGATGCCCGGCCGCGCGGCCAGTAGATCGGAGACCCGCTCCATGGCGCCGGCCGCTTTCTGTACGTCGCCCCAGCTTTCGCCGAGCGCGCCCACCGAACTGGCGGTAACCACGGCGAGCAGAGCGAACTGCACGAAGGTCCCCCAGGTCAACTCGCCCTTGAAGACGAAATTGACGCCCAGCCAGAGGATCCAGACGATCCCGCCGAAGATGAGCGTGATCACCGCCGCGGTCATCACCGCGCGCGCGCTCATCCGGCGAAGCGAGGTGTTGAAGGAGTTCTCCACCGCCTCGCCAAACCGCGCGGCGCCGGCGTCCTCGCGCCCAAAGGCCTGAACGATCTCCAGCGCGTCCAGCGTCTCGCCGGCGTGGCCGACGGCGCGGGCGAACTGGTCCTGGGTCGAGGCGGTGAGCGCGCGCACGCGCCGGCCGAACAGGAACAGCGGCGCGATGACGAACGGGAAGGTCAGCAGGATGAGGCCGGTCAGCTTGGGGCTGACGATCAGCATGTAGCCGAGGCCGCCGATCAGCATCAGGATGTTGCGCAGCGACACCGAGATCGAGGTGGTCAGCAGGTTCTCGACGATCTGGATGTCGGTGGTCAGGCGCGACAGCACCTCGCCCGTCCGCGTCATCAGGAAGAAGGCCGGATCCAGCGACAGGATGTGGGCGTAGACCGCCTTGCGCAGGTCCGCGACGATCCGCTCGCCAAGCTTGGTGACGAAGAAATAGCGCAGCGCCGAGGACAGGGCCAAGGCGACCGCGACGCCGCCCAGCGCCCAGAACCACGGCGCCACGCTCGTCACCGCGGCGTGCGCCGCCATCGCCGCGCCCAGCTTGTCGACCAGGAAGCGCACCGCGCCGGTCATGCTCAAGGTCGCGCCGGCCGCCACGATCAGGAAGAGCGCCGCCGCCAGGGCGTCCCGCCGGTGTCCGGCCGCAAAGGGAATGAGATGCCCAAGCGCCCGGACGTTGCGGCTCTTGGCGCGGCGTTCGGCGGCCTCGTCGAGGGATTGGGCTAGCGCCTGGCCGGCGGTCGGGCGGCCGGCGACATTGGCCTCGGCCGTAAACTCACCGCCGGACTCACTCATAGGACGCTCAGACCTTGCATTTGCGGCGTCGTTTCTCTATACGCCCGGCTTCCTCGAACGGCCCCCTCTCAAGGCGGCCAGTCGACCTAGTTCGACGCTCCTTTAGATCAGGCGCCTGCGCGATGAAACAAGACACCCATCCGGACTACCATTTCATCACCGTGGTGATGACGGACGGCACGTCCTACCAGACCCGTTCCACCTACGGGAAGGAAGGCGCGACGCTGAACCTGGATATCGATCCCAAGACCCACCCGGCCTGGACCGGCGGCGGCCACCAGATGCTGGACCGCGGCGGCCGCGTGTCGCGCTTCAACGCCAAGTTCGGCGGCTTTACGCGCAAGTAGGCGTCGCGCCGACTCGATCGGCGAACGCACTATCCCAAAACAGCAACGCCGCGGGTCATCCCCGCGGCGTTCTGCGTTTCAAAGTCGATGGAGCGAAGCCTCAGCTCCCGAACGCGCTCTTCAGGCGGTCCTGTTGCGACAGCACCGGGTGCGGCGCTTCGTCGGCCTCGTGCTCGACGTACATCCGACGGTCGAGGTGGCGAACGCGTTCGTAGAGGCGTTCCGAGCGGTCCAATAGGGTCACCAGTTCACCCGGCAGCCCCTCGTTGTCGCCGGCTGAGCGGCAGACGTCCTGGGCGGCCAGGCGGTAGCGTTCCTCGCAGGCCGCATCCGGCGGCATGTCACCTTCGCGCACGGCGCGCTGGACGAGCAGCCAGGAGGCCACCTGCATCAGCCGCGTGGTGAGCCGCATGCTCTCGGCCGCATAGGCCAGAGCCGCATTGCGGGAGAGCAGCTTGGAGGCCTGGCGACCGGCGCCGTCGAGATAGCCGGCGGTCTCCTCCACGAGGTCCATGCCCTCCTGGAAGGTGCGCTGGAACAGCTCCGAGCGCGCGAAATCCTGGATCACCTCGGCCCGCCAGGGCCCGGCGACTTTGGACGTCGAAGAGGCGTTCAGATCACTCATGGGATGCTCAACCTACACGAAAGCCCGCGGAACGGTCGCGGAAAACCGTTAGTGCAACCCGCATGCCAGCCCAGATTGGACCAGAAAACCCGTAACAGGCGATCTGGGCGAATTCATGCCGGGTCCCTGCGGCAGATCAGCTCGGCCCCGCGCCGAACAGAGCGTCGGCGGCGGCGCGGCCGGCCCGCTTGCGGTCGATTTGCGCCTGGCAGCGGGCTATTTCCGACTGCAGCACCTCGATCCGCTCTTCCAGTTCGGCGACCCCGAACAGCTCCAGATCCTCGCGAATCGCCTCGATAAGGCGCTGGCCGCGGCCAACTCGGACTTCCGCAGGCTCTTCCATGACGGACACTACCTTTCCGGTTCCCCGATGGGGCGCTATCTGACCGCGCACGCAGCCGAAGCGCAAGTTTGCGCAACCCTCGCGCTAACAGCTTTGCCGGAGCCGTCCACATGACTGAGATGATGACCGCGATCGCCATCGAGGGCGGCAAGGGGCCGGCCGAGGCCCTCAAGGCCGTGCAGATCCCCCGGCCGGAGCCGAAGGAAGGCCAGATCCTAATCCGTGTCGTGGCCGCCGGGATCAATCGCCCCGACATCATCCAACGCATGGGCTTCTATCCGCCGCCGCCCGGCTCGCCCGAGACCATGGGCCTTGAGGTGGCCGGCGAGGTTGTTACAGGCGCAGGGCGCTGGAAGGCCGGCGACAAGGTCTGCGCCCTGCTAGGCGGCGGCGGCTATGCGGAATACGCGGTCTGCGATGCGCGCCATGCGCTGCCGATCCCCAAGGGGCTCGACATGATCCAGGCCGCAGCCCTGCCAGAGACGGTGTTCACGGTCTTCGCCAATGTCTTCGAACATGGGCGGCTGCAGCCCGGCGAGACCCTGATGGTCCACGGCGCCACGTCGGGCATCGGGACGACGGCGATCCAGATGGCCAAGGCGCATGGGGCCAAGGTGATCGCCACCGCCCGCGGCGCGGACAAGGCCGCGACGGCCCGCAAGCTGGGCGCCGACGTCGCCGTGGACGCCAAGACGGAGGATTTCGCCGAGGTCGCCAAAAAGGAGGGCGGCGCTGACGTGATCCTCGACATGGTCGGCGGGGACTATTTCGCCAAGGACCTGGACGCGCTGAAAATCGATGGCCGCATTGTGTTCATCGCCAGCCTGGGCGGCGGCGATGTGACCTTGTCGATCGGCCGGCTGATGCAGAAGCGCGGCGTAGTCACCGGCTCAACGCTGCGCCCCCGCAACCCCGACGAGAAGGCGCGGCTGGCCGCCGCCGTCGAGGCCCTGGTCTGGCCTTGGATCGAGGCTGGCAAGGTCATCCCCCAGGTCGACGCGACCTTCCCCTTAGCCGAGGCCGCCAAGGCGCACGCCCACCTTGAGGACGGAGCCCACGTCGGCAAGATCGTGCTGACGATGGGAGGGCAACCCTAAGGTTGCATTCGGTATCAACCATCGAACGCTGTTACACACCGGGTTTTTGAATGCCGTGTAAAAAAGCCTCGAAAACGTCATTTTTCAACAAACCGTGTTTTCGAAAAGTGGTTGTATTTTTGCCTCAGGGGAGTTGACGCCCCGGGAAGGCTGAGCCAATGGAACAAAAAAATCCGCTGGTTTCATTCCTGGCCCGCTGCCGGAAAAGTCATGCAAGATATACCTATTGTTTTCAATGCGATATGAAAGCTAAGGAAAGCCATGGAAACACACGAAAAGGCTATTCTTTAGCCCTCCGAAGGCAAAGGTCACACGTTCGAATCGTGTCGGGTGCGCCAGCCGGCTTGAAGGAAGGGCGTCCCTTGCGAGGACGCCCTTTTGCATTCAGACGGCTTGCAGCTTTTGCCGGCGCAGCATCGCGCCAGCCGCACCAAAGCCCACGATCATCAGCGCCCAGGACGCCGGTTCCGGCACGCCGCCGGCGAAGCCTGAGCCCTCATTGATCACGATGTGATCGTTGAGCGTGCCGCCGCCGGTCTCCGCCACGTGCAGCACGACGTCGAAGGTGCTGTTGACGCCGGCGTTGTAGTTGATGTTCCCGACGTTGAAGGTCGGGCTGCCGTTGAGGAATCCGAAGTTCAGCCGTTCACTGTTGTTGATGTCGCCAAGCGCGGTGGAGCCGTTGTCCGTGAGAGCGAACGGATTGAAGGTCGCGCTTCCGCCGGCCCGGTTGGTGATTGTGATCGACGCGCCGCTGAGCGGGATGACGCTGCGGCCGGTGTCCGGGTCGATCGCGAAATCGAAGCTGGCGACCTGACCGAGCGCGATGTCGTAGACGTTCCCCGTCGGAGCGCCAGCGGGCTGCTGGTAGACGTGGGCGCGAAGACCTTCTTCGAGCCCAGGAAGCGAGGCGATGGTCCACTCGCCCGGCATGTAGTTGTTGCCGCTGCCATAGTTGACGCCGTGAGTGAGCTCAGCGGCGCCGGCGGTGGTGACGCCGAGGCCCAGCGCGAGGGCCGAAGCGGCGATGGCGCCCCCGAAGAGGAAAATTCTTTTCATCCAGCTATTCCAAACGCGTCCGATACTTCCCGCACTGGTTCACCGCGGCGCGTCCAGATGAATGCGCACCTAGGGCCTGCGGGTGCAGACGGCGCGGAATAAGGGTTCAACCGGTCGGGTGCGCCCGCGAATGCCATGATGGTTACCTTGGGTTAACCACGTCGCGGCAGGTTCCGACAGCGCGCTTCGCGCTGGAGCGACGACCCTTACGATGCCCTTGAGCAGACGTCCCCGGCCAGACGCCGCCGCGCCCCAGGTCCAGGCCGAGGCGCTGGACCCGCTCATCTCGACCATCATGCCGCCGGTTCCGGAGCCGGCGGTTGGCCTGACCCGCCAGGGCCTGGCGCGCTATGCGGTGGGCGACTATCGCGCCGCCGAGCAGGCGTTCCGCGCCGTCGTCGAGGTCGCGGGCCACGAGCCCATGGCCTGGAACAACCTGGCGCTGGTGCTGGTGGCGGTGGGCGAGCTGGATCAGGCGGCCGCGGCGCTACGCCGCTCGCTCAACCTCGACGCCCAGCAGTTCGCCCCCTGGATGAACCTCGCAAGCGCGCTGCTGCGCCAGGGTAAGGCCGATGAGGCGGACGCCGCGAGCGCCGCGGCGCTGGTGCTGGATCCGGTCAGCGCCGACGCCTGGCAGGTGGCAGCCTTGGCCCGTCTGCAGCGCGAGAATTTCACCGGCGCCACGGCGGCCTTCACCCGCGCCCTGGAGCTGGCCGGCGAGAGCGCGGAGCTGCGGCTCAACCTGGGTGCCGCGCTGTTGAAATGCGGGCGCTTCGAGGCCGCCGCAGCGAGCCTGGCGGTCGCCGTGGCGCTCGACCCGAGCTCGTTCGTCGCCGTCGAGGTCAAGCAGGCCTGCGACTTCATCGTCGCCGCCATTGAAGGCGACATGGTCCGTGCGGTCGCGGTCTATCCGTTGGGCCTGCTGGAAACTCCGGCCGAGGCCGACCGGGTGTTCAAGACCGCGCTGCTCCATCTCGACTGGGCGGGCGAGCGGGCCGCCGCGGGCCTCGTGGCGCAGGCCTGGGCGTCACGCCGGCCGGACAATATCGAGGCGATCCACCTGCGCGACGCGGCGCTGGCGCACGCCACGCCACGCCAGCCCGCCGAACTGGTCGCCAAGAGCTTCGACGACATCGCTGACGATTTCGACGACCGCCTGGTGCGCCGCCTGGCCTATCAGGGCCCAGAACGTCTGGCTGCGCTGATCGCCGGCGCCGCGCCGGCCGATGGCGAGCTGGATGTCCTGGATCTGGGTTGCGGCACCGGCCTTTGCGCCGGCTTCCTGCGGCCCTACGCCCGCCTGCTGGCCGGCGTGGACCTTTCCGCCGGCATGCTGGCAAAGGCCGCCGCCCGCGGGCTCTACGACCACCTGGAGGCCGCCGACCTGCTGGCGGTGCTGGCGCAGGCGCAGGACGGCTGGGACCTGCTGGTGGCCGCCGACACCTTTCCCTATCTGGGCGACCTCACCGCGACGTTCGAGGGCGCGGCGCGAGCGCTCCGCCAGGGCGGGCTGTTCGCCTTTTCCACGGAAGCCGCGGACGGCGTGAGCTATCTGCTGAAGGGCAACGGCCGCTACGGCCATGCCGACGGCTATATCGAACGCCTCGCTTATCGTCGGTTCGAGATCGCGGCGCGCACCACGGCCACCCTGCGCCGCGAGGCCGCCAGCCCCGTCGAGGGCGGCTTCTACCTGCTGCGGAAGCTCTAGGGCCGCGCTCTAGAGCTGCCCCAATCTAGAACTGCCCGCCCTAGAACTGAACGTGGCCGGTAAGCCGCAGGTCGTAGATATTGAGTCCGTCGCGGGCCTCGGCGCCGGTTTCCACCGCAAAGCCGCCTGAGCCGTTTTCGCCGCGCACCGACAGGTGGACGGCCGCGCCCGAGCCGGAGATCTGGTCGGAGGTGAGCTGGAAGGGATTGCCGCCGCCGGTGAACCGCGCGGTGGTCACGCCCAGGACTTCGTTGGCGACGCCCTTGTAGCCGATCAGGGCCTCAGGCCCCCAG
This sequence comes from uncultured Alphaproteobacteria bacterium, assembly GCA_903822175.1. Classification (GTDB taxonomy): domain Bacteria; phylum Pseudomonadota; class Alphaproteobacteria; order Caulobacterales; family Caulobacteraceae; genus Phenylobacterium. Next base: position 34,020 of record CAIJOB010000040.1, read on the forward strand.
CTGTGGTCGGGGCCGTAGAGCGCGCCGACCGCAACGCCGGCGAAGGTCGAGATCCTGGAGCTGGTGCGCGAGTCCACCGCCAGGTCCATGACGTTGCCGCCGCCGCTCTCCGTGTAGGAGCCCTCGTTGAGGCGCATGTAGTCGAGGCTGGCGAGCGGGCGGACATAATAGTTCGCGAAGCGCGCCTCGTAGCTGACCGTCCCGCGGGCGTTGAAGCCCAGCGCCGACCAGGAGCCGTTGGCGGTGCGGGTCACGGCCAGGCCGTCGCCGCCCAGGACCTCGATCACCCGGTCGCTGGAAATGCGCGCGTAGTCGACGCCCACGCGGGCGTTGGCCGAGAAGCCGCCCTTGGTCATGCGCCAGTAGAGGCCAGCGTCGACCAGGTTCGCGTGCAGGTCGGCCGCCGAGTCCCGGTCGTCGGGATAGACCTCGTTGGTGCTGGCCCCGAAGGTGACCCCCAGGATGCCGAGCGGCGTGCGCGGGATCTCGTAGCCGGCGACGGCGCCGAAGCTCCAGGCCTTGTACCCGGGGTCATTGGTGCGCGCGTCGGAGAACAGCCCGGCGTTGGTTTCCTGCATCCAGAAACCGCCGCCGACCGGGTCCTGCCGGTCGTCCAGCGGCTTGCCGAAGGCGGAGACGCTGGTGGCGATGGCATTGAAGAGGGCGCCGGAGTGGTTGGGCATCAGCTGGTTGTAGAGGCCGATCGTCCCGGCCTGGGTGGTCTGGGCGAGCAGCGCGCCCTCGAGGCCGGTGTCCTGGGTGATCACCGAGATCAGCGGCTCATAGCCGGCGGCCGAAGTCGCGGGCAGACCCAGCTGCGCCGCGGTCTTGCGGGTGAGCGTGGCCGAGACCGTGCCCGCCGCGGCGTTGGTCGAGAGGCTGGTGTTGTAGAGGAACGGCGTTGAGCCGAGCAGGGAGGTGTCGACGGTGCCAGCGGTCAGCTGGTTCGCCTGGATGATGGTGTAGGTGGCGCTGCCCGGCAGCACATTGGCCAGGCGCACCCCGATGGTCGCGCCGCTGGCGATGGTGGCCGCGCCGGCGACGCTCAGCTTGGTCGCCTGGCCGAGCGACGGGTCGGCGGTGACGATCAGCGAGGAGGCGCCGCCCAGCGTCAGGCTGGTCAGCTTCAGCTGGCTGGGGTCATTGATCTGCAGCGAGCCGGTTCCGACCGACATGGCGATGGTGCCGCCGGCCGCGTCGAGGTTGCCCTTCACCGCCGCGCCATTGTCGATGGTCAGGCTGTTGGCGCCGGCGCCCAGGTCGACGTTGCCGCTCACCGTGCCGGCCAGGATCTCCACCCGGTCAGCGCCGGGGCCGAACAGCACCGAGCCGGTGATCGACGGCACGAAGCTGTCGCCGGTGGGTGCGTCCTGCAGCAGGTGGACGCCGACGGCGTTCTTGCTCACGTCCAGAGCCACGGTGGCCCCAGTGACCGGGGTCGCGACGCTGCTCAGGCCCCGCGCGGTCGAGATCTGGCCGATGTTCTCGATCTCGGAGAGCGTGCCCGACCGGTCGATGATGGCGATGGCGTCGGCCTTCTGGCCGGTGACGGTCGCGCTGATGATGTTGGCGTTCTGCAGGGCGGTGACCGTGGAGCCTGCCTCGATCGACAGCGCCTGGGCCGCCGAACCCGCGGCGTCGGAGTTCATCACCGCTTCGATCGTGCCGTCGTTGCGGAAGTCCGGCGCGATGACGCCGCTGAGGTGGAAGGCCGTCGCGCTGGCGGCGTAGGCCGAGGCGCTGACCGCACCGGAAACATGGATGCCGCCGGTGGTGTCGATCGTGCCGCCGCCGGCTACGCCGAGCTGCACGCCGGTCGAAGTGATGCCGTCGTAGACGCCGCTGCCGACGGCTGAGCCCTTGATGCTCAGGCCATAGGGCTCGGTGCCGGCGACCGCGCCGGCGCCGACGTCGACGTTGCCAAGCGTGATGTTCTTGCCGTTGGCGCCGCCGATGATCAGCGCGGGCGCTGCGGCGATCGAGCTCAGCGAGCCGGCCGCGGTGGTGACATTGCCTGAGGTGTCGGTGGTGGTGATCGCGTCGATCAGCACGCCGCCGGTGACATTGCCGCCGATGGTGACCGTGGCGCCGCTCTGCAGCAGGTCATCCGCCGTCAGGTGGCCCAGGAAGTTCGTGTCGGTGCTGCGCGTCGTGTAGCGGTAGCCGGTGGACGAATAGGTGCCGTTCATCAGCACCTGGCCGGTGACGTCGCCGCCCAGGTTGACGCCCTGGGAGCCCTGGCCCTGGACGACCATGGTGCCGCTGAGCGTCACGCCATTGCCCACCGTGCTGGTGGTGCGGATGCCGAAGCTGTTGTTCCCGGACACCGAGACGGAGCCGGCGTTGAGCAGGGTGCCGCTGAGCGCGGTCTCGACCGAAATGGCCGCGGAATTGTCGCCCTTGATGACGATGGTGGCCGCGCCGCTGTTGTCGACGTCGCCGGTGAAGACGCCCGGCCCTGTCACCTGGATGCCGAAGCGGCTGGTCCCGTTGGCGAACGGGCCGTGGATGACGCCGTTGCCGTCCGTCGTCGTCGTCGAGGTGTCGTCCACCTCAATGCTGGCGTTGTTGCTGATCGTGCCCGCGAAGCCGCCGTGGGCCAGGATCCCGACAACGTTGCTGAGGTTCTGGAACTGGATGACCCCGCTGTTGGTGACGGAGTTGTTGCTGTCGATGGTCACCGCCGCGCCCGAAGGCGGGTGCACCGTGGCGCCGGTGTTGATGGTGATGTCGCCCGCGGTCGAGGTGGCGAGCGGCGTGGTGGTGGAGCTGCTGACCGTCGTCGAGGTGGTCTGCGCCAGCGCGGGCGCGGCCCAGATGAGCGCCGAGACGCTGACCATGGCCGGGCCATAGCGCAGCACGCGCGCCAAATGCGGCCGGCGCGCCGAGACGCCAGACGCCCGCGAAACGGCGTCCTGGGCGGCGTTCGGCGAAAAATACCCAGTCATTTAGTGCAATCCCTCACGACGGACCGATCGATCGAGCATGATTGTGTCCGGCGCATGGCTCCAGCCCTTAGATATCGTTTCTGTGGCGGCCAAGCGCGTCTCGATCGTTTCACTCTTGCATCGGTGGCCGAAACAGTCGGCCAAACGACGAATTTCCCCGAAATTTGCAAGGCTTAGCCCGCGCGGCAAGCCCCTAACGTCTGGGGAGGGCCGCGCACTCTTGAAACCTCAAGCGAGGCTTAGATGCAAATATCTTCAACTCCAACAGCTTACGGAGGGGGTGAGGCACAACGCCTCCTCAACATGCTCCTACAGCAACAGCCACCACCCGCTGGGCAAGACCTGCCGGGCGACTCTGCCACGACGACCACAGCCGCCACCACGACGACGGCGGCGACGCCGGCCAGCGCCACCAGCGCGGACCAGTTCGCCTCCGACACGCTCTCGTCCCTGCTCTCGGCGCAAGAAGCGCCGCCCTCCGCGTCCAGCGTGGCCTCGAAGGTCATCAGCGCGGCCGACACCAACGGCGATGGCTCGCTCAGTCTCAGCGAAATCGAGACGGCCATCGGCGCCGACACCACCTCGGGCTCCAGCGCGGACGCGCTCAGCCAGGCGTTCTCTTCGATCGACACCAACGGTGACGGTCAGATCAGCGCCAGCGAACTCACCAACGCCCTGGACGCCCAGAATGCGAGCCAGAGCGCGCAAGCCGGGGGCCCGCAGGGCGCCCACCACCATCACCACCACGCCCACGGCTCCGGCGGGCCACCTCCGTCCAGCACGGATCTGGCCAGCCAGCTGCTCGGCTCCGCCGATACGGACGGTGACGGGGAGTTGAGCCTGAGCGAGATGGAGGCGGCGCTTGGGCTGACCTCGACCTCGTCAACGGCGTCCGGGTCTACGACCTCGACGACCTCGACGACGGGGGCGACGACGGCTTCCGCAACGACGGCCTCCACCGCCGCGACCACGGCGGCCACCGACGCCAACAGCCTCCTGACGGCGGCGATGAGCAAGTGGGACACCAACGGCGACGGCAAGCTCAGCGTTTCCGAACTGAGCACCGGCATCCAGGCCTTCCTGGACACGCACAATCGCGGCGCCGCGAGCAGCTCCTCCGCCCAGGCTGTGACAGCCTGATCGGGCGCGGCCGGGGCCCTTCAACGGGGGCTCCGGCCGTTTCCGGCCACTCTGTTGCCGGGCCGTGTCCGGGGAGTCTTCGGTACCGAAATTCCGCTGGACGGGCGCTGTGGCATCAAGCCCGGGGACCAGACAGGAAGCTTTTTATGACACCGACGATCCGCCACGCCGCCCTCGCCGCCCTCGCGGCCGCCACCCTCGCCGGCAGCGCCGGCTTGGCGACGCAAGGATGGGCGCAGCAGGACGACCACCGCGGCCCGCCCGCCGATATGCGCGCCAAGATGCAGGCCATGCGCGACGCTCACGAGAAGCAGCACGCCCAGGACCTGCGCACCATCCTGCGCCTGCGCCCCGATCAGGAGGGCGCGCTCACCGCCTTCCTGCAATCGCACAAGGGCCCCGAAGGCCCGCGCGGCGATCATCGCGGTCCGCCCGGCGGCCCTAACGGAGGCCCGGGTCCGCGGCCGCCCATGACCACGCCGCAACGGCTCGATGAAATGGCCAAGCGTGAAAGCGAGCACGCCGCCATGCAGCAGAAGCACGCCGAGGCCCTGCGCACCTTCTACGCCGCGCTGAGCCCCGAGCAGCGCCAGGTGTTCGACGCCTTGCAGCGCATGCACGGCGGCGCTGGCGAGCGTGGCGGTTGGGGCGGCCATCGCGGCTTCGGTGGCCACATGGGCGGCCCCGGTGGTCCAGGCGGTCCGCCGCGCGACGAGTGATCTCGCCTTTCCCCCCAATGGATTGTGGCGTGCCGGTTGTTGCGGCGCCACAATCCTCAGGGAAGGAGAAGGCCATGAACACTCAAGCTAGCGTCCTTCCCGCCCGCCACATCCTCGTTGTCGACGATGACTCGCAGCTGCGCGAGCAGGTGGTGGGCTACCTCGAAGAGCATGGCTACCAGCTGCACGCCGCCCAAGATGCGGTGTCGATGGAGGCCGCGCTGGCCGCCGCGCCCATCGACCTGATCGTGCTGGACGTGATGCTGCCGGGCGAAGACGGCCTCTCGATCTGCCGCCGGCTGTCGGAGACCGGCGGGCCGGCCATCGTCATGGTCAGCGCCATGGGCGACGAGGTCGACCGGGTGCTGGGGCTGGAGCTGGGCGCCGACGACTATCTGCCCAAGCCCTGCAGCCCGCGTGAGCTGCTGGCCCGGGTCCGCGCGGTGTTCCGCCGGCTGGACGAGGTACGCGGCGGGGCGCCCCGCCGCGGGAAGACCTATCACTTCCAGGGCTTCGTGGTGGACACCCTGCGCCGCCAGCTGCGCGCGCCCAACGGCACCACCATACTCTTGACGGGCGGGGAGTTTTCCCTGCTCAGCGTGTTCCTGGAGAACCCGCAGCGGATCCTGTCGCGCGACCAGCTCCTGGAGCAGGCGCGTGGCTCGCAGACCGAAGTCTTCGACCGGGCCGTCGATGTGCAGATCAGCCGCCTGCGCCGTAAGCTGCACGCCTGCGTCGAGGGTGAGATCATCAAGACCTACCGCGGCGCGGGCTACCTGTTCGACGCCAAGGTGACGCGCGCGTGATCAAGAGGGCGGCATGACCGACGCGCCGGCGGCGGGTTCGGTCGCGGGCGCGGCGAAACCCCGCAAGCGCCGGTCCTGGCCGCGGGCCCCGATCAGCATCCAGCTGGTCACCCTGCTGCTGGCCAGCCTGATCGTCGCCGAGGCGATCAGTTTCGGCATCATCCTGTTCATCCCGCCGCCGAGAGCCGCGGTCTATCGCGTGGCCGACGTCGCCGCGGCCATGCGCGGCGGCACGCTGAAGACGCGCTTTGGCCGGCCGCTGATCCGCACCATCGCCAACACGCTACCCTCGGAACTGGTCTCGCCGCATCGCGAGCATCAACGGACCCTGGCGGCGCTGGCGCGTGCGCTCGGCGAACCGGAGTCGCGGGTGCGGCTGGAGGAACAGAACGCCTCGCCGCTCTGGCGCCTGCGCCGCGCCTTCACCGGCGACGCGCCGCCGCGCGGCCCGGACCGGGGCGGCCCGATGGGGGCGTCACCCTTCGAGATGGATCGCGGACCGCCGGAAGCCGGCTCGGGCGCCGAGGGCTTCGCGCCCGGGCCCATGCCGACCCCCGACGCGGCTCCTGCCGCAACCCCCGACGCGTCCCGGGCTCCCACGGCGGCCGATCCGCGCCGTCCCTGGCCGCGTGGCGGCGGCCGCCGGCGGTTCGGCGGCGGGTTCGAGCCCCCGATCTTCGGCGACTTCGCCGCGGCCCTGCAGCTCGACAATGGCGCCTGGATGGTGGTCCGCTCGACGCCAGAGCCCTTCCCCTCCACCTGGCAGATGCAGGCCTCGGCCTGGCTGCTGGCGGGTTTCCTGCTGGTCGCCTCGGCGGGCTATCTGTTCTCGCGGCGGATTTCGGCGCCCCTGAAGCGGTTCGCTGAAGCCGCCGAGACCCTGGGCCGCGATCCGCACGCCCCGCAGATGACGCTCAAAGGGCCTGCCGTGGTGGGCGCCGCGGCGCACGCCTTCAACGAGATGCAGGAACGGCTGAAGCGCTACATCAACGACCGCACGGCCATGGTCGGCGCGATTTCCCACGACCTGCGCACCCCGCTCGCCCGCATCCGCTTCAAGGTCGAGGCCGCGCCGCCGGCGCTGAAGGCCTCGGTGCTCGCCGATGTGGAGCAGATGGAGCAGATGATCGGCGGCGTGCTGGCCTTCATCCGCGACGAGGGCGCGCCGCGCCGCCGCGAAAAGCTCGACCTGCTATCGCTGATCGAATGCGTCGTCGACGATGCCGCCGACGTTGGCGGGCAGGTGGAGATCGTCGATGGCCAGCCGGTGACGGTGGACGGCGATCCCGTCGCCCTGCAGCGGCTGTTCTCCAACCTGGTGGACAACGCCCTGAAATATGGCGGCGAGGCGCGGATCAATGTGCGCCAGGATGGCGCCGCGGCGGTGGTGGAGATCATCGATCCGGGCCCCGGCCTATCGCCCGATGAGCTTGGCCGGGTGTTCCAGCCTTTTTACCGCACCGACGCGTCACGCAACCTCGACAACGGCGGCGTGGGTCTGGGCCTGCCCATCGCGCGTTCGACCGCGCGGGCGCATGGCGGTGATGTGGAGCTGACCTCGTCGCCAGGCGTGACGACGGCGATCGTCACGCTTCCGGCCGCGGCCTGAGGGGCGGCTTAGCCGCCGCTGACCGGAGTGTCCGGATAGGCCAGCTGTTCGCGGGCCCGCCATTCCTCGGTCACGTAGTTGACGATCAGCGACTTGCGCACGACCGGGATCTGGCGGGGCTCGAAACCGTGCCAGGTGCGGTCGGAGGGCACGAAGGCCAGCGCGCCTCCCACCTCGAACGGCGCGCGGTGCGACCAGGTCTTGGCGTCGGCGTAGACGTCGGTGCCCAGGTCCGGCTGGCCGTCGGGGCCGAGGTAGTAGAGCAGGGTGAACTTCTTGACGCCCAGGTCGGTGTGCGGCTGCAGCCAGAACCCGCTGGTGTCCTGGGCGTACTCGATGCGCAGGCAGCAGCCGTCGAGCTGTGCGCCGGTGACCTCCTCGACCACCGCCACGGTGTCGGGATGCTGGAAGGCCTGCGCCAAGGCAGCGCACATCGGGTTGTTGGCGATAGCCTCCGCGTCGATGTATCTGCGGGTGTTGTTGTGGATTTCACGAGAGCCGGATAGGCCGTTCAAGGCCGGGGCGGGAAACGGCAGAGCGTCCATCGCCGCGGCCATATCGGCCGGCAGGACGTTCCGCAGCATCCAGTGCCGGTAGGGGTCGTCGCTCACCGCGGCCGACTTCAGGGCGTGCGCAAAGCTGGCGCGGCAGGCGTCGCGCTCCGCGGCGACGGCGTCACCGGGAAGGTCGAGCAGGGCCAGTGGACTTGTACGCATTGATCTGGTCGCCTCGCCCCCGTGTTGTGGCGTCTGCGGAGCTCACGCCTGAATGACGTCGACTACGGACAACCACCTCAGGACGGCGAATGCAAGGCGCCGCTTGGCCGCAGCCTCGGCCAGCGGGCTTGTTTTGCTGGCCGCGAGCGTGGCGCCGAGCGCTGCAAAAGCCGCCGAAACGCGAGTCTTCCGCCTCCCCTCAGAACCCCTGGAAGCTGCTCTGGTTCGCTTTGCCGTGCAAGGCGGGGTCTCGGTGGGCGGTTTGCCGGTCAGGGGCTGCGCGGGCCCATCCCGCGCGATTTCCGGCGCGATGACGCCGTCGCAGGCGCTGGGCGCCCTTTTGCCGGGCGGCTGCGGCTTTGAGACGCTGGACGCCAAAAGCTTCCGTGTCGTGGGCCGCCCGATCGTGGCCACGGCGCCTCCGCTGCCGCGCTCCGAGGCCGACGTGACGCCGGCGCCGCGGCTGGGCGAGCTGGTGGTGACCGCCGAAAAGCGCCCGGAACTGCTGACCCGCAGCGCTTCGGCCGTGAGTGTGCTGTCGGCGACCGATGTGGACGCGCTCGGCGGCCAGAGCTTCGACGATATCGCCGCCCAGGTGGTGGGCGTGGCCGTGACCAACCTGGGGTCCGGCCGCAACAAGATCTTCGTGCGCGGCCTCTCCGATGGCTCGTTCACCGGCAAGACCCAGTCGACCGTGGGCCTCTATCTCGACGACGTGCCGATCACCTACAACGCGCCCGACCCGGACCTGCGGCTCGCCGACGTCGACCGCGTCGAGGTGCTGCGCGGGCCGCAGGGCACCCTCTATGGCTCGGGCTCGATGGGCGGCATCGTGCGCATCGTCACCGCGCGCCCCGACGTGACCGGCTATTCCGGCGCCGTCTTCGCCGAGGACATGGCGACCCAGCACGGCGCGCCGTCGTCCGGCGTCGAGGGCATGGTCAATGTGCCCTTGGCCGACGGGCGGGCCGCGATCCGCGCGGTGGCCTATTCCGACGAGCACGGCGGCTATATCGACAACCCGGTCCTGGGCCTGCGCGACGTCAACTTCAGCCGCCGGCTTGGCGGACGGATCGCGGGCCTCGCCGACCTGCCGGACGGCTGGACCGTGGAGGCCGGCCTCGCACACCAGAAGATCGCCACCGCCGACAGCCAGTATACCCAGGGGACCGATGGCCCGCTGACCCGCGACGCGGCGGTGCGCGAGCCGCATCACAATGACTTCACCGAGTTCGGCGTGACCGCCTCGCACGCCGGCGGCCTGGCCGACCTGAAGATCTCCACCGCCTATATCGACCACTCTCTGGACACCCGCTACGACGCCACCGGCGCCTTCCGGGCGGTGGGCGGCCTGCGCGTCCAGGCGTTCGACGAGGACAAGCACATCAAGCTGTTCGCGACCGAGGGTCTGCTCACCTCCAATGCGCCGGGTCCGCTGCGCTGGCTGGTCGGCGGCTTCGTCTCCTATACCGACGAGATGGACGCGGCCTTCCTGGTCGGCCTGAACCCCGTGGTCTCCCAGCCGATCTATCGCCGCCGCGACGAGCTGTCGGAAGGCGCGGTCTATGGCGAGATCGCCTACGACGTCACCGCCCGGATCACCGCCACCCTGGGCGGGCGTTGGTTCGCGACGCGGGTCGACACGCGGGCCGGCGACTTCGACATCGCCCAGACGATGGTCGCCCCGATCCACGAGAAGCTGACCGACCAGGGCCTGGCGCCCAAGGCCCGCATCAGCTTCGCCGCGACGCCCGACCTGGTGATCTACGCCCAGGTGCAGGAGGGCTATCGCGCCGGGGGCTTCAATATCCCGCCGGCGGCCGGCGGCAGCGTGGTCCCGGAGACCGTGGCCGCCCAGTTCCGCCCTGATCACCTGTGGAGCTATGAGATCGGCGTCGGCCTGCCGCTGTTCGACCACAGGCTGAACCTGCGCGGCGCGGTCTTCCACGCCGACTGGGACGGGCTGCAGACTGACCAGCGGCTGGCGTCTGGCCTGCCGATGACCGTCAACATCGGCGACGGCTCCAACACCGGCGTCGAGGCCGAGGCGGTGTGGCGGCCCGACGAGCACCTGCAGGTCCGTGCCAACGCCCTGGTCGAGGACCCGCAGATCACCCGGGCGAGCGATGTCTTCCCGGCCAGGCGCGATATCGGTCTGCCCGGCGTGCCCTACGACATGGGCGCGCTCGACGTGCGCTACCGCTGGCGCCTGGGCCCCTATGAGGCCGAGACGTCGGCGCAAATCTCCTATGTCGGCCGGTCCTACCTGACCTTCGATGGCGGGCTCGGCAACGCCATGGGCGGCTACGGCTCAGGCCGGGTCGCCGCGGCGCTCAGGGGCCAAGCCTGGCAGGTGAACGCCTATGTGGACAATGTCGCCGACGAGCGCGGCAACACCTTCGCCTACGGCAACCCCTTCAGCCGCGCCCGCGCCACCCAGGCGACCCCGCTTCGCCCGCGCACCGTCGGCTTCGGGCTCGGCCGCCGTTTCTAGCGCGACATCCCCTTAACGCCAGACGCCGGGCGCGATCTCGTCGGGACAGCCGATGATCCAGACGTCGCGTTTCGGGTCGGAGACCAGATAGGCGGTGTAGCGCTGGTTGTGGCTCAGAGCCCTGTGGTCCAGGCCGCCGGCGCGGGTGAGGTCCGCCACCGGCGTGACGTTTCGGAAGCAGCGCATCACATCGGCGACCTTCATCCGGCGCGACAGGTCGACCACCAGCCCGGGCTTGGCGAAGTCCGGTTCGCCGGGATCGGTCGCCCAGAAGCGGTCGCGCTCGACCAGCTCCAGCAGAGGCGCGCCGCGGGGCTCGTCGTTGAGCTGGGAGAAGACGCCATAGCTCTCGGTCCCGACCCAGGCGGCGCCGCTCCTCGCGCGCACCGCCTCCACATCGGCGGCGAACCGCGGCCAGCCGCGCAGCGCCAGCGTCGGGTCGATGCGGCCGAGCAGCGGCGTGGGTGACGCCACGAGCACGAAGCAGGCGGCGGCGACTCCGAAGCCCAGGGCCGGCGCCGCCACGCGCAGGCCCTTCCACAGCCGCCCGTCGCCGAGGCTTCCCGCCGCCACCGCCGCGCAGAGCGCCAGCGCGCCGAACAGCGGCACGGGCCAGTGCGCCTGCACCCGGTCGTGCAGGCTGTGGAGCAACAGATAGGCCGCGAACGGCGCGGAGGTGGCGACCGGCAGCATCAGCTGGACGGCGGCGGTGTCGCGCCGCTCACGCCAGGCCTGGCGCACGCCCAGCGCGGCGAAGATCGCCAGCAGCGGGGTGAACAGCAGAAGCTGCTCACCGATCAGCTCGGCGACGTGGCCGGGCGAGACGCCATGCGGCGCGATGCGGCCGAACTGTTTGGTGAAGGTGATCCAGTGGTTCTGGGCGTTCCAGACGATATTGGCGGCGAAGACGCCGGCGGCGATCACGGCGGCGGCCCAGGGCCCGGGTTTGCGCAGCTCCGCCAGACCGCCCGGGACCGCCAGCAGCCAGAGCAGCACGCCGGGCGCCAGGAACAGGGCCGAGTATTTCGACATCACCGCCAGGCCCGCGGCGAGACCGGCCGCCAGCCACCAGGCCGCCTGCCGCGTCCGCCAGAACCGGGCGAGAGCCAGGAGCGTCGCCGCCCAGAACAGGCTGGCCGGCGCGTCCGGGATCGCCAGCATGCCGCCCAGGCCCACGGTCAGGGTGGCGTTGTACCAGAGCGCCGCGCGGAACGCGGTCCGCCCGTCGGCGCCGAGCGTGCGCGCCAGTTCGCCGATCAGCCAGCTGGAGACGCCGCTCGCCAGCACGGCTGCGATGCGGACCCCCAGCGGGGTGTCTCCGAACAGGGTCTCGCCGGCGCGGATCCACCAGGCGATCATCGGCGGGTGGTCGAGGTAGCCGAGCTGCAGATGCTGCGCCCAAAGCCGGTAATAGGCTTCGTCCTCGGTGAGATGGATGTTGCCGGCCGCCACCAGGCGCACGGCGGTGAGCGCCAGAACCAGCAGCAACAGGCTCTGGCGCGACGACGGCAGCCTGCCCATCGCCAAACGGCTCACCAGACGGCCCGAGAGGTGGTGATGTAGTTCCAGACCGCGGCCACCACGGCGCCGGCGACGCCGGCCACCCACCAGGAGGGGCCGCGCTCGAAGACCATGGTCGCCACCGCCACATTGGCCGCCAGCGGCACGCTGCAGAGCACCACGAACTTGAAGTAGCCGATCAAGAGGCCGACGCCCTTCTTGCGCCGGTCGCGGTAGGTGACCGCGTTGTTGATCAGATAGTTCGAGGTCATGGCGCCCAGCGCCGCGGCGGTCTGGGCGATCGAGAAGCCGAACTGCAGCAGGGTTCGCAGGATCGCCAGGTGCACCACCACGCCGCTCGCGCCCACGAGCGCGAACATGATGAAGCGCGGCGAGATCAGGTCGCGGCTGAGCTTGGCCATCAACAGGCCGAGGTACTGGATGACCACGCCCTCATCGAGCTTGGAATCGCCGGCGGTTCGCGCGCGGAACTCGTAGGGCAGCTCCAGATAGCGCGGCGGGGTCTTCTGCGAGGCCAGGATGTCGAACAGCACCTTGAAGCCCGAGGTGGCCAGCGCCGGCGCCACGGCCTCCACCAGCTCGCGGCGGATCGCGAAGAAGCCGCTCATCGGGTCGGTGACCTCGGCGCGCAGGACGCGCTTGCCGAGCCAGTTGGCCAGCCGGCTGCCGGCCTCGCGCCTGGCCCCCAGCGCCGAGGCGTCGGAGCCCGCCTGGCCCAGGTAGCGGCTGCCCACCACAATATCGGCGCGGCCCTCTTCCAGGGCGGCCAGCATCTGCGGCAGCAGGGTCTCGTCGTGCTGCATGTCGCCGTCGATCACCGCGACGAAGGGCGCGGCGCTGGCCATGGCGCCTTCGATCACCGCGCCTGCAAGACCCCGGCGGCCGATGCGGTGCAGGCACATGACGCGGGGATCGACCGCGGCGATCTCCTTGACCACCGCGGCGGTGCCGTCGGGGCTGTCGTCGTCGACGAAGATCGCCTGCCAGACCACGCCCTTGAGCGCGGCCTCCAGCTTGGCCAGCAGGGGGCGCACATTGGGCGCTTCCTTGAAGGTCGGAATGACGACCCCAAGCTGGAGGGGCCCGAGTTGAAGGGGCCCGAGCTGTGGGAGCGCACGTTTCGGGGCGGTTTTCGGACGCAAGGGAACCCCGGACGGTGCGCGCATGCGCCCTCATACGCGCGGCGCCCGGGCCTGGAAACCATTCGCGCGTGCGCAACCCCTTCGCATCGTCCGCAGACGCCGTGTATGGGAGGACGCGCCCCAAGGGAAACTTGAGGGCCGAATGGGGCGGCAGGGAACGCACGGACTTGGCTGACGACGGCAGATCGCCGCTGATCGGGCTCTACCTGGAGCGCCGCACGGACCTCGTGCGGTTCTTCACCGTGCGCCTGCGCTCGCCCGCTGCGGCCGAGGACCTGGTGCAGGACATCTATGTGCGCCTGTCTGGCATCGACGAACCGGCCGAGATCCAGAATCCGATGGCCTACCTCTACCGGCTCGGATCGAACCTGATGCTCGACCGCCTGCGCGGCGAACGCCGGACCGCGCATCGCGACGGCGCCTGGCTGGACACCCAGACCACCCGCGTCGGCATCCACGAGGTCTCCTCCGAACCGGACGCCGAGGCCGCCGTCGCGGCGCGCCAGCGGCTGGCGCTGCTCACCGAGGCCCTGAAAGAGCTCGGTCCGCAGACACAGCGTGTCTTCCGAATGCACAAATTCGAGGGTCTCAGCCATCCCGAGGTGGCCGCCCAGCTGGGCATCTCCCGCAGCGCGGTGGAGAAACATATGATGGCCGCGCTGAAGCATCTCTTGGCGAGGCTGCCATGATCCGCCAAACACGTTATTTGGAGGAGCTGGCCGGAGCGTGGCGTCATCTCATCGACAGCAAGCGGCTTGCCGCCCTGCAGGCTAGGGTTTGATGGCGACGACCGACGACAATCTGAACGACGGTCACGCCGCTGAGGAAGCGGCCCGTTGGTTCGCGCACCTGCAAGGGGGCGCTTCGACCGACGGCGACTGGCTGGCGTTCGAAGCTTGGCTGCAGGCCGCGCCGGCGCACGCCAGCGCCTATGAGCGGCTGGAAAACCTCTGGGTCGACCTCGACTATGCGCCGGTGTCCAAGGAGTTGGGCGGACGGCCGCTGCTGGCGGCCCGCCGGCGCCTGCCGCTGCGCCCCGCAGCGCGCGGTCCTGGGCGCAGGGTTTGGGTCGGCGCGGCCGCCGCTGTCGCCGCCAGCCTGGCGGTGGTCGTGGGCCTTGGCCTGCAGCCGGGCGCCATGGCCGGCCAGACCTACGAAACCCCGGCGGGCAAGACCCGCGACATCACGCTGGCCGACGGCACTCACATCCGGCTGAACGCCGCCTCGAAGATCACCGTCAGCCTGGGCCGCGACGCCCGCCGGGTGGAGATGGCCGACGCCGAGGCGGTGTTCGACGTGGCGCACGATGCGCGCCGGCCCTTCCTGATCTCGGTCGGCGACCGCCAGGTGCGGGTGGTCGGCACCGAGTTCAACCTGCGCCACCGCGACGATCAGGTGGACCTCACCGTGCGCCGCGGCATCGTTGAGGTGCGCCCGGCCGATGCGCTCGGCGCGGCGCCGACGCGGGTCACCGTCGGCCAGGAGCTGACCCACACCGAGGGCCAGCCCGCGCAGATTCTGAAGGTCGCCGACCCGATCCAATCCTTCGCCTGGACCAACGGCCAGCTGATCTACAAGGACCAGCCGCTCTCCGACGTCGCCGCCGACCTGTCGCGCCGCTTCTCGGTGCCGGTGCGCCTGGCCGACGCCAAGACCGCCGCCCTGCGCTTCTCAGGCGTGCTGGTGACCGACAACGAGCCCGACGTCCTGCGCCGCCTCGCGGCTTACGCCCCGGTGCGCATCGAGCGCACCGCCGACGCGATCATCCTGCACCACCGCTGATCGTCAGCGCTCGCCGGACGTCTTCGGCGCGCCCACCTGCATGGCCTGCATGAGGCTGCCGGTATAGGCGGCGTGGCCGACGTGGGTCAGCCGGGCCTCGAAATCCGCGAAGATCTCGCCGCCCAGGTCGCGCCAGCGGCGGCAGAAGGCATAGTCCTCCGACAGATATTGCCCGGTTTCCGGCTCGACCATGGTGTCGAAGATCATCACCGCCTCGGCCGCCCCGCCGCCGCTGACGTCGCCCATCTTGGCGCGCAGCTCCGGGTGGGCGTCGCAGATCGCCTGCATGGCGTCGCGGCGGATCATCAGGAAGCCGGTGCCGCCATAGGCCACCTTGGCGATGCCGTTTTCGACCTCAACCGAATGGTCCGGCGTCGGGATGAAGCGGACCACATAGCCGATGGAGGCGGCCATCATGTCTGGGGCGTCCGCCTTGCCGGCGAGGCGGGCGCGGTCCCAGTCGATGTGCTTCATCGGGCAGACCGCGGCGATCACCGCCTTGTCGGCGTCCAGCAGGCGGAAGACGTTCTCCGGCGCAAAGCCGATATCGGCGTCGCAGAACAGCAGGTGGGTCGCCTCCGGGTGCGCCAGGAAGCTGGCGGCCAGGCGCGAGCGCGCGCGGGTGATCAGCGCGTCGCCGCCCATCAGCTCGATGTGCAGACCGACGCCGCGCGCCCGGCAGGCGTCCTGCAGGGCCAGCACCGAGTGCATGAAATGCAGGTTGATCACCCCGCCGTAGCAGGGCGCGGCCAGGTAGACGAAGGGCTGGGCGTCGGGCGTTGGCATGTCTGCTCCGGATGGCCTCAGGCCGGTTGCGGGTCGGCGAGGAAGCTTTCCACCAGATCATCGTAGAGGTCGAAGCGCTTATAGGCCCGCAATTCCGGCGTCGCCGCGCGCCAGGCCGCGGCGAAGGCCGCCAGCCGCTCCGGCTGATCGGCGAGACTGCCCAGCGGCGCCAGCCATACGCGGATCGTGAACAGCGCGCCGCCGGTCCGGGGCAGGCGCCGCAGGGTCTGGCGCTCGACCCGCAGGCTGAGCGCGCGGCCGGCGTCCGCCGGGTCGATCCCGCCGATCTGCGCGCGGATCGGGGCCGAAGACGGCGTGTGCAGGGCGTCGGAGTTGAGCAGCGTCCAGTTGCGCCGCTCCAGGATCAGATCGGGCCGCAGGCCCTCGAAAATCCGCTGCACCCGCACCAGGAACCGGTCGCCGAAGCCGGTCACCGGCCCGTGCAACTCCCCCAGCGAGCGGCCGATCACCTCCTCGGCGGTGAAGAAACTGCCGGCGCAGAGCGACAGCGCGGTCAGCCGCCATTCGCCGTCGCGCTTTTCCATCAGGCAGAGGTCGTCGGGCGTGCGGCGTGCGGCGGCAACGAGCGGCGGCAGGCCGGGCGGCGCGAGCGCGGGACCCAGCGCGGCCTCCACCAGTTCGGCGGCCTCCGCCTGAGCGGCGCGCGATCCCTCAGTCTCCGCCCAGACCAGGCCAGGGCTGGCCGCGAACAGCGGATCCTTGCGCGCCGCCGGATCGGCCTCGCCGCCCTCCAGCCAGTCCTCCAGTGCGATGGGCTTCAGCCCGATCTGGAAATCAACGGCCTCCTCCCAGGGCCGATGCCGTGGGCTCATTTCACCCAACCCAGCCGCCGCCAGATCAGCCAGACGCCATAGGCCACGGCGATTCCCACCGTGTCGGCCATCAGGTCGAAAATGTCGCCATCCCGGCCGAAGGGCAGGGTCGCCTGCAAGATCTCGATGGCCGCGCCGAACGCGAAGGCGAATAGCAGGATCGCCCACCGCCGCCTGGTGGAGAGCAACAGGCCGGCCCCGGTCAGCACGGCCCAGGCGGTGGCGTGCTCCGCCTTGTCCCAGATCAGGCCCACGCCTGGCACATCCTTACCGGGCGCGAGCGTCAGGTAGAGCAAGATCAGGCAGGCGAGGCCGTAGATCGCCAGGCGAGCAGGGCGGGACAGGCGGCGCAGAAGTTCGAACGGCGGCATGGGCCCTTACTTGCACGTCCGCGCCTCGCTCTCTAGCGTCCGCCGCCTTGAGTGGAATGCGGAGCGGTGGATGTCGGCCAAGCCCCCTATAGACGCGGTGATCTGGGATTTCGGCGGGGTGTTCACCTCCTCGCCGTTCGAGGCCTTCAATCGCCTGGAAGCCGAGAAGGGCCTGCCCAAGGACCTGATCCGCACGATCAACGCCACCAATCCCGACAGCAACGCCTGGGCGCTGTTCGAGCGCAACGAGGTCGACCCGGCGGGCTTCGATGAGCTGTTCCTCAAGGAATCGACCGCGCTGGGCCATCCGCTGCGCGGCGCGGAGGTGCTGCCCAAGCTGGCCGGCGAACTGCGGCCCCGGATGGTGGCGGCTCTGAAGGCTTGCAAGGCGGCGGGCTTCAAGGTCGGCTGCATCACCAACAACGTCGTCTCGATGCATTCGCCCGGCCAGGACGAGGGCCAGCAGTCGGCCGGCGCCATGGGCCAGGTGATGCCGCTGTTCGACGCGATCATCGAAAGCTCCAAGGCCGGCGTCCGCAAGCCCGACCCCAGGATCTATCAGATGATGTGCGAGCTGCTGGCCGTGGACCCGGCCAAGTGCGTCTACCTCGACGACCTCGGCATCAACTGCAAGCCGGCCGCGCAGCTTGGCATGACCGCGATCAAGGTGGTGGACGTGGACCAGACACTCGCCGACCTCGCCCGCGCGACGGGGCTCGAATTCGCATGAGCCGGCCAAAGAAGCTGCCTCTGGCCTCGGTCCTGGAAAAGCTGCCGATCTGGACCGCCGTGAAAGGCGAACGCGAGGCGATCTATCGCCAGGTGGTGTTCGGCGACTTCAGCCGCGCCTTCGGCTTCATGAGCCGGGTGGCGATGCAGGCGGAGAAGCTCGACCATCACCCGGAGTGGAGCAATGTCTACGCCAAGGTCGACATCGTGCTGACCACCCACGACGCCGGTGGTGTGACCGAGCTGGACCTGCAGATGGCGAAGTTCATCGACGCGGCGGCGCTGCAATGCGGGGCGGTCGATGGGACGCCGAAGAAGCAGCCGCGGCCGAAATTCCCGCCGAAGAAGGCCTAGTTCGCCACCACCGCACCGAGCAGCAGCTTCGCGCCCGGACGCTTCAGGATCAGGTCCGTCTGGCGCTGCAGGGCCTGGGCGATGAAGTCGATGTTGGGCTCGGTGCCCGACGGCATGCCGGCGGCATAGACTTCGATCGTCTGGACATAGGCGGCGCGCAGTCGAGGCATCGACTTGTCGGCGAAGTCGCGCAGCTTGGCGTCGGGAATCTGCAGGCCGCAGTCGACGCTCAGCACGCCGCGCCGGCCGCCGGCCTTGTGGGTGGTGCCGGTTATCGCATCGATCGGCAGATAGTCCTCGCCGCCGGACTTCTTCTTTTTCTTGTCGTCGCCGGCCCGCGCCGCGTCGGCGAGGCCGAGGGCTGGGACAAGCGCAAAAAGGACGATGAGGTCGCGGCGGCGCATGGCTCCATCTATCTCGATTATGGTTAGCGGCTTCTTTACGCGCGGCTGCGACAAGCAGGCGGGACACTAGGATTCCCGGAGCGCGCCTTGGGCCGATTTGCGCCGACCAATCTCGACCTCGACGGCAAGGTCATCCTCGTCACCGGCGGCACAGGCTCGTTCGGGCGACGCTTCGTCGAGACGGTGCTGGCGGGCGCGCAGCCGCGCAAGCTGATCGTCTATTCGCGCGACGAGCTGAAGCAGAGCGAGATGCAGCAGGACCTGGCCGAGCGGTTCGGGCCGGAAAAGATGGGCAAGCTGCGCTTCTTCCTGGGCGACGTGCGCGACCGCGAGCGGCTGATCCTGGCCCTGCGCGGCGTCGACATCGTGATCCACGCCGCGGCCCTGAAACAGGTGCCGGCCGCCGAGTACAACCCCTCGGAATGCATCCACACCAACATCATGGGCGCGGAGAACGTGGTCTGGGCCTGCCTGACCAACCGGGTGAAGCAGGTCGTCGCGCTCTCCACCGACAAGGCCTGCAACCCGATCAACCTCTACGGTGCGACCAAGCTGGCGTCGGACAAGACCTTCGTGGCCGCCAACAACCTGTCGGGCGACATCGGCACGCGGTTTTCGGTGGTGCGTTACGGCAATGTGGTGGGGTCCAGAGGCTCGGTCGCCCCGCTGTTCCAGCGGCTGATCGCGCGCGGCGCGACCGAGCTGCCGATCACCGACGTCCGGATGACCCGGTTCTGGATCACGCTGAACGAAGGCGTCGAGTTCGTGCTGTCGTCGCTCGGCGTCATGCATGGCGGCGAGATCTTCGTGCCCAAGATCCCGTCGATGAAGATGACCGACCTGGCCGCCGCCATGGCGCCCAACCTGCCGATCAAGGTGGTCGGCATCCGGCCCGGCGAGAAGCTGCACGAAATCATGATCTCGGCCGACGACACGCGCAGCACCGTCGACCTCGGCGACCGCTACGCCATCGAGCCGGCCTTCGTGGAATATCCGCGTGAGCCGCTGCAGGGCGCGCGGCCCGACGAGGACTTCTGCTACGCCAGCGACACCAACACCGACTGGCTGACCGGCGAGGCCCTCTTGGCCGTGCTGAACGAAGCGGCGCCGCAGCGGCGGCGGCGCGCGGTCGACTAGGATGGCCGAACCGGTCCTCCCCTATGGCCGCCAGACCATCGAGGACGACGACATCGCCGCCGTCGTCGAGGCGCTGAAGTCCGACTTCCTGACCACCGGCCCCCGGGTCGAGGCCTTCGAGACCGCTTTTGCCGAGACGGTCGGCGCGCGCCACGCGGTCGCCTGCGCCAACGGCACCGCGGCCCTGCACCTGGCCATGCTGGCGCTGGACGTGCAGCCGGGCGAAGTGGTCATCGCGCCCTCGATTACCTTCCTCGCCACCGCCAACTGCGCCCGCTACGTCGGCGCCGAGGTGGTGTTCGCCGACGTGGACCCCGACAACGGCCTGATGACGCCGGAGACCCTGGCCGACGCCTTGACCCGCGTTGGGCACCGCAAGCTGCGCGCCGTCCTGCCGGTCCACCTGCGCGGCGACGCCGTGAACCTCCCCAAACTGGCCGAGCTCGCCAGTGGCGCGGGCGCCGTGCTGGTCGAGGACGCGCCGCATGCGCTGGGCACGACCATGACCTTCGGCAATGTCGCCGAACGGGTCGGCGACGCCCGCCATTCGGCCATGGCCACCTTCTCGTTCCACCCGGTGAAGACCATCGCCACCGGCGAAGGCGGCATGGTCACCACCAACGATCCCGCGCTCGCCGAACGCCTGAGGGTGATGCGCAGCCACGGCATGGTTCGGCCCGAGGGCGCCGACCCCTGGTGGTACGAGATGCCGGAACCCGGCTTCAACTACCGCCTGCCGGATATCCTCTGTGCGCTGGGCCTTTCGCAGCTCAAGAAGCTCCCCAGGTTCGCCGCCAGACGCCGCGCGCTGGCCAAGGCCTACGAGGCCGCCCTCGCGCCGCTGGCGCCGGTGGTCCGCATCGCGACCCGCCCCGCCTGGAGCGACCCGGTGCTGCACCTGATGTGCGTGCTGATCGACTTCGAGGCCGCCGGTATGACCCGGCGCGCGGTGGTTGAGGCGCTGCGCGAAAAGGGCGTGGGAACCCAGGTCCACTACATCCCCGTCCACCGTCAGCCGTACTACGCCGAACGCTACGGCACGCTCGACTTGCCGGGCGCGGAGGGTTGGTATGACCGGTGCCTGAGTCTGCCGCTGTATCCGGGGATGGCGGATGGGGATGTCGGGCGGGTGGTCGAGGCGTTGCGGGCGGTATTGGGCGCCTGAGGTCGGGCTCGAAGACGCATGTTATCGCGGATAGAAACCGGATTTCGATAAGTCTACGCTCTGCCCATGTCGTCATCGGCAATCAAAGTTCATAGCGCGGAACAGGCTGTCGAAATGGCCAAGAGTTCCTATGGCCGGCCCACGGAGGGGTTGCAGGTGCGCGTCGAGGTCGAACAGGACTATTGGGTCGTTCGAATTGGTCCCGATGCTCGAGGCGAAATCCTTAGCTACCTCATCGCCGTATGGGACGAAGATGCTGGTCAGTTGATGGCCGAAGTCACAGTGCAGGCCAATTTAGATCGATGATCTTTGGAGCCGTGGCATCTTTCAGAGATGCCACCCGGCCTTAAATCTCATGGTCAGATGCGAGGCTTGGGGCCTCGGCTTGTCAAGGACGGCCTCTTTGGGCCGCCGCTGCGCGGCGCGCGTTCCGCGCGTCCTTGAGAAGCCGAGACCCCAAGGCAGACTGGCCGGCATGAGATTTAAGCCCCAGCCCGCCGGTTGCTCCCAGTACCTCACCCGCTCGCGGGGGAGGGGGACCACGAAGTGGTGGAGGGGGCGCTGCGGCCGCACGGCGCAAAGGAGGTGGCGGCCTTCTCCCAGCCTCTCCCTCTCGGCTCCGCTGGGGGGAGGAGTGTTACGCCGCCAACGCCGCGTGCTTCAGCAGATCGCGGATCGCGTCCACTTCGCCCGGTGCGCTGGAAAGCTCCGCCCGCGTATCGTCCTGCCGAGCGAGCTTCAGCGCCTCGACGCGGGCCCGGTCGGCGACGGGGCCTAGCGGGCCGGATTCTCCGCAGGCGAGCTTGAGCAGCGCGGTCAGGCGGTTGAGCGCCGGCGCGGTCGCGCGGATGGTCGAGGCCACCAGCTTGGCGTCGGCTTCGACGAGGCCGCCGATCTCGCCCAGCTTGAGTTGCAGCGGTTTGAAGGCTTCCTCGACCAGGCCGCAGCGGGCGACGGCCTTCTGCAGCTTGGCCAGTTCGACCAGGCGCATGGCCGGATGGTGCGTCTCGCGGCACTCGCGCTCGAAGCGCAGGCCCAGGATCAGCGAGCTCAGCCAGCGGCCGGCCTCGCGCTTGTTGCTGGCGCCGATGATGTTCTCGGTCAGCCAGATCAGCGCCTCGGCCTCCTCCTGCACCGTATTGCCCTCGCCCAGGTAGACTTCGACGAAGTCGCGGGCGACCAGCATCTTGGACCGCGCGGTGACCGCGGCCTGGACGTTGTCCAGCGGCAGCAGCTTGCCTGAGGCGGCGGTCAGCGCCATGGCCAGGCCCCGGATCACGTCGATCTCGCTGACCGGATCGGAGGGCCGCAGACGCCGTTGGCCGCCCAGGTCGCGCAGGATGCGCTGGCCGATCGCGGCGCGGACGCCCTCGAAGTCGGCGCAGGGCAGCCACTTGGCCAGCCGCTGCGCGCGGGCGGAAAGCTCCGGCATCACCTTGGCGACGCTGGGTTCGGCCTTGACCAGCTGGTCGACCACATTTGCGGCGGCGAGGCGGGTCATGGCCGCCAGGCGCGCGCCGAGGTCAAGGTTGCCGCCTAGGACGTTGTCGAGCCCCTTTTCGCAGCCGACGATCTCCTCCAGTGGCTCGGCGATGACCGAAAGCGCCAACGTCCGGCCGGCGCCCTCGGCGGGCGCATTGTCGGCGAGGTCGAGAAGCAGGCCGACCTTTTCGCTCCAGCTGCCGGCCGGGGCCAGGCTGGTGGCCACCGCGCAGCCCAGGCGATAGGCGCCCTCGGGATCCTTGGCGAGCAGGGTCGCGACCTTACCAAACGTGTCGGGCGAGACCTGCGGCAGGCCCTTGCGGGCGTCGCGCATCAGCCGCTCGACGGCGCGCTCGCCCAGGCTTTTGAACGAGGCGGTCATTTCGGCGACGGTCGCACCGCGCGAATGGGCCTCCGGGACGGCGATCTTCTGGATGGCGTGGGTGATCTCGACGCCGCTGGCTTCCAGCTGTTCGACGAGGTCCGGGCGATGCAGCAGTTCGAACGGTGTCGCTTCGTGGCGCTCGAGCCAGGTCTCGAACAGCCGGCCGATCCGCTCGCGGGCGTGGCAGGTGTAGAGGTCCTGCGGCGCGACGCAGAGCGGTTCGGTGGGCTCCGGCGCCTTGACCTTGCGGGGCTTCTCCGGGACGCCGAGGTTCAGGATGGTCAGGCCGTGGAATTCGCCGCTGGCCGGGTCGAGCGTCTCGCGCATCACCCGCACCGCCGCCACCGAGCCCTTGCGGATCAGTTCGTTGGCCGTATCGAGCGCGGTGGTGCGCACGTCAGTGGCCATTTTCAGGGCCCAGCCGGAATCCGGGTAGCGCCGGACGAAGACCTCGAAATGAACGTCGGCAGCGGGCATAAAGTCCCTCCAAGTGAACCGGAGGCTATCCGCGAAGCTTTAAGGTCCTATTGACCGTCGTTATCGCGCCCCATTGAGGCCACGGTCGGGGATAACTAGCTTCGCTGGTGCGTTGTCTTTCCAAGACGCGCTGGGTTTCCAAGGAGACGACGACCGCAATGGCAAAGATCACCCTGGTGGACGACGACGAGAACATCGTCACCTCCGTCAGCCTCGCCCTGGAAAGCCACGGCCACACCGTGAAGGCCTATTACGATGGCGCGTCGGGCCTGGCGGCGCTGGAGAATGAGCCGCCGGACCTGGCGATCCTCGACGTGAAGATGCCCAGGATGGACGGGATGGAGGTGCTGCGCCGCCTGCGCCGGACCTCCGAGATGCCGGTGATCATCCTGACGTCCAAGGACGAGGAGATCGACGAGATCCTGGGCTTCAACCTGGGCGCCGACGATTACATGCACAAACCCTTCAGCCAGCGCCTGCTGCTCGAGCGGGTGAAGGCGGTCCTGCGCCGCGCCGGGGTCGAGGGCGAGGAGCCCGCCGCGCCGGCCGCCGGCGCCGAGGGCTCCCGCGCCATCAAGCGCGGCAAGCTCACCCTCGATCCGGCGCGTCACGACTGCCTGTGGGAAGGCAAGCCTGTGAAGCTGACGGTGACCGAATTCCTGCTCCTGCAGTCGCTGGCGCAACGGCCCGGCTTCGTGAAGAGCCGCGACAACCTGATGGACGCGGCCTACGACGATCAGGTCTATGTCGATGACCGCACCATCGACAGCCACATCAAGCGCATGCGCAAGAAGTTCCGCGAAGTTGATCCAGAGTTCGACGCAATCGAAACCCTCTATGGCGTCGGGTACCGCTACCGCGAAACCTAGGCGGGGCGGCGAGACGCCCGGGCGCGGACGGCGTGAGCCCCGGCCCTCGTGGTTTCCCTGGCTGCCGGGGTCGCGGCTCGGCCGGCTGATCATCGCGCTCAATGTGCTGGGCCTGGCGATCCTGATCGCCGGCGCCCTGGTGCTCAATGAGCTGCGCCAGGGGCTGGTCAACGCTCGCATCGACAGCCTGACCACCCAGGGCGAGCTGATGGCCTCGATCATCGATCAGGCCGCGACAGTGGGTGAGCCGTTCCCGCAGATGGACCCCACCAACGCCGGGGTGGTGCTGCAGATGCTGGCCAATCCGAAGACCCAGCGGGCCCGGCTGTTCGATCCCAGCGGCCGGCCCGTCGCCGACAGCGCGCTGGTGGCCGACCGGGTGGAGGAAAAGGCCCTGCCGCCGGCCCGCAAGCGGGGTGAGACGCCGATGTCGCTGGGCCTGCGCACTGGCCGAGGCTCGGCTGCCACGGAGGCGCAGGCGGCGCTGAAGGCTGAGGTGGCCCAGGCCCTGAGCGGCCATCCGGTGGCGGTCCTGCGGCGCAGCGAGACCGGCGAGCGCGTCGTCTCGGTCTCGATTCCCATCCAGCGGGTGCAGGCGGTGCTGGGGGTGCTGACCCTGGAGGCCAACGACGTCGACCAGATCATCGCCCGAGAGCGGATGGCGCAGGTGCCGTTCTACCTGATCGCCATCGCCGTCAGCCTGGCCTCGTCCCTGCTGCTCACCCAGTTGATCGCCCAGCCGGTGCGGCGCCTGGCGCGCGCCGCCGACCGGGTTCGGCTGGCCGGCGCGCGGGCCATCTCGCTCCCGGACCTCGCGGAGCGCGACGACGAGCTTGGCGACCTGACCCGCAGCCTGGAAGCCATGACCCAGTCGCTCTCGGAGCGGATGGACGCCATCGAAAGCTTCGCCGCCGACGTGGCGCATGAGATCAAGAACCCGCTCACCTCCCTGCGCTCGGCCGTGGAGACGCTGGACCTGGTCACCGAGCCGGCGGCCCGCGCGCGCCTGCTGAAAATCCTGCAGAACGACGTGCAGCGGTTGGACCGGCTGGTCACCGACATCTCCAACGCCTCACGGCTGGATGCGGAGCTGTCGCGCGACGAGCCCAAGCCCTTCGACCTGGAACGGCTGGTGGCCGACATTGTCGGGCTCTACCAGGCGACCGCCAAGCCGGGCGAGGTGCGGGTCGCCCTGCACCGCTCGGGCGCCGGCGAGCCGGTGATGGTGCAGGGCCGCGAAGGGTCGCTTGGCCAGGTGTTCCGCAACCTGATCGACAACGCCCGCTCCTTCAGCCCGCCCGGCGGCGAGGTGGTGGTGGCCATGCAAAAGGCGGCGGGCCGGGTGATCGCCACGGTGTCGGACAGCGGCCCCGGCATTCCGGCGGAGAACCTGGAGACCATCTTCCAGCGGTTCTACACCTCGCGGCCCAAGGGCGCGGCGTTCGGCGGCAATTCCGGCCTTGGTCTTTCCATCGCCCGCCAGATCGTCGAGGCGCACGGCGGGACCCTGCAGGCGCAGAACCGGGTGGTGGACGGCCAGGTGATCGGGGCGATCTTCCTGCTATTTCTACCCGAGGCCAAAGCGTGATCCTTCACGCCGGCCTGATCGCCGCCCGGCTCGGCGGCGTCTGGCAGGGCGTGCTGATCGAGGGCCCGGCGGGGGCTGGCAAGAGCGACCTGGCGCTGCGGAGCCTGGATCAGGGTTTTCAGCTGGTCGCTGACGACCGCGTGCTGCTGTGGACCTGCGAGGGACAGCTCTACGGACGGGCGCCGGACGCGCTGTCGGGCCTTTTGGAGGTGCGCGGCCTGGACGTGCTCCGCCTGGGCGCGCTCCCCTTGGCGGAGGTGGCGCTGATCGCCCGCTGCGGGCCGCCCGAGCGCCTTCCCGAGCCGGCCTTCGCCGAGCTCCTGGGGGTTTCCCGGCCGCTGATCGTGATCAATCCGCGGGAGGCCTCGGCGCCTGCGAAACTCCGTCGCGCTCTCAGCCACTTTGACGCGGCGCACAAGAGGCGTATTTAGCACGGCTTCGCGGGACGGGTTTTGGGCCGCGTGGGTGGGGATACCCTTGGAAGAAGTACGCATGATCGGGCTCGGGGCATGATCGGGCTCGTGATCGTCACGCACGGACGCTTGGCGGAAGAGTTTGTCTTCGCCATGGAGCACGTGGTCGGGCCGCAGGCCGCCGTGGAGGCGATCTGCATCGGCCCTGAGGACGATATGGAACGCCGCCGCAAGGACATCCTGGCGGCCTGTGGGCGGGTCGACACCGGCGCCGGCGTCATCCTGCTCACCGACATGTTCGGCGGCACGCCGTCCAACCTCGCCATCTCGGTCATGGAGCAGACCAAGGCCGAGGTGATCGCCGGCCTGAACCTGCCGATGCTGATCAAGCTCGCCAGCGTGCGCTCCCGCCAGAGCCTGGAGGACGCGGTGGCCTGCGCCCAGGAGGCCGGCCGCAAGTACATTTCCGTCGCCTCCTACGTCCTGGCCGGCGAGAAGTAGCCGGTGAGCGAGGCGGCGACCCGCACCGTCGAGATCATCAACAAGCGCGGCCTGCACGCCCGCGCCTCCGCCAAATTCGTCAAGACCGCGTCCGGCTACGACGCCGAGGTGCGCGTCTCCAAGGACGGCCAGACCGTCGACGCCCGCTCGATCATGGGCCTGATGATGCTGGCCGCCGGCCCCGGCTGCTGCATCGAGATCGAGGCCGAGGGCGCCGAGGCCGAAGCCGCCGTCATCGCCCTCGAACAGCTGGTCAGCGCCCGGTTCGACGAGGACGAGTAGCACCCAGTTCCTCCCCCGCAGGGGGAGGTGGCCCGAA
Organism: uncultured Alphaproteobacteria bacterium; assembly: GCA_903822175.1. Lineage (GTDB taxonomy): Bacteria > Pseudomonadota > Alphaproteobacteria > Caulobacterales > Caulobacteraceae > Phenylobacterium. The sequence continues at coordinate 60,710 of CAIJOB010000040.1, forward strand.
GGGCCGGAGGGGGCTTCCACTCAAGCGGTCCAGCCGCCGCCCCGCGCGACGTCGATGATCATCCTCACAGCGTCATCCACCTCGTCCAAGACCAGGGACGCTGAAATCCTAAGTGTGCGGATGCCCTTCTCCGCAAGCCAGCCATCCCGACGGGCATCCAATTCCGGCCGATTACCGAACCCGTGAGATGCACCATCTACCTCCACGCAAAGGCTCGCTCCATGGCAGTAGAAGTCGAGCACATATGGCCCGATCGGATGCTGCTTGCGGAACTTCAGGCCATCGGCCTTGCCGGCTTTGATGGCGCGCCAGAGTAAGCCTTCGGGCAAAGTCAGGCGGCGGCGCAGGGACTGCGCGAAGTCGCGAACCTCATGGTCGGCCTCCATGCAGGAAGTTTATATGTTCTTGTTATGTTCTGACAAGCCCAGCTAATGGCGAAGCTTCACCATTTGAGTGGAAGCCCCCTCCGTCGCCCTTGGCGACACCTCCCCCTACGGGGAGGAACCAGGCTCAGGTCTTCAGTCGCCAGCCGGTGCGGAAGATCCAGGTCACCGCGATCAGGCAGAGCACCAGGAAGCCGAGCGTCATCACGAGGCTCAGGCCGACGCCCACGTCGGAGATCCCGTAGAACGACCAGCGGAAGCCGCTGATCAAATAGACCACCGGGTTTCCGAGCGCGATCTGGCGCCAGGGTTCGGGCAGCATGGAGATCGAGTAGAAGCTGCCGCCCAGGAAGGTCAGCGGCGTGATCACCATCATCGGGATGATCGACAGCTTCTCCCAGCCGTCCGCCCAGATGCCGGTCAGGAAGCCGAACAGGCTGAAGGTGACGCTGGTCAGCGCCAGGAAGGCCAGGGCCACGAAGGGGTGGGCGATCTGATAGGGCACGAAAAGCCGGGCGGTGATGGCGATGATGACCCCCAGCAGCACCGACTTGGAGGCTGCCGCGCCGACATAGCCCAGGATGATCTCCGCCGCCGAGATCGGCGCCGACAGCACCTCGTAGATCGTGCCGGAGAACTTGGGCATGTAGATCGAGAACGAGCCGTTGGAGATGCTCTCGGTCAGGATCGACAGCATGATCAGGCCCGGCACGATGAAGGCCCCGTAGCTGACCCCGTCGAGCGCGCCCATCCGCCGCCCGATCGCCGCCCCGAAGACGATGAAATAGAGCGAGGTGGTGATCACCGGCGCGGCGATCGACTGGACGATGGTGCGGAAGGCCCGGGCCATCTCGAAGCGGTAGATGGCGGCGATCGCGTGAATGTTCATGCCGCGCCCCTCACCAGATTCACGAAGATCTCTTCCAGCGAACTCTGCTCGGTCTGCAGGTCCTTGAAGTCGACGCCGCGTTTGGAAAGCTCCCGCAACAGCTCGGCGATGCCGGTGTTCTCGGCCTGGGTGTCGAAGCTGTAGACGAGGTCGGCGCCGCCGTTGGCCAGCGCCAGGTCATAGGCGGTGAGGTCGGCCGGGACGGCCTGCAGCGGCTCCTGCAGGTGCAGCGTCAGCTGCTTCTTGCCGAGCTTGCGCATCAGCTCGGCCTTCTCCTCGACCAGGATCAGCTCGCCCTTGGAGATCACCCCGATGCGGTCGGCCATCTCCTCGGCCTCTTCGATGTAGTGGGTGGTCAGGATGATGGTGACGCCGCTTTCGCGCAGGCCCCGGACCATCTCCCACATGTCGCGGCGCAGCTCGACGTCGACGCCGGCCGTGGGCTCGTCGAGGAACAGGATCTGCGGCTCGTGGCTGAGCGCCTTGGCGATCATCAGCCGGCGTTTCATGCCGCCGGAGAGCGCCATGATCTTGGCGTCTTTCTTGTCCCAGAGGGAAAGGTCCCGCAGCACCTTTTCGATGTAGGCCGGGTTGGCGGGCTTGCCGAACAGGCCGCGGCTGAAGTTCACCGTCGCCCAGACGGTCTCGAACATGTCGGTGGAGATTTCCTGCGGCACCAGGCCGATCTTGCGGCGCGCGGCGCGGTAGTCCTTCACCACGTCACTGCCGTCGGCGATCACCCGGCCGGCGGTCGGGTTCACCAGGCCGCAGGTGATGCCGATCAGGGTGGTCTTGCCCGCCCCGTTGGGGCCCAGGAGGGCGAAGATCTCGCCCTTCTCGATGGTCAGGCTGACGTCCTTCAGCGCCTGGAAGCCGCCGGCATAGGTCTTCGACAGGCCTTCTACGGAAATGATCGGCTGCAAACGCAAAGTCCCCCAGGGCTCCCGAGATAGGGCTCCCAGGACGTTTCGGCTAGGCGGGCGCCGACAGTCTGCACCGAGGCGACCCCTTATTTGAGGCAGATCAAGACGAATTCACCCCTCAAGTGTTATGGAACGGGGACGACGGCAGAGAGCTCACCATGCCCGCGGATCGCGAAATCGAGCTGAAGTTCGCCTGCCGGGCGGAGGATCTGGCCGCGATCCTGGCCGCCGCGCCAAAGGGCGATCCTGGGGGCGAGGACGAGACCCGCGAGCTGATCAGCGTCTATTTCGACACCCCGGACCTGGTGCTGCAGAAGGCCGGCGCGTCGCTGCGCGTGCGCGAGCACAAGGGCAGGCGCATCCAGACGCTGAAGCGCGGCCAGGGCCTGGTGCGCGAGGAGCATGAGGCGCCGATTGAAGGCCTGGCGCCGGATCCGGCCCTGGAACCCCTGCCGGAATTGCTGCCCCAGGGTTCGAGCCTGCGGCCCGCCTTCAACGTCCGCATCAGCCGCCGCCAGCGGACCTTCCGCTATCAAGGCGCGGAGATCGAGCTGGCGCTCGACCAGGGCGAGGTTTCGGGCGGCGAGCAGAAGCGGCCGATCTGCGAGGTCGAGCTGGAGCTGAAATCCGGCCCGCCGTCGGCGCTGTTCGCGCTGGCCCGCGAACTTGGCGCCGCCGCGCCCCTCTATCTCGCCTTCGACAGCAAGGCCGCGCGGGGTCAGGCCCTGGTCGCCGGCGACGCCGCTCTGGTCCCGCATAAGGGCGGCAAGGTGGAGCTGGCGCACGACGCCACGGTGGGCGAGGCGTTCCAGGCGGTCGCCCGGCAGGCGCTGGCCCAGATCGCCGCCAACGCCGCGCTGCTGCGCGAGATCCCGCTTTCCCCAACCTTCGCGCCCGAGGCGGTGCATCAGCTTCGCATCGGCGCGCGGCGCCTGCGGAGCGCGCTTTCGACCTTCAAGGACGTGCTGGAGGGCGAGGGGCTGGAGACCGCCAAGGCCGACCTCAAATGGCTGGGCGCGAGTTGCGGCCGGGCGCGCGGCCTCGACGTCTTCGCCGCCGAAACCCTGGCCCCGGCGGAAACCGGCCCGACCCCGCCGCCCGGCGTTGAGCGGCTGCGCGCGGCGCTGGACGTGGCGCGCGAGGCCGCCTGGGCCCAGGCCTCCCAGGCCTGCGCCTCCGAACGCTTCCGGGCCCTGATGATCGACGCGGCGGCCTGGGTGGAGACTGGAGGCTGGCGTGCGGGAGACGGCGCCGGCAAGCCGGTCGGTCCCTTCGCCAAGGCCGCCCTCAAAAAGCGCCTGAAGACGCTCAGCAAGCGCGGCCGCGACGTGGCGGCAGTCGACGACACCGCCCGCCATCACCTGCGGATCGAGGCCAAGAAGCTGCGCTACGCTGCCGAGGGCTTCGCCAGCCTCTATGGCGAGAAGCCGGTCCACCGCTATCTGCGCCACCTGAAGGAACTGCAGGAGGTGCTGGGCGCGCTGAACGACCTGGCGACCGTCGAGCCGCTGATCGCCGGGCTGGCGCTCCCCTCGGAAGCCGCCTTCGCGGCTGGCGAGCTGGTGGGGCGCAAGGCCGCCGCCAAGCCGGCGCTGGTCGCCGGCGCGGCCAAGGCGCTCGACCGGCTGCAGGCGGCCCCGGCGTTCTGGGGTTAAGAATCACATAAAGAAGTCCTTATATGATTTCTTGCGTGGCCGTGGGTGCGCGGCTATAGAGCCGCCAATCCCCCCATTCCGCCAAACGACCGATCCGCCAGAGGACAGACATGACCGATTACATCGTCCGGGACATCACGCTTGCCGATTTCGGCCGCAAGGAACTCGACATCGCCGAAACCGAAATGCCGGGCCTGATGGCCACGCGCGCCGAGTTCGGCAAGGACAAGCCGCTGAAGGGCGCCCGGATCGCCGGCTCGCTGCACATGACCATCCAGACCGGCGTGCTGATCGAGACCCTGCAGGCGCTGGGCGCCGACGTCCGCTGGGCCTCCTGCAACATCTTCTCGACCCAGGACCACGCCGCCGCCGCCATCGCGGCCAAGGGCACGCCGGTGTTCGCCATCAAGGGCGAGACCCTGGTCGAGTACTGGGAGTACGCCCACAAGATCTTCGAATGGTCGGACGGCGGCTATCCGAACATGATCCTCGACGACGGCGGTGACGCCACCCTGCTCTGCGTGCTGGGCCCCAAGGCCGAGAAGGACCCGAGCGTCCTGAACAACCCGCAGAATGAGGAAGAAGAAGCCCTCTACGCGGTGATGAAGCGCTACCTGAAGGAGAAGCCCGGCTTCTATTCGGCGATCCGCGACGCCATCAAGGGCGTGTCAGAAGAGACCACCACGGGCGTTCACCGCCTCTATCAGATGCATGAGCGCGGCGAGCTGCCGTTCGCCGCCATCAACGTCAACGACAGCGTCACCAAGTCGAAGTTCGACAACCTCTACGGCTGCCGCGAGAGCCTGGTGGACGCCATCCGCCGCGGCACCGACGTCATGCTGTCCGGCAAGGTCGCGGTGGTCCTGGGCTACGGCGACGTGGGCAAGGGCTCGGCGGCCTCGCTGCGTAACGGCGGCGCGCGTGTCATCGTCACCGAGATCGACCCGATCTGCGCCCTGCAGGCGGCCATGGAAGGCTACGAGGTCCAGACCATGGACGACGTGGCCGGCAAGGCCGACATCTTCGTCACCGCCACCGGCAACAAGGACGTGCTCACCGTCGACCACATGCGGGCGATGAAGAACAACGCCATCGTCTGCAACATCGGCCACTTCGACAGCGAAATTCAGGTGGCCGGCCTGAAGAACTTCAAGTGGGACAAGATCAAGGAGCAGGTCCACCACATCGAGTTCCCGGACGGCAAGAAGATCATCCTGCTGAGCGAAGGCCGCCTGGTGAACCTGGGCAACGCCACGGGCCACCCGAGCTTCGTGATGAGCGCGTCTTTCACCAACCAGACCCTCGCCCAGATCGAGCTCTGGCAGAACGGCGCCAAGTACCCGGTCGGCGTCCACGTGCTCCCCAAGCACCTCGACGAAAAGGTCGCCATGCTGCACCTGGGCAAGCTGGGCGCGAAGCTGACGGTGCTCTCCAAGGACCAGGCCGACTACATCGGCGTGCCGACCCAGGGCCCGTTCAAGCCGGACCACTACCGCTACTAGTCCGCAGGCTGTAGGCAGGGCGCCATGCCCCTGGCGCTCGTCCTATCTTCGTTCGTCGCGGCCAGCCGGATCGGCGGGGCGGCGCAGCAATATTTGCTGGCCGCGCACAAGATCGATCCGGTGCTGGTCCCCACCGTCATGCTGGGCCGCAATCCGTCCCGCGGCGCGCACGGCCAGGCGACGCCGCCGGAGATTTTCCGCCAGATGCTGGCCGACGTGGAGGCCGACGCCCTGTTCGGCCTCGTCGACCTGGTGATCACCGGCTATTTCGCCTCGCCCGAGCAGGTGGAGATCGCCGCCGACGTGCTCGGCCGCATCAAGGCCGCGTCGGAGCGGCCGCCGGTGGTGGTGGTCGACCCGATCCTCGGCGACCTTCCCAAGGGGCTCTATGTGGAGCCGGAGGTGGCTGAGGCGGTGGCGAACCGGCTCGTGCCGCTCGCCGACTGGATCACGCCCAACCTCTGGGAGCTGGGCTTCCTCAGTGGCGCGGAGATCGAGAGCGCGGCGGGGGCCGCAGCCGCCGCCCGCAAGATCGGCAAGCCGGCGCTGATTACCTCGGCGCCGGTGGACGAGGGCGAGATCGGCCTGCTGATCGTCGAAAAACGGACCGCGACGCTGTTCGCACACCGCCGGCTGGCCCACGCGCCCAACGGCACCGGCGACCTGGTGGCGGCGAGCTTTGGCGCGGGTCTGATCGAGGGCCTCAGCCCCGTGGCCGCGGCCGAGCGGGCCGCCCGCGCCGCCAGCGAGGTGGTGCAGGCCGCCCAGGACTGGCGCGCCCCTGAACTGCCGATCATCGCGCTCGGCGAGCGGCTGGTGCGCCCCACCGCCGCCTTGCGTATAGAGCAGCTCTGAACCTCTAAGGCCTCGGATGACCCGCAGTGCGGCAAGGTTGGTGGTTGAAGGGCGCGTCCAAGGTGTCGGCTATCGGTGGTGGACGGTGAAGACCGCTGCCGAACTGGGGCTGGCCGGGTGGGTGCGCAACTGCCCGGATGGTTCCGTTGAAATCCTGGCGATTGGTGACGACGAGGGCATTGGCCAGCTTGCGCGCGCCTGTCTAGAGGGACCGCCTCATGCCGGGGTCCGGTCAGTGGATATGTATGGCGCCACTGATGACGGCAGCGCGGACTTCGTGCAGCAGGAGATTCACTAAGCATGGTCGAGATCGCCGGCCTCGCCCCCATCCGCTTCGACGCCGTGAAGGACGCCTTTGCGGCCAATTTCGCGGCGGACGAGGAATTGGGCGCGCGCTTCACCCTGGTGGAGGCCGGCGAGATCGTGCTCGACATCTGGGCGGGCCACGCCGACCGGGCGAAAACCCGCACCTTCGACGACAAGACGCTCACCCCGATCTTTTCGACCACCAAGGCCATCGCCGCCCTGCTGATCGCGCGCCTGGTGGACGCCGGAAAGCTCGACTACGCCCAGACGGTGTCCTCGGTCTGGCCGGAGTTCGCCCAGGCCGGGAAGGCGGCGATCACCGTTGAGCAGGTGATGAGCCACCAGGAGGGCCTCTCCGGCTTTCCGGAGCAGATGGACCCGTCGCTGTGGTTCGACTGGGACGCGATCTGCGCCAAGCTCGCAGCCATGGCGCCGATCTGGCCGCCGGGCACGGCCAGCGGCTACCATCCGATCACCTTCGGCTATCTGGCAGGCGAGATCTTCCGGCGCGTCGAGGGCTGGAACATGGGCGCGGCGCTCCGCGAAGAACTCGCCGTCCCCTTCGGCCTCGACCTGTGGATCGGCCTGCCGGACGCCGAGGCCGGGCGCGTCGCCGAGTTGCAGCGGCCCAAGGCCCTGCCGGACTTCGGCCATCGCAACGACGCCACCACGGCCGCCTTCCTGACGCCCTGGGCCCAGCCCGGCGGCCTGGGCGCAGACGTCCTGCGCCGCTTCGAGCTGCCATCCGCCACCGGCTATGCCACCGCCCAGGCGCTGGCGCGGGTGATGGGGGCGCTGGCCAATGACGGCTGGCTGGACGGCGAGGACATCCTTTCGCCCGCCCTGATCGCCGAGGCGGCCCGCTCGCGCATCCGCGGCCCCGACCTCGTGCTCCCCTTCGAGATGAGCTGGGGCGCGGGCTTCATGCGCAATGAGACGGTGCATCCCTGGGGCCCGGGCGACGAGACCTTCGGCCACTCCGGCTGGGGCGGCTCCTGCGCCTTCGCCGATCCGGAGCGCAAGCTCGCCGGCGCCTATGTAATGAACCGCCAGTCCGCCGAACTCCTGAACGACCAACGGCCGCGCCGGCTGATCGAAGCGGCCTACGCCGGCCTCTAGTTCGTGCCACCCGCCTCCGGCCCGACCACGGCGCGATAGCGGTGCACCGGCGGCGGCATGGGCGAGTCCGGGCCCTTGACGCTCTTCCAGATGATCTCGTTCAGGCGGTGCATGGGGGCGTCGTCGGCGTCGGCGAAGTTCATCTTGGCGCTCTCGCGGGCCCCATAGGATTTGGGCGTGTTCATCTCCATGACGTCGTACTGCGCCGGCAGCGCCTTGTAGGGCGTCAGGTCCGCGGTGGTTCCGAAGGCGGCGTAGAACGGCGTGGCGGCCGCGTCGTACTGGGAGAGCGGCGGCAGGCCCAGCAAGAGCTCGATCGAGCGCACCATCGAACTCGTCGTGTAGAGCGTGGAATCGACGGTCCCGCGCTTGATGTAGGGGCTGATCGCCAGGCAGGCGGTGCGGCGCGCGTCCACGTGATCGGGACCGTCCTGGGCGTCGTCTTCCATGATGAAGACGGCGGTCTCCGGCCAGTACCTGCTGTGCGTGATGCGCTCCAGCATCTGGCCCAGCGCCACATCCTGGTTGGCGACCATGGCGCGGGGGCTGAACGACTTGGGGTCCGTGCCGTGGGTGTGGTTCTCCTGCATGGACATGACCACGTAGTTGGGCAGGCGCTTTTCCGGGTCCTTGGAGTCGAAGTTCTTCTCGTACTCGCTGAACTCGGCCAGGAAGACCTTGGCGTTGTCGGTGTCGCGCACCCGGTTCTGCAGGTAGTTGGGCGAGACGTGGCCGACTAGGCCGTTGGCGCCAGAGATGTTCAGCATCGGCTCGCCGGTTGAGGCGCGCGTCGCATACTCGCCGTAGCTTCGGTAGGTCAGGCCCTTGCGCTTGGCCGCGTCCCACAGGTAGCCGCCCGACGGCATATAGGCCATCGACCGCCAGGTGGACTGGCTGTGGCCGCCGTATTCGGTGGGCCAGGACTTCTCGTTCTGGTCGGTGGCGTAGGCGGCGTTGGCCCAGGAGTGGCCGTCCTTGCTCACATCGCCGTCGGCGTAGCAGTTGTCGAAGGCGACGAACTGCTCGGCCATGGCGTGCTGGTTGGGGGTGACCTGGCGGCCGAAGATGGCGAGGCGCGGGTCGCCGTTGGTGCGCGGCAGGTCGCCATAGACCTGATCGTAGGTCCGGTTTTCCTTGATGATGTAGATGATGTGCTTGATCGGCGACCCCGCGCCGACCTTGCTGGGCATGATCGAGGGCGTCGCCGGCGGCCGCGCCTCGGCCAGCAGCTTGTCGTTGTAGGGGGTGTTGGCGAACACCTGCCTCGTCCAGCCGGCCAGATGGGTCTTGAGGCCGGCCAGCGGCAGGCGCTCCACGCTGCTGCGCTGCACGACCTTGATGCTCTGGTCGCGCTCGCCAGGGGCCAGCAGGGGGCTGGTGGGCCCCTTGAGTGTCGGGTGGCCCGACTCGCCCTTGGTGGCGCCGACGTAGAGCGCGTTTCCGCCTTCGGCCAGGGTCAGCGCCGAGGGATACCAGCCGGCGGGAATGAAACCCACGACCTCGCTGGTCTCGCGGTCCCTGATGTCGACCACGGCGATGTCGTTGTTGTCGGCGTTGGCGACGAACAGCAACTTGCGCTTGGCGTCCAGCGCCAGGGAGTTGGGGGTCGAGCCCAAGGGCGCCTTGGGATAGAGCGCGATGGAGATCACCTGCATCACCGCACCGGTGCGGGTGTCGATCACATAGACGGTATTTTCGTTGGAGCAGGCGACGAACAGTCGGCCGTCGGCGCTCAGCACCATGTCGTTGGGATTGAAGCCCACGGGTATGGTCTTGACGACCTTCTCGGTCGCCACGTCGACGACGCTGACGCTCTTGTCGCCCCAGTCGGACACGTAGAGTCGGTTGCCGTCGGCGCTCAGCGCCAGCTCATAGGGGCTGACGCCAACGCGGATGCGCTTTTTCACGGCGCCGGTCTTGGGATCGAAGGCCACCACGTCGGTGGGGTCCGTCGACGTGCCGCGGTTGGCGGCCCAGACGAGGCCGCGCTTGGCGTCAGTGTGGACGCCCGACCACCAGGTCTGGTCGGTGGGGTACTTGTCAGCGAACTGGGTCTTGGGCGCGGCCGTCAGCCGCCCGTTCGCATAGGCCAGCGCATAGATCGGCGCGAGGCTGGCCGCCTCCTTCTTCTCGCCGTTGGCGTTGCCGCCGGAGACGTAGAGGGTCTTGCCGTCCCCCGACCAGGACATGCCGAGCCAGGTGGTCTTCAATGGGACCTCCTGCACCACCTTGTGGGTCCTGGCGTCGATGACCGACAGGCCGTGCGGGGTGTAGCCGGAGTGCAGGGCGACGATCACCTTGCCGTCGGGCGAGGGCAGCATCTTGAGGATCAGGTCGTTGAGATCGGCGACCTGACGGCCGGCCGGGGTTACCCGCCAACCGTTCGGCAAATCGAAGCCGTTTCCGCCCGGCAGCGCGCCCGGCAGCGCCGTGGTCGCCTCGCCGATCGGCCGGGGCTTGGGCGCGGGGTCGGCGGCGAGGTTCAGGGCGCCCAGGCCGATGGCCGCGGCGGCCAGCCAGACGGAGGGGGACGGGCGCATGCGCTTAACTCCGGAAGCGAACCTTGACCTTGCAGGGCCCGACCATGCGCGCGGCGCCTGTTCGGCGCAACGCGTCAGCCTGGCTCAGGACGCGGCTGTGCCCCGGCTTTGCGATAGCTTGATGACGGCGGGGCCCCGAGCCTTAGAACCCGGAGCCTTAGAGCCCGGAGCCCCTAGTCGCTGCGGGGCGCCGATAGGGCCGGCGCGGGGGTCCAGCTGATCGTCGCAGTGGTGGTGGTGCGGACCGGGCTCGCCGGGCGGACCTGCGGGTCGGCGGCTGGGGTTGCGGCCGGTTCATAGACCACCAGGCCCTGGCTGCGCTCGACGACCTCGGCGCGGCCTTCGACGGCCCCCGCATGAGCCGCCGAGACGTTGTCGGCGAGCTTGTAGATCAGCTCGGCGCGGGCGGTGACCTTCTGGGTCTCGCGCAGATAGATCTGCTGGGTTTGCTGGCCCTGGTCCTGCGGTGTGTCGACGCCGACGGCCCAGGCGGGCGCCGCGCCGGCGATGGCGGCGCAGATGACGGTCGCGGCGATCAGCTTGCCCATGGCGCAAGGTCTCCATCGTTCGCGGGGAAATTAGAACGCCGGTCGCCAGGGTCCCAGTTAAGCTTTGGTCATTCGGCCGGCTCGACCAGTTCGGTGGCCATCAGTTCGGGCCGCGAACGGCGCAGCGCCGCCACCGCGAAAACCACCGCTCCGCCCCAGATGAACACGAAGGAGGCGGCGCGCAGCGGCGTGAAGGCCTCGCCCTGCATCACCCCGATCACAAAGGCGCTGGTTGGGCCCAGGAACTGCAGGAAGGCCAGCGACGACAGCGGAATCCGCCGCGCCGCCCAGGAGAACAGCACCAGCGGCACGGCGGTGAACGGCCCGCAGGCCAGCAGCCAGGCGGTCGCCGGAACGCTCTTGCCGAAGTGGCCGGCGCCCGAATGCTGCAGCCAGATCACGTAGACCAGGCCGAACATGGCCAGCACCAGGCACTCGATGAGGAGGCCCGTCTGGGCCGAGGCCGCCACCCGCTTTCGCACAATGCCGTAGCCACCGAAGCTCAGCGCCAGCGCCAGCGAGACGATCGGCAGGCCGCCCACCGCCACCGCCTGCACCGCGACGCCCACCACCGCCAGGCCAATGGCCACATAGCCCAGCCGGTCGATTTTCTCGTTGAAGATCAGGGCACCGGCCGCCATGCCGAGCAGCGGGTTGATGTAGTAGCCAAGCGCCGTCTCCAGCACCCGGCCGGAGTTCACCGCCCAGATGTAGAGGCCCCAGTTGCCGGCGATCAGCACCGACGACAGGGTCAGCCACGCCAGCGTCCGCGGCGTCCGCAGCACCGCGGCCACCTCGCGTCCCTGACCCGCCAGCAGGACGAACAGCGCGGCGACCGGCACGGCCCAGACCGTGCGGTTGGCGAGGATCTCGCCAGGGGACATCCCAAGGTGTCCCATGGCCTGGAACACCAGAGGGACGACCCCCCAGATGAGATAGCAGACGATCGCCGCCCCCAGCGCGGGGCGGGATTCGCCGCCCGGCGCCGGCGTGGTCATGGCGTCAGGCGAGGGCTTTTTGGCGGATCAGGCCGCGCTCGTGGAGCAGCTCTGCGATCTGCACCGCGTTGAGCGCCGCGCCTTTTCGCAGATTGTCCGCGACCACCCACATGTTCAGACCGTTCTTGATGGTCGGATCGTTGCGGATGCGGCTGACGAACACCGGGAATTCGCCCTGAGCTTCCTTCGGCGTCATGTAGCCGGTGGAATCCCGCTTATCGATGACGATGATCCCGGGGCTCTCGCGGAGGATGTCGCGGGCCTCGTCCTCGTCCAGCGGTTCGTGGAACTCGATGTTCACCGCTTCCGAGTGGCCGACCATCACTGGCACCCGCACACAGGTGACCGTGAGCGCGATGTCCGGATCGAGCATCTTGTGGGTCTCGTTCCACATCTTCTGCTCTTCGTCGGTGTAGCCGTCGTCCTTGAACTCCCCGATGAAGGGGATGACGTTGAAGGCGATCTGCTTAGGGAACTTGTTCGGTGGCGTCGCCCCCAGGACGAAGACATTCTTCGTCTGGTCGAACAGTTCGTCCATGCCTTCCTTGCCGGCGCCCGACACTGATTGATAGGTCGAGACGACGACCCGCTTGATCCGCGCGCGGTCGTGCAGCGGCTTCAGCGCGACGACCAGCTGGACCGTCGAGCAGTTCGGGTTGGCGATGATGTTCTTACGGCTCGCCCATTCCGCGTCGTCCGGGTTCACTTCCGGCACGATCAGCGGGACGTCCGGGTCCATGCGCCAGGCCGACGAGTTGTCGATGACGATGGGGCCGGCCGCGGCGATCTTCGGCGCCCACTCCTTGGAGAAGGTCCCCGACACGCTCATCAGCACGACGTCGACGCGGCTGAAGTCGAACTGCGCGATGTCCTCGCAACGGACGATCTGATCGCCGAAGGAGACCTCGACACCGATGGATTTGCGCGACGCGATCGCATGAATTTTCTCCACGGGGAAGTTCACTTCCTCGAGGATATTCAGCATTTCGCGGCCCACATTGCCCGTGGCGCCAACAACGGCCACCCGGTAACCCATCGCAGTTCTCCTAATCTTGAGGGAGCGGTTCGTTACGCCCTGCGCCCCCGTGAGGCAAGGCGAGCTATACTGAAAACCGATTGCAGAAGTGCTGAGATGGTCAGGGCGTGGCCGAAGCGCAACCGGTGTTCGCGGAATTCCTCCCCATCGGGGGAGGTGGCGCGAAGCGCCGGAGGGGGCTTCCCCTCAGACCTAGGAGGACCCCCTCAGTCACCTTCGGTGACAGCTCCCCCGATGGGGAGCAATTATGGCCCGGTGGCATCTCAATAGATGCGCCCGCGAGGGGACGAACAATGACCACCGGCATGCCCTTCTCCGACCTCATGGGCGTCGAGATCGTCTCGCGTGAGAAGGACCGCGTGGTCGGGCGCATGACGGTGCGCGAGGACCTCTGCACCGCCGGCGGCATCCTGCATGGCGGCGCCTACATGGCGTCTGCCGATGCCCTGGGCGCTATCGGCGGCGTGCTGAACCTCAGCCCTGGCACGCGGACCACGACCTGGAGAGCAAGACCAACTTCCTGCGCGGCGCTCCCGTGGGCTCGACCGTGACCGGCGAGGCGACGCCGCTGCACATCGGCCGCCGCTCCAGCGTCTGGCAGACCCGGATCACCAATGATGACGGCAAGCTGATGGCGCTCGTCACCCAGACCCAGATGACCGTCGAGGCTTGAGGTCAGGCCCTACTCGCCGGCCATCTTCAGGATCGCGGCCCACTCGCCGTCGCGCACCGGCGAAACCGACAGCCGGCCCTGGCGGATCATTTCCAGGGCGGAGAGCGCCGGATTGGCCTTCATCGCCTGCAGGCTGACCGGCTGCTTCAGCGCCCGCACCGGCGCCAGCTCCACCGCGACGAACCGGCCGGCCGGGTCGCTGGGATCGAGGAAGGACTCCTTCACGACCTTTGCGACGCCCACCACCTCCAGGCCTTCCTGGGAGTGGTAGTAGAGCACCTCGTCGCCCAGCTTCATGGCCTTGAGGTGCAGGGCGGCGGCGTTGTTGCGCACGCCGTCCCAGACGGTCTTGCCGTCCCTCTGCAGGTCGGCGAAGGCGTATTTGTTCGGTTCCGACTTCACCAGCCAATGGGCCATGGACCGCTCCCGCCGCTGCGCATTCGAGGCGCGACAGGATCATGGCCGCCCGCGGCTTGGCAAGACGCAATGCCCCGTCCGTTTGTCGCGATCGCCCCGTTGACGAAGCCTGCGATGAGACCCCATCTCCGGCGGCTGGAGGGACCTTATGCCGACCGAGACACCGGAGCGCGCCGCCCTGAAGCGGGCCGCCGAGCACGCGTTCGCCTGGCTGGATGGCCTGGACGCGCGCTCCGTGGCGACCACCGCGACGCTGGAGGAAATGCGCGGGCGGCTCGGCCGGCCGCTGGCCGACCAGGGCGTCGCGGCGACCCAGGTGATCGACGACCTCGTGGCCGACGTCGAGGGCGGCATCCTGGGCTCGCAGAGCGGGCGGTTCTTCGGATGGGTGATCGGCGGCGGCTTGCCCGCGGCCATGGCCGCCGACTGGCTGACCACCGCCTGGGATCAGAACGCCGGCATCCACGCCTGCGGCCCGGCGGCCTCGGTGGTCGAGGAAATCGCGGCCGGCTGGCTCAAGGACCTGTTCGACCTGTCGGCTGAGACCAGTGTCGGCTTCGTCACCGGCACCCAGATGGCGCACGCCACCTGCCTCGCCGCCGCGCGCCACGCGGTGCTGCGCGATCGCGGCTGGGACGTGGAAGCCCAGGGCCTCGCCGGGTCGCCGCCCATCCGCATCCTGGCCAACGCCGACCGCCACGGATCGGTCGACCGCGCGGTACGGTTCATCGGCCTGGGCTCCGACAACATCGTCCCGCTCGCCACCGATGAGGACGGCCGGGTCGCGCCCTCAGTCCTGGCCGCCGCGCTGGCCGCCTCGACGGCGCCGACCATCGTCGTGCTGCAGGCCGGCGAGCTGAACCGCGCCGCCTTCGATCCCTTCGAGACCCTGGCGCCCATGGCCCGCGCCGCCGGCGCCTGGACCCACGTCGACGGCGCCTTTGGCCTGTGGGCCAAGACCAGCCCGGCCTATCGCCATCTCGCCAAGGGCCTGGAGCTCTGCGACAGCTGGACGACCGACGCGCACAAGTACCTGAACGTCCCCTACGACTCCGGCCTGGCCTTCGTGCGCGACGCCCAGGCCCACCGCGCGGCCATGACGCTGTCCACCAGCTACCTGCCGGCCGGCGGCGCGGCGCGGGACCAGATCGACTGGAATCCGGAGTTCTCCCGCCGCGCCCGGGGCTTCGCGATCTACGCGGCCCTGCGCGAACTGGGGCGAGACGGCGTCGCTAATCTCGTGGACCGCACCTGCCGCCACGCCCAGGCGGTCACCGCCGGGATCGGCGCCCTGCCGGGCGCGCAGGTCGTGGTCTCGTCCAACCTGAACCAGGGCCTCGTACGCTTCCTGTCGCCAGAGGCCGGCGCGAGCGAAGCCGATCACGACCGGCGGACCGATGCGGTCATCGCGGCGATCAACGCGTCCGGCGAGGCGCTGTTCGGCGGGGTGACCTATCGCGGTCGCCGCTGCATGCGGGTGAGCGCCTGCAACTGGCGCACCAGCGAGGCGGATGTGGCCCGGACCATCGAGGCGGCCCGGGCTGCGCTCACCGCCAATAGTTGACTCCGTCAACCAATAGGCGCCTGCTGCGGCCTGGGAGAGCGTCCCCATGCCCGCAAACACGTCCACAGCCACGCCCGCGAATACCTCCGATCCGGTCGCCGCGGTCCGCCGCTTCAACCGCTTCTACACCCGCGCCATCGGGCTGCTGGAGAAGGGCTATCTCGGCACGCCCTACACCCTGGCCGAGGGCCGGGTGCTCTATGAGATCGCCAAGGGCGATGGAGTCACCGCCAAGGCGGTGGGCGAGATCACCGGCCTCGACGCCGGCTATCTGAGCCGCATCGTCGGGCGGCTGGAGCGCGACGGCGCGGTGAGCCGGCGGCGCTCCGCCGCCGATGGCCGCAGCGCGCTGCTCAGCCTGACGGAGCATGGCCAGACGGTGTTCGCGCCCTTCGACCAGCGCTCCGACGCCCTGGTGGAGGGCATGATCGGCGGGCTCGCGCCGGCGCAGCGCGCCCGGCTCACCGATGCCATGGGCGAGGTGGAGGCGCTGCTCGGCGCCACGGCGGCCGGCCCGGTGCTGCTGCGCCGCCATCGGCCCGGCGACATGGGCTGGATCGTCGAGCGGCACGGCGTGACCTATGCCCGCGAATACGGTTGGAACGGCCACATCGAGGCCGAGACGGCGCGGATCTGCGCCGACTTCCTCGATGGCTATGACCCTGCCGTGGAGCGGTGCTGGATCGCCGAGCGCGACGGCGAACGGATCGGCTGCGTCTTCCTGGTGAAGGATCAGGAGGCCGGCGTCGCCCGCCTGCGCCTGTTGATGCTGGAGCCGGCGGCGCGGGGCCTGGGCCTTGGCAAGCGGCTGGTCGCCGAGTGCGTCGGCTTCGCGCGCGCCGCCGGCTACCGCGAGATCGTGCTCTGGACCCATGCGGTGCTGACCGCCGCGCGCGGCATCTATGCGGCCCAGGGCTTCGAGCTGGAGCGGACCTCGACCCATGACGACTTCGGCCACCCCGAGATCAGCGAGACGTGGCGGCTGAAGCTCTAGGGCCGGCTAGAGTTTTGCTTGCCAGCGCGGCCCAGCGGCGGGACGGTTCGCCCCGAGCCTGTGGGAGACGCGCCATGAGCAAGGTCGAGATCACCGAATACACCGACGCCGTCTGCTCGACGGCCTGGGGCGCGGAGCCGCTGTTGCGCCGCCTGGACTGGCGCCACGGCCATCACCTGACCTGGCGCAAGGTGATGGGCGGCCTGGTCGGCGACGCCTCGACCGGCAAGGAAGGCTGGAACCGGATCAGCGCGGCCGAGCCCATGCGCGCCTATTGGAAGCGCGTCTGGCATCTGACCGGCATGCCCTACCCGAACCCGATGATCCTGATGCTGCAGTCCACCGACCCGCTGGGCGCCGCGGTCAAGGCCGCCGAGCTGCAGGGGCAGGCGGTTGCGGAGGCCGTGCTGCGCCGCTTCCGAGAACGCATCTTCCTCGACGGCATCGGCCCGCAGACGCCCGAGGAGTTCGCCGAGGCGACGCTCGGCGTGGTGGGCCTCGACCAGGCCCGCTGGCGGGCCGACCAGGCGCGGGCCGACGTCGCC
The DNA here is from genome assembly GCA_903822175.1 of uncultured Alphaproteobacteria bacterium. Taxonomy (GTDB): domain Bacteria; phylum Pseudomonadota; class Alphaproteobacteria; order Caulobacterales; family Caulobacteraceae; genus Phenylobacterium. The sequence continues at coordinate 77,657 of CAIJOB010000040.1, forward strand.
GCCGCCTACAAGGCCGACTGGCAGGAGACCCGCGAGCCCAACGACTACGTCCGCCACCTCAAGCACGACAGCCCGATGAACGGTGAGCTGAAGCATTCGGAGGGCCACGACCGCTATGCCCTGCCGACCCTGATCTTCCGCGGCCCCGGCGGCGAGCACACCGTCGCCGGCTGGGTCGCCTACGAGGAATATGTGGCCGGCCTGGAAGCCGCCATGCCCGGCGCCACCGCCGATCCCCGGCCCGATCCGACGCCGGCGCAGGCCCTGGCCCGCTGGGGCATGCTGACAAGCCAGGAGCTGACGTTCCTCTGCGGCGAGGGCGCCGAGCCCCCGGCCGACGCCCTGATCCGCGATTGGGGCGACGGCGTCGTCTACTACTCAGCGTCAGAGGCCAAGGCGCGCGACCTGATGGCGTTGGCCGAGGTCTGAGGGGGCGGGCGGGACCGCGTCAGTCTGCGCCTTAAACCCAAGGCTCGCATCATCCATGGAATGTAAGGACGGGTGTCCCTCGAGAGAGGGATATGTCGAAGGCGCTTAAATCTCCGCCAGCACCGCATCGGCCATCTGGATGGTCGTGAGCCCGCCGCCCAGGTCCGGCGTGCGTGCGCCCTTTTCCAGGGCCTTGCCGACCGCGGCGTAGAGCTTGTCAGCCAGGTCGGCGCGGTCCAGCGACCAGCGCAGGGCCATCTCGAACGACAAGATGGCGGCCAACGGATTGGCGATGCCCTTGCCGGCGATATCCGGCGCCGAGCCGTGGATTGGCTCGTAGAGGCCGGGCGTGCCGGGTTCGCCCAACGCGGCGGACGGCAGCATGCCGAGCGAACCGGTGAGCTGGGCCGCCTCGTCCGACAGGATGTCGCCGAACAGGTTGTCGGTGACCATGACGTCGAACTGCTTGGGGTTCTTGACCAGCTGCATGGCGGCGTTGTCGGCCAGGATGTGCTCCAGCTCGACGTCGGCGTAGTCGCGGGCGTGCAGGTCCGTGACCACCTGGCGCCACAACAACCCGGTCTCCATGACGTTGGATTTCTCGGCCGAGTGCACCTTGTTCTTGCGGCCGCGCGCCAGCTCGAAGGCGACCCGGGCGATCCGTTCGATCTCGAAGGTGGTGTAGACCTGGGTGTCGACGCCGCGCCGCCCGCCGCCGGGCAGGTCCTCGATGCCGCGCGGCTTGCCGAAATAGACCCCGCCGGTCAGCTCGCGCACGATCATCAGGTCGAGGCCCTCGATCACTTCGCGCTTCAGCGTCGAGGCGCCGGCCAACGGGCCGAAACAGATCGCCGGGCGCAGATTCGCGAACACGCCCATGCCCGTGCGCAGACCGAGCAGACCCGCCTCAGGCCGCTTGTCGCGTGGCGCATTGGCCCACTGGGGTCCGCCGACCGCGCCCATCAGCACCGCCTTCGACGCCTTGGCGGTGGCTAGCGTCTCGTCAGTGAGCGGGCTCCCCAGCTCATCGAAGCTCGCGCCGCCGAACGGGCGCTCGTCGATCTTCAGGTCGTTGGCCAGGCGGCTGGCGACCCGGCGCACCTGCGCGGTCACCTCGGGCCCGATCCCGTCGCCGGGCAGGAGCAGCAGGTCGGTCATGGGAGGGCCTTTGAGGTTTAGAGCGCGCGTTCCGAGGCGGTCTCGTAGGCGAAGAGGCGGCGGTCGGAAACCCCATGCTCGGCGCAGGCGGCCCGCCAGACGGCCATGTGGTCGGCCTTGAAGTGGGCGTCGATGGCGGCCTGGTCGCGCCAGACCTCGAAGACGCGGATCAGGCCGGGCTCGGCGACGTCTTCGCCATAGCTGTAGGTCAGGCAGCCGTCCTCGGCGCGGCTGGCGGCCAGCATCCGCAGCTGATGGGCGCGCAGGCCGGCGAGTTGGTCAGGCGGCACGCGCACGGTGCCAGCGATGATGATGCTCATGCTCAGGCGTCCTCCAGCCCCTAGGCGTCTTCCAACCACGGCCGGTCCAGCGCCCGCTTCATCTCATAGGTGTCGATGTCGCCGGCCTTCTCCAGGGTCTCGCCGATGGCGTCGAGGCCCTTGAGCATCTTTTCCTTGCGCTGCGGATCGATCTCGAAGGCGAAGGTCCGGCCCGAGGGCGAGACCACGGTCTGGGCCTCCAGGTCGACGGTGACCAGGTGGTTGCCGCCCTTGGCCTCCTCCATCAACGCCTGCACCTCCTCGGCCTTCAGCACCACGGGCAGCAGGCCGTTCTGGAAGCAGTTGTTGTAGAAGATGTCGGCGAAGCTGGTGGAAACCACGCAGCGGATTCCGAAGTCCATCAGCGCCCAGGGCGCATGCTCGCGGCTCGACCCGCAGCCGAAGTTGTCGCCGGCCACCAGTACGCCCGCGCCCTTGTACTCCGGCCGGTTCAGCACGAAGTCCGGCTTCACCTTGCCGTCTCCATCGAAGCGCAGGTCGTAGAACAGGCCCTTGGCCAGGCCCTCGCGCTCCACGGTCTTGAGGAACTGTTTGGGGATGATCTGGTCGGTGTCGATGTTGGCCAGCGGCAGCGGCGCGATCTTGGCGTCCAGGCGGGTGAAGGCGTCCATCAGGCGGCTTCCATTTGCGGCGTTTGCTGGATCATGATCGTCGGTACGCCGGCCGGCGCGTCGCGGACCGTGAAGGTGCTGGTGCCGGGCTTGCGGCCCTTGCGCACCGCGGAGACGTTGAAGCCGGCGGCGGCCATGCGCGCCCGCGCCGCCTCCGGATCGATGACCCGCCAGGCGAGCCCGCCCCAGCGGTCGGGCTCATCTGTGACCGGGGCCTTCAGGCTCGCGCCCACCTCGAACACCGCGCCGCCGCAGCGGAAGAACAGCTGCCGGGCGCCCCACTGCTCGTTGGCGCGGTCCAGCCGCAGGTCGAGGCCGAACTTCGCCCCATAGAGGCCCAACGCCCGGTCCGGATTGGGCGTGTGGACCACGATGTGATCCAGCGACGGGACCGAGGCTGCTTCCGCCCCGATGACCGGGGAGAGCTCGGCGCCGATACGGCCGGGCGTCAGGACGAAGTCGAGGCCGGCGGCCTTGACCCGGGCGACGCTCGCCACCGGTTCGACGTCCAGGCCTCGACGGCTGAGCAGCTGTCCGGCGGCGGCCACATCGTCGACCTGGAACGCCGCGATCCACACGCCTTCTCCGCCGAAGTCCAGCCGCGCCGCGACCCGGTCGCCGGCCGGGCCCGCGCCGCTGGGCGCGATGACTTCCAGCGCCATGTTGGCCAGGTGAAACCAGGCGCGGTTGGCCCCGTCGCGGGGCTCCAGCTCGGGCTCCCGGCCCAGCAGCCGGCGATAGCCGTCCACCGCCGCGTCAAAGTCGCGGACCGCGATGGCGACGTGGTCGAGACCCCTAATCACGAGGCAGGCTCACAGGAACTCTCGCACGTCGGCGATGTGGCCCTTGATGGCGGCGGCGGCGGCCATCACCGGGCTCATCAGGTGGGTGCGGCCGGCGCGGCCCTGGCGGCCTTCGAAGTTGCGGTTCGACGTCGACGCGCAGCGCTGGCCGGGACCGACCTTGTCGGGGTTCATGGCCAGGCACATGGAGCAGCCGGGCTCGCGCCATTCGAAACCGGCGGCCAGGAAGATCTCGTCCAGGCCTTCCTCTTCCGCCTGCGCGCGGACCAGGCCCGAGCCCGGCACCACCATGGCGCGCACGTGGTCCGCGACCGTGCGGCCCTCCACGATCTTGGCGGCGGCGCGCAGATCCTCGATCCGGCTGTTGGTGCAGGAGCCGATGAACACCACGTCGACCTTGGCCTCGGAGATCGGCTGGCCGGCGGTCAGGCCCATATATTCCAGCGCCCGTTCGGCCGAGGCGCGTTTGTCCGGCGTTGTGAAACTGTCCAGCATCGGCACGGTGTCGGTCACCGCGATCACGTCCTCGGGGCTGGTGCCCCAGGTGACCAGGGGCGCGATTCTGGCCGCGTCGAGCACGATCTCGCGGTCCCAGTGGGCGTCGTCGTCGGAGAAGAATGTCTTCCAGTAGCTGAGCGCCATCTCCCAGGCCGCGCCCTTGGGCGTCGCCGGCCGGCCCCGCAGATAGTCGAAGGTGGTCTCGTCCGGCGCCACCAGGCCGGCCCGCGCGCCGGCCTCGATGGTCAGGTTGCAGAGCGTCATGCGCCCTTCCATCGACAGCGCCCGGATCGCCGAGCCGGCGTACTCGATCACGTAGCCGGTGCCGCCGGCCGTGCCGATCTCGCGGATCGCCGCCAGGGCATAGTCCTTGGCGCCAACGCCCGGGATCGGCTCACCGTCGATGGTCACCCGCAGGTTCTTCGACTTCTTCTGGCGCAGCGTCTGGGTCGCCAGCACATGCTCGACCTCCGACGTGCCGATGCCCTGCGCCAGCGCCCCGAAGGCGCCGTGGGTCGAGGTGTGGGAATCGCCACAGACGATGGTCATGCCGGGCTGGGTGCGCCCCTGCTCGGGCCCGACCACATGGACGATGCCGTTACGGATATCGCCCATCGGGAAGAACTCGATCCCGTAGTCCTTCACGTTGCGCTCCAGGGTCTGGAGCTGCAGCCGCGCCTCCTCGTCGGCCACCGCGCCGACGCCGAGCGCCTGGCCCTCGGTCGGCACATTGTGATCGGCGACCGCGAGCGTGCGGTCCGGGCGGCGCACGCCGCGCTTGGCCGCGCGCAGGCCGGCAAAGGCCTGCGGCGTGGTCACCTCATGGATAAGGTGCAGGTCGATGTAGAAGATCGACTCGCCGTCCTGGTCAGCCACCAGGTGGCTGTCCCAAATCTTGTCATACAGGGTCTTGCCGGGCATGCGGGCCATGTAGGTCCGCACCCCCACGCACGTCTAGTGCTGCAACGCCGCATTTCGGTGGTGTGCGGCGCAATTTCTCACCTCACGCGGCGATCTTCACGGGCGTCTGGGGCAACACGTTCAAGCCATCCAGCGCCGCGCGCAGAGCCTCGTCGATCGGGGTGTGCGGCTCGGCGCCCAGGCGACCCACCAGCCGGGCGTTGTCCAGCAGGACCGGCGTCTCCCATAGGTAACGCATCTCCAGCATCTCCCGCATCGTCTCGTTGAACGGCGCGATGGCGTGCAGCGCGAACCACGGCAGGCGGCTGACCGAGAGCTTGCGGCCCGCCACGCGCGACATCGCCGCGACCAGTTCGTCGCCGGTGACCGTGTGGCCGCGCATATGGAAGACCTCGAAGGCGCCCAGGTCGTCGCGCTCCGCCAGCGTCACCATCGTTTCGGCGACATCGGGCAGATAGGCCCAGCTGTGGCCGATCCCGAGCGGGCCCGGGTACATCACCGAGGTCAGCGGCTTGCCGGGCTTCACCAGCCCGGCCGCCATCCAGCTGTTGGCGGTGGTCTTGGGCCCGAAGAAGTCGCCGGCGCGGACGATGATCACCCGCAGGCCCTCCTCGGACGCCGCCTTCAGCGCGTCTTCCATCCGCACCCGGATCGCGCCCTTGCGGGTGACCGGGTGCTGCGGGCTATCCTGGGTGAGGTTCGGGAAGGCGTCGGGGCCGTAGTTGTAAACCGTGCCCGGGAAGATCAGCCGGGCGTCCGCCGCCTTGGCCGCCGCAATCGCCGAGTTCAGCATCGGCAGCTGCAGGCCCGCCCAGTTCTTGTAGCCGGCCGGATTGGCGCCGTGCACGATCAGGCTCACGCCTTCCGCCGCGGCGACTACATCGGCCTCCACCATGGCGTCGCCCTTGACCCACTCCAGGCCGGGGCGGCCGGAATTGCGCCTTGCGACGTTCGGGTCGCGGTTCAGCGCCCGCACGCGCCAGCCGCCGGCCAGCAGCCGCTCAGCCACCGCGCCGCCAATGCCGCCCGTCGCGCCGATCACCAGCGCCAGTTTGTCGGTGTTGTTCGAGACCATCGGTATCTCCTGCACTTGTTGGCCGGAGAGATGCGCCCCATCTAACTCAAACAGAATTGCGCAAACTTCTGGGGCAGGTATTCAAAAGCGCATGCCGGGGCCGAACGACTGGGATCTTTTCCAAAGCCTGCACGCGGTGCTGGAGGCCGGCACGCTATCCGCCGCCGCGCGCCTGCGGGGCCTGACCCAGCCGACGCTCGGCCGCCATATCGAGACCTTGGAACAGCGCCTGGGCTCGCCGCTCTTCCTGCGCAGCCCGCGCGGCCTGCAGCCGACCGACCTGGCGCTCGAACTTAAACCCCACCTGCATGACATGTCGGCCGCGGCCTCGGCCGCAGTGCGCGACGCGTCGGGCGCGGCCAATTCGCTCTCCGGCTCGATCCGCATCACTGCCAGCGAGATCGTCGGCGCCGAGATCCTGCCCCCGATGCTGACCAGCTTCCGTGAAGAGCACCCGGGCGTGGTGATCGAGCTGATGCTCTCCAATATCAACGACGACCTGTCGCGCCGCGAGGCCGACATCGCCGTGCGGATGACCCCGCCGAGCCAGAACGCCCTGATCGCCAAGAAGGTTGGCGAGGTGGCGCTGACCTTCTTCGCCACCGCCGAATATCTGGAGCGGCACGGGACGCCGGAGACCCTGGCCGACTTCGAAGAGCACGCCATCATCGGCTTCGACAGTCCGGGCCGCGGCATGCGCGATGTGCCGGGCCTGAACATGCCGGTCAGCCGCGAGACCTTCACCTTCCGCTCCGACAGCGACCTGGCCCAGCTCGCCGCCACCCGCGCGGGCTTCGGCATCGGGGTGGTTCAGGACGGGTTGGCGCGGCGCTACGGCCTGACCCGGGTGCTGCCGAACTTCACGCTCTTCTCGCTGCCCGTGTACGTCGTCATGCACGAGAACCTGCGGGGCAGCCGGCGGATGCGGTTGATGTTCGACCACCTGGTCGACGGCACGACGGCCTATGTGCGCGAGTGCCGGGACGCGTGAGCGGCGCGCCTTATGAAGGCGGCTGCCAGTGCGGCCAGGTGAGATGGCGGGCGAGCGCCGAGCCGATCAACGTGCGCCTCTGCCACTGCCGCAATTGCCAGCGCGCCACCGGCGGCCCCTATTTCGCCCGCGCCCTGTTCAACACCGCCGATGTCGAGCGCACCGGCCAGACCACCCGCTGGGCCTCCTCGACCCGGCTGCACCGACTGTCGTGCGCCACCTGCGGGACACCGGTCTTCGCCGAGCCGCAGGACGGGCCATGGATCGCGGTGGCGCTGACGACGCTCGATGACCCGGCCGCGCTTAGCCCCGGGTCGCACATCTGGGTGAGTTCCAAACTCGCCTGGACCCTGATCGACGACGGCCTGCCGCAGTATCCGGAGGGGAACTAGAGTTCCTCCCCTTTGGGGGAGGTGGCGCGAAGCGCCGGTGGGGGCTTCCGCTCAAACCTCGGAGGACCCCTTCAGTCGCTCCGCGACAGCTCCCCCGATGGGGAGCAATTACGAAAACGGCGGCTGCATCGCTGCAGCCGCCGCCTCGAAATCTCAGAACCTGAAAGCGGACTACGCTTCTTCGGTCGTGTCCGCGGTCTCGGTCGGCCGCGCCTGGGAGCGTTCGGCGATCCGGGCCGACTTCCCGCGGCGATCGCGCAGGTAATAGAGCTTGGCGCGGCGGACGACGCCGCGGCGCTTCACTTCGATGGATTCGATGTTCGGGCTCATCACCGGGAACAGACGCTCGACGCCTTCGCCGAAGCTGATCTTGCGCACCGTGAAGCTCTCGTTGATGCCTTGGCCGCCGCGCGCGATGCAGACGCCTTCATAGGCCTGGACACGCTCGCGCTCGCCTTCCTTGATCTTCACGTTGACGCGGACGGTGTCGCCCGGCTGGAACTCGGGGATCTTGCGAGTGGCCAGAAGCCGGTCGGCTTCTTCCTTCTCGAGGGTCTCGATCATATTCATGGTCGTCTGTCTTTCTGGGCTTAATCGCCCTTTGCCTGTTGATTGGCGGGATGCCGCGCCCACAAGTCCGGCCGCTGCTCCCGCGTGGTCTTTTCCCGCTGCGCCTGCCGCCATTTCCGAACCTCGGAATGGTTGCCGCCCAGCAGGACCTCGGGGATGTCCAACCCTTCGAACGTCCGCGGTCGCGTGTACTGCGGATGCTCGAGGAGCCCGTCCTCGAAGCTTTCTTCAGCCAGACTTTCGGCATGCCCCAGAACCCCCGGGACCAGCCGAACGCAGGCCTCGATCGCCACCAACGCCGCCGCCTCGCCACCGGCCAGGACCGCGTCGCCCACGGCGACCTCCTCAAACCCGCGGGCCTCGATGACCCGTTGATCCACCCCCTCGAACCGACCGCACAACACGATCAATCCCGGCCCTAGGGCCCACTCACGCACGCGCGCCTGGGTCAGGGGCTTGCCCCGGGCGCTCATGTACAAAAGCGGACGTTCGCGCCGCTCCACGCTGTCCAGCGCAGAGGCGATCACGTCCGCCCGCATCACCTGTCCAGGGCCGCCACCCGCGGGGGTGTCGTCGAGGAAGCCGCGCTTATCTTTGGAAAAGCCGCGAATGTCCAGCGTTTCCAAGGTCCAGAGTCCCTGCTCGCGCCAGGCGGTCCCGATCAGCGAGACGCCCAGCGGGCCCGGAAAGGCCTCGGGGAACATGGTCAGGACGGTGGCGTCGAAGGACATGGCGGCTCAAAAGGCGTTGGAAGGCCGCGAGGTCAAGTCTTGTGGCGGCGGCGCCCGGAGCGTAAGCGCCGCCCCATGGAAATCGAAAACCTGACCGAGACGCTCAAGCTCGAGCGCATCGAAGTGAACCTCTTCCGCGGCACCACGGCGGACAATTCGCCCGGCCGCATCTTCGGCGGCCAGGTGATCGGGCAATCGCTGCTGGCGGCTTACGAGACGGTGGAAGACCGTATCTGCCACTCGCTGCACTGCTATTTCATCCGGCCGGGCGACCCGACCGTGCCGATCGTCTTCGAGGTCGACCGCAGCCGCGACGGCGGGAGCTTCACCACCCGGCGCGTGATCGCCATCCAGCACGGCCAGCAGATCTTCAACCTCGCCGCCTCGTTCATGGAGGAGCAGGACGGCTTCGAGCACCAGGCCGAAATGCCCAAGACCAAGACCTGGGAAGAGCTGCCGGACGAGGCCGAGATGCAGAAGGCGGCCATGGCCCAGATGAAGGACCTGCCGGAGGAGGCTAAGCGCTGGATGTCGCGCCCGCGCCCCATCGAGATGCGCTCGTCGGACGCGCGCAGCTACTTCCAGGGCGGCCAGCCGCAGGACCCCAAGAGCGAGGTCTGGTTCCGCGCCCGTGAGCCGATCGGCGACGACCAGCATATGCACCAGGTGATCATGGCCTACGCCTCGGACATGAACCTGCTGTCGACCGCCATGCGCCCGCACAAGGTCCACTGGCAGACGCCGGGCTTCCAGTCGGCCAGCCTCGACCACGCCATGTGGTTCCACAAGACGGCCAACTTCAACAACTGGCACCTCTATTCGCAGGACAGCCCCAGCGCGTCGGGCGGCCGCGGCTTCATCCGCGGTTCGATCTTCGCGGAGGACGGGACCCTGGTGGCGTCGGTGGCCCAGGAAGGCCTGATGCGGATGAAGAAGCCGAAGTAGCTCGGCGTCGTCTCCCCTCCCCAGTGGGGAGGGTGGCGAGGCGAAGCCGAGACGGGCGGGGAGGTCAGGTTCAAGCTCGACTTCAGAAAGCTAGCCCGCCGGTTTCAGCACTCCGGCCCACGCTTCCCCACCCTGATCGCTGCGCGATCTGTCCATCCCCATCGGGGAGGGGAACGACGCTAATCTATTCCACCTCGTCCGGCCGCACCGCCACGACGCGGCGGGCGTCAGTCTGCACTTCCGGCACGGCCTCTTTCGTGAACGGCAGCCACCAGCTTTCACCGGCCACGGGCGCCACTTCCAGCAGGTCGCCGGCGCCGAAGTCGCGGACCGAGCGCACCTTGCCCAGCAGGTCGCCTTCGAGGCTGACCACGTCCATCCCGATCAGATCGGCGATATAGAATTCATCCTCGTCGTCCGGCTCGGGGAGCGAGGCGCGCGGAATGAACAGCTGCAGCCCGCGCGCGGCCTCGGCCTGCTCCCGGGTCTCGATCTCGCGGGCGCGGGCGACCACGCCGCCCTTGGCGACGCGACCGCCCGTCAGCGTAAGGGCGGGCGTCCCGTCCTCATTCAGCAGGGTCTTGTAGTCCACCAGCGCCAGCGGCTCGCCGGTGAAGGCGGTGATCCGCACCTCACCCTTGATGCCAAAGGCGCCGGCCACGCGCCCCACCAGAATGAGATCGTCACTCATGGCGGGGCGCGCTGACGTCAGCCTAGCCTTCGGTCTTTTCGTCGGCCGCGGCTTCGGCGGCGGGCTCTTCAGCAGCAGCTTCGGCGGCCGTGGCTTCTTCAGCGGCCGGAGCCTCTTCAGCAGCGGGGGCTTCCTCGGCGACGGCTTCAGCCGCCGGAGCTTCTTCAGCGGCAGCAGCCGGTTCTTCCGCGGCGGCTTCGGCGGCAGGCGCCTCTTCAGCAGCCGGAGCAGCTTCTTCCACCACAGCTTCCTCAGCGGGGGCGGCTTCAGCGGCCGGCGCTTCTTCCACGACCGGTTCTGGCTCGGGGGCCGGCGGCGGGTTGTTCTTGGCGTCTTCGATGGCCTGGGCGCGGTCGGCTTCGCGCTTGGTCTTCTCCTCGGCGCGTTCGAGGGCCTTGGTCCCGGGCTTGCCCTTGTTGGGGTTGTTGCCGTGTTCCCACTTCACCAGATCCAGCTTGCCGAGCTCGCGGGCGACGCGGTCGGTGGGCTGGGCGCCCTTCTTCATCCACTCCTGGATGCGCTCGACCTTCAGGACGACGCGGTTCGGGTCATCCTTCTTCAGCAGCGGGTTGTAGGAGCCCACCTTTTCGATGAAGCGGCCATCGCGGGGCGAGTGGCTGTCGGCGACGACGATGGAGTAGTAGGGGCGCTTCTTGGCGCCGCCACGGGCGAGACGGATCTTCAGCATTTCTCTTAGTCCTTGGTTTTCTAGCTATTTCTTGAAGGGGTTGAAGCCGGGCAGGCCACCGCCGCCCAGCCCTGGCAATTTGAAGCCGCCATCGCCCGCCTGGAGCTTGGCCGCCATCTCTTCGATCTCTTTCTCAGACGGCATCGGCATCTTTCCGCCGCCGAGGTTCTTCAGCCGGTCATTGCCGCCGCCGGGTCCACCCATGCCGCCCAGCATCTGAGCCATCTGGGCGAAGCCCTTGCCGCCGCCCTTGCTCATCATCTTGAAGGCGTCGGCCATCTGGCGGTGCTGTTTCAAGAGGCGATTGACCTCGGCCACATCGACCCCGGCGCCCGCCGCGATGCGGCGCTTGCGGGACGCCGCCAGGATGTCGGGCTTCTTGCGCTCCAGCTTGGTCATCGAGGAGATGATCGCGCCCTGCCGGTCGACCATCTTGTCGTTGATGTTGGCCTCGGCGATCTGCTTCTTGATCTTCTGGACGCCGGGCAGCATGCCCATCAGGCCTTCCATGCCGCCCATGCGCTTCATCTGCGCCAGCTGCTCGGCCATCATGTCCAGGTCGAACTGACCCTTGGCGAGGCGCTTGGCCATGGCCTCGGCCTTGGCGACGTCCAGCTCCTCGGTGGCCTTTTCGACCAGGGCCACGATATCGCCCTGGCCCAGGATGCGGCCGGCCACGCGGGCGGCGTCGAACACTTCCAGGCCGTCGATCTTTTCGGAGACGCCGAGGAACTTGATCGGCAGGCCGGTGACCGCGCGCATGGAGAGCGCAGCCCCGCCGCGCCCGTCGCCATCGGCGCGGGTCAGCACCAGGCCGGTCAGCGGCAAGCGTTCGTGGAACGCCTTGGCGGTGCGCACCGCGTCCTGGCCGGTCAGCGCGTCGGCGACCAGCAGGGTCTCGGACGGCTTGGCGATCCTGGCGATCTCCGCCGCCTCGCTCATCATCGCCTCGTCGAGCGTGGTGCGCCCGGCGGTGTCGAGGATGACGACGTCATAGCCCTGCAGCTTCGCCGACTGCAGCGCGCGCCGCGCGATGTCCGGCGCCGCCTGGCCCACGACGATCGGCAGGCTCTCGACCCCGGCCAGCGTGGCGAGCGTCGCGAGCTGTTCCATGGCGGCGGGACGCCGCGTGTCCAGCGAGGCCAGCAGGACCTTCTTGCGGTCCTTGCTGAGTTTCAGCGCCAGCTTGCCGGCGGTGGTGGTCTTACCCGAGCCCTGCAGGCCGGCCATCATGATGACGGTCGGCGGGTTCAGCGCGATGTTGAGCCCCTCGGGCTCGCCTTCGCCGCCGAGCATCTCCACCAGGCCGTCGTAGGTGATCTTGACGACCTGATCGGCCGGCCGGACCGAGCGGATCACCGCCTCGCCCGTGGCGGCCTCGGTCGCCTTGGCGATGAAGTCGCGGACCACCGGCAGCGCCACGTCGGCCTCGAGCAGGGCGACGCGGATCTCGCGCATCACCTCGGCCACGTCCTTCTCGCCCAGCACGCCGCGGCCGCTAAGGCGGTCGAAAACGGAGGACAGACGATCGGTTAGCGCGTCAAACAACAACAGCTCCTAAGGCCCAAACGCAGTCGACCCCCGTGCACGATTGCGTGGACGGGGGGCCTCGCCGCCCTCGTCCCAGATAAGGCCTGGGGGTCGTGGCGGTAGAGGGCGCTGACCGAGGTTGCGCCGGAAGGGCGCGCTTATGCGCCTAAGAGGGGGTGTGGGTCAAGGAAGGGGGATCAATGGTGCGAGGCCGCAATCCCGATGAACGCTACGATCGCAACCGCAGTCGTCCGCCACCACCACTTCGCCAGCTTCATGCCCTTGGCGGTGAGGTCGGCCTCCTGTGGGATCTTCATAAGAGCGAATCCGGCCCGCGATCGCCCAGGTTTGTGCTCTGCTAGGATCATCCAATAGAGGGCAGACTGCGCCAAGGCGCACACGACGAACGCCGCCATCGCGATCTTCTCGAGCATCGTCACCCGCCCCTAAACCCCATGGTCAGATGCGAGCCTGCCGGCCCAGGCGTGTCAAGGCCGCGCTCTTTGGCGCGCCGCTTCGCGGCCGGCCTACGGCCAGTGTTGGCGGAGACGCCTGGACCGGCAGGCAGAATGGCCGCCATGAGACTTAAGCCGCAGCCTGGCCGCGCGCCCCTAGATGCTCCCCCAGCGCGGAGCGCGATTGAGGGGGAGCTGTCCGCGAAGACGGACTGAGGGGGTTTCCTCTCCGACGCTCGGGATGTCGGCTGTCGCGGACTCGGCGGGTGAAACCCCCTCCGTCTCGCGGCTGCGCCGCGATCCACCTCCCCCTGGAGGGGAGGATCTTTAGGCCAACACCCGCGCCAGCTCCGCCCGCAGCGCCTCGATGTTCCCCCGCACCTTGGCCTTGTAAGCCACCACCGCCGCGCGATCGACGGACCACATCTGCTTCTCCGGCTTATCCACCCCGAAGATGTCCAGGAACATCGAGCGGAACTTGCCCGACACCAGCGCCGGATCGTCCATCTCCCGCTGCTCCTGATACCCCACCTGCTCGGCCGCGGTCAGCGCGCAGAGCAGGGGGTGCATGCGCGGCGAGGCGAACTGGCGGTAGCTCTGGTAGCGCTCGATCAGGCGGTCCAGCGGGCTGTCGTCAGTGGCCTCCTCGCCAACCCGGAACAGCTCGTCCTGGCGCCACGTCGCCATCGGGCAGGCGTCGATCATCCAGTCGCCCAGGTGATGAACGTTGCCGCGCCCGCCGCCATAGAGGCCGAGGTCCTCCTCGTGCCGCGCCCACCAGCTCTCCATCCGGTCCAGCAGGCTCGCCATTCGCGAGCGGTCGATGGCCTCGCGGTACTGGGTCCCGAAGATCCCCACCGTGCGCCCCGCGCGGTCGACGAGCTTGAGGAGCTCGTCGGTCAGCATCGGCTGGAAGACGCTGTTGCCGACGCCCAGAATCAGCAGATCCGGCGCGCCTTCCGGCGGCGCGTCCCAGGGATAGTGATGGATGTGGCTGACCCGGGCGTTGGGCGGCAGCACCTGGCTCAGCACCTGGCCGCCCAGCCGGTCGCCGAAGTTGCCGATGGAGTTGTAGGACAGCACCCAGACCGTGCGCTCGGCCGCCGCCTGTCCGGCGCCCGGCTCCAGGCGCAGCAGATATTGGCCGGGCGTGATCTCCTCGCCGATCACCCGGCCAAAGCCGGCGGCGGCGATCATCGCCGAGAGCTGATCGCGGGTGAAGGCGTTGACCCAGCCAAGCGCCTGGCGGTCGGCGGGGCCGCGATCGCCGGCCAGGCAATAGCTCATCACCACCGGCGCGTTGAGTGCGCGCAGCTTCGCCAGGAACGCCGGCGCGTCATAGAGATATTCCAGCACGCCCAGCACCGTGACGAGGTCGCAGGCCTGGCCCACCGGGAACTCGCCGGCGTTGAAATCGCAGACCAGCGTCCGCGCGTCGCGAGCCGTCAGGTCGCAGGGCTGGTAGCCGCAGCCCATCGGCAGGAACCGCTCCACGGCCATGGCGCCGCAGCCGAGGTCCAGCACCTGCGCGCCGCGCGGGATGTAGGCGGCGGCGCGAAGGGCGCGCGAGTCCCACGCAGCCTCCAGCTGCGCCGGATCCTCCCAGCGCTCGCGGTCAGTGCCCTGGGCTGCGATCACCGCCTTGCGGCGGGCGACTTCCGGATGCGGCTGCGGCGGGTCGGACTCGGTTGCCATCGGACCGCCTTAGCACGATGGCGCCCTCGTTGCTCCCCATCGGGGGAGCTGTCACCGGAGGTGACTGAGGGGGTCCGCTCAGACCTCGGAGGACCCCCTCCGGCGCTTCGCGCCACCTCCCCCGAAGGGGAGGAACTTCGGCGGGCGATTGATGTCCGAAAGCCGCCAGCGGAGCGCGGCGAACGGGCCTATATTCTCGGAATGATCAGCTACACCCTCTTCGAAACCGTCATCGGCTGGGCCGGCGTGGCCTGGGCCGACAAGGGCCTGGTCGGCGTCTATCTGCCGGACCCGAACGCCGAGAACGCCCGGACCAGCTTCCTGCGCCGGTTTCCCGACGCCGTGGAGGCCGCTCCGACGCAGGCCGTCAGCTACGCCATCGGCGAAATCCGCCGGCTGATGTCGGGCGAGCACGTCGATCTCCTCGACATCCCGATCGAGATCGACCGCGTGCCGGAGTTCAACGCCAAGGTCTACGAGATCGCCCGCGCCATCCCGCCCGGCGAAACGCTCACCTACGGCGAGATCGCGGTGAAGCTGGGCGACAAGCTGCTGGCCCGCGACGTCGGCGCCGCGCTCGGCAAGAACCCCTGGCCGATCGTGGTGCCCTGCCACCGGGTGACCGCGGCGGGCGGCAAGCTCGGCGGCTTTTCGGCGCGGGGCGGGGTCAACACCAAGGTCAAGCTGCTGGCCATCGAAGGCGCCAAGGTGCTCGAACCGGCCCCGCCGCCGCAGAAGAAGACCGCCGCCTCGGCCCAGCCGTCGCTGTTCGATTGAGCCCGGCCGGCGAGCGGCGCCTGCTGCAGATCGTCCTGTTCCTGGCGGCCTTCGTGCCGGTCGGCGCCGGCCTGTGGGGCGCGCTGGGCAATCTGGGCGCCGTCTCCTTCGGCGGCGAGAGCCACGGACGCTATCTCTCCGGCCTGCTGCTCGGCATCGGCCTGATCTACTGGTGGACGATCCCCCACATCGAGCGGCGCGGCTCGGTGGTGCGGCCGCTGGCCTGTGTGGTGGTTTGCGGCGGCCTGGTCCGGCTGGCCGGCGTTCCCTGGACCGGCTTTGGCTATGCGGTCTGGCTGCCGCTGATCATGGAGCTTGGGATCACGCCGGCCACCGCGCTCTGGCGCGAGCGGGTGGAGCGGCGGCTCAGCGCCTAGCCCTTCATCCGTCCGTAAAGCTCGGCGATCGTCTTCACGGCGCGCTCGGCTTCGGTCCGGTCGATGACCTCCTGGTCGTTGCCGTAGCCGAACATGTCGTCGCCCCACAGCGCCTGGACCACGATGCCGTCGCGCCGCGAGAGCAGGCTGACGTCCTTGTAGAAGACCCCATAGTTCACCTCCGGCTGTGGGATCAGCCAGGCGATCTGGCCGCGCACCGGCGTGATGCTGTCGTCGCGGCAGAGCGCGCGGGCGCCATAGCCCGGGCAGTTGATCACCACCTTCTCCTTCAGCGTCGCCAGCTCGGCCAGGCTGTGGAACTCGCGGTGCTCGATGTGGCCGCCCATCGCCAGGAAGTCGGCCATCAGGGTGTGGCCATAGTCGGCGACATTGAACTGCATCTGCGAGGTGCGGCGCACATCGGCGCCGGGGAAGGGCGAGGCGCCGGCCGGAATGACCGCGGCGCGTGGGGTAAGGTCCCGGATGCGGTCGCGGTAGTCGACGAACTGCAGCTCCGGACCTGTCCGGGCTGGCGGCGGATCGGTCGGTGCGTCGGAGAGGAAGTAGCGATCGCTCCATTCCACCGGGCTGTCGGCCAGGCCCAGGTAGCGGCGGAAGCGCTTGAACGAGATGCGCGCCATCTCCTCCCACTGGGCGGCGAACTGAGGTCCCGCCTTGTCGGCCAGCGCGATGCGGCTGTCCGGCGTCCAGCTGCCGGTCGCCCGCGCCGAGCGGGCGTCGGCCAGCATGTCCTTGGCGTAGATGGTGACCTTGGCGCCGGCCTCCTGCGCCAGGATCGCCGACGACAGGCCGATGGCCCCGCAGCCGACGACGGCGACCTCTCGCGGGCTGCCCGCCATGGCCTTGCGCACGGCAAGCGTCCCCGACCCCCAGGACAGCGACCAGCCGGAGCCGCCGTGGCCGTAGTTGTGGACCACCAGCGTGTCGCCGATCTGCTCAGCCTCGATGCGCGGGCCCTCGGCGCGGAACGGGCGCAGGCAGACGGTGATGTCGAACAGACGGTCCATCCGCGCATGCACCGGCGCGATCGGCGGGTAGCGCTCGCCGAAGGGGAGTGTCGAGACCGGGCTCGCTGCCGGCCCGCTCATGCCGGCGGTGGCGCAGCCGCCGAGGCCCAGGAGGCTGGCGCCCGCCGAGCCGAGCAGCAACCGGCGGCGGTCCAGATCGGCGAGGAGCGGCGGCATGGCGGTCCCGAGGCTTGAGGAGCGGAGCCCGCCGAGCTTAGGGGCGCCGCCTGCGCCCGTCACCTGGGACCGGCTCAGCCTCCGCGCGCCGCCGCCGCTTCCGCACGGCTGATCTTCTCGGCCTCGTCATAGGGCACGCCGAAGGCCGTCAGGATCAGGGCGACCACTTCCGTCGAATGGACCTGGGCGGCCTCGCCGGCGACGAGATCGCGCTGGATCATCCGCATCGATCCGAAGGTCAGCGTGAGCGCCGAGGCCATCTCGATGGGGCGGAACTGTCCGGCGCGCACGCCTTCGCGGTAGAGCCGCTCGAAGAGGGTTTCGAAGGACGCGACCCTGGGATTGCGCGAGCTGGCGAGCTGCAGGGCGACCCAGCCGCGGACCGGGTCGGCGACATGGGCGGCGAGCACCGTGTGCAGGCTGCAGGCCAGCAGGGTCGCGGGATCGCGCCGCTGGCGGGCGACAGCCTCCAGCAGGACGTCGAGATCGACGGCTACGCGCTTGGTGAGCGCGCCCAGCAGGTTCGCGGTCGCCGGGAAGTAGTTGTAAAAGGTGCCGCGCGAGACGCCGGCGGCGCGGACGAAGTCCTCGATGGAGACGCCGCTCAGGCCCTTCTCAGCGATCACCGCCTCGGCGGCGGTCAGCAGACGTTCGCGGGTCTGGGTGCGGCGCTGTTCGGCGGCGGCGGCGCGGGCCTCGACATTGACCCGCATGGGCCTGCGCTCACTCAATCTAACGCCCCCAACAACGCACCCGACTCACTTCAACTGATCGAGGTGACCTCTTAGCAGGGTGGCGACCAGCTCGGCCACAGGGCCGCCCTGCACGTCCTGGGCGGCGGCCTCCAGGCCGATCGCGTCCATCATGGCGCGGTGCGCCTTGGGCGAGATGGCGATCACCGCGCGGGAGGTGGCGCGGGAAAGCGCGAGCGCGGTCTGGACGTCGATCTCCAGGGCCACGGCGGGCACGGCGGTGAGATCGGGGGCGGGTTGAGCGGGCATGGCAGGCGGTTCCGTAGGAAAGAACGAGACGGACGACGTCTCAGGCCCCGCAAGGCCCCGCGCCGGTCAGTTCTCGCTGAACGTGTTCGATCGGGCGCCGCATATGGTTCGCGCTGACACCGATGTCAACTTGAAATGGCCCCGGTCTGGGTAATCGGGGGTCGGGTAATCGGCGTGGACGCGCCCGCGGGCGGCGGCTAACACCCAGGGCATGGCCATCGGTGTCTTCGATTCCGGCGTGGGAGGCTTGAGCGTCCACCGCACGCTGGTGGCGCGCTTCCCGCAGGCCGACTTCATCTACCTGGCCGACCAGGCCAACACCCCCTATGGCGGCCGCCCCGGCGAGGAGATCGTCGCGCTGACCCGCGCCGGCTGCGAGCGACTGTTCGCCGCAGGCGCCAGCCTGGTGGTCCTGGCCTGCAACACCGCCTCGGGGATCGCGCTGCGGCGCCTGCAGCAGACCTGGCTGCCGGCCTACCGGCGCGAGCTCGGCCGGCCGGTCAATGTGCTGGGGATCATCGTGCCGACCATCGAGGCGGCCACCGGCCTTCCCTGGGAACACGAGGCCGAGCGGCGCGGCGACAAGGTCGAGAAGCTGGACATATTGGCGGTGTTCTCGACGCCTCAGACGACCGCCTCGCGCGTCTATGAGATCGAGATCGACAAGCGCCGCCAGGACGTGGCGGTCTTCTCCCAGCCCTGCCCGGAACTGGCCGGGATGATCGAGCAGGGCGCGCCGCGCGAGGCGCTCGCCGCCGCCATCGCCGAGCATGTGAAGGCGGTCAGCCAGTGGATCGGCCGCTCGCCCGACCGCGCGATCCTCGGCTGCACCCACTATGAGATCGTCGCCGACCTGTTCCGCGCCGCCCTGCCGCCGGGGACGCCGCTGATCCATCAGCCGCAGGCCACGGCCGACGCGCTGGCCCGCTACTTCGAGCGCCATCCGGAGTACGATCTCGGGACCGGCGCCACGCGCAGGTTCCTGACCACCGGACGTCCCGGCGTGCAGTCGGGGCTGGTCGAAGCGTTCTGGGGAGCGCCGCTCAGGTTCGAGGGGACCTGAGGGGCTGAGTTCGAAAGGGATGGCGATGAAGACGGTCATGCGCGCGGGCCTTGCGGCCCTTTTGCTGTCGGGCCCCTTGTGGGTGGGCGCGGCCCACGCGGAGGTCACCGACAAATCCGCCGCCGGGTTCGAGGTGACGGAAAAGGCCACCATCGCCGCCTCGCCCGGCAAGGTCTGGGACACCCTGATGCATCCCGCCCACTGGTGGTCACCGGCGCACACCTACAGCCATGACGCCAAGAACCTGTCGTTCGACGGCTCCGGCTGCTTCTGCGAAACGCTCAAGCGGGGCGCCGTGCGGCACATGACCATCGTCTACGCTGACGGCTCGACGCAGCTGCGCCTGTTCGGGGCGCTGGGGCCCCTACAGACCACCGGCGCCAGCGGCCACCTGGCCGTCACCCTCAAGCCGGCGGGCGCGGGGACCGACGTCGTGATGACCTACGACGCCGGGGGCTACGCCAAGGGCGGGCTGGCCGAGGTCTACGCCGCCCCGGTCGACCGGGTGCTGGGCGAACAACTGGCGCGGCTGAAGAAGGCGGTGGAGACCGGCAAGCCGGACTGACCCAACAGCCGCTCAATCGGCGCTGGCGTTTCCATAGAGCGGGCCCATGTTTAGGCCATGCTCCCGACCCTTCGCCAACTGCACTATCTGAAGCTGCTCGCCGAACAGGGCAGCTTCGGCCGCGCCGCCGAGGCGGCGCACGTCACCCAGCCGACGCTCTCCTCCGGCATCCAGGAGCTGGAGCGAACCCTCGGCGCCCCGGTGGTCGACCGGGCGCGGTCCGGCGTGATCCTCACCGCCGTCGGCGAGGAGGCGCTGCGCCGCGCCACCGTGATCCTCAACGAGGCCGAAGAACTGGTGGAGGCGGCCAAGAACGCCGGCCAGCCCCTGACCGGCCGCTTCCGGCTGGGCGTGATCCCGACGGTCGCGCCGTTCCTCCTGCCGCGCGTGCTGCCGCTGCTCCGCACCCGGTTCCCGAAACTGCGCCTCTTCCTGCGCGAGGACCTGACCCAGCGCCTGATCGCGTCCCTGAAGGCCGGCCAGCTCGACGCGGCCCTGATCGCGCTCCCCTTCGACATGCATGGCCTGAACTGGGCGCATGTCGCCGACGACGAGCTGCTGGCCGCCATGCCCGCCGGCCATCCGCTGGCCAGGCTCAAGTCCACCGACCCCGCCGCGCTTGAGGACGAGGATCTGATCCTCCTGGAAGACGGACACTGCTTGCGCGATCACGCGCTCGCCGCCTGCGGGCTGAAGCCGCCGAAGACCGCCGCGGGCGAGGAGGGCTTCGCCGCCACGTCGCTGCCGACCCTGGTGCAGATGGTCTCGTCTGGCCTCGGCGTCACCTTCCTGCCGGCCATGGCGGTGAACGCCGGCCTGACCGATCCGGCCTCTGTCGCCACCCGGCCCATCGCGCCCGCCGGCCTTAACGGCGCGGGGGCCACCCGCGAGATCGTCGTCGCCTGGCGCGCCGGCTCGAACCGCGCCGCCGAGGGCCGCCTGCTGGCCGAGGTGCTGCGAGAGTAGGGAAGGCCCGCTCCGCTCCCGCCTCCCTCTCGCTCGTCATGGCCCGGCTTGTCCGGGCCATCCATGAACTCCGTGGCGCCGAAGGGCGCGCCGCGACGCCGTGCGCTTCCTCAATCTCGGAGATCTTGGGTCCCCCGGACAAGCCGGGGGATGACGAGCAATTTGTAGGCCTATCTAGAAAAGTATTTAGACATATCGAAATACACTTGCAGACGAGATGCGGTTTAGATATATCGATAGTCGCCCCACTTAAGGAGGGGGCTTTCGATATGCACAGACATCATCACTTTCACGGCGGCCGGGACGAACACCGCGGCCGCGGACCCTGGGCCGGACGCTTTGGCGGCGACCACCACGAGGGCCGCCATGGCCACCACCACCGCGGCGGCCGGGTCGGGCGCTTCCTGGAACACGGCGACCTTCGTTTCGTGGTCCTGGCGCTGATCGCCGAGGCGCCGCGTCACGGCTACGAACTGATCAAGGAGCTGGAAGACCGCACCGGCGGCGCCTATCGCCCGTCGCCCGGCGTGATCTATCCGACGCTCGCCCTGCTCGAAGACGAGGGCTTCATCCGCCCGGTCACCGGCGAGGCCGGCCGCAAGCTCTTTGAAGCCACCGACGAGGGCCGCGCCGCGCTCGCCGAGAACCAGGCCGGCGTCGACGCCGTCTTTGGCCGCATGGCGCAGGCCGCTGAAGGTTCCGACACCACCCGTCCGCGGGTCGGCCGGGCCATGAAGAACCTCGGCATGGCGCTCGCCGGCCGGCTCTCGCGCCGCCCGATCACGCCCGAAGAGATCGACCGCATCGTCGCCATGATCGACGACGTGGCCGTGGCCATCGAGCGGAGCTGAGGCGATGGCGCTGCGCTCCAGCTCGACGGTCGTCACCGGCGACAGCCACCGGTACATGGCCCAGCTCTGCAAGCACTTCGCCCACCGGGTTCCGGCGACGCTCGGCGAGCGCGAGAGCCACATCGCCTTCGACGGCGGCGAGGTCTATCTCCGCGCCTCGCCGGCGACGCTGATGATCCTGGCCCAGGCCGGGGCGCTGGAGACGCTTGCCCAGCTCGAGGGCGTGGTCGAACGTCACCTGAAGCGCTTCGCCTTCCGCGAGCCCGGCCTCGCGGTCGAATGGCGCCGCGCCCCCGCGATCTAGGGAGACACCTCGTGTCTGATGCCGAATCCAACACGCGTCAGTCCCGGCTAGACCCCGACAAGGTCAGCCGGGCGAGCCTCAGCCCGCGGCGGGTCGGCGAACGCTGCGGGGCCGCGCCCGGGGCCTACCGGCCGAGCGTCGACCCGGGGCGTTGCGAGGGCAAGGCCGACTGCGTGGCGGTTTGCCCCCACGACGTCTTCGAGATCGGCAGAATCGACGACAGCGTCTATCGCGCCCTGCCGCTGCGCGCCCGGTTCAAGGTCTGGGCGCACGGCAAGAAGACCGCCCACATCCCCCACGCCGACGCCTGCCAGGCCTGCGGCCTCTGCGTCGCCGCCTGCCCGGAGAATGCGATCACCCTGGTCTGCGCCGATTAAGTTGCTCCCCCAGCGCGTAGCGCGCCAGGGGGAGGTGGCTCGGCGCGCCAGCGCCGAGACGAAAGGGGGTTTCAGCCGCGGCCTCCGCGACGGCCGACATCCCGGGCGCTGGAGAGGAAACCCCCTCCGTCTCGCGGCTAGGCCGCGATCCACCTCCCCCTCATCGCGCTGCGCGCTGAGGGAGGAATGCCCGTCACACGCTCGCGCCCTGGCTGGCGAGCAGGTCGTCCAACTGCTCGAACTGCTCGGGCCAGGCGCCCGTGCTTCCCGACGCGATGGCGGCGTCGAGCGCTTCCTTCGAGGGATAGAGGTCGTGCACGACGACCAGCGTCTTGCCGTCCTTTTCCTCGAAGGTCGCCGTGGTCACGGCTCCGTCCGCTTCTTCCTCATTGGTCCAGACGAGGCGCGAGGGCGGTGTGACCTCGATGTACTTGCCGAAGAACGCCATCGGCTGTTCTGACGCCGGATGACCGAACACGTAACGGTATCCGCCGCCGGTGCGCACATCGGTCTCGCAGGAGAGGAAGGTGATTCCGTACGCCTTCGGCGCCCACCACTTCATGATCAGCTCGGGCTTCGTCCACGCCTCGAACACGATGCGCGCCGGCCCATCGACGGTTCGCGTCGCGACCATCTCTCGGTCTGAGGTGCGTTCGACGGTTGTGCGGCTAGTCATCGGCCTTCTCCCTCCGTTTCAAGTCCTCGACCACCTTGTCCAAGGCGTCGAAGCGTGCGTCCCAAAGCTGGCGGTGTCCCTCGATCCAGGCCGCCTCTTCCTCGAGCCGGCGTTGGCCGAGCCTGCAGGTCCGTACCCGCCCGACCTTCTCCGTCGTGACCAGCCCCGCCTGCTCCAGCAACCCGACGTGCTTCTTCATGCCGGTGAGGGTCATGTGGAATCTGTCGGCCAGCTCGGTGATCGAGGCCTCCGACCGTCCGAGCCGCTCCAGAATCCCGCGCCGGGTGGCGTCGGAGAGCGCAGCGAAGGAGGCGTCGAGGCGGGCTGTCATATACTGTACCATATGGTTCAGTGTTAGCGCGCGGACGGGCGGCGTGCAAGGGGGTGACCGCTTGCAGCCTTCGGCGAAACGCCAAAGGATCGCAAACCGGCGTGGCTCAAGACGCTGGCGGCCCTTGAGGGAGGGATTGCCCTGTTCGAGCACGTCACCATTCTGCTGTCGTTTGTCTATGCGGTGGCGCTGACCCACCTGCTGTCGAGCGCCAACGAACTCCTGATCGAAAGAAAGCGGGTTCGCGTGTCGGGCCTCTACGTCGCGTGGCTGGTCAGTGCTGCGCTGCTGTTGATGGTCAACTGGGTGTCGCTCTGGGGACTTGTGGCTCTGAAGCGCTGGACGGTCCCCGAAGTTTCGATCCAGTTTCTGACCGCCGTCATTCAGTACTTTACCTGCTCGACGTTCCGGATCGCGGAGGCGCGAGACGACGGACCGATTGACCTCCCGACAATTTTTGAGGAGCGCCGGCCGCTCATCTGCGGCTTCTTCCTGGCCTTAGCTTTCACCTCGCCTAAATTGTCTTCCACCAAGGCTCGGCAGCGGCCCGATCAGGGTTCGACCGGGACCAGCACTTCGTTCCGCCGCATGAACCACGGCGTCCAGGGCGGGTCATACTGGGCGAGCGTGATGGGGCCGCTGGCCCGCAACTCGTGAGACCTGGCCGCCGCCAAAAGGTCCGCGCTCCTAGCAGCGACGTCGCGCGGGCTGGCCAGTCCGGAAAACCGCAGGACGGCGACGCGGGTCGCAGGCGTCCGCAGCAATCGCACGCGTGCATCGGCAGGTTCGGGCAGGGTATCCAGGCTGTACTTGCTCGGCATCGTGAACCGGACGATCCAGGTTCCCGCAGTCTCCGTCTGGGTAACCGGGGCGGTCATCGCGATCTTTTCGCTGACCCGCTGCTGCGCCACCGGCGCGGTCATTGCGACGGCTTGCGTGTGCGTGTTGGCGCCGAAGATGTAGGCCGCCAGCAAGCGGAATCCCTTGTTGGCGGCGTCCTTCTGCGCCCCCGCGACCGTGACCTCGGCGACAATCAGTTGGGGATAGTCACGGACTTCGAACGCACCGTCCTTGAGGACGCTCGTGAATTTGGGCTCCTCAACAGCCATTGCCGGGCCTCCGAAGAGGGCGGTCGCAAGGAAGACAGCCATCGAGAGGCGGATCAGGGCGCGGATCAAGAGAGGCTCCTTCGAGCCGATATCATCAGGGTGTTCCACATCCTAGGGCTCGTCGGTCTTCATAGCGGCCAGCGCCTCGAGCGCTCGGGCGCGCGCGGCCGGGTGGTAGACGATCGGCAGGGGGTAGTCCAGCCCAAGGCGTACGCCAGCGCTTGCCAACTCCAGAGCGGTGGCCTTCCAGGGCGCATGAAGCGCGCTGTCCGGAAGAGCCACCAATTCCGGAATCCACCGGCGGACATAAGCGCCGTCCGGATCGAACCGTTCGCCCTGAACGATCGGATTGAAGATGCGGAAATAGGGGGCGGCGTCGGCCCCGCTTCCGGCGACCCACTGCCAGCTCGCGGCGTTGCTGGCGAGGTCCGCGTCGACCAAGGTGTCCCAGAACCAGGCCTCGCCCTCGCGCCAGTCGAGCAGCAGATGCTTGATCAGGAACGAGGCTGTGATCATCCGCACCCGATTGTGCATCCACCCCGTCGTCCAGAGCTCCCGCATTCCGGCGTCGACGATGGGGTAGCCGGTCAATCCCTTCCGCCAGGCGGCCAGGGCCTTGCGGTCGGACCGCCAGGGGAAGCGCGCGTAGTCCGGGCGCAGCGGGGCTTCGGGGAGAGTCGGGAAATGGAACAGCAGATGGGCGGAAAACTCCCGCCACCCGATCTCCGACAAGAAGGTCTCGACCCCGGCGGGGAACGGATCGCCGGTCTGGGCCACGGCCGCCGCGGTGGCCGCACGCCAGACCTGCCAGGGACCGATCTCGCCGAAATGCAGATGCGGTGACAGGCGGGAGGTTCCCGCTTCTCCGGGCAGGTTTCGGCGCTCGCGATAAGCCAGCAAGGCCTCGTCCAGGAACGCCTCAAGCCGCGCCTGGGCGCCGGCCTCACCCGGCGTCCACGCCGCGTCCAGGCCGCCGGCCCAATCCGGCTTGGTAGGGCGCAGCTCCCAACTGTCGAGGGGATCGCTGGCCGGCGTCGCGGACGGCGTCGTCAGGCGCGCCGGGGCCAATAGGGCTTCAGGGGGCGACACCGTGGCGCGCAGGCCTTTCCAGAAGGGCGTGAAGACCTGATAGGGCTTGCCCTGCTGGTTGGCGAAGGCGGTGGGCTCGCACAGAAGGTTGGCGTTGAATGATCGGACCTCGAGGCCGTCGGCGCGCAGGCGGGCCTTGATACGGGCGTCGCGCGCCACGGCCGAGGGCTCGTAGCGTCTGTTCCAGACCACTGCCGTCGCCTTCGTCTCGGCGACTAGCTCGGCGAGGACGGCTTCCGCCCGTCCCCGCCGCAGGATCAGGCCGGGCGCGCCCAATTCCCGCAGATCGCGGTCAAGCGCGGCCAGGGAGCCATGAAGCCACCAACGCGAGGCGCCGCCCGGCGCCCAGGCCTGTTTATCCTCACCATCGAGGATGAACACTGGCGCCACGGCCTCGCCGCGCGCGGCCGCGTAAACCAGGGCGGGATTGTCCGCCAGGCGCAGGTCCGCCCGGAACCAGAGAAGCGTGGTCACGAGGCCGCGGCCCGCTCGCCGCGCCAGGCAGCCACACGCGGCGCGATGTCGGCGAGGCTGCGCAGGACTCTGACGCTCGCATAGGCGCGCAACCCGGGCAGGAGCCGCCGCACAAGGTGATAGGGGATCGCCTCATCCCGCCGGTCAGCGACGACCATGGCATGCCGAAAACCGTCCGTCGAAATGACCTCTTCGTCGCGTCGCAGCTGCGTCAGGCGGACCGAGGGGGGCCGCGCCACCATGGTCACGTGGTGGCCGGCGCCCGCCAGGGGCCAAGCGAGGGTGCTGCCAATCCCGCCAAGGCCGATAGCGGCGATTGAGAGAGGCGTGCTCTGCGAACTGGTGTCTTGCATGGCCTAACCTTGCGCAGGTCCCAGAGGCCTCGGGAAGCAAATCGAATTCGCAAAGAATCGAGAGCGTGTCGCCGCCCAAAGCAGGTGCTTGGGATCGAGGTGACAATGAATTCCCGGCGCGAGAACATCCTCCGATGACGGTCTTCCATGGGTCGAAAGCCGACATCGCGCTTCGGCCCGAAAACGGACATCAGCCCCGTCGCCGACAGCGGACCTAAGTCAGACGACCCGTACCCGCCCTAATCCATCAGCTTCTGGCTCAGGTACACATAGTGCCGCGCCCACCGCCTGGCGTTCAGCTCGGGGTCGGCGTCGTTGGCGTGACCGCCGAAGGTCTGCTCGTAGTAGAGATAGGGCAGGCCCATCTTCTCCATCATCGCGGCGAACTTGCGCGGATGGCCCGGGTGCACACGGTCGTCGCGGGTGTTGGTGGTGATGTAGGGCTCGGGGTATTTCACGCCGGGTTTCAGGTTCTGATAGCCCGAGTATTTGGCGATGAACTCGCGGTCCGCCGGGACGTCCGGATCGCCGTATTCCGCCACCCAGGACGCGCCGGCCGACAGGTGATTGTAGCGCAGCATGTCGATCAGCGGGCTCTCGATGACGATGGCGTTGAACAGCTCCGGATGCTGGGTCATCGAGACGGTGGTCAGGATGCCGCCGTTCGACCGCGCATAGATGCCCATGTGGCGTGGCGAGGTGATCTTGCGGGTCTCCAGGTCCTTGGCCACCGAGGCGAAGTCATCGAAGGCGCGCTGGCGGTGCTCGCGCAGCGCCGCCTCGTGCCAGGCCGGGCCGAACTCGCCGCCGCCGCGGATGTTGGCGATCACATAGGCCCCGCCGCGCTCGAGCCAGAGCTTGCCCATCTGCGGGATGTAGACCGGCGGTTCCGACAGCTCGAAGCCGCCGTAGCCGAACATCTGGGTCGGCGTGGAGCCGTCCAGCTTCATGTCCTTCCGGTGGACCACGAAGTAGGGGACCTTGGTCCCGTCGTTCGAGGTGGCGAAGTGCTGGTCGACCACGTCCTTGCTGGCGTCGAACTGGGCCGGCAGCTGCTTCAGCTTGGCGACCGCGCCATCGGCCTCGGCGAGCCACAGCGAGGTCGGGTCGAGGAAGCCCTCGACGGTGAAGAACAGCTCGTTCGAGTCATCGGACGCCGACACCAGATTGATGTTGGCGTTGCCCGGCAGCTTCAGCCGACGCGGCAGCCAGACGCCGGCCTTGTGGTCATAGGTGTCGACAGCGCCCTTCACGTCCTGCAGCAGCACGATAACCAGCCGGTCCTTCGACGCTGAGACCCGGTCCACGGCGTCGTGCGCGCCCGGCATAAACACCAGTTGGGCCTTGGCCGTGGCGGGGTCCTTGTTCAGGTCCTCCAGGTCATAGCTGATCACCGCGCCGGCCTTGAACGCCTTCCAGTCCTCCTTGATCGTGAAGACCATCTGGCCGTCCACATAGGCGTTGAACTCGGCCTTTTTCGGAAGCGCGATCGGCTTCAGCCCCGAGGGCCGCATCAGGCTGAAATCGCGCTCATAGAAGGTCAGGCCGTGGGTGATCATCAGGCCGTCGGCGACGCCGTTCTTGCCTTCCAGCACGATGCCGCCGGCCTGGACGTCGGTCTTGGCGCCGCGGAATACCTCGACGGGCTCACCGCCGCCGCGCTTCACCAGCTTCACCACATAGGCGTAACCGGACTTGGTCACTTCGTCGGGCGTCCAGGGGCGCGAGACGATCAGGGTGTCCTTGTCGACCCAGCTCGCGTTCTGCTTGGCGTTGGCGAAGTGGAAGCCGCCCTCGACGAACTTGCCGGTGGTGGTGTCGAACTCACGGTCCTCGACCGCGTCGGAGCCGCCGTTGGAGAGGTGGACCAGGCAAAGCGTCTGGGCGGGCTTCAGGCAATTCGCCCCCTTCCAGATCCAGTTCTTGCCCTCGGCCTTCGACAGCGCGTCGAGGTCGAGCAGGGTCTGCCACTGCGGATCGGCGGTCTTGTAGGAAGCCAGCGTCGTGTGGCGCCAGATGCCGTGGATATGGGTCCCGTCCTGCCAGAAGTTGTCGACGCCGCCGGCCCTAAAGCGCGGCATGGCGATGCGGTCCTTGGCGGTGAAGATCGCCAGCGCCTCCTTGCGGAACACCTCGTAGCGCGGGTCCTCTTCGAGGCGGACGTGGCTCTTGGCGTTCTGCCCCTCGACCCAGGCGAGTGCGCGCGGGCTCTCGATCTCCTCCAGCCACAGGAACGGATCGACCGCGCCGACCTCCTTGGGCCCCTGGGCGTGGGCGGCGGTGAGCGAGACGCCGGCGACGGCGAGCGAGGCGGCGACAGCGGCGAGCGCGAGCGGCAGAGCTTTCATGCCCGCAGTTCTAGCGGCCCCGGAACGAAGCTGTCTCGCGCGGAGTGATTTCGGGCCAGAAACGTGCGCCGGAGACGCAGACGTGCGTCGGGAGCCCTCTTCGCCTATATGTCCGCCGCCATGAGCCGTCCGTTTCTGAAGATGAACGGGCTCGGCAACGACTTTGTCGTGGTCGAGGCCCGCAGCGCGCCGTTCGAGCCGAGCGCCGAACAGGTGCGCGCCTGGGGCGACCGCGCCCACGGCATCGGCTTCGACCAGCTGATCGCGCTGGAGCCGCCGGAAGCCGGCTCGGACGCGGACGCCAAGGTGCGGTTCTGGAACTCCGACGGCGAGGAGATCTCCGCCTGCGGCAACGGCACGCGCTGCGTCGGCTGGCTCTTGATGCAGGCCTCGGGCGGCGACCGCGCGGTGATCGAGAGCAAGGCCGGGCGCCTGATCGCCACCCGCGCCGCCGAGCGGCTGGTCAGCGTCGACATGGGGCCGCCCGGCCTCGACTGGCAGGACATTCCGCTGGCCCGTGAGCAGGACACCCGCGCGCTCAGCGAGGCGCTCTCCGACGACCCGGCGCTGGCGACCCCACCGGGCTGCGTGAACATGGGCAATCCGCACGTGGTGTTCTTCGTCGACGACCTCGACGCGGCGCCGGTGACCACCGCCGGCCCGGTCCTCGAACACCATCCGCTGTTCCCGGAAGCGGTGAACGTCGGCTTCGCCCAGGTGATCGACCGGGGCCGCATCCGGCTGAAGGTCTGGGAGCGCGGCGCCGGCCTCACCAAGGCCTGTGGCACCGGCGCCTGCGCGGCCCTGGTGGCCGCCGTGCGCCGCAACCTGACCGACCGCTCCGCCGTGATCGTCACCGATGGCGGCGAACTGCTGATCGAGTGGAGCGCCGAAGACGACCACGTGATCATGACCGGCCCGGCCGCCGTCGACTTCGCGGGCGAACTGCCGTGAGCGACTCCACCGCAAACGATGTCGACGTCGTCACCTTCGGCTGCCGGCTGAACGCCTACGAGAGCGAGATTATCCGCAAGCAGGCCGCCGCCGATGGCCTCTCCGACGCCATCGTCTTCAACACCTGCGCGGTGACCGGCGAGGCCGTGCGCCAGGCCCGCCAGGCGATCCGCAAGGCCCGGCGCGAACGCCCCGGCGCCAGGCTGATCGTCACCGGCTGCGCCGCCCAGATCGACCCCGCCGCCTTCGGCGCCATGCCGGAAGTCGACCTTGTGCTCGGCAACGCCGAGAAGGCCCAGGCGGGATCCTATGTGCCCGCCCCGGAACTCGGCCGCGTACGGGTGAACGACATCATGAGCGTCCGCGAGACCGCCGGGCACCTGATCGACGGCCTCAAGGACCGCGCCCGCGCCTACGTCGAGGTCCAGAACGGCTGCGACCACCGCTGCACCTTCTGCATCATCCCCTTCGGCCGCGGGAACTCCCGCTCCGCCGCCGCCGGCGAGGTGGTGGCCCAGGTCAAGCGCCTGGCCGCCCAGGGCTACCGCGAGGTGGTGCTGACCGGCGTCGACGTGACCAGCTGGGGCGCCGACCTGCCGGGCCAGCCGACGCTCGGCCAACTGGTCGCCCGGATCCTCAAGCTGGTCCCCGAACTGCCGCGCCTGCGCCTCTCCTCCATCGACGCCGCCGAGATCGATCCGGACCTCATGCGCTGCCTCGCGCAAGAGCCGCGGCTGATGCCCTATCTCCACCTCTCCCTGCAGGCCGGCGACGACATGATCCTCAAGCGCATGAAGCGCCGCCACAGCCGCGCCGATGCCCTGCAACTCATTGAAAACGTTCGCGCTGTCCGCCCCGACACCGCCTTCGGCGCCGACCTGATCGCCGGCTTTCCCACAGAGACCGAGGCGATGTTCGACAACACCCTCTCGATGGTCGAGGAAGCCGGCCTCTCGTTCCTCCACGTCTTCCCCTACAGCGCCCGCCCCGGCACGCCCGCAGCCCGGATGCCGGCGGTGAAGGGCCCCGTGATCAAGGACCGCGCCGCGCGGCTGCGCGCCGCCGGCGACGCGGCCCTGGCCAGGCACCTGCAGCGCCAGGTCGGCCGCACGATCACCGGCCTCGTGGAACGAGACGGCCTCGCCCGCGCCGAGGACTTCACTGAGATCGCCTTCGAAGGCGAAGCCCCGATCGGCGAGATCGTGTCCCTGACCGTCACCGGCCACGACGGCAAGCGGGCCATCGCCCGAGTTGCGGTTCTGGAGGCGGCCGAGTGAGCTGGAGCGGTGGCTGCCAGTGCGGCGCGGTGCGGTTCCGCGTCGACGGCGAGCTGGGCGAGGCGTCCATCTGCCATTGCCGCATGTGCCAGAAGGCCATGGGCGGCTTCTTCGGACCGTTCGTGGAGGTGCGCCCGGCCGACCTCGTCTGGACCCGTGGCGAGCGCAAGCGGTTCCAGAGCTCGAACCGCATCCAACGCGGGTTCTGCGGCAACTGCGGCACCCCGCTGACCTTTGAGCGCGGCGAAACGGTGAGCTCGCTCGCCGTCGGGGCGTTCGACCGTCCGGGCGAGATCAAGCTCATCGAACAGCTGGCGTCCGGCGCGCGGCTGGCGGACTTCGCCGAACTGGCCGCCTTGCCCGACCATCCGGAAGACGAACCCCGCGCCGCAGCCTATCTGGCGAGCGTGGTCTCCTACCAGCACCCGGACCACGACACCGAGGTCTGGCCCCTCATCCCTCCTCTTTAGGGGAGGGACAGACGGCGTAGCCGTCAGGGTGGGGGACTCGCGTTCAACCGCCCGACTCTCAGCTTGGCCCTGACACCCCCACCCGTCCGAGGCTTCGCCTCGTCCACCCTCCCCTAAAGAGGAGGGATGGGCGGATCCACCGGGCCGCCGAACCCCGGCAGCGACCACTTCCACAGGATCGCCCCGGCCCGGATCGTCAGCGCCACGATAAACCCCAGGACGCCCGCCGGAATGGCCGGCGTACCGACCAGGCCCAGCACCACGAAGGTCGCCGCGCCGGCCAGGGCCGGGGTGACGTAGAGCTCGCGCTGCAGCAGCACCGACGGCTCGTGGGCCAGCACGTCGCGGATCACGCCGCCGAAGGTCGCCGTCAGCACCCCCATCAACACGGCCGAGAACGGCGGCACGCCCAGCGAGATGGCCTTCAGGGCGCCCACGACGGCGTAGGCGGCCATCCCCACCGCGTCGAGCCAGGTCAGGATGCTGCCGCGAAACCGCCGCGGCCCGACGATCCAGACCGCGAGTGCGGCGGCCAGGCAGACCACGATGTAGGCGGGCCGGCCCACCCAGAACACCGGCGCCCCGATCAACAGGTCGCGCAGCGTGCCGCCGCCGACACCTGTGACCGCAGCGAAGAAGCCGAAGGTGACGAGGTCATGCTTGCGCCGCGCGGCGGCCAGGGCGCCGGACGCGCCGAACACGGCGACGGCCGCGTAGTCCAGCACGGTCAGGGTGGCGCTCAGGCGGTCCATGGGGCGCGAGACTGCAAGGGCGCGTGACGTGGTGCAAGCGCCCCGCTAGAAGCGCCTCCATGACCGAACCCAAACGCGGCTGGTTCGCGCGGCTCACCGAAGGCCTGACGCGCTCGTCGAAACAGATCGGCGAGCAGATCACTCAGGTCTTTGTGGCCAAGGAGCCGCTCGACCAGGCCAAGCTCGACGAGCTGGAGGAGATGCTGATCGAGGCCGACCTCGGCCCGCATTCCGCCGCGCGCATCACCCAGCGCTTCGCCGACGAGAAGTTCGGCAAGGACGTCGACGAGGCCGACATCAAGGAGGCGCTCGCCGCCGCCATCGGCGACGAGCTCGCCACCCACCAGGCCGATTTCGACGCGCTGTCGGGACCCAAGCCCTATGTCGTGCTTTTCATCGGGGTGAACGGATCGGGCAAGACCACCACCCTGGGCAAGATCGCGTCGGACCTGGTCGGCCGCGGCGCCAAGGTGCTGGTGGTGGCCGGCGACACCTTCCGCGCCGCTGCCGTCGAGCAGCTGAAGATCTGGGCCGAGCGCGCCGGCGCCGACTTCATCTCCCGGCCGATGAACTCCGACGCCGCGGGCCTGGTGTTCGAGGCGGTCGAGCGGGCCCACGCGCAGAACTACGACGTCGTGCTGGTCGACACCGCCGGGCGCCTGCAGAACAAGCAGGGGCTGATGGACGAGCTGCACAAGATCATCCGCGTGGTGAAGAAGATCGATCCGGACGCGCCGCACGAGACCCTGCTGGTGCTGGACGCCACGGTGGGGCGCAATGCGCTCGCCCAGGAGAACATCTTCGGCAACCAGATCGGCGTCTCCGGCATCGTCATGACCAAGCTCGACGGCACCGCCCGCGGCGGGGTGCTGGTGCCGGTCGCTCAGGCCTCGGACAGTCCGATCAAGCTGATCGGCGTCGGCGAGGGGATCGACGATCTGCAGCCGTTCAACGCCCACGCCTTTGCGCGGTCGCTGGTGGGCCTGGCGGAGCCGATACGATGAGTTTGGCGCCATGCGTGAGTGAAGGCCGATGAGTGAGATGACCCCGCAGGCCCGCGCCCTGCCCGCCTGGGTGCGCTATACGATCGACTACGGCGGCCTCGCCGCCTGGGTGCTGACCATCGCCATCACCCGCAACGGCGTCACCTCCAGCTGGGTGATCGTCGCCGCCTCGGTGATCGCGATCGTGGTCGGTGTCGCGGTGGAAAAGCGGGTGCCGCCGATGCCGCTGGCCACCGCCGTCCTGGGCATCATCTTCGGCGGGCTGACGCTGTTCTTCCACGACGAGCGGTTCATCAAGGTCAAGCCGACCATTCTCTACACGGCGTTCGGTCTGTTCCTGATCACCGGCGCGCTGCGCGGCAAGAACCCGCTGAAGATCCTGATGGGCGACGCCTTCCATCTGCCAGAGACGGTGATCCGCACGCTCACAGTGCGCTATGCCCTGTTCTTCTTCGCGCTCGCGGCGGCCAACGAGGTGGTGTGGCGCACGCAGAGCACGGTCTTCTGGGCCTTCTGCAAGTTCCCCGGCGTGCCGATCCTCATCTTCCTGTTCGCCATGAGCCAGGCGCCCCTGATGATGAAGCACATGCCCGACGACGAGCCGAAGCCGCCGCCCGAGGCTTCCTGATCGCGCCTCCGATCGCACCTGGGGGCTTGCTACGCCGCCCACGGAGCGTCTGTAATCAAAACGACGTAATCCTCCTTTAGTGACGGCGACGAGCCTCGCGGGGGACGACCGATGGCCAAGACCAAGTCAGGCGCTAAGGGCGGCATTGCCGCGCTCGATCAATCGCCGAGTCATCTCCTGCACCGCGCGCTGCAGCGAGCCCTCGACATCTATGTCGAGGAGTTCGGCGAGAGCGGCGTGACCCAGCGCCAGTTCGCGGTCATGGCCGCCGCCGAGGAGCGGGAGGGCGCGACCCAGGCCGACCTGGTGCGGATCACTGGCATCGACCGTTCGACGCTGGCCGACATGGCCCGCCGGATGATCGCCAAAGGCCTGCTGGAGCGCGAACGCTCCAATGTTGACGCCCGTGCCAACGCCGTACGGCTGACTGACGCGGGGCGCGCGGCGCTCGCCGACGCCCGCCCAAAGATGGCCGCAGCCGATGGCAAGCTCCTGAAGCTGATCTCCGGCGGCGGCCGGCGCGCGACCTTCCTCAGTCTGCTGCGCGACCTGACCAGGGCCGCGGCTCCGGCCGAGGCCGCCAAGGCCAAGGCGGCGCCCAAGGTCCAGAAGGCGAAGGCGCCCAAGCCCCCAAAGAGCGCTAAGCCGCACAAGGGCGGCAAGAAGGCGAAGAAGAAGGCTGCCTAAGCCGCCTGGTTTTCGTCCTTGGGCTGGCCCGGGCCGGCGATGGTCGAGGGGCGCAGGTGGGGCGAGCGCAGGCGCTCGTAGGAGACCTCGCCGATGTCGCCCATCAGAATCTCCAGCAGGCGCGGGCCACCCACGCGAACCGGCGGCCCCTTGCCGTGAATCTCACGCCAGAGGCCGGCGGCTTCCTCGTAAATGCGCTGGTCCCGATCTTCCATGACTCCGAAAACACCGAACCGCTTGCGGCGTTCCACCCTTCCGAAAGTTAATTATTTTAATAGCTTAAGCGGACGGCGACTTCGCTTCAGACGCGAATGTCGAGGAGCGAACCGGGGCGCAGCACCTTGGTCGGTGGCTCGGCGTTGGGCGCGGGGCGAATCTCGGCCCGTTGAACCGGTGCGGCGGAGGGCGTGAAGACGGCGGTCTGCGCCGCGGCGACGGGCGCTGTGTGAGCGGCCGGCGCGGTCGAGCGGCCCATGGCGGCGTCGAAGAAGGCCCGTTGCGCGGCCGTGCGCGCCGCGTCGGCCGGAGACGGCTGAGCGGACGGCGTCGGGAAGGCGTTGGGGCGGATCGGCGTCAAAGGGCGGGCCAGCTCGGGTTTATGGTTAACGCCCGCTCAATCTGGCCTGCCGCCGATCAACGGGCGGTTAACATCCGCGCGGTCAGGGCGCGCGCGTCGCCCTCGGTGAGGTTGGTGTATTTCGCCAGCACCTTGCCGTCAGGCGCCACCAGATAGGTCTCGGGCACGCCGGAGAGCCCGAACTCGATGCCGCCACGGCCGTCCGGATCGGCCACCCTGGCCATGTAAGGATCGCCGAGCTTGGCGAGGAAAGCCTGGGCGGCCTGGGCCGAGCCCCGCGGCGCCACGTCCTCGTAGTTGACCCCGATGATGCGGACGCCCTGCGCCTTCAGCTGCATCAGGACCGGCTGCTCGATGGCGCAGGGGCCGCACCAGGAGGCGAAGAAGTTCACCAGCACCGGTCCTTGCTTGAGCGCGTCGCGCAGGCGAACCTCGGTCCCGTTGTCGAAGCTCGGCAGGGTGATGTCGGGCATCTGCTTGCCGACCATGGCTTCGGGGACCACATGCGGATCGCGGTGCAGGGCGTAGCCCGCGAAGAAAATCGCCAGCACCACGATGGCGACCAGCGGCAGAGCGGCGATCCAGCGGGTCATTTGCGCGCCATCACTTGCGGGTCAGGGCCTCGGCGCGCTGGCGCCAGCGGCGGGCGTGCAGCAGCGAGCTGACGATCAGAAACAGCCACACGGCCGCGCTGATCCCGTAGGCGGTCCAGATGAAGAAGCCGTACTTGCCGGTCTCGAGGTCGATCATGGCTAGCCCCTCGCGGCTCTGAGCGCCGCGGCGTCGGCGCGGCGGCGCCAGACCTCGCCGCGAATCCGCACCAGCCAGAGCGAGCCGAACCCCGACATGTAGCTGAGCGCCACCAGGATCGCCGGCCAGTAGAACACCGGCGCGAGCGCCGAGCCGCCAGAGCGGAACACCGAGGCGCCCTGGTGCAGGGTGTTCCACCAGGTGACGCTGTAATGGATGATCGGCAGGTTGACCGCGCCCACCAGGGCCAGGATCGCCGCGGCCCGGCCGCCCTTGGTCTCGTCGTCCATCGAGGCCCGAAGCGCGATGTAGGCGAGGTAGATCAAAAGCAGCGCCAGGACAGAGGTCAGGCGGGCGTCCCATACCCAATAGGTCCCCCACATGGGCCGGCCCCAGAGCGAGCCGGTGACCAGCGCCAGCACGGTGAAGCCGGCGCCCAGCGGGGCTGCGGCCTGGGCGGCGGCGTCGGCCAGCATCTGGCGCCAGACCAGGGCGAGCAGGCTGGCGACCGCCAGGCAGGCGTAGACGAACTCGCTCATCCAGGCCGAGGCGATGTGGATGAAGAGGATGCGGACCGTCGCGCCCTGCTGATAGTCGACGGGCG
Source organism: uncultured Alphaproteobacteria bacterium (assembly GCA_903822175.1). Lineage (GTDB taxonomy): Bacteria > Pseudomonadota > Alphaproteobacteria > Caulobacterales > Caulobacteraceae > Phenylobacterium. Next base: position 113,750 of record CAIJOB010000040.1, read on the forward strand.
CGCTCCAGCCGAGGTAGAGGCCCAGCCCGCCAGCCGCCACCGCCAGCGCGCCAAAGATCGGCGCGGCCCAGCGCGACCAGGCCATGAACCGCTCCGGATTGGCGAACAGCAGGACGAACGCATGCCACCCGAAGCGCGGGCCCGTGGATGGCGAAGACGGAACGGTCATTGAGCGGGCTTAGACCGTGGACGGGGGTCCGGCAAGCGGACCCCCTGCGAAGGCCTCTTAGAGATGCGGCGGCGCGGGTGGGCGCGCCGGCATGGGGGGCAGCGGCGGAAGCGGCGGCGGACCCTCCATGTTCACCATCACCCGCATGTTGCCCATATTCATCATCGGACCCATCGGGCCGATCATCAGCATCGGCAGCTCGTCGAACACCTTCTTCTGCGAGGGCTCGAGCTGGTCATAGAACCTCCGCGTCGCCTCGATGCGGGCCTTGCCCTGGGCGGACTGCTCGGCGAGGCGGGTTTCCATCTCGGCGAGGCGCTGCGGCGTCGTCTTGACGCCTTCGCCGTGGCCTTCCCCGTGGTTCGACATCTCGACCACGGTTTCGCGGCGGTGGTCGGGTTTGGTGGCGGCGAGGTAGGCGGTGAGCGCGGCTTCCTGGCCGGGCTTCAGCTGCAGCATGGTGCGCAGGTGCTCGGCCTGGTCCATGTGATGGCCTTCGCCGCCGTCGCGCACGATCACCCGGCGCTCGATGCGCTGGCCGTGCTCATGGTCGCCAAACGCGCTTGGGGCCGTCGGCGCGGGCGGCGCCGCCGGAGCAGCGGCCTGGGCCAGGACGGTGGTGGCGGTGAGGGCGAAGGCCGCCCCGGCGAGGTATCCCAGCAGCGGGCGTGACATGGGCGGGTCTCCAGGTTCCAAAGGTCGAGCTTCACCGTCATCCGGGATATTGGCGAAACGGCGCCATGCGAAATGAAGCTTTGGTAATGCGGACTACGGTTTAGCGGCTCAGGAGAGCGCGTTGCGGCAGGCCGCGGCCATGAAAATCGGACCCAGAGCCACAAAGGCCGCCGCATAGGCGCAGAGGTAGGCGAAGCCCGCGGTCCACGGCAGGCCGGTTTCAAAGGCCGCCAGCGCGCCGCCGCCGAAGATCACCGGGGCGATGAACAGCGGCAGCACGATCACGGCGGTCAGCAGGCCGCCGCGCCGCGCGCCCAGGCTCAACGCCGCGCCGATCCCGCCAGTGAAGGTGAAGGCCAGGCCGCCCACTAGGGCGCAGACGAAGATCAGCGGGGTGAGCGCCACGGGCGCGCCCAGGCTCATGGCGGCGATGGGCGCGGCCACCGCCAGCGGCGCGCCGGTCGCCAGCCACTGGCCGAAGCACTTGACCGCGCAGGTCAGCTCCAACGGCGTCGGCGAGAGCGCCAGGTGATCCAGCGCCCCGTCCTCGAAATCGCGCTCGAACAGCCTGTCCAGCGACAAGAGCGAGGCGAGCGCCAGCGCCACCCAGGCCGCGCCCGGCGCGATGGCCGCCAGCCGCTGCGGCTCCGGCCCGATAGCCAGCGGCAGCAGGGTGGCGACGCCGGCGTAGAAGCCGACGCTGACCATCGGCCCGCCGCCCCGGCCCCAGGCGAGCGCCGTCTCGCGGGCGAGAAGAGCGGAGAGGCGGCTCATGCCGCGATCTCCAGGCCCTTGGCGGGGATCGGCAGCGGATCGTGCACCGCGGCCAGGATCAAGCCGCCGCGGGCCAGATGGGCGGCCATCATCTCGCCAAGTCGGACCCGCCAACGGGCATCCAGTGGGCTCAGCGGCTCGTCCAGCAGCCAGAGCGGCCGAGGCGCGGCCAGTAGGCGCGAGAGCACCAGCCGGCGCCGCTGGCCGGCCGAAAGCCGTCGAACCTCCAGGTCGAGAAGGCCGGTAAGCTCCAGGGTCTCGGCGGCCGTGGCCGCGCTGGCGGATGTCCCGCCGCTCCAGACGCTCCAGAATTCCAGCTCTTCGCGGGTGGTGCGCGACGGCTTCAGCCCGTCCTGGTGGCCCACCAGATGCAGGCCGCCGGCCCGCGCATCACTCGCGTCGATGGCCCCGAAGCCGATCTCGCCCTCCTCGAGGGGGACCAGTCCCGCCACGGCGCGCAAAAGGCTGGTCTTGCCCGCGCCGTTGGCGCCGGTCAGCGCGCAGGCCTCGCCGGCTTTCAGGCTCAGCGACAGGCCGGAGAACAGTTTGCGTCCGCCCCGGCGCACGCCCAGGCCGCTCAAGGTCAGGGCATCGATCACGTGACCAACAACCTCAACCGTGGCCGTGCATGGACGCGTAACACTGCGCGGTCTATGAAGCCCGCGGCCGCCGTCGCCTCGGGGGACCCTCGCCGCGCAGGCTCGGACGCTGTGTGTCCGTTCATCAAAGCGCGCGATCTCCGGGGTGGGCGTGGTGCGGCCGGGACAGAGAGAGGATCTCCCCAAATGGCGTCAATCGACAGCTTGAAGACCCGCCGCGAACTCACGGTGGGCAAGACGACCTACGCTTACTACAGCCTTCGCGCCGCCGAGGAAGCCGGACTTTCCGGCATCTCCACCTTGCCGATCTCCATGAAGGTGCTGCTCGAGAACCTGCTGCGCAACGAGGACGGCGATTCGGTGGGCCGCGACGACCTGCAGGCGATCGCCGCCTGGGTGCAGAACCGTGGCTCCGTCGAGCACGAGATCAGCTTCCGCCCGGCGCGGGTGCTGATGCAGGACTTCACCGGCGTTCCGGCGGTGGTGGATCTGGCGGCCATGCGCGATGCCATGACCCACCTGGGCGCCAACCCGGAGAAGATCAATCCGCTGAACCCCGTCGATCTGGTGATCGACCACTCGGTGATGGTCGACTACTTCGGCACCGCCAAGGCCTTCGGCGAGAACGTCGACCGCGAATATGAGCGCAACATGGAGCGTTACCGCTTCCTGCGCTGGGGCTCCTCGGCCTTCAACAACTTCCGCGTCGTGCCCCCGGGCACCGGCATTTGCCACCAGGTGAACCTGGAATACCTCGCCCAGACCGTCTGGGTGAACGAAGACGGCGGCGACCCCGTCGCCTATCCCGACACCGTGGTCGGCACCGACAGCCACACCACCATGATCAACGGCCTGGCCGTGCTGGGCTGGGGCGTCGGCGGCATTGAGGCGGAAGCCGCCATGCTCGGCCAGCCCATCCCGATGCTGATCCCGGAAGTCATCGGCTTCCGCCTGGACGGCTCCATGCCGGAAGGCGCGACGGCCACCGACCTGGTCCTGACCGTCACTCAGATGCTGCGCAAGAAGGGCGTGGTCGGCAAGTTCGTGGAATTCTACGGCCCGGGCCTCGCCAAGATGACGCTGGAAGACCAGGCGACCATCGCCAACATGGCCCCGGAATACGGCGCGACCTGCGGCTTCTTCCCGGTGACCCAGGCGACCATCGACTACCTGACCGCCACTGGCCGTGACCCTCAGCGCGTGAAGCTGGTGGAAGCCTACGCCAAGGAACAGGGCCTGTGGCGCGACCCGACCGATCCCGATCCGGTGTTCACCGACACCCTGGAGCTGGACCTGGGCTCGGTCCTACCCTCGCTCGCCGGACCGAAGCGTCCGCAGGACCGGGTCGTGCTGACCAACGCCGCGGTCGAGTTCAAGGCGGCGTTGGCCGGTGATTTCGGCAAGGCCGAGGACATGGCGACGCGGGTGAAGGTGGAAGGCGCCAACTTCGACGTCGGCCACGGCGACGTGGTGATCGCCGCCATCACCTCCTGCACCAACACCTCCAACCCCAGCGTGCTGATCGCCGCGGGCCTGGTGGCCAAGAAGGCCGTCGAACTGGGCCTCAAGGTGAAGCCCTGGGTGAAGACCTCGCTGGCCCCCGGGTCGCAGGTGGTCACCGACTATCTGAAGGCCGCGAAACTGGACAAGGGCCTGGACGCGCTGGGCTTCAACCTGGTTGGCTACGGCTGCACCACCTGCATCGGCAACTCCGGCCCGCTGGCCGAGCCGATCTCGGATGCGGTGCAGAAGGGCGACCTGGTGGCGGTCTCTGTGCTGTCGGGCAACCGCAACTTCGAAGGCCGGGTGAACCCGGACGTGCGGGCCAACTACCTAGCCTCGCCGCCGCTGGTGGTCGCCTATGCCCTGGCCGGCTCCATGTCGATCGACATCACCACTGAGCCGCTGGGCGAGGGCAAGGGCGGCAAGCCCGTCTATCTGAAGGACATCTGGCCCACGACCGAGGAAGTGGCCGCCCTGCAGCGCAAATTCGTGACGCAGAAGATGTTCGCCACCCGCTACGCCGACGTCTTCAAGGGCGACAAGGCCTGGCAGGCGATCAAGGTCGAGGGCGGCCAGACCTACGGCTGGGACAAGGGTTCGACCTATGTCCAGAACCCGCCCTACTTCCAGGACATGTCGATGGACCCGACGCCGGTCACCGACCTGGTGGAGGCCCGCGTGCTGGCGGTGTTCGGCGACTCGATCACCACCGACCACATCTCGCCTGCCGGTTCGATCAAGGCGACCTCTCCGGCCGGCGTCTATCTGCGCGACCGCCAGGTGCCGTCGACGGAGTTCAACTCCTACGGCGCGCGCCGCGGCAACCACGAAGTGATGATGCGCGGCACCTTCGCCAACATCCGCATCCGCAACCGCATCACCCCGGAAATCGAAGGGGGCATGACCAAGCACTTCCCCTCGGGCGATGTGATGTCGATCTATGACGCGGCCATGCGCTACCAGTCCGAGGGCCGCCACTTGGTGGTGTTCGCGGGCAAGGAATACGGCACCGGTTCGTCGCGCGACTGGGCGGCCAAGGGCACCAAGCTCCTGGGCGTCCGCGCTGTGGTGGCCGAAAGCTTCGAGCGCATCCACCGGTCCAACCTGGTCGGCATGGGCGTGCTGCCGCTGCAGTTCCTGCAGGAAGGCTGGCACAAGCTCGGGCTCACCGGCGAGGAGATCGTCACCATCCGCGGCCTGACCGAGCTCTCGCCGCGCCGCCAGCTGACCGTCGAGATGTACCGTCCCTCGGACGGCCGCATCGCGCGTTTCCCCGTCCGCTGCCGGATCGATACGCCCACCGAGCTTGAATATTACAAGAACGGCGGCGTCCTGAACTACGTGCTGCGCAACCTCGCGCGCACGGCCTGATCGAGCTGGGCGGACGGCTTCTTTGGGAGTCGTCCGTCCACCGCTCACGCCTTGTTGTAATTTACAGGGCGCAGATGCCCCTTTAAGCCCGAGGCGATGCGGGAAGCGGCGCTTTTCAGCCTGACCTTGTTCGCCCTGCCCCTCTCCGCTCTGCCGGGGACGGCGGCGGCCAGGCCACCCGTGGTGGTCGAGCTCTACACGGCGCAGGGCTGCGCCTCATGCGGCGAGGCCAACGGCCATGTGGCCAAGCTGGCCGACAAGCCGGGCGTCCTCGCGCTCACCTTCTCGGTCGGATACTGGGACTACCTCGGCTGGCCCGACAGCTTCGCCAAGCCTGAGTTCGCCGAGCGCCAGAAGGCCTATGCGGCGAAACTGGCCCTGCGGGAGCCCTATACGCCCCAGGTCGTGGTCGATGGGGCAGCCCAGGCCACCGGCTCGAAGACCGCCAAGGTCGACAAGCTGCTCGCCGACGCCGCCAAGGCGCGGCGCCTAACTCCGCCGGACGTGCATTTCGTCGGCGACCGGCGGGTCTATGTGGGCTCGGCCCGCGCGCCCAAGGGCGGCGGCGAGGTCTGGCTGGTCCGCTACGACCCGCGCGAGCAGGACATCGCGGTCAAGTCCGGTGACAACAAGGGCCAGACCCTCCCGGAGCGGAACGTGGTGCGGGAGCTGAGCCGCCTGGGCGTCTGGCGCGGCGGCCCGGCCGCCTTCCGCTTGCCCGTCGCCGGCGAGGACGGCCTGAAGACCGTTGTGCTGGTGCAGGCCGCCCACGGCGGCCGCATCCTGGGCGTCGGCCAGCCGAAGAGCTGAGCGGCCTCAAGCCAAGCGGACAAAAGAAAACCCCCGCGGCTGGAGAGCACCCGCGAGGGTTCTTTGACGTTAAGAAGGCGTCGGCTGGCCAGTCCGCCGATCCCCGGGGGGCTGGGGGGGCTGTTCAGGATCCGGGAGCGCCGTTTCTGACCAACCGACAACTGCAATATGGAAACCCCATCGGGCGCTCGCGGGTCGACAATAAGGTCATTTCGCGGCAACGGCTGACCCGCCTGCACGGCGCCTCTGGCCCCGCGCGGCGATTTCGGTCTAGGCTCGGCTTAATGGCTTTCGACTCGTCCCACGCGTCGCCGCGTCAGGCGACCGTCTTCTTCGAACGGCGCGAGCTGACCCGCCTGCTATCCCTCTATGGCCGCATGGTCTCCGCCGGCGAATGGCGCGACTACGCCATCGATGGCCTGAGCGAATCGGCGCTGTTCTCGGTCTACAAGCGCAGCTCCGAGGCGCCGCTCTACCGCATCGAAAAACGCCCGGCGCTCGCCCGGCGACAGGGCGCCTGGGCGGTGCTCGGCCAGGGCGGCATGGTCCTGCGCCGCGGCCACGAGCTGGAACAGGTGCTGCGGTTCTTCGACCGCGGGCGGTTCAAAGTCGTCGATTAGCCAAAAGAAAAGCCCCGGAGGTTTCCCGCCGGGGCTTCGTCTTTTCGGATCTGCGGGCGCTTAGCGGCGGTTGCCGAACAGGGCCAGCAGGAACTGGAAGAGGTTGATGAAGTCCAGGTAGAGGCTGAGCGCGCCGTAGCTGGTGGCGACCCTCTTGCCCGCCTCGTTCCCCTCGAGCTGGTAGTAGGTCATCTTCAGCTTCTGGGTGTCGTAGGCGATCAGGCCGGCGAAGATCAGCACGCCGATCACGTCGACGATCAGGGCCATCATCGAGTTCTGCAGGAAGACGTTGATCAGCATCGCGCCGACCAGGCCCCAGACGCCCATGATCAGGAAGCTGCCCATGGCCGTCAGGTCGCGCTTGGTGGTGTAGCCCACCAGGGAGAGCGCGCCGAACGAGGTCGCGGTCAGCAGAAAGGTCTCGCCGATCGAGGTCCCGGTGTAGCGCAGCACCACGACGCCCAGCGAGGCGCCGATCAGGCTGACCACGGTCCAGTAGGTGACGCTGGCCGATTTCGGCGTCACGCGGCGCGCGAAGCCGGTGAACAGCAGCACGGCCAGCGGCGCGAAGGCCACGACCATGCCCAGGATCGAGTAGCTCACCCGGCCGTTGGCCACGGTGAACATCAGGTCGCGCACCGGCGCGACGGAACTGGTGAGGAAGGCCAGCGCGGCGGAGAGCACCAGGCCCAGCGCCACCTTGTTGTAGACCCCGAGCATGAAGCCACGGAGGCCTACATCAACCGACATATCGGCCGACCCTACCTGGCCCTGGCCGGTTGGGGTCGGGCGCGCATAGCCGCGGTTGAAGTCGCTCATTTGAGCAAAACCCTTGATTTGAGCGTCCCGATTGGACGCGCCCTAAATATCGGCGCGCGGTGTGACCTAAGCAAGGCCTTGTTGGTCAAGCTCCCGTTAAGGATTCCGCCGGGGAATTGGGCGGCTTTTTGCAGGGCGACGGCGGCTGGTCTAGGTAGGCGCATGATCCGGCTCTTCGCCGCCGCTGCGATCCCTGAGGAGATCGGCCAAGCCCTCGCCCACCGCCAGGCGGGCGTCGAGGGCGCGCGCTGGCGGCCGCTGGATAGCCTGCACGTCACGCTGAGGTTCTTCGGCGACATTCGCGAGGACATCGCCCGCGACCTGGATGCGGAGCTGGTCGGCTTGCGCGGCCTGGCCTTCGACCTGCAGCTCTCCGGCGTCGGCGCCTTTGGCGAAGGCCCCGACCTCCATGTCCTGTGGGCCGGCGTCGAGGAAAGCGAGCCCCTGCGCCGGCTCGCCAAGGCCTGCGAGGCCGCCGCCCGCCGCGTCGGCCTCAAGCCCGAGACCCGCACCTACCGGCCGCACCTGACGCTGGCCTACCTGCGCCGCCCCGATCCAGCCCAGGTCGCTGCCTGGATCCAGGCCAACAACCTGCTCAAACCCCCGCCGATCCGGGTGGAGCGCTTCGGCCTCTATTCCAGCTTCCTCGGCAGCGAGCAGGCGCACTATCGGCTGGAGGCGGACTACCCGCTGACTTAGGCCTCGACAGCGTGGTCCTTGAGCACGCCCAACGGCACGATCGCCAGCGTCTCTTCGTGGGTGGCGTCCAGCACCACCTGCGGCGCGGCGCCGGCGTCCAGCGCCTCTTTCCAGCGCGGTGCGCAGAGGCACCAGCGGTCGCCAGGCTTCAGGCCCGGGAACTGGGCTTCGGGCACGGGCGTCGACAGGTCGTTGCCGGCCTCGCGGCTGAAGGCCAGGAACTCCGGCGTCATCACCGCGCAGACGGTGTGCAGGCCGACGTCCTCGTGGCTGGTCTCGCAGCAGCCGTTGCGGAAGAAGCCGGTGACCGGATCGACCGAGCAGGGCTTCAGTTCGCCGCCCAGGACGTTGCGGGCTTCCGGATCGTAGCGTGTGGTCATGAGCTCACCCTAGCCGCTAAGATCAGCGAATGTCTTCCCGCCACGACAGACCGCGCCGCAGCGTCCTCTACCTGCCCGGCTCCAACGCCCGGGCGATCGAGAAGGCGCGCACGCTCGTCTGCGACGTGGTGATCCTCGACCTGGAGGATTCGGTCGCGCCGGAGGCCAAGCTCGCCGCCCGGGCGCTCGCCTGCGAGGCGGTGCGGATGGGCGGGTTCGGGTTGCGCGAGCTGGTGGTGCGGGTGAACGGCCTGGACACCCCCTGGGGCGCCGACGACCTGGCTGCGGTCGGCGAGGCCGGGCCCGATGCGGTGCTGGTTCCCAAGGTGGCCTCGCCGGCCGACCTGGCGGCCTATCGCGCCGCGGTGGGGCCCAAGGTGAGCCTCTGGGCGATGATCGAGACCTGCCAGGCGGTCTTTGCGCTGGGCGACCTGGGCGCCGCTTCGACAGCCCAGGGCGTCGAAGCCTGGGTGATCGGGGTCAACGACCTGATCAAGGAGATGCGCTGCCGGCCGGGCGCCGACCGCGGGCCGCTGCTGCCGGCCCTGGCCTTGAGCGTCATGGCCGCCCGCGCCCACGGGCTCGCCATAATCGACGGGGTCTACAACGACATTCCCGACCTGGAGGGGCTGGCGCGGGAGTGCGTGCAGGGCGCCGACCTCGGCTTCGACGGCAAAAGCCTGATCCATCCCACCCATCTCGAGATCGCCAACCGCGCCTTCGCCCCGGAGCACGCCGCTGTGGCCTGGGCGCGGACGGTGGTTGAGGCCTTCGATTCGCCAGAAAATTCCGGGAAAGGAGTTCTCAAGGTGGACGGGCGTATGGTGGAGCGGTTGCACCTGGACGAGGCGCGCCGGCTGATCGCGGTGGCTGAGGCCATCGCCGCGGCCCAGGCGCCAAACGAGGTCTGAACGGTCGATGCGGATCGGATCGCTGATAGGGCTCCTGGCCGTGACGGCCTTGGCGAGACCGGCCTGGTCGCAGGCCCTGCCCGTGCCGGGACTTGCGGCCGCGCCGTCAGTCGCCCCCCAGACAGCACCCCCTGCGCCGTCGAGGGGCCACGACCCGATCGGCGACCTCTTGAACCGCGGCGCACCCGGCGACGAGGACGAGCCCGACACCGCCGGCCAGCCGCGCACTGGCCCGGATATCCCGCCCGCGCTGCTGCCCGCCGCGCCGCCGGCCCACAGCTACACAGCCGCGCCGCGCACCCAGCAGGACGCCCCGGTCGGCATTGAAGAGACCGGCAAGACGCCCGATGCCCCGCCGACCATCCGCGACCTCGCCTATGACGCGCGCATCCGCTCGTCGTTCGCCTCGGCCCAGAGCTTCCAGGGCCCGCTGGACGGCGGGTGGACGCTCTCGGACCAATATGGCGATCGCTACGTCCTGCAGATCGTCGACCGCCGCGACCGGCTGGAGGCGGTGTGGCGCGACCTGCGCCGGCCGGGCTCCATCGAGGGTTCGGGGCTGGTCGACACCATCCAGCGCAGCGGCGGCGACCTCACCCTGAAATTCACCGAGCCCAAGACGCCGGACCTGACGCTGACCCTGCGCGACGCCGGCGACGGCCGCTGGAGCGGCAAGCTGGTGCGCGGCGACGCCTCTTTCCAGGTAACGATGCGACGGACGGGGCCCTAGAGCTCGCCATCTCTCAAGCTTCAATATTTTCCATCGTCATTCCCGGCCTTGTGCCGGGAACCCATAAACACCGAGGCTGAGCCGGAAGCCGCTGCGGCGCCGATGACCTGCCTGCTGTGACGGCGCGTATGGGTTCCCGGGACAAGCCCGGGAATGACGATCAAGAGAGAAGGGGTGGCGGCTGAACTAGAGCCCCAGGGCGCCTCGCGCCGCGGCCATGGCGACCGCCAGCGCCTCAAACCCATAGGCCTCGGCCACGCCGAAACCCCAGACGGGCGCCGGCCAGGCGGCGTCTTCGGGGCGCCGGGCGATCACATGCACATGCAGCTGGGCGGTGATGTTGCCGAGCTGGCCGACGTTGAGCTTAGGCGCGGGCCGGCCAAGCGCCTCGGCGATGGCGCGCACCGCGCCGCCCGCCTGCAGGATCTCGTCCATCAGCACGTCGCGTTCGCCGGCCGCCAGGTCTTCCAGTTCGTGGGCATCGGCGCGGCGCGGGATCAGCACGATCCAGGGAAAGCGCGCGTCGGCCTGCAGCCGCACATGGCTGAGCGCGAGGTCGCCCAGGGCTTCCGAGGTGGCGATGAAAGCGGGGTCAATCTCGAACATGCGGCGAGCTTGGGCGGCGCCCGCGCGCCTGCCAAGCCTCATTCCCCGCAGCGCAGCATTGCGGGCCGCCCTCGCGTAAGCTACGGACCCGCCGCAACAGCCCTCCCAAAGACAAGCTTCACAGGAGCACCAGCATGGCCAAGTCCCCGATCCGTGTGGCGGTTACCGGCGCGGCCGGCAACATCGGCTACGCGCTGCTGTTCCGCATTGCGTCCGGCCAGATGTTCGGCGCCGATCAGCCGCTGATCCTGCAGCTCCTGGAAATCCCTGTCGAAGGCCCGCAGAAGGCGCTCAAGGGCGTCGCCATGGAAATCGACGACTGCGCCTTCCCGCTGGTCCAGGACATGGTGCTGACCGGCGACGCCGACGTGGCCTTCAAGGACGTGAACTGGGCGCTCTTGGTCGGCTCCAAGCCGCGCGGACCGGGCATGGAACGCGCCGACCTTCTGAAGGACAACGGCAAGATCTTCATCGCCCAGGGCCAGTCGATCGACAAGGTAGCCGCCGACGACTGCCGCATCGCGGTCGTGGGCAACCCCTGCAACACCAATGTGATGATTGCCGCCGCCCAGGCCAAGCGCCTGCCGAAGGACCGCTTCACCGCCATGGTGCGCCTGGACGAGAACCGCGCCCGCGCGCAACTGGCCAAGAAGGCCGGCGTCTCCATCGACGCGGTCACCGACACCTTCATCTACGGCAATCACTCGCCGACGATGTTCGCCGACTTCACCCACGCCAAGATCAACGGCAAGGACGCGGCGTCGGTGATCGGCGACGAAGCCTGGCTGAAGAACGACTTCCTGCCGGCGGTCGGCAAGCGCGGCGGGGCGATCATCGAAGCCCGCGGCGTGTCGTCCGCGGCCTCGGCGGCTAACGCGCTCGTCGACCACGTCCGCGACCTGGTCACGCCGGGCACGATCCATTCCGTCGCCGTCGAGAGCCAGGGCCGCTACGGCTTCGCCGACGGCGTCTGGGCCGGCATGCCGGTGAAGACCACGGCCACCGGCTATGACGTTATCGACAGCTACCAGATGGACGACTTCGCCAAGTCGAAGATCGCCCTCACCAACGACGAGCTGGTCGGCGAGCGGGATACCGTGAAGGACCTGCTGGCCTAGGGACCAGCCCTCTCCCTACCCTCTCCCTGTCGGGCTTCGCCCGGGGGAGAGGCGATGGCTCTAGTACCCATCCCCATGGGCGTCGCGCGCCTGGCCGTTCAATTCGGCGATGCGCGCCATGTAGACGTCGTGGACGGCCCAGGGGGCTTCGCGCGCGGCGGCGGTGCGGGCGGCGAGCCAGCGTTGCTGCTGGCGCTGAAGCTGGGCGTCGGAGACGCCGGCGGCGCGGGCGCCCTGGTAGGCGCGGGTGAGCTGGCGGTCGGCGGCGCCCAGGTTCGGGTCGGCGCAGACCAGGGCTTCGCCAGGATCGCGCTGGCCGCAGCGCGAGGCTGAGACCCTCATCAGGCCCGAGGGCCGCGGCGGCGGGATGGCCGGGGCGGCGTGCGCGCGGATCGGTGGCTCAGCGGCATGAGCGGCCTTGTGACCCTTCAGCGAGGCGCGTTCGATCACCGCCTCGTGGCGCTGCGCCTTCTTGCTGCGCTTGCGGTCGAGTTTGGCGGTCCGAACGGGCTCGGGCTGCGGCCTGGCCTCGTGAGGCAGGACGCGCTTTATCGTGCGCACCAGGCTCGCCAGACGGATCTGCTTCTGGGCCTCCTCCTTGGCCACGGCGAGCGCGTCGGCCCGGGCTTCCGCGCGCGCCTCGGCGCGGCCCTTGGCTTCGGCCCTGGCGAGGCGGACCGTCTCGGCCTTGTCGGCCTTCACCTTGATCAGGGCAGCAGCCCGGCTTTGGGCCTTGCTCTGAGCCTGCGCGAGTTGCGCCAGATGCTCCGCCTTGGCGGTTGCCTTCGCGGCCTCGGCCTTGGCGAGCCGCACCTGAACAGCCTTGGCTTTGGCGTCCTTGGCCTGCGCCACCTTCAGCTCGGCCAGCCGCGTCTGCGCCGCCTGTTCCCGGGCCTCATCTTCCCGGTCCGCCTTCGCCTGTTCGGCCTTCTCCTCGGCGGCGCGGGCGAGCGCGGCCTTGTGGGCGGCGGCTTTTCCGGCCGCGCTGGCGTCGGCCTTGTGCGGCGGATCGGCCTTGGCCAGCAGGATCGGCGGCGGCTTGGGGGCCTCCAGCCGGGTGATCAGCATCTTCGGGGCGGCGATTGCGGCGGCGAGGATCGGGGCGAGCCTGGCGACGGCGAAGGGCTTGGGCGCCGGCGCCGGGGCGGCCGCCATCTGCACCGGCGGCGGCGGCGCAGGCGCGATGGGGGTCCTGACCACGGGGTCGGGCGCCCGTGCTGGGGCGGTGAAGACCGGTAAGGCCATCGGCGCGGCCGGCTTGGCGTCGCTCGTCGGCAGCACCTGCATCGGTGCGCCGAGCGGGGCTGGGCGGTTGTCGACCACCACCTGCAGGGTGCGGACCGGGCCAGCGGGCGCGGCGGGCGTCGGCGGCGTCAGGGCCAGCTGGCGCTCGCTCATCCCCGGTCGCGCCCAGAGGCCCAGGCCCGCGCCCAGCACGCAGGCCCCGGCGACGCCAGCGAACAGCACGGCGCGTCCCCGGCGGCGTGGCGGTGGCGGATCGCGGAAATCATCCGCAGCCGGCAGGGCCAGCAAGGCGTCTTCCGGAAGTGTGGAATCAGGTGGTGTGGCGTCAGGTGTCATGCGAGATCCAGCCCCTAGCGGATCCCTCGACGAAGGTTGTGCTGGCCCGCCCGCCGCGCCCACGGCTAAGCTGAAGGGCCCCCACAACCGTCTCTCTCCCGGTCACATTAGAGCCTCAAATCCGATGTTCGCGCCAGCGCCAATTCTTGAGACAGATCGCCTCATTCTCCGGGCGCCCACCGCCGAAGACCTTGAGCCCTGGGTCAAATTCGCCGCCGACGAGGAGACCATGCGCTACCTGGGCGGCGCGCAGGCCCGCTCGGTGGCCTGGCGAGGCCTGTGCACGGTCACCGGCTCCTGGACCATCCGGGGCTTTGGCATGTTCTCGGTGATCGAGAAGGCGTCAGGGCGTTGGGTCGGCCGGCTTGGACCGTGGCAGCCGGAAGACTGGCCCGGCACGGAGGTCGGCTGGGGCCTGGCGCGGGAGTGCTGGGGCAAGGGCTACGCGACCGAAGGGGCCAGCGCATGCATGGACTATGCGTTTGACACCCTGGGCTGGAGCGAGGCGATCCACACCATCGAGCCCGGCAATACGGGCTCGCAGGCGGTGGCCAAGCGGCTGGGCTCGACCCTGCTCGGCCCGACGCAAATGCCGCCGCCCTATCAGGACACCGAGGTCGAGAGCTGGGGCCAGACCCGCGAACAGTGGGTGGCGCGGCGCGCGGAGCGCTAGATCCAGCCACTTTGCCGCAAGAGCCGCGCATAGGTGCGGCTGACCGGGACCTCGGCGCCGTCCTTGAGCGTCAGGGTGGCGCGGCCATCGCCCCGCACGGCCTCGACGATCGCCGTGCGCGCCACCCACCACGAGCGGTGGACCTGGGCGCCCTCGATCCCCTGCAACTCGGCGATGGCGTCGGAGAGGCGCATCAGGTGCGAGTCGGCCACCGCCACCGCGACCACGCCCCGCTCAGGCGTCACGCCCAGCGCCCGCAAGGCGGCGGCGAACCGGTTCACGTCGGCGTCCAGCTGAGCGTAGCTCGACCACCGGTTCGGGGTGATCAGGGCGGCGGCATGCGGCTGAGCCCGCGCCTGGAAGGCTATGTAGGCATCTAACATGGCGTGAGCTTAGGCCGCGGCCGGTCCTAGCCGCAAACGCGCCGCCTCAAGCGCGGCGCCAGATTTGGGGGGTCCTGGTGGAGCCGAGGGGAATCGAACCCCTGACCTCCTCATTGCGAACGAGGCGCTCTACCATCTGAGCTACGGCCCCCTAGAAACCACGGGGGTTGACCAGGAAGGCGCGGAATAACCCTTTTGGGCCTGCCTCTGTCAAGCCGCTGCGAAGTGTTTGGAGCAAGGACAGACCCCTTGCGTCCTTGCCACAACCGGAAAGCCCGCTAGAACCCGGCTCATGGATCCATTGGCATTTGTCATCGCTGTCGTGCGCGGGCTGCTTGAAGCGTTCGTCTGGGCGGTCATCATCAGCGCCGTGATGTCGTGGCTCGTGGCCTTCGACGTGATCAACCTGCGCAACCAGATGGTCTACAACGTCGCTCGGTTCTTGGACGCAGTGACCCGCCCCGTGCTGCGGCCGGTTCAGAAGGTGATCCCGCCGATGGGCGGCGTAGACATTAGCCCGATCATCGTAATCGTCGTCATTGGCGCAGCGCTGAGATACCTCATTCCCCAGGTCTAGCGCGCTGGGACCCCGCCAAATCGAGATTCCCAACCGTCGTTCGGAACCTATCGTTCGGCGACCGGTTAGGTCTTGCGATCCCTCGGCCCTCCCCCCGCCGAGCTGATCATGGGCCGGCCCGGCGAACACCCTGGCATCCCCCCGACCAAAGCGTCGGGCCGGCCTCCCTTTCCTCCCTAGCGGACGCGCCTGAGGCGGGCCAAATATGCGCCCATGCCCGCTTCCCCTTCCGTGTCCGGCGCCCGCGCCGACCTCGCCCGCCTGATCGCCGACGCTCGCCGCCTTGTGGTGTTCACCGGCGCCGGCATCTCCACCGAAAGCGGCATTCCCGACTTCCGCAGCCCCGGCGGGGTGTGGAGCAAGATGAAGTCGATCTACTTCCAGGACTTCGTTTCCGACCCGGCCAGGCGCCGCGAAGCCTGGGAGCGGGCCTTCTCCGGCCGCGCCGGCTGGGTGGGCCGCGAGCCCAACGCCGGGCACGAGGCGGTCGCCCGCCTGATCGCCCAGGGGAAGGCGACCGCGGTGATCACCCAGAACGTCGACAATCTGCACCAGGCCTCCGGCGTGCCGGCCGACAAGATCATCGAGCTGCACGGCAACGCCAGCTACGCCACCTGCCTGGAGTGCGCCGAGCGGCACGAGCTGGAGGAGCTGAAGGAAAGCTTCCTGAAGGCCGGCGAGATTCCCTACTGCCGCCGCTGCGGCGGGTTGGTGAAGACCGCGACCATCTCCTTTGGCCAGTCGATGCCGGTCGAGCCCATGGCGCGGGCCGAGGCGGCGACGCTGGACTGCGATACCTTCCTGGTGCTGGGCTCGTCCCTGGTGGTGCACCCGGCGGCGGGCTTCCCGCTGATGGCCAAGCAGAACGGCGCGAAGCTGGCCATCGTCAACCGCGAGGCCACCGACCTCGATGCCTATGCCGACCTCGTCCTGCACGACGAGATCGGCCCTGCGATGACCGCTGCGGCGGCGGCCAACTAGCCTACTTCGGCGCAGCCTGCGGGATGGCCGGTGGCAGGCCCGACGCCGTAGGCGGCGGCGCGGGCGCCGGTGCGGTTCCAGGCGCAGCGCCGCTCGGCGCGGGACGCGGGCCGCCGAAGCTGGCCTGCAGGGCGCGCATGCCACCCTCGACCATCGGGCCGCAGCGTTTGGCCTCTTCGGTCAGCGACTTACCCTGCATCTTCGCAGCCTCCGCCTTCACGGCGGCGGGCAGATTGATGCCGGGAGAGCGCGCGCTGATCCGGCCAAGAAAGAAATAGGCCCCCAGGACTGCGGCCTGTTGTCGCTGTTTGTCCTGGCTCAGCGCGTACATGGTCAGCAGGCACTGAACGTCGCCGCTCACGGCAGCCGAACCTGCAATTCCCGCGACAGGGGAAGTTTTCGCCTCTGGGGCGGCAGTCGCGGGCAGGGCGAATACCAGCAACAGCGGCGCCGCCAACCATCTTGATAAACCTCGCATAATAACCCCTTTGAAAAACCGCTGATATGTACCGTGAACTCGCTCTTGCAGGTCAAGCCCTCCCCGGTGCGAAACCTGTACAGAGTGAGATGAGAGCCGAATAGTCGGCGCCAATTTGCGAGATGCCACGCTTCGGCGCGATTGTCTTGCAGGGGATAGAGTTGCGATGCGTAGGCTGAACCGAATTCTACTGACCGCCGCGGCGACCAGCGTGCTGCTGTCCGCCGGCATGGCGCAAGCCGCCAGCAATCTGCTGACCGACGGCAGCTTCGAGACCTACAACATTGGGACCGGCAACTACACCTATCCGGGCCTGCCCTTCGGCACCATCTCGCCGATCGGCTCGACGCCGGTCGCCGGCGCCTGGACTTACAACGGTGCGGCGCTGGTCAACGCCTCGGGCGGCAGCGCCTGGTACGGCGGCTCGGGGCCCAGCGGCAAGGACGGCGTGCAGTTCGCCTCCCTGCAGGGCACGAGCACCATCACCCAAAGCTTCATCGCCGGGGCGGCCACCGAACACCTCGGCTGGCTCAGCGCCGGACGCGCCTGCTGCAGCGGCGGCGCTGAGACCTATGGCGTGACGCTGAACGGGACGCAGGTCGGGTCCAACTTCACCACGGTCGGCGGTTCGAACTTCGGCTTCAACAGCCTGTCGCTCTCCGGCCTGACCGCGGGCAACAGCTACACCCTGGGCTTCGCGGGTCAGACCGGCAGCGACGAGACCGCCTTCCTGGACAACATCATCCTGCAGAACGCCGCCTTCCCGGCGCCGCCGGTCGGGCCGCACGTCACGCGGCTCACCGACCTGGCGCACACCGATCCCGGCGTGCCCATCGACCAGCAGACGGTCGTCGACTTCGACCACCCGAACGCGCTGGGCTTCGGCTTCTCCGGCGGCTATGTGCGCTCCGGCGCGCTGGGCCTCGACCCCAGCGTCAGCGCACCTCCGCCGGGCGACCTGACCAACTACGAGACGGTGATGGGCGGCCAAAGCGCGACCTTCACCTCGCCGTCGCCGATGACCAGCTTCAGCTTCTTCCTAGGCTCGCCCGACTACTACAACACCGTCGAACTGATCGGGCCCGGCGGCTACGACTGGACCCTGAAGGGCGACGACATCTGGGGTGGCGTTCCCCCCGGCAACGGCGACCAGTCGCTTGGCATTCGCGTCCGCTACGACTTCGGGGCCAACCCGGTGGACAAGATCATCTTCTCGTCGGGCAGCAACTCCTTCGAGTTCGACACCCTGGCCGCCAACCTGGGCGTGCCCGAGCCGACCACCTGGGCGCTGATGATCCTGGGCTTCGGCGGTGTGGGCGCGATGTTGCGCACCCGCCGCCGCCAGGCGCTCGCCACGGCCTGAGACGCGCGCTCTCGGAAAAGCAAAGCCCCGGCCGCCGCAAGGCGCCGGGGCTTTTTGCATTTCGGGAAAGATGGTGCCGCCTAGAGGACTCGAACCTCCGACCTACGCATTACGAATGCGCCGCTCTACCAGCTGAGCTAAGGCGGCCCAAAAGGCCTTGTCTTGGTGCGGCGCGAAGAACCCTCCGCCGCGAAGGAGCGCCTATTTAGCGGCTCTCGGCCCGCTCGCCAAGCGGCCTCGGCCAGAGCCCTGACCCGAGCCCCTGGACACGCCCCGCCGCGCCGGCGCCGGACCGGGGTCGGCGGTGGTCTGCTCCTCTTCGTCGTAGCCGTCGTGATCCAGCGCATAGAGCTGCGGCTCGCGGCCGTCGGCGCTGAGGAACGGCGCGGCGTCGGCATAGGCGATCGGCAGTTCGGGGAGCGCGTTCAGGCCCCGCTCCGCGCGCTCATGACGCGGATGGATCAGCTCGCCCGTTTCGGCGAAGGTCATCACCAGACGCGCCCAGTCGGACGCTTGGTAGGCGAAGGCGCGGCCCTCGGGGTCGAGATCGGACCAGTCCGGCTCCTGCGGGGCGTTGACGCCCTGGGCCAGCCACAGCCGCGCCTCGTCCGACTGGCCGCCGGCGTAGGCGACCCGGGCGTACAGGCCGGCGAGCCGCGCGGTGAGCGCCTCGACCTCCAGGCTCACCGCCGCCGCACGGGCGCCGGCGCCATCGTTGACGATCAGCGCGCGCTCGACCTCGAGGATGCGGCTCTCGCGGTGGCTCGGGTTCTGGGCGGCGAGGTCGGCCAGGCGGCGCGCCCGTTCGGCTGGGGTCTCGTTGGTCTTCAGGTCGCGGTAGGCGAGCCAGAGCGCCGGGTGCGGCGCGACCTTCCAGGCGTTTTCCAGGGTCTGGGTCGCGCGGCCGAGCTTGCCGTCGGCGGCCAGCAGGCGCGCGGCCATGACCACGCCGGGTGCGAAGCCCGGCTGCAGCTTGGCGGCCTCGACAGCGCTGTCCAGGGCTAGGCCTCTAAGCTTTGAATTGGGGGTCTTGGGGTCGGCGGCGGTCTCTTGCTGGGCGGCGAGGGCGGCCAGCAGGGCGGCGCGGGCGCGCTCGGCAGTGACCGGCGGGACGATCTTGCGGTCGAGCGCGTTCTTCACCAGCTCGAGGCCGGCGCTCCATTCGGCGGCGGCGAGGCGGTTTTCCAGCAGGGCGCGCCAGGCCCAGCGCGCGCTGCGCGTCTCGCTGAAGGCCTCCTGGGCATGGCGCAGCGCGGTTTCCCGCTCGCCCTGCGCCAGCGCCAGCTGCATCAGCCCCTTGTGGCCGGCGAGCCGCATCTCCGGAAAGCCCAGCATCGCGGAATAGGCGGCCTGGGTGGCGGCCACATCGCCGGCGGCCTCGGCCGCCTGGGCGGCCAGGACGCGGACCAGGCCCGGCGTCTCGTCGGCGAGGTCGGCGGCCTTCTGCGCCAGGCGCCTGGCCTCCGAGCCGTCACCAGCGGCGGCGGCCAGGAAGCCGCGGGTCAGGGCCTCGTTGGCCTGCCGCCGGCGCGCCTCGGCGCGGGCGCGGGCGGTCCGCTGCGGCGCGGCCAGGATCCACAAGAGGGTGCGCCAGAAGACCGTGGTGAACAGCGCGCCCAACAGCACGATCAGCACCATCACGGCAGCCGTCATATCGGCCCGCCAGCCCAGCCAGACCACGCTCGCGCGCCCCGCATCGCCGGTCAGCGCCAGGGCGGCGACCGCGGCGGCGGCAACGAACAGGATGACCAGGCTGGCGCGAATCATCCGCCGCCTCGCGCCTGGGCCGCGAGGGTTTGCAGGGCGCGGGCTCTGAGCGCCTCGGCGTTGCGGTCGATCTCCGCGCGCCGCTCGGCCCGCGCGCGCCAGGGCGAAATCGCGTCGCGCGCGCCGGCCGGCAGCCGGTCCAGGGTGCGAAGCGCCTTGTCGAGGTCGCCATCGTCCACCTGGCGCCCGGCGCGGGCCAGCAGGGCGTCGACGCTGTCGCCCGCCTGCTCGCCGACCCGGCGCAGAGTCACGACGCGGGAGAGCTCGTAGACGATCCGCTGGCCAAGGCCGGCCTTGCTTCCGGGCGCACGGGCGGCGCTGGCGGCGCGGGCGGCATAGTCCGGATAGGTGGCGGCGAGCGCGGTGCGGCTGGGCGCCCCGGCCTGGGCCAGGCGCGCCAGGGCCTGCAACTCCGGCGAGGGCGGCGAGATGGCGCGCAGGCTGGACAGCTCGTCGGCGAAGGGGCCGGTGCCCTGGCTCGCCTCGACGACGGCAGCGGCGGCCAGCGCGGCGGCGGCGGCCTGGGAGGCGTGGCTTTCCTGCGCTTCCAGGGTCGCGACCCGGGCGCTCAGCCGGCTGACGTCGGCTGACGGCGCCGCGAGAGCGACGGCGGGCGCAGGCGCGGCGGGCGGCGCCACGGTCGGGGCCTCGCGTTCGCCCGGCGCGGGCGTCTCGATGGTGGTCTTCACGGGCGGGGATTTGGGTCCGAACAACCGGGGCCCAAAGTCGGCGATGGCGACGCCTGCCAATACGCAGAGCAGCATCAGGACGATCATCGCCCAGAAGGTCGCGCCCAGCAGGGGCTTGGGCCGATAGGCGGCGGGGTCCTTCGGGGCGCTGATCCCAAAGGTTCCGGGACCTGGGGCGCCGGGACCTGGGGCGTCTGATGGCGGCGGCATCATGGGTTGCGGTCTATCAGATTTAGCAGCGCCCCTTCGAGGGGCATGGAGGGAAACACCCGCGCCGCCAGCTTGGCGCGGGCCAGCGGTTTGACCACCGCCTTGGAGAGGCCAAGAGCGCGGAGCTTCGGCGCGGGATGCGCCTTGACGAGGATCGCCAAAACCTGGGCGGCGCGGGGCGAATGCAGCAGGACGGCGTCGCTGGTCACCAGCTGCTCCGCCGCCTCGGCCTCCAGCTTCACCGGTAGGGTTTCGTAGAGGGTCAGGCGTCGCGCCTCGACGCGATGCTTCTCCAGCGCGCCCGCGAGATCGCCGGCCAGGTCGACGGCGCCCGGGTGCAGCACGGCGCCGCGCAGCTCGCCGCGCCGCTGGCCGATGCCTTCGGCGAGCGCCTCGACGTCGCCGTCGGCGGAGAGCACCAGCTTGAACCCGGCGGCTCGGGCCGCCTGGGCCGTCGCCGCACCCACCGCGAAGACCCGAAGCGCGCGTTCCGGCGAGATGTCGGCGAAGGCGCGCACGCCGTTGGCGCTGGTGAAGGCGAGCGCTGCGACCCCGTGCAGGTCGATCTGCACATCCGGCAGGGCGTGCACCGCCAGCAGCGGCGCGATCACCGCCTCATGGCCCAACGCCCGCACCCGCTCGGCGGTGGCCTCGGCGCCCGGCTGGGCGCGGGTGATCCAGATCTTCTGACGACGACGAGCCATGGGCATAGTTAGAGCCCATTGCCTTAACCTTCTGCAAACCGTGTTAGGTCGGGAGTGGCCGCACCGCGCAGAGATTTCCGATGACCGACAAACCTGAAGAGACCCCGATCCAGCGGGCCTTGCGCCTGAAGAACGAGAAGATCGCGGGGCGGCCGAAGCCGCCGAGAGGCGGCAAGTTCCAGCGCGAACAGGCCGCGGCGCAGCATGCGTCGTCGAAGTCGAAACCCTGGATGTCGCGCTAGCTAGCTGAGGTCGATGGCGTCGCCGGCTTCGGCCTTCACCGCCAGGCCAATGGACAGGCCGAGATCGCGGGCCGAGGCTTCCGCGTCAGCCAGTTCCGTCAGGTCGGCCTCGCCCGCGTGGCGGAAGCGCTTCGATCCATCTGTGGAAAGCGCCTCAACGATCAGCTTCAGGTGCGCGCCTTCGAACCAGGCGTGGGCGCCGATGGCGGTCTTGCAGGAGCCTTCGAGGGCGGCGAGCGCCCCTCGCTCGGCGGCGACGGCCACGGTCGAGGCGTGGTGCCGGATCGCCTGCACCCAGGCGGCGTCGCAGTCGCCGACCCGGGTCTCGATGGCGAGCGCGCCCTGGCCCGGCGCCGGCGGGCACTCCAGGGGATCGATCAGGCTCTGGGCGCGGTCGCCGAGGCCCAGGCGTTTGAGGCCTGCATAGGCCAGCAGGATGGCGTCGGCGTCCCCGGCTTGCAGCTTAGCCAGGCGGGTATCCACATTGCCGCGCAGCATCTGGACGTCGAGGTCGGGGCGGCGATGGAGCATCTGCGCCTGCCGCCGCAGGCTAGCGGTGCCAAGCACGGCGCCCTGCGGCAGGTCTTCCAGCCGCCCGGCCTTCAGGCTGAGGAAGGCGTCGCGCGGGTCCTCGCGCTCCGGGATGGCGGCGATGCACAGGCCGTTGGGCAAGAGCGCCGGCATGTCCTTCAGGGAATGCACCGCGCAGTCGATGCGGCCCTCCAGCAGGGCCTCCTCGATCTCCTTGGTGAACATGCCTTTGCCGCCGATCTCCAGCAGCCGGCGATCCTGCACCCGGTCGCCGGTGGTGGTGATGACGATCAGCGGCGCGGCGGCCGCGACCTCGTCGGGCTTCTCCGGGTCGGCGCCGAGGGCGGCGGCGATCCGGCGCTGCATGTGGCCGGCCTGGGCGAGGCTGAGCTTGGAGCCTCGGGCGCCGATCCTGACTTGCTGTTGCGTGGGCACGGGTGGAGGGCTACCTCGGGGCGGAATTGCATGCGCCTGCTACAGGAGCGGGCTGCCCCCGGCAACCGGATGACCCCCAGCACACAGACTGTCCTTGGCCTCGAGACCAGCTGCGACGAGACCGCGGCCTCGGTCGTGCGCCTGGACGCCGACGGGACAGTCGAGGTCCTGTCCTCCATCATCGCCAGCCAGATCGCGGCGCACGCACCGTTCGGCGGGGTGGTGCCGGAGATCGCGGCGCGGGCGCATGTGGAGAGCATCGACGGCATCGCGGCGGCGGCGCTCGCCGAGGCGGGCGTCGGGTTCGAGGGCCTGACCGGGGTTGCGGCGACCGCGGGGCCGGGGCTGGTTGGCGGGGTGATGGTGGGCCTGTCGTTCGGCAAGGCGGTGGCCTTGGCGCGAGGCCTGCCGCTGGTGGCGGTGAACCATCTGGAGGGGCACGCGGTTTCGGCGCGGCTGGCGGCGGAGGTCGGCTATCCGTTCCTGCTGCTGCTGGTCTCGGGCGGGCATTGCCAGCTGTTGGCGGTGGAGGGTGTCGGCGCCTGCCGGCGGCTTGGCTCGACCATCGATGACGCGGCCGGCGAAGCCTTCGACAAGATCGCCAAGACGCTGGGCCTGCCCTACCCGGGTGGGCCGGCGCTGGAGCGGCTGGCCGAGCAGGGTGATCCGGCACATTTCGAGCTGCCTCGAATGTTGCTGGGGCGGAAGGACTGCGACTTCTCGTTTTCGGGGCTGAAGACGGCGGCGGCGCGGATCGCCGAGGGGCTGACGACGCAGGCCGAGCGCGCCGATCTGGCGGCGACAGTGCAGGCGGCGATCGCGACGCAGTTGGCCGAGCGGAGCGACCGGGCGATGGGGCTCTATGCCGCCGAGCATGCGGACGAGGGCCTGCGGTTCGTGGTGGCGGGCGGCGTGGCGGCGAACCGGGCGGTGCGGGCGCGGCTGCAGGCGGTGGCGGAAAAGCGGGGATTTTCCTTTACCGCTCCGCCACTTGCCTACTGCACGGACAACGCCGCGATGATCGCCCTGGCCGGCGCCGAGCGGCTGGCGCTGGGGATGTCCGACCCGCTCGATGCAGCCGCCAGGCCCCGCTGGCCGTTGGATGAGGCCGCGGCCAGCGCCAACCCGACGCATGCGCCCGGCCGCAAGGGCGCGAAGGCATGAGCAAGACAGCGGGCGTAATCGGCGGCGGCGCCTGGGGAACGGCGCTGGCTCAGGTCTGCGCGCGGGCGGGGCTCGAAACCACGCTCTGGGCGCGCGAGGCCGACGTGGTGGCCTCGATCAACACCAGCCACGAGAACACCAGCTTCCTGCCGGGCGTCGAGCTCGATCCATCGATTCTCTCCACAGCCGACCTTGTGGAGATCGGGGGCTGCGACGTGGTGCTGGCGGTGACGCCGGCGCAGCATCTACGCGCAGCCCTGACCGCATTTGCGCCGCACGCGCGGCCCGGGCTGCAGATCATCCTTTGCGCCAAGGGGATCGAGCAAGGCTCGCTGAAGCTGATGACCCAGGTGCTGGCGGAGACCATTCCCCGGGCCGCGCCGGCGGTGCTGTCCGGCCCAAGCTTCGCCAGCGAGGTGGCGCGCGGCCTGCCGACCGCGGTGACGCTCGCCTGTCCCGATCCCGGCTGCGCCGAGGACCTGGCCGAGCTGATCGCCACGCCCGCCTTCCGGCCCTACTTCGCCACCGACATGATCGGCGCCGAGGCGGGCGGCGCGGTGAAAAACGTGCTGGCCATCGCCTGCGGCATCGTCGAGGGGCGCGGCCTGGGGCGGAGCGCCCATGCGGCCCTGATCACCCGCGGATTCGCCGAACTGACCCGGATCGCCGTGGCGCTCGGCGGCGAGGCCGAGACCGTGGCCGGGCTCTGCGGCCTGGGCGACCTGGTGCTGACCTGCTCCAGCCCGCAGTCGCGCAACATGAGCGTCGGCCTGGCGCTCGGGCGCGGCCAGAGCCTCGAAGACGCGCTGGCCGGCAAACTCTCGGTCGCCGAGGGCGTCGCGACCGCGCCGGCCGTGCGTCAGCTGGCCAGGAAGCTTGGTGTCGATGCGCCGATCTGCGAGGCGACCGCCGCCATCCTGGCCGGCGAGGTCGGCGTCGACGAGGCCATCCGTGGCCTGCTCTCAAGACCCCTTCGCGAGGAATAGACGACCATGGCGCTCTTCATGCTGGCCTGTTTCGACAAGCCCAACTCGCTGGACCTGCGGATGGCGACGCGCGAGGCGCACCTGGCCTATGTCCGCGACCACATCGCCGCAGTGAAGGTCGCCGGCCCGATGCTGGACGAGAACGAGGCCATGTCCGGATCGCTGTTCATCCTCGATGTGGCGGACCTGGCCGCCGCCAAGGCCTTCAACGCCGCCGATCCCTACCAGCAGGCCGGCGTCTTCGAGCGCGTCGAGGCTCGCGGCTTCAGGGCCTCCATTGGATCGCTGTAGTTGAAGGATTCTGGCGACAATCCGGCCCGCCCGGCGGCAGGGGTCCGCCTCTGCGCGCTCAGCGAGATCGCCGATCCGGGCTCGAAGGGCTTTCGGTTCCGCGTCGACAGCCGGCTGTTCGCGGGCTTCGTCGTGCGCGCCGGCGACCTCTTGGCCGGCTACATCGACCAGTGCCCGCACGCCGGCTGGCCGCTCGGCTTCGACGACCGCTACCTGACCAGAGCCGGCGACCATATCCTCTGCGCCGGGCATGGGGCGCTGTTCAGCCTGGAAGGCGTCGGGGTGACGACGCCGTGCGTGGGCGAGCGGCTGACGGCTTGGGCGGTGGAGGTGCGCGAGGGCGAGGTGTTTACGGCCTAGGTTGCTCCCCGTAGGGGGAGCTGTCAGCGCAGCTGACTGAGGGGGTCCCCCTAGGTTTGAGCGGAAGCCCCCTCCGGCGCTTCGCGCCACCTCCCCCGAAGGGGAGGAACTATTATCCCGGCATCGCCTCGTTGCTGAAAGCGGCCACGTCCTCGACCAGGCCCTTGACCGCGGTGGCCACCAGTTCGCCGCCCTTGTCTGGCGTCGCCTGGCCGGGGTCGGAGCCCATGCGGCCGTCGGGGTAGCGGGCGCGGAAGTCGATGGCTTCGCGGATCGGGCCGGTGGGAGCGATCTGCGGGGCGTAGTTGGCCGACTTGATGCTGTCCGGATAGCCCCACTGGGTGACGGCGATCTCCGATGGGGTCGCGTGGCTGCCGTGGCCGGTGGGGAACTGGCGGTTGGCGAGGCTGAGCACGCCGGCGAGTTCCCACCAGTTCTTCTGCTTGCAGGCGAAGCCGCGGTTGCGCTGGCTGTAGGTGGCTTCCGCGTAGAGCTCGGAGAAGGCGGCGTCGATGGTCGCGACATTGCCGCCGTGGCCGTTGAGGAAATAGATCTTCTCGAAGCCGGCGAGGCCGAGGCTTCGGCACCAGTCGCCGATCGCCGCCATGAAGGTCGAGGGGCGGAGCGCAATGGTGCCCGCAAAGCCCAGATGGTGCTGCGCCATGCCTATGTTGAAGGTCGGCGCGACGAGCAGGTCCGGGTGCTGGCGCTGCGCCTCTTGGGCGATGATCTCCGGGCAGAGCCAGTCGGTGCCGAGCAGGCCGGTCGGCCCGTGCTGCTCGTTGGAGCCGATGGGGATCACCACCGTCTTCGACCGCTTCAGATAGTCGTCGATCTCTTGCCAGGTCGAGAGGTGGAGCAGCATGGGCGGGCCTCGTTGGATGTCATCCCCGGCATAGGACGTCGGGGGCCTTGAGGCTAGGCGGGTGACACGACCATCTCCCCCTATTGATCGTCATCGCCCGGCTTGTCCGGGCGACCCATGAACACCGAGCCTGAATGCGACCTGCGGCGGCGGCGAGCTATGTCCTGCGATGCGGAGATCATGGGTGGCCCGGACAAGCCGGGCTATGACGATCTTTGAGGGATTGGCTAGCGCGGCTCGCCATCCGTAGCCGCGGCGGCTGGACCCGAGGAGGTCGCGTCGGTGGCGGGCGGCGGGGTGAAGGCCATGGCGGCCAGCTTCCAGGCGCCACTCTCCTGCTTGAAGGACAGCAGGCACTTCTTGGTCGCGGCCTCCTCCAGGCAGACGAAGTTGAGGCCGCGCGCCTTCATGTGCGGGACGATCTGGGCGGCGGTCGGCGTGGCCGGCCAGCCCGGGGCGACGCGGGCGGCGGTCAGGCGGATCGCCTGGGGCGAGATCATCCGGTCGAGGGCGAATTCCGAGGGGCCGCCCACGTCGACCTCGTGGGTCTTGCCCACCTCGGCCATCTGCTCGCTGAGGTCGGAGCGCAGGGCCGGGCGGTCGAGCGCGGCTTCGAAGGCCTTGCGGTCGTTGGCCTGGGCGGCGGCGAGGAAGCCGGCGATCGCCGCCGAGCCGCTGTGTCTCGCGCCGAACCCGCAGCCCCCCAACAGGAGCGCAAGCACGCTGAACGCGACGACCGGACCCTTCATCTGCATGGGTCAGACCATGGCCGGGGTCGCCGAA
Source organism: uncultured Alphaproteobacteria bacterium (assembly GCA_903822175.1). Classification (GTDB taxonomy): domain Bacteria; phylum Pseudomonadota; class Alphaproteobacteria; order Caulobacterales; family Caulobacteraceae; genus Phenylobacterium. The sequence goes on from CAIJOB010000040.1 coordinate 140,597, forward strand.
TGGGGCAAGCGGCGGCGCCCCATTGTGGGCTTGGGGTTGTTGCCTAAGCCCGTCCTCTCCGCATACTCCACTCCGGGACGGAAAATGCGGGAGTGAGTTAAGGTGTCCGACAGCGAAGTCTTTCCGGTTCCCGAGGCCTGGGCCAAGAACGCCCTGATGACCGCGGCGGGCTATGAGGCGGCGGTGGCCCGCGTCGAGACCGATCCCGACGGCTATTGGACCGACGTCGGCAACCGCCTCGACTGGATGACCCCGTTCACGGAGGTGAAGGACGTCTCCTTCGACGCCAAGGACTTCCGGGTGCGCTGGTACGCAGACGGCGTCTTGAACGTCTCGGTCAATTGCATCGACCGGCACCTGCCGGCGCGGGCCAATCAGGTCGCGCTGATCTGGGAGAGCGACGACGGCTCGATCAGCGACGAAATCACCTACGGCCAGCTGCATTCCGAAGTCTGCCGCATGGCCAATGTGCTGAAGGCCAAGGGCGTCAAGAAGGGCGACCGGGTCACCATCTACCTGCCGATGATCCCGCAGGCGGCCTACGCCATGCTGGCCTGCGCGCGGATCGGAGCGATCCATTCGGTGATCTTCGGCGGCTTTTCGCCCGACAGCATCGCCGGGCGCATCCAGGACTGTGACTCCAGGATCGTCATCACCGCCGACGAGGGCCTGCGCGGCGGCAAGCCCGTTCCCCTGAAGAAGAACGTCGACGAGGCGCTGAAGTCGTGCCCGGGCGTCAGCGACGTGATCGTGGTCCGCCGCACCAAGGCCGACGTGCCGATGACCGACGGCCGCGACGTCTACTATTCCGATGTGAAGGCCAGCGTCTCCGACCAGTGCGACCCCGAGCCGATGAACGCCGAGGACCCGCTGTTCATCCTCTACACCTCCGGCTCGACGGGGAAGCCGAAGGGCGTGTTGCACACGACGGGCGGCTATCTGACCTGGGCGGCCCACACCCACGAGCTGGTCTTTGACTACCGTCCCGGCGAGGTCTTCTGGTGCACCGCCGACGTGGGTTGGGTCACCGGCCACAGCTATGTGGTCTACGGCCCGCTGGCCAATGCGGCGACCAGCGTGATGTTCGAAGGCGTGCCCAACTACCCGACCTCCTCGCGATTCTGGGAGGTCTGCGACAAGCACAAGGTCGAGATCTTCTACACCGCGCCCACCGCCATCCGCGCCCTGATGCGCGAAGGCGAAGGCCCGGTGACGCGGACGTCGCGATCGACCATCCGACTGCTGGGCACGGTCGGTGAGCCGATCAATCCGGAGGCCTGGCTCTGGTACCACCGCGTGGTGGGCGAAGGCCGCTGCCCGATCGTCGACACCTGGTGGCAGACCGAGACCGGCGCCTGCCTGATGACGCCGCTGCCGGGCGCCACGGCGCTGAAGCCCGGCTCCTGCGCCAAGCCGCTCCCCGGCGTGAAGCCGCAACTGGTCGACGCTGAGGGCAAGGTCCTGGAGGGCGCGATCAGCGGCAACCTGTGCCTCACCGACAGCTGGCCCGGCATGATGCGGACGGTCTACGGCGACCACGACCGCTTCATCTCGACCTACTTCACCACCTATCCCGGCAAGTACTTCACCGGGGACGGCGCCCGCCGCGACGAGGACGGCTACTATTGGATCACCGGCCGGGTGGATGACGTTATCAACGTCTCCGGCCACCGGCTGGGGACCGCCGAGATCGAGAGCGCGCTGGTCGCCGACCCCAAGGTCGCCGAGGCCGCGGTCGTCGGCTACCCGCACGAGATCAAGGGTCAGGGCATCTACTGCTTCGTGACGCTCAAGGCCGATGTCGAGGTCACCGCCAGCCTGGAGCCCGAACTGCGCAACTTCGTGCGCCGCGAGATCGGCCCCTTCGCCGCGCCGGACGTGATCCAGTTCGCGCCGGGTCTGCCCAAGACCCGGTCCGGCAAGATCATGCGCCGGATCCTGCGCAAGGTGGCCGAGGGCGACATCGCCAACCTGGGCGACACCTCGACGCTGGCTGACCCCAGCGTGGTCGATGACCTGGTGCGCAACCGCGCCGAGGACGGCGGCGCCGACATCCTGACGGTGGCCGGGGTGCGGCTCGATGCTGGCGAGATCGAACGCGTGCTGGAAGGCCACGACGACGTCGCCGAGGCGGCCTGCGTCGGCGCCGCCGACGGGATCCATGCCTATTTGGTGGTGGCGCAGGGGTCCAAGGCCAGCGACATCCTGGAGGCCGACCTGAAGGGCCTGGTCCGCCGCGAGATCGGCCCGGCGGCGGCGCCGGTGGAGGTGCGGTTCCTGTCGGCCCTGCCGCGCGCCAAGGGCGGCGGAGTCGTGCGACGCATGCTGCGGAAGGTAGCGGCCAACGACCTCACCAACCTGGGCGACCCCGCCCAGCTGGTCGAGCCGGCGGTGCTGGACGAGCTGCTGAAATCCCCGGCGAGCGCGTAGGCGCTCGACGACAGTTGAGCCGATGCGCACCCTCCTCCTGATCGGCGCTCTGGCGGCCGCGGCGGCGCCCGCCCTCACAAGTGGGGCATACGCCGCCGACCTGCCGGAGCGGGCGCAGGCGCAGCTGGAGCGTGGGCGGCCGTTCGTGGAGGTCAGCCCCGGCGCCGACGGCTCGTCCGGCGTGATCCTGGCGGCGATCGACGTGGCGGCGCCGCAGGGCGTGGTCTGGAGCGTGATGACCGACTGCGACCTGGCCCCGAAGATGGTCGCCGGCCTGAAGAGCTGCCGGGTGCTGGAGCGCGATCCGCAGGGCCGCTGGGACATCCGCGAGGAGGTCAGCAAGATGACCTTCGCGCCCTCGGTGCGCACGGTCTACCGCGAGGACTTCGAGCCGCCCCGCGCCATGGCCTTCCACCGCACCGGCGGCGATCTCAGCATCTTCGACGGCGACTGGAGGCTGGAGCCGCACGGCGACCAGGTGCGGGTGACCTATCAGGCCCGCGTCGCCGCGCCCTTCGCGGTGCCGGGCTGGATCGCCAGGCTGGCGCTGCGCCGCGACGTGCCGATGGCGCTGCTGGCCCTGCGGCGCGAGGCCATGGCGCGGGCCGGCCAGCCGAACCTATGAGCCCCGATCTTCCCGCGCCATTGCGCGCCGCCCTGGACCGCGCGCTTGAGGGCGTACCTCGTAAAGGCCTGGCCGAGCGGGCGGCGCGGACATCGGAGGCCTATCGCGCTGGCAAACCCTCGTCGGGCGTGATCCGTGAGGCCGACGACGCCTTGGCCTATGCGTTGACCCGCCTGCCAGCGACCTATGCCGCCTGCGCCACGGTGCTGGCCGAAGCCGCGCGGATGGCGCCGGGGTTTGCGCCCAAGACCCTGTTGGACGCCGGAGCCGGGACGGGCGCGGCGAGCTGGGCGGCGGTACAGGTGTGGCCGCGGCTGGCGTCGCTGACCTGGCTGGACGCCAGCGCGCCGTTCCTGGCGCTGGCCGCGCAACTCGCTGCCGAGGGTCCGGCGGCCCTGCGAGGCGCTCTCGCCCAGCGCGGCGACCTGACGTCGGCGGGGCCCTGGCCCAGGGCTGATCTGGTGGTGGCGAGCTATGCCCTGGCCGAAATCGCGCCGGATAGGCAGATTTCGACCATCAGCGAATTGTGGAACGCCGCCGAGAGCGCACTCGCCCTGATTGAGCCCGGAACGCCCGCCGGCTATGGCCGCATCCTGGCGGCGCGGACCGCGCTGATCGCGCAGGGCTCCACGATCCTCGCGCCCTGCCCGCATCACGACGCCTGCCCCCTGGTCGGCGAGGACTGGTGTCATTTCTCCGTCCGCCTGCCCCGCAGTCGCGACCATCGGCTGGCCAAGGGCGCCGAGGTCCCGTTCGAGGACGAGCGGTTCAGCTACCTGATCGCCGCGCGACCCGGGGTGGGTGCTGAGCCCTGGCGGCCGCGCGTGCTGGCGCCGCCACGCACCGCCAAGCCAGGGATTGCGCTGAAGCTCTGCGGGCTGGATGGGCGGGTGGAGCAGCGGGTGGTGGGGAAGCGGGACAAGGCGGGCTACGCGGTGGCGCGGCGGCTGGGCTGGGGGGACGTGGTCTAGCCCACCCGGTCGTTGGGGTTAGTCGGCAGGCTGTGGCTTAATTCTCATGTCGGCCAGTCTGCCTTGGGGTCTCGGCTTCTCAAGGACGCGCGGAACGCGCGCCGCGTCGCGGCGGCCCGAAGAGGCCGTCCTTGACAAGCCGAGACCCCAAGGCTCGCATCTAACCATGAGGTTTAAGGCCGGGTGGCATCTTGAAAGATGCGCCCTTTGACGACGATCTCCCGCGACCGCGAGGCGGCGGCGGTTCACAACGCGACACCATTTCCAGACCGATCATTTCAGAGAGCCACACCCATGCCCAAGAGCCGTGAAATCCATCTCGTGCAGCGTCCGAGCGGGGCGCCCGCGCCGGAGGACTTCGCCCTGGTGGAGCGCGAGGTGGGCGACGCCGCTGACGGTCAGGTGCTGGTGCAGAACCTGCTGATGTCGGTGGACCCGGCCATGCGGCCCCGGCTCACCGCCGGCCAGGCGTTGGACGAGGCGATGATGGGCGGTGCGATCGGCCGCGTCGTGCAATCGCGGCTGGACGGCTACGCGGCCGGCGACCTGGTCTCCAACCGGCTGGGCTTTCGCGAGTATTTCACCTCCGACGGCAAGGGACTGAACAAGCTCACCCCCGACCCGGACCTGCCGTTGAGCGTGCACATGCATGCCTTGGGCGGCACCGGCTTCACCGCCTATGGCGGCCTGCTGCACATCGGCCAGCTCAAGGACGGCGAGCAGGTGTTCGTCTCGACGGCCGGCGGCGCTGTGGGGTCGGTGGCGGCGCAGATCGCCAAGCTCAAGGGCTGCTACGTGGTCGGGTCCACCGGGTCGGACGACAAGGCCGCCTGGCTGCGCGACGAGGCGGGGCTGGACGCGGTGATCAATTACAAGACCCAGGCCATCCGCCAGGCGCTGGAAGAGGCGACGCCCAAGGGGCTCGACGTCTATTTCGACAATGTCGGCGGCGACCATCTGGAGGCGGCGCTGCGGCGCATGAATACGCTGGGGCGGATCCCGGTGTGCGGCTTCATCTCCGGCTACAATTCCGGCCATTCCAACGTCGGCAACCTGTCGAACATCATCTATTCGCGGGTGATGCTGCGGGGCTTCGTGGCGCCGGACTTCATGCACCTGTGGCCGGACTTCCTGCGCGACATGGCCGGCTGGCTGAAGGATGGCAAGGTCAAGTATCAGGAGACGGTGCGGGACGGCATCGCGGCCGCGCCGGCCGCGCTGATCGGGCTGATGGCCGGGGAGAACAGCGGCAAGATGCTGGTGAAGCTCGCCGAGTAGAGGGCGCCCAAGGCGCTGATGACGAAGCCGTAAGCTTCCGCCGGCGGCGCGGGGTGCTAAGGACATGAGGTCCAAGCGATCTTCGGAAGACCCCATGATCCGCCACGCCGTCAGTGCTCTCGCCGTCACCGTTATTCTGGCCCTCGCCGCGCCAGCTGTCGCCGCGCCCAGCACGGTGCCGCCGATCGTCTACAAGCAGCGGACGCTGGCCAACGGGCTGCAGGTCTATGAGAGCCTCGACCGTTCGACGCCCAACGTGACGGTGCAGGTCTGGTACGGCGTGGGCTCGAAGAACGATCCGGCGGGCCGCTCCGGCTTCGCGCACCTGTTCGAACACATGATGTTCAAGGCGACCAAGGACCTGCCGGCCGAGAGCTTCGACCGGCTGACCGAGGACGTGGGCGGCCTGAACAACGCGTCGACCAACGACGACTTCACCAACTATTACGAGGTGGTGCCGGCCAGCCAGTTGCAGCGGATGATCTGGGCCGAGGCCGAGCGGATGGGCTCGCTGGTCATCGACGAGGCCAACTTCAAATCCGAGCGCGACGTGGTGAAGGAGGAGCTGCGCCAGCGGGTGCTGGCCTCGCCCTATGGCCGGCTGTTCGCGCTGTACCTGCCGCAGGCGACCTATACGACGCATCCCTATCATCGCCCCGGCATCGGCTCGATCGAGGAGCTGGACGCGGCGACCATCGACGACGTGCGGGCCTTCCACGAGACCTACTACCGGCCCGACGACGCCGCCCTGATCGTGGTCGGCAACTATGACGAGGCGCAACTCAACGCCTGGATCGACAAATATCTCGCGCCCCTGAAGAACCCGGCCAAGGCGATGCCCAAGGTGACGGCGGTCGAGCCGGCGCGGACCAAGCCCGGCGTGTTCGACGGCTATGGTCCCAACGTGCCGCTGCCCGGCGTGGCGATCACCTGGCTGGGCGTGAAGGCGTCGGACCCCGATGCGCCGGCGCTGAAGGTGCTGGACGCGGTGCTGTCGGGGGGCAAGTCGTCGAGGCTCTACGACGCGCTGGTCTACGACAAGCAGATCGCCGCGGAGATCTATTCCAACGCCGACCTGCCGGACCAGGCGGGCAACTTCGCGGTCGGCGCGATCCTGGCCTCGGGCCACACGATCGCGCAGGGCGAGACCGCGCTGCTGGCGCAGGTGCAGCGGCTGCGCGACGCCCCGCCGACAGCGGCCGAGCTGGACTCCGCCAAGACCCAGCTGATCGCCGGCAAGCTGCGCGAGCGCGAGACCATCGACGGGCGGGGATATGCGCTGGGCTATGCGCTGCGGGTCGACGGCGACGCGGCCCGCGCCAATACCGAGCTGGCCGACCTGCAGGCGGTGACCGCCGCCGACGTGCAGCGGGTGGCGAAGAAGTACCTCGACCCGAACCTGCGCATGACCATCCGCTACCGCGCCGAGAGCGAACGGCCCAAGGGCGAGGTCGCCGCCAAGGCGCCGGAGCCGCCGAAGATGGTCACAACCTACACCGGCCCGGTGTTCACGCTTGCGGCGGAAGGCCAGCGCGAGGCTCTGCCGCCGGTCGGCGCGGCCATCGCGCCGGTTTTGCCAAAGCCGGCCGAGAAGACATTGGCCAACGGCCTGCGGGTGATCGTGGCGCACTCCTCCGACCTGCCGCTGGTCAGCGCCGACCTGACGATCCGAACCGGCGGCTGGGCCGATCCGGCGGGCCTCTCCGGAGTCGCCGGCATGACCGCCGACATGCTGACCGAGGGCACCAAGACCCGCTCGGCGCGCGAGATCGCGCGGCAGACCGAGGCGCTGGGCGCCAACCTGGAATCCGGCGCCGGCCTGGAGTCCTCGTCGGTGAGCCTGAACATGATGCCGGAGAAGCTTTCGACCGGCATGGCGATCATGGCCGACGTGGCCCGCAACCCGGCCTTCGCCGCCGACGAGCTGGAGCGCGACCGGGCCCAGACGCTGGACGGCCTGCGGGTCGCCTATCAGGAGCCCGGCCAGATCTCGGCCTCGGCCGCGGCGCCCGTGGTCTTCGCCGGCACGCCGTTTGGCCATGTGCCGGCCGGGACGCCGGGGTCGATCGCGCGGATCAAGCCCGGCGACCTCACGGCCCTGCACACCGCCTGGTACCGGCCCGACAACGCCGTCCTGGTGCTGACCGGCGACATCACCCCGGAGCAGGGTTTCGCGCTGGCCGAGAAGACCTTCGGCGGCTGGGCCAAGCCCGCGACGCGGCTGGCGCCCGCGCCGGTGATCGCGCCGGCCGGCAAGCCGCGCGCCATCGTCATCGACCTGCCCGGCACCGGCCAGGCGGCGGTGAACCTCGCCAAGCCCGGCATCGCGCGCAGCGACCCCGACTACTATCCGGGCATCGTCGCCAACACCCTGCTGGGCGGCGGCTATTCCTCGCGGCTGAACCTCGAGATCCGGGTCAAGCGCGGTCTCTCCTATGGAGCCTCCTCGGCGCTCTCGGCCAACCGCACCACCGGCTCGTTCCGCGCCGCGGCCCAGACCAAGAACGAGACCGCGCCGCAGGTGCTGGACCTCATCGTCGAGCAGATGGCGCAGCTCGGCGCCACGGCGGCCACCGTCGATGAGCTGACGGCGCGCAAGGCGAACCTGGTCGGCAGCTATGGCCGCAACCTGGCGACCACCGGGGGCCTGGCCAATACGCTGGGCAACCTGGCGCTCTATGGCGTCCCGCTGGACGAGATCACCCGCTACACGACCCGCGTCGAGGCGGTGACCCCGGCCCAGGTGCAGGCCTTCGCCGCCCGCGTGCTGGATCCGGCCAAGGCCAGCGTGATCATCGCCGGCGACGCCAAGACCTTCGCCGCCGCCCTGAAGGCCAAGCGGCCGGACCTGGAGGTGATCCCGGTGACCGAGCTCGACCTGGACAAGCCGTCGCTGCGCAAGTGATCCGCTGATGCGGGACCACTTCGACGTCGTGGTGGTGGGCGCGGGCGCGGCGGGGATCGCGGCGCTGCGGCGGCTGACGGCGGCCGGCGTCGACGCCGTGGCGCTGGAGGCGCGGGACCGCGTCGGGGGCCGGGCGCACACGATCACCACGGCGGCGGGCTTCCCGGTCGACTGCGGCGCGGGCTGGGTGCATTCGGCGGACGAGAACCCGTTGGCCGGGCCCATCGCGGCGGCGGGCTTTACGCTGGACCGGTCGCCGCCGCACTGGATGAAGCAGGCCTTCAACCGCGACTTCTCGGAGGCCGAACAGCGCGCCTATCGCGCGGCCTTCAATGCGCTCGACGAACGGCTGACGGCGGCGGCGAAGACCGGCGTGGACCGCCCGGCCTCGGACTTCTTCGAGCCGAACGGGCGCTGGAATCCGCTGCTCGACGCCTTTTCCAGCTACTACAATGGCGCCGAGTTCGAGGCCGTCTCCGTGCTCGACTACGCGGCCTATGAGGATTCCGGCGTCAACTGGCGAGTGCGCGAGGGCTATGGCGCGGCGGTGGCGAGCTTCGCAGCCCTGGATCACGTCATCACCGGCTGTCCCGTCACGACGATCCACCACGACGGCGCCGAACTGACCCTCGACACCGGCAAGGGGCGCATCACGGCACGCGCGGTGATCGTCTGCGTGCCGACGCCGGCGCTGGCGAAGGGCGGGCTGACGTTCTCGCCGGGCCTGCCAGACAAGGCTCAGGCCGCCGCCGGCCTGCCGCTCGGTCTGGCCGACAAGGTGTTCATCGGCCTCGACGCCCCGGACGACCTGCCGCTTGAGGGCCATCTGTTCGGCCACAAGGACCGCACCGCCACCGCCAGCTACCACCTGCGCCCGTTCGGACGGCCCTATATCGAGGCGTTCCTGGGCGGCGCCTGCGCCCGGGACCTGGAGGCCGCAGGCGCGGGCGCCATGGCGGATTTCTGCCTGCAGGAGCTGGGCGAACTGCTGGGCTCCGACGTCGGCCGGCGCCTGCACGTGCTGGGTGAGACCCACTGGGCGGCCGACCCCTGGGCGCTGGGGTCCTATTCGCACGCCCTGCCGGGCCACATGGGCGACCGCGCTGTGCTGGCCGCGCCGGTGGAGGACCGCATCTTCTTCGCCGGCGAGGCGACGCACGCCACCTTCTATTCGACCGTCCACGGCGCCTGGCCGAGCGGCGAACGGGCGGCGGACGAGGTGTTGGCGGCGCTGGCCTAGAGCGCGGCGGCCATGGCGGCGAGCTTGGCCACGGTATTCATGTTGCGCGCGGTGCCGGCCTTGGCGGCGGGGATCTTCAGCTTCGAATCCCCCATGCCGTCGCCGTAGAAGACGTAGACCTCGCGGGCGCCCAGACGCATCTCTTCGTCTAGGCGGCCTGTGGCGTGATCGAGCGCATCGGCCGGCGGCGCTTCGTCCAGGAAGATCGCCACGGTGCGGTTACCGGGCGCATCCGGGAACGGGTTGGCGTCGCGCACGGCGGCCATCTCGGCGGCGGTGCGGACCATGACGCCGACCGGTTTGCCGGCATAGGTGGCGAGGCGCGCCTCCAGGTCGGCCTTCACGGCGGCCTCGGGCTTGGCGCTGGTGAAGACCACATTGCCGCTGGCGATGTAGGTCTTGACGCCCTGGTGGCCGGCGGCCTCGCACATGGCGGCCAGCTCGGTCATCGGCAGCTTGCCGGTCCCGCCGACGTTGACGGCGCGCAGCAGGGCGATGAACGCGCTCATTCGGCGTCTCCGGCCCGGCTGGTCCAGCGGGAAAGATCGCGCTCGCGGCCCATCAGCGCCAGCCCGGACGCGATGGATTCCAGCTCGGCCCCGGTCTCGATCTTCGAGGCGTCGAAGCGGCGGTGGAAGATGGCGCGGACCGCCGGCACCAACGACGAGCCGCCGGTCAGGAACACCCGGTCGACACCGTCAGCGCTCAGGTTGGCGTTGGCCAGCGCCGCGTCCACGGCGGTCTCGATCAGCTTGAGTTCGGGCGCGATCCAGCCCTCGAAGGTCGCGCGGCGCACCCCGCCCTTCAGCGAGATCGTGCCCGCCTCGAACTCGAACAGCGCCGCCTCGTCCGCCGACAGCGCCTCCTTCAGACGGCTGACCGACCGGTAGAGCTGGTAGCCGTAGTTTTCGTCCAGCGTCTCGACCAGCCGCTCGATCTTCTCCGGCTCCATGGCCTCGCGGACCAGGCTGCGGATCTCACGCATGTCGCGGCTGGCGCGCATCAGGGCCAGCTGGTCCCAGCGGGCGAAGGCCGAATAGTAGCGGTTGGGGATCGGCAGCACCTTGCCGAAGCTCTGATAGCTCGACCCCTTGCCCAGCGCCGGCGAGACCAGGTTGTCGATGATCCGATAGTCGAAGGCGTCCCCGGCCACGCCGACGCCCGAGCGGCCCAGCGGAATGGCGCGGATTTCGCCCGCGTGGCGCTCGAAGCGGATGATCGAGAAGTCCGAGGTGCCGCCGCCGAAGTCGCCGACCAGCACGGTGGCGTCGTGATCCAGCTCGCGGGCGAAGAAGAAGGCCGCGCCCACCGGCTCATAGGCATAGAGGATATCCTTGAACCCCATCCGCTCGAACGCCGTCTCGTAGCGCGACAGCGCGAGCGGCTCGTTGGGCGCGGCGCCCGCGAAGGTCACCGGGCGGCCGACGATCACCCGCTCCGGCAGCTCGGCCATGCCCGCGTCGGCATAGGCGCGCAGCTTCAGCAGGAAGGTCGAGAGCAGGTCCTCGAACCGGTAGCGGCGGTTGAGGATCGTGGTCTCGCTGAAGCTCTCGGACGCCGCAAAGCTCTTGAACGACTGGATGAAACGGGTGTCGGCCGGGTCTTCCACATAGGCGTCGATCGCCCAGGGTCCGGCCGCGATGGTCCGGTCGTTGGGCTTGTCGCCGGCGTGGAAGCTGAGGCAAGAGCGGAAGGCGAAATGCTCCCGATCGGGCGCCGGGAACTCAACCAGATGCGCTGGTCCGGCCGCGTCGGCGAGCGCCACGACCGTGTTGGTCGTGCCGAAATCGATGCCGAGGCTAAGGGGCGATGACACAGCGCGCGCTCCGGGCGGGGCGCGCCGTGTAGCAATTCCGGCGTCATCCCGGAAGAGAACTCCTCTCCCCCGCGTAGCGAGAGGGAGAGGGAAGGGAGAGGGCCGGTGCGGCCGCTCTACCCTCTCCTCGATCCTCTCCCTCTCGGCTTCGCCGGGGGAGAGGAGGTGTGGCTAGGCTTCGACCTCCGCCAGCTGGCGCTCGTAGGCGCAGACGGTGGCCATCTGCAGGATCTTGGAGACCGAGGCCGACAGCGGGCAGATCTGCACCGCGCGGTCGAGGCCGAGCAGGATCGGGCCGATCACCGTGGCGCCGCCCAGCGACTGGATGAGCTGGGTGGAGATGGCGGCGGAGTGTACCGCCGGCATGATCAGCACATTGGCCGGGCCGGTCAGGCGCATGAACGGGTAGTTGCCGCGCAGTTCCGGCTCCAGGGCCAGTTCCGGCGGCATCTCGCCCTCGTACTCGAAATCGATCCCCTCCATGCCGTCGAGCATGGTCACCGCGTCGCGCACGCGGTCGGAGCGCAGACCCATGGGATTGCCGAAGGTCGAGTAGCTCATGAACGCCACGCGGGGCTCGTAGCCCAGGGTGCGCACCGCGCTCGCCGCCTGTTTGGCGATCTCCACCAGATCCTCGGCCACCGGCATCTCGGTGATCGAGGTGTCGGCGATGAAGATGGTCCGGCCCTTGGCCAGCACCACGCTCATGCCGATCATCCGTCCGCCCGGCGTCGGATCGACGACCTGCAGCACCTCTTCCAGCACCTGGTCGAAGGACCGGGTCACGCCCGTGACCATGCCATCGGCGTCGCCCAGCGCCACCATGGAGGCGCCGAATGCGTTGCGGTCCTGGTTGATCAGCCGCTGCACGTCGCGGCGCAGATAGCCGACCCGCTGCAGCCGTCCGTAGAGGTAGTCCACGTAGGCCGCGTTGCGGTGCGAGATCCGCGCGTTGAGGATTTCCAGCTTGGCCTCAGCGGGATCGAGGCCGACGGAGCGCATGTTCTCGTGCACGGTTTCCTCGCGGCCGATCAGCAGGGCTGACCCCAGGCCCGCGTTCTGGAAGGCGTAGGCGGCGCGGATGACGCTGGGCTCCTCGCCCTCGGCGAAGACGATCCGCTTCTTCTTGGGCGCCGACAGCACCGCGCCCTGCAGCTTCTGCAGGAAGGCCGCCGTGGGATCGAGCCGCTGCGCGAGCGAGGCGCGATAGGCGTCCATGTCCTCGATCGGCCGGCGCGCCACGCCGGTGTCCATCGCCGCCTGGGCGATGAACGGCGGGATGTAGGAGATCAGGCGCGGGTCGAAGGGCGTCGGGATGATGTACTGCGGCCCGAACTTCAGCTGCACCCCATGATAGGCGGCGGCGACTTCGTCGGGCACGTCTTCGCGGGCCAGCAGCGCCAGCGCATTGGCGCAGGCGATCTTCATTTCCATGTTCACCCGCCGCGCCCGCACGTCGAGCGCGCCACGGAAGATGTAGGGGAAGCCCAGGACATTGTTGACCTGGTTGGGATAGTCGCTGCGGCCGGTGGCGACGATGGCGTCGGGGCGCACCGCATAGACCTCTTCCGGGCGGATTTCCGGGTCCGGATTGGCCATGGCGAAGATGACCGGGTTCTTGGCCATCAGCTTGACGTCGTCCTGGGTGATCGCGCCCTTCACCGAAGTGGCGATCAGCACGTCGGCGCCGGTCAGCGCGTCTTGCAGGGTGCGCTTGTCAGTCTCGATGGCATGCGCCGACTTCCACTGGTTCATCGCGTCGGTGCGGCCGCGGTAGAGCACGCCCTTGGAATCCACGGCGATACAGTTCTCGTGCGGCACGCCCATGGCCTTGAGCAGGTCGAGCGTGGCGATGCCGGCGGCGCCCGGGCCGTTCAGCACCACCTTGACGTCCTTCAGCTCCCGGCCGGTCAGGAAGCAGACGTTGATCAGGCCGGCGGCCGAGATGATCGCGGTGCCGTGCTGATCGTCATGGAACACCGGGATGTCCAGGAGTTCCTGCAGGGCGGATTCGACGATGAAGCACTCGGGGGACTTGATGTCCTCCAGGTTGATGCCGCCGAAGGTCACCCCGATGTTCTTGACCACGGTGATGATCTCATCCGGATCGGTGGCCAGGCATTCGATGTCGATGGCGTCGACGTCGGCGAAGCGCTTGAACAGCACCCCCTTGCCTTCCATCACCGGCTTGGAGGCCAGGGCGCCCAGGTTGCCCAGGCCCAGGATCGCGGTGCCGTTCGAGAACACCGCCACCAGGTTGCCCTTCGACGTGTAGTCGTAGGCGGTCTCCGGGTCGGCGGCGATCGCCTTCACGGGCACGGCGACGCCGGGCGAATAGGCCAGGCTGAGGTCGCGCTGGGTCGCCATCGGCTTGGTGGCCGCAATCGCGATTTTCCCGGGCGTGGGGTACCGGTGGAAGGCCAGGGCCTCCTCATCGGTAAAGGTGCGTTTCTCGGCGTCGCTCATGGCGGCGGAGCATCCTTCGTAAGCGATGGCGATGAGAGCGGAAGCTTAGAGTCCCCGCCCCGGCGAAACAACCCCACACAAGCTTGGCCATTAACTGTTCACATCTCAACGCCCGTTGCGACTCCGGAACAACCCGCGGCGCCGCTCAGACCGCTTGACTCATCCGTTAGCTATGACTTACGGTAAGTAATGACTAACGCTCTGGCCTTCGCCGCATTGGCCGACCCCACCCGCCGCGAGGTGTTCGAGCGGCTGGCGCGCGGGCCGCTACCGGTGGGCGAACTGGCGCGGGGGCTGCCGGTCAGCCGGCCGGCGGTTTCGCAGCATCTGAAAGTCCTCAAGGAGGCCGGCTTGGTCACCGATCGGCCGGACGGGACGCGCCGCGTCTATCAGATCGACCCGCAGGGGTTGGGGCAGATCCGCGCCTGGCTCGACCGCTTCTGGGACGAGGCGCTGGAGGCCTTCAAGGCCGAGGTCGAGCGCGACGACGACACTCAAGACACCGAAACGGGGAACAAGCCGTGAGCCAAGCGACCATCAAGCCCGCCGCCATCAAGAAGACCTTCACCCTGCGGGCGACGCCCGAGCGGGCGTTTCAGGTGTTCACCGCCGGCTTCGGCGGCTGGTGGCCCCGGACTCACTACGTCGGCCCATCGCCGCTAACCGGGGCGGTAATCGAGCCCCGTGAGGGCGGTCGCTGGTACGGCGAGCATGAGGACGGCGTCGAGCGCCCGTGGGGCGACGTGCTGACCTGGGACCCGCCGGGGCGCCTGGTCCTGGCCTGGCGGCTGAACGCCGAATTCACCTACGACCCCGACCTCTTGACCGAGGTGGACGTGCGCTTCGTCGCGATCGACGGCGGGGAAACCCGGGTCGATTTTGAGCATCGCGGCCTGGAACGGTTCGGCGACAGCGAGGGTGCGGCCCGCGCCCTGACCGGGATGAACACCGGCTGGGACCTGATCCTCGGCAACTTCAGGACCGCGACCGGCGACTGATCCCCAACCCTATCGAGCCTCAACCTTATCGAGAAAAGGAGACATCTCGTGGTCGAACCCATTGTCGTGCACGGAATTCCCGGCAGCCCCTATGTCCGCAAAGCGCTGATCGTCTGCGAGGAAAAGGGCGCGCCTTACCGGTTGGACGCCATGGCGTTCGGGACCGGCGCGAACAAGACGCCCGAGTACCTGGCCCGCAACCCCTTCGGGCGTCTGCCGACCATCGAGCACGGAGACTTCGTGCTCTACGAGGCCCAGGCTATTGGCCGCTACATCGACCGGGTGTTCGACGGCCCGAGCCTGACGCCGTCCGACCCGCGGCAGGCCGCCCGCATGGACCAGGTGCTGAACATCGTCGACTGGTACGTCATGCCCTCGATCAGCGGCGGCATCGGCTTCAACCGGGTTGTGAAGCCAAAGTTCGGCATGCCGGTGGACGAGGAGGCGGTGGCAAACGCGCTCCCCATGGCGCGCACCTGCATCGCGGCCCTGGAGGACATCCTGGGCGCCCAGCCCTATCTGGCGGGCGAGGCGGTCAGCCTGGCCGACCTCTTCGCCTACGGCCACTTTGAGTTCCTCGGCCAGACCCCGGAGGGCGGCGACCTCCTGGCCGGCTCGCCCCTGCTCGGCTGGATGGAGCGGATGGCGGCGCGGCCCAGCATGCAGAAGACCACCTGGGAACGGCTCGCCGAGACCACCGCCGCCTGATGAGCTTGACCCGCTTGAACTTGACCTGGGGGGCGCCCTGGGGAGACTAGCCGCTCCCTTGGCCGCCCGCCGGAGTCACGCCGCTGTCCGATATCCCGATCAAGATCGCCGTCGGCGGCGCGCTGGGCCGCATGGGCCAAGCCATGGCCGCCTGCGTGGAGGCGGACCCGGCCACGGTGTTGGCCGCGCGGTTCGACCGCCCGGACCTGAGCGGCGAAGGCCTGATCGACCGCGACGCCGCCCTGGCCGCCGCCGATGTGGTCATCGATTTCACCACGCCCGCCGCTTCGGTCGATCTGGCGCGGGCCTGTGCGGCCAAAGGCGGGCCGGCCCTGCTGATCGGCGCCACCGGCCTGGACGAGGCGCAGATCGCCGCCATCATCGAGGCTTCGGCGAAGGTCGCCATCGTTCGCGCGGGCAACTTCTCGCTCGGCCTGAACATGCTGCTGGGCTTTGTCGAACAGGCGTCCCGCCAGCTGGGGCCCGACGCCTACGACATTGAGGTCTTCGAGGCGCACCACCGCCGCAAGGTCGATGCGCCCTCCGGCGCCGCCCTGATGCTGGGCGAGGCCGCCGCGCGGGGCCGGGGCGTGAGCCTCGGCGATGTGGCCAAGCGCGGCCGTGACGGCATCACCGGCGCGCGGCCGCCGGGCGAGATCGGATTTTCCGTGGTGCGCGGCGGCGGCATCGTCGGCGAACACAGCGTCTCGTTCATCGCCGAGGACGAGACCCTGACCCTCGCCCATTCCGCCCGCGACCGGGGCCTGTTCGCCCGCGGCGCCCTGGTGGCGGCGCGCTGGGTCGCGGGGCGTCCGGCCGGCCACTACACCATGGGCGACGTCCTGGGCTTCAGCCAGGGATGAAGGCCCTGGACGACCATCTTCTCAAGCTCGACGCCACGGACCAGCTGGCGCTGCTCGGCAAGAAGAAGGTCTCCGCGGTCGAGCTGTTGAAGGCCTCGCTGGCGCGCCACGAACAGACCCACGCCAAGCTGAACGCCGTGGTCGCCGTCGATCTGGACCGCGCGCTGTTCCACGCCAAGGCGCTCGACGAGCTGCGGGCCAGGGGCGAGACGCTGGGCCCGCTGGCCGGCCTGCCGATGACGGTCAAGGACACCTTCGACGTGGTGGGGCTGCCGGCGTCCTCTGGCCTCAAGGCCTATCGCCAACGCCAGGCGCAGGACGCCGCGGCGGTTCGCCTGGCCCGGCACGCGGGCGTGGTGATCTGGGGCAAGACCAACACCCCGGTCCTGGCCGGCGACTGGCAGACCTTCAACGGCCTCTATGGGACCACCAACAATCCGTGGGACGTGAGCCGGACCTGCGGCGGCTCCTCCGGGGGCGCGGCGACGGCGTTGGCGGCCGGGATCACCGCGCTGGAGATCGGCTCGGACATCGGCGGGTCGCTGCGCGTGCCGGCGAGCTTTTGCGGCGTCTACAGCCACAAGCCCACCTGGGGCCTGGTCAATCAGCGCGGGCAGGTGCCGCCGGCGCCCGGATCGTGGAGCGAGCGCGACCTGAACGTCGCCGGGCCCATGGCGCGCTCGGCCCGCGACCTGCGCCTGCTGCTGTCGGTGATCGAGGGCGGGCCGATGGCGGCCAAGGCCCCCAGCGCCGACCTGAAGACCGCCAGGATCGCACTCTGGCTCGATGAGCCGAGCTTCCCGCTCGACCCGCAGGTGCGCAGCAGCATCGAGAGCTTCGCCGCCGAACTGACCGCCGCCGGCGTGGAGGTGACGCCGATCTCCTCGCCCGCGCACATGCCGACCCTGATGGCCGCCTATCAGACCCTGCTGGGCGCGATCATCGGCGAGGACATGCCCGACTCCACGATCCGCGCCATGGAGCGCATGCGCGGCCTCGCCCGCTGGCAGATGGCGCGGGGCGGTGCTGGCGCCCGGGATGCCGCCATGACGCTGGCCTACACCGCCACGCATCGGGAGTGGCTGGCGGCCGATGCGGTGCGCGCCCGTCTGCGCCACGAGATCGGCGAGGTGTTCGGCCGCTTCGACGCGATCCTGGCGCCGATCACGCCGGTCACCGCCTTCGCCCACGACCACCGGCCGTTCGCCAGGCGGCGGCTGACCGGCTCGGACGGCGAAGTGATGCCCTATGCGTCGATGCTCAACTGGATCTCGCTGGCGACCGCCCTGCACCTGCCGGCGACCGCGATCCCGATCGGCCCAGCGGCGGATGGGCTGCCGGTCGGCGCCCAGCTGATCGGCCCGCTGAACGGCGACGCCAAGACCCTCGCGCTCGCCCAGGCCATCGAGGACAACATCCGCGGGTTCACGGCGCCGGAGATGGCGCGCTAGCCCCCATCCCGCTCATCCCGGCGCAGGCCGGGACCCAGATGGAATGGCTTAGATGCGGGCTCTAAGAACTCTGAGCGAGTCCAACCCACGTCTGAGCTAAGAGATCTGGGTCCCGGCCTTCGCCGGGATGAGCGGTGTTTAAGGCTTTGCCGGCAGCGGATTCTGGCGGGTCCAGGCGGCGTCGACCACGGCCTGTGGGTCGGCGCCGACGCCGTGGCGCAGCAGGGAGAGGCCCTCCAGCTCGACCTTGTCGGAGCGCAGCACGCGCGGGTGGGCGCTGTAGCCCAGCTGATAGAGCGCCGTGTCGGTCTTGGTCTGGCCATCCTCGATGAAGCTGGTGACGATGGCCACCGGGAGGCGGCCCGAGCGGCCCTTGCCGCCGCGGGCGTGCTCGGCCTTGGTGACACCGCCCTCGATCCAGCCGGCCTCGACGCGGGGGTTGCCGGTGGTCTGGACCGGATCGCCGCGGATTTCGGTCGGGAAGGTCAGCGTCTGGGTCTGGATCACCTGTTCGGCGTGCACGCTGGAAAGCTTCAGCCGCTCGCCCGAGCCCTCAGGAGAACCGGTCATCAGGAAGGTCAGCTTGAGGGCGCCGGCCTTGGCTTCGGCCTTCTTCTCCTGCGCCTCGGCGGCCCGTTCGCGGTCGGTCTGGGTGCGTTCGCGATGAGTGTCCCAATAGCCGAGCGCGGCGATGGCCAACGCCGCGATGCCCACGAACTCGGCCAGCGTCAGGAAGCGCAGACGCCGTTTCCGCTCGGTGGGCGTCTCACCCATCCCTAGCGCCCCGTGGACCCGAAGCCGCCGGCGCCGCGCGCGGTCTCGTCGAGGGTCTCGACCTCGGCCCAGACGGCCTGGACGACCGGGGCGATAACCAGCTGGCCGATGCGCTCGCCGCGGCGGATCACGAAGTCCTCTTCGCCATGATTGATCAGGATGACCTTCACCTCGCCACGATAGTCGGCGTCGATGGTGCCGGGGGTATTGAGGCAGGTGACCCCGTGCTTGAACGCCAGGCCCGAGCGCGGCCGCACCTGGCCCTCGAAGCCGGGGGGAAGCGCAAACGCGAGCCCGGTCGGCACCGCGAACCGCGAGCCCGGGCGCAGCACCAGGGGCTCGTCCTGCGGCACGGCGGCCCGCAGGTCCATGCCGGCGGCCTGGGCGGTCTCATAGGCCGGCAGCGGCAGGTCGGCGCCATGCGGCAGGCGGGTGATCGGGACGGTCGGGTTCACTTGAACTCCTGAGAGATGCGGTCGGCCAGCCGGCGGGCGACGTCGCCCTTGGCCATCCGCTCCCATCGCTCGATTCCGCCCTTGGTGACGAGGGCCACGGCGTTGTCGTCGCCGCCCATGGTTCCAGCCACGCTGACGTCATTGGCGACGATCCAGTCGCAGCCTTTCCTGGCCAACTTGGCCTTGGCGTGGGCGTCGAGGTCGTTGGTCTCGGCCGCGAAGCCAATCACCAGCTTCGGACGGCGCTTGCCCTGCGACAAGGTCGCCAGGATGTCGGGGTTTTCGACGAGCGCGATGGCGTCCGGCGCCTTGCCATCCCTCTTGATCTTCTGCTCGCCCGCCGTGGCCGGGCGCCAGTCGGCGACGGCGGCGACGCAGACGGCGATGTCGGCGGGCAGCGCCGCCTCACAGGCGGCCAGCATGTCGCGCGCGCTCTCCACATCGACGCGTTTCACCCCGGCCGGCGCCGGGAGCGCCGTGGGTCCGCTCACCAGGGTCACCTCCGCGCCGAGCGCCGCCAGGGCGCTGGCGATCGCATAGCCCTGCTTGCCGGAGGAACGGTTGGTCAGCATCCGCACGGGGTCGATCGCCTCAACGGTGGGCCCGGCGGTCACGATGGCGCGCTTCCCGGCTAGCGGCTTCGCGCCGCCGCCCAGCGCGGCCATGATCGCGGAGAAGATCGCCGCCGGTTCCGCCATCCGGCCTGGCCCATATTCACCGCAGGCCATGGCGCCCTCGTCGGGGCCGACGAAGCTCACGCCATCCGCCTTGAGGACGCTGAGGTTTCGCTGGGTCGCGGCGTGTTCCCACATCCGCACATTCATCGCCGGGGCCATCAGCACCGGCTTGTCGGTGGCGAGCAGGGTCGTCGAGGCCAGGTCGCCCGCCAGGCCGTTGGCCGCCTTGGCCATCAGGTCGGCGGTGGCCGGCGCCACGACCACGAGGTCGGCCGAGCGCGACAGCTCGATATGGCCCATCTCGGCTTCATCGGTCAGCGAGAAGAGTTCGGAATAGACCTTGTCCTCGGCCAGCGCCGAGAGGCTGAGCGCGGTCACGAACTCCGACCCCGCGCGGGTGAGGATCGGCCGCACCCCGACGCCGGCCTTGCGCAACAGACGCGTCAATTCGAGGGATTTATAGGCCGCGATACCGCCGCCGACGATCAGGAGAACTCGCTTCTGGTCCAAGGCTTTGGGCCCCTCATCGACGCGCGCCAGACTTAGTGCAGATGGGCGCCGCCGACAAATTTCGCAAATTCGACTCGACAACTGTTGCGGCGATTATGCACTACTTGACTGGTAGCCTCAGGCATGGCATCCTCCTGAAATCGAAGGGAGAGCCCCATGGCCCGCATCCATCAGATGACCATTCCGCAGTTCGAGAAGGCCTTCCCCAACGAGGATGCGTGCAGCGCGTACCTGGCCGTGCATCGTTGGCCCGGCGGCGAAGTGTTCTGCCCGCGCTGCGGCTCCGTGGAGAAGATCGGCGCCGTCTCCACCATGGCGTTCAAGTGGCAGTGCTACTCTTGCGCTCCGGACAGCGGCTACCGCTTCTCCGTGATCGCCGGAACGATTTTCGAGAATACCAACAAGCCTCTGCGCGAGTGGTTTCGGGTCATCCACATGATGCTGACCAGCAAGAAGGGCGTCAGCGCCCTTCAGGTGCAGCGCGTGATGGGCTTCGGCTCGTATCGGACCGCTTGGTATATGTGCCACCGCGTGCGCGCTGGGCTGGCCGATGAGGGCTTCCGCAAACTCATGGGCATCGTCGAGGTAGATGAGACCTACGTAGGTGGTAAGTGGAAGAACAAGCACCTCTCCAAGCGTCGCCTGCCCAAGAAGTCTGGTCGCGGTACGCCTGACAAGATGATCGTGGCGGGAGCTATCGAGCGCGGTGGAAATGTCGTTGTGCGCGTCATCCAAAGCGCCAGTCGTGAGGTACTGAGCCGCTTCATTGAAGAGGCCGTTTCCAACCGCGTGAGCCTCCTGTGTACCGACCAGCTCCCCGCTTACACCAACGCCCACGGCGGACGCTTCCACCGTACCGTTGACCACTCCAAGGGCCAGTACGTGGTCGGCGCGATCCACACACAGACCATCGAAGGCTTTTGGTCGCTGATTAAGCGCGGCATGGTCGGGAGCTTCCACAAGGTGTCCGCCAAGTACCTGCCGCTCTATATCGCCGAGTTCCAGTTCCGTTATAACAACCGCTTGAACGACGACATTTTCGGAGCGGCAATTAGCGCCTGTTAACATCATTTGTGTAGCCACGTTCTGTTATGGGTTCCGCATTCCTCTATACTTCCGTCCGAAATTAGTGACCCGCAATATTCTGAAAACCAGAATTGACCGGCAGGTAAATTTTTATCCCGATAAGTTAGTTCATAGAATACGTATAGACGCTTCGTACCCTTCAAAATCTCATCGTGAACCTCTTTAGTTAGGGCACCTATCAAGAACCACTTTTCATTGTCCTTTGGATCAGCTGACTACGTTCTACACCCCATGCTGGCACTTTAGATGTTGCCAACTTTATTGCGCTCAATTCGCGTTCGTCTATTTCAGCGTCAGTCATATTCGCCTTAGTGGCGTCCCACGATCCGGTATATACTGGAACGTCACCTGGAATTTCTCCCTTGTTTTTCCAATATAACCTTATTGGAAATATACTATTTCCGTCTTTGTCTAAGCCAGACACCGCTTCTATGCGAGTAACTGACATAACGGCATGACGTAGCTCTGGCACGACCGGAGAAGAGAGAGTTTTCGGAGATGGACTTCCCGTATATCTCTCCAGTAGAGTCGTAATCTGCTCTCTCAGCCCATTCTTGCCATTTATCGCAGATTCGTCGGCGTCGTATTTTCCGCGCATATTAGCCAGTTGCGAGACGCATCCTTTAGGCCCGCTTATTTGCTGTCTAAGATTGTTTGCGATGTCGTATTCGTCCTTGAACGCTAAGAACGTCATCACCAGAATACCGGTTAGGGCAAATGGCACCGCCCACCATCTCGGGATGAATAACTTCCCGAGGATAGGATGCTGCTCCACGTGCATCCTGAGTTTGCTTGGAAACCAACCATACACAGCTGGCACTACCAATACGATATTGGTGAGGAGCCAAAACGCATGATCCCATGCGTGAAACGCGAATGCGTAGAGGGCCTGCAGCATGACGGTTCCTTCCGCGTCTCAGCGGAAGCTATGCCATTTGACGGGCCAGTCAAGTTAGGCATAATCGCCACTGTTGCAAGTTGTTCTTTCTTTGTTCCTAACCTGCGGCTGTTATGGGAGAAACGGTGATGGCTGGGTTTGAGAAGGCGGGCGTGAAGGTCGGGATGGCCCTGGCGCTCGGGATTTCGGCGATGGCGTTGCTGAGCGCCTGCGACAACGGCCCTTCGGCGGTGGCCAAGAAGGGGTCCGGGACGGAAGTGGCCTCGGCCAACGCGCCGGACCGTTCCTACGGTTCCGACCGGCGCGGCGGCTATGACAATGGCCAGCCGCAGGTCGACCACCGCAAGGACGAGGTCGCCAAGGCAGACGACGGCAAGCCGGTGTGGGCGCCCTCCAAGCGGTTCACCGCCGAGGAAGGGGCGCAGAAGCAGTTCGAGCGCGACGGCGACGCCTTCGGGGCCAAGACCCGGGAGCAATTTGTGCAGAAGGCGCACGCCTTCGTGGGCCATCCGCCCAAGGGCACGCTGACGCTGACCCGCAAGAACGGCGACATCCTCTACTACGACCCCAAGGGCAATGTGTTCGCCGTCGCCAGCAAGGAAGGCGCGCCGCGCACCATGTTCAAGCCGGACGACGGCATGGCCTACTGGGAAAAGCAGAAGGACCGCGAGGAGCACAGCCAGCAGGCGTCGCACTCGCGCCGTTCGAAATACGCCGACGACGCGGAATAAGACTTAAGGAGACCGGATGGCGGACCCTAAGCACATCGTCCGCACGGGCGGGACCGACTGGTCCAAGGTCTGGCGTGGCCGCCATCCGTTCAATCCGGCGTCGGACATGGCCATGGTCCCGCTGGGCGATCCGGCGGGGATGAGTCAGCTGGGCGCGCACCTGATCCGCATTCCGCCCGGCAAGGAGAGCTTCATCCCCCACGCCCACAGCGTGTCGGAGGAGTTCGTCTTTGTCCTGGAGGGCGTCGGCGAGATGGTGCTGGATGGCGTCGGCCACCCGGTCGGGCCTGGCGACTTCGTGGGCTTCCCGATCGACGGCGTGGTGCATTCGCTGAAGTCCGTGGGTCCGGGGGACCTCGTCTACCTGACCGCCGGCCGCCGCGACCCCATCGAGATCGCCGACATGCCGACTATCGGGCGGACCACGGTCTTCCGGAACGGCAAGATGGAGCTGTTCGGCGAGGGCGACGTGGAGCGGCTGACCCACGCGGAATGGCGGGCGCGGACGGCGATCGAGGGGTGAGGGCTCCAATTGCTCCCCATAGGGGGAGCTGTCCGCGAATGCGGACTGAGGGGGTTTCCTCTCCGGCGTTCGGGATGTCAGCTGTCGCGGACTCGGCGGGTGAAACCCCCTCCGTCTCGCGGCTGCGCCGCGAGCCACCTCCCCCTGGCGCGCTCCGCGCTGGGGTAGGAACTAGTTGGGTCAGCGCAGGTACATCGCCGCGAGGAACGCAGCCCCGGCGACCACAGCGCCCGCCGCGAACCACAGGAGCGCGGATCGACCGCGGGCCGGCGCCTCGCGCACCTCCACGGTCGCCACCGGCGGGTTCTCGATCAGCCTTGCCAGGTTTCGCATCGCCGTGGCGGCCTCATCGGCGAACCGCTTGATCCGGGCGGCGGGCGACAGCTCGCGGGCCATCCAGCGGCGGACCACCGGGTCGGCGGCGGTCCAGATGTCGTGGTCGGGCTGGATGCGGCGGGCGACGCCCTCGACCATGGTCATGGTCTTCTGCAGCAGAACCAGCTCGGGCCGCAGGTGCATGTCGTAGAGGGCGGTGATCTCGAAGAGCTGCATCAGCACCCGGCTCATCGGCACTTCGCTAGCCTTGCGGCCGAACACCGGCTCGCCCACCGCGCGCAGCGCCTGGGCGAAGGCCGAGACGCTGTGGTGGGCTGGCACATAGCCGGCGTTGAAATGGGTCCTGGCGACGCCCTCGTAGTCCTTGTTGAGGAAGCCCCAGAGGATCTCGGCGAGATAGCGCCGCTCCGGCGGCCCGATCCGGCCGATGATCCCGAAATCGACCGCGGTCAGCTGCGACGGCGCGGCGACGAACAGGTTCCCCTCGTGCAGGTCGGCGTGGAAGACACCGTGATCGAGGGCCTGGGAAAGGAAGGCGCGGATCAGGTTGTCGGCGGTGGCCTGGCGGTCGAGGCCGGGCTGGATCAAGGCGTCGGGGTCCGACAGCGGCCAGCCGCGCGCCCATTCCATGGTCAGAACCCGCTTGCCGACGCCCTCCCAGACGATCGAGGGCGCGGTCATGTAGCCGTCCAGCGCCATCACCTGGCGCAGCTCGTCGGCGCCGGCCGCCTCCAGCCGCAGATCGAGCTCGAGCGTGGTGGCGCGGATCACCGTTTCGGCGAAGCCCACCGGCTCCAGCCGGCGCGCCGGCGGGATCCAGCGCGCGATCAGGCGGGCGGCGAGCATCAGGCTCTCGGCGTCCTCGCCGACGCGGCGCTCAATGCCCGGCCGCAGCACCTTCACCGCGACCTTGCGCCCGTCCTTCAGCTTGGCCTCATGGGCCTGGGCCAGCGAGGCCGAGCCGATCGGCTCGCCGAACTCGGCGTAGAGGCTCTCGACGGTGCGGCCGAGCGTGCGCTCCACCTCGGCGCGGGCGATGGGGGTCGGAAACGGCGGCAGGCGGTCCTTGAGCCGGCTCAGGTCCTGCGCGAACTCCGCGCCGAAGAAGTCGCCCCGCGTCGACAGCATCTGGCCAAGCTTGGTCGCCACCGGCCCCAGGCCTTCCAGCGACCGCGCCAGCCGCTCGCCGGGCCGGCCGTTCCTCGCGCCCCGCCCGGCGAAGACCCGCAAGGTCTTGGCGATCGTCGCCACCGACGAGGGATAGACCTGGTCCAGCTCGCGCGGCAGCAGGGCGTCGTTGCGCACCAGCACCCAGACCGCGCCGGTCATGCGGCCAAACGCGCCGAAAGCGCCCATGTCCCTAGATCACCCGGCCCGTGTGCAGGGCCGCCACGCCGCCGGTGAAGTTGGTGTAGTCGACGCGCCCGAAGCCCGCCTCGGAGATCATGCCGGCGAATTTCCGCTGGTCGGGGAAGCGGCGGATGCTTTCCACCAGATACTGATAGGCGTCGCGGTCGCCGCCGAACCGGGCGCCGATCTCCGGGATCACCTTGAAGCTATAGGCGTCGTAGGCCTTCTGCAGCGGCTCGGTGATCGGCCGTGAGAACTCCAGGCAGAGGAACCGGCCACCGGGCTTCAGCACGCGGCGCGCATCGCGCAGGGCCGATGAGATGTCGGTGACATTGCGGATCCCGAACGAGATCACATAGGCGTCGGCGCAGGCGTCCGGCAGGGGCAGGCGTTGCGCATCGCCCACCGCCCAGGCCATCTCCGGCTCGGACCCCTTTTCGCGGCCGGCCGCGATCATTTCGGCGTTGTAGTCGACCACGAACACCCGGGCGTCGTCTCCGCCGCGCCGTTGCTGCACCCGCCGCGCCATCTTCGAGAAGCGCCGCGCCATGTCGCCAGTGCCGCCGGCCACGTCGATGATGGTCTCGCCCGGCTGCGGATTCAGGCGCGCGGCGACCGCGTCCTTCCACAGGCGATGCACGCCCCCGCTCATCAGGTCGTTCATCAGGTCATAGCGCTTCGCCACGCGGTCGAAGACGCCCCGCACCAGGCCGGGCTTGTCGCTCGCGTCCACGTCGCGGAAGCCGAAGGTGGCGGCGGGTCCGGTCATGGCCCAGGCTCTTAGCCTTCCGAAGGCGCCCCTCCAAGGCCCTTGGCCTCGCCGCCGGCCCGTGCCAAGCCAGATGAATGCCCGAACTTCCCGAGGTCGAGACCGTGCGTGGCGGACTGGCGCCGGTTCTGGAGGGCCACAGGCTGGCCCGAGTGGAGGCGCGCCGTCCCGACCTGCGCTTCCCGTTGCCGCCGAACTTCGTCCAGGTGCTGACCGGGGCCACGATCACCCGCCTGACGCGCCGCGCGAAATATCTGATGGCGACGCTGGACCGCGAGGACACCCTGGTCATGCACTTAGGCATGAGCGGGCGCTTCGAAATTGCCCGGCCAGAGGGCGTCGAGCGACCCGGCGAGTTCCACTACGCCCCGGACCCTGACCCGAAGCACGCCCACATCGTTTTCGAGACCGAGGAAGGCGCGCGGGTCACCTACTATGACCCCCGGCGCTTCGGCTACATGGCGCTGATCAACACCGCGACCCTGCACTTGCATCCCTGGTTCATGGGGCTCGGGCCAGAGCCGCTGTCGGACGACTTCGACGCGGGCCGCCTGCGGGCCGCCTTCAAGGACCGCAAGCAGGGGCCGAAGACCCTGCTGCTCGACCAGCGGATCGTGGCGGGCCTGGGCAACATCTACGTCTGCGAGGCGCTGAACCGGGCCCGCATCTCGCCGTTCCGGGCGGCGGGCGGGATTTCCCGGCCCCGGCTGGAAAAGCTGGTCGTCGAAATCCGCGCGGTCCTGACCGAGGCGATCGCGGCGGGAGGTTCGACCTTGCGCGACTTCGCCAAGACGGATGGCGCGCTCGGCTACTTCCAGCACCGCTTCCGCACCTACGACCGCGAGGGCGAGCCCTGCTTCAACGACCCCTGCACCGGCGTCATCGCCCGCCAGGTCCAGGCGGGGCGTTCGACATTCTACTGCCCCGTTTGCCAGACATGAACGCGGCGGCATGACCCGTTTCTGGAAAACCTTCGCCGGCGCCTGTATGGCGCTCGCCTTCGCCGGCGCCGCGGCCGCCGAGCCCCCGGTCTGGGTGGTGAAGGACAAGGACTCGGAGATCGTGCTGTTCGGCTCGATCCACGTCCTGCCGCCGGGCCTCGCCTGGACGCCCGCAGCGCTGGAACGCGCCCTGAAGGCCGCCGACGACGTCTGGTTCGAACTGCCCATCGACGCGCAGAGCGAGGCCGACACCGCGAAACTCGCCACCCAGGCCGGCGTGCTGCCGCCGGACGGGTCGCTGTTCAGGCTGCTGAGCCCGGAAGACAGCGCGCTGATGAGCAAGGTCGCGGCCGCCTATGACGTGTCGCCCGTGCTGGTCGACCGCCTGCAGCCCTGGCTGGCCGAGATCGCGCTTTCCGGCGGCGCCTACCGCCGTGTCGGGGCCGACGCCAGCAGCGGGGTGGAAAAGACCATCTCCGCCATGGCCTCACCCCGGGCGAAGCGCGAGGCCTTCGAGACCCCGGCCGAACAGATCGGCCTGCTCTCCTCCGGCACCATGGCCGAGCAGATCGTCTCGCTGCACGAGACCCTGCAGGAGATGGACGAGAAGCCCGACGAATATCAGACCCTGCTGAAGGCCTGGATGAACGCCGACATGGCCACCCTCGACGCCGAGGCGATCAAGCCGCTGCGCGACGGCTCGCCGGCCCTGTTCCGCCGCCTGGTGCTCGACCGCAACGCCCGGTGGACGCAGATCCTCGACGCCCGGATGAAGGGCCACGGCCGCACCGTGGTCATCGTCGGCATCGGCCATCTGATCGGCCCCGATGGGGTGCCGGCGCGGCTGAGGGCGCTTGGCTATTCGGTCACGGGGCCTTAAGGCGGCGAGGCCATTCCAGGAGCCGCTCCGATGTCCGCCTACGAAACCCTGCTCGTCGAAGCCCCCCAGCCGGGCGTCACCCTGATCCGCCTGAACCGGCCCCAGGCGCTGAATGCGCTGAACAGTCAGCTGCTGACCGAACTGTGCGCGGCGCTGGACGCCGCCGAGGCCGACGCGGGCGTCCGCTGTGTGGTGCTGACCGGGTCCGAGCGCGCCTTCGCCGCCGGCGCCGACATCAAGGAGATGTCGGACAAGTCCTACGCCCAGATGTTCGTCAGCGACTTCTTCGGCCCTGCTGCCCGAAGGATCGAGGGCTTCCGCAAGCCGCTGATCGCCGCGGTGGCCGGGTTTGCGCTGGGCGGCGGCTGCGAGCTGGCCATGCTCTGCGACTTCATCATCGCCGCTGAGACCGCCAAGTTCGGCCAGCCGGAGATCAACCTGGGCGTCATGCCGGGCATCGGCGGCACCCAGCGCCTGCCCCGCGCGGTCGGAAAGGCCAAGGCCATGGACATGGTGCTGACCGGCCGGATGATGGACGCTGCCGAGGCGGAACGCGGCGGGCTGGTCTCCCGCGTGGTGGCCGCCGACAAGCTGATCGAGGAGGCCCTGGCCGCGGCGGGCAAGATCGCCGGACAGTCGCCGCTGGCGCTGGCCATGAACAAGGAACTGGTCAACGCGGCCTTCGAGACGACGCTGGCGACCGGGCTGACCATGGAGCGCCGGCTGTTCCACTCGCTGTTCGCCTTCGACGACCAGAAGGAAGGCATGGCGGCGTTCGTCGACAAGCGGCCGGCGAAGTTCACGGGGACGTAGGCGCGCGGCCAGGGGCGGCGAGGGACGCCGGCACCCTTCGACTGACCGCCAAGGATCGTAAAGATCCTTTTGGGGCTTAAATCTCACGGTAGATGCGAGCCTAGCCTCTCAGGTCAGTCAAGGACCGGCCCTTGGCCGGCCGCGTCGCGGCGCGCCTTTGGCGCGTCCTTGAGTGACCTGAGAGGCTAGGCAAACTGGCTGCCATGAGATGTATGCCGGGGCCTGTCCGTTGGACGGCCTCGCGACGGGGTGAAGCGGGGGCGATTTAGCCGTCCGCCGTCCATTGACCCACCGCCCTTCCTCCCGTATATCCGCGCCTCCAATTTTACCCGCCCGGCCCGCCGGACGCGTTCGCATGAAGAGTTCCTGAGAATGGCCAATACGCCCGGCTCCAAGAAGGCGGTCCGCAAGATCGCCCGCCGCACCGAAGTCAACACCGCCCGCCGCTCGCGCGTGCGCACCTACCTGCGCAAGTTCGACGAGGCCCTGACCTCGGGCGACGCCGCCGTGGCCAAGGACGCCTTCGTGAAGGCTCAGTCGGAGCTGATGCGCGCGGTCACCAAGGGTGTCGTGCACAAGAACACCGGCTCGCGGAAGGTCTCGCGCCTGGCCGCCCAACTGAAGAAGATGGCCACCGCCTAAGTTAAGGCGTGGCGGCGGGGCGCAACCCCGCCTCTCCCATAGGAATTGATCGGCCAGAACGGCGCCCCATCCGGGCGCCGTTTTCGCGTTTGGGGCGAGCCCGCGGTTGGGCCTGGGGGTGCGACAGGTGCGACGAATCTGCTCAGCGCACGGAACGCTGATCGGCGTTTTCCTTGGCCCTAAAAGGGGTAAGCGCGAGTCAACGAAATAATCGTCTTGAGCGTCTAAGAATCACCGTTGACCGGCCCCGGCGCCCCGCTAGTGTTGGCCCTTCAACAGGCGTCTTTCATCTGATCCCGGATCGAAACGGGGCGCCGGCGGAGCGCAAGCGTTCGCCGGATAAAAGCCTGTTTGTGTTTAATAAAAGGCGCGGTCCCATGCGTGGGGCTGGGACCGTGACGCGGGTAGGACGGGGTTGACAGAGATGGTGAGCGGGGGGGTTGCGGGAGCTATGGCGAGCGCACCGGCCGGAGTCGTGTGGACGAAGACCTGTGTGGTCTTGAAGCGCGATCTGGGCGAGGCGACGTTTGGCTCCTGGCTGGGCCAGGCGGCGCTCCGGGAGACCGGGGAAGACGTGTGCTTGGTCGCAGCCACCGGCGTGGCGCGCGACTGGATCGCCCGGCATGCTTGGCGCCGCATCGGCGAACTGTGGGCGCAGAACGACCCGCTCGGCCGCCGGCTCGACCTGAAATCACGCATGGAATTCGATTCCGACGGCCTGATGGCGGCGGCGCCCGCCTTCGCAGCGGCCGTGGAAGAGCAAATTTCGATCCCGCCTGAAGTCTTCGAGATCGAGGCCCAGGCTGCGCCCGCCGCGGCCCGCCAGGGCCGGCTACTGGGCCTGCAGGACCGCTTCTCGTTCGACACCTTCGTGGCCGGACCTTCCAACGAATTCGCCTTCGCCGTGGCCCGGCGGGTGGCGACCTGGTCGGACGGGCATTTCAATCCGGTGGTGTTCCACGGCCCCTATGGCTTCGGGAAGACGCACCTGCTGAACGCGCTCGCCTGGGAGGCCATGCGCAATGAGCCGACCAAGCGGGTCGTCTACCTGACCGCCGAGAAGTTCACCTCGACCTTCGTCAAGGCGCTGCAGGACAAGCAGACAGCGGCCTTCAAGGACGAGCTGCGCAACGCCGACCTGTTGTTGATCGACGACGTGCACTTCGTGGCCGGCAAGGTCTCCACCCAGGAGGAGATGTTCCACACCCTGATCGCGCTGGTCGAGGACGGCCGCCGCGTGGTGATGACCGCCGACCGCTCGCCGACCGAGATCTCGGAGATGGAGCCCCGGCTGCGGAGCCATCTGCAGGCGGGCCTGGTCTGCGGCATCGAGCCGGCGGACCGCAACCTTCGCCTCGGCATCCTGGAGCGCAAGCTGCAGACGCTGGCGCAGCAGGGCAAGTTCCTGCCGTCCGCCAAGGCCGAGGTCATGCAGTTCCTGGCCGACCGCTTCACCGACAGCGTCCGTGAGCTGGAGGGCGCGCTGAACACCCTGGTGGCCCGGGTCGGCGGCGATCTTGCCCGCCTGACGCTGGACGAGGCCCAGACGATCCTTCGCCCGCACCTGTCGTGCAACGAGCGCAAGGTGACGGTGGACCAGATCCAGAAGACGGTCTCCGAGCACTATGGGCTGAAACAGGCCGACTTGATCTCCGAACGCCGCGCGCGTGCGGTGGCCCGGCCGCGCCAGGTGGCCATGTGGCTGGCCAAGCAGATCACCGTCCGCTCGCTCCCCGACATCGGCCGCCGGTTTGGTGGACGCGACCACACCACGGTGCTGCACGCCGTCCGCCGCATCGAGGCGCTGAAGGGTGAAGACCCGCAGATCGCCCGCGACGTCGACGTGCTGCTGCGGAAGCTGCGGGGCTAAACTGGCCGGATGGTGTAGGGTGTGGCCGTCGCGCAATCGCGGCGCCCCCCGAAAAGCTGTCCATGTCCGCACGTGACCTCAAAGGCTCCGGCCTGACCGACCGCCTGTCCGCCGCCGCCGACGCCAAGGCGGCCCTGCTGGCCAAGCTGAAGCCCAAGCCGACCGTCACCGATCCGCTGTTCGAGGAACGCACCGCGCTCCGCGAGGCCGAGCGGAAAGCCGAGCTCGCCGGCGTGCGCACGGCCCGCGCCGACGAAAAGGAGGCCGCGCGCCAGGCCGCCGCCGACGCGGTCGCCGCCGACGCCGCCACGATCCAGGCCGCCGAGGACGCCGCGCTGGCCGAGAAGCGCGGCGCGCGCAAGGAACGCAAACAGCTCACCAAGGCCGAGGCGCAACAGAAGCGGGACGCCCGCTATGCGGCGCGCAAGAACCGTTAGCCGCCGGAAAGTCTAGGGTTTGGCGGCGGGCGGCTTCGGCCCCACCAAATGGGAGTCGGGCCGGGCGATGGCGTACATCTCCCAGGCATAGCCTTCGAGCAGGCCCCAGGGATTGTCGCCTACCCCATAGAGGTCGAAGTGGCCACGGCCGGGCACGTACTGAAACCGGCTCTTCGCGCCCAGGCCATCGAGTACGGCCTGCAGTTTGTGCGCCGGCCCATCCAGGTAGAAGCTGTCCGCGCCGCCGACGGCCACGTGGATCTTGCCGTCCAGGTCGGGCTTGAGCGTTAGCCAATTCGCCGAGATCAAATGCGCGATGTCGTAGTGGTCGCGCCAATAGGCGACGACGGCGGGGTCCACCGCGCCGGTGGCCCGGTCGAACATCGGCTGAGGCCGCCCGTCAGGACCGCGAGGCGAGAACACCGCGTCGAAGGAGGCCATCTGGCCGCCGCTCGGCCCCATCACCGCCTCCAGCCGCGCGAACTCTTCCATGCTCGCCAAAACCTTGGCGCCGTCGCGCATCAGCGGATGATGGACGCCGCCGGGGCCCGTGTAGATGTTGGCCTGCGGCGCGTAGATATCGACGCCCATCAGGTCGTGGAAGTCGCTGGGATCGGGCGAGGTCGACCAGGTTCCGCCGAACTCTTTCGGATATCGCGTCTGTAGCCAGAGGCTCGCCCAGCCGCCCGAGGAGTGGCCGGTCAGAAAGCGGCCGTTGGGACGGGCGTCCATGCGGTAGTGGCGCTCCAGGTCGGGGATCAGTTCCTCGGCGAAGGCCTTGCCCCACGGCCCGTTGTTGACGCTGTCGGCGAACTCGTTGGCGCCCCAGGGGCCGGAATAGTCCAGGAACACCCAGATCATCGGCGGCGTGCGCCCGGCCGCCATGGCGGCGTAAGCGTCGGCCGACCGCGTCAGGAAGGTGTCCTCGTTCGCGCCGAAGCCGTGGAAGGAATAGACCGTCGGATAGGTCGCCTTCCCCTTGGGGTCATAGCCGGGCGGCGTCACCACCCAGCCGCGCATGACGATCGGCCGGCCCCAGAAGGCGGTCAGCGCCGGGCTCTGGAAGGCGACGGCGGTGGCGTGCGGCCTGACCGCGGCCCGATCCGCCGCGGCTTTCGGCGTGAGCCAGGGCGCGGTCCAGTAGTCGACCGGCGGCAGGGTCCGCTCCAGGGTTACGGTCGGCGCTCCCGCGTCCAGCGGCAGGCGCAGCCGCACCACGGGGCTCAGGAGGTCTCCGGTGTCCCGGCCGCCGTAGTTGTAGGTGTGATGGACGTCGAGCACCGCCTGCACCGCATATTCGCCAGGCGGCAGGTGCGAGAAGCCTTCCGGGAAGGCCGTCTGGTCGAGGTCGATGGTCAGGTGCGCGCCCGGCGTGGCGCGGTCCACCTCCACCGCCGCCACCGCCTGCCCCGGTTCGGCGACGTTCTGGATGTTCACGGAACGGAGCGCGCCACCCTTGGCGCGGGCCTGGGCTGTGGCGATGGGCTCGGCGAAGACCAGCAGCCGGCCGCCTTGCGGCGCGCTGACGTTCGGCCCGACGGTGACCTCAAGCAGCGGATGACCGGCGGGCGCCGCCAGCGCCGCCGCCGAAAGGCTCAATCCCGCCCACAGGCTCGCCAGCCCCGACGCCCAACGCATGCCGCACCCTCCCCAATCCGCCCGGACCTTCGCCGCCGCGCCCGGCGGTGGCAAGTTAAGGACCTGTAGGGTTAGACCGCTGGCGCCGCGGGAATATTCCGCTCCCCGAAGGCGTAGAGCGCGTCCATCACCGGTCGGAAGTCGCGGCCGAGCGCGGTCAGCACATAGTCGTCGCGCGGGGGCCGCTCGTTGTAGCGCCGCCGCTCCAGGAAGCCCGCCTCCACCAGCCGGCCCAGGCGGTCGGTGAGGATGTTGGGCGCCACGCCGAGATTGGTGCGGAACTGGTCGAAACGTGTCCGTCCCAGGTAGGCGTCGCGCAGGATCAGCAGGCTCCAGGTGTCGCCAACGCGGGCGAGCGTTCGGGCCGCCGGACAGATGCTGGAAGCGAGCTCAGGATTTCTCATGGACTGAAGATGGGATGGTCACTTGTGATTTGCAAGTTACTCGCCACCTAGAGGTCACTGGCGACGCTGAAGCCGCCTGGGAGAGACTTACATGACCCAATCCAACGTACTGGGCTCAGCCCTCGTCACCGGCGCCTCGTCCGGCATCGGCGCGGTCTATGCCGACCGCCTGGCCGCGCGCGGCCACGCCCTGATCCTGGCGGCCCGCGATGAGGCGCGCCTGAACACCCTGGCCGCCAAGCTGCGCGCGGAGCATGGGGTCACCGTCGAGGTGATCCGCGCCGACCTGACCGCCGCCGCCGACGTTGCGGCCCTCGAAGCCAAGATCGCCGCCGACCCGAACATCTCGCTCGTGGTCAACAACGCCGGCGCGGCCCTGATGGGCGCCTTCCTCGACAACAGCCCGGAGAAGATCGACGAGTTGATCCGCCTGAACGTCACCTCTGTGGCGCGGCTGACCCACGCCGCCGCCAAGGCCTTCGTGCCGCGCGGCCGCGGGACCATCGTCAACATCTCGTCGGTCGTGGGCATCGCCCACGAGTATGGCGCGTCGGTCTATGGCGCGACCAAGGCCTTCGTCACCTACCTGACCCAGGCCGTGGCCCATGAGACCGCGGGCACGGGCGTCAAGCTGCAGGCCGTCCTGCCGGGCGCGACGCGCACCGAGATCTGGGAACGGTCGGGCCGCAAGGTGGAAGACCTCGATCCCGACCGCACCATGGACGTCGACGAGCTGGTCGACGCGGCCCTGGCCGGTCTGGACAAGGGCGAGCTGATCACCATCCCGTCCCTGCCCGACCCCGCCGACTGGGCCGGCTACCAAGCGGCGCGCGCGGTGTTGCTGCCCAACATCTCGAAGGCGCACCCGGCGGAGCGGTACGGGGTGCGGAAGCTGGTCGAGGCTTAGTCGCCTACTCTCCCGCGCGAAGCGGAGGGAGAGGCCGGGAGAGGGCGGCGCCGGAAACGGGCCGCCCTTTTCGTTGGACCCGGTCGCACCAGCTGACTCGGGTCCAAGCCCGCTGAGAAACCGCCTGCCTGCGCCGCCCTCTCCCAGCCTCTCCCACGGCGCTACCGCGCCTGGGAGAGGAGCGGATCACGCAGGCTGCGGCTTAATTCTCATGGCGGCCATTCTGCCTTCGGGCCTTAGGCTGACACCGAACGGGCAACATCGCCGATTGCAGACTGACGGTAGATGTTGAGCGCCGACACCATCAACTCTGGGCTTTCATCCCAGCCAGAAGGCAACAAACGGATGTCCTTCTGAGATGTCGGAAGATCGGCCAAATGGCTGAAGTCCCGAACCGGTCGCGCGACCTCATAGGCGATAGCCACTGTTCCTCGGCCAGTACCCTGAACAAAGAACGCCCCGGCTTCGGCCCAAGACACCGCCTTCGGTTTCCACACGAATCCTCCTCGGACCGTGAAGCCATGGCCATCAAGCTTTAGCTCGCGAGGTCGGACGGTGATCCACGCCTGCCCGACCGCCAACAGAAAAAGGATGGCAGAAATCCAGCGAGCTATTCGGGAGGTATCGTCCCCACCGCGCGCCGCCGCTGTGCTGACCATGGCGAGCGCCACAAGTCCTGCGAGATAGAGCAGCGCTCGCTTCCGTGAGTCTCGAAAAACTCTGGGTTCCATTCGCTCCCTCTCGAAACACCAGCAAGATCTTACTCGGCTTCCGCCGCCAGTAGATAATTGGCGGCCGCCCAACGAAAAGGGCGGCTGCATCGCTGCAGCCGCCCCATTCATTTCAGCGGTGAGGCTGACGCTTAGGCGTCGGCGTCGGCCGCTTGCTTGGCGGTCAGGTCTTCGCCGGTTTCCTGGTCGACGACCTTCATGGAGAGGCGGGTCTTGCCGCGATCGTCGAAGCCCAGGAGCTTCACCTTCACGGACTGGCCTTCCGACAGGACGTCGGAGACCTTGTCGACCCGCTTGTCGGCGATCTGGCTGACGTGGACGAGGCCGTCCTTGGCGCCGAAGAAGTTCACGAAGGCGCCGAAGTCGACGATCTTCACGACCTTGCCGGTGTAGATCTGGCCGACTTCCGCTTCCTGGGTGATCGACTTGATCCAGGTCTTGGCGGCTTCGATCTTCGACTGCTCGGCGGCCGCGATCTTGATCGTGCCGTCTTCACCGATGTCGATCTTCGCGCCGGTTTCGGCGGTGATCTCGCGGATCACCTTGCCGCCGGTGCCGATCACTTCGCGGATCTTTTCCACCGGGATCTTGATGGTCTCGATCTTCGGCGCGAATTCGCCCAGCTCGTGGCGCGGCGCTTCCATGGCCTTGCCCATCTCGTTCAGGATGTGCTCACGGCCGCCCTTCGCCTGGGCGAGCGCCTTCTTCATGATCTCCTCGGTGATGCCGGCGATCTTGATGTCCATCTGCAGCGAGGTGATGCCGTCAGCGGTGCCGGCGACCTTGAAGTCCATGTCGCCCAGGTGGTCTTCGTCACCCAGGATGTCCGACAGAACCGCGAAGCCGTCCGATTCCAGGATCAGGCCCATGGCGATGCCGGAGACCGGCTTCTTCAGGGGCACGCCCGCGTCCATCAGGGCCAGCGAGGCGCCGCAGACCGAGGCCATCGAGGACGAGCCGTTGGACTCGAAAATCTCGGAGACCAGGCGGATCGTGTAGGGGAAGTCTTCCTGGCTCGGCAGCATCGGGCGGATCGCACGCCACGCCAGCTTGCCGTGGCCGACTTCGCGGCGGCCCGGCGCGCCCATGCGGCCCGTTTCCCCGACCGAGAAGGGGGGGAAATTGTAGTGCAGCATGAACTTCTCATAGTACTTGCCCTCGAGGGCATCGATGAGCTGTTCGTCGTCGCCGGTGCCGAGCGTGGTCACGACCAGCGCCTGGGTTTCACCGCGGGTGAACAGGGCCGAACCGTGAGCGCGGCTGAGCACGCCGACTTCCGAGACGATCTGGCGGACCTGATCGACCTTGCGGCCGTCGATGCGGATGCCGGTGTCGAGGATGTTGCGGCGGACGACGTCGGCCTCAAGTTCCTTGAACACCGCGCCCAGCTTGTCGGGACCGATGCCGGTGGGGTTTTCGTCGGACTTGCCGAACTTGGCGGTGGCCTTGGCCTTCGCCGCGCCGACCGCGTCCTGACGTTCCAGCTTGGCGGGGATCTTGAAGGCCGAGGCCAGATCCTTGCCGATGGCCTTCTTCATGTCGGCCTTGATGGCGTCGGTGTCTTCCGGCTGGAAGTCGAAGGGTTCCTTGGCGGCGTGCTCGGCCAGTTCGATGATCGCATCGATCACCGGCTGCATGCCGGCGTGGGCGAACATCACGCCCTTGAGCACTTCGTCTTCGGTCATTTCCTGGATTTCGGACTCGACCATCATGACCGCGTCCTGGGTGCCGGCGACCACCAGGTCCATCCGGCTGTCCTTCATCTCGTCCAGCGTCGGGTTGAGGATGTACTCACCATCGACGTAGCCGACGCGGGCGCCGGCGATCGGGCCCATGAAGGGGGCGCCGGAGATCACCAGGGCGGCCGAGGCGGCCACCAGGGCGACGATGTCGGGATCGTTCTCAAGGTCGTGCGCCAGAACGGAGCAGACAACCTGCACTTCGTTCTTGAAGCCCTTGACGAACAGCGGGCGGATCGGGCGATCGATCAGGCGGCTGGTCAGGGTTTCCTTTTGGCTCGGCGCGCCTTCGCGGCGCGGGAAGGAGCCGGGGATCTTGCCCGCGGCGTAGAACTTTTCCTGATAGTTCACGGTCAGGGGGAAGAAGTCCTGACCCGGCTTCGCGCTCTTGGCGAAGACGGCGGTGGCGAGAACCATGGTGTCGCCGTAGGTGGCCAGGACGGCGCCGTCAGCCTGACGGGCCATACGGCCGGTTTCGAGGGTGAGCGTCTTGCCGCCCCACTCGAAGGTCTTGCGCTTGATATCGAACATTTTGAGCTTCTTTCTATCCCGCGGGCGTATTCCCGTCGGGCGCGGATAAGGTTCGGCCCTTTTTTCTGTAAAGGTGGCCGAAATCCTCTCCAAATGAACAGGCGAAGAGGACTTCTATGGAGCCCTCGGCGTGTGTTGGCGGCCCCTTACTGAAGGTGGGGTCACCGGCGCCGCATGAGGTCCCCCGGCCTGTCGCGGGGGAGCGGCGAAATTGAATTGGCCCGCTCGCGAACGAACGGGCCAGTGAAACCTAGCGGCGCAGGCCGAGGGTCTCGATCAGCTTCTGATAGCGGTCCGTGTCGGACGTCTTCAGGTGGTCGAGGAGCGACCGGCGGGCGGAGACCAGCTTCAGCAGGCCCCGGCGCGAGTGGTTGTCCTTCTTGTGCGTCTTGAAGTGCTCGGTGAGGTTCGCAATCCGTTCGGACATGATCGCCACTTGCACTTCAGCGCTGCCCGTATCCGCGTCGCCGCGGGCATGGGTCTTGATCACTTCGGCCTTACGTTCGGCGGTAATCGACATCGGCTAGTCTCCGCTCTCCAAAAGGAAAACACGCGAGGGTTCGAGCCGTCCCGCACGCATTTCGCAGAGCGCCACTACCTTTCCGCCCGCCATGGCTGAAACGGTGCGCGAGCCGGGCTTGAGCCTGGCTTTCACAGCTTCAACCTGTCGGGGAACGAGAACGATAGCGCGTCCCTGCTTCAGCCGGAAAGCGTCTTCGGCGGTCACGGCCAGCTCCGGGATGTCGTCCAGGGCGGTCTCGACCGGAAGCAATAGCTCCGACTGGCGGGCCTCATAGCCCAAATCTTCAAGGAATTCCAGCGTCACCGCAGATTCTTCGGTGAAGCGCCCGACGCGGGTCCGGCGAAGGTCGCTGACATGTCCGCAAGCCCCCAGCATCGCGGCCAGATCGCGGGCGATGGCGCGGACATAGGTGCCCTTGCCGCACTCGATCTCCAGCGTCACGTGATCCGCGTCGGCCGCCTCGGCCACTCGGGCCGAATGGACGGTCACGGTGCGGGCGGCCAGCTCCACCGTCTGGCCGGCGCGGGCCAGGTCGTAGGCGCGCTCGCCGTCCACCTTGATCGCCGAATAGGCCGGGGGAATCTGGCTGATCTCACCGACGAAGGCCGGCAGCGCCGCCTCGACCTCGGCGACCGTGGGCCGAACGTCTGACTCTGCGATGGTCTCGCCCTCGCGGTCGTAGGTGGCGGTGGTGACGCCCCAGGCGATGGTGAAGCGGTAGGCCTTGTCGGCGTCGACGAGGTAGGGAACCGTCTTGGTCGCTTCGCCCAGCGCGATGGGCAGGATGCCGGTCGCCAGCGGGTCGAGCGTGCCGGCGTGGCCCGCCTTCTGGGCGTTGAACGCGCGGCGCACGCGGCTGACGGCCGAGGTCGAGGTCAGGTCGTAGGGCTTGTCGAGGCAGATCCAGCCGGAGACCGCATCACCCTTACGCTTGCGCCCCACTAGTCCTTGTCCTTCCAGGAGTCGGACGGTTCGCTGGGCGTCAGGTCCTGCGCCACCTTGGGGTCGGCGAAGATGGCGCTGATCCGCGCGGCCTCGTCGAAGGTGTCGTCGTGCAGGAATTTCAGCGCCGGGGTGAACTTCATGTCGATGGCGTGGCCCAGCCGCCCGCGCAGGAACTTGTGGTGCCGGTTCAGCGCCTTGACGACGATGACGGCCGCCTCGCCACCGCCCAGGGGCTCGACGAAGACCGTGGCGTGGCGCAGGTCCGGGCTCATGCGGACTTCGGTGAGCGTGATCGAGACGCCGAAGATGTCCGGGTCGGTGATCTCCTGCGCGCGGAGGATTTCCACCAGGGCGTGGCGCATCAGCTCGCCGGCGCGCAACTGGCGTTGGGACGGACCCCGCGGGGCCTGTCGGCCGGAGGTGATCGGACGTTTCATGGCAAGCTCGCTCAAACCTGGGGTGCGGATCGGACGCAACCGACGCAGGGGAAGGGCGGGCTTTTAGGGAGTTGGGTGCGGAGAGTCCAGACTAGGAGTCCGGTCCCTACGGCGCTCTACGCCGACTGGAGAGGTGACCCCGGCCGCGTGAACCCCCATGTTGGGGCCGCATAGCCGCGACTTGGAGAGGCCAGCCGCGATGATCCATTCGAACGGCCTGATCCTGACCCTGGTAGGCGGCTTCGTGCTGGCCTTCGCGTTGGGGATGCTGGCGTTCCGCCTGCGGCTGTCGCCGCTGGTGGGCTATCTGGCCGCGGGCGTCATCGTCGGGCCGTTCACGCCGGGATGGGTAGCTGACCACTCCGTCGCCAACCAGCTCGCCGAGATCGGGGTGATCCTGTTGATGTTCGGGGTCGGCCTGCATTTCGCGCCGAAGGACCTGATGGACGTGCGCCGGGTCGCGGTGCCGGGCGCGCTGTTACAGATCGTGCTGGCGACGGGCCTGGGCGCGGCGCTCTACCAACTGCTGCACGTGGGCCTGCTGGAGGCCGCCCTGCTGGGGTTTTCGCTGTCGGTGGCCTCGACGGTCGTGGTGTTGCGCACGCTCGAGGAGCGCAAGGAGACCAAGTCGGAGGTGGGCCGGATCGCCATCGGCTGGCTGGTGATCCAGGACCTGGTGGTGATCGTCGCCCTGGTGCTGATCCCCCTGCTGCTGGGCCCCAAGGCCGGCGGGGACGGCTGGGCGGTGGCGGGCGAGGTCGGCTGGCGGCTGCTGCTGATCGCCTGTTTCATCGGCCTGATGTTCGTGGTCGGCGGGCGGGTGCTGCCCTGGCTGCTGGTGCGCATCGCCCACACCAAGTCGCGGGAGCTGTTCACCCTGGGCGTCCTGGCGATCGCGCTCGGCATCGCCTGGCTGGCCTTTGCGGTGTTCGGCGCCTCGTTCGCGCTCGGAGCCTTCGTGGCCGGCGTGGTGCTGAACGGCACGCCGCTTGGCCACCATGCGGCGGAGCGGTCCCTGCCGCTGCGCGACGCCTTCGCTGTGCTGTTCTTCGTCTCGGTGGGCATGCTGTTCGATCCGCAGATCGTGCTGAAGGAGCCGCTGGCGCTGGCCGCCGTGGTGGGGATCGTGCTGGTCTCCGGCGCGGTCTCGGCCCTGGTGGTGGCGCGGCTCGCCAAGGTGAGCCGCAGCAAGTCGGGGCTGCTCGCCGCCTCCCTGCCGCAGATCGGCGAGTTTTCGTTCGTGCTGGCGGGGCTTGGCGTCTCGGTGGGCGTGTTCAGCCACAACACCCAGAGCCTGATCATCGCCGCGGCGATCATCTCCATCGCCGTCAACCCGGTGCTGCTGTGGATCGCCGACAAGGCGGCGGGCGAGAAGACCCGCAAGCCCCAAGGGGCGCAGACCTAGCGCCCAGACCTAAAGCCCGAGTTCGTCCAGCGACGGCACGCTCACATAGCGGCCGGCCAGGGCGCCATCGCGCAGGAAGACCTCGATCTCGGTGGCGTGGCCGGCGGCGGCGTAGCGCTCGGCGAGCTGGCAGGCAGCGTGCTCGGCCTCGGCGCCGCTCAGG
The DNA here is from genome assembly GCA_903822175.1 of uncultured Alphaproteobacteria bacterium. Classification (GTDB taxonomy): domain Bacteria; phylum Pseudomonadota; class Alphaproteobacteria; order Caulobacterales; family Caulobacteraceae; genus Phenylobacterium. The sequence continues at coordinate 181,463 of CAIJOB010000040.1, forward strand.
AACATCATGCCTTGCTCGAGGGTGTCGCCCTGAACGCGCCAGCCCGTCTGGGCGGCGGTGATCGAAATGACGAGGCCCATACGCATACTCTCCCTCTGCGGCCGGAGGGGATGGACCGCGTACGTGGCGCCGCGATGACGGGAAGATGTCAGGCCCGCATGAAGCCCATGTTCTGCACCGGGAACCCGGCGAGCCTTGGGAATATCCCCGGCATCTGGGCGGCGGTGACCCCCATCCAGGTCGCCATGGTCGCGAGGTAGGTCTCCACCGAGGTCGTGGGGATATAGGCGTTCGACGCGGCGTCGGGGTTGGTGAAGGCGGGTGTCGACCCGCTGGCCGCCTTGTCGATGCCGACGGTGGGATAGGGCCCGTAGAGGTCGCCGCCCTTCACCGCCGCGCCCAGCACGAAGTGGTGCGAGCCCCAGGCGTGGTCGGTGCCGGTACCGTTGGTGGCGAAGGTGCGGTTGAAGTCCGACGCGGTGAAGGCGGTGATCTTGTCGGCCATGCCGGCCGCGGCGATGGCGGCGTCGAAGTAGCTCAGCGCGTGGTCGATCTGGGCCATCAGCAGGCCCTGGCGCGGGTTTTCGCCGTCGTGGGTGTCGAAGCCGCCGAGCTGGACGAAGAACACCTGCCGCGTGACGCCGAGCTGCGCCTGGGCGGCGGCAGTCTCGACCACCGCCTGCAGCTGATCGGCCAGCGGATTGTCCACCACCTTGCCGCCGATCGGGTCGGTGAAGGCCGGCGGATTGGGGATTGCCGCCTCGGCGGCCGCCGCGCTGGTCAGGCCGTTGTCGAAGACGGTCGAAAGCGCCACCGAGCGGGTGACGGCGGCGGCGTAGTCGCTGACCATGTCGCTGGACTGGCCGGCGCTGAGATGGGTCTCCACCAGCGAGGCGCGCAGCTCGTCGAGGAAGTTGGCCGAGTTGTTGTAGCGGCCGGTGGTAGCGGTGAGCGTGATGGTCTGGGCGGTGGCCTTATTGGCCGCGTAGTTGATCCGGAAGGAGCGCGCCGACTGGCCGTTCAGGAAGGCGGTGTTGCCCGCCGTGGTAATCGCCGAGAAGTCGACCTCGCCGCCACCGAGCGCCTGGAAGGTGTCGGCCATCAGGCCGCCCCAGCCGGTGGCCGAGCCGTCCACCTGGCCCGACTGCCAGGCCGACTGCTGGTCGGAGTGGGAGAACAGCCGCTGCGGGATCTGGGTCGCGGGCCCGGGCTTCTGGTAGTCGGCCTTGGTCAGGGGCGCCAGCAGGGTGCCGACATTGGCGATGGCCGCCAGCCGTCCGGCGGCGAACAGGCCCTGCGCGCCGGTCAGGAACGGGTGGACCGCGAAGGTGCGGGTGGTCGGTTGGCTGGTGGTGGCGTTGGCCGGCGGCACGAGCTGGGCCGTGGCCGGCGCGATGGCGAGAACGCCGCCCCAGTGCTCAGGCATGTCCGTCGTGGTGATCGTCCGCTTGGTGACGGGCGAGACCCCGCCGATGGCCACGGGCGCGGTCCCTGCCGGCATCAGGTTGATCGGCTCGGCGCCGGACTGCCGCGCGGTGGTGTATTGCGCGAAGCTGCCGGGATCGGTGGCCATCAGCATGTTGTGGGCGTCGTTGCCGCCCTGCAGGAAGACGCAGACCAGGGCTCGGTAGCCGGACCCGGCGCCGGCGGACTGCGCCGCGGCCCTGCCCACGGCGGCGAGGTTCAGCGCCAGCGGCGCGGCGGCCCCGAAGGCGGCGAGGCCTTGCAGCAGGGCGCGGCGGGATGGGGTGATGCGGTGGGTCATCGAAACGCTCCTACCGCTGCACGACGAATTCGGGGGAGGTGAGCGCGATGATCAAGGCGTTCTGCACCTTGTTCAGCCGCACCTGGGCGATCTGCGCCGCCGTGGGCGCCTTGGCGAGCGAGGCGGTGCCGGTCAGCACCCGCAAGAGGCGCGCCGACATCGTCGTACTCATGGTTCCGGCGAAATAGAGCAGGTTGATGCGGTCGATCAGGGCCTGGTTGTTGTCGGCGCCACCGACCGAGGCGGGGGTCAGGGCCGCCAGTTCGTTGGCGTATGCGGTGGTCACGTCCTTGCCCGGCCAGCCTTGGGCCTGGATCACTTGGGCCATCAGGTTGGCGTAGCTGGCGACAGTGAGCGCATCGACCCCCTGGAACTCCGGCGCCACCAGGCCCGCCTTGGCGACCGCCGAGCCCGTCGGGACATAGTCCGGATCGAAGAAGTTGAAGACCGTGGGCGCCTCCAGCGGCGCCTGGGCCAGTTCGCCTGGATCGCCGAAGTCCGCGAACTGAGGGAAGTTACCGTTCGGTGCGGTGGCCGTGGCTTTTGAAGTGGCGCTGGAGGCCCGCAGCCACTGGGTCATCCGCATCACCGGCTCGCGCAGCTTGCCGGCGGTCGGCGAGGCCAGCGAGGCGGCCTGGTCCAGCGCCTCTGGATCGGTCAGCACGGCCTTGATGGTGGCCATCAGGTCGCCGCGCGTCGTGGGATTTAGCGGATCGCCGTTGAAGGCGGCGGCCACGCGGCCGACGTAGGCGGGGCTCGGGTTGCTGGTCACGAACCGCTGGATCAGCCGGCGGCCGATGAACGGCCCGACGTTGGGGTGGTTGGCGATGGTGGTCAGCGCCGTGGCGAGGCTGGCCGTCTGATAGGCGGTCAGCGCATTGGCCCCGGCCTGGTTGGTCGGCTGCGCGCCGGTGTAGGCGGCGATGGTGGTCCCCAGGAACGTCTTCGACAGCTGCGAGTGATTGGCCGGGTAGGAGATCAGGGTCTGCACGTCCGGCGAGGCCGAAGTCGTGCCATCCGCCGGCTGTTTGGCGAAGGTCGCCTGGCTGGGCTTGGCGTTGTACCAGCCCCAGCCGGTGAACACCTTGGCGAGGCCCGCGATGTCGTCGTGGGTGTAGGTGGCGAGCGCGGCGCCGGTGGTCGGATCGGTCTGCGGCTGGCCGTTGGCGTTCAGCTTGACGAGGCCGATGGACATCAGCTGCATCACCTCGCGGCCGTAGTTCTCGTCCGGATGGCGCGTGGGATCGGTGTCGGCCTGGGTGTTGCCGGTGGTGTTGAGATAGAGCCCCATGGCCGGGTGCAGGGTCACGGCCTTCAGGAGGTCGAGGTAGTTCCCCAGCGCATGCGCGCTCAGCATGTCATACCAGGACGCCGCGATGCGGGGCGTGATGGTCGACGAGATGAAGGAGACGACGAAGATCTCCGACAGCGCCAGCGTCATGCGGTGGCGCAGCTGGTCGTCGCCGGTGACCGCGCGGGCCCAGAAGCCCTCCTGGAACTGGATGTTCTTGACCCGCTGGTGATTGATCTTGGTCGGCGGGTTGGGTCCGGCGGCGGCGACCGCGGCGGCATAGGCCGCGTCGAAATCGGCCTGGCGCCGCTGCACCCAGTCCAGGTGGAAAGAGGGCGTCGAGGCCCAGTAACCGGGCGCGCCGCCCGGCGTTGGGGCCGCCTTAGCCTGATCGGCGAACCAGGTGGTGACGTCGCTGAGCGCAGCAATGGAGGCGTCGGTGGCGCCGAAGCTGGCGCGGTTCAGGAAGGCGGCGGCGGATTGCGGCGAAGAAGCCGCGCCGGAGCCAGAGAGCGCCTTGCCGATCATCGGGGCGAGCGCGACGCCTGCGGCGACAGCTCCGATGGCGGCGACACCGACCGCCGCAGTGGCCGACGTGGATTGTGCGCTACTTGCCGCCATACTCGATACCCCTAGCCCATAACGACGTTGTGCGGATCGCCCTGAACCGCACATGAACACCTTTGTTACGAAGGATCATCCTTGTTACGGCCGGGCCATGCGACCTGAGCGCGCGGCTCAGCCTTGGGCGCGTTCGAGGATCAGCTGGGTGAAGGCGTCACGGATCGGCGGCACGTGGCGGTGCTTGGCCGGCGCGGCTGAGGCCGGCTCATCAAGGTGCAGTAGGATGGTGGCGTTGGCCTCGAAGAGCAGCAGGTCGCCATTGGCGGTCAGCGCGCAATCCATGCCGCCGTAGTCGAGGTCGAGCCGGCGCGCGACCTCGTCCGCCGCCGCCGCGGCCTTGGGTCCGAAGACGCCCCGCCAGTCGTCGAGGAACCGCTCCTCCTCTTCCAGCTTCCAGGGTGAGCGCGCCATCTCGGCCCGCCAATAATGCAGCAGCCAGTCCTCGCCGATCGCCAGGTGGAAGGGCCAGACCTTACGGTCGACGAAGATCAGCCGGTACTTGCGCCAGGCGCCGTCGGGCGAACGGAAGTCGTGGAAGGGCGTCAGCAGCAGCTGCTCTTCCGGCGCGTTCGCCAGATAGGCGTCGCGCTCGGCGCTGTTGGTCAGGCGCATCAGGTTCTCGCCGCCATGGTCGCCCGGCGGGCGCACCAGCACGGGCGCCTCGATGGCGAGGCCGGCGAGCTGCGCGGGTGAGGTGGGACGCGCCTGCGGGACGATCAGGCCCGGCACGCCGGCGAACAGGGTCGCGGCGTGATCCCGGCCGGTCCTGGCGATCCCGGCCGGCGGATTGATCACCGGCTTGCCGAGTTGCGCGCAGACCTGCGTGGCCTGGGCGAGCTGGCCCACGTCGCGGTGGATGTCGCCCAGCGTCGAGAACACCGAGCCCGCGTCAGCCAGGTCCCCGACGTGGCGGCCGCCCCAGGGCGCGTCCGGCTGATCCGGCGACAGCAGGCCGACGAACAGCGTCGAGAACCGGTCGGGGTCGATCAGATAGCGGGTCGGCACATGCCCCGCGCCCACCGCGGCCAGCACGGCCACGGTCTCAGCGGGCGACCGCAGCGGCCCCGTACGCTGCACCCCGGCCCAGCGGGCGATGTCGTTGCGGAGTTCCACCGCTTCCGCCCGCCGGTGAAGGGCATCGAGGATGCGGGCGAGCTGTTCGCGGGTCTCGGTGTCGGTGTGGCCGGCGGCGAGCTGTGCGCGGGCGACCGCCTCGGCCTGCGGCAGGCGGCCGGCCCGGATGGCCGCGCGGACCAGGGTCGTGAGCAGGGACGTGCGTGCATTGCCCAGCGCCGGATCGCCGCTGGCCAGCGCCGCGACCAGGGTGTCGGCGGCCTCCTCGAAACGGCCGGCGTCGAACAGCACCATGCCGCGATTGCCGCGCGCGACCTGATAGGCGGGGTTCAAGGCCAGCGCCCGGTCGAGCGCTTCCAGCGCCTCGTCCGTCCGTCCGAGCCGGTGCAGGCCCACACCCAGTTCGTTGAACACCGGCGGCAGGTCCGAGCGCTCTGCCGCCACCCGGCGCAACACCTCGACCGCGGCCGCATCGTCGCCTTGGCGCATCCGCAGGCGGCCCAGGCAGAGTTGGCTTGCGCTATCGTCGGGACGCAGCGCCACGAGACGCTGGACGACGCCCTCGGCCTCCGCCAGGTCCGGCCCGTCGGTGAGGATCAGCGCCAGCATGCCCAGCGCCTCGGCGTGGTCCGGCGCGACGTCGAGCACGGCGCGGTAGCCGGCCTGCGCCTGCGCCAGGCGGTTTTCCACATGGTGGCCCACGGCCTCGCCCAGCAACTGGGCGGCGCGGTCCTTGGGAGAACTCTTCATCTAAGAAACGTCGCATCAGCCGGGGTCCGCGACGATCCCGCACCGGTTCTGCTGCGGTTTGATTTCGTTTGCGACACCGCCGCTGACGGCAGCGAAACACAGGCGCGGGAATAAATCCGAACGGCCTGCGGTCTTGCTTTTCGAACACGCCATTCAAGGAGCTGTCCGATGAGCCACGACCAAGACGACAACCGCACCGACCTGGGCCGCCCCGATCTTGGCAGAAGGGGCCTGCTGAAATGCATGGGCTGGGCCGGGACCGGCGCGCTCTGGACCATGAGCGGGGGCGTCGGCGCCGCCATCAGCCTGGATCAGGCGCTGGGCGCGCCCGCCAAGGCCGCCAGCTTCTCCTTCCTGCAGATCAGCGACAGCCATGTGGGCTTCAACAAGCCCGCCAACCCCGACGCCGCCGCCACCTACCGCGAGGCGGTCGCCAAGATCTCCACCCTGCCGCAGAAGCCCGATTTCATCATCCACACCGGCGACATCACCCAGCTTTCCAAGGACCAGGAGTTCGACGACGCCGAGCAGATCATCAAGGCCGCGGGCCTGCCGGTCTTCTATGTCCCCGGCGAGCACGACATGCTCGATGAGGGCGGCGGCAAGGCCTACCTCGACCGCTTCGGCAAGGGGACCAAGGGCGCCGGCTGGTACAGCTTCGACCACAAGGGCGTGCACTTCGTGGCGCTGATCAATGTCGCCAACCTGAAGCCGGGCGGCATGGGCAGCCTGGGCGGCGACCAGCTGGAATGGCTGGAACGCGACCTCAAGGGCCGGCCCTCGTCGCAGCCCATCGTGGTCTTCGCCCACATGCCGCTCTGGACGGTCTATGCCGACTGGGGCTGGGGCACCGACGATGCGCCCCAGGCCATGGCCTATCTCGCGCGGTTCGGTTCGGTGACGGTGCTGAACGGCCACATCCACCAGGTCACCCAGAAGGTCGAAGGCAATATCGCCTTCCACACCGCCCGCTCGACCGCCTTCCCCCAGCCGGTGGGCGGCCAGGGCCCCTCGCCCGGACCGCTTAAGGTCCCGACCGAGCAGCTGCATTCGATGCTGGGGATCACCACCGCCAGCATCACGCGCGGCCACGGCCCCATCGCCCTCACCGACCAGACTTTGGCTGACCCGACCCTGGCGTCCTGACGCCTTCAGACACGAGACAATCCGATGAACAAGATCCTGCTTGCGGGCGCCTACGCGCTCGCCCTGGCCATGGGCGTGGCCGACCTGCGCGACCTGGCGGCCTATGCCGCCCCGGCCGTCGCCGCCGCCGCCGGCCCAACCGTGAAGATCGACAACTTCGTCTTCGGACCGGAGGCCCTGACCGTGACGGTCGGGACCACCGTCACCTGGATCAACCAGGACGACATCCCCCACAATATCGTGGCCAACGACAAGAGCTTCAAATCCAAGGTGCTGGACACCGACGAGCGGTTCTCCTTCACCTTCACCAAGCCCGGGGAGTATGGCTATTTCTGCGGCCTTCACCCGCACATGACCGGCAAGGTCATCGTGAAGGCTGGCTGAGGAAAGGCGCGCGCGGACCTACGGCCATGGCTGAGAACAAGACGTTCTTCAGGCCCCGCCTGGCCTTCAGCCGGGACGCCGGCCCGAAAGCCTCGGCCCGCGCGGCCGAGGCCGAGCGCACGCGCCAGTTCCGCGAGACGATCCTGCCGCATATGGACGGCGCCTATAACTTAGCCCGCTACCTCAGCCGTGACGCCACAGCCGCCGAGGACATCGTGCAGGAGGCGTTCCTGCGGGCCTTCCGCGCCTTCGGCAATTTCCGTGGGCAGGCCCCCAAGGCCTGGCTGTTCGCCATCGTGCGCAACTGCTTCCTGGACTGGGCGGCGGGGCGCAGCGGCCAGGACCGGGTGCTGGTGGACGAGGGCGCGCTCACCGCCGCCCAGGCCGAAGCGCTGGCCAACACCGCCGACCCCGACCAGGACGATCCGGAGGTCACCCTGCTGCGCCGCCGCGAGGCGCAGACGGTCCGCGCCGTGGTCGAAAACCTGCCCGAACCGTTCCGCGAGACGCTCGTCCTGCGCGAGCTGGAAGAGCTCAGCTACAAGGAGATCGCCGCCTTGACCGCCGCCCCTATCGGCACGGTGATGTCGCGCCTGGCCCGCGCCCGCCTGATGCTCAGCGACATGCTGATGCCCCATGGCGAGATGGCCGGCGGCGCGGCCCAGAAGCGGGAGACCCAGCGATGAGCGCGTGCGCGGACAAGGCCATGCTGCTGCAAGGGCTGGTCGACGGCGAACTGGACGCGGTCAATGCCGCGGCCTGCGAGGCGCACCTGAAGGTCTGCGACGCCTGCAACGCCGAATATCTGCGCCTGCTAGCCCTGCGCCGCGAGCTCACCGCGCCGGGCGTCAGCCACGCCGCGCCCGATCGCCTGCGGGCCAATATCGAGGCGATGATGGCCGCCGAGTCGGCGCCCCAGGCCGCGGCGGCGCCCGCCCGTCCTGCTCGCCGGGCCGCACCCTGGGCCGCGGGCGGCCTGGGCGGACTGCTCGCCGCGACGCTGGCGGTGATGTTCGTGGTCCCGCAGGTCACCGAGGCCGGCCTGGAGCGCCAGCTGGTGTCGAGCCACATCCGCTCCCTGATGGTGGGCCATCTGACCGACGTGGCGACCTCTGACCAGCACGTGGTCCGGCCCTGGTTCAACGGCAAGGTCGACATCGCCCCGCCGGTGCCGGAGCTGGCGGCGGAGGGCTTCCCCCTGGTCGGCGGACGCCTGGACTACGTCGACGGCCACGTGGCGCCGGCCATCGTCTACAAGCGCCGCTTGCACACTGTGAACCTCTTCGTCTGGCCGGCCGAAGGGCGGGTGCTGAACGAGGCCCGCAGCGCCCGGCGCGACGGCTACAGCCTGGCGGAATGGACGTCGGGCGGCCTGCGGTTCGCGGCAGTGTCGGACATCGAGCCCGCCGACCTGCAACGCTTCAAGGCGGCTTTCATCGCCAGTTCATCGGCGCCTTCCCACTAGGGTCCGAGCTTCGCCTTGCCTCCCGGCTAGGATGCGGCTATCGCAATTGCGAATTAGTCGCAATCCAGAGCGCCGGAGACCCCCCTTGGCGAAATCGAAGACCGCGCACAACGGATCGCGCGCCGCACGACCCCGGCCAGCCCAGGCGGTGATCCGCGACCTGCACGTCTATGTCAGCGTGTTCGTGGCCCCGAGCCTGCTGTTCTTCGCGCTGACCGGCGCCCTGCAGACCTTCCGGATTCCGGACCAGAAGACCGCGCCGGCGGTGATCCAGAAGCTCGCCCGGCTGCACAAGGACGACGTCTTCGCGGTCAAGCCGCCCCGGCCGAAACGCCCGGAAGGCGCTCACGAAGGCGGCGATCACGACAAGGCTGCAGCGCCCAAGCCGCCCGAGGCCAAGCCGGCGCCGAAGCCTTCCACCGAGGTGATGAAGTGGTTCTTCGCGGCGGTCTCGGTCGGCATCGCACTCACCACCCTGTTCGGCCTGTGGATGGCGCTGGCCTACAGCCGCCGCAAGCTGGTGGTCTGGGCCTTGCTGATCGCGGGCGCGGCGGCGCCGGTGCTGATCGCCGCGATGTAGCCTAGCCCGCCGTCCGTTCCTTGAAGAACTGGATCACCCGCTCCTCCGCGGCCTTTGACGGGCCGTCCTCCTTCAGATGCAGGGTGAGCACCGAGTGCGGCGGGATCACCGCCGGCGCGGCGTCCTTGTCCTCCAGCTCGATGGCCTCAAAGCGGTCGCCGAAGGTGCTACGGTAGTTTTCGAACCGCGCGTCGGGCACCAGGATGTCGCTCTTGTAGCGAAGGCCGATCATCGACAGGTCCTCGGCCTCGAACCGGGCCTTGGCGCAGGCGATCTCGGCCGGCGAGGCGTCGAAGCCGGCGGCGCGCTTCTTCGAGCCGGTCGCGGCGGGCATCGAGGGCTGCGACAGCACCGGAGCCACCACCGAGGGCTCGGTCATCATGGCCAGCGCAAAGCCACCGGTGAAACACATGCCGACCGCGCCGACGCCGCGTCCCCCGCACTCGCCGTGCGCCTTGCGGGCGAGCGCGCGCAGCCATTCGACGATCGGGCTGGAGGTTTGGGTCGACCAGACGTGAAACTCGCGGCGGATGCAGATCGCCTGCAGCATCGAGGCGGCCGCATAGCCCCGGCTGATCGGCCGGCCGGGCTCGCCGAACAGGCTGGGGCAATAGACCGTCATGCCGGCGGCGGCCACGTGGTCGGCGAAGCGGACCACCAGCGGATGGAGGCCGGGCATTTCGTGGATGATGATGACCGCGGGGCCGGAACCCTTGCGGTAGACCGGCCGCGTCCAGGGCCCGTCGGTGAACTCGAACTTCTCGTAGCCGTCCAACGCGTCTTCGTAACTCATCACCGCTCCCGTCATCGCAAGCGGGACCTTAGGCGATTCAGAGCTTGAGGCGCAGCATCGAACTTTCGCCCTCGAAGCTGGTCAGCTTCCAGACCCCCTGCTCCTTGGTGAAGACGATCAGGCAGGGGCCGTCCTTCTTCTTGGTCGCGCAGACGCGGCCGTCCGGCAGGGTCTTCAGCGCCTGGGAAATGACGATGGGCCCGGGGATCTGGGTGTCGGGCTTGTAGCCGTAGTGCTCGGCGACCATCCGGAAGGTCTTGGGCCGCACCAGCGCCTGGTCGGCCATCTCCAGCACCGAGGGGCCGAGCAGAGCGGCCAGATCGCGGGTGTTCTTGTTCTTGCCCACCGCGTCGGTCAGCCGCGACTGCAGCTCGGCCTTCAGCGCCTCGTGGTCGACGTGGGCGTCGAAGGTGGTGGTGTCGTTGTCGCGGATCGAGATCAAGAGGGCATGGACGTCGCTGGCCGCGCCCAGCTTCTGGGCCGTGGCGCAGGCGGTGAGCGTCAGAACAGCGGTGACGGCGAGGATCAGACGGCGCATCGGCGGCTCCTGGGATGCCGCCTATGTAGCCTCAAACCACGGCGACTTCACGGCCCGCCGGTTTCAGATCTTGCCGACCAGCGCCCGCGCCCAGAGCGCGATGGGGAGGCCGATGACGAACATGTGGCCGCAGAACTCCTCGACGAACTGAATGCCCTTGGGGTTGTTCACCGCGTGCACCGCCGACAACGGCAGGATCACGAAGTGCATAACGATGTAGATGCACACCCCGAACAGCGGGCCCGTGATCCAGGCCCGCTGGCGCAGCACCGGGAACCTGAGCGAGGTCAGGACGAAGATCGACGCCGCGATCAAGAGGATGCCGTAGTGCGAGGCAATGCCGATCACGTCGACGATCGGCGGCATGGTCTTCACCGCCATCCCGAACCAGCCGCGGGCGATGGCCTTGGCGACGCCGCTGGCCGTGCCGCCATAGATGAGCATGGCGGCGAAGAAGTCGAAGGTCGCGGCCATGAAGCCGCCCGCCAGGATCGCGGCGATGATGCTGGCCCCGCTAGGCGCCGGCGCGGTCTCGGGCGTGGATGTCATTTAGGCTTCCCCCAGGTCGCGCGGAGCGAACCACGGTTTGGAAGGCGCCGAAAGATGGGGAAAGTTGCGCCTGTCGCACCGATCCGACCGCTGCTCGCAAACGAAAAAGCCCCGGAGCGCTGGGCTCCGGGGCTCTTAATCGTTTGGCGAAAGCGCGGCGCCCTAGAGCGTGCGCTTGACCTCTTCGAGGCTGAAGCACTCGATGACATCGCCGGACTTGATGTCCTGGAAGCCGGCGAAGGCCATGCCGCACTCGGTGCCCGACTGGACCTCGTTGACCTCGTCCTTGAAGCGCTTGAGCGTCTGCAGGGTGCCCAGTTCGAGAACCACGATGTCGTCGCGGATGATCCGGACGCGAGCGCCCTTGCGGACCACGCCTTCGGTGACGACGCAGCCGGCGACGCGGCCGATCTTCGAGATATCGAAGGCCTGCAGCACCTTGGCGTTGCCGAGGAAGGTTTCGCGCTGGATCGGCGCCAGCATGCCCGAGAGCACGCCTTTGATGTCGTCCAGCAGGTCGTAGATGATCGCGTAATACCGGATTTCGACGCCTTCCCGTTCGGCCAGGGCGCGAGCCTGGGCCGAGGCGCGGACGTTGAAGCCGATGATCGCGGCGCCGGCGCCCTTGGCCAGCATGACGTCGCTTTCGCTGATCGCGCCGGCGCCCGACAGGATGATCCGCGCGCGGACCTCGTCGGTGCTGATCTGATCGAGCGACCCGATGATGGCTTCCACCGAGCCCTGCACATCGGCCTTGATGACCAGCGGCAGTTCCGAGGCCTTCTTGTCGGTGATCTTCGACATCATCTCAGCCAGCGAATTGCCCTGGGCCGGAGCCCCGGCCTTTTCACGCTTCACGCGGACGCGGTAGGCGGTCAGTTCACGGGCGCGGGCTTCGTTCTCCACCACGGCGAAAGGATCGCCAGGCGCAGGCGTGCCGTCGAGGCCGAGGATTTCCACCGGAACCGACGGACCGGCTTCGGCCACCTGTTCTTCACGCTCGTTGAGCAGGGCGCGAACCTTGCCCCAGTGATCGCCGGCCACGACGATGTCGCCGCGGCGCAGCGTGCCGCGCTTGACCAGTACGGTCGAGACGGCGCCCCGCCCGCGGTCCAGCTTGGCCTCGATGACCACGCCGTCGGCGATGCGGTCGGGATTGGCCTTCAGTTCGAGCACGTCGGCCTGCAGCAGGATGGCTTCCAGCAGGTTGTCGAGACCGGTCTTCTCCTTGGCGGAGACTTCGATGACCTGGGTGTCGCCGCCCAGGCTTTCGACGACGATCTCATGCTGCAGCAGTTCGTTGATCACCCGCGTCGGATCGGCGCCGGGCTTGTCCATCTTGTTGATCGCCACGATCAGCGGCGCACCGGCCGCCTTGGCGTGATTGATCGCCTCGATGGTCTGGGGCATCACGCCGTCGTCGGCGGCCACCACCAGCACCACGATGTCGGTCACCGTCGCGCCGCGCATGCGCATGGCGGAGAAGGCCGCGTGGCCGGGGGTGTCGAGGAAGGTGACCTTCTGGCCGTCGGCCAGATTCACCTGATAGGCGCCGATATGCTGGGTAATCCCGCCGTGCTCGCCCGACACCACGTCGGCGGAGCGAAGGGCGTCCAGCAGGCTGGTCTTGCCGTGATCGACGTGGCCCATAATGGTCACCACCGGCGGGCGGGTGACTTGATGGTCGTCTACGTCCTCCGCGCCGATGAAGCCTTCTTCCACGTCGGCTTCCGACACGCGGCGCACGGTGTGGCCGAATTCGGTGGCCACCAGCTCGGCGGTGTCGTTGTCGATCACGTCGCCGCTCTTCAGCATCACGCCCTGACGCATCAGGAACTTGATGATCTCCGCGCCGCGGATCGCCATCCGGTTGGCGAGTTCCGCCACCGTGATGATGTCGGGGATGACCACTTCGCGGGCCGCGCGGGCCTGCTCCTGGCTGCCGCCCTTGCGCTTTTCGCGTTCGCGTTCGCGCGCCCGGCGGACCGAGGCGAGGGAGCGCATCCGATCGACGGCGCCCTCATCGTCACCGGCCACGGCCTGGATGGTCAGGCGACCTTCACGGCGGGTCGGCGCGCCCTTGGCGCGGCTGATCGCCTTGGCGGGATCGCTGGCGCTGCGGCGACGGTCGTCGTCGTCGGGGCGCCGGTCCATGATCGCGCCGCCGGGCCTGGGGGCCTGGCGGGTGGCGCGTTGAATTTCGGGCTCAGCCGGCGGAGCAGCCGGACCCAGGCGCGGCGCGCCACGCGGGCCGCCGGGACCGCCCGGACGGGGCCCCGCCGGACGCGGCGCGAGCGCCGAATAGCGGACGGTGTCAGCGCCGGCCGCGGGCCGCGGGCCGCGATCGTCGCTGCGCGGCGGGCCACGGTCGTCGCGCACCGGGCGGCGGTCGTCGTCCTGGCGCGGCGCGCGCTGGCCGAAGTTGGTCCCCTCGAACCGCGCCGAGGGCGGCGCGGGACGATAGGTGGTGGTGCTGGCCCGGTCGTCGCGCCGGTCGGCGGACGGCTGATAGGTGCGGGTCTGGTTGCCGCCCATCGGCGCCGCGGGACGCGGCGCGGCCGGAGCGGCGGGGGCGGCGGTGACGGGCGCGGCCGCCGGCGGGGGCGCTGGGGTCGGAGCCGGAGCGGGCGCCGGAGCCGGAGCTTCCGCGGCCGGGGCCACGGCGACAGGCGCCTCGGCGGCGACCGGCGGCGGAGCCGCAGCAGCAGCAGGCGGGGTGGCGGGCGCGGCCGGAGCCGGCGCACTGGCCGCGACGGCGGCAGCCTCGGAGCGCGCGCGCGCTTCGGCGGCGGCGCGGTCGGAGGCCTGGCGTTCCTGAGCGAGCTCGATGGCGCGCTGGCGGGCGGCGCGTTCCTCGGCGGAGAGTCCGTCGTTCGGCGCTCCGGCGGGGCGCGGTGCGGCGGGCGGCGCGGGCCGCGGTTCGAACAGGCGCTTTTCAGCTGAAGAGGGCGCAGCCAGGTTGCCGCCGCCCGCAAGATGGGTGCGCGCGCGCTTGGTCTCGACGACCACGGTCTTGGAACGGCCGTGGCTGAAGCTCTGCTTCACCGTGCCGGCGCTGACCGATCCGGCCCCACGGGGCTTGAGGGTCAGGGGCTGGCGCCCGCCGGGAGCGGGGGGACGGCCGTTGTTGTTCTCGTCGCTCATGCGCTCGCTTTACTCGTCAGCCGGCGGGTCCGGCCAAAGGATCGATTGTCAAACCGGGGTTCCTCCTGAAGGGAGGCGCTCCGGTTCTCGGTTTGCCGTCTTCCCCACGCCAAAACAGCAGGGGGCGAAAACAGCGGCGACGGGACAATGCCCCGTTCGCCTCTAAGGCTCCTCGCGCCAACTCTCAGGAAGGAGCGGGCAAAAGCCCGACAGCCGATGAGCGTCCTGCGCCCAACGATCGGCGGCTCGCCCCGCAAGGAAGGCGGTGTGTATCACATTCTCTCCGCCTAAGGCCAAACCCAATTCCTCAGCGTCAAACAGGCCGAAGATCGGTGTCGGCGGGGAACGTTTTCGGGTCTTGGCCCAGAGCTTGCGGCGGCCGTCCGCGGCGCCGTCGGACGCCTCGATCAGCCAGGCGGCCTTGCCGCCCTCGATGGCGGCCGAGACCTTTTCGAACCCGGAGGTAAGATCGCCCGAGCGCCGCGCAAGCCCCAACCCCGACAAAAGCCGGCGTTTGAGCAAGGATTCCACAAGGTTGGCGAGGTCCGGCGGAGCCTGGACCTTGGCCTTGGCGGCGCGGGCGAACAGGCCCTTCTTGGCCGCGGTCTCCACAGACGCGCGATCCGCGGCCACCCAAAGGCCACGGCCGGGCAGCTTGCGCGCCAGGTCCGGAACCGCGACGCCGTCCGGCCCGGCGACGAAACGGATCAGGCGCGCCTCATCCATCACCTCGCCGGTGACAATATCCCGCCGCTCGCGGTTGGCTTCCGCGAGGGTCTGGGCTTTGGGCTCAGATGTTTGCGGCTCCACGGGTCACAACCTCATCCCGATCATCCCCGCGGACGCGGAGACCCAGGCTTCGTTCGTTGCTGCGGCCAGATGGGCAGCGCCGATGAGGTTGGACCTTAGAAACACAAAAACTCCTGGGTCCCCGCTTGCGCGGGGATGAGGGGATTGAAAGTCGGTCTTAAGCGTCCTGGGCTTCGCCGGCGGCTTCGGCCTCGGCGAAGACTTCGCTGTCTTCGAGGGCTTCTTCCTCCGGTTCGGGCTCCGGTTCCGGCGGGGCCTCGACCCAGCCCATGACGACGCGGGCGCGCATGATCAGCGCTTCCGCATCGGCCGGCTCCAGAGCGAAGGCTTCCAGGATGCCGGTCTCGCGGACCCGCTCGCCGTTCTTGGTCTCGAACCAGCCGCGCAGATCGTCGGGCACCAGGTCGGCCAGGTCCTCGACGGTCTTCACGCCGCCCTCGCCCAGCGCAACCGCGATCGGCAGGGTCACGCCTTCGATCTCCAACAGGCCGTCCTCGACGCCCAGTTCATTGCGTTTAGCGTCGAATTCGGCGGCGATCTTGTCGAGGAAGTCGGTGGCGCGGGCCTGGATCTCGGCGCCGGTGTCCTCGTCGAAGCCTTCGATGGAGGCGATTTCAGAGACGTCGACGTAGGCCACGTCTTCCACCGTCGCGAAGCCTTCGGTGACCAGCAGCTGGGCGATCACCTCATCCACGTCCAGGGCTTCCTGGAACAGCTGGGTGCGCTCGGCGAACTCGCGCTGGCGGCGCTCGCTCTCCTGGCTCTCGGTCATGATGTCGATCTGCCAGCCGGTCAGCTGGGACGCGAGGCGAACGTTCTGGCCGCGACGGCCGATAGCCAGCGACAGCTGTTCGTCCGGCACCACGACTTCGACCCGCTCGTCTTCCTCGTCCATGACGACCTTGGAGACTTCGGCGGGGGCCAGGGCGTTGACGATGAAGGTCGCCTCGTCCGGGCTCCACTGGATGATGTCGATCTTCTCGCCCTGCAGTTCGGCGACCACTGCCTGCACGCGCGAACCGCGCATGCCGACGCAGGCGCCGACCGGGTCGATGGAGCTGTCGTTGGAGACCACCGCCATCTTGGCGCGGCTGCCCGGGTCGCGGGCCACGGCGCGGATTTCGATCACGCCATCGTAAACTTCCGGCACTTCCTGGGCGAACAGCTTGGCCATGAAGCCGCCGTGCGCGCGGGAGAGCAGGATCTGCGGGCCCTTGGTCTCGCGACGGACGTCGTAGATGTAGCAGCGGATCCGGTCGCCGATGTTGAAGTTCTCGCGCGGGATCGACTGGTCGCGGCGAGCAATGCCTTCGCCGCGACCCAGGTCGACGACGATGTTGCCGTACTCGACCCGCTTGACGACGCCGTTGACGATCTCGCCGACCCGGTCCTTGAACTCCTCGAACTGGCGCTCGCGCTCAGCCTCGCGGACCTTTCCGGTCACCACCTGGCGGGCCATCTGGGTCTGCACCCGGCCGAACTCGAAGGGCGGCAGCACTTCTTCGTAGATCTTGCCGATGACAGCGTCTTTGTCGGTGCGCTTGGCGTCGGAGAGCCGCAGGATGCCCACCGGCTCCTCCGCCGGGACCTCCTCGCCGTCCTCACCCACCACGGTGCCGTAGTTGGCGTCGTCGGCGACCACGGTGATCACCCGCTTGATGGCGACCTCGCCGGTCTTCTGGTCGATGTTGACCCGGATGTCGTGCTCGGCGCCGTAGCGGGCGCGGGCGCCCTTTTGGATCGCCTCTTCGAT
The DNA here is from genome assembly GCA_903822175.1 of uncultured Alphaproteobacteria bacterium. Classification (GTDB taxonomy): domain Bacteria; phylum Pseudomonadota; class Alphaproteobacteria; order Caulobacterales; family Caulobacteraceae; genus Phenylobacterium. The sequence goes on from CAIJOB010000040.1 coordinate 198,129, forward strand.
CGCCTCGATGACGATCTCGCGGTCGATGGACTTTTCGCGCGCGACCGCATCGGCGATCTGCAGCAGCTCAAGCCGGTTGGCGGAAATGCCGGTGAGGCTCATGGGATTTTCCCTCTTACTCGGAAGTCTGTGATTGAGAATTCTGGGGGTCGGATTCGGATAGCAGGCGGGCCGCGCGGACGTCGGCGCCCCGCTTCATCAGTTGGTCGGTCAGCACCAGCTTGGCCTCGGCGATCCAGGCGAAGGGGATCAGCGCGGTGTCTTCCTCGCCCTCGATGTCGAAGGCCACCTGGCCCTCGTCGACACCGGCCAGTACGCCCTTGAAGCGCTTGCGGCCCTCGGCCAGGCGGTCGAGCTCGATGCGGGCCAGATAGCCCTCGTAGGTCTCGAAATCGCCGAGCCGGGTCAACGGCCGGTCGACGCCCGGCGAGGAGACCTCAAGGGTGTATTCGCCGGCGATTGGGTCAGCGGCGTCCATGATCTCGGAGATCGCCCGCGACAGCCGCGCGCAGTCCTCGACGTTCATGTCCCCGTCGGAGGGACGCTCGGCCATGATCTGCAGCCGCCGCGCATGCTCGCCGCCCATCAGGCGCAGGCGCACGATGGCGTACCCGGCCGCCTCGGCCACGGGGTCGAGCAGCTCCAGCAGGTTCAGGTCTTCGGCGGTCTTCCCACGCATGGGCGTTAGGCCTGGCTCCGGCAAAGAAAAGAGCGGCCGGGCCGGAGCCCGCCGCTCGTAGCCGCCTTACAGCGGAAACGGACGATGTTGAGGGGAATATAGAGTGCTGAGAGGGGTTTGTCAGCCCTTTCGACTCAGGCGCGAAGCCGCATGCCGATAGCAGGGCTGAAGTCGGGGTCTGGCTCCTGCTGCTGAGGCATCGGCGCGTAGTGATCGTACTGCATGGTGAATTGGGCGCGGCCCTGGGAGAAGGACCGCAGGGTGTTGATGTAACCGAACATGTTCGAGAGCGGCGCCAGCGCGGTGACCACCTGGAGGTTATCGCGTGTTTCCGTGCCCTGGACCTGGCCGCGCCGGCTGTTCAGGTCGCCGATCACGTCGCCCATGTATTCGTCGGGCGTCAGCACCTCGACCTTCATGATCGGCTCAAGCAGTCTTGGTGCGCCGCGTTCGCGGAGTTCCCGGAAGGCCTTGCGCGCGGCGATTTCGAAGGTCCCAGAAGACGAGTCCACGTCGTGATAGGCGACGTCGAGCAGCGTCACCTTGAAGTCGATGATCGGAAAGCCCGCGACGAGGCCAGCCTCAGCGGCCGCTCCAACTCCGCGCAGCGCTCCCTCCACAAACGCCAACGGCGCATGTTGGGCTCGGCTTTCGGCCAGCTCGCCGGAACCCTCAGCGCCCGGCTCGAACAGGAGTTTCACGCGGGCGAATTCGCCGCCCGATGCGGTGACGAGCTTGTGAGTTTGATCGATCTCGGCCGTTTTCCCCAAGGTCTCACGGTACGCGACCTGGGGCGCGCCGACGTTGGCGTCGATCCCATGGATGGCCCTCAGAACGCCGATCTTCTCGTCGAGATGCGCCTCGCCGAAACCCCCAAGGATCGCCTGCCCGGACTCGCTGTCGATCATGACGAAGAGAGTGGAATCAGCCTTGGCCAACAGCGCCAATGCATCCGCCAGCTTCATCTGGTCGTCCCTCGACTTAGCTTCGATGGCGACTTCAATGAGCGCGTGCCGTGGCGTGGGCATCCTTGGTGCCCTCCCGGGCTTCTATCTCATGGTCAGATGCCAGCCTTGGGGGTCTCGGCTTGTCAAGGACGGCCTCTTTGGCCGCCGCGGCGCGGCGCGCGTTCGCGCGTCCTCGAGAAGCCGAGGCCCCAAGGCAAACTGGCCGCCATGAGATTTAAGCCGCAGACTGACCGGCCAAAGCCCAGCCTGGGAGGCAGAGCGTGCTCGACGACCTGAAATCGGCAGTACCGGTGGCCGTGGCGCTTGGCTTTGCCGGCTTAGTCTACGGCGTGCCGGTCTGGCAAAGCTGGCGCAGACCGAAGAGCGACATCCCCCGGATCAAGCGCTCCCTGGATGGCGAAACCCATCGCGTCCTGTCGATCACACCCGACGGAACGGCCTGGTCCGGCGGTCGCGCGCCGACGGTCTATCGCCGCTATCGGGTGGTCACCAAGGGGCTGGACGGCAGCGAGCTGAGCCGCTGCATCGACCTCGAGCCTTCCCTCTTCTCAGACGACACGCTGTGGGAGTGGAAGAACGGCGCGCGGCATTCGCTGAACGATAGTGTCTAGCTTCCGCCCACGAAAAAGGCCGCCCCGTCGCCAGGGCGGCCTTCCCGTACGCTACTAATTCTGAGAGCTACGCGGCGGCCATGGCGCCGGACGCGCGGCGGCGGCGAAGGATCGCACCGACGCCGCCGAAGCCGACGATCATCAGGGCCCAGCCCGCCGGTTCCGGCACGGCGCCGCCCAGGCTCGTGGTGAAGTCCTGATAGTCGTGGGCACCGGGCGCCAGGAACTGGCCGCCGGTGCCGCCGTCGCAGCAATCCTCGAAGCCATAGGCCTTCAGCGTGTGCGTGCCGACGCCCAGGTCGATCGAGCCGGCCAGGGTCTGGGTGGTGGCGCCGTAGTTGTTGTTGCCACCCCACCACAGGTTGCCGGTCTTGGTGTCGATGGCGGTGTTGTCGATGAGCAGCGTGCCGCCCAGGCCGAAGTCGATGCCGACCCGGAACGCCCAGATTCCCGCGTCAGCCGCGGTCACGGTGAACGTCGCCTGGTCAAGGAAAGCGAGGTTCCCGTCCACGCCGTTGCTAGTCAGGCTGCGGTTGTTCACGGCGCCGTTCCAATCGGCGACGGTCGCGGTGGCATAGCCGGCCGGCGCCGTGGGATTGGCCGCGAAGGCGGTGTTCCAGCCATTCACGTAGCCTTGCGAAGTCGTGAGGGTCGAGGTGTCGACGATCCCCTGGTAGGGGCGGCTCTCGATGGTCACCACGCCGGCGGCGGCGGGAAGGGCCATGGCGGCGACAGCGGCCGCGCCCAGGAGGGCGGCGGTGAAGGTCTTCAAGAGGGACATTGTACGCTTCCTTGGGTACTTCGACTTCACGAGCGGTTCGTGACGCGCCGATAGCTGGGCTCTAGCACGTGAAACGAAAAAGTATTCCCTACATCGCGATGTATTAGACAAATTGTCGCGAATTTTATGGGTATTTTATGATAAAATTGCTCAATTGAACTAAATTGGGACAGGTCTGCATCTTCGGCCAAGGTTGCCGCGTAGAATTTGCTCTCGCGTGATGCGAGCGGGCTTTCGCCCGGGCCGGCAATGGTCCAGAGAGCGCCCAAATCCTTAGTTCCAGTTTCCAAAGGCCCCTCCCCATGGACCTCTCCAAGATCCCCGTCGGCGTGAACCCGCCCTATGACGTGAACGCCATCATCGAGATCCCGCAGGGCGGTGAGCCGGTGAAGTATGAGATCGACAAGGAGTCGGGCGCACTGTTCGTCGACCGCTTCCTGCACACCGCGATGTTCTACCCGGGCAACTACGGCTTTATCCCGCACACGCTGGCCGACGACGGCGACCCGATGGACATCATCGTGGTGGGCCAGACGCCGGTCGTGCCGGGCGCGATCATCCGGGCGCGGCCGATCGGCTGCCTGATGATGACCGACGAAGCCGGCGGCGACGAAAAGGTGCTGGCGGTGCCGGTGGACGCGCTACACCCGTTCTACACCGGCGTGGACAGCTGGCGCTCGCTGCCCGGCATCCTGACCGAGCAGATCGCCCACTTCTTCCAGCACTACAAAGACCTGGAAAAGGGCAAGTCGGTGAAGATCACGGGCTGGGCCGAGCCCGAGCAGACCGCCGACCTGATCCGTGCGGCGATCCAGCGGTACAAAGACGCCGGCTAGATAGATGCTCCCCTTAGGGGGAGTTGTCCGCGAAGACGGACTGAGGGGGTTGCAGCCCACTGGTCGATCCGCTGCGGGCGGAACCCCCTCCGTCTCGGCGTTGCACGCCGAGCCACCTCCCCCTCAATCGCGCTGCGCGCTGGGGGAGGATCTTATGAAATCCAGGAAAACCGGGGCGCAGTCGCCCAGGCGCTTTTCCTCGTAGCGGGTGGTGATGTGGTCGGCGGGCGGCACGCGCCAGTCGTCGGCGCGCTCGGCGGACCAGCGGAAGGCGGGGTTGCCGAGCATTCGCAACAGCGCCCAGTCCACATAGTGCGCGACGTCGCTGGCGAACCTGAGGCGCCCGCCCGGCCTCAGCAAGCGCGCGAACTCCGCGACGGTCTCGGCCTGGACGATGCGGCGCTTGTTGTGGCGGCTCTTCGGCCAGGGGTCGGGGAACAGCACGAAGATGCGGTCCAGTGAGGCGGGTGGCATCAGCGCCATCAGCTCACGCGCATCGCCGTCGAGCACACGGACATTGGTCAGCGCCGCTTCGTCGATGTGGCGTAGCGCGCTGGCCACTCCATTCTGGAACGGCTCGGCGCCCAGGATCAGCAGTTCGGGGCGCCGCTGCGCCTGGGCGGCCATGTGCTCGCCGCCGCCGAAGCCGATCTCCAGCCAGACTTCCGCGGCATCGGGCTTCAACGATCGAGGATCGAACGGCTCGGTGGGCGGCCGCAAGGCCGGCAGCAGGGTCTCCATCAGCGCCGCCTGCCGAGGCTTGATGCTCCGGGTCTTCAGGCGGCCGTAGGAGCGCAGCGGCGGGTGGTGGGCGTCGGACATCGGCCGCTTCTAGCCCACCTTGCCGCAGTTGGCCTCAGGCCAGCTTCTTCAGTTCGTCGACCAGGTCGGGGCGTTCCCAGGAGAAGCCGCCCTCGTTGTCCGGCTGGCGGCCGAAGTGGCCGTAGGCGGCGGTGCGGGCGTAGATCGGGCGGTTCAGCTGCAGGTGCTCGCGGATGGCGCGGGGCGTGGCGCCGCCGACCATCTCCGGCAGGACCAGTTCCAGCTTCGCCGGGTCGATCTCGCCGGTGTTGTGCAGGTCAACGTAGAAGCTGAGCGGCTGGGCGACGCCGATCGCGTAGCTGATCTGGATCGTGCACTTCTTGGCCAGGCCCGAGGCGACCACGTTCTTGGCGAGGTAGCGGCAGAGGTAGGCCGCCGAGCGGTCGACCTTGGTCGGGTCCTTGCCGGAGAAGGCGCCGCCGCCGTGCGGGGCCGCGCCGCCGTAGGTGTCGACGATGATCTTGCGGCCGGTCAGGCCCGCGTCGCCATCCGGCCCGCCGATCTCGAACCGGCCGGTCGGATTGACGTGCCACTTGGTCTTCTTGGTGATCAGGCCGGCGGGGAAGACGCCTTCCACGTAGGGGCGAATGACGCCCTCGATGCGCTTGGGCGTGGCGATGTGCAGGCCGATGCGCTTCTTGTGCTGGGTGGAGACGACGATCTGCAGCACCTCGACAGGCTGGCCGTCCTCATAGCGCAGGGTGACCTGGCTCTTGGCGTCGGGCTCCAGCACCGGGCATTCGCCGGAGTGACGGACCTCGGCCAGCTTCTTCAGGATGTCGTGGCTGTACTGCAGGGTGGCCGGCATTAGCGCCGGGGTCTCGTCGCAGGCGTAGCCGAACATGATGCCCTGGTCGCCGGCGCCTTCGTCCTTCTTGTCGGTGGCGTCGACGCCCTGGGCGATGTGCGCCGACTGCGGGTGCAGGTGGCAGGCGTACTTGGCGCGGTGCCAGTGGAAGCCCTTCTGCTCGTAGCCGATGTCCTTGATCGCCTGGCGGACCTTGGGCTCCAGGCCCTTCACGATCTCTTTGGTCAGCGCCTTGTTGTCGTTCTTGGAGCCGCCCGCCTTGCCGGCGCGGACTTCGCCGGCCAGCACGATGCGGTTGGTGGTCACCAGGGTCTCGCAGGCGACGCGCGCCTCCGGGTCCACGCTCAGGAAGGCGTCGACGACGGTGTCAGAGATACGGTCGGCGACCTTGTCGGGATGGCCCTCGGACACGCTTTCCGAGGTGAAGATGTAGCTGGAACGGCTCAAGGGTCTGGCTCCCGGAGGTAGCGGCGCGCGCGATCTCGTCGGCGCCGGCGGCAAATAGGCGGCGAACCTATAAAGATATCTTTATGTCCCGCCAAGCGCACATTGGCGCCCAAGGGGGCGCCACGGGCTAAGTACGGACTAGCACTGGATAAGGATTGACCCGACGGTCAGATTTCGCCGGCGTCCGGCTCGCCGGCCATTGCGCGGACTAGGTCGAGGATCTTGCGGCGCACCCGGCCCTTGGCGATCTTCGGGAAGACGCTGGCGAGCTCGATGCCTTCCGGCGTCAGCAGGAAGTCCTGCAGGGTCTCGCGGGGGATGTTGGCGCCCGGCGCTTCGGTGGTGTCGCCCAGGCCTTCGTAGAAGTAGCCGATGTTGGTCGACAGCGCCCGGGCCATCTCCCAGAGCTTCGAGGCGCTCACCCGGTTGGCGGCGCGCTCGTATTTCTGCACCTGCTGGAAGGTCAGGCCGATGGCCTCAGCCAGGCGTTCCTGGCTGATCCCCAACTCCTTGCGGCGCATCCTTATTCGCAGCCCGACGTGGCGATCTATGGGATTGGGGCCCGCTTCGGGCTCGTCCGGCTTGTCCAAAATAGCTCCCATCTAAACGGCGCCGGACAAGCACAGCGCCGGACGTGAACGCGGTTTACGCGCCGCCCTGAACTGGCGGTCGGCGAACACGATAGGCCAGCGCGATCAAGCCAGACAATAGCAGCACTCCCCAGAATGGGAGGTCACCAATCCGTGAAAACACTGTCTTTTCAATGGCCGGTGGCAAGGGTGCGTCAATAACTCCCAGCCGTCCAAGGCCCAGGCGCGCGCTCGGAACGATGCGCCCATAGGCGTCGATCACCGCTGAGACGCCGGTCGGTGTGGCGCGCACGATGGGCAGGCCTTCCTCGATGGCGCGGTAGCTGGCGATGTTCAGATGCTGCAGCGGACCCGAGCCGTTCCCGAACCAGGCGTCGTTGGAAACGTTGAGAATCCAGGCCGGCCGCAGCCCCGCCCGCGCCGCACCGGCCCGCGTCACGCCGGGGAACAGGGCCTCGTAGCAGATCAGCACCTGCACCGCCGGCACGCCCCAGGGCGCGATGGGCTGCGACGGCGGCCCGGCGGTGAAGTCGTCGGGCATGTGGACGAGGCTGCGGAAGCCGACCTTGGAGGCCAGGTCGCCGGCCGGCATATATTCGCCAAACGGCACTAGGTGATGCTTGTCGTAGACGCCGGTGACCCGCAGCGCCTGCGCCTCGCGCCTGAAAGCCACCAGGGTGTTGAAGTAGCGGGCATTGCCGCCCGGACCGGCTTCCGCGCGATTGGCGCCCATCAGCAGGGTCTGGCCGGGCGCGAGCGCATCGCGCAAGGCTCCGGCATAGGGCGACCCCGGCGCGACCAGCTCGTCGATCACCGCCGGCAGGGCGCCCTCCGGCCAGATGACGATGGCCGGCTGGACCGCGGCCTGGCGCGTGGTGAGCTGCGCGTAGGTGTCGAAGACCATGCGCAGGTTCTCGGGCTTCCACTTGTTCTTCTGGTCGATATTGGCCTGGACCACGCGGATCACCGGCGCGCCGGGGGCCGGCTTCACCGCCGTATCGAGCCGCCAGGCGCCGTAGCCGTAGAGTCCAGCCAGGGCGGCGAGCGCCACGGCCAGGGTCGCGATCCTTGTCCGCGTCCGGCCCTTGTCGGCCAGCACCGCCGGCGCGGCGGCGATCGCCACAGTCAGCCAGGTCAGGCCGTAGGCGCCGATCAGCGAGGCGGCCTGCGACGGCGCGGTCCCGGCCTCCCAGGTCTCGCCGGGCAGGTCCCAGGGAAAGCCCGAGAACACATGGCCGCGCAGCCACTCGAAGCCCGACAGGCAGCCGGCGAACACCAGGACCCGCGCCGGCCCCGGGACCTTGAGCGCCCGATAGAGTAGCGACGCCAGGCCCCAGAACAGCGCCAGACCGCCGGCCATCAGCACCAGCGCGAAGGGGGCCATCCAGCCCTGCTCCTTGGCGTCGACCATGAACGGCTCGGTGATCCACCAGACGCTGACCGAGAAATAACCAACCCCGGCCAGCCAGCCGCGGAAGAAGGCCTGGCGCAGGGGGCGCGGTCCCTCGGCGTCGATCAGCGCCAGCAGCAGGGCATAGCCCAACAGCCCGAAAATGAACCCGAACGGCGGATGGCCTAAGCCCGCGGCCAGCCCGGCGAGGAGCGTCAGGGCGCGCGCGGGCCAGCCCTTGGACCAGGTCATGGGAAGCTCAGTCTTGCGCTGGCGCGGGCGGGGCGACACGGCGCACGCGCAGGCGTTTCACCCGGCGCGGGTCGGCGCTCATCACCTCGATGGCGAAGCCGCCGGGATGGTCGACGATCTCGCGGCGCTGCGGCACGCGGCCGGCGAGCGCATTGACCAGTCCGGCCACGGTGTCGATTTCCTCGTCGAGGTCGGGCGGCGCCAGGTCGACGCCTTCGCCGAGCGCCGTCTCCAGGTCGGCCAGCGGGGTGCGGCCATCGACGACCCAGCCCGCGCCGTCCTGCTCGATGGGCGCGTGGCCGTCGTCGTCGGCGTCGTCATGCTCGTCAGAGATCTCGCCGACCAGGGTCTCCAGCAGGTCCTCCAGCGTCACCAGCCCGTCGGTGCCGCCGAACTCGTCGATGACCAGGGCCATGTGGGTCTGCTGGCCGCGCATCTGGCCCAGCAACTCGGACGCCCGCATCGAGGCCGGCACATAGAGCACCGGGCGCACCAGGTTGTGGCGGCCCGACAGCACCTTATCGGTCGGCCTGGGCTTGGCGCCCTTGCGCGCCAAGAGCTTGAAGACGTCCTTCACGTGGACCACGCCCACCGGCTCGTCGAGGGTCTCGCGATAGACCGGCATGCGGCTGTGCTCGGCCTCCACGAAGCGGGCGGTGAGCTCGACGAAGGAGCAGCTGCGGTCGATGGCCACGATGTCGGCGCGCGGCTGCATCACGTCGTCGACGCGCAGGTCCTGGAAGGCGCGGGCCTGGCTGACCAGCTCGCCAGTGGCCGCGGTCGGCGGCTCGGGCGCCGCGTCCTCGTCCTGGGCCGGCTTCTTGCTGCGGAAGCGGTCGAACAGGTGCAGGACGCCGCGATTTTTGCTCGCGCCAGCATTCCCATGCGAATCCGCGGGCGCGCCAGGTCGCTCAGCCGATGGGTCGGGGTCTGCCATTCTCTCCCTCACCGGCTGCATAGGGATCGGGAATCCCTAAGCCGGCCAGCACCGCGCGTTCCAGGCCTTCCATCTCGTCGGCCTGCACGTCGGTCTCGTGGTCATATCCTAGAAGGTGGAAGACCCCATGCGCCACCAGATGCTGCAGATGGTTTTTCAGCGGCTTGCCCTGTTCGGCGGCTTCCCGGGCGCAGACGCCGTAGGCCAGCGCCACATCGCCCAGGAACCGCTCGGGGTTCTGCGGGGCCGGGAAGGACAGCACATTGGTCGGCTTGTCCTGCTGCCGGAACCGGCGGTTGAGGTCGCGGATCGCCTGGTCGTCGGTCAGCAGGAAGCTCACGCCTTCGCCTACCGCGCCCTCGGAGGCCAGCGTCGCCTCGGCGGCGGCGAGCACCAGGGCCTCGGCGTCGGCGAGCGCGTCGGTCCAGGCCGTCGCTTCGGTCTCTATGTCGATCACGTGGCGCGCCCAGGCTGGGTTTTGGCGGCATCGGCGTCGTAGGCGCGGACAATGCGCTCCACCAGCGGATGGCGGACCACATCCTCGGCGGTGAAGCGGGTGACGCCGATGCCCTTGACGCCTTCCAGCAGGCCCACGGCGTGCGCCAGGCCGCTGTCGCGCAGATTGACCAGGTCGATCTGGGTCGGGTCGCCGGTCACCACCATGCGCGCGCCCTCGCCCAGCCGGGTCAGCACCATCTTCATCTGCAGGCGCGTGGCGTTCTGCGCCTCGTCGACGATGACGAAGGCGCGGGAGAGCGTGCGGCCCCGCAGGAAGGCTATGGGCGCGACCTCGATCTCGCCCTTCTCGCGGCGGCGGCGCAGCTGTTCGGCGCCCAGGATGTCGGTCAGCGCCTCCCAGACCGGCGCCATGTACGGATCGACCTTCTCGGTCAGGTCGCCCGGGAGAAACCCCAGACGCTCGCCGGCCTCGACCGCCGGGCGCGAGACAATCAGCCGGTCGACCTCGCCGCGCAGCAACAGGCCCGCGCCGTGCGCCACGGCCAGGAAGGTCTTGCCAGTGCCCGCTGGACCGACGCCGAACACCAGCTCGCACTTGCCGAGCGCAGCCAGATATTCCGCCTGGGTCTTGGTCTTCGGCGCGACCTGACCGCGCTTGCCGATCGGCAAGGCGCCCATGCCTAAGCCTGGGGACCCAGCGCCCGTGCCGCCCGTGCGCGCGTTGCCGATGGCCACGCGGACGTCGGCCTCGGCGATATCGAGGCCCTGGTCGGCGCGCTCGGCGATGGCCTGAACGGCCTTCTTGGCCTGGGCGCGGCCCTTGGAGTCGCCGGTCAGCGAGACCCCGCCGCCGGGCGTCTCCACCAGCACGTCGAAGGCGTCCTCGATCAGGGCGGCGTGGCGCGAATGGGCGCCGGCCACCGCGCGGGAGGCCGCGTCGGAAAGGGTGATGAATTCGGGGGCGCGGCTCAAGCGGGTTCCAGTTCCTCGGTCACCAGGGCGCCGCCGAGGCTCATCCGGGCGGCGGACTCGATCCGGACGGGAACGATCTGACCGATCAAGCGATCCGGCGCGACAGCGTAGACCGCCTGCAGATACGGACTTCGACCAATAAGTTGACCCGGATGGCGGCCGGGCCGCTCGAACAGCACGGGCAGGACCTTGCCGACCTGCGACGCATTGAAGGCGCGGGCCTGTTCGTCGAGCAGGGCGTTGAGCCGGGCCAGCCGCTCATCCTTCACCGTCTCGTCCACCTGGCCGGGCATGGCGGCGGCGGGCGTGCCGGGGCGCCGCGAATATTTGAAGCTGAAGGCGGTGGCGTAGTTGACCTCACGCACCAGCTGCAGCGTCGCCTCGAAGTCGCTCTCCCGCTCGCCGGGAAAGCCGACGATGAAGTCGCCGGAGATGGCGATGTCGGGCCGCGCGGCGCGGATGCGCTCGATCAGGCTCAGGTAGCTTTCGGCGGTGTGCGCCCGGTTCATGGCCTTGAGGATACGGTCAGACCCGGACTGCACCGGCAGGTGCAGATAGGGCATCAGCGCGCCATCTTCGCCGTGCGCCGCGATCAGCGCCTCGTCCATGTCGCGCGGGTGGCTCGTCGTGTAGCGGATGCGGTCGAGGCCTTCGATCGCCGCCAGCCGCCGAACCAGCGCGGCCAGCCCACCCTCACCTGCATAGGCGTTGACGTTCTGGCCCAGCAGGGTGACTTCGCGCACGCCCAGCGCGGCCAGTTGGCGGGCCTCAACCTCAATGGTTTCCGGCGACCGCGACCATTCGGGGCCGCGCGTATAGGGCACCACGCAGAAGGTGCAGAACTTGTCGCAGCCCTCCTGCACCGTCAGGAACGCTGTGACCCCGGTCGCCTGGCGGGCCGTCGGCGCCAGCGCGTCGAACTTGTCTTCCGGCGCGAAATCCGCCGACAGCCGCTCGCCCCGCGCGCGATGGCTGCGGGCGATCAGCTCCGGCAGCTGGTGATAGGCCTGCGGCCCGACCACCAGATCCACGGCGGGCTGACGGCGCATGATCTCCTCGCCCTCGGCCTGGGCGACGCAGCCGGCGACCGCGATGGTCATCCGCGAACCCCCGTCGGCGAGGCGCTCGTCCCGCATCTCCTTCAGCTTGCCGAGTTCGGAATAGACCTTCTCGGTGGCCTTCTCGCGGATGTGGCAGGTGTTCAGCACCACCAGATCGGCGCCCTCCGGCCCATCGGTCATGGCGTAGCCCAGCGGGGCTAGCACATCGGCCATCCGCTCGCTGTCATAGACGTTCATCTGACAGCCGTAGGTCTTGATGAAGAGGCGCTTGGAAGGCGCGGGCTCAGACATGGGTTGGGTTATGGGGTTCGAGGGGGAGCGGCGCAAGTTCCCCTCCCCGTGCCGGGGAGGGACAGGCCGCGCCAGCGGCCAGGGTGGGGAAGTGTGGGCCGGAGTGCTGAGTCAGCGCTTGAACGCGGCCTCCCCACCCGTCTCGCTGCGCTCGCCACCCTCCCCAAAGGGAAGGGGAACGCGCTCATTTGTCCTCGATCGGCATCCCGTAGAGCTCCAGCCGGTGATCCACCAGCCGGTAGCCGAGTTTCCTCGCAATCGCTTCCTGCAGGGCCTCGATCTCGGCGTCCATGAACTCCACCACCTTGCCGGTCTTCATGTCGATCAGGTGGTCGTGGTGCTGGTCAGGGTGTTCCTCGTAGCGGGAGCGGCCGTCGCGGAAGTCGTGGCGGGTGATGATCCCGGCCTCGTCGAACAGGCGCACGGTCCGATAGACCGTGGCGATGGAGATGTGCGGATCGACCGCATGCGCCCGGCGGTGCAGTTCCTCGACGTCGGGATGGTCGTGCGCGTCCGACAGCACGCGGGCGATCACCCGGCGCTGCTCAGTCATGCGCATGCCCTTTTCGATGCAGAGCTTCTCGATGCGGTCCGACACCGGCCCTCTCCCATTCCCCAACAAGATAGGTCTAAGCGGACCCGCCGTTAAGGTCGAGACGCATCACCAGGGCGTCGGTGAAACCGGCGGGACCGCGGTCGTAGTAGGACTTGCGCAGGCCGGTCTTGCGGAAGCCGAGCGCCGCGTAGAGGGCGATGGCGCCTTCATTGTCCACCGCGACCTCCAGGAAGGCCTCAACCGCGCCGATTTCGCGCGCTTCGGCCAAACCCGCGCGCATCAGGGCCTGAGCGACGCCCCGGCGGCGCGCGGCCGGCGTGACCCCCACCGTCAGCACCTCAACCTCGCCGGCGGCGACGCGGCAGAGGATGACACCGGCCGGCTGGGCGTCCTTGGCGAGGAAGCCATAGATGCCCTCGCCCTCCAGCAGGTCCTCGAACTCGTCCTCCCGCCAGGCTTTGGCGGCGAAGGCCTGGGCGTGGGCCGCGGCCATGTCGGCGCATTCCGCCGCGGAGGCGCGGGTGAGCTTCATCCGAGCGCCGAGGCGGGCAGCTTGGCGTCGGGCGCGCGCAGGTAGAGGGGTTTCAGTGGCCCAGGCGTGCGCGTCGCGGCCAGCCGCGCCACGTGGCGCGCGTCGGCGCCTTCCGCGGCGATCACGGCGGCGGACGGGGCAAAATCAGCCAGCAGGGGAGCGCCGGAACCGACGAGGGTGAAGGGCCGGCCTTGCGACAGTTCGGCCAGACGCGCGGCGGCGACCTCGGCGGTCAGGGCGTCCGGCGCCATCAGGGCGCGCCCGTCCTCGAAGGCCTGCAGGTAGAGCTGACCCCGCCGCGCGTCGATGGCCGGGAAGACCAGGCCGGCGCCCTCGGCGGCCAGCGCCTCCAGCGTACCGATCCCGACGGCGGGCTTGCCGAGCGCGAAGCTGAGGCCCTTGGCGAAGGCGATGCCGACCCGCAGCCCGGTGAACGATCCCGGCCCGACGGTGACCGCGATGCGGTCAAGGCGGCCGAAGGCGAGGCCTGCCTGCGCCATCACGTCGCGCGCCATGGGTGCGAGCCGCTCCTGATGGCCGCGCGCCATGACCTCGCGGGCCGACGCGACCACGCGCCCGCCGTCGAGGACGGCGACCGAGCAGCTTGAGAGGCAGGTATCCAGGCCGAGGACGATCACCCGCTCGTTCTAGAGCGTTTGTTCGACGCCCGTCACTTCCGGCACGTAGTGCTTGAGCATGTTCTCCACACCCGCCTTCAGCGTCGCCGAGGAGGACGGGCAGCCGGAACAGGCGCCGCGCATGTTCAGATAGACCACGCCGGTCGCCACATCGAAGCGGTTGAACAGGATGTCGCCGCCGTCCTGCGCCACCGCGGGGCGGATGCGGGTGTCGAGCAGATCCTTGATCTCGGCGACGATCTGGGCGGTTTCGCCCTCGTAGACGCCCTCGTCGTGGCCGCCCGCCGCGTCGTCCGAACCCGCGAACAGCGGCAAGCCCGAGGTAAAGTGGTCCATGATCGCCGCCAGGATCGGCGCCTTCAGGTGGCTCCAGTCGTGATCGCCGAGCTTGCCGACGGTCAGGAAGTCGGGGCCAAAGAACACCCGCTCGACGCCCTCGATGGAAAACAGCTCGGCGGCGAGCGGCGAGACGGCGCCGGCCTCCGCGTCACGGAAGTCGCGTGTGCCCTCGCCCATGACGTCGCGCCCGGGCAGGAACTTCAGAACCTCGGGGTTCGGGGTCGGCTCGGTCTGAATGAACATGCGGCAGATGTGGCCCGTGTAAGGGCGGAGCGCAAGTTCAGGCAAGGTCGGCGATCTCGTCGTCGGTGAGGTCGCCGGGCACCAGCGTCACCGGCACCTTGCGCGCGCCCCAGGTGACGCCCTCCTTGGCGAGCGAGGCGACCAGTGGTCCAGGGCCGCGCCCGCCGACCGCGGCGGCCAGCACCAAGATCTTGATGTCGGGGTCGGAGCCGATCACTTCGCGCAGCGCCGTGCGGACGTTTTCGGCGTGCTTGATGATGAACTCCGGCGGCAGGCCAGTCTCAGCCTGCACCCGCGCCGCGGAGTTCTGCAGGATGGCCTCGGCCTCTTCGCGGGCCTGGCGTTCGATCTCCTCGCGCACGCCCGACCAGTGGTCGAAATACTCCGGCTCGATGACCCGCAGCAGCGCCACGTGGCCGCCGGTCGAGCGGGCGCGGCGGCAGGCGAAGCGCAGCGCCGCCTCGAACTCCGGCGTGTCGTCGGCGACGACCAGGAACTTGCGCTGGCTCATGAGGGGACGGTGCGGCGCCTTTTGACACCACGCAAGCTCAGCCCGCCCAGTAGCCGACGATGCGCTTGACCTCGGCCAGCGTTGGGGCGGCGACCTCGCGGGCCCGCTCGGCGCCGGCGCCCAGAATCTTGTCGATCTCCACCGGGTCGGCCAGCAGGCGGCGCATCTCGCCGCCGATCGGGCCCATGACCGAGACGGCGAGGTCGGCGAGCTGGGGCTTCAGCTTGCCAAAGCCCTGACCGGCGAACTCGGTCAGCACATCCTGCGCCGTGCGGCCGGCGAGCGCCGCATAGACGCCGACCAGGTTCTGCGCCTCGGGACGGCCCGCCAGATCGTCCAGCTTTTCCGGCAGCAGCTCGGCGTCGGTCTTGGCCTTGCGGATCTTCTGCGAGATGGCGTCGGCGTCGTCGGTGAGGTTGATCCGCGAATTGTCCGAAGGGTCGGACTTGGACATCTTCACCGCGCCGTCGCGCAGGCTCATGATCCGCGCACCCGGCCCCTGGGTCAGGGCTTCGGGGAGCGGGAAGAAGCCTGGCGCCTCGAAGTCGTGGTTGAACTTCTGGGCGATGTCGCGGGTGAGCTCCAGGTGTTGGCGCTGGTCCTCGCCCACCGGCACGTGGGTCGCCTTGTAGACCAGGATGTCGGCGGCCTGTAGCACCGGGTAGGTGTAGAGCCCGACGCTGGAGCGCTCCTTGTGCTTGCCGGCCTTGTCCTTGAACTGGGTCATCCGGTCGAGCCAGCCGAGCCGCGCCACGCAGTTGAAGATCCAGGCGAGTTCGGCGTGTTCCGGCACCGCCGACTGGGCGAAGATGGTGGCGACCTTGGGGTCGAGGCCGGTCGCCAGATAGGCCGCGGTGATCTCGCGGACGTTGGACTTCAGCTTCTTCGGATCGGTCCACTCGGTGAGCGCATGCAGGTCAGCGACGAAGATGAAGGTCTCCATCTCGTGCTGCAGGCGGGCGAATTTCACGAGCGCGCCGAGGTAGTTGCCCAGGTGCAGGTCGCCGGTCGGCTGCACGCCGGAGAGCACGCGAGACTTACCCGTGAAGGGGGCTGGGGCTTGGTCGGTCATGATGAGGCTTCTCGGAAGTTTGGCGTAAGGGCGCAAGCGCCGCGTTCAGCGGTCGGGTCGGCTCAACGCCATCGCCAGAGGTTGCGCACCGGAGAAACCATGGCTGGGCAATAGTCCCCGCGCGCGGTCACGACAAGTCTTCGGGCTTAACCCGCCGGCTGCGCAGAGCGCCGCGGACTTCGCTCAGCGTCATGCCGCCGGTCCCGAACAGCAGAGCCGGATAGACCGTGCCGGCGGCGACGGCGACCAGGCCCACGGCGAACTCCTTGGGCCCGATGCGGCTGATGTGGAAATGGCCGAACAGGCCCTGGATGTGGCTGCGCCAATGGCCGGCGGCGAACAGCAGGACGCCGAGCGCGACGTTGGCGATCAGGATGCGCACCAGCCGCGCCACAGCCTCCGGCGCCGGACGATAGTGCGAGCGCCTGGCCAGCACCGTCGCCATCATCGCCACATTGGTCCACCAGGCGACGGTGGTCGCCGCCGCCACGCCCGGCACCCCGATCAGGTAGAAGAGCGTCACGCCCACGGCCACGTTCACGCCGACCGAGACCAGGCCGAGCCGCATCGGCGTCTGGGTGTCCTGGCGGGCGAAGAAGGCGCGGTTGAACAGCTGGGCCGCGACGAAGGCCGGCACGCCCCAGCCGTAGAAGAACAGGGCGTTGGCCGTCTGGTGGGCGTCGCTCACGGTGAACTCGCCGCGCGTGTACATGCCGTCGATCAGGAAGAACGGAATGGTCACCAGCGCCACCGCGCAGGGGAGCGCAAAGGCCATGGAAAACAGCACCGCCTCGTCCATCGCCGCCCGCGCGCCCGTCTCATCCTTGGCGTGGATCGACCGCGAAAGCTTGGGCAGCAGGGCGACGCCGATGGCCACCCCGATCAGGCCCTGCGGCAGCTGGTAGAGCCGGTCGCAGTAGAACAGCCACGACCGCGCGCCGTTCACCTGGCTGACCAAGATGCCGGAGACGAAGACGCTGATCTGTGTGGCGCTGGCGGCGATGGCGCCCGGCACGGCCAGGCCGATCAGCTTCCTGATCTCCGGCGTCAGGCGCGGCCAGCGCACATCGACCTTGGCGCCCGACCTGCGCACGCCCCACCAGAGCAGGGCGGCCTGGCTGATCCCGGCGACGACGATGCCCATGGAGCCCCAGATCGCCGCCTGATGCGCGCTTCTGGCCGGCAGCACCGCGGCCAGCGTCCAGAGGTTCAACAGCACCGGCGCGGCGCCCGACAGGATGAAGCGGTTGCGGGCGTTCAAGACGCCGGACAGATGGGCGTAGATCGCCATGCACGGCAGGTAGGGCATGGTGATCTGGGTCAGCACGACCGCCAGCCGGAACTTCTCGGGGTTGGCGGCGAACCCCGGCGCGATCAGGTACATCAGCCACGGCATAGCCAGTTCCGCCACGATGGTGACGAAGATGCTGGCGGCCGCCAGCGTCGCCATGGCGTCGGCGGCCAGAGTGTCGGCGATCTCTTCGCCGTCGGTCTCGAGGCTGCGCGAATAGGCCGGCACGAAGGCCGCGGCAAAGGCGCCCTCTCCAAAGATCCGCCGGAACAGATTCGGGAAGGCCCAGGCGGTGTTGTAGGCGTCGGCCACGAAGGTGGCGCTGGCCCCCATGGTGTAGCCGAGCGCCAGATCCCGCAGCAGGCCGGTGAACCGGCTGACCATGGTGAAGCTGGAATAGATCAGCGACGAGCGGATCAGGCCCGTGGATTTGGCGGCGGGGGCTGGGGATCGACTCACGGCGGCAAACTAACAGTTCCTCCCCTGAAGGGCACACTTCGGGGGAGGTGTCAGCGAAGCTGACGGAGGGGGTGTGGAGTTCAGCGGCGGAGGGCCTTCGCGACTTGCCCCCTCCGTCTCGTCGCTACGCGCCGATCCACCTCCCCCGCTTCACGGGGGAGGAACTCTATTTCAGCACCTTGATCTTGATGTTCTCGAACCAGACGGGGTTGCCGTGCATCTGCAGGGCGATGGCGCCCGACTTGCCGCTGGCGAACTGCGGCCATTGCTTGAACTTGGTCGCCGCGACGCGGGCTTTGAACTCGGGCGAATTGAGGTCGTACTCGACGACCTTCATCCCGTTCAGCCAGTGCTGCACCTTGCCGTGGTCGACGACCAGGCGGCTGTGGTTCCACTCGCCCACCGGCTTGGTCATGTCCATCGAGGGCGCGAAGAGGTAATAGGCGGCCGAGGCGCGCTCCACCGGCTGTTCGCCGTGGGCGTTGTCCAGCAGCTGGTACTCCGGCCCGCTCTGGTAGGTCTCATCGCCCACCGGGATCACGTGGTACATCACCCCGGAATTGCCCATCGGACTGATCTTCCAGTCGAAGGCCAGGTCGAAGTTCTCGAAGTTTTCCTTGGTGATAATGTCCTTGGAAATCTTCGGCGTCGGGCCGAGCACCCCGTCCTTGACCGTCCAGCCAGCGTCCGGCTCGGCGGTCTTGAAGCCCTTCCACCCCGCCGTGGTCTTGCCATCGAACAGCAGCTTCCAGCCGCCGGCCTTTTCGGCGGCCGTCAGGGTGTTGGGAGCTTCGGCGGCGAAGGCGCCGGTGGCGAGGATGGCCAGGCAGAAACCGAGGGCGAGGGCTTTCATCTGTCGATGGCTCCTAAAGGCCGAGTTTCGTAAGCGCGTCCTGCACGTGCGCCTTCACCTCGGCCGAGGGGCCGGGGTCGACGGTGCGCGGGACGTTGCCGATGTAGCCGATGTCCTTGAACCCGGCTTCGGTGGTGTAATAGGCGCCGATCGTCAGGCCCCGGAACTTCTTCCAGAAGGCCATGACGGTCGGATCGGTCGACGCCGGAAGCGCCGCCAGCGCGGCGGCGCGGTCGGCGGCATTGGCCTTGCGCAGTTTGGCGCCCAGCGCGTTCAGGCCGTTCATCACCACCGGGCGGTCCTTGACCTGATCCGGATAGGGCGCGCTCACCCACTCGTCGACGAAATCGGGGATGCCGAGCGAACTGGCGGACGGCGCGGTCCCGCTGGCCGGCAGGATGAAATCGGCGAGGATCGCGGCGGTCTGCAGCTGTTCGGCGATCATGATCCGCGACCAGGGCGCCTTCTCCGGCTTGGTCAGCTTGGGGTCGGTGCCGTAGCCCCGCGTGATGCGGTCGCCGCCCATCTTGGGGCCATAGACCACCACGCCCGCGCCCGCCGCGGTGGCGGCGCCGACGACGCCGATCCAGGCCAGCGCCGTCCGGCGATCGATCTTGGAGACATAGGGTTCTGGGGTTTCAGTGCTCATCCTACAGCGCCCCCTGCTTGGCGATGGTCGCCATGTTGTCCGCCGAGCGCCAGGCCAGCGCGATGATCGAAAGCGTCGGGTTCTTGTCGGGGCTGGAGACCATGGTCGCCCCGTCCATGATGAACAGGTTCGGCACCGCCCAGGTCTGGCCGTACTGGTTGACCACCGAGTCGGTGTCGTTGTGGCCCATGCGCGCGGTGCCGATCTCGTGGATCATCTCGCCGCCCTTGGAGATGGCCTTGCGGCCGTCCCGCTCGACCTTGCCCGTGGGCTTGCCGCCGAGCTTCTCGATGACCTCGGTGAAGGTCTTGACCATGTGGGCCGCCTGGTTGGTCTCGCTTTCCCCCCACTTCCAGTGGAAGCGCAGCGAGGGGATTCCCCACTTGTCCTTGGTGACCGGGTCGAGCTCGCAATAGCAGTCATCGTTGGGGATCATCTCGCCACGGCCGTTGAAGCTGATGGTCGAGCCGAACTTTTCGCGCAGGCGTTGGCGAAGCGCATCGCCGGTCAGGTGCAGGTCTTCCTTGACCAGGCCGCCCAGGCCCATCGACGGCATCTGCCGGCCACCGCCGATCTCGATGTGATAGCCGCGCGGGAAGCCCAGCTCCTTCTGCTTTTCGTAGCCCCACCAGGGCACATAGGTGTGCTCCGTGCCCTGACCGTCGTCGTTGGTCGGCGGCAGGCCTTCGAGGTGCGGGAACTGGCCGCTGACGTTTAAGCCCACGGTGTCCATCAGGTAGCGGCCGACCATGCCGTGGGTGTTGCAGAGGCCATCCGGGAACTTGGAGCTCTTGGAGTTCAGCAGGATGCGGGCCGTCTCGCCGGAACCGGCCGCCAGGATCACCGACTTGGCGGTGACCGAATGGTGCTCGCCGGTCTTGCGGTCGACGTAGGAGACGCCCTTGGCCTTGCCGTCCTTGGTGAGGTCGACCTCATAGACCAGCGCATTGGTGGTGATGGTCAGGTTGCCCGTCGCCATGGCCGGGGGCAGCAGCACCGTCGTCGACTGAAAGTTGGCCCCGATGGCGCAGCCGCGGCCGCAGGGCGTGGCGAAGAGGCAGGTGTTGCGCCCCTCCATCTGGCCGGTGACCACCGCCACGTGCATCGGGATCACCGGGATGTTCATCGCCTTGAAGGCGCGCTCGTAGAACAGCTCGAACGCCCTGGGTGGCGCATTGGGCATCAGGCAGCCGGGTGGCGAGTCGGGCGTGTTGAGCAGGTTCTGTGGCGCGTTGGCGCCGGAGACCCCGATCAGCTTCTCGGTCTTGTCGTACCAGGGGGCGACGTCGTCGTAGGTGATCGGCCAGTCGTAGCCCAGGCCATCGCGGCTGTGCGGCTTGAAGTCCAAGGGCCCAAACCGTAGCGCGATGCGGCCCCAGTGGTTGGTGCGCCCGCCCAGCATCCGCGGCCGCCACCAGATGAACGGCTCTGAGCCCTCGGCCACGGTGTAGGGCTCGTTGGGCACCTGCCAGCCGCCATCGACCGTTGCGTCATAGAAGCCGAAGGGCTTGTCCGGTGTGCCGACGGCGCGCAGGGGCGCCTCAGCGTTGATGTTGAACATCGGGGTCTCGACGCGCGGGTCGTAGTCGCGCCCGGCCTCCAGCATCAGCACCTTCATCCCCGACTTGGTGAGGTGATAGGCGCTCATCCCGCCGCCGGCCCCGGAGCCGACGATGATGACGTCGTAGTTGTCGGTCGCCATGTTCAGGCTCCAGTCCGCGCCGGCAGCGGCACGTAGGTTTCAAGCGTGTCGTCGGGCAGGTGCAGGACCTGACCGGTCTCGGCGGATTTGTAGAGGGCCATGACGATCTTGGTCACCTCGACTCCGTCCTCGAAGGTCTCGATCGGCGTGCGGCCGTGGCGGAAGCAGTCGACCATGTGCCGGTTCTCGCCGATGTAGCCATAGGTGCCGGCCTCGTCCTCGACGATCGGCATCTGGCCCTGCTCGGCGTTCTGCTTTTCCACCAGGTCCTCGCCGCCTTCGCCGGTGATGGCGCGGGAGAGGAACACCTTCAGGCTGGGATTCAGCGACGAGAACTCCATGGCGTATTCCGGCCCAAGCAGGGCCAGGTCGATGCGCAGGCCGGGGCCGACATAGGACCAGGACGTCGAAGCCTCGACGATCAGCTCCTGGCCGGTCTCGTCCTCCAGCGTGATGGTGGCGCGGGCGAAATCCTCGACCGGATGGGCCTGCATCTCGACGCCCTTGAAGTCATGGGCGAGCACCTTGGCGTACTTGGCCTGCGTCCACTTCAGATAGCCGACCGACCCCTGCACCGACTTCACCGTCAGGCTGTCGCGCGGCGCGTCCGGCTTGGTCAGCAGGAAGCGGCCGACCTCGACAGAGTGGCACATCATGTCGCTCATGACGCCGCCGCCCTGGCGCGCGCCCTGCCAGAACCAGGGCTCGTGCGGGCCGGAATGCTCCTCCGCGGCGCGGGCCAGGTAGGGGCGGCCCGACGCGGGAACGGCGCGGCGCCAGATGACCTCCTTGCCGCGCTCGACGGCCGAGGCGAAGACCTGATTCTCCAGATAGCCGTGGGCGAGGCCGGCGTCTTGCGCGAGCGCCAGCACCTCGCGCGCTTCGCCCAGCGTGCGGCCCAGCGGCTTTTCGCAGGCGATGGCGCGGACCTTGGACTTGCCGGATTTCACCGCGCCGTTGATCGCCCGCATGATCTCCAGGCGGCGGTCGTTGGGCGCGAGCAGCCAGACCGCGTCGATGTCGGACGCCAGCAGGCTCTCAAGGTCGCCATAGCCCTGGCAGGGGCCAAGCTCGGCGTCGTTGACCTGTTTGACCAGCGCGTCGCGATGGCTCGCGGTCGGGCTGTAGATCCCGGTGATCTGGGCGTGGCGGACCGAGGTGAAGCTCTTGGCGTGGAACTTGGCGATGAAGCCCGAGCCGATGAAGCCAATACGCAAAGGGGGCGGCGCTTCGCCTGCTCGCGCCATGCTCTCTATTCCCCCCGAACCACTTACTTTGCGCGAACTTGGCGCCGGTGGCCGGAGAGGTCAAACCGCGACCGGGGTTCGGCCGGGCCGAACGGGATCGTGACAGGTGCGTATCCGCGCCAACTGTGTAATCGATAGGCCAAGCGGGGCATCCAGACTCGCACGAGGGGGAGACGAAAATGACCGTCCGCATGCGGCTTTTTGTGATGATGGTGCTGCAGCTGGCGGTCTGGGGCGCCTGGGCGCCCAAGCTGTTCCCCTACATGGGCATGCTGGGGTTCGCGCCGTGGCAGCAGTCACTGGTCGGCAGCGCCTGGGGCATCGCCGCGGTGGCCGGGATCTTCTTCTCCAACCAGTTCGCCGACCGCAATTTCGCCGCCGAGCGGTTCATGGCCGCCAGTCACCTGATCGGCGGCCTGGCGCTGGCCGCCTGCGCCTTCCTGACCAGCTTCTGGCCGTTCTTCGCCGCCTATCTGGTGTTCAGCCTGCTCTACGTGCCGACGCTCTCGGTCTCCAACTCCATCGCCTTCGCCAACCTGAAGGACCCGGCCAAGGACTTCGGCATGGTCCGCATGGGCGGCACGGTGGGCTGGGTGCTGGTGAGCTGGCCCTTCGTCTTCCTGCTGGGCGCCAAGGCCGACGCCAGCCAGATCCGCTGGATCTTCCTGGTCGCCGCGATCGTCTCCTTCGCGCTCGCCGCCTATAGCCTCAGCCTGCCGCACACGCCGCCCAAGAAGGATGCGGCGGCGGCCGACCCGCTCGCCTGGCGTGAGGCGATCAAGCTCTTGGGCGTGCCGTTCGTGGGCGTGCTGTTCCTGGTCACCTTCATCGATAGCGTGATCCACAACGGCTACTTCGTGATGGCCGACAACTTCCTGACCAACCGCGTGGGCATCGCCGGCAATCTGTCGATGATCGTGCTCAGCCTGGGCCAACTGGCCGAGATCGTGACCATGTTCGTGCTGGGGCGCGTGCTGATCCGGCTGGGCTGGAAGACCACCATGATCGTCGGCATCCTCGGCCATGCGGCGCGCTTCACCGTGTTCGCCTTCTGCGCCGACAGCGTGCCGACCATCGTCGCCGTCCAGCTGCTGCACGGCATCTGCTACGCCTTCTTCTTCGCCACCGTGTACATCTTCGCCGACGCGGTCTTCCCGAAGGACGTGCGGTCGAGCGCCCAGGGGCTGTTCAACCTGCTGATCCTGGGGATCGGCAATGTCGGCGCGAGCTTCCTCTTCCCCGCCCTGATCGCCCACTGGACCGATCCGGTGACCAAGATGGTCGACTACAAGAGCCTGTTCCTGGTCCCTGCCGGCATGGCGGTGGTCGCGATCCTGCTGCTCGCCGCCTTCTTCCGTCCGCCGCAGCACGGTCCCGTCGCCGAGCCCGCAGCCGCCTGAGCCATCAGCCGTGGACCGCCTCGGGCTCCGGCTCGGGCGGCGGCGGCGGCGGGCGCACCGGCTTGGGCGGGGTCCCGAAGTTCCAGGCGAAGCCGGCATAGGCGCCCTGGATGCGCGCGGTCGTGATCGACCGGTCGTGCAGCTGCGGGGTGTTGATGAAGTTCTTGGCGTTGAAGGTGTTGAAGACGTCTTGGACGTTGAACACCACCGCGAACTTGTCGGTGACCTTGTGCCGGTAGCCCAGGAAGGCGAGGAACTGCGGATCGCTGTAGCCCTGCGACGTCAGCCGGCGCGCATTCATCTGGCCGCTGGCCTGGAAGATGTCCTTGGGCGTGGCGTTCCAGTTGAGGCTGAAACGGCCGCCGCCCTCGATCGCCGAGCGGTCGCCCAGGATGCCCAGGGCCGACGCCAGCGGGAAATTCCCGGGGTCGATCTCGGCATAATAGATGTTGGTCGAGACGTTGTACGAGAGGTCCTTGGTCAGGTGGCCGTTGGCCACCAGCTCGATCCCCGCATGCTTCGACGAGGCCAGGTTCTCCTTGGTCGCCAGCAGGCCGCCGCCGCCGACGTCGCTGATCACATCGGTGAAGTCGTTGGCCGACACCCGGTAGTAGGCGGTCGCCAGATAGAAGGTCCCACCGGCGTGGTACTGCCAGCCGGCCTCGAAGCTGTCGGTCCGCTCGGGCTTCAGGTTGGGATTGCCGGCCCGGAAATTGAACTGGTCCTGCTCGATCCGGAAGGGATTGAGGTCTGACGGATTGGGCCGCGAGATCCGCCGGCTGTAGCTCAGCGTGACCGACTGGTTGTCCGACCAGCGGTAGTTCAGGTGCAGGGTCGGATAGGCGCGCAGGTAGTTCGAGTTGTGGACGATGGCGCTGGTGACCTGGTTGAGGTCCTGCTCCACATCCTCGACCCGCAGACCGCCCAGCACCGTCCAGTCGCCGAGCGGGCGCTCGTAGGTGACGTAGCCGGAATTGATCGTCTGTTTGTAGAGGAAGAGGTTGGTGAGCGTCGGGTCGGGGCCCGCGTTGGCCGCCGCGGTCCCACGCTCGGCGACGCTGTCATAGCTGTTGTCGTCGATCCGCAGCTCGTAGCCGGCCTTCAGCTTGGCGTCGTCCGGCAGCGGGCGGCGCAGGTCGGTGCGCAGGTCGGTGAGGTCAAGCCGGTTGTGGCCGCGGATATCCTGGAACAGGTTCGGCTCAGGCGGTTCGCTCTCGACCGCCGTGAACTCGGTCTCGCCGCGCTCGAAGGTCGTCTCGTGACTGGCGCTGGCCGACAGCTCGTCGTCGTAGCCGGTGGTGTGGCGCCAGCCGGCGTTGGCGCCCAGGTTGCCGCGCACGCTCTTGTTCAGGCCGGACTGGTCGAACACCTCGCTGGTCAGGCCGCTGGGGGCCAAGCCCTTGAGATCGGTGAGCGTGACCAGGGCCAGCTCGGTCTGGTTGGCGTGAACCTCGGCGGACAGCCGGTCTTTCTTGTTGAGGTCGTAGTCGAGACCGCCCCGCGCGTTCCACTGGTCGAGCGGCCCGCGATTGTCGATCGTCTCGCGGGTGTTGGAGAGCTGATTGCCGGAGGCGTCGAACTGGCTGCGCTCGTCGATCGTCACGGGATGCTGCGGATCGTGGCGGAAGCCCATATCGCCGGAGATCGTCAGGGCGTCGGAGCTGTAGGCGCCGGAGACGCCGGCATTGCGCCGCCCCGCCGTGCCGATGTTGTAGCGCAGGCTGCCGGACTCCCCGACCCGGTGCACCTTCTTCATCACCAGGTTGATGATCCCGGCCGAACCGTCCGGCGAGAACTCCGCCGAAGGGTTGGTGATCACCTCGACCCGCTCCACCGAATCCGCCGGCAGGGACTGCAGCGCCTGGGCGGCGCTCTGGCCGCGGAACAGGGCGGACGGCTTGCCGTCCACCAGGATGGTGACGTTGGTGTCGCCGCGCAGCGAGACATTGCCCTGCACGTCCACCTCGACCGAGGGGATGTTCTTCAGCGCATCGCTGATCGTGCCGGTGGTGGTCGCCAGGTCCTGAGCGATGCCGTAGCTGCGCCGGTCGATGGACGCACGGAAGCCTTGCGTCGAGGCGCCGGTGACGGTGACCTCGTCCACGGTCTTGGTGGCGGGCGCGGCCTTCTTGGCCGGAGCCGTGGCGGCAGGTTTGGCGGCGGCGGCAGCCTTGGCCGGCGCCTTGTTGTCTGCGGCGGGCGCAGCCGGAGCCTGGGCCGGAGCGGGACTTTGGGCCTGCGCGTGGGCGGTGGACGCCACCACGGTGAGGGCGGTCGCCAGCAGGACGCTTACTCGTGTTCGCACAGCTCCCCCCAGGTCGAGGGCGTGCTTCTAAGTCAGGACGGTCACAAAAGTATAACCGAACCGAAATCCGCGAATTGGGCCCGCGGCGGGGGCCTTAGCGCCCGGGCCCTGGGCTGTTCCCGAAGTCGAAGCCGTTATCGCGCGGCTTTTTCCCCGCGGTCCCGAAGCTCCAGGCGAGGCCGAGAAACACCGTCTGAACCTCCGGGCGGCCGGAGATGTGGTCGTGCAGGGTGGGCGAGGTGAGTGTTCAGCGCCCCTAGTCCGCGCCGCCGAAATCGAAGCCCGGTTCGCGCGGCTTCTTGGGTCCGGTCCCGAAGTTGCGGGTGACGCCGAAGAAGATGCCGCGGATGTGGACGTGGCCGTCGCTGTGATCGCGCAGGATCGGCGTCGAACTGGTCTGGCGGAAGCGCACGCCTTGGAACGGGTCCTGGATGGTCACCACGCCGAACAGGGCGTCGCTGAACTTGTGGCGATAGCCGAAGTAGCTGATCGCGAAGGGCTCGACGAAGCCCTGCGGGGTCAACCGCTTGGCGTTGAGGTTGGTGTTGGCCTGGAAGGTGTCGTTGGCCGTCGGCTGCCAGGTCAGGCTGGCGCGGCCGCCGACCTCGAAGGCCGAGCGCCGCCCGGCGAAGTCCAGCAGCTGCTGCAGCCCGCCGCTCTCCGCCTCGATCTCGTTCCAGTAGAGGTTGGTCGAGAGGCTGTAGCTCAGCGTCTTGGTCAGATGGCCGTTGGCCACCAGCTCCAGGCCCGCCGCCTTGCTGTCGCTGAGGTTCTCCTGAGTGGTCAGCAACACTCCGCCAGGTTCGGCGGTCACCACGCTGGTCACCCCATGCTCGTTGCGCCGGTAGTAGAGGGTCGCCAGGTAGAAGGTCCCCGCCGCGCGGTACTGATAGCCGGCTTCGAAGCTGTCGGTGGTCTGCGGCTGCAGGTCCGGATTGCCGGCCTGGAAGGAGAGCGGGCCGAACGACACCGGGAACGGATTGAGGTCCTCCGGCTGCGGCCGCTGCACGCGGCGCGAATAGCTCAGGCTCAGCTGCTGGGCGTCGGAGAGCTTGTAGTTGAGGTGCAGGGACGGGTAGGCACGGAAGTAGCTGGTGTCATGGACCTGGGCGGTGGTGACCTGGTTCAGGGCCAGGTCGACGTTCTCCAGCCGAAGGCCGCCCAGCACCGTCCAGTCGCCGGCCGGCTGCTCATAGGTCAGGTAGGCGGCGGCGACGGTCTGTTTGTAGAGGAAGAGGTTGCTCCGGGTCGCGTCGGGCCGGGCGGTGTCGGCCGAGGCGCCGATCAGGCCCTCGTTGTCGTAGCGGTTATCGTCGAGCCGCAGGTCGTAGCCGGCCTTCAGCTTGCCCTGCGCCGGCATGGGCCGGACATAGTCGACCTTCAGCTCGCTCTGGTTCTGCGCGTTGCGGGTCGCGAGGTCTGTGAAGACCGCGGGCCCAGCGGGCACGGTGGCGATCTGGTTGAAGGCCTGGTTGCGCACGTCGTCGATGTGCTCGCGAGACAGGTTCACCGTCAGGGTGTGGTCGTCGCCGCCGAAGCTGTGGCGGAAATTCGCCTGCACCGCGCCGTCGCCCAGCCCGAAGTTGAGGCGGCCCGGCTCGTCGAACGCCTGGGTGATGACGCCCGAGGGATCCTGCGCCTGGAAGATCGCCTCGGGGCCCTGGTCGATGTCGATGTGGCTGAAGCGGATGTCGGCGCCGATCCGGGTATGGGCGTCCAGATCGTAGTCGGCGCTGGCGTGGGCGCCCCAGCGGTCCAGGTGGCCGGAGCCCAGATTGCGGGTCTGGCTGGTGCTCAGCACATGGCCCTGCCCATCCAGGATCTGGCGCGTGTCGAGGCCGCCGGCGCTCTGCGGGTCGTAGCGGCCGTTGGCATCGGCGGAGAGCGCCAGCTTCTCGGAATTGTAGGCGGCTGTGATCCCGGCCTGCTTGCGGCCATGGTTGCCGAGACTGACCCGCATCGAGCCCGTGGCGCCGGCCTTGCGGGTCTTCTTGCTGATCAGGTTGATGATACCGGCAGTCCCTTCCGGCGAGAACTCGGCCGAGGGATTGGTGATCACCTCCACCCGCTCGATGCTGTCGGCCGGCAGGGCCTGCAGCGCCTGGCCGGCGCTAGCGCCCTTGAATTGGCCCGAGGGCTTGCCGTCCAGCAGGATGGTGACGTTGCTGTCGCCCCGCAGGCTGACATTGCCCTGCGGGTCGACCTCCACCGAGGGGATGTTGCGCAGCGCGTCGCTGACCGAGCCGGTGGTGGTCGCGAGGTCGCTGGCGATGCCGTAGCTCTTGCGGTCGATCTCGCTGCGGAAGCCGTTTTGCGAGGCGCCGGTGACGGTGACGCCCTCGACCGTGCGCGGCTTGGCCGCCGCATCCGGCTTCGCCGGCGCTTGGCTCTCAGTCTTGTCGGGAATCTTTTCCTGGGCCTGAGCCGTGAGGGCCGAGGCCGCCAGAACCGCCGCCAGAACGCCGCCCGTCCGATATCCCATGCCATCCTCCCAATCGCTTGGGAGGGATCAGACTACATTTGTAATTCAAAGGAAACTACAAATGTACATTTAACGCTCAGCGGCCGACGCTGGCCCTGGCCCGCTGCAGGTTGCTGCGCCGTCCTTCCTCCGCGTCGGCGGCGTTGAGCACCGCCAGCAGCGAGGTCTTCAGCGCGTTGCCCTTGCGGGCGTCGGCCAGCTTCTCGCCCTTGGGACCGATCACATAGAAGGCGTCGACGGCGCGCTCGCCATAGCCGTCGATGTGCGCCGACAGCACCTGCAGGCCCGCGTCGGCGATGGTTCGCGCCAGAGCCGCCAGCAAGCCCGGCCGGTCCCGCCCGGACGCCTCGACCACGGTTGAGGTCTCCGAGGCGTCGTTGTCCAGCATCACCGCCGGCTCGATCGAGAAGGCGGCGGCGCGCCCCAGGTCGGTGGCGCGGCGGGGCTCGGTCGGCACCGCCTCGCCGCGCGCCGCGGCCTCCAGGCTCTCGACGAGCCGAGTCAAGGACCGGGCGTTGTCGGCGCCGAACGGCTGGCCCGCGGCATCCTGCAGATAGAAGACGTCCAGCGCCTGGCCGAACTTCGAGGTGAACACCCGCGCACCCACCACGTTGGCTCCCGCGCCGACGATGGCGGCGGCTAGGTCCACGAAGAGCCGTTGGCGGTCGGTGGCCGCGACCACCACCTCGGCGGCGTCGCGGTCGGCGCGCACCCGCCCCTCGGCCGCCGCGCCGTTTCCGGCTCGCCTGGAGAGTGCGGCGTGGGTCAGCACCTCGGCTTCCGAGAAGGCCGAGAAATAGGCGTCCTCCATGGCGTCGGCCCAGGCCTCGGATTGCGGATCGGCCTTGGCCACCCGCACCCGCGCGTCATAGGCGGCGTTCTCGTGATAGCGCTTCAGGGCGGCGGCCGAATCCGAGCCGCGGCCGCCGCGGAAGATCGCCTCGGTCGAGCCGTAGAGCTCGCGCAGCAGCTGGCCCTTCCAGCCGTTCCAGACACCAGGCCCCACGGCGCGGATATCGGCCACGGTCAGCACCAGCAACAGGCGCAGGCGCTCGGGCGTGGCGATGATCTGGGCGAAGTCGGTGACCGTGCGTGGGTCGGAGATGTCACGCTTCTGGGCCGTGTCGCTCATCACCAGGTGATGCTCGACGATCCAGGCGACCAGCTCGATCTTCGCCCGATCCAGACCCAGGCGCTCGCAGGCCGAACGCGCCGCCCGGGCGCCCGCCTTCTCCTGGCCGCCGGCCCCGCCCTTGCCGGTGTCGTGCAGCAGCATGGCCAGATACAGGGCCTCGCGGTCGACGATCAGCGGCATGACCGCGGTGGCCAGCGGGTTCTCATCGGCGAAGCGGCCGGCGGCGATGTCGGCGATCACGCCCACGGCCCGCAGGGTGTGCTCGTCCACCGTGTAGGAGTGGTACATGTTGAACTGCATCTGGGCGACGATCCGCCCAAACTCCGGCAGGTAGCGGCCCAGCACGCCGGCCTCGGTCATCAGCGTCAGCGTCCGCTGCGGATCGCGCCCGTGGGCCAGGATCGACAGGAAGACCTTGGCCGCGTGCCGATCGCGGCGGACGCCCGAGGTGATCAGCGGCAGCGACCGCGTGGCGGCGGTGAAGGCGTCGGGGTGCAGGTCGAGATTGCGCTCGTCGGCGATCTTGAACATCCGCAAGAGGTTCACCGGGTCGCGCTCGAAGATGTCGGCGTTGTCGATCGTCAGGCGCCCGGAGATCTCATAGAAACCCGGCTCGTCCAGCGGCGTCCGCCGAGCACGGCGCGCCGGCAGCAGGCGTGACAGGCCGCGCGGCGCCACCTTCACCCGCTCCGCCTCCAGCTTGGCGGCAAAGACGCGGGTCAAGGCCCCGACCTCCTTGGCGATCAGGAAGTAGCGCCGCATGAACCGCTCGACCGCCGGCGCATCGCCCCGGTCGCCGTAGCCCATCCGCCGGGCCAGCTCCGGCTGCAGGTCGAAGGTCAGCCGCTCTTCGGGCCGGCCGGTGGCGAAGTGCAGGTGGCTGCGCACCGCCCAGAGGAAGTCGAAAGCCTGGATGAAGGCGCGCACCTCGCGGCGCTCGAACATCTCCAGCTGCAGCACCTTCTCGATCGACTGGCCGGGATGCAGATATTGGGCGATCCAGAAGAGGGTGTTGAGGTCGCGAAGACCGCCCTTCCCTTCCTTGATGTTGGGCTCGACCATGTAGCGGCTGGCCCCGGCGCGGGCATGGCGCTCGTCGCGTTCTTTGAGCTTGGCCGCAACGAACTCGGCGCCGGTGCCCTTGACCACCTCGTTCTGGAAACGGCGCACCAGTTCGTTCGCCAGCTTCTCGTCGCCCGCCAGCCGCCGGGCCTCGAGGATCGTGGTGCGGATGGTGAAGTCCTCGCGGGAGAGCTTCACACACTCTTCGACCGTGCGCGAAGCATGGCCGACTTTGAAACCCAGGTCCCACAGGGCGTAGAGCATATATTCGATCACGCTCTCGGCGTGGGCGGTCTGTTTGTAGGGCCGCACGAACAACAGATCGATGTCGCTATAGGGCGCGAGCGTGCCGCGGCCGTAGCCGCCCACCGCCATCAGCGCCAGCCGCTCTCCCTCGGTGGGGTTGCGGGCGCGGAAGATGTGGACGGTGGTGAAGTCGCAGAGCGCGGTGATCACCTCGTCGGTGACGCCCGACAACAGCCGCGCGGTCTCGATGCCGCCGGCGCCGTTTTCCAGCCGCTCCTTGGCGATCATCCGACCGCGGAACAGGGCGGCTTTGAGGATATCCAGCGCCGCCTTGCGCTGGGCCACGTCGCCGGACGCCTCCAGCGCCGCAGCCGACAGCTGGGCGCGCAGCCGCACGCCGTCGACGACATATTCCAGGCGGGTGGGTTTGAGGCGAGGCGGCATGGTCCGACCGGATATAGGGGGTTTTGGCCTAAGCCGCGCCTCCCAAGTCGGCCAGGACCTCGGAGAGACGCTGAGCGCCGGTCCAATGGGCGCCGCGCCAGCCGGCCAGCCGGGCCGCCACGAGGTTCGCGTGCGTGTCGTCGATCAGCAGCAACTCGCGGCCGGAAAACCCCGTGCGCGCCTCGACGGCCGCATAGAACTCGGGGTCGGTCTTCCGGGCGCCGAGGTCGGCGGCGTAGTGCATGGCGTCGAACTGGCCGGCGAACCCCAGCCGGTCCCAGATGTAGGCGGCGCGCTCGTGCTCTTGCACCGTCGCCAGATGCACCTGGACGCCACGCGCCCGCACCAGGGCCAGGTCGTCGAGCAGCTGGTAGTCCAGCACCGAGTCCTTGGCGAACCAGTAGGCGGCGAGCTCGTAGGAACTGACGCCGGGCGCGATGCGCGCCAGCACCGGCGCCAGCCGCTCGTGCAGGCCGGCGTTGCCCAGCACCACCTCCTGCCAATGGACGGCGAAGAACTGCGAGGCGAGTTCGGCGGGCGAGACGCCGAGGTCGGCTTCCAGGTCGGCGGCCCAGCCATCGAGGCGCGGGGTGATCAGGACGCCGTCAACGTCGACCATGAGGGCTTTCACCCAAGCCAGCCCCGTCACGCGGAGCATCCTTGAGGATGCTTTCCGTCCATTGATCTCATGGTCAGATGCGAGCTTCGGGCTCTCGGCTTGTCAAGGACGGCCTCTTCGGGCCGCCGCTTTGCGGCGCGCGTTCCGCGCGTCCTTGAGAAGCCGAGAGCCCGAAGCAGAATGGCCGCCATGAGTTCTATGGCGCAGTCTGGCCGCTATCTCTTAGATCCTCCCCCAGCGCGGAGCGCGATTAAGGGGGAGGTGGCTTGGCGCGAAGCGCCGAGACGGAGGGGGTTTCATCCGCCGAGTCAGCAGCAGCTGGCATCCGATACGCCGGAGAGGAAACCCCCTCAGTCCGTCTTCGCGGACAGCTCCCCCTAAGGGGAGCATCTAGGTCTTTGTTTCCATCAACCGCGACGGCCACCCGATCCGCACCAGCAGCCCGTCCGGCCCGGCGACCCCGAACTCATAGATGCCCCACTCGCGGTGACGCAGCACGCCGCCGGGACGGATGATCAGGTCGTCGACCAGGGCCGCGATCTTGTCCACGTCCGGTGTGCGGATGAACACCCCGAAGGGATTGTGCTCGGCCGGCACGGCCCAGGGTCCCTCGCCCGCCTGGGTCAGGTGCACCTCGCAGTCCCAGCCGGTGAGGATGTAGTACTGGCCATCGCCGCCGGTATTCGCGAACCCCAGCCGCTCCCAGAACGGCAGCGCGCCCGGCAGGTCGTTGCAGGGCACGATGGCGAACGCGCCGGTGGTTGCGGGTATGGGCATGGCCTAGCTCAACAATCCCTTCAGCCGGTACAGCGCCTCCATGGCCTCGCGCGGGCTCATGCCGTCGGGGTCCATGACGCGCAGCGCCTCTTCCGCCGGGCTCGGTCCATAGGACGGCGCGGCCTCCGCCACCGCGGCGAACAGCGGCAGGTCGACCATGTTGGCGGGGCCGGCGGCTTCGCGCTCCAGACGCTCCAGCACATCCTTGGCGCGGGCGACGACCGGCGCCGGCACGCCGGCCAGCTTGGCCACCTGGACGCCGTAGCTGCGGTCGGCGGGACCGGGTCCGGCCTCGTGCAGGAAGACCAGGTCGCCGTTCCACTCCTTGGCCTTGAGGCTGAGGTTCGCGACATAGGCCAGCCGCTGCTCCAGCACCGCCAGCTCGTGATAGTGGGTGGCGAAGAGGGCGCGGCAGCGGTTGGTCTCGTGCAGGGCCTCGGCGCAGGCCCAGGCGATGGCCAGGCCGTCGTAGGTCGCGGTGCCCCGGCCGATCTCGTCCAGGATCACGAAGGAGCGGGGCGTCGCCTGGGTGAGGATCGCGGCGGTTTCGACCATCTCGGCCATGAAGGTTGAGCGGCCGCGCGCCAGGTCGTCGCCCGCGCCGACACGGCTGAAGAGGCGGTCGACGACGCCCAGCCGCAGGCGCTTGGCCGGCACGAAACAGCCGGCCTGGGCGAGCACGGCCAGCAGCGCGTTCTGCCGCAGGAAGGTGGACTTACCCGCCATGTTCGGCCCGGTGACGATCGACAGGCGCGGCCCGCCCGCGCCCGCCCCGTCCAGGCGGCAGTCGTTCGGCGTGAAGGCTTCACCGGCGCGGCGCACGGCGTTTTCCACCACCGGGTGGCGCGCGGCCTCGGCTTCGAAGGCGGTGGAGCGGTCGACGACCGGGCGGCTCGCCCCCACATCCTGCGCCCACTCGGCGACGGCGGCGGCGACGTCGAGCCGCGCGGCGGCGTTCGCGGCGGCCTGCAGGTCGGCGGCGACCGACGTGGCCGCGTCGCGCCAGGCCTCGAAGGTGTCGAGCTCGATGGCCAGCGCCCGCTCGGCGGCCTGGGCGATCTTGGCGTCCAGTTCAGCCAGCTCGACGGTGGTGAACCGCACCTGATTGGCCAGCGTCTGGCGGTGGATGAAAGTCGCGTTCAGAGGCGCGGCGAACAGCGGCTCGGCGGCCTTGGCCGTGGTCTCGACGAAATAGCCGAGGACCGCGTTGTGGCGAATCTTCAGCGCTACGCCGCTGTCGGCCACCAGCTGGGCCTCGAGCTGCAGGATCACGCGGCGGCTGTCGTCGCGCAGGGTGCGGGCCTGATCGAGTTCGGGCCGCACACCGGCGCCGACGAAGCCGCCGTCACGGGCCAGCGCCGGCAGGTCGTCGCCCAGGCCCTCAGTCAACAGCGCGCGGAACTGGGCGAGGTCGGGATGCAGACTGGGGTTCAGCGCCGCGAGCGCCTCGGCCACCTCGGCGGGGAGCTCAACCAGCGGGTCCTTGGTGGTGACGAAGAGCCCGGTGACCGCCTCGCCGATGGCCAGACCATCGCGCAGGCAGCCCAGGTCGCGCGGCCCGCCGCGGCCCAGCGCCAGGCGACTGAGCGCACGCGCCATGTCGCCCAGGCCTTTGAGCGCGTCGCGAAGTTTCTGCCGCTGCGGGCGGTGCTCGTTGAACCAGGCCACCGCATCGAGCCTTGCATCGATGGCGGCCGGGTCCAGCAGAGGACGCGCGAGCCGCGCCGCCAGCAGCCGCGCGCCGGGCGCGGTCACCGTGCGGTCGATGGCGGCCAGCAGCGAGCCTTCGCGGGCGCCGGAGGTGGCTTTTTCGATCTCCAGGCTGGTCCGGGTCGCCGGATCGATGGCCATGACGTCGGCCTCGCCGGCCCGTTTGGGCGCGGACAAGGCCGGCAGTTTTCCGGCCTGGGTGGTCTCCAGGTGCGCGGCGATCAGGCCGAGCGCGGAGACTTCGGCGCCCGACAGCGCCCCGAACCCGTCGAGCGTGTCCACGCCATAGAGCCTCTTCAGCCGCGCCTCCGACGCCGCCGGCTCGGCCAAGGCCTGGGGCAGCGGCTGAACGAAGCCGCCGGCCTGCTTGAGGGCCTCGTTGATGGCGGGGTCCACGAACAGCCGGTCGGGGACCAGGATCTCCGAGGGGCCGAGCGCCGCCAGCGCCGAAGAGAGGCCCGCGACACTGGTCGCCAGGCACTCCACCTCGCCGGTGGAGAGCTCGACGCTGGCGACCGCCGCCTGGCCGCCGCGAACGGCGATGGCGGCCAGGCGGTTCGCCCCCCGGGCGTCCAGCAGACCTTCTTCGGTGAGCGTGCCCGGCGTCACCACGCGCACCACGTCGCGGTGAACCACCGACTTGGAGCCGCGCTTCCGGGCCTCGGCCGGGTTCTCCATCTGCTCGCAGACGGCGACCTTGAAGCCGGCGCGGATCAGCTTGGCGAGATAGGCTTCGGCGGCATGCACCGGCACGCCGCACATCGGGATCGGGGCGCCGCCGTGCTGGCCCCTCGCGGTCAGCGTGATGCCTAAAGCCGCGGAGGCCTTCTGCGCGTCCTCGAAGAACAGCTCGTAGAAATCGCCCATGCGGAAGAACACCAGGGCGTCCGGCTGGCGGGTCTTGGCCTCGAAATACTGCGCCATCACCGGCGAGGCGCCGGCGGACGGGTCGGGCAAGGTTGAAGGAGCCTGGGCGTTCATAGGAACGGGCGACGCTATCCGCGCAGGTGAGTCCCGTCAGCCCCTTGAACCGCGCGCAAACAAGCCCAAGCTGTGGATGGATGTCGCATCTGGTGGAGCATCTACGCCCTTGAGCGTTGCGTCTTGAGCTATGTGGTCTTCCCCGCCGGGCCTACGGACGCCGAGGAGCTGGCGCGCGTCCACGTGACCTCGTGGCGGGAGACCTATCGCGGCTTGCTGGCCGACGCCTTCCTCGCCCGGATGAGCGAGCCCGGCTTCACGCGCCGCTTCCGCCGCCAGCTGACCGAGCCCGGCAAAGGCGTCACCCTGGCCGCCGCCGACCGCTACGGACTGGTTGGCTATGCGCAAGGGTCTACCTCGGGGCGAGGTCTGGCCGGTGAGGCGGAAATCCAGACCCTCTATGTGCTGCGCACCGCCCAGGGCCACGGTCTTGGCAAGCGGCTGATGGCGCAGACCGCCCGGGCGCTGGCCGCCGAGGGCGCGACCTCGCTGATGATCTCGGTGCTGCGCGACAACATCCGCGCCCGCGGCTTCTACGAGCATCTGGGCGGCGAGCCGGAGGCCGCGCGCCGGGAGCCCGGACCGGGCGGGCGCTTGCTCTACGAAGTCGCCTACCACTGGCGCGACATCGGCGACCTGACCGCATGAAGCGCGTGGCGGCGGCTCTCGCAGGCCTGGCGGCGGCCGTCGCCCTGCCCGTCCACGCCCAGCCGAAGCTGATGGGCTGGGCCGACCTGATGGGCCGCCCGCTGCCGAAGGCCACCGCGCGCGTCGCCTACGGCCCGGACCCACTGCAGGTCGCCGAAGTCTGGCGCCCGGACGGCAAGGGGCCGTTCCCGACCGTGCTGATGATCCACGGCGGCTGCTGGCTGTCGGGCCTCGCCAACCTGCACATCATGGACTACGCGGCCGAGGACCTGCGCAAACGCGGCATCGCGGTCTGGAACGTCGAATACCGCGGCGTCGACCGGCCCGGCGGCGGCTATCCGGGCACCTTCCAGGACGTCAACGCCGCCGCCGACGCCATGCTGGCCCACGCCAACGAATACGGCCTGCGGACCCGCAAGATCGTCGTGCTCGGCCATTCGGCGGGCGGACAGCTGGCGCTGTGGCTGGCGGCGCGGGGCAAACTCGCGAAATCGAGCCCGCTCTACGACCCCAAGCGGCTCGACATCCTGTGGACCGTCAGCCTGGGCGGCCTGCCGGACCTCGCCACCGCCAAGGAGGGTTGCAGCGAGAAAACCGTCTCCCGCCTGCTGGCCGGCTCAACCGCCGCCGACCCCCTGGCCGACACCTCGCCCGCGAGCCTGTTGCCGACGCCTGTCGCGCGGATGCTGATCCATGGCGGCCTCGACGAGACCTCGCCGCCGAGCCAGGGCAAGGCCTATGTCGCCAAGGCGCGCGCGGCCCACGACATCCGCGCCTGGTCCTATTCCATTCCCGGCGAAGGCCATGTGGAGGAGATTTCGCCCGGCTCGCGCACCTGGGCGGCGGTCACCCAGGGCCTGGATTCCGTGTTCCACAGCAAGGACGCCGCCTGGGTGCTGCAGCTCAGCCCTTCCCTCCCCTGAGGGGAGGGTGGATCGCGCCGCGAGGCGCGCGCCGGGTGGGGAAGCGCGGGCCGGAATACGGAGTCAACGCTTGAACGCGACTTCCCCACCCGTCTCGACTTCGCCTCGCCAGCCTCCCCGGAACGGGGAGGGGAATTTAGGCCCCCACAGGCTCCGGCGCCGCGTAGGTCAGCGACACGAACACGTCCTCCAGGTCCGGGTCCTCGGTGGAGATGTCCTTGATGTGCAGGCCGGCGCTGCGGATGGCGGCCAGCACCTGCTCGACGCTCGACTGGCCCGTGCGGTAGCTGACCGAGAAGCCGCCAGACGGCAGCAGCAGCGTCTCGAAGCCCTTCAGCACCGGCGCCGTGGTCTGCGGCTCCTCCGGGGTCACCAGCACCTTGCGGGTGTCCATGCGCGCCAAGAGCGTCGTCGTCGGCTCGCAGGCCACCACCTGGCCGCGGTTGATGATGGCGATCTGGTCGCAGAGCTCCTGGGCCTCTTCCAGGTAGTGGGTGGTGAGCACGATGGTCACACCCTTGCGGTTCAGCTCCACCACATAGGCCCAGAGCTGGCGGCGCAGCTCGACGTCGACGCCGGCGGTCGGCTCGTCGAGGATCAGCACCGGCGGATTGTGCACCATGGCCTTGGCGACCATCAGGCGGCGCTTCATGCCGCCGGAGAGCTGGCGCACATAGGCCTTGGACTTGTCGGCAAGGCCGAGCGCGGTCAGCAGTTCCATCGTGCGCCGCTCGGACTTGGGCACGGCGTACATGCCGGCCGCCACTTCCAGCGCCTCGAAGGGGGTGAAGAACGGGTCGGCGGCGATTTCCTGCGGCACCACCCCGATGGCCGCGCGGGCGTCGCGCGGGCGCTCATCGATGTCGCGGCCCCAGATCGAGACCGAGCCGGACGTCTTGCGGCAAAGGCCGGACAGGATGTTGATGAAGGTCGACTTGCCCGCCCCGTTCGGACCCAACAGGCCGAAGATCGAGCCGCGCGGAATCGCCAGGTCGATGCCCTTCAGCGCCTGCATTTCCGGCGTCGTCTTGGTGGCGGCGTAGGTCTTGAAGAGGCCCTTGGCCTCGATCGCGTAGTCGGGAAG
The DNA here is from genome assembly GCA_903822175.1 of uncultured Alphaproteobacteria bacterium. Classification (GTDB taxonomy): domain Bacteria; phylum Pseudomonadota; class Alphaproteobacteria; order Caulobacterales; family Caulobacteraceae; genus Phenylobacterium. The sequence goes on from CAIJOB010000040.1 coordinate 235,941, forward strand.
GTCCATAAGCATCCAGTCGATTGCGTCGGCTCTGCGTTGACGGGCAAAGCCGCGCTCGCATACCTAGGCGCGCGGCGGCCTCTCCACAATCGGGCCGCCAACCGGGAACGACTTAAGATGGCTCCTAAAGCTCCGACCAAGGCCCCCGCGCGCAGCAGGACCAAGGTTTCGCCGCCGGCCGCCGCGGCGACGCCGGGCCAGCCCCTGGCCATTCCGCCGCCGGAGGTGATCGTCGTGCGGTCGCGCCGCGTGGCCTGCGACGGGGTCGGCGGCGCGCTCGGCCATCCGCGCGTCTACCTGGAGATGGGCGAGGCGAGCTTCGTCGAATGCACCTACTGCGACCGCCGCTTCGTGCTGGCGACCGGGACGGAAGGCGCGGAGAGCGAATACCTGGCCCCCGGCGTCTACGAAGGCAGCCACGGGCACTAGCTCTTTCGCTCTCCTACTCGCTCGTCATCCCGCGGCTTGTCCGAGGGACCCATGAATTCCGAGGCGCCATCTGCGCATGGCGTCGCCGCGCCCTTTTCCGGAAACACGGAGATCATGGGTGGCTCGGACAAGCCGGGCCATGACGATCAAAGGGGGAAAGAAGTGAAATCCCGCATCCATTTGGATGCTGGATAGCCCGGAAGCCCATGGGGAGATTCGAGCTACGGCTCTGGACTTAAGGCGCAGTCCGTTCGCGGCTCAAACGCCCCCGCCATATCGCCCGGGCGGCGCTGAAGTGGTCTCCATATCCCTGAGGGCGCTGTACCGGTCGCCCCAAGGCATCGCGCGCCGAAAGACTTCCTTCGCAACGTCGTACGGGAGCACCATCGGCAACGATGGCGCGAGGCCGACATAGTCTGCCTCGGTCAAGAACGCCGCGTAGGCGATGGCTGCGTATCGGCCGGCTTCACCGCGCCGATCCAGGGCGGCTGCAACTTGGCCGACCGTATAAGTCTCGGAGTGGCCGAAGTCGGCTTCGAGTTCGCCGGGCAGAAGCTTGGCATATCTCCGCGCCGCGCGATGCATGGCCCACCGCGAGAAGATATTCATCGCCGCTGCTAAACCCGCAGCGGCATCAGGATGTACTGCACGTCCGCGTCCTGTGGATCGAGCACCAGAGCCGGATCGTTCGGGCCACCGAAGCGAAGTTCGGCCATCTCGCCCGAGATCTGGTCGGTGATGTCGAGCAGGTAGCGGGCGTTGAAGCTGAGCTCGAAGGGGTCGCCGTCGTAGTCGAGCTCCAGCTCTTCCACCGCCTGGCCGGCTTCCATGTTGCGCACGGTGAGCACGCATTTTCCGCCTTCGACCGCCATTCGTACCGACCGGCTCTTCTCCGCCGAGATGGTGGCCACCCGGTCGACGGCCTGAGCGAACAGCTTGGAATCCACCAGGACGATCCGGGTGTTGTCCTTGGGGATCACGCGCGGATAGTCGGGAAACGTGCCGTCGATAACCTTGGAGGTGAGCGCCGCGCCGCCGAAATCGAAGCGGACCTTCTGGGGGCTGATCTGCAGCTCGACCTGCTCGCCGGCGTCGTCCAGCAGGCGCCGCGCCTCGGCAATCGTCTTGCGGGGCACGATGACGCCCGGCGCGCCGGCGGCGCCTTCCGGGGCGATCATCTCGGCCAGCGCCAGGCGCGAGCCGTCGGTCGCCACGGCGCGCAGCAGGGTCTTGCCGTCCTCGACCACGGTGTGGACGTAGAGGCCGTTCAGATAGTAGCGGGTCTCCTCCGCCGAGATCGCGAACTTGGTCTTGTCGATCAGCCGGATCAGGTCGCCGGTGTCCACCGCCATGCGGCCCGACAGCCCGTCCGAGGTCATCACCGGGAAGTCGCCGGCCGGCAGCACCGGCAGGTTGAAGCGGCTGCGGCCCGCCGAGACGGTCAGGCGCGGGTCCTCGCCGGTGAAGCTCAGGGAGACGTCGGCGCCTTCCGGCAGCTTGCGAACGATCTCATAGAGGGTGTGGGCCGGGGCGGTGATCTGGCCGGGCTGATCGACTTGGGCCAGCGCCTCGTCGATGATCTCCATGTCGAGATCGGTGGCCGAGAAGGTCAGCCGGTCGCGCTCGGCCGAGAGCAGGACGTTGGACAGGATCGGGATGGTGTTGCGGCGCTCCACGGCGCTCTGCACATGGCCCAGCGCCTTCAACAGCGCCGCCCGCTCGATCGTCAGCTTCATGTCTTTGTCCGAACCGCACCGCGCAGGCGCGATTTGCGGCCTGCGCCCCCCGACCTGGAAGGACTTGCGACATTAGCCGATTTAACGCCCCGCGAAAGGGGCGGTCGGGGCCTTATGCGCCCCTTAGGCCCGACGATCCACAGACCCGCCCGGATCGGTCTCGTCCTCGGCGGAATAGGGATTGGGCCCGGCGCCGTTCGGCTTGGCCATGGCTTCGGTCGTGCCGGAGGCCGCGGCGTCCTTGGCCGCGACGGTGACCATGGCCGGACGCACCAGGCGGCCGAGCAGGTCGTAGCCCGGCTGCATCACATCGACCACGCCGCCAGCGGCGACGTCGGAGCCCGGAACCTCGGCCATCGCCTGGTGCTGGTGCGGATCGAATTTCTCGCCGCGCAGGGGGGCGACGCGCTTGAGGCCATTGCGCTCGAAGGCGCCCAGCAGGGCCTTTTCGGTCATCTCGACGCCGAGCACGAAGTTCTTCACCGCCGCGTCGTCGCCGGCGGCCGGCTCGTGGGCCAGCGCACGGGAAAGGTTGTCGGCCACTTCCAGCAGGTCGCGGGCGAACTTCTGGATGGCGTAGGCGCGCGCGTCGTTGGCCTCGCGCTCGGCGCGGCGCTTGGTGTTCTCGGCTTCAGCCGCATAGCGCAGCAGCTGTTCCTTCAGCGCCGCGGTCTCGGCCTGCAGCGCGATGATCTCGGCTTCGCTCGCCTGGGCGAGGAAGGCGTCGGCTTCATCAGGCGTATTGTCTTCGCTCATCCGTCTCTTCGTTTTCTTCTAAGCGTTCATCACCTGGCCCAGCACGCGGGCGGTATAGTCCACCAACGGGATGATCCGGGCATAGTTCAGGCGGGCCGGCCCGATCACGCCGATCGCGCCCAGCACCCGCTGCGAGCCCGTCATATAGGGCGCTGCGATCACAGCGGAACCCGAAAGCGAGAAGAGACGGGTTTCCGCGCCGATGAAAATGCGCACGCCCTGGCCGTCGCGGACCCCGTCCAGCAGGGAAATCAGCTGCTCCTTCTGCTCCAGATCCTCGAACAGCGAGCGCACCCGTTCCAGATCCTCCGCTGCGCCGGAGTCCTCCAGCAGGTTGGCCCGGCCGCGGACGATCAGCGCGCGATCCTCCGCCTCGCCGCCGCCCCAGGCCGCCAGACCGTCCTCCACCAGCCGCGCGGCGGTGACGTCGAGTTCGGCGCGGGCCCGGTCGAGATCGGCTTTGAGGTCGGTCTTGGCCTCGACCAGCGTGCGGCCGCGCAGGCGGGCGTTGAGGAAATTCGACGCCTCGGTCAGCGCCGAGGGCGTCACCCCGGCCGGCAGGCGGATCAAGCGGTTCTCCACCGTGCCGTCGGCGAAGACCATGATCGCGAGCGTGCGGTCGGCGCCCAGCGCCACGAACTCCACATGCTTGACGCCCGCGTCGCGGATCGGCGTCACCACCACGCCCGCGCCACCGGCCAGGCCGGAGAGAATGGCGCTGGCCTCGTTCAGCGCGTCCTCATAGTTGCGGCCATGCGCGTGCAGGCGGGCCTCGATGGCCTGGCGCTCGGTCTGGCCGACGTCACCGACCTCCAGCAGGCCGTCGACGAACAGCCTGAGGCCCGCATGCGTCGGCAACCGGCCGGCGCTGACGTGCGGCGCCCCCAGCAAACCCAGCTGAGTGAGGTCCTGCATGGTGTTGCGGATCGAGGCCGGCGACAGCGACAGGCCGCCTTTCGACAGGGTGCGCGACCCCACCGGCTCGCCGGTCTCCAGATAGCTCTCCACGATCCGCCGGAAGATGTCCCGGGCGCGTTCGTCGAGTTCGGCCAGAGAAGGGCCGCTGGCGAAGAGGGGACTGCTCACTTCGGTCTGAAAGGTTCTCGTGTGGGCGTCCATGGACGGGACCGTGCCGATCTAGGATAAGCGCCGCGCAAGTGGGCGCAAGCGGCCCCGATTTCCAGACCCACTCCAGGAGTAAGCCCCATGCGCCCGTCCGAACGTCTTGCCGATGTGTTGCGGCCGGTGACCCTGGAGACCGGCGTCAACCGCTACGCCGAGGGCTCCTGCCTGGTCAGCTTCGGCCACACCAAGGTGCTGGTGACCGCCAGCCTGGAAGAGGGCGTCCCCGGTTTCCTGCGCGGCAAGGGCCAGGGCTGGGTCACCGCGGAATACGGCATGCTGCCCCGCGCCACCCACACGCGGGGCCGCCGCGAGGCCGCCCAGGGCAAACAGTCGGGTCGCACCCAGGAAATCCAGCGGCTGATCGGCCGCTCCATGCGCGCCATCGTCGACCTGAAAGCTCTTGGGGAACGTCAGATCTCCATCGACTGCGACGTGATCCAGGCCGACGGCGGCACGCGGACCGCCTCGGTGACCGGCGCCTGGGTCGCCTTGCGGCTGGCCACCCGCTACCTGCTGGACGAAGGCGTCATCACCACCGACCCGATCCTCGACCAGGTGGCCGCGGTCAGCTGCGGGGTGTTCAAAGACACCCCGGTGCTCGACCTCGACTACGAGGAGGACTCCAACGCCGAGGCCGACGCCAACTTCGTGCTCACCGGGTCCGGGGCGATCGTCGAGATCCAGGCGACCGGCGAAAAGCGCGGCTTCTCCGAGGGTGAGTTCGAGAGCCTCTACAGCCTGGCCAAGAAGGGCATCGGCGAACTGGTGGCCCTGCAGCGCGCCGCGACGGGCGGCTAAACGCAAAACGGGCGGCCGATCGCTCGGCCGCCCGCTCGCCGCCGCTCCTCAGAGCAGCGCTTGTTCTTTTAGCTCTTAGAGCCCGGCCAGCATGTGACGGAAAGCCGAAGCCGGCATCCGGTCCAGCTCGCGCGCCAGCGGCGCGAAGAGGGCGTTCAGGGCGCGTTCGATCGAAGCGATCATCGGGGGCACTCCTTTGTGCATCGCAATATTGTGCGCTGCATATAAGGGTCGACCTTTGAGATTGCAAGGTTTCCTAAGGCCAGGCTCTATTGTCGCACCGCAGTGCGGCGGTCACCCGTCCTCGTCGTCGTCCGGCAGTTCGTCGGAGGGCCCGGGCTCGTAGAGCAGGATGTCGCCCGGCTGGCAGTCCAGCTCACGGCACAGGGCGGCGAGCGTCGAAAACCGCACGGCGCGGGCCTTGCCGGTCTTCAGGATCGAGAGGTTGGCGATGGTGACGCCGACCCGGTCGGCCAGTTCCGTGAGCGACATGCGGCGCTCCAGCAGCACGCGGTCGAGTTGGACGCGGATCGGCATTCGTGGTGCAGCTCTCAGAGTTTGGGGCGGCTCTCAGATCGTCAGTTCGGCTTCGCGGCGCAGGCGGGCGCCTTCGCGAAACACCTCGGCCAAGACGAACACGACCAGCACCGAGAACCAAGCCGTGAGATTGAAGTTGGGCTCGACCTTCTTCACCCAGGGGAGCAGCGGGCTCAGACCCCAGACGCAGTAGCGGCCAACTTCGAGGGCGGCGAGCATCAGGCCGATCAGCCGCAGACGCCGCACATTGGTGGGATGGAAGGGATCGCCGGCGGTCAGGGTCACGAAGATCTGGCGCAGCGAATGGACGATCACCAGCACGCCGCCGATGGAGAGGCCGAACACCAGCAGCATGCCGGCGAACAGCGGCCCCCGGCTCGCCACCACCGCGGCGTTCGACGAGAGCACGTCTGGGAAAAGGTCGGGATTGAAACTGAACAGCAGGGCGGCCAGGAGGGCCAGGGCGACGCCGCCCAGGCCGATCCACAGCGCGGCGAAGACCACATCAAGGATGATCTTCAGAAAGCTGGAGACCGATCCCGGTCCTAGCGCGCGCATCCGATGCCTCCGCCACATGGCAGGTCGAACGTCAAAACCCGCTCCGGCTGCGCGCCGGTTGGCGGCGGCGGCTGAAGCGGGTCGGACGAACCCCAAGGCGGTAGCCTAGTGGGTCGCGACGGAGACGGCGAGAGCCAGCATCGGCGTGGTGGCGAGCACCATGAAGAGGCTGATGATCAGGCGGTCGTAGGTCTTCATCGTCATGGTCGTAGTCCTTCAAGTTCATGCTGCGATGCAGCGTAGATTGGAGCGGTCTGGCCGCTCTGATGGCCGCATTGTCTAATACCGTATCGATTAGCGATCAAATTAACATCGAGTAACGATATTAAAGTTTTGCAATGCAACACAGCGGGGCGGGTCTATGGTCCCGCGGTCGTAAAGGAGCGGTGAATCGATGGCGCTAAAGCTGGAGCCCGGGACCCGCCTGGTGGTGGCCACCCACAACCCCGGCAAGGCCCGCGAGCTGGCCGAGATCCTCGAAAACCGCTTCGTGCTGGTCAGCGCCGGCGAGCTCGGCCTGGCTGAGCCGGACGAGACCGAGACCACCTTCGTCGGCAACGCGCTGCTGAAGGCGCGCGCCGCCGCGCAGGCCAGCGGCCTGGTGGCGCTCGCCGACGATTCCGGCCTGTCGGTCGCCGCCCTGGAGGGATCGCCCGGCATCTATTCGGCGCGCTGGGCGGGGCCGGCCAAGGACTTCACCATGGCCATGAAGAAGGTCGAGGCGCGGCTGGAAGAGGCCCATGCCGACGATTTTTCCGCCTGGTTCACCAGCGCGCTCGCCGTCGCCTGGCCGGACGGTCCCGCCGTCGTGGTCGAGGGCCGGGTCGACGGCGTCCTGACCTTCCCGCCGCGCGGCGACCGGGGTTTCGGCTACGACCCGATCTTCGTGCCCGAAGGCCACGCCCAGACCTTCGGCGAGATGGACCCGGCCGCCAAGGACGCCATGAGCCACCGGGCCCGCGCCTTCGCCAAGCTGAAGGCCGCGCTCTTGTGACCACCCCGGCCAAGTTGGGGGTCTACATCCACTGGCCCTACTGCGCGCGCATCTGCCCCTACTGCGACTTCAACGTCTTCAAGGCACGCAAGGCGAGCGATGAACCCGCCGCCCTGGCGCGCGCCATCGTCGCCGATCTGGAGGCGCAGGCCGCGCTCACCGGCCCGCGCGAACTGGCCTCGATTTTCCTGGGCGGCGGCACGCCTTCTCTGATGGACCCAGCCTGGGCGGCGCAGATGATCGCGACCGCGCGCAGGCTCTGGACGCCCGCCGCCGATCTGGAAGTCACCCTGGAGGCTAACCCCACGGACGCCGAGGCGGCACGGTTCGCGGGCTTCGCCGACGCCGGCGTCAACCGCCTGTCGCTGGGCCTGCAGTCGCTGGACGATGCGGCGCTCAAGTTCCTCGGCCGCAACCACGACGCCGCCACCGCGATCCGCGCGGCTCAGGCGGCGACGCGCGCCTTCCCCAGGCTCTCCATCGACATGATCTATGCCCGGCCCGGCCAGACGCCCGCCGCCTGGGCCGCCGAGCTCAAGGCCGCCATCGACCTCGGCGCCGAGCACGTCTCGCCCTACCAGCTGACCATCGAGGCCGGCACAGCCTTCGACCGCGCCGTGCGCCGCGGCGTCTTCACCCCGCCCGGCGACGAGACCGGCGCGGCGCTGTTCGACACCACGCAACAGGTGCTCGAAGCCGCCGGCTTCGACGCCTACGAGGTCTCCAACCATGCCCGGCGCGCCGCCGCCCGCTCGCGCCACAACCTCATCTACTGGCAGGGGCACGACTACCTCGGCGTCGGCCCCGGCGCGCACGGCCGGATCACGGTGGGCGGCGCGCGCCAGGCCACCCACGCGGCCGCCAAGCCCGCTGACTACATCGCCCGCATCGCCGAGACCGGCCTGGGCTTTGCGGCGCGCGAGGCGCTCGACGCCCGCGAGGCTGCACAGGAACGCCTGCTGAGCGGCCTGCGGATCACGGAAGGCGTGCCGCTGGCCGATGTCGCGGCCCTGGAGATCGCGCCTAGCAAGATCGCGGACCTGATCGGGTTGGGCCTACTCGCCGACGACCCGCAACGCCTCCGCGCAACGCCCGCCGGGCGCCTGGTGCTTGACCGGCTAACCGTGGAATTGGCGACGTAACTTCCCTCCCCCTTGTGGGGAGGGTGGCGAGCGCAGCGAGACGGGTGGGGCAATCGCGACCAGACGCTGACTCAGCACGCCGCCCCGCACTTCCCCACCCGTCTCGCGGCCTTCGGCGCGATCCACCCTCCCCACGAGGGGGAGGGAAGAGGCCTTGCCTTCCGCCGCCCGACACGCGAACCCTCCGCCATGGCCAAGGGCATCCCACCGCCGAAACTCGACGAGGCGCCGCTGGCGCCCGGCCTCTATGTGATCGCCACGCCGATCGGAAACCTACGCGACATCACGCTTCGCGCCCTCGACGTGCTCGCCGCCGCCGACCTGGTGCTGGCCGAGGACACCCGGGTGACGGCCAAGCTGCTGCAGGTCTATGGCCTCTCCGCCAAGCTGGAACGCTACGACGAGCACGGCGCCGAGCGCACCCGTCCCAAGGCCATGGCCGCCCTGGCCGAGGGCAAGGTCGTGGCCCTGGTCTCCGACGCCGGCACGCCGCTGGTCTCCGACCCCGGCTACAAGCTGGTCCGCGAGGCCGCAGCCGAAGGTCACCCGGTCTTCCCGATCCCCGGCGCGTCGGCCCTGCTGGCTGGGCTCTCCGCCGCGGGCCTGCCCACCGACCGCTTCCTGTTCGCCGGCTTCCCGCCGCCCAAGAGCGCCGCGCGGCGCACCTTCCTTGAGGAGTTGGCGCCGATCCGCGCCACCCTGGTGTTCTTCGAGGGCGGCTCGCGCCTGGCCGCCAGCCTGACCGACATGGCCGCGGTGCTGGGCGGCGCGCGGGAAGCCGTGGTCTGCCGCGAGCTCACCAAGCTCTACGAGACCTTCTACCGAGGCACCCTCGCCGACCTCGCCGCCGACCCCAAGCTCGACGCGCCGAAGGGTGAGATCGTCATCCTGGTCGGGCCCGGCCGCGAGGCCGAGGCCACGGCCGGCGATGTCGACACCGCGCTGGCCGACGCCCTGCAGCGCCTGCGCCCGGCCGACGCCGCCGCCGAGGTCGCCAAGGCGCTGGGCCTCTCACGGCGCGAGGTCTACCAGCGCGCGATGCAGCTTCGGGCCGGGAAATGACCGCCGTCCGCTCCGCGCGCGGCGCTGCGGCGCGCCAGGCCGGACGCCGCGCCGAGGTGGTCGCCGCGCTCTGGCTGATGATGAAGGGCTACCGGATCCTGGGTTTCCGCCTGAAGACCCGCCAGGCGGAGATCGACCTGCTGGCGCTGCGCGGCAAGACCCTGGCCGTGGTCGAGGTCAAGCGGCGCGCCAGCCTCCTGATCGCGCTGGAGACCGTCACCTTCGATCAGCGCGACCGGCTGCGCCGCGCCGGCGCCGCGCTGGCCGCCGGCCGCCCGGCGCTCAAGGGTGCGGCGGTACGCCTCGACCTCATAGCTCTCGCGCCCGGCAAGCTTCCTAGGCATATTCCCGACGCCTGGAAGGGCGACTGAGGCAGGGGACGACCGCCAACGCCATGGGCCGCGAGGAGGCTGAATCCATATTGCTGGACGCCGGCGGTCGCGCCGACGCCGACTTCCCCTTGCTGGAAGCGGCGATCGCGTGTGCGATCCACGAGGACCCCAGCCGCGACCCGCAGCCGACCCGCGACCTGGGCGCCGCGGCCGTCGAGCGCCTGACCCAGCGCCTGAAGCAGGAAAGCGCCGAGGAGGCCATCGCCGAGGCCATGGCCGGCGACCTACGCCTGGCCGGCGACCTGTTCACCTACGAGGACCCCGATAACGCCGACATCATCGCGGTGACCGAGCGGCGCAAGGGCCTGCCGGTGGCGCTGGGCGTCTTCTACCTGCACGCCGCCCGCAACTGCGCGCTTACCGTCCAGGGCGTCGACTTCCCCGGCCACTTCCTGCTGCGCATCGAGACTGAGGAGGGGCCGCTGGCGCTGGATCCCTTCTCGGAAGGCCGCGTGGTGCTGCCCTCCGAACTGACCAGGCGCGCCCTGCATGCGGGCCTGACGCCCAATGTCGCCGATCGGCTTGACCGGCTGATGGCGCCGGTCAGCGACCGCGCCGTGCTGCTGCGCCTGCAGAACAACGTCTTCGCCCGCGCCAGCCAGGTCCGCGACTATGCCCGCGCCGAGCGCGCCGCCCTGCGCCGCGCCCTGCTCGACCCCAGCGACCACCGCCCCTGGCTCGACGTCGCCGCCGCCCGCGAGGGCCAAGGTGCGCTGGCCGGCTCGCTGGAGGCCCTGGCCCGGGCGACGGAGCTGGACGGCGGCGCCGCGCTCGCGGCCCGGGCGGCGCGCGAACGGGTGCGGTTGCAGCTGAACTAGCGTCGCGCCCAGCCGCGGCCTATGTCCCGTGACTCAGGTTCTCTCGGAGACGACTCCATGTCCCTCAAGGTCGCGGTGCAGATGGATCCCATCGAGGGGATCAACATCGGGGGCGACACGACCTTCCTGATGATGGAGACGGCCCAGGCGCGCGGCCACAGCCTGTTCGTCTACACCCCCGACACGCTGGCCATGGAAGACGGCCGGGTCTTCGCACGCGGCCGCGACGTGACCGTGAAGCGGGTGGTCGGCGACCACCATGCAGCCGGCGAGGCGCGGCAGACCGAACTCACCGAGTTCGACGTCATCCTGCTGCGCCAGGATCCGCCTTTCGACATGCACTACATCGACACCACCTTCTTCCTGCAGGTGGTCCACCCCAAGACCCTGGTGGTGAACGACCCGGTCGAGGTGCGGAACGCGCCGGAAAAGCTGTTCGTCACCGAATTTCCGCACCTGCAGCCGCCGACCCTGATCACCTCCGACCCCCTGGCCATCGCCGACTTCCGCGCGCGGCACGGCGACATCGTCCTGAAGCCGCTGAACGGCAAGGGCGGCTCAGGCGTCACGCGGCACCTGAAGGACGACCCAAACCTGGGGACGCTGCTTGAGCTGCATGCCGAGATCGTCCGCGAGCCGGTGATCGTGCAGAAGTTCCTCCCCGCGGTGACCAAGGGCGACAAGCGCATCCTGCTGATCGACGGCGAGCCGGCCGGCGCCATCAACCGGGTGCCGCAGAAGGGCCAGATCCGCTCCAACATGGCCGTCGGCGGCACGCCCGAGGCCGTAGAGCTGACCGCCCGCGACCGCGAGATCTGCGCCGCCATCGGGCCGGAACTGCGCCGCCGCGGCCTGCTGTTTGTCGGCATCGACGTGATCGGCGAGTACCTGACCGAAATCAACGTGACCTCGCCGACCGGGGCGGTGGCGCTGAAGACCTTCAGCGGGATCGACGCCACGGAATTGCTCTGGGAACGGATTGAAGCGCTTCGCGCCACGGCTTAGGCTGTTCCAAGAAGACGCCGCGCCAAGTCACGGAAACGTCTCATCTTCCCCATAAGTTCTATTTTTGTTCTTGATCTGAGCGCGGCGGCGTGCTGCGATCTTGTGGATAACTGACGCTGGACCACTAGGTCTTGAGGGCCAAGAATCGAAGGTGGGGGATTGGCATGGCCGCGCGGGTCGTGACGGTGGCGTTTCAGGGCGTGGAGGCGCGGCGCGTCGACGTGCAGGTGCAGTTCACCAGCGGCGAAGCGAAGTTCTTCCTCGTCGGCATGGGCGACAAGGCGATCTCGGAAAGCCGCGAGCGGGTGCGCGCCGCCTTTTCGGGCCTGGGCCTGTCGCTGCCGAGCCGCCGGATCATCGCCAACCTGGCGCCGGCCGACCTGCCCAAGGAGGGCAGCCACTACGACCTGCCGATCGCGCTCGCCATCATGGCCGGCATGAATGTGATCCCGCCCGATGCGCTGGACGACTGGGCGGCGGTGGGCGAGCTGTCGCTGGACGGACGGATTACGGCGGTGGCCGGAGCCCTCCCAGCCGCCGTGGCGGCGGGCGCCATGGGCCTGGGCCTGATCTGCCCGGAAGCTTGCGGGCCAGAGGCCGCCTGGGCCGGCGACACCCGCATCCTGGCCGCGCCCTCGCTGATCGCGCTCGTCAATCATTTCCGCGGGACCCAGGTGCTTTCGCCGCCAAGCGTCGGCGTGATGCGCGACCCGGAACGCAGCCCCGACCTGCGGGAGGTGAAGGGCCAGGAGAACGCCAAACGGGCGCTGGAGATCGCCGCGGCCGGTGGCCACAACCTGGCCTTCGTGGGACCGCCGGGATCGGGCAAGTCGATGATGGCCGCGCGCCTGCCGGGCCTGCTGCCGCCACTGACGCCGGAGGAGCTGCTCGAAACCTCGATGATCCATTCGGTGGCCGGCCTGATCGCCAAGGGCGAGCTCACCCGCGCCCGGCCGTTCCGCGCGCCACACCACTCGGCCAGTATGGCGGCGCTCACCGGCGGGGGCCTGAAGGCCAAGCCCGGCGAGGTCAGCCTGGCGCACAACGGCGTCCTGTTCCTCGACGAACTGCCGGAGTTCAGCGCCCAGGCGCTCGATAGCCTGCGCCAGCCGTTGGAGACCGGCGAGGTGATCGTCGCCCGCGCCAATGCCCATGTCCGCTATCCGGCCCGGGTCCAGCTGGTGGCGGCGATGAACCCTTGCCGCTGCGGCCTGGGCGGGCCGGGCCGCGGCGCCTGCGGGCGCGCGCCCCGCTGCCAAACCGACTACATGGGCCGCATCTCCGGCCCCCTGATGGACCGCATCGATCTGCAGGTGGAGGTGCCGCCGGTCACGGCCGCCGATCTGGCGCTCCCGGCGCCCGCCGAGGGCACCGCCGAAGCCGCGCTCCGGGTGGCCGAAGCCCGCGGCGCCCAGGCGGCCCGCGCCGCCGATGGGGGCGCGGGCGCGGCTGCGCTGAACTCGCGGGCCGACGGAGACTGGCTGGAGACCATCGCAGCCCTCGACGCGCCGGCCAAGGCGCTGCTCACCCGCGCCGCGGAGGCCGGCGGCCTCACCGCCCGAGGCTGGACGCGGACGGTGCGGTTGGCCCGCACCATCGCCGACCTGGAAGGCTCCGACGCTGTGCGCCGGGTGCACATCGCCGAGGCGCTAATCTACCGCAGGGTCGCGCCGGGGTCGGCGGTTGGCAGCGGCATGCTCGCGGCGAGCTGACGGCGGCTGGCGCGCCAGGTGTTGATCGTTCCCACGCCGACAGCCAGGAACACCCACTGGCTGAAAATCACCTGGCCGGTGGCGTAGGACCAGGCCCGGACGCCGGGGTCGATCAGCCGGGCCACGTGGATGATCACGCACAGCAGCTGGAACGCCGCGGCGAACAACGGCCAGTAGCGGGGGCTGCGGATCGCGATCCAGGTCAGCAGCAGCAGCAGGCAGGCGTCCGAGGCGAACGCGCCCCACTGGATTCCCTGCCACTTCCAATCCCGCAGCGCCAAGGTCATGGCGAACGACAGCAGGAGTCCGGCCGCGGCTTCCTGTTCGGCGCGAGCGCCCTTCCAGAAGGCGCCACCGCAGACAGCGATGGTCAGCGTTACGCCGAACCACTGGAAGAGATAGGTGAGCAAAGAAAATGGCCCCCAAGAGAACCTTGGGGGCCACTCTGTCAGAGGCCCATCCGAAAGGGGAGGGCTTGTGTCTTAGGCGGCTTGGACAGCGCGCAAGGCGCGGCGGCCGATTTGCGGCTGCTCGTCGGCGGCGAACATCGGCGGCGGCTTGTTGCCGCCCACCGGGTCGGTCATCGTCACGGCGCCCAGGCCGATCTGGGTCTGGACGATCGAGAGTTCCTTGTGGGTCTCGACGATGGCGCGGCGCGCATCGGCCAGAGCCATGATGGCTTGGCTGGCGCGTTCCAGAGCGTCCTGGCCGATCAGCGCCGAGGCGCCGACGCCCTTACGCATGGCGGGCATGGCGCCGGTCAGAGCGGCGGTTTTGGTGAGTGCGTTGTCGATGGCGGTCTCGGCCTCGAACAGGGCGGCCGCGACTTGTTCAGCGATCATCCGGCGTTGCTTGAGCATGAGTTCTCTCCTGCGCGCGCCGGTCCATGGCGCTCGCTCAATGAATTACAGGGGGTATGGTTTCGGTCGGGTTTAGGCCCGGAAAAAAGTTCGCCCGATATCCGAGAGCGCGTGGAGGCCGGCCAGCATCCCCCCGAAAGCCAGGGCGGAGAAGACCGCGATCGCCACAATCGCCGCCAGTCGGGCGGGTGGGCTCAGATCATTTCGGCCGAGCCAGCCTCCGGCTCGGTCTTGAAGTTCTCGTCCAACAGGACCCAGGTCATGCAGAGGATTTCCCGCAGGACCATTTCCGAGGGCTTGAACGGCGCCAGCTTGCGCGTACCGGACACCAGGTGCCGGGCCATGTTCGCCTGCGCCGGCGTCGCCGCCAGATCGATGAGCTGCCGCTCCAGCTGATCCCAGGTGAAGGTCGGGAGCGCTTCTTCCCGCGAAGCCGGCGTCGGCCACTTCGCCTAGAAGTCGTCGATCTCCCGGCGCAGCCGCAGCGCCTTGCCGATCACTGCCCGGTTGTCGAAGTTCTGCCAGTCGCCCATGGGGCACCCCCTCTGTTGCCGGCTCATCCGGCCAGAGGTTAACGGCTTCGTCTGTCCTGATCGCGTCGTGTCCTGATCCGATCAGGACATGGTTAACGCCACCCTCGCCGTCGAGAGAGCGCGCCAGCCGCGCCGCGGCATAGCGATCCTCGACGCCCAGCTTGCGGCGGGCCCTGTCGCAATAGGTGTCGACGGACGTCTTCGACATCCCGAGTTCGCGGGCGATCTGCTTCGAAGACAGGTGCTGATCGACCAGCCGCAGGCATTCGCGTTCGCGCGGCGTGAGCAGCCCCACCGGATCTTCGGCGATGATGTCTCGTGCGACAATGGAGCCGACAGTTAACGATGACTTCGGCCCCGCGTCTACTTTAACGCGTAGGTTGAAGGTTAATCGGCTACACTGTGTCACAGAGGAGCCCGCCGAAATGGACACCGCCGACCCCGGCCGCACCGCCACCCTCGAACTGATGATCGGGGCCCGGATGCGTACGCGGCGGCGGCAACTGGGCCTGTCGCAGAGCGACCTCGCGGAGCGTTTGGGCGTCTCTTTCCAGCAGGTGCAAAAGTACGAGCGGGGGGCCAATCGGGTGGCGGCCTCCACCCTGCTCACCGCCGCCCAGGTGCTGGGCACCTCGATCTCCTGGCTGGTGGGCGAGGAAGTTTCCGGCCGCGACGACGACGAGGACGTGTTCCGCGCTCTGGCCCGGCCCGGCGCGCTGGAGGTGCTGCAGGCGTTCAACGCCATTTCCGACCCGAAAATCCGCTCCGCCCTGCTGGCGCTGGCCAAGGAGATGACCGGCGCCGAACCAGACCTACAGCGGCGCTTGACCGATCTTTAAGGCGTTTCCGGTTATCGAAGCCGGATGCGCAGATCTCCCCCGAGCCTGTCCAAGCGGCCCGCGCGTCCTCTGGCCCAGCGCCAACCGCGCCGGGCGCAGATCAGCGCCGAGCAGCTCGCCTCGCTCAGCCACGAGTTCCGCACACCGCTGAACGGCGTGCTCGGGATGTCGCGGCTGCTGGAGGGCACAAGGCTTACCGCCGAGCAGCGCGCCTATGCCGCGGCGATCCGCGATTCCGGCGAACATCTGCTGACGCTGGTCAACGACGTGCTGGATTTCGCCAAGCTGGGCGCCGGCAAGGTCGACCTGCATCTGGGCGATGTCGAGGTCGAGGCGCTGCTGCGCGGCGTCTGCGAACTGCTGTCGCCCCGCGCCCGCGAAAAAGGCGTCGAGATCGCCTGGGCCGCGCCGGCTGGCCTCGGTGCGATCCGCGCCGACGAAGGGCGGCTGCGCCAGATCCTGCTCAATTTCGCCGGCAACGCCGTCAAGTTCACCGAGACCGGCGGCGTGCTGGTCGGCGTCAGCCGCACCAAGAACGGCCGGCTAAGATTCACCGTCGACGACACCGGCCCCGGCGTCTCGGCGGCGCAACAGGAACGCATCTTCGAGGCCTTCGCCCAGGCCGACCCGAGCCACGCCCACCTGGGCGGCGCGGGCCTGGGCCTGGCCATCGCGCGTCGCCTGGCGCAGGCCATGGACGGCGACGTCGGCGTTGAGGACCGCGAGGAATGCGGCGCGCGCTTCTGGTTCGAGGCCAGCTTCCGCGCCAGCACCACGGCCACGACGCCAGGCGCCACGCTCGCCGGCCGCAAGATCGGCGTGGTCTCGGCCAACCCCATCGTCCGCGACGCCGCCGCCCAGCAGATCGCCGCCTGTGGGGGCGAGGCGGTGCTCTCCGCCGATCTCGACGACCTGATCGCCCGCACCCAGTTCGGCGACGTTCTGCTGGTCGATCATGCGCTTAGCAGCGGCTCGCGCCTGCTGCGCCGCCCGCCCGAACGCCGCGCCATCATCCTGCTGGCCCCCGAGGAACGCGCCCTGATCGGCCGTTACCGCCGCTCGGGTTTCGCCGGCTACCTGATCAAGCCGCTGCGCCGCGCTTCGCTGGCCGAACGCGTGCTGGTGGCGGCGGGCGCTGAACAGGCGCCGGGCGCCGCCGAGGACGAACGCATCGCCACGGCTGCTGCGCCCGGCAAGCGGGTGCTGCTGGTCGAGGACAATCCGATCAACGCGCTCCTGGCCCGCGCCCTGCTCACCCGCGAGGGCTGCGCCGTCGACCACGCCGTCAGCGGTGACGAGGCCATCGCCGCGGTCAAGGTCGGCGCCTACGACCTGATCCTGATGGACATGCGCATGCCGGGCCTGACCGGCGTCGAGACCGCGCGCGCGCTGCGCGACCTGGGGATCGAGACCCCAATCGTGGCGCTCACCGCCAACGCCTTCGAAGACGACCGCCACGCCTGTCTGACCGCCGGCATGAACGATTTCCTGGTCAAGCCGATGTCACCCGACGCCCTTCGCGCCATGCTCACGCGGTGGACGGGTCCCGGCTGGACGGAAACCGCGAGGCGCTCCAAGGTCGGCTGAGTCCGGGGGCCTGCCCCCATCGGGGAGGCCGCGCATGACCACCGCCGCCGGGAGCGGTCCGCCCCGCAAGAAACGCACGGCCATGGATGTGCTGCGCGAGCTGCGGCAGCCCAAGGTGGCGGTGATGCTGGCGCTGGGCTTCGCGTCTGGCCTGCCCTTCCTGCTCACCCAGAACACGCTCGGCTACTGGCTGCGCGACGAGGGGATCAGCCTGAAGGTTATCGCCTTCGCCTCCTGGGCCGGGCTCGCCTACGTCTTCAAACCCTTCTGGTCTCCAATCGTCGACCGGGTGGACGTTCCTTTGCTGGGACGGTTTGGCCGGCGGCGCGGCTGGATGCTGCTGGCGCAGATCGTCATCGCCGCGGGCCTCGTCGCCATGGCGCTCACCGGGCCCAAGGCCGGGCTGACGACCATCGTCGCCTTCGCCGTGGTCGTGGCCTTCGCCTCGGCCACCCAGGACATCGTCATCGACGCCTGGCGGATCGAGGCGTCGGTCGATTCAGAAGAGATGGGCCTGCTGAGCGCCGCCGCAAACATCGGCTACCGGATCGCGATCCTCATCGCCGACGCCGCGATCATCGCCGGCGCCCAGCATTTCGGCTGGCCGGCCTCCTACATCGCCATGGCGGTGCTGATGGGGATCGGCGTCACCGCCAGTCTGTTCGCCTTCGAGCCCGAGCGAGCGGAGGCCGCGCTGCAGGCCCAGGCGCCGCTGTGGACGCCACGCGGCTTCTTCGATGCGGTGATCGGGCCCTTCGTGCAGTTCTTCGCGACCCACAAAGCACTGGGCCTGCTGATGCTCGTTGCCATCGCCGCCTACCGGCTGCCCGACTTCCTGATGGGGCCGATGTACAACCCCTTCTACCATGACCTCGGACTCTCCAAGGACGTCGTCGCGGTGGTCCGGGGCGCCACGGGCCTGCCGGGCGCCTTCGCCGGCACCGTGGCGTCCGGCATCTTCGCGGTGCGGTTCGGCCTCTTCCGGACCCTGATCACCGGGTCGATCCTGCAAGGCCTCGGCACCGCGTCCTTCGCCCTGCTCACCGTCCACTACGACCTTGGCCTGTTCACCGGCGTCATGGCGCTGGACCAGTTCGCGCAATCCTTCGCCGGCGTCGCGCTCATCGCCTACATGTCGAGCCTCACAGGCCTTGGCTACACCGCGACCCAGTACGCGCTCTTGTCCTCGACCTACGCCTTCCTGGGCAAGTTCCTGAAGGGCTTCTCCGGCCAGGTGGTCGACGGCCTGTCGCACACCCAGGGGCTGATGGGCGCCTACGCCACCGCCTGGATCGGCACCGGCCTCACCGCGATCCCGCCGATCCTGCTGGTCCTGCTCCTGGCGCATCGGACCCGGCAGAGGCCGGCAGCGACCTAGGTCGTCAAGCACACCACCTGCGCTACCCGCAGATTGCGCCGCAGGTCGTCGGCCATGCGGCCATAGTTGTCCGCGGCGATCGGCTGGCCGGCCGTGTCGGGGAACCGCTGGCCGGCGGCCTTCAGCGCCCGCGCCGTGGTTTCCGGCGAGGTGGTGTAGATGCGCCCGCGCCGGGGCGCTTCCGCGATGGTGACCCCGACCACGCGGCCCTGGTCGTCCAGCGCCGGCGCGCCGGAGAGCCCGCCCAGCGTGCCCTTCAGCCCATCGGTGCGGCCAGTCTCCGCCCAGACCAGCACCGGCTCTGTGCGTGCGCCGCGCCCCTGCACCACCAGGTTCTCGCGGCCTAGCAGACGCGAGCTGGCCTCGCCCGGCCGCCCTTGCGGGAAACCCATGTGGAAGGCCCGCTCACCCCGCCGCAATCGCTGGCTCAAGCCGAGCGGCAGGGCCGGCGCCCCGCCGTCAGTCGTCAGGATCGCGGTCTCGGCGCTGGGGTCGATCCGCACGGTGGCCGCCACGCCGCGCCCCGGGGCAACGACGATCGCCGCCTGCTTGCAGCCCTCGACCACATGGCGCGCGGTCACCCAGACCCCGCCCGGCGAGATGGAGAAGGCGGTGCCCGCGCCGGCCTCGGTCTTGTTAGACACTTCGACAACTACCGAAGGATCGAAGGGTGAGGCTGGCCCGAGCGCCGTGCCTTCGGCCTCTGGGGTCGGTGGTGGCGCGGGCGGCGCGTCGGCGCGTTCCTGGCGGCCGATCGCGGCCAACAGCAGGGCGACCACCACCACGGCGTAGATCAGCCAGTCGGGCAGCCTCGGGAAATGCATACTTTAAGCGTCCGCTCCGGTCAGCCGGAGACGGCGGCGGCGAGGATCAGGGCGGTGGCGATCTTGGCGCCCACCAGCATGGCGGCGGCGGCCATCTCGTCGTCCTGAATGCGCTTGGGCAGGCCGTGCAGGATCAGGTCCACGACCCGAAAGATCAGCAGCTGCACCAGCGTGATCGCCACGCCCCACAGCGCCAGATCCACCAGCCCCGTCGAAGCCTTCAGCGACACCGCCAGCGGTATGGCCAACCCCACCAGCACGCCGCCCAATGACACGGCCGCGGAGGTATTGCCGTCGCGGATCAGCGTGATCTCCTTGTGCGGGGTCAGCATGACGTAGAGCGCCGCGGCGGCGAACAGGATGACCACCGTCACCCCGGCGTGCAGCAGGGTCACCGGGAAGCCGGTGGCGAAGGCCTGGATCTCCGGCGACTGCAGGGGAAGGGTCATGGCGGGCGGCTCCGGTGGACGGCCACCCTCGATAGCACGCCGTCGGCCCCGGTCGGATAGGGCCTCTAGGAGCCGGTCACGTCGGCGGCGATGATCTTGAGCGCCCGGGTCAGCTCTTTGGCCGTCGGCGCGCGCTCGGGGTCGATCAGCCACTGGGCCAGCACCCCGGTCATCAGGGCGTAATGGAAGGCGCCGACCGCCCGATCCGCCGCCGGATCGGTGGGCCGCACCGCGCCCTGGAACAGCTCCGCCAGCCCCTCGCGGGCCTTTTCCTGCGCCGCCGCCATCACCTCGCGGACCTCCGGCATGGTGTCGATGTAGGGCGAGACCTCGAAGTTGGCCGCCCAGATCTGTCGGTTGGCGGCGCCGACCTCCAGGATGCGCGTCCAGATGGTTTCGAAACGCGTCGCCAAGGGCGCCGTGGGATCGATCTCGCTGGCGAGCGCGGCTTCCAGGTCGTGCACCCAGTCCGCCGTCGCCTCGATCATCGCCTGGGAGAGCAGGGCTTCCTTCGAGCCGAAGTGATAGCCGATCGCCGCCAGGCTGACGCCGGCGTCGCCCGCCAGGTCGCGCGCCGTGGTGCGGGTGAAGCCGGTCTCCCGCAGGCGCCGCTTGGCCGCGGCCATCAGGTCGTCGCGATTGCTCATGGGCGATTGCTCATGGAGGGGCCTTACCAAGCCTCGGCACAATTGTCTTGAACATATGTCTTAGACGACTGTACAAGTCGCCGCGAACCTGCGGAGGCCGCAATGAAAAACCTCAACGTCCTGATCTCCGGCGCCGGGATCGCCGGGCCCGCGCTGGCGTTCTGGCTGGCCCGCCATGGACTGCGCGCCACCGTCGTCGAGCAGGCCCCGGCGCTGCGCGATGGCGGCTATGCCGTGGACTTCCGCGGCCATGTTCATCTGGGCCTGTTGCAGCGCATGGGTCTGCTGGACGAGATCCGCCGGCGGCAGACCAACATGGGCGCCATGTCCTACGTCCACGCCGATGGCCGGGTGCGCTCCAGCCTGCCGGCCGACTTCATGTCCGGCGACGTGGAAATCCTGCGCGGCGATCTTGGCCGCATCCTGCACGAGGCGACCCGCGACGACACCGACTACCGGTTCGGCGAGAGCATCACCGGCCTGACCCAGGACGAGGACAGCGTCGAGGTGCGCTTCTCGTCAGGAGAGACGCGGCGGTTCGACCTGGTGATCGGCGCGGACGGCCTGCACTCCAACGTCCGCGCCATGGCGTTTGACGATCAGCCGGGCGCGGTCTGCGACTTCGGCTACCACATCGCGATCTTCACCATCCCCAACCTGCTTGGCCTCGACCGCACCGGGGTCTTCTACAACGAGCCCGGCCTGTCGGCGGGGGTCTACGCCGCGCGCGACAACAGCGAGGCCAAGGCGTCGTTTACCTTCGCCACGGGTGATCTGCCGCCGGGGCGCCGTTGCCGGGCCGAGCAGGAGGCGATCCTGCGCGACCGGTTCGGCGGCATGAAGTGGGAGACCCAGCGCCTGCTGGACGCCCTGCCGTCCGCGCCCGACCTCTACTTCGACTCGGTGAGCCAGGTGCGCCTGTCCCGCTGGTCGTCGGGCCGCGTCAGCCTGCTGGGCGACGCCGGCTATTGCCCCTCGCCCTGGTCGGGCGCGGGCACCGGCCTCGCCATCGTCGGCGCCTATGTGCTGGCCGGCGAACTCGCGCGCGCCGACGGCGACCACGCGGTGGCCTTCGCGGCCTATGAAGCCAAGATGCGGTCCTAAGTCACCCGCGCCCAGACCATGGCCGAAGGAGCCGGCGACTGGATCGCGCCACGCGAGACCTGGAAGCTGTGGCGACGTGACATCCTCTACCGCACCCTGCCGCTGACGCCCTGGAAGGGGATGCTGGCCAATATCCCGCGCAGGACCGCCGAGGCGATCGAGCTTGAGGACTACTGAGGCGGGACGTCTTCCGCGACGGCGGCCTTGCGCCGGGCGCTGGCGCGGACCTTCTCGCTCTCGCTCTTCAGCTGACCGCAGGCGGCGAGGATGTCGCGGCCGCGCGGTGTGCGGATCGGCGACGCATAGCCGCCGCGGTTGAGGATCGCGGCGAAGGCCTCGATGGTCCCCCAGTCGGAGCACTCGTAGGGGCTGCCCGGCCAGGGATTGAACGGGATCAGATTGATCTTGGCCGGGATGCCCTTGAGCAGCTGCACCAGGGCCTTGGCCTCGGCCGGGCTGTCGTTGACGCCCTTCAGCATGACGTATTCGAAGGTCACCCGCTTGGCGTTGGAGAGGCCCGGGAACGCCCGGATGCCGGCCATCAGCTCAGCCAGCGGATATTTCTTGTTCAGCGGCACCAGCTCTTCGCGCAGGACATCATTCGTTGCGTGTAGAGATATGGCCAACATGGCCTGGGTGCGTTCGCCTAACGCCTTGAGCTCCGGCACGACACCCGAGGTCGAAACCGTGATCCGCCGCCGCGAGATGGCGATGCCCTGGTCGTCAGAGATGATGTCGATGGCGCCGGCCACGTGGTCCAAATTGTAGAGCGGCTCGCCCATGCCCATGAAGACGATGTTGGAGAGCCGGCGCTCTTCCTTCGGCGAGGGCCATTCGCCCAGGTCGTCGCGCGCCACCTGCACCTGCGCCACGATCTCGGCGGCGGTCAGGTTGCGGACCAGCGCCTGGGTGCCCGTGTGGCAGAAGGTGCAGTTCAGCGTGCAGCCAACCTGGCTGGAGACGCAGAGCGCGCCGGCCCGGCCCACATCGGGAATGTAGACGCACTCGACCTCGATGCCGGGCGCGGTGCGGATCAGCCACTTGCGCGTGCCGTCCTTGGAGACCTGCCGCTCGACGATGTCGGGGCGGTCCAAAGTGAAGGCCTCGGCGAGGCTCGCCCGCATCTCCTTGGCCACATCGGTCATCTGGCCGAAATCGGTGACCCCGTAGTGGTGGATCCAGCGCCAGAGCTGGGTCGCCCGCATCCTGGCCTTCTCCGGCCGCACCACGTCCGCCGCGACCAGGGCGTCAGCCAGCTCCGCCCGCGTCAGCCCCGAAAGGTTCGGCGTCGCGGTCAGCGCCGGCTTTGGCCGCGCATGCGAAAGGTCGAGGGTCACGCCCAAGGGGACAAGCTTCCTGTCTGGAGATCCCGCTATATAGGCGAGAGCTGAACGCGGGCCAAATCGGCGGTTCGTCGCGGGCACGAACTCGTAACCGTCGTCATTCCCGGGCTTGTCCCGGGAACCTATGAACTCCGCACCGAAGGGTTCGCACGGCGCCGCCGCATGCGTCCTGCGCCATCTGCGATCATGGGTTCCCGGGACAAGCCCGGGAATGACGATCCAAGCGAAGAGCCCCCTTACGCCAGCGTCTCGTCCAGCCAGTCGTAGATCCGGGCGAAGGCCAGCCGCCTCGCCCCGACCTGGCAGTGGGCGCCGGCGCCCTCGGCCTCGGTGAAGCGGATCATGGTCTTCTTGCAGGTCAGGTGGTCGAACAGCGCCTGGGGCTGGCCCTTGTAGAAGAGGTCGCCCTCGGCGTCGCAGACCAGCGTCGGACAGCGGATCTTCTCGGCCACGCCGCCGGAGAGGTTGTAGGTCAATGACTTAGCGAGGTAGTCGCGCGGGCCGCTCGCGCCCAGGGCCCACATGCCATGGGTGAAGGCCCAGCGGGCGACCGGCGAGGCCTTCATCATCCCACCCAGGATGCCGTCGAGCGGCGAGGGGCCGGGTGGGGCCTTCAGCATCGACAGGAACACCGGGCGCTGGGCGGCGGGCACCTGGGCCAGATAGGGCGCGCCGTTGTCGAAGACGCCGTCGTTGGCGATCAGGGCCGCCAGGCGCGGCTCGAAGGCGGCGGCGCGCGGGGCGAGATAGCCGCCCATGCTGACACCCATCAGCGCGATCTTCTTGGGGTCCACGCCCTTCAGCTTCAGCGCGAAGTCGACGGCAGGCGTGATGACCTTCTCCCAGTCCGGCCGGAAGGTCAGGCCGTCGCGGTGCAGGGACCCAGACTGGCCGGGGCCGTCGAAGACCAGGACGTTGTAGCCGCGCTCCACGGCGGCGGCGGCGCCGGACCAGTGCATCTCCTCGGCCGAGCCGTCGAAGCCGGTCTGCAGGATCAGCAGGGGGCGCTTCTTCGCCGTGCCGTCCACCCGGTGCAGGTAGCCGGGCAAGGTCTTGCCTTCGTAGGGGATCTCCACCGGCTCGATGGGCGTGGGCCACAGCTTGATGGCCGCCTTGTAGGTCTCCACCTGGCGGGCGAAGGCGCGAGTGACGCGCGGGTCCTTCGGGTTGGCGTGCAGGAAGAATTCCGAGGAGCGGTAGGCGTTGGAGGCGCGCAGGAAGCTGTCACGGGCGCTGACCTTGTGGCCGCGGGCCAGCTGGCCGTCGCCCTCCTTGGCCAGGCGCTCGCCGGCGGCGTTCCAGGCGTCGTACCAGCTGTCGTAGTCCCCGGCCTTGATCTGGCAGCTCACGGCCAGCACCTCGCCAAACGAGCCCGCGCCATATTCGTCGGCGCCGAACATCCGCACGGTCTCGAACCAGAACTCGTCGTCCTCCGCGAACAGCGGGTTCGGCGGGCCCTTAGAGGGCGCGGGCGCTTGAGTTTGCGCCTGGGCGCCGGTGGCCAGGGCTCCGGCGGCGAGCGCCAGGGGCCCGGCGAGCGCGAACAGGTGTCTGCGGTTCATCATCTTTCTCCGACAGGGCGGCGGTTTCGCTTGGCCCTATGCGCCGGCCGCGCTACAAACGCAAATAAATTTGCATTAAGGAACGCCTTTGCCTCGCAGCACCCGTCCCGGCGGCCGCACGGCGCGCACCAAGGCCGTGGTTTTCGAAGCCGCCGCCGCGCTCGTCGCCGAACAGGGTCACGAGGCCATCGCCATGACCGATATCGCCGCCCGCGCCGGCGTCGCGGCGACCAGCCTCTACCGCCGCTGGGGCGATGTGCGGACGCTGCTGATGGAGGTTGCGGTGGACCGGCTGAACGCCGACTCGCCGATGCCCAACACCGGATCGCTGCGCAGCGACTTGCGCACCTGGGCCCGCCGGATCGCCGCCGGCCTGACCGCGCCGGGCGGCTCGCCCTTCTTCCGGACCCTGGTCGCCACCGCCCCGGCGCCGGGACCAGCAGCGACCGGCGGTGATATGGAGCGCATCACCGCGTTTGGGCCGCGGCTGCAGCAGATCGCCGTCATGCTCGACCGCGCCGCCGCGCGCGGCGAGGCCGCGCCGCCCTTGATGGACGTCATCGACCACCTGCTGGCGCCGCTCTACATGCGCGCGCTCGTGGGCGCGCCGATCAGCGCCGCCTTCGCCCACGATCTGGCCGATCGCCTACTGGCCTGAGCGTCCTGCCACAGCACTGGATTCGCAGAATTAATCGGTTCTTGACCGGCGCAGGCTTGAAAGAGGCCATGCGAACGCTCCTCCTCACCGCCCTCGCCCTGCTCGCCGCCGGCGCCGCGCAAGCTCAAACCCAGACCCCGGCCACGCCGGCGCCCGCAGCCGACGCCCCC
This sequence comes from uncultured Alphaproteobacteria bacterium, assembly GCA_903822175.1. Classification (GTDB taxonomy): domain Bacteria; phylum Pseudomonadota; class Alphaproteobacteria; order Caulobacterales; family Caulobacteraceae; genus Phenylobacterium. Next base: position 260,959 of record CAIJOB010000040.1, read on the forward strand.
TCCGACGGCCGCGACTTCTGCGCCCAGCGTCCTGGCCGGGTGACGCCGGCCTGCGTGATCGACGCCGGACGCCTGCAGATCGAGACCGGGCTCGTCGACGCGCTGTTCCAGCACAGCGACGGTATCAACGCCGATGTCTATTCGGTCGGTGGCACGGAGCTGCGCCTGGGCGTCAGCAAGCGGGTCGAACTGGAAGCCTACTGGACGCCGCTCGTCGTCACCCAGGTCCGTGGCCAGCCGCACGAGAGCGGAACCGGGGACTCCAGCCTGGCGGTCCTGGTCGCGCTCACCGATCCCGACAAGATGGGCGTCGCGGTCTCGATCCTGCCCTACGTCACGCTTCCGACCGCCACCCACGGCCTGGGCGCCGGCGGCTGGACCGGCGGCGTGCGCCTGCCGATCGCCGTGCCGATCGCCGACGGCTTTTCCCTGGGCCTGACGCCGGAAGTCGATGTCCTGCGCAACTTCGGTGGCGGCGGGACCCATAACGCCTGGATCGGCGCCGCCAGCCTGAGCCGCGGCTTCGGCCCGCTGACGCTGGGCGCTGAGCTCTGGGCCCAGGCCGAGGACTATCCGACCGGAACCATCCGCCGCGCCACCGCCGACCTGATCGGCGCCTATATGGTCGGCAAGAACCTGCAGCTCGACGCCGGCGCCAACTTCGGCCTCAACCGCCAGACCGCCGGCGAAGAAGTCTATTTCGGCGTCTCCAAGCGCTTCTAGCGATCGCCGATTTCAAACGTCCGTTAGGTTTCCGCCTTCCGCCTCCGAAGCCGCTGGGCTAGCGTCCCGGCAAGCAAAGAGACCACCGGAGAGACGCGGACATGAAGGCGCTGTTGAGCAAGGTCGTTGGCGGGCCGGAGTCCCTCGTCCTGGAAGACGTGCCCAGCCCCGAGGCCAAGCCCGGTCATGCGGTGATCTCGGTCAAGGCGATCGGCGTCAACTTCCCCGACGTGCTGATCATCGAGGACAAGTATCAGTTCAAGCCCGAGCGCCCCTTCGCGCCCGGCGGCGAGCTTTCCGGCGTGGTGAAGTCGGTCGGCGAGGGCGTGACCAACGTCAAACCCGGCGACCGGATTCTCGCCAACACCGGCTGGGGCGCCATGGCCGAGGAGGTCGCGCTGCCGGCCAACCGCCTGTGGAAAATTCCGGACGCCATGCCGCACGACGTGGCCGCGGCCTTCATCCTCACCTACGGCACCTCCTATCACGCCCTGCACGACCGGGGTCACCTGAAGGCCGGCGAGACCCTGCTGGTGCTGGGCGCGGCCGGCGGCGTCGGCCTCTCGGCTGTGGAACTCGGCAAGGCCGTCGGCGCGCGGGTCATCGCCGCCTGCTCGACGCAGGAGAAGGTCGATCTGGCCATCAAGCACGGCGCCGATTCCGGCGTGGTCTACGGCCGCGGGCCCTTCGACAAGGAGGGCCAGCGCGCGCTCAGCGCGATGTTCAAGGAGGCCTGCGGGCCCGGCGGCGCCGACGTGATCTATGACGCGGTCGGCGGCCACTACGCCGAGCCGGCCCTGCGCGCCATCGCCTGGGAAGGCCGCTATCTGGTGATCGGCTTCGCGGCCGGCGAGATCCCCAAGATCCCGCTGAACCTCGCCCTGATGAAGGGCTGCGACATCGTCGGCGTGTTCTGGGGGACCTGGACCCAGAAGAACCCCGCCGCCTTCGCCGCCAGCATCGACGACCTCTTGGCGCTCTACGCGTCCGGCAAGATCAAGCCGCATGTCTCGGCCCACTTCCCGCTGGAAAAGGGCGCCGACGCCATCGCCCACCTGGGCGGCCGTCACGCCATGGGCAAGGTCGTCATCACCGTCGACTGACCTTACGGCGCCTTCCTTTCCCACGCGTGGGAAAGGGGGACCGTTGGCCGAGCGCAGCGAAGAGCCAAGGGTGGAAAGGGAGGGCCGCAAGCACGGCGCCCGGTCCTCGCCCTCTCCACCATTCCCTCTTCGGGGAATGGTCCCCCTCTCCCGCTGCGCGGGAAAGGAACATGAATAGGAGAGCCTGCATGGCGGGACGTCTGGACGGCAAGGTCGCGGTGATCACCGGCGGGGTTTCGGGGATCGGCCTGGGGACCGTCGAGCTGTTCGTCGCCGAGGGCGCCAAGGTCATCGCCGCCGACATCCAGGACGAAAAAGGCCGCATGTTGGAGCAGCGGTTTGGCGGCGCCGTCCGCTACGCCCGCTGTGACGTCACGGTGGAGGCCGATATCGCCGCCGCCATCGGCCTGGCCAAGGACGAGTTCGGCGGGCTCGACGTGCTGTTCAATAACGCCGGCATCTCCGACATGATGCGCGATATCGCCGACATCCAGGCCGAGACCTGGAGCTGGATTTTCGACGTCCTGGTGCGTGGCCCGGCGCTCGGCATGAAATACGCCCAGCCGCTGATGGTTGAGCGCGGTGGCGGCTCGATCATCAACACCGCGTCGATCGCCGGTCTGCAGGCCGGCTGGGGGCCCATCGCCTATTCGTCGGCCAAGGCCTCGGTGATCCACATGAGCCGCTGCGCCGCGGCCCAGCTCTCGCCGCAGAAGATCCGCGTCAACGCCATCTGCCCCGGCCTGATCGCCACCTCGATCTTCGGAGCGTCGCTCGGCCTGCCGCGCGAGGTCGCCGACCAGATGGCCGCCCGCGTCGCTGAGACCGGCGCCAAGGTCCAGCCGATCCCCAAGGCCGGCGCGCCGGAGGATATCGCCAAGGCCGCTCTCTATCTGGCCAGCGACGATTCCGTCTTCGTCACCGGCACCCACATCGTCGTCGACGGCGGCATAACCATCGGCAGCCGCCACAGCTGGGACTCGTCCGGCCCCTCGCCCTTCGCCGAGCTGTTCAGCGAGTTCGGCTAGATCCTCAGGTTGACGTTTACGTAAGGTGACGCTTTTTCGCTGCCTCGCTTGGGGCTAAAGGCTCGCCCAAGATCATCTCAGAAAACCCAGATCGGGAGCGCTACGCCATGCAACTCAATTCCTCCGTCGCCGCGGTCGTCACCGGCGGCGCTTCCGGCCTTGGCGGCGCCACGGTGCGCGCGCTCGCCGCCCAGGGCGTCAAGGTCGCCATCTTCGACATGAACGAGGAGAAGGGCGAGGCCATGGCCAGCGAGGTCGGCGGCGTCTTCTGCAAGTGCAACGTCACCAGCGAGGAAGAGGTCGACGCGGCCTTCGCCAAGGCCCGCGCCGCCCACGGCCAGGAGCGGATCCTGGTCAACTGCGCCGGCACCGGCAACGCCATCAAGACCGCCGGCCGGGACAAGCAGACGGGCGAAACCAAGCACTTCCCGCTCGACGCCTTCAACATGATCATCCAGATCAACTTGGTCGGCACCTTCCGCTGCATCGCCAAGTCGGCGAAGGGCATGCTGGACCTGGAGCCGATCGACGGCGAGCGCGGCGCCATCGTCAACACCGCCAGCGTCGCGGCCGAGGACGGCCAGATGGGCCAGGCGGCCTATTCAGCGTCCAAGGGCGGCGTGGTCGGCATGACGCTGCCCATCGCCCGCGACCTGGCCGGCGACGGCATCCGGGTGAACACCATCCTGCCCGGCATCTTCAACACGCCGCTGATGCAGTTCGCCCCGGAGCCGGTGAAGGCCGCTCTGGCGGCCTCGGTGCCGTTCCCCAAGCGCCTGGGCAACGCCGAGGAATACGCCCAGCTGGCGCTGACCATGATCACCAACGGCTACTTCAACGGCGAAGACGTCCGTCTCGACGGCGCGATCCGGATGGCCCCGCGCTAAAGACCAGAAAACCTCCTCCGATTTCGGGGGAGGGGGACCACGAAGTGGTGGAGGGGGCGCTGCCCCAGTCGCGGCGGAACGGTTCGTGCACGGCCCCAACGCCCCCTCCGTCAGCTTCGCTGCCACCTCCCCCGCACGCTGCCGCTACGGGTGAGGAGCTTGGCTCGACGGCTTCTGGTTAGCGCAGGGTCTTCTCGAAGAACCGCAGCACGGCCGCGTTGAAGGTCTTGTGAAAGGCCGCGCGGTCGATGTTGTCGACGCAGATCGAAGGCGCGACCTTCGCCAGCGTCGGGGTGCACGGCCCCATGAAGTCGAAATGCTCAGCGGCGGGGACCACATGGTACTCGGCCTTGGGCAGCAGGCCGTGGACCACCTCGGCGTAGTAGGGCTGCGGCAGGACCGTGTCCCATTCGGCGCGCCAGAGCTGCACGGGGATCGTCACCTTCGATAGACCTGTGGGCGCGAAGGCGAAGCCGAGGGCTGGCGCCGCGACCACCGCGGCCTTGATCCGCGCGTCGTGCGCCACCGGCGCGGGATTGGCCGGCGTCGCCGCGGCCCCACCCAGCTGCCGCTGAAGGCCGCAGTCGTAGAAGTGCGGATGCTCGGCGCAGTGTCGTGTCAGCCCGGTCAGGTCCGGCTCGCCGCCTATAGCCCCCAGGACGGTGAAGCCGCCCGACGAGAACCCGAACGCGCCGATCTTCCCCGCGTCGACCGTGTCGTGGCCTCGCCAGTCGTGGGTCATGTAGTCGATCACCCGGCTGAGCTGTCCCGGCCGTTCGGTGATCCGCATCGACCGGCTGCGGTCGCCCTGGGTGTCGCCGGTGTGGGTCGGCGCGGCCACCACGAAGCCTGCCGCCGCCAGGGCGCGGGCGGTGTCGTAGTGGTCGGCGTTCGACCCCCCGGTTCCATGGGAGATCACCACCAGGGGATGGCCATGGCCACTCACCGCCGCGCCTGGCGCGACGGATTGGCTGTAGAGCCCCAGCGGGAGGGCGCGCTCCGGCGCATCGGTCGGATACCAGATGGTCACCGCTAGGGGCTTGTCGCCCGGGACCGGCGCCGAGACCGTTTCGAACCCGACCGGGCCCGCCTGGGCCAGGCCCGCCCAGGCAAGCGCGATCAGGCCGGTCAATGCAGAGTGCAGTCGCAAGGCGATCTCCGATGTAAGCGTCACTTACATTGCGACTCGATGTTAGCTGTGTCAACATAAGATCATGGCGAAGCGCGACGGCTATCATCATGGCGACCTGCGGGCGGCGCTCATCGCCGCGGCTCAGGCGGCGGTGGACGCCGGCGGCCCGGACGCGGTCTCGCTGCGCGACCTGGCCCTGACCCTGGGCGTCTCGACAGCCGCGCCCTACCGCCATTTCCATGGTCGAGACGCGCTGTTGTCGGAGGTCGCCGCCCGCGGCTTCACCGATCTGGGCGAGGCCTATGCCCGCGCCCAGGCCGCGGCCTCCGATCCGCAGACCGCGCTGCGCGAAACCGCCCGGGCCTATCTGACGCTCGCCTTCGGGCGGCCCGGCCTCTTCAAGCTGATGTTCGGCAGCGACCTGGTCAACGCGGCAGACGCGCCGACAAGCCTGCTGCAGCCCGCGGCGGCGGCCTGGGAGGGCCTCTACCGCGCGGTCGCCGCCGCCGATCCAGCTGCGGACCTGGCGACCGTCAAGCGCCGCGCCATCACCGGCTGGTCCACCCTGCACGGCTTCATCACCCTGGTGCAGGGCGCCCGGCTCAAGGGCTTCATGACCGAGCCGCTGACCGAGGCGGAGCTGCTCGAAGCCGTCCTCGACAAGACACTGAAGCCCGACTGACGCCCAATCTGTCGCCCAAGCCCCTCCCCTTCACGATCGAAGCGAGGTAGGGATCGCGGACGCGAAAGCCCCGCATGACCGCCTCCCCGTCCCCATCCGAACCCACCGTCGCCCGCAACGCCCAGGTCGTCCTGGCCGTACTCGGAGGCGGCACGGCGCTCTACTACCTGGCCAACATCCTGACGCCGCTGGCGCTGGCCATGTTCCTGGCGGTGATGATCGACGGCTTCGCGCGCGTGCTGGAGCACCGGTTGCCGCATATCTCGCGCAAGGCCGCGCTCCCGCTGGCGCTGCTGATCTCAATCCTGCTGTTCGGCGGCACGGCCGTCTTCGTGGCCATGAACGGCACCGCGTTCCTCGCCCAGCTGGTGACCTATGGGCCGAAGCTCGACGGCCTCCTCTACGAATATGCGATGATCGCGCATGTGAAGGATCCGCCGACCGTCGTCAGCCTGATCCGCGGCCTCGACTTCTCCAAATATCTGGGCCTAGCCGCGAACGCGGTGCGGGACTTCGCCTCCACCGCCCTGTTCGTCGTGGTCTACCTGGCCTTCATCCTGGCCTCGCGGAAAGGCTGGGAGCGCAAGGCCATCGGCCTGTTCCCGCATCGCGAGGAGCGGCAGGACGCCATGGTCGCCTTCCTGCGTATCCGCGATGGGGTGGAGCAGTATCTGTTCGTGCAGACGGTCACCGGTCTGATGGTGGCGGTGCTGTCGCTGGCGGCCATGCTGCTCGTCGGCCTGCACGACGCGCTGTTCTGGTCCTTCCTGATCTTCCTGGCGGTCTACATCCCCGTGGCCGGCGGGGTGTTCGCCGGCATCGCGCCGCCGATCTTTGCGCTGGTGCAGTTCGACGACTACGGCCACGCGGTGGTGCTGCTGATCCTGCTGCAGCTGGTGGGCGTGATCATCGGCAACGTGGTCTATCCGCGAATGCAGGGCCGCAGCCTGAACCTCGATCCGGTGATGATCCTGCTGGCGCTGGCCTTCTGGAGCGGCATCTGGGGCCTGACTGGCGCCTTTCTTTCGACGCCGCTGACCGTCATGGCCATGGTCATCCTGGCGCAGTTCGATGGCAGCCGCTGGATCTCGGTCATCCTCTCCGCCGACGGCGATCCGCAGCAGCTGAAGAACAAGCGCCCGAACGAGCCGCCCGACCAGAAGCTGCCGCGACCATCAAAGACAGCCGTCGCCCGGCGCAGGCTCGCCAAGCTGATGGGCCGCCGCGCCAAACAGTCCTGATCCGCCTAACCTCTGCTGAGGGTCTTCAAGTTGCGAAATCTGTTCCTATCTATGGTTGGCCCCGGGCGAATTCAGTCCGGCGGTTGGGTCCGCAACCCCCCAAGCCAGCGGGCCCAACGAGCAGAGAGCGTTCCGCCGCCCCCCCACGGTGGAACCACACGGCGCCGGATACTCTCCTCCGGCGCCGTCCTCGTATCTGAAGCCTCCATCCAGCCTGGAGGCGCCCTGTGACCCCCGCGACCGGCGCCCTGCCGAAAGCCATCCTCGCCGCCCTGAAGGGCGACCCGGCGCTCAACGTCGCCAAGGCCTTCGCGGCCCAGGCCGCCGCCGACGCCGCGCCGGACGAACTTCCCGAACTCAGCGTCTCCCAGCTGGCTCAGAACCTCGCCGACTTCTGGCGCTTCGGCGAGCGGCGGCGCGGGCGCGGCCCGACCATCCGCATCGTTCGCGCCCTTGACGGCAAAACCGGCCTCGACCGGCTGGAGATCGTGCAGGACGACGCCCCCTTCCTGGTCGATTCGATCATGGGCGAGATCGCCGAACAGGGCCTGTCGGTCCGCGCCCTGTTCCACCCCCTCGTCGAGGTCCAGCGCGACCGCGCCGGCCTGCGCGGCGCGACCGGGGCCGCCCACCGCGAGTCGATGATCCAGGTGATCCTCGACCCGATCGGCGCCGACCGCGAGGCCGCCCTGATCCGCGGCGTCACCGAAACGCTGAAGGACGTCCGCGCGGCGGTGGAAGACTTCCCCGCCATGCTCGAACTGATGGGCAAGACGCTGGCCGAGCTGCAGCTGCATGGCGGTCGCGCGTCCAGCGAGGACATCGCCTTCCTGAGCTGGCTGCAGGCCGAGGAGTTCGTCTTCCTGGGCGCGCGGGTCTACGAATATCCGCGCCTGAAGAACGGCGACTACGCCGCCGAGGAACCGCTCTACCAGGCCAAGGACGGCCTTGGCGTGCTGCGCGACCCCAACCGCACGGTGCTGCGCCGGACCAACGAACCGGCCATCCTGCTCGGCAAGGTCAAGGACCGTCTGCTCACCGATCCGGCGCTGACCGTCGCCAAGTCCAACGTACGCTCCAAGGTGCACCGGCGCGGCTACATGGATTACATCGGCATCAAGCGCTACGACGCGCAGGACCGGCCGGTGGGCGAGGTCCGTTTCGTGGGCCTGTTCACCGCCGAGGCCTACGACCAGCCGGCCAGCGCCGTGCCGCTGATCCGCGAGAAGCTCGCCCACGTCCTGGCCCGTGCTGACATGGCGCCCGGCAGTCACAACGAAAAACGCCTAAAGACCATCGTCGAGAACCATCCGCGCGACGAACTCTTCCAGATGACCGAGGACGACCTGTTGGAGGTCGCGCTGGGCATCCTGCATCTCTACGACCGGCCCCGCGTGCGGCTGTTCGAGCGGCGCGATCCCTTCGACCGTTTCGCGTCCCTGCTGCTCTTCCTGCCGCGCGACCAGTACGATTCCGAGCTCGCCGCCAGGGCCGGGCGGATCCTGGCCAACGCCTTCCGCGGCCGGGTCTCCGCCTCCTATCCGAGCTTCTCCGACGCGCCACTAGCCCGGGTCCACTACATCATCGGCTTCACGCCGGGCGAGCACGAGCAGCCGGACCTCAAGGTGCTGGAGGCCGCCATCACCGAGGCGGCGCGCACCTGGGAAGACCGCTTCGAGGCCGCCGTCCGCGCCCAGGGCCGCGACCCCAACGATCTCGCCCAGGTGCTGGGCCGCTACCGCGAGGCCTTCCCGGCCGGCTACCGCGACCGCTTCTCACCCGCCGAGGCGCTCGCCGACCTGGCGGTGATCGACGGCATGGCGGAAGGCCAGCAGGTCTGCGTCCGCGCCTACCGCCTGCCCAGCGACACGACGCTGCAGCTCCGCTTCAAGCTCTACCGGACGGGTCAGCCCGCGCCGCTGGCCGACGTCCTGCCAATCCTCGACAACATGGGGCTGAAAGCCATCGCCGAGGCCGGCTTCCCGGTCTGCCGCCCGCGCACCCCGGCCGTCTGGGTGCACGACTTCGAGATCGAGGACCCCAACGGCGAGCGCCTGGTGTTCGCCGACCTGAAGGCCGCCTTCGAGGACGCCGTGGTCGCGGTCTGGACCGGCAAGACCGAGAACGACGGCTTCAACCGCCTGGTGCTGGAGCTCGCCCTCCCCTGGCGCGAGGCCGCCCTGATCCGCGCGCTCGCCCGCCACCGCCAGCAATCCGGCCTCGACCCCAGCCAGCGCGTGCAGGAAGAGGCGCTGGCCGCGCACCCCGAGGTCGCCCGCCTGATCCTCGACCTCTTCCGGGCCAAGTTCGATCCGGCGACCAAGGCCAGCCTGGAGACCCGCCGGCGCGACGCCGACGCGGTGATGGTGAAGATCATTGAGGCCTTGCAGGAGGTCGAAAGCCTCGACGAGGACCGCGTCCTGCGCCGCATCGCGCTCCTGGTCCAGGCGACCCAGCGGACCAACTTCTACCAGCCGGGCGCCGACGGTCAGCCCAAGCCCTACATCTCCTTCAAGGTGGCCTCGGGCCAGCTCGCCGACCTGCCGGCCCCCAAGCCCTACCGCGAGATCTTCGTCTGGGGCGTCAACGTCGAAGGCGTCCACCTGCGCTTCGGCCCGGTCGCCCGCGGCGGCCTGCGCTGGAGCGACCGGCGCGACGACTTCCGCACCGAGGTGCTGGGCCTGGTGAAGGCGCAGCAGGTGAAGAACGCGGTGATCGTGCCGGTCGGCTCCAAGGGCGGCTTCTATCCCAAGCAACTCCCCAAGGGCGGCTCCCGCGCCGAGGTGCAGGCCGAGGGCATCAACGCCTACAAGACCTTCCTCTCGGGCCTGCTGGATATCACCGACAACCTGTCGCCCGACGGCAAGGTGATCCCGCCGCAAAACGTCATCGCCCACGATGGCGACGATCCCTACCTCGTGGTCGCCGCCGACAAGGGCACGGCCACCTTCTCCGACATCGCCAATTCGATGGCCGAGTCCTACGGCTTCTGGCTGGGCGACGCCTTCGCATCCGGCGGCTCGGCCGGCTACGACCACAAGGTCATGGGCATCACCGCGCGCGGCGCCTGGGAAGCGGTGAAGCGCCACTTCCGCGAGCTGGGCAAGGACATCCAGAACGAGCCCTTCACCGTCGTCGGCTGCGGCGACATGTCGGGCGATGTGTTTGGCAACGGCATGCTGCTGTCGAAGCAGACCAAGCTGCTGGCCGCCTTCGACCACCGCCACATCTTCTTCGATCCCGATCCCGACCCGGCCGCGTCCTGGACGGAACGGGCGCGGATGTTCGCGCTCCCGACCTCGTCCTGGGACGACTACAACAGGAAGCTGATCTCCAAGGGCGGCGGCGTCTTCCCGCGCACGCTGAAGTCGATCCCGCTCACCGCGCAGGTCCGCACCATGCTGGGCGTCACCACCGAGGCCATGGCGCCCACCGACCTGATCCACACCATCCTCAAGGCCCAGGCCGAGTTGCTCTACCTGGGCGGCATCGGCACCTATGTGAAGGCCGAGCGCGAGGCCAACCCCGACGTGGGCGACAAGGCCAATGACGCGGTGCGCATCAACGGCAAGGACCTGCGGGTCAAGGTGGTCGGCGAAGGCGCGAACCTCGGCCTCACCCAGGCCGGGCGCATCGAGTACGCCCTGGCCGGTGGCCGGATCGACACCGACGCCATCGACAACTCCGCCGGCGTCGACACCTCCGACCACGAGGTGAACATCAAGATCCTCACCGGCATGCTGGAGCGCACCGGCGAGCTGACCCGCAAGAAACGCGACACCCTGCTGCAGTCGATGACCAACGACGTGGCCCACCACGTGCTGGCCCACAACTACGACCAGACGCTGGCGCTCTCGCTGATGGACATGGACGCGGCGGGCGAGCTCTTGCCCTACGCTCTGTTCATGGCTGATCTGGAGGCCAAGGGCCGGCTGGATCGGGTGGTCGAGGGCCTGCCGGACGGCAATCAGATCGCCGAGCGGGCTCAGGCCGGCAAGGGCCTGACCCGGCCGGAGCACGCGGTGCTGCTGGCCTACGGCAAGCTGGAGCTGAAACGCGAGATCGTCGCCAGCGACGCGCCGGACGACCCGTTCTTCGAGCGCCTGCTGGAGGCCTATTTCCCCAAGCCGATGCGCAAATGGGCCGAACCCATGCGCCGCCACCGGCTGCGGCGCGACATCATCGCCACCGTGGTAGCCAACGACATCATCAACCGCTGCGGCCCAAGCTTCCCCAACCGGCTGATGCCGGCGGCGGGCGCCGATGCGCAGGCCTTCACCGCCGGCTATGAAGCGGCCAAGGCTGTGCTCGGCGTCCCGGCGCTTTGGGATTCTGTCGCCGCGCTCGACGGCAAGGCGCCGGCGGCGGGCCAGATGGCGCTCTTTCGCCGTCTCGCCGCGGCCCTGCGCGGCTCGACCTTCTGGCTGACCCGGCGCGCGGCGCGCGACAAGCTCGACGTCGACGCCCTGGTGACCGCCTACGGGCCCGCCTTCCAGGGCCTGTTGAAGCTGATGCCCGGCATCCTGTCTCCGATCGAACAGGCCTCCGTGGAGGCCCGCATCCGCCAGCTCATCGAGGCGGGCGCGCCGGCGGACAAGGCCCGCGCCGTCGCCATCCTGCAGCCCATGACCATCGCCGGCGACCTCGTCGACCTCGCCGAGGCCTCCAGCTGGCCGCTGGCCAATGTGGCGAGGCTCTACCACGCGGTCGGCGAGGCCTTCGGCTTCGACAAGGTGCGCCAGGCGGCCGGCGCCTACGCCGTGGGCGACAACTTCGAGCGGATGGCGCTGCGCCGGCTGATCGAGGATCTCTTGACCCAACAGGCCGACCTCACCCGCACGGTCATGGCCTTCGCCGGCGGCCCGCAGTCCGGCGAGGACGCCGCGCACGCCCGCGACGCCGCGAACGCATGGACGGCGCTGCGCCGCGACAAGGCCGAGGTCGCGCGCCGCACCGTCGACGACATCGAGGCCTCCGGCGGCGCCTGGACCTTCGCCAAGCTCACCATCGCCAACGCGGCGCTGAGGGAACTGGCCGCCGAGGGCGCGAAGCGGAAGCGGTGAGGTTTCGTCAGGCCATCCTCGCGGCCGTCTCGCTGGCCGCCGTCGCGGCGCCGGCGGCGGCGCAATCGCTGCGCACCCTGGACGGTCGCGCACTGACACCCGCGGGGATCGACCGCAAGGTCCTCGGTCTTATGCAGGCGGCCGATGTGAAGGGCTTGGCCGTGGCTCTCGTCCGCAACGGTCACGTGGTCTATCTGCGCGCCTTTGGGCCCCGCGACGCTCAGGGCGATCCGCTGACGCCGGACACGGTGATGTACGGGGCGTCGCTGACCAAGGCGACGTTCGCAACCCTGGTCATGCAGCTGGTCGCCGAGGGCAAGGTGAACCTCGACCGGCCGATCGCCGCCTACCTGCCCAAGCCGCTGCCGGACTACCCGAAGTACGCCGACCTCAAGGGCGACGAGCGCTGGCGCAGGCTCACCCTGCGCATCCTGCTGAATCACACCTCGGGTTTCGCCAACCTCCGAAGCCTGGAGCCGGACGGGAAGCTGCGCTTCCACCGAGACCCGGGCCGCCGCTACGGCTACTCCGGCGAAGGGATCAACCTCGCCCAGTTCGTGCTGGAAGAAGGCCTGAAGATCGACGTGGCCGCGGAGCTGCAGAGGCGGCTCTTCGACCGCTACGACATGACAAGGACCTCGCTGACCTGGCGCGACGGCTTCGCGGACAACGTCTCCGACAGCTTCCTCGCCGACGGCTCGGTCCAGGCGCACCATCGGCGCGAAAGCGTGCGGGCCGCCGGCTCCATGGACACCACGCCGCGCGACTGGTCGCGATTCCTCGCCGCCGTGGCGCGTGAAGAGCCCACCGGCCCGGCCGGCCTGCGCGAGATGCTGAAGCCGGGCGTGCTGATCGACAGCGCCGTGCAGTTCCCCACCCTGACCGACGAGCGCACCGATCAGAACGCCGCCATCCGCCTGGGCTACGGGGTCGGCTGGGGCGTCTACGACAGCCCCTTCGGTCACGCCTTCTTCAAGGAAGGCCACGACGACGGGACCCAGAACTTCGCGCTCTGCGTCGCGCCCCGCCACGCTTGCATCCTGATGATGTCCAACACCGACCGAGCCGAGAGCATTTTCAAGCCGCTGACCGACGCTCTGATGGGCGACGTCGCCCTGCCGTGGCGTTGGCTCAGCTACACCCCCTACGATCAGGCGCTGACCGCATCGCCTAGTGCCGGAACACCCGCACGCCGGTGAACACCATGGCGACGCCGCGTTCGTCGGCGGCTTCGATCACCGCCTTGTCGCCGATCGAACCGCCGGGCTGGATCACCGCGGTGCAGCCGGCGTCCGCCGCCTGGATCAGGCCGTCGGGGAACGGGAAGAAGGCCTCGGACGCGCAGGCTGAGCCCTTCAGGTCCAGGCCAAAGTCGTTGGCCCGCATGCCGGCGATCCGGGCGCTGTCCTTGCGGTTCATCTGCCCGGCGCCGACGCCCAGTGTCTGGCCGTTGCGGGCGTAGACGATGGCGTTGGACTTCACGTGCTTGGCGACGGTGAAGGCGAACAGCATGTCGCGCACCTCCTCGTCGGTCGGCGCGCGCTTGGTGACCACCGTGAGGTCGGCGGGCGTCAGGCGGGCGTTGTCACGGCCCTGGATCAGGAAGCCGCCGGCCACCGACTTGAAGGTCAGGCCGGACGCCATCGGGTCGGGCAGGCCGCCGGTGGTCAGCAGCCGCACGTTCTTCTTCTTTTTGAACATCGCCACCGCGTCATCGTCGGCCTCTGGCGCGATCACCACCTCGGTCAAGAGCTTGAGGATCTCTTCCGCCGTGGCGGCGTCCAGCTTGCCGTTCATCGCGATGATGCCGCCAAAGGCGCTGACCGGATCGCAGGCCAGCGCGCGTTCATAGGCCTCCAGCATGGTCTTGCCGGTGGCCAGCCCACACGGGTTGGCGTGCTTGATGATGGCGCAGGCCGGGCCCGCCTTGGGATCGAACTCGGCGATCAGCTCGAAGGCCGCGTCGGTGTCGTTGATGTTGTTGTAGCTGAGCTCCTTGCCCTGCAGCTGGGTGGCGGTGGCGACGCCGGTGCGGGGATTGGCGAAGCGGTAGAAGGCCGCCTTCTGATGCGGGTTCTCGCCATAGCGCATGGTCTGGACCAGCTCGCCGGCGAAGGCGCGGCGCTTGGGCGCCTCGTCGCCCAGGGCGTCGGCGAACCAGGCGCTGATCGCCGCGTCGTAGGACGCGGTCCGGGCATAGGCCCGCGCGGCGAGGGTCTTACGAAGGTCCAGGCTCGTGGTCCCGTCCGCCTGCAGTTGCGCCAACACCTCTTCCAGGTCGGCGATCTCGGTGCAGACGGCGACATAGCCGTGGTTCTTGGCCGCCGAGCGGATCATCGCCGGACCGCCGATGTCGATGTTCTCCACCGCGGTCGCATAGTCCGCGCCACCAGCGACGGTCGACTCGAAGGGGTAGAGGTTGACGTAGACCAGATCGATTCCGCCGATCCCGTGGTCGGCCATCGCCTTGGCGTGCTCGGGCGCATCCCGCACACCCAGGAGGCCGCCGTGGACCACCGGGTGCAGGGTCTTCACGCGGCCGTCCATCATCTCGGGGAAGCCGGTCAGCTCGGAGATATCCTTCACCGGAAGCCCTGCGTCGGCGATCGCCTTGCGCGTGCCGCCGGTCGAAACCAGCTCGACGCCCAGGCCCGCCAGCACGCGCGCGGCGTCGATCAGGCCGGTCTTGTCGGAGACGGAAATCAGCGCCCGTTTGACGGGGGCGCGGTCGGGGGCGGCGGGAAAGTCTGGTGCGGCGGGCACGGCATTCTCCTGAGGGTTTCAGAGACATGCCCAGGCGAGCGGCTAGACTATGGTTCCGTGCTCCCCGGTGGTCGCCCACCTGTAGTTTCGCCAGTCACACGGAATGGGGTCCGCTTAGGCCGACCCCGGCGCTTCGTCAACGTTCGCGGGCTCAGTACGATCTTGTGACGCAGCCGACAGCTTCCAGCGCAGCTTGGCGCCGGCGTCGAGGCGGGCCTGGCCGCGCAGCACGATCTGCTGGCCGTGGCGGGTCACGCCGTCCTGATGCTGGGTCGAGGGCGCCAGCATCACCTCCAGAGCGTCGGTGCGCAGCCACCAGCCGGCGTCTTCGCCCTCGGCCTTCAGCAGCACGCTCTTCTTGTCGCGGGCGATCAACGCGCTGACCTTGGGCGGCAGGTGGAAGCGAACGATGAAGGGCACGAAGCGCCGGCCGTCGCGCCCGGCTTTCGGGCCGAGCGGGGTCAGCGCATCTTCGCCCCGAAGTTCGTCGCCCTCCACGTCGAGGAACAGTTTGCGGTCGTGGCGCAGGCCGAACCGGCGCGCCCAGCCGTCGTGGCCGGCCTCCAGCCAGGTCGCGCCTCGCGCATCGTCCTGCCGATGGACGTCCAAGACGCGGTAGGCGTCGCGCAGGCGCGGCCCCAGCGCCTGGGCCGCAAACCCGCTCAGCGGTTCGCCGCAGGCGGCTTCGGCGACCGACGCCGTCGAGGCCGCATCCACCAGCCGCAGCGCCTGCGGGCCATGGGCCTGCGGCGACCAGCCGGCGCCGACGATCAGCGGCTTGCCGCCAGCCAGCACCGTGATGGCCAGCGGTTGCCCGCACGCCGTCACGCTCCAGGGACCCGCCGCCGGCGCGGCGGCGTCGGCCATCACCTGCAGCGACCGGCCCTCCATCCGGTGATAGCCGCCCCGGCTGGCCGGCGCGGCGCGCTCGCCCGCCTCGTCCATCACGCCTGCCGCGGCGACGTAAGACGCCGGCAGCGACGCGCCGCCCTGGAAGGCCGCAAGACGCCCGTCGCGCAGGGTGAAGAACCGCACCGCGCCGCCCAGCCGGTCGAGCGCCCGCATCATCTCATCCGGCGCGGCCACCCCATGCTGGACCAGCGCATCGTCCAGCGCGCTCAGGTCGAAGAACAGCTCCAGCGCCGCCTGCGGGCTACGGCTGGCGTGCCCGCCGTCCGGCGTCACCGCGCGCTCCAGCGCCGGCCCCAGATGGGCAAGCGCCCGCTCCAACAACCCCTCGCCCGCCACGCCGCCCAGGGCCGCGCCGGCCACCGCCGCGGCGACCGCGCGCTCCGCCGCCCGCGCCGGGCCTTCGTCCAGCGCCAGCAGACAGCGCGCCTGCAGCGCCAGGTCCCCGGCGATCTGGTCAGCCTCGGCGTCGGACGCCGGCCCAGAGATCGCGTCGATGGCGCAGGCCAGGTTGAACACCCGGCGCTCCAGCACCGGCGGGCTCCAGGAAAAGCTGTTCCAGCGCCCAAACAGCCGCCGCCACGCCAGCGCCAGCCGAAGTCCCTCCCAGGCGCCGGCGTCGCCATGCGCGGTCAGGTCCTTCAGCCAGGAAAAGCCGTGCAGCTCCTCGGCGAACCGGCGGCTGGGGCTGGCCCGGTCCCAGGGGTCGCCGCGCGGCCCCATGGCCAGGCTCTCGCCGGCGAAGACGAAACCGCCCGCCAAGATGCGCCGCCCGGCCTCGGGGTCGGCGGGGCGCAGATCCTTCGGCGCCGCGGCCAGACCCTCGGGCGGCGGCTGGCTGTAAAGCAGGCGGTTGAGCCGCGAGGCGCGCCACTCGATGGCCGGGCGCCGCGCCACGGCCTTCGCCATGGCGAACAGCGGATAGGCGCCGGGGACCTTGTCGAGAGCCGAACCCGGCATCGGCGCCCCGCCTCCGCCGCTCAGGCGCCGCGCAGGGCGGCGATGTTAGCGGCGTAGGCGCTGGGTCCGCCTCGGAACACCGCGGTCCCGGCCACCAGCGCCGTGGCGCCGGCCGCCACGCACAGCTTCGCGGTCTCCGGGTTCACCCCGCCGTCCACCTCCAGCGAAATGTCGCGGCCCGTCGCGTCAATCATCGCCCGCAGCGCGGTGATCTTGGCGAGCTGCGAGGGCATGAAGCTCTGGCCGCCGAAGCCCGGGTTGATCGACATCACCAGGATGTGGTCGACGTCATCCATCATCCACTGGATCACCGACGGATCGGTCGAGGGATTGAACACCACCCCGGCCTTCGCCCCGATCGACCGGATGTGCTTCAGCGAGCGATTGAGGTGCGGACCGGCCTCCGGATGGATGCTGATCAGATCGGCGCCGGCGGCGCGGAAGGCGTCCAGATAGGGGTCGGCCGGCGCGATCATCAGGTGGACGTCCATGGGGATCGAGACGTGCGGGCGAAGCGCCTTCACCACGTCCGGCCCGATGGTGATGTTCGGCACGAAGTGACCGTCCATGACATCGACGTGCAGCCAGTCGGCCCCGGCGTCCTGCACCGCGCGCGCCTCTTCACCCAGCCGCGCGAAGTCCGCCGACAGGATCGAAGGCGCGATGATTGGGGTCGTGCGGGCGGCCATGCCGTCCGCATAACGTGATGCGGCGATTGGGGCCAGAGGCCTCGCCTAAGCCTTCCGGAACCGCGCCACGTAGAATCCGTCCGTCCCGCCCTCGACATGGTGTGGCAGGATCCGCAGCGTCCCGTCCGGCCGCACGCTGGCGTCCGGCGCGCCGCCTTCACCCGCCGTGATCGGATCGAGCGTCATCCCAGGCGTCCGTCCCAGGAACGCCGCGACCTGGCCCTCGCCCTCTTCGGGCTCCAGCGAGCAGACGCAATAGACCAGTCGCCCGCCGGCCTTGGTGCGGCGCGCCGCGGCGTCGAGCAGCTTGGACTGGATGGCCGCCATACCCGCCACATCGCTGGGCTTGGCGGCCCAGAGCACGTCGGGGTGGCGGCGGAAGGTGCCGGTCGCCGAGCAGGGCGCGTCCAGCAGCACCGCGTCGAAGCTCCGCTTGTCCGGCCAGGTCGCGGCATCGGCGGCCACGACCTCGGCGGTCAGGGCGACCCGCGCCAGGTTTTCGGCGACCCGCTTCAGCCGCACAGCCGAGCGGTCGAGCGCCACCGTCTGCGCGCCCGCCGCGACGAGCTGCAGGGTCTTGCCGCCGGGCGCCGCGCACATGTCGAGCGCGGTCTGGCCCGCCTGCACGCCCAGAAGCCGCGCCGGGATCGCGGCGGACGCGTCCTGCACCCACCAGGCGCCTTCCGCGAACTCGGGCCAGGTCGCCAGATCGCCGCGCCGCTCGGTCCGCAGGCTCCCGCCGGGCAGCACGGTGGCCTCCAGCTCGGCAGCCAAGGCCTCGGCGCGCGCGGGATCTTTCAGGGACAGGTCGGTCGCCGGCTCCTGGGCGATGACGCCGGCGATCTTCCGCGCCTCATCCGCCCCGAACGCCGCGCGCCAGCGGGCGTAGAGCCAGCTGGGCGCCATCAGTTCCGGGTCATCGAGTTCCGGCGGCTCGCGCAGCAGGCCGCGCAGGACGGCGTTCACCAGCCCCTTGAACATCTGCAGCGAGCGGTCCTGCGCCACCAGGTCCACCGAGGTGGTCACTGCCGCGTGCGCGGGCGTCTTCAGCACAAAGGCCTGGGCGACGCCGAGCCGCAGAATCTGCACCACCTTGTCCGGCGGCGGCTTCTTCACCCGCGCCTGCAGGGCGGAATCGATCGGGCCCAGGTGGCGCAGCGTCGCCATCACCAGCGCGCGCGCAAAGGCGCGGTCGCGGCCGTCGAGGGCGGCGAGCGCCGGGTGGCTCAACCCCTCGTCCATGCCCGCCCGGCCGCTCAGCGCGGCGGTCAGGAGGTCGAGAGCGGCGGCGCGGGCCGGCAGGCCAACCGCGTCGTTGGGGGCAGCTTGGGGGGAAATATCGGTCACGCGGCGGGGCGTGCCCTCATCGGAGCCTTGAAGCAAGCGGTTTGCGGGTCCCCGAGCGAAGGCTTACATCAGGGCCATGGACGACAAGCCGCCCAACGCCGCGCCCGACAAGCCGCTGACGCCCGCCGCGCGCCGTGCTCTGGAAGAGGCCGCCCAGCGCCACGCGCAGGCCACTCAGGACGCCGAACGCCCAGCCGAACAGGGCGGTCCCAAAGGCCTCGAACCCACCCGTTTCGGCGACTGGGAACGCAAGGGCATCGCCAGCGACTTCTAACCTGGCGCCTAGCCAGCCTGCGCCAACTCGGCCGCGACGCGCAGAGCCGCGGCTTGCGGGTCGTTGGCCGCGGTGATCGGGCGGCCGCAGACCACGTGGCTGGCGCCGGCCTTGAGCGCGTCAAGCGGCGTCGCCGCGCGGGCCTGATCGTTCTTCGCCGACCAGTCGGGGCGCACGCCGGGCGTCACCACCAGAAAGTCCTTACCGCCCAGCGCGCGGGCCAGTTCCGCCTCGCGCGGGCTGGAGATCACGCCGTCGCAGCCGGCGGCGATCGCCTGATGGATGCGGCGCTCCACCAGCGCGCGGACGCTTTCCGGATAACCCATCTCGTGCAGGTCGGCGTCGTCGAGGCTGGTCAGCACCGTCACCGCCAGGATCTTCAGCTGGCTGCCGGTCCCGCGCCCGCGCACCGCCGAGGCCATCACCTGCGGCTCACCATGCACCGTCAGGAAGTCACCGCAGTCGGCCTGGGCGAGCGCGGCCGCCGCCCGCTGCACCGTCGTGCCGATGTCGTGCAGTTTCCAGTCGAGGAACACCTGCTTGCCCTGGCTTTTAAGCTCGCGGGCCAGCGCCATCCCGTCGGTGGCGAAGAGCTCCAGCCCGACCTTGTAGAAGCTGACCGCATCGCCCAGCCCGGCGACCAGGGCTCGAGCCTCGTTCGCGGTCGGCACATCCAGCGGCACGATCAGGCGTTTGTCGGCCTTCACGGCGGGCTGCAGCAGCGCGGCTTCGGACATCGCGAAGGCTCCGGGCAGGAGGTTACGCGAAGCCGGGGGTCGGCTGGCGCAGCGATTTGGGCTAAGGCCCAGGGATGATCCATTGGGACTTCGCGGTCAACTTCTTCGTGGCGCTGTTCGCCCTGCTCGATCCGATCGGGAACGTGCCGGTGTTCGCCGCCTCCACCATAGGCGCCAAGAGCCGCGAGCGTGCGCAGATCGCCTTCGTGATCTCGCTGTTCGTCATGGGCTTCCTGACCTTCTTCTATTTCACGGGCCTCAGCCTGCTGACCTTCTTCGGCATCTCGCTGCCGGCCTTCCGCATCGCCGGCGGGGTGATCCTGTTCGTGCTGGGCCTGAAGATGCTGGGCGACGACTTCACCGCCGGCTTCGCCGACGCCGCCGAGAACGCCGACGACAAGCGCACCTATGTCCGCCGCCGCGTCGAACAGATGATCGTACCCTTCGCCATGCCGCTGCTGATCGGCCCCGGCGCGATCTCGACGGTGATCATCTATGCCAGCCAGGCCAAGGAATACGGCCTGCCGGGGGCTGCGCTGGGCGTCGGGGCCATCGCGGCGGTGTCGGTGGCGACCCTGCTGTCGTTCCTGGCCACGCCGATCATCGGCAAGCTGCTGGGCAAGATCGGACTTTCGATCATCGTGCGCGTGCTGGGCCTGATCCTCTGCGCCATGGCCGTGCAGTTCCTGCTGGCCGGCATCGCGGACTCCACCCACGGGATCATCCGGCCCGAGGCGGCGTGGCCCTACGCGAAATGACCGCGTAGCGAGTCATCCCCGCGAAAGCGGGGATCCGGCTACAGCTTCCGGAACCGCGAACTCTGCGAGGCCATCAGCGCCAGCGCCCATTCGTCGGGGATCAGCTTCACCACCGCGGCGATGGCCTTGTTGGGCGCGCCCGGGACGCAGATCGCTCGGTTGGCCTCGACCGCCTCGTAGCCGGCGGCAGCCACCTCGTCGGCGCCCAGCCACAGCCAGGGCGGCGTCGACTGGGTGATCTGGGCCCTTGTGCCGGCCACGTCGTGGAATTCGGAGAAAGTGAAGCCCGGGCAGAGCGCACTGACGTGCACGCCCTGGCCCTGCGTCTCCAGGTGCAGGCTCTGCGAGAACCGCACCAGGAAGGCCTTCACCGCGCCGTAGAGGGTATGGCCCGCCGCGCCGGGCACCAGGCCCGCCAGCGAGGCCACATTGACGATCCGCCCAAAGCGCCGGTGCAGCATGCCGGGCAGCACGCGGTGGGTCAGCTCGGCCGGCGCGGTCATCATCACCTGGATCACCGCCCGCTGGTCTTCCCAGCGGGTGTCGGCATAGGCGCCGGGCAGGCCATAGCCGGCGTTATTGACCAGCACATCCACCGTGCGGCCGTGCGCGGTCAGGAAGTCGAGGATCTGGCCCGGCGCCTCGGCCTCGGCCAGGTCGGCGGTGACGGTCAGCGCCTCAACGCCGTAGCGCAGGGAGATTTCCTCGGCGAGCTGCTCCAGGCGCTCGGCGCGCCGCGCGGTCAGCGCCACATCGTAGCCATGGCTCGCCAGGATGCGGGCGAACGCCGCCCCGATGCCGGCCGAGGCGCCCGTCACCAGCGCCAGTCTGCGGTCCATTGGCGGCCTCCCCGTCGTCCGCCTGAAACTAGGGCCGACGCCGACGCATTCAAGGAAAAGCGGGGGCATTCAGGGAAAAGCGTCGCTGCGGCCGCAACCCTTAAGGTGGCGTGCTGTTGAATGGGGTATTGATTGGGTGTATCGCCCCCGCCGCGAGACGGCATCGGGCCGCCAAAGGCGCCTTGAGTTGATGTCGCCGGAGAGATTGGATGGCTGATACGGCCGGCGGCGCCCCCGAGGCGTCCGAGGAGTCGCATCCCTCCCCGCATTCCGAGAGTTTCTGGGCCCTGGCTTTGGGCTCCATGGGCGTGGTGTTCGGCGATATCGGCACCAGCCCGCTCTACGCCATGCGCGAAGCCCTGCGGCACACCCGCGCCACGGTCTCGCCGGAGCTGGCGGTGCTGGGCGTCGTCAGCCTGGTCACCTGGGCGCTGATCCTCATCGTCACCGTCAAATACGTCGTCTTCCTCATGCGGGCCGACAACAAGGGCGAGGGCGGCACGCTGGCGCTGATGGCGCTGGCGCAGCGGTTCGTGCCGCGCCGGTCCGGCTGGGTGCTGCTGCTCGGCATGGCCGGCGCCGCGCTGTTCTACGGCGACGGCATCATCACCCCGTCCATGACCGTGCTCTCTGCGGTGGAGGGCGTGCGCGACGCGCCTGGCGTGCCGCACGAGATGGCGCGGCTGACCGTGCCGATCTCGGCCGGCATCCTGATCATGCTGTTCCTGACCCAGGCGCGGGGCACCGCCAGCGTCGCCAAGCTGTTCGGGCCGGTCTGCGCGGTCTGGTTCCTCGTTCTGGCGGCGCTGGGCGTCTATCATATCGCCGAGGACCCGACTATTTTCCGGGCGCTCTCGCCGCACTACGGGATCATCTTCCTGTGGGACAACGGCTTCCTGGGGTTCGTGATCCTGGGCAGCGTCTTCCTGGCGGTGACCGGGGCGGAGGCGCTCTACGCCGACATGGGCCACTTCGGCCGCAATCCCATACGTGCGGCCTGGCTGATCTTCGTGCTGCCGGCCCTGCTGCTCAACTATCTGGGCCAGGGCGCGATGGTGATCCATCACCCCGCGACCCACGGCAATCCGTTCTTCGAGATGATCCCGCAGGCGGTCTATTGGCCGGTGCTGATCCTGGCCACGCTTGCCGCCATCATCGCCAGCCAGGCGGTGATCACCGGCGCCTTCTCGCTCACCCAGCAGGCGGTGCAGCTGGGCCTCTTCCCGCGCATCGCGATCCTGCGAACCTCCGAGACCCAGGCCGGCCAGATCTATGTGCCGCAGGTGAACCGCGCCCTGATGATCGGGGTGCTGGTGCTGCTGTTTGTGTTCCGCAAGTCCGACAACCTGGCCGCCGCCTACGGCATCGCGGTGACCGGCGCGATGTTCGTCGACACCCTGCTGTTCTTCGTCATCGTGCGCTGGATGTGGAAGCGGCCGCTGTGGCAGGCGATCGGCGCGGCCAGCGGCTTCGCCGTCCTCGACGTGACCTTCATCTCGTCCAACCTCTTGAAGATCCCCGACGGCGCCTGGATGCCGCTGGTGCTGGGCGCGGCGCTGATGGTGGTGATGTGGACCTGGACCCGCGGCGCGCAGATTCTCACCGACAAGACCCGCCGCGATTCCGTGCCGCTGCTGGAGCTCTCTGAAATCCTCAAGGCCCGCGCCCCGCACCGCGCGCCCGGCACCGCGATCTTCCTGACCTCGGACGCCTCGATGGCGCCCGTCGCCCTGATGCACAATCTCAAGCACAACAAGGTGCTGCACGAGAAGAACATCATCCTGACGCTGGAGACCGCCGAGACCCCGCGCGTCCCCGACAGCCAGCGGGTGCGGATCGAGCCGGTGAACGACGACTTCAAGAAGATCATCGTCTCCTACGGCTTCATGGAGAGCCCGAACCTGCCGAAGGCTTTGGGCCTATGCCGCAAGCTCGGCCTCAAGTTCGACATCATGGCGACCAGCTTCTTCCTTGGCCGCCGCTCGGTCGTGCCGTCGGCGCAATCCGGCATGCCGCTCTGGCAAGATAAGCTGTTCATCTTCCTGATGAAGAACGCCGCCAACCCCACCGACTTTTACAAGATCCCGCCCGGCCGGGTCGTGGAGCTGGGTACACAGGTGACCATATGAGACGCGTGCGCCCTGGCGCCCAGGTGACCATCTAGCGTGCTCGACAGCGTCTCCTGGCCGACGATCTTCGCTTTTGTGGGCGACGCCATGTGGGTGATCGCGCTGGCCATCATGTTCGGCGCCTCGCGCCACGCCTGGGGGCAGACCACGGGCCGCGAGAAGCTGCCGTTCCTGGGCGGACAGATGTCGCGCGGCGTCGCGCTCTGGTTCCTGCCGGCTGCCGCCTTCATCGCCAGCCTGTGGCTCGCGCTGCAAGCCCGCGATGGCGATCCCGACACCGCGATGATCGTCTTCGGCGTCCGCGCCGTCAGCGCCCCGCTCCTGGCGCTCCTGCACCTGCGATGGCTCAAGGACGCGCTCAGGCCCTAGCCAGCACGACGCTAGACTTGAAACTGTCGCCCGTTCGCCCTTAAAGGCGCGAACCTTTTCTCCTCCAACTTCGTCAGGACGCTCAGCGCCATGGCTGACAAGCCCATCAAGAAGGTCGTGCTCGCCTATTCCGGCGGCCTGGACTCTTCGACCATCGTCAAATGGCTGCAGACCGAGCTCGGCGCAGAGGTGGTGACCTTCACCGCCGACCTCGGCCAGGGCGAAGAGGTCGAGCCGGCCCGCCAGAAGGCCATGACGCTGGGCGTGAAACCCGAGAACGCCTTCGTCGAGGACGTGCGCGAGGAGTTCGTGCGCGACTACGTCTTCCCGATGTTCCGCGCCAACACGGTCTATGAGGGCCAGTATCTGCTCGGCACCTCGATCGCCCGCCCGCTGATCGCCAAGAAGCAGATCGAGATCGCGCGCAAGACCGGCGCCGACGCCGTCGCCCACGGCGCCACCGGCAAGGGCAACGACCAGGTCCGCTTCGAGGTCGCCTACTATGCGCTGGAGCCCGACATCCGGGTCGTGGCGCCCTGGCGCGAGTGGGACTTCAAGAGCCGCGAGGCCCTGCTGGAATTCGCCGAGAAGCACCAGATCCCGATCACCAAGGACAAGCGCGGCGAGGCGCCGTTCAGCGTCGACGCCAACCTGCTGCACTCCTCCTCCGAGGGGAAGGTGCTGGAAGACCCCGCCGTCGAGGCGCCGGAATTCGTGCACATGCGCACGATCTCGCCCGAGGACGCGCCCGATAAGCCGACCGTTTTCACCATGGATTTCGAGCAGGGCGACCCCGTCGCCATCGATGGCGTCAAGCTGACGCCCGCAGCCCTGCTGACCAAGCTCAATCAGCTCGGCCACGACAACGGTGTCGGCCGCCTGGACCTGGTGGAGAACCGCTTCGTCGGCATGAAGTCGCGGGGCGTCTACGAGACCCCCGGCGGCACGATCCTGCTCGCCGCCCACCGGGGCATCGAGAGCATCACGCTGGACCGCGGCGCCATGCACCTGAAGGACGAGCTGATGCCGAAGTACGCGTCGCTCATCTACAACGGCTTCTGGTTCTCGCCGGAGCGCGAGATGCTGCAGGCCGCCATCGACCTTTCCCAGAAGATGGTCACCGGCCAGGTGCGGGTGAAGCTCTACAAGGGCGGCGTCACCGTCATCGGCCGCACCAGCCCCTATTCGCTCTACGATCAGGAACTGGTGACCTTCGAGGAAGGCGCCGTCGCCTACGACCACCGCGACGCCGCCGGCTTCATCAAGCTCAATGCGCTCCGCCTGCGGGTCGCGGCGCAGCGGGACAAGCGAGTGAAGGGCTAGGCGTCCAAGCGGTTGAACGGATAGCGGTCGCGGATCTGTAGCTGGAAGAAACGGCCCTTGGACTCCGCCTCCACGAAGGAGCGGTGAACCTCGCCCGGCACGCCGACATAGATGTAGGCCTCGCCGCTCACAAAGCGCACCAGCAGCTTGGTGCGCTCGGCGTCGTAGTCGATCTGGTCGATCGCCGTGGAATCCACGTCCATGAGCCGTCTCCCGCGGTTGGCCGTTCCCAGGTCTCGGCTCCCATAACACTCGGGCGCGCAGAAGCGGTTCCCGCTGAACCCCGATACATGGCAAGGTCATGCCCACGGCGACGCTTCGTTCGCCACCCGAGGGGGAACTCACATGATGATGGAACACCGCTGGACCGCCGTGGTCAGCCTGCTGGCGCTGCTGATCTATTTCTGGATGAGCCTCAACGTCGGCCGCGCGCGCGGCAAGACCGGCATCGCCGCGCCGGCCATGACCGGCGACCCGATCCTCGAGCGCGCCGTGCGCGTGCACTACAACACGCTGGAATGGCTGCCGATCTTCCTGGTCAGCCTGTGGCTGTTCGCCATCTATTGGAACGAGCTGGTCGCCGCCGGCGTGGGCGTCGTCTGGATCGTCGGGCGGGTGATCTATTCCACCGGCTACATGGCCGATCCTGGCAAGCGCAGCACCGGCTTCCTGATCCAGCTGGCGGCGGTCGCGGTTCTACTGTTCGGGGCGCTCGGCAAGATCGTCTGGAGCCTGGCGACCGGCGGGGCCTAGAGCAGGAACCCGATCGCGGCCACGGCGAGCCCTGCCAGGCCCAGGCCGATCGAGCCCAGCCAGAAGGCCTTGCGCCGGGTGATGATCGCCACGGTGCAGATGGCGATGCCGATCTCCAGCAGGGTCGCGCCTGCGGTCAGCCAATGGTGGTGGTGTTCGTGCGCACGGCTGACCGCCATCAGCTTGTCGCGCTCCGCCTCGTCTTCGGTCGCCGTCTTCTTGACCTCGGCCTGCCTGGTCGTCTGCTCCTTGGCGGTGTCGGCGTATTTCGCCGCCTTGGGCCCGCCAGCGTCGGCGGCGATGCCGTAGATGTGCTTCTTCAGGCTGTCGGCTTGGTATTCGTCCCAGGCGTCGGTGGCCTTGTCCTGGCTCAGCACCGCCTCGCTGGATGAGGTGATCGCCCCACCCGCCTCGATGGTCTCCAGGCTGCCCACCGCTGCCGCCAGGACCGCCAGGACCGCGATGGTGATCGAGACCCGGTTGATGAAGGGGTCATGCTCGTGGGCCGCGTGTTCGGCGTGCTCGGCGTGTTCGTGGGCTTCGAGCGCGGGGTCGTGGGTCATGGGGTTCCCTGAGGCGGCCTCTGCAAGCTGTTGCGGCTTGGTGTAGCTGACCCGCGCCCGAGAGACAAAACTCCCATGAAAAAACCCTGGCCGCTCGCGCGGGCCAGGGTTCGTTTCTTCGGCTGGAGCCTCGCGGCCCGCCGTCAGGTCTTAGGCGGTCAGAGCCGAACGGCGCTTGCCGCGCAGCATCGCGCCCGCCGCGCCGAAGCCCACGATCATCAGGGCCCAGGACGCCGGTTCCGGCACCGCAGTGAGGGTACCGCCGAAGTTATCGGCTTCGAAAGCATCCGAACCGCTGCCGAACGTGATCGAGGACACCTTGGCGCCATGGAAGTCGTAATAGACGCGGAAGCCCTTGGTGCGGTCGCCGGCGAAGTCGTCACCGTTCCAGATCGCCGTGCCGTTGAGCGTCTGCGGGGCGGCGCCGATGATGTTGAAGGTCATGCTGTTATAGGTGTCGGGCGAGCCCATGTAGAAGCTGAAGCTGGTCAGCGCGTAACCCGGGTTCGCCGAAAACGTCGAGGTCTGGCTGCCCTGCACGGACTCGTAGGCAGTGTCGTCCGCAAGGTAGGGATTGCCGCCTTGGCAGCAGTCTAGGGCGCCGCCCGAATAGGGCGGCGGCGCACTGTTGCTGATGCTGCCGATCGGCACAAAGGCCGGCACGACGTTGCCGGTGAAGGAAACATTCGGCGCCACGTAGCCGTCGAAGTCATCGAGCAGGCTTCCCACGTTGACGGCCAGTTGGTCCTGGGACGTGCCAGTGACGGTGATTGTCGCGTTGGCCGCGCCGGCCATCGTCAGAAAAGCCGCCGCGGCAGCGACGGCAAACAGCTTCATGTTCATCAGATAACCCCATTTGGCCGCCGTTTCCCCCGAACGGGATCGCCGACTTCGACCTTAACCATATGGCGTTCTTATTCCGACTGGGAGTCGATTCGCCTAGCGGGCGAGTAGATTTACGCCGTTACGCCGACATAGGCCGGCGCCCGCCGGAGCGGGGCCGTTTACCTACGGAAATCGTGCGGAAATTTGGAGCGGGCGAAGAGATTCGAACTCTCGACCCCAACCTTGGCAAGGTTGTGCTCTACCACTGAGCTACGCCCGCGCTCCTCAGGGTCAATTGCGAGAAGCAACCGCCCCGAAAATTCGAGAGGCGGCTTATGGCAGACACCCCCCTGGTTTGCAAGGCGTCCTAGCGCCTGAATTTGGGTTCCTTCAGGCGGCGCTTGTTGACGTGGTCCTCGCGCGCGGGCGCGATCTCCTCGGGATACTCGCCCTTGAAGTAGTAGCGCTGCCAGGCCTCCTTGGTGGCCTCTGGGTCCTGACGGAAGATCCGCTGGTTGAACTCGGTGCGGTGCTTCTCCCAGACCCCGTACTGGTGGGCGAGCTCGGGGTTGGAATCCAGGTGCTTAATCACCGGCTGGATGTCGTGCAGGAACTTGTCCTGGATCAGCGTGATGAAGCAGAAGGGCTCGCCCTTCTCGAAGCGCACCTTGCCCGGCCGGGTGAACAGCCAGTTCATCGTGAAGGGAAATGGCAGCCAGTCGGTCTCCACCACGCCCGAGAGCGCCTGGATGCCGTCCTTGATGTGGTTGGGCGACCCCATGGCCATCATCGACCAGCCGGGCGGCGTCTTGAACATGTAGCCGGTGTGCATGGTGATCACGCCATGGCTGAAGTGGCTCTTGGCGAAGCGGCTGAAGTGCGGGTGCGGCGTGTCGGTGGAAAGCTTGATGTCGTCCTGGTGGATGCCGCCGTTCCACTCGGCGGTGAAGGCCATAGGGCAGAGGATCTCCCAGCCCGAGGTGTTGGCCATGTTCATCGGCAGGCAGCGGTAGGCGTGGCGGGCGTGGAAATTGTCCATCCAGTCGCGCGGCTGGCGCCCCGGCACGATCTGCGGCGGCGTCACCCCCGGCTCGACCGTGGGATAGCACTCCAGTTCCAGGGGCGGCATGTCTCGGCTCGACCTCAACTCAGCGGTGGGTACGCCAAGACCTAAAGCAGCGGCCCGCGCCAAGGTCCAGCGGGCAAAGAAAAGCCCCGGCCGCTTCGCAGCGACCGGGGCAGGAGGTCTTCCGTCAAACTGTTCGGGGCCGAAGAGGCCTTAGGCGGCGGTGGCGACAGCCATGCGGCGACGGCTGCGCAGGGCGACGCCCGCGCCGCCGAAGCCGATGATCATCAGGGCCCACGACGCCGGCTCCGGCACGCCGGCCGCGATGCCGGCCACTTCGCTGATTTCGAAGGCGTTGGTGTTGCTGCTGCCCAGAACGACGCTCTCGATCGGCTTGGAGAAAGTCAGCGTCAGACGGCCGTTGGTGTTGCCGCTCTGCTGATCACCGTTCGATTGGGTGATGGTGTGTTCTGCAACCCAGGCGCCACTGTTGACCGGCAGCTCGAAGGTGCCGTCGGCGTACTGGAAGGCCATGGTGTTATATTGATCGATCGAGCCGATGTAGAAGCTGATCTCGGTCAGGCCATGCGCGAAGTTGAGCGTGGCCGTCTCACCGGCCTGGACCGACAGATATTGCGTACCGTCGCGGCCCGTGGCCGGGTCATAGACACTGGCGGTCGAAGGAACCGCCGGCGCGGCGCTGACGCCGCCGGTCGAGCCGGTATAGAGCTGGGCCGTGCCGCTGATTGACACGCCGGGCAGCGAGAAGGTGGTGTTGGACAGAGCCGGGCCGCCTTGGAACTGGGTGATGTCGGACTCACCGGCGTTCAGGCCCCAGGCCAGCGGGTCGAAGAAGGCCGAAATGACGGCGGCGTTGGCGGAGCTCGCCACGAGGGCGGTCGCAGCGGTCGCGGCCAGGGCCAGGAGGCGAAACTTCATAGGTCCGGTCTCTCAGACTGAGGCTGGGAGAACGGTGTCGTCCCAGCGTGGTGCAAAACGGCGCAGGGGTTTGCGGCCGCAGCCCAAGCTGTGCAATCCAGGGGCCATGAAGAGCCGCGCCGACCTGATGGCCCTGCTGGCGAGCCTGGGCGCCGAAACCTCGACCGTCGACCATCCGGCCGTCTTCCGGGTCGGCGAGGGCGAGGAGATCAAGGCGGCGATCTCCGGCGCTCACACCAAGAACCTGTTCCTGAAGGACGCGAAGGGTCAGCTGTGGCTGATCTCAGCCGCCGACCACACGCAGATCGACCTGAAGCGCCTGCACCAGGTGATCGGCTCGGCCAGGCTGTCGTTCGGCAGCGCGGAGTTGATGGAGGCGACGCTTGGAGTGACCCCCGGCTCGGTCACCGCCTTTGCGCTGATCAACGACCAGGCTGACCACCGCGTGCGCTTCGTGCTCGACCGCGTGCTCGCCGAGGCTGACCGCGTGAACTTCCATCCGCTGACCAACACCGCGACCACCGGGATCGGCCAGCCCGGTCTTCGGGCGTTCTTCGGCGCCGTTGGGGTCGCGCCGATGATTGTCGATTTTTCGGAAATGGCGGTTGTCGGCTAGCCACGCGCGTTGAAGCTGTCGCGCGTCGGGACCATCTTGGCGACGCAAGCGTTTGAAGACACCAGTCCAAGGGATTTGAGGCATGAGCCTGATCGGGGAGACCGCCGGACCTGCGCCGGGTGAGATCATCAAGGACGCCACCGACGCCAGCTTCATGGCTGACGTGGTCGAGGCCTCGCGCGACACCCCGGTGATCGTCGACTTCTGGGCCACCTGGTGCGGCCCCTGCCGCCAGCTGGGCCCGGCGCTGGAAAAGGCGGTCACCGCGGCCAAGGGCAAGGTGAAGCTGGTCAAGGTCGATATCGACAAGAACCCCGCCTACGCCGGTCAGCTGCGCGTGCAGTCGATCCCCGCGGTCTTCGCCTTCGTCGACGGCAAGCCGGTGGACGGCTTCATGGGCGCGCTCCCCGACAGCCAGGTGCGCGACTTCGTCGACAAGCTGGCCAAGGCCGGCGCCGGCGGGCCCTCGCCGATCGACGAGATTCTGCAGATGGCCAAGGAGTCGCTGGAGCTGGGCGACATAGGCGGCGCGGCCCAGGCCTATGCCCAGGTGCTGCAGGCCGATCCGCAGAACGTGAAGGCGCTGGGTGGGCTCGCCAAGGTCTACATGGCCACCGGCGACGTCGAGCGGGCCGGCGAGGTGGTCGCCATGGCCCCGCCGGACGCCAAGGACCCCGATCTGGACAGCGTCCGCGCCGCACTCGCGCTGGCCGCCGAGGCGCCCTCGGAGACCGCCCCGTTCGAAAAGCGCCTCGCCGCCAATCCCGACGACCACGAAGCCCGCTTCGAGCTCGCCAAGGCCCTGGCCGGCGGGCACAGGCTGGCCGAGGCGGCCGACGAGCTGCTGACTATCATCGAGAAGGACCGCGCCTGGAACGACGAGGCGGCCCGCAAACAGTTGCTCACCGTCTTCGAGGCCGCCGGCCAGATGTCGGAAATCTCCCGCAATGGCCGCCGTCGCCTCTCCGCCATCCTGTTCAGCTAGGATCCCCTCTTTTTAAGATTGAGCGTGACATGGCGCCCTACCGCCGCACCGCCGACCTGCCGCAGATGATCCCGGTGTTTCCGCTGGATGGCGCGATGCTGCTGCCCGGCGGCGACCTGCCGCTGCAGATCTTCGAGCCGCGCTACCTCAACATGATCGACGACGTCATGGCCGGCGACCGCATCATCGGCATGATCCAGACCCGCCAGGGCGGTGACCGTGAGCGGCCGAAGCTCTCCGACGTGGGATGCGCGGGCCGTGTCACCAGCTACGCCGAGACCTCCGACGGCCGCTACCTGATCACGCTCACCGGCGTCTGCCGCTTCGACGCCGGCGCCGAGCTGATCATCCCGACGCCCTACCGCCAGCTGCGCGCCCGCTATGACCGCTTCGAGGCCGACCTCTCCGAAGACGAGGCCGCTCAGGCCCCGGCCGCGGCGCGCAGCCGCTTCGCCAAGGCGCTCAAGCGCTACCTCAACCGCCGCGAACTCGACATCGACTGGGAGACCGCCCAGTCCGCGCCGCTGGAGGCCCTGGTCAATTCCCTGGCCATGGGCCTGCCCTTCGAGCCGGCGGAGAAACAGGCCCTGCTGGAGGCCCCCGACCTGGCTGGCCGTTTCGAGACGCTCTCGACCCTGCTGGAGATCGATGGCGAGGACGGCGATGACGAAGGCCATTCCTTGCAGTAGCTCTTGGGGGTGCAGTAGGACTGCGCCCCATGAGTGAGCCCGTCGCCACACCGCCCGCCACCTCGGCGCCAGACGCCACAACGCCGGACGTCGATCCGCGCCTGCTGGAAATCCTGGTCTGCCCGGTGACCCACGGGCCGCTGGAGTATGACCGCGCCAAGGCCGAGCTTATCAGCCGCGGTGCGCGCCTCGCCTATCCGATCCGCGACGGCGTGCCGATCATGCTGCCGGAAGAGGCGCGCGAGCTCGGCGATGCCGACTAAGCCGCGCGCTCCCCCCAAACCTCGTGATCCGCGCGACCTGAAGGGCAAGCGCGGCTTCAGCATGGTGCAGGTCGTCAGCGCCGTGGTGGTGCTCACCGCGGGTGTCGGCCTGATCACCTTCCAGCTGGTCAAGGACCGCCAGACCTCGGTGGACACCTTCAAGACCTGGCAGGTGAAGGGGCCGCCCTGCCCGTCGATGAGCGAGGCCGACTTCCAGGCCAAGCGCTACACCGCGCTGAAGACCTTCGACTACGACGGCACGACCATCGGCCGCACGGCGGGCGACGCCAACTGCCAGGACGTCAAATCCGGCGGCGGCAAGGGCTTTTCCACCGACAAGGTCTGCCAGTTCACCAGCCCGGCGACGCTGACGGTGACCGTCAAGGGCGCGAAGTATTTCTTCGTGCCGGGCGCAGGCCAGCCGTCCAGCCTCTACGTCCACCACGATGTGCCGAGCTGCATCATGGCGTCGAACTTCACCCTGCAGACCGAATAGGCGGCGACCCCGATGCGCCGCCCGCTGCCGCAGACCGGCGCCGCCTGGCCCACCCTGCAGGCTGAAATGGCCGACTACGCCACCGGCGACGTCCGCTGGCGCGACGGCAAGACCGCCGTCTACGTGTTCAACGCCGGCCGGGACGTCGAGCAGGTGCAGAAGGAGGCCTACGCCCTCTTCCAGTCG
The DNA here is from genome assembly GCA_903822175.1 of uncultured Alphaproteobacteria bacterium. GTDB lineage: Bacteria > Pseudomonadota > Alphaproteobacteria > Caulobacterales > Caulobacteraceae > Phenylobacterium. The sequence goes on from CAIJOB010000040.1 coordinate 293,296, forward strand.
GAGAACGGCCTGGGCCCCGCCGCCTTCCCGAGCCTCAAGCGCATGGAGGAGGAAGTCGTGGGCTTCGGCTTGGGCCTGCTGCACGGCCCGGACGAGGCGTCCGGCGTCATCACCTCCGGCGGCACCGATTCCATCACCATGGCGGTCAAGGCCGCCCGCGACTTCGCCCGCAAGAGCCGAAGCGTCACCGGCCCGCTCAACCTCGTCCTGCCAAGATCGGCCCACCCGGCCTTCGACAAGGCCTGCGCGCTGATGGAGATCGAGGTGCGGCGGACCCCGCTCACCGCCGGCTACCTCGCCGATCCCGCCGCCATGGGCGCCGCGGCCGACGCCGCCACGATCATGATCGTCGGCTCCGCGCCGAACTTTCCCTACGGCCTGATCGACCCGATCGAGGCGCTCTCCGACCTCGCCCTGGCCCGCGACCTCTGGCTGCACGTGGACGCCTGCGTCGGTGGCTACATCGCCCCCTTCGTGCGGATGAACGGCGGCGACATCCCGCCCTTCGATTTTGAGCTTCCGGGCGTGCGCTCGATCAGCGCCGACCTGCACAAGTACGGCTACTGCGCCAAGGGCGCGTCCACGGTCTTCTTCCGCTCCGCCGAGCTGCAGAAATATATGACCTTCGATTTCCGCGATTGGCCGGGCGGCCGGATGGTCACCCCGACCCTGGCCGGCACCCGCCCGGGTGGCGCGATCTCAGCGGCCTGGGCGGTGATGAATTTCCTCGGCGTCGAGGGCTACCGCGCCAAGCATGCCCTGGTCACCCAGGCCCGCGAGACCATCGCCGCCGGGGTCGAGGCGCTGGGCTTCCGCGTCCTGGGCGGGCCGCAGCTGGGCATCCTCGCCTTCACCCGAGACGACGCCGACTGCATGGCGCTCTGGGCCAAGCTGCGCGAGCGCGGCTGGTTCACCGGGGTAACCACCGAGCCCAAGAGCCTGCACCTGATGCTCTCGCCGGTGCATGCCCAGGTGGCGGACGAATACATCGCCGACGTAAAATGGGCGCTGGGCGGGGTGGGTGCCGGCGCGGCCAAGGTCGAGCCCCGCTACTCCTAGTTCCTCCCTTGCGAAGCGGGGGAGGTGGCTCAACGCCCCGCGTCGAGACGGAGGGGGCAAGCGGCGAGCAGATTCTGAACGGAGGGAAGCCACGACTTGCCCCCTCCGTCTCGCGCTTGCAGCGCGATCCACCTCCCCCGTCGTCTTCGCGACAAGGGAGGAACTTAAGAGCTACAGCGCCTCGCCCCGCAGCAACCGCGGCAAATCCCCCACCGCGCCGCCGGCCTCCTGCATGAAGAACCGCCTTGCCGGGCCGATCCGGTTGACCGCCGCCATGCCGGCGCCCCTAGCCAGCCGCAGCACAGGATTGTCGTTGGAGAACAGACGCACGAAGGCGTCGGCGGCGAGTGAGATGCTGACGGTGTCCAGCCGTCGCCAGGCGGCGTAGCGCTCCAGCACGACCTCCGAACCGATGTCTTCGCCGAGCCGCATCGCCTCGACCAGGGTCTGCGCCAGCGCAGCGGCGCCCTTCAGGCCCAGGTTCAGCCCCTGGCCAGCGATCGGGTGGATGCCGTGGGCGGCGTCGCCCAGCAGGGCCGCGCGGGGGGCCGCGAACCGCTCGGCAAGCTGCAGGCTGAGCGGATAGGTGAACATCGGCCCCTCGACGGTGACTGTGCCTAGGAAGTCGCCGAACCGGCGGTCCAGGTGCGCCTGGAAGATCTCCGGCCGCGCGGATTTCAGCGCGGCGCCCCGGGCCCGGCTCTCGGTCCACACCAGGCTCGCGCGGTTGTCGGTGAGCGGCAGGATGGCGAACGGGCCGCCGGGCAGGAAATATTCGTGCGCCACGCCTTCGTGCGGGCGCTCCATCTGCACGGTCGCCACCACGCCAGTCTGCGGATAGTCCCAGCCTACCGCGCCGATCCCCGCCTCGCTGCGGATCACCGAACCCCGGCCTTCCGCGCCCACGGCCACCGGCGCGCGCAGCTCGCGGCCGTCGGCCAACGTCACCACCGCCTCACGCGGCCCGAAGCTCGCCCTGGCCACCTTGGCCGGCGCCAGCACCGTGATGCCGGCGTCGATCACGCCCTTCGCCAGGGCGGCGCGGATATGGCGGTTTTCCAGCAGGTAGCCGAGCGGCTCGCCATCCGAGCTGTCGGCGATCTCGGCCGAGTCGAAGCGCAGGAAGAAGGGTCCCGTCCCATGGCTGGCGGCGCCCGGCGTCTGGCCGTCGGTGACCAGGATCTGCTCGATCCGCTGCGCATGCGGCTCCAGCGCAGCGCCGACGCCCAAGGCCTTCCACTGGCGGAAGGCGGCATAGGCGATAGCCGAAGCGCGGCCGTCGAAGGTCGGCGCCACCTGGGCGTCGAACACCACCGGGTCGATCAGGACCGGCTTGAGGCCCGCCTGGTGCAGCGCCAGCGCCAACGTCGCCCCGGCGATCCCCGCGCCGGCGATGATGACGTCTATGTCCTTGGGGACCTCGCCGTCCGCCATGGCCCTAGCCCTCCGGGGCCTCGTCTTCGCGGAAGCCCATGATGTGGAAGCCGGCATCGACGTGGATCACCTCGCCGGTGGTCGACAGGCCCAGGTCGCTCAGCAGCCAGAGCGCCGCGCCCGCGACGCCCTCCATGGAGGTGTCCTCCTGCATGGCCGAGAGGCTGCGGCCCTTGGCGAGCATGCCGCGCCCACCGGAAATCCCGGCCAGCGATAGAGTCTTCATGGCGCCGGGCGAGAGCGCGTTCACCCGGATGCCCTTGGGCCCCAGGTCGCGCGCCGCATAGCGCATCGCGGCTTCCAGCGCCGCCTTGGCCACGCCCATGGTGTTGTAGTTCGGGATGGCCCGCTCCGAGCCCATGTAGGTCAGCGTCAGGATCGAGCCGCCGGTCTCCGGCATCAGCTCGGCGGCGCGGCGCGCACAGTCCACGAAGCTGAAGGCCGAGATATCGAGGGCGCGCAGGAAGCCTTCGCGGGTGGTGTTTTCGACGAAGGAGCCCTTCAGCTCGTCCTTGTTGGCGAAGGCGATGGCGTGGAGGAAGAAATCGATCTGGCCGAAGGCGTCCTTCACCGTGGCGAAGGCGGCATCCATGGCCGCGTCGTCCTGCACGTCCACCGGCGCCAGCACCTTCACCCCAATGCTGTCGGCCAGCGGCTGCACGCGGCGTTCCATGCCCGGCAGGTGCAGGAAGGCGATCTCCGCGCCCTGGGCGGCCAGCTGGCTGGCGATGCCCCAGGCGATCGACTGGTGGTTGGCCACCCCTGTCACGATTCCGCGCTTGCCGCGCATGAGCTCGCCCTTGGGCATCTGATAGTCTTCGGCCACGTAGCGTCTCCCTCGCCGTTTCGCCATCCCGGGAAGGGTTGTGGCCGCGCCTCGAAGCCAAGGCAAGCCGGCAATCCTTCCGCGTCCCTAGCGCAGCGACGGAGGGAGAAGAGGCGCGCCTCTAGACCTTGGCCATCACCAGACAGCCGCCCGGCGCGCTACACGCGCGCCATGACAAGGCACCCATTCGTCCCGCCAAACCCGAACGAGTTGGACATCACCGTTTCCAGCGGCTTGTCGGAGCGTTCCAGCAGGATCGGCAGGTCGGCGAACTCCGGGTCGAGGGTCGCGATATTGGCGCTCTTGGCCGCGAAGCCGTTGTTGAGCATCAGCAGGCAATAGATCGCCTCCTGCGCGCCGGCGGCGCCAAGGCTGTGTCCGGTCAGCGACTTGGTGGACGAGATCAGGGGCGGCTTGGCCCCGAACACGCCCCGCACCGCCTCCATCTCGCGGCTGTCGCCCACCGGCGTCGAGGTGCCGTGCGGGTTCAGGTAGTCGATGGTCCGGCCGCCGATCGTCGACATGGCGAGCTTCATGCAGCGCACCGCGCCCTCGCCCGACGGGGCGACCATGTCGTAGCCGTCGGAGTTGGCCGCGTAGCCGATGATCTCGCCATAGATCTTCGCGCCGCGGGCCTTGGCGTGTTCGTACTCTTCCAGCACCACGATCCCGCCGCCGCCGGCGATCACGAAGCCGTCGCGGTCCTTGTCATAGGCGCGGCTGGCCACGGCCGGCGTCGCGTTGAAGTTCGAGCTCATGGCGCCCATGGCGTCGAACATGACGCTCAAGGTCCAGTCGAGCTCCTCGACGCCGCCGGCGAAGACGATGTCCTGCTTGCCCATGATGATCTGCTCGGCGCCGACCCCGATGCAGTGGGCAGACGTCGCGCAGGCCGAGGAGATCGAGAAGTTCAGGCCCTTGATCTTGAACCAGGTGGCCAGCACCGCGCTCGCGCCCGAACTCATCGCCTTGGGGACGGCGAAGGGGCCGACGCGCTTGGGACCCTTGGTGCGGGTGATCTCGGCGGCCTCGACGATGGCGCGGGTGGAGGGGCCGCCCGAGCCGACGATCAGGCCGGTGCGCTCGTTGGAGACCTCGGCCTCTTCCAGCCCGGCGTCGGCGATCGCCTGCTCCATGGCCAGGTGGCCGAAGGCCGTGCCTTGGGCCAGGAACCGCGCGGCGCGGCGGTCGACCATGGATTCCCAGTCGATCTGCGGCGGCGCATGCACATGGCAGCGGAAGCCGAGCTCGGCATATTCCGGCGCGGCCACCACGCCCGAGCGGGCGTCCCGAAGGGAGGCCAGCACTTCATTGGCGTTGTTGCCGATCGAGGAGACGACACCCATCCCGGTGACGACGACGCGACGCATGGTTTCCTTCCGAATACGCGGCCTTCTCAGGACCGCTGCGAGAGACCGACGCGGAGATCAAGCGCCGTATAGATGGGGTTTCCGTCGGCTTCCAAAACCCCGTCGCCGACGCCCATCACCAGGCGCCGGTTTATGACGCGCTTCATATCGACCTTATAGGTCACCTTTTTTATGGACGGCGTCACCTCGCCGCCGAAGCGGACTTCGCCGCAGCCGAGCGCGCGGCCGCTGCCCTTGCCGCCGATCCAGCCCAGGTAGAAGCCGACCAGCTGCCAGAGCGCGTCGAGGCCGAGGCTTCCCGGCATCACCGGGTCGCCCAGGAAGTGGCAGTCGAAGAACCAGAGGTCCGGATTGATGTCGAACTCGGCCTCGATGTAGCCCTTGCCATGCGAGCCGCCGTCGGCGTTGATCTTGGTGATCCGGTCGAACAGCAGCATTGGCGGGGCCGGCAGCTGGGCGTTGCCCGGGCCGTACATCTCGCCGCGCGCGCAGGTCATCAGCTCGTCGAAGCTGAACTGGTGCTGGGCCTTGGGATCACTCATCTGCCGTTCCGATTCATCTGGAGGTTGGCCCTAGCAGAGCCGCACCCACCGCTCAATGGCGCCGCAAGGGGGCGCTCAGGACCCGCCTTGGCGACATTGCGGGCCATCTGTGGTGCCCCAAAGGGCGCCTTCGCGCACCCAGCCCGAGGCGTGATCCGCCTTCACCTTGCACCAGCCCTTGTCGCAGCGATCCAACGTGGCGAGCGCCTTGGGGTTCAAATAGGCCGAGGCCTTGAAGCCTTCCTTGGGGCGTTTCAACAGTTCGACCGGTCGAGCGGACATGTTGATCGTGGTGCGCCGCCCGTCTGTCGTCCGCTTGTGCACCCAGGCGAGCGTCCCCTCCGGATCACAGACGCGCCGCCATTCACTCGTCTCGGCGATCACCTGCAGCGGCAGGCCGCGCACGCGGTAGACGAACAACAGCTTGTGGTCGTCGCCGGGGCCGGCCCGGGCGTTCACCTTGTCGAATTTCAGCGAGACATAGCGCGGCACCGGCATGCCCGAGGGCGTCTGGCGCTCGGCGCCCTTGTCAGGCGTCTTGGGACCCGCGCCGGCCTGGCCCGCCAGCATCAGGGCGACCGCCAGACCGAGCGCCGCGTTTTTTAGCAAACCACGCTCCACCCTTACCAATTGCCGCGCCTCGCTTGGCCGTACCTGACGCCTTTGCTAGAGGTTCTAGCAACACGGAAGCGCCGGTGAAGCGGCGTTTGGAAACGCGCCCTCTTCACGGCCCCCAATCTCAAGCCACACCCCAATTTCAAGGCAGACATGGCCGCCCGCAAGCCGAAAGTCATCGTCACGCGCAAACTCCCCGATCCGGTGGAGACGCGCATGCGCGAGTTGTTCGACACCGAGCTCAATCACACCGACGAGCCGATGAGCCGCGCCCAGCTGGCCGACGCGGTGTCCCGCGCCGATGTGCTGGCGCCCACAATCACCGACAGGATCGACGAGGCCCTGCTGGAAAAGGCGGGGCCGAAGCTGAAGCTGATCGCCAGCTTCGGGGTCGGCGTCGACCACATCGACGTCGCCGCCGCCAACGCCAAGGGCATCACCGTCACCAATACGCCGGGCGTGCTGACCGAAGACACCGCCGACCTGACCATGGCGCTGATCATGGCGGTGGCCCGCCGCATCGTCGAAGGCGCCAACGTCGCCGAGGCCGGCGATTTCCACGGCTGGACCCCCACCTGGATGATGGGCCACCGGATCACCGGCAAGCGGCTGGGGATCATCGGCATGGGCCGGATCGGCCAGGCGGTCGCCCGCCGCGCCAAGGCCTTTGGCCTGCAGATCCACTACCACAACCGAAAACCGGTCTCCTCGCGCATCGCCGAGGAGCTGGAGGCGACCTATTGGGACAGCCTCGACCAGATGCTGGCCCGGATGGACATCGTCTCGGTCCACTCGCCACACACGCCGGCCACCTATCACCTGCTCTCCGCGCGCCGCCTGAAGCTGCTGCAGCCTCACGCCCTCCTGATCAACACCGCCCGCGGCGAGATCATCGACGAGACCGCGCTGGCCGAACTGCTGCGCTCAGGAGCCATCGCCGGCGCGGGCCTCGACGTCTTCGAGTTCGAGCCGAAGATCAATCCGAAGCTGCTCGGCCTCAACAACGCCGTCCTGCTCCCCCACCTCGGCTCGGCCACCATCGAAGGCCGCATCGACATGGGCGAAAAGGTGATCATCAACATCCGCACCTGGATGGACGGCCACAAGCCGCCCGACCGGGTCATTCCGTCGATGATGTGACCGCGAAGCGAGTCATCCCGGCGAAAGCCGGGATCCAGGCAGCCTATCCGCCGCACACCGGACATTCCGGGTCCGCCCCAACCTTCACCGTCCGCGTCTCCGCCGCCAGGGCGTCGTAGATCAACAGCCGCCCGGTCAGCGGCTCGCCCGCGCCGACGATCAGCTTGATCGCCTCCAGCGCCATCATCGAGCCGACCACGCCAGCGAGCGCCCCGACCACGCCCACCGCCACGCAGGTCTCGGCGTCCGGCGGGATTTCGGGCACCAGGCAGCGGTAACAGGGCTTGGACCCGAACACGCCCACCTGCCCCGTCCAGCGGCCGATGGCGCCGGAGACCAGCGGCTTGCCGTGCCGCACGCAGGCGGCGTTGACCTCGTAGCGCACAGCGAAGTCGTCGGTGCCGTCGAGCACGATGTCGACGCCATCACACAATTCGTCAGCTGTCGAAGCGTCAAAGGCGCCGTTGTAGCCGGCCACGAAGATGTGCGGATTGAGCGCGGCCAGCCGATCCGTGGCCGCCTCCGCCTTGGACCGGCCCAGGTCGTCCTCGGCGTAGAGCACCTGGCGCTGCAGATTGGACAGCTCGACGCTGTCCGGGTCGACGATGATCAGGGTCCCGACGCCCGCCGCCGCCAGGTAGAGCGCCGCGGGCGAGCCCAGGCCGCCGGCCCCGACGATCAGCGCGCTGGCCCCCTTCAGCTTCTGCTGGCCGGGCCCGCCAACCTCGCGCAGCACCAGATGGCGGGCGTAGCGCTCGATCTCGGTGTCGTTGAACAGCATGGCCGGCATCTTGGCGTTAAGCGGCCTTGTCGCAAGAGGGCGCTGGCCCTCGATCAGGTCATCAAGGTCGAGAAGTCGTCAGCTCCGCTCGCGCCGCGCTTCCCAGATCGCCTTTTCCAGGGCCTGGGCGAACTCGCCGCGCTCCCGGGGCGACAGCGCCTGGGCCACCGCCACCTGTTTGCCGGAGAGCGCCAGGCTCAGGCCCACCGTGCGGTTCTCCTCGCGCACCACCGCCACACGGGTGAAGGCGGTCGGGCTCTCCCAGACGGTGCGCGTCCAGTTGGGCGCCTCGTGGGTCACCACGATCTCCCGCGCGGTGATGGTCACCCTCTCGATCCTCCGCGCGGCGCGGAAGCTGACCATGAAGGCCACCAGGATCGCAGCCACGTCGATGCCCAGGAAGATCGGCACATAGATCGCGCCCATGTGGACGAACACCGCCGCCGAGCAGCAGTTGGCGAGCGTCACCACACTGATCAGGATGATGAAGCCGCGCTCGGACAGCGAGCGATGCGGGGTGATCACCACGTCCATGTAGGTCTGGCCGAGCATGCGGACAGGAACATAGGCCCGAAAACCACCTTGGCGGAAGGGGCCTGCGCGGCCATCTTGCGCGCCGCATGGCCAAGCCTCCCGCTCAGAAGAAAAAGACGCCCCCCAAGAAGCGCCTGGCGCCCGCCGAACAGGCGCGGATCGCGGAGATCTTCCGCCGCTTCGAGGAGCAGGAAAGCGACCCGCGCACCGAGCTCGACTACGCCAGCCCCTACGAGCTGGTGACCGCCGTGGCGCTCTCCGCCCAGGCGACCGATGTCTCGGTGAACAAGGCGACGGCCAAGCTGTTCAAGGTCGCAGACACGCCCGCCAAGATGCTGGCCCTGGGCGAGGTGGGCCTAAAGCCGTTCATCTCGTCCATCGGCCTCTTCAACACCAAGGCCAAGAACGTCATCGCCGCCGCTCGCATCCTGATCGAGCAGTACGGCGGCGAGGTCCCGCTGAGCCGCGAGGCCCTGCAGGCGCTGCCCGGCGTCGGGCGCAAGACCGCGTCGGTGGTGCTGAACGAGCTGCGCATCGAGCCGGCCATCGCCGTCGACACCCACGTCTTCCGCGTCGCCCACCGCCTGGGCCTGGCCAAGGGCAAGACGCCGGATCAGGTCGAGGCCGAACTGATGGCCATCGTCCCCGACCCGTTGAAGACGCGAGCCCACCACTGGCTGATCCTGCACGGGCGCTATGTGTGCGTGGCGCGGCGGCCCAAGTGCGAGGAGTGCGTGGTGGCGGACCTGTGTCCCAGCCGGAAGCTGTTCATCGGACGCTAGCGAAGACGCTGGTATTTCGCTAAGCCCCCTTCGCCCAACTGGGCCTCACCGCCGCCGCCTGAAAGCCCAGCAATGCCAGACCTCTACGACGTCGCCGCCATCGGCAACGCCATCGTCGACGTGATCGCCCCGGCGGACGACGCCTTCCTGACGGCGAACGCGCTGGACAAGGGCGCGATGATGCTGGTCGACGCGGAGCGTTCGGCGGCGCTCTACGGCAAGATGGCCAAGGGCGTGGAAACCTCCGGCGGCTCGGCCGGCAACACCATCGCCGGCGTCGCCAGTTTCGGCGGCAAGGCGGCCTATCTGGGCAAGGTGGCCGACGACAAGCTGGGCGCCACCTTCACCGCCGAGATGCGCGGCATCGGCGCGCATTTCGAGCCGATCCCCCTGGTCGGCGGCCCGGCGACGGCGGTCTCGATGATCAACGTCACCCCCGACGGCCAGCGCACCATGTGCACCTTCCTGGGCGCCTCGGTGGAATTCACCGACGCCGACGTGACGCCCGCCGTCATCGAGGGCGCGAAGATCGTCTACCTGGAAGGCTACCTGTTCGACGCCGAGCCGGCCCGCAAGGCCTTCGCCAAGGCCGCGGCCCTGGCGCGCGGTTCCGGCCGGATGCTGGCCATCACGCTTTCCGACGGCTTCGTGGTCGACCGCCACCGCGCCGGCCTGCTGGCCTTCATCGAAAGCCAGGTCGACCTGGTCTTCGCCAACGAAGTCGAGATCTGCTCGCTGTTCCAGACCGACAGCTTCGAAGCCGCCATGGGCGAGATCACGCTTCGCGCCAAGCTGGCCGCGGTGACCCGCAGCGAGCACGGCTCGGTGGTCGCCACCAACGCCGAGACCTATTCGGTGCCGGCCTATCCGGTGGAGAAAGTCGTGGACACGACCGGCGCCGGCGACCAATACGCGGCGGGATTCATGTTCGGCCTCGCCCGCGGCCGGTCGCTGCCGGATTGCGCGCGGCTGGGATCGCTGGCGGCGTCGGAAGTGATCTCGCACTACGGGCCGCGCCCGCAGGTCAACCTGCAGACGCTGGCCGCCGAAAAAGGTCTTTAGCGATGAGCCGCACCGCGGAAGTCGTCCGCAACACCAAGGAGACCCAGATCCGGATCGTGCTCGATCTGGACGGCACGGGTGAATCTACGGTCTCCACCGGCATCGGCTTCTACGACCACATGCTGGAGAGCTTCATCCGCCACGGCGGGTTCGACGCGACGATCGAGACCAAGGGCGATCTGCACATCGACATGCACCACACGGTGGAAGACACCGGCATCGTGCTAGGCCAGGCGTTCAACAAGGCGCTGGACGGCTTCAAGGGCGTGCGCCGGTTCGGCCACGCCTACATCCCGATGGATGAGACCCTGACGCGCTGCGCCATCGACCTCTCCAACCGGCCCTATCTGATCCACAACGTGGCCTACAAGACGCCCAAAGTTGGCGACATGGACACTGAGCTGTTCAAGGAATTCCACCACGCCTTCGCCATGAACTGCGGCGCCTGCGTGCACCTGGAAACGCTCTACGGGATCAACTCGCACCACATCGCCGAGAGCGGCTTCAAGGCCCTGGCCCGGGCGCTGCGCCACGCCGTCGAGCTGGACCCCAAGACCGGCGGCCATGCCCCCTCCACCAAGGGCGTCCTCTAGGATCATTCCGATGCAGAGGATCGCCCTGATCAACTACGGGTCGGGCAACCTTCGCTCGGCCGAAAAGGCCCTGATCCGCGCCGCGGACGGGAAGAGCGAAATCGTGGTCACCGACGACCCCGACGTCATCGCCGACGCCGACCGCATCGTGCTGCCGGGCGTCGGCGCGTTCGCCGCCTGCATGGCCGCCTTCGAAGCGCGGCCCGGCGTCTCCGAGGCCCTGACCGAAGCGGTGCACGGCAAGGGCGCGCCGTTCCTGGGCATCTGCGTCGGCATGCAGCTCCTGGCCTCCCGCGGCCTGGAGTTCGGCGAGACCCCGGGCCTCGACTGGATCGGCGGCGATGTGCGCAAGCTTGAGGCCGGCGGCGATCCTGCGATCAAGATCCCGCACATGGGCTGGAACAGCCTGACCGGCGTCGCCGATCACCCGTTGTTCGGCGGCCTGCGAAACGAGCAGCCGATCTATTTCACCCACTCCTTCGCCTTTTTCCCCAAGGACGAACGCGATGTGGCGGCCTATGTGGAGCATGGCGAGCGGTTCCCCGCGGCCGTGGCGCGGGGCAATGTGGCCGGCGTGCAGTTCCACCCCGAGAAATCGCAAGCCGTCGGCCTCGATCTTCTCGCGCGCTTCCTGGAGTGGCGACCGTGATCCTCTACCCCGCCATCGATCTGAAGGACGGCCAGTGCGTGCGCGTCGTGCACGGCGACCTTTCCACCGCCACGGTGTTCAACACCTCGCCCGGCGCCCAGGCGCGGGCCTGGGCTGACGGTGGCTTCCACTGGATCCATGTGGTCGACCTGAACGGCGCGGTCGCCGGCGCCGCGGTGAACCAGGCCGCTGTCGAGGAAATCCTCAACGCGGTCTCGGTGCCCGTGCAGCTGGGCGGCGGAATCCGCACGCTGGCCGACATCGAAGGCTGGATCGAGGCGGGCGTTTCCCGCGTGATCCTGGGCACCGTCGCCGTGCGGGACCCGCAGATCGTGCTGGAGGCCGCCAAGGCCTGGCCCGAACAGATCGCCGTCAGCGTCGACGTGCGAAAGGGCAAGGTCGCGGTGCAGGGTTGGACCGAGGACAGCGATCTGGACGCCATCACCGTGGCCAAGCGCTTCGAGGATGCGGGCGTCAGCGCGCTGATCATCACCGACATCGACCGCGATGGCACGACCATGGGCTTCAACGTCGAGGCCTTCGGGGCCATCGCCGACGCTGTGGCCATTCCGGTGATCGCGGCCGGTGGTCTCGCCACGGTCGACGACATCGTGCGGCTAAAGGCCCGCAAGGGAACCGAGATCGCCGGCGCCGTGCTGGGCCGCGCGCTCTACAACGGCGACATCGTGCCCGACGCCGCCTTGAAGGCCGCCGCATGACCTTGCGCGTGCGCGTCATTCCCTGCCTGGACGTCAAGGACGGCCGGGTGGTGAAGGGCGTGCAGTTCGTCAGCTTGCGCGACGCCGGCGACCCGGTGGAGCAGGCCCGCGCCTATGACGCCGCCGGCGCCGACGAGCTGATGTTCCTCGACATCACCGCCAGCCACGAGAACCGCGGCACGATCCTCGATGTGGTCGCCCGCACCGCCGACGTCTGCTTCATGCCGCTGTCGGTCGGCGGCGGCATCCGCAAGGTCGAGGACGCGCGCCGCCTGCTGCTGGCCGGCGCCGACAAGATCTCGATCAACACCGCCGCGGTCGAGAACCGCGACCTGATCGCCGCCTGCGCCGACGCCTTCGGCAGCCAGGCCACGGTGGTCGCCATCGACGCCAAGCGCGCGCCGGACGGCCAGTGGCGGGTGTTCACCTACGGCGGGCGCACCGACACCGGCCTCGACGTCGTCGACTATGCGGCCGAGGCGGTCGCGCGCGGGGCCGGCGAGATCCTGCTAACCTCCATGGACCGCGACGGCGCCAAGACCGGCTATGACCTCGAACTCCTGAAGGCAGTCAGCTCGGCGGTCTCGGTGCCGGTGATCGCGTCCGGCGGCGCGGGCAATGCGCAGCACATGGTTGAGGCCGTCACCGGCGGCGGGGCGGACGCGGTGCTGGCCGCCTCGATCTTCCACTTCGGCGAGGTGTCGATCGGCGAGGTCAAACGCGCCATGGCCGACGCCGCCATCCCGGTCCGCCTGACGGAGGCCGCATGAGTCGTTTTGCTGAGGTCCTGGGGCGCCTCGTCTCGACTATCGAGAGCCGTAAGGGTGGAGAGGTGTCGACGTCCTATACTGCCAAGCTGCTGACAGACCCGTCGCTGGCGGCGAAGAAGCTCGGCGAGGAGGCGGTCGAGGCGGTGATCGCCGCGACCCAGGGCGACAAGGATGCGCTCGCGGGCGAGAGCGCGGACCTGATCTACCACTGGCTGGTGGTGCTGGCCGCCGCCGGGGTGTCGCTGGACGAGGTGGCGGCGAAGCTCGAGGCCCGCGAGGGGACCTCGGGCCTGGCCGAAAAGGCCTCGCGCAAACCTTAGTTCCTCCCCTTCGGGGGAGGTGGCGCGAAGCGCCGGAGGGGGCTTCCGCTCAGACCTAGGAGGACCCCCTCAGTCAGCTTCGCTGACAGCTCCCCCTAAGGGGAGCAACTTAGCTCCGCGCCTTGCGCTTCAGGGCCACGTAGAGAGCGCCTTCGCCGCCGTGGTGGCGGGCGGCGTCGGAGATGCCGGCGACGATGTGGGCCAGATGCGGGGCGGCGAGCCATTCGGGCGCGCGGCGTTTGAGGACGCCGTCGCCCTGGACGCCCTTGCCGGTGATCACCAGCACCGCGCGCCAGCCCTCGTGGAACGCCTGCGTGAGGAAGCCTTCGAGCACGGCCCGCGCGCGGACCTGATCCATCCCATGCAGGTCGAGGCGGGCGCCGATGTCCTCGCGCTCGCGGGCGATGCGGTGGCGGCGGTTGGGCTCGATGGCGTCGAGCTGTTCGCGGAGCTTGGCCTTAAGCTCGGCGGGCTTCGGTGGGGCAATGCGCGCGGCGGTCTCGTGCTTGGCGGCTTCCTGGCGGGCGGTGGGCGTGCCGCGGCCGGGCAGGGGGTGCACCGTCGAAGAGACCATGCCCCAGATGTGCCGTTCTTCCGGTTTCAGCGGCCGTTTCACGGGGCGGCGTCCTTCGGGACCAGCCGGTAGAGCCGCAGCGTGTGGCGCACCCGGCCGGCTTCCGAGCCCGCCGCCGTGCCCTGACCCATGAACAGGTCGGCGCGGACGTCGCCCTTGATCGCGCCGCCGGTGTCGAGCGCCATGGCCAGGCGCCGATAGGCCGGGAAGGCGCCGGCCAGGATCGGCGACGACGCGTCGACCCAGTAGAATTCGCCCATCTGATGGAAGCCGGGATCGATGGCCAGCGACCGGCCGCCGGGCAGGGGCACATTGGCCGAGCCGACCGGCGGCCTGCCGTCGTCGGGCGCCAGGCTGAAGAAGGCGTAGCGCGGATTGAGCCGCATGATCGCGTCGGCATCCGGTCCCCGGTGGGCGGCGAGCCAGGCGCGGATCGCCTCGGCGGAAATCCCGTCGGTGGGGAGCAGGCCCCGGTCGCGCATAGGATTGGCGACGCCGACGAAGGGCCGGCCATTGTTGCCGGCGTAGAGCGACTTCATCCGCTTGCCGTCATCGAAGGTCAGGACGCCGGAGCCCTGGATCTGCAGGAAGAACAGGTCCTCCGGCCGCATCCAGGCCAGCGGCTTGCCGGCCGGCAGCGCCTCGATCGCTGTGCGGTCAAGGTAGGGGTTCTGCGTCGTGTCGCCGAGGTCGGCGGGCTTGGCGCGGACGGGTGCGGTGAACTCGTCGTCGGGTCGGTGGCGGGCCGGATATTCCGGCGCGAAATAGGCGGTCAGCACGCCCTCACCATGGGTCTGTTCGGCGCGGAAGTGGGCCTCGAAGAAGCGTTTGGACTGGTCGCGGTCGAGAGGGCCGATGGCGCGGGCGTCGCGGCAGATCTGCGCCAGGGCCGGATCGCGCGCTGCCCCGCAGGTGTCGCGGTAGGCGGCCAGCGCGGCGGCGTGGTCCTCGCTCTCCCAGCCGCGCAGGGCGGTCAGCGGCAGGAGGCGATCGGTCGGGACCTCGGGTTCGGCGGGGCGGGATGGGTGCTGTTGCTCAGCGGGCCTCGGCGCCGGGCGATAGGCCGGCGGTCGCGGCGCGGGGCGTTGTTCGGACCGGGGTTCGCTTCGGCGCTGATCGACGGGCGCCGGACCCATCGGCGGGGTCGAGGCGCAGGCGGCCAGGATGAGCGCAGTCAGGGCCGCGCCGAGAACGCGCCCCCGCACGAAGTCTCTAAGCCTCCGCGGCGTCGACGTGGATCAGCAGCCAGTTCGGGTCGCGGCTCTTCAGATGCCGCTCGAAGGTCCAGAGCTCGGCGGTGCGCCGGTCCTCGACGCCTTCGCCTTCCGGGCCCTTGGTGCGGCTGCGGAATTCGGCGAGGAAACGGACAGTCACTCGCGCCAGGTCAGCGCCCAGCACCTCGGCCTTTTCCAGGTCGGCGCGGGGCGGATGGCTGAATTCCACGGTCTCGGTGCGGTTTTCGGCCTCGCGGGCGGCGATGGCGGTGTCGAAGCCGGCCATCACCGGCGGGGCGAGCAGGCCGCGCAGCTGGGTGCGGTCGCCGGCGGCGAAGGCCTTGACGATCATCTCATAGGCGCCCTTCGCGCCGCCGAGGAAGCGGCTGACGTCGAAGCTGGGATCGCTGGCCTTGACGGCGGCGAGGCCGGTGAGGGCGACGCCCTCGGCGGCCTCGGCCTGCTGGCCGGTCTCACTGACCCGTTCCAGCGGCGCGGCCGTGGCCGGCACGGCGGGACTATCTTCCGGTTGGCGGCCCACGCGTCGGCCCAGCACCGCATAGAGCTGGTAAAGCACGATGGCGGCGAGGCCTGCGAGAATGATCAGCTCAAGCACGGGCAAAGACAGGCCTTCCAAGGTTCGGCGGTCGGGCCGCTTTAGGCCAATATAGGCGCAACCCCCATATAGACCCAAGCAACGCCCACGTCAGGGCCAGCGTTGCATGGCCGCAAACGCCATGTTAGCCCGCCGGCCGACAGATACGAAAAGACGCGAACCCTTCGCAGTCTCACCACGGATTCAAGCCGAACTATGACCGATACCGACGCTGGCGCCGGCGCCCCCGAGACCACCGCTCCGCAAGACGGCGGCGGCATCCGCATCCTCGCCCAGTTCATCCGCGATCTCTCCTTCGAGAACCCGCATGCGCCGGAAAGCCTGCGCGGCGGCGCCGCCCAGCCGCAGATCGACCTCGGCGTCGAGATGAACGCCCGCAGCCGCGAGGACGGCTTCTACGAAGTCGACATCAAGCTGTCGGCCAAGGCCAACCGCGAGGAGGGCGCGATCTTCGTGGTCGAGCTGCTCTATGGCGGCGTCTTCCAGATCGCCGGCGTCGCGGCGGAAGACCTGGAGCCGGTGCTGCTCATCGAGTGCCCGCGCTACCTGTTCCCGTTCGCCCGCAAGATCATCGCCGACGTGACCTCGGACGGCGGCTATCCGCCCTTCATGCTCGACCCCATCGACTTCGCCGGCGTCTACGCGACGCGCAAGGCGCAGGAAGCCGAGCAGGTCGGACACGCTTAAGAGGTCATCCCTCCTCTTTAGGGGAGGGTGGCCGAGGCGAAGCCGAGGTCGGGTGGGGGTTTGTGGGCCAGAACTCCGACGTCCGCGCTTGAGCGCGAGTCCCCCACCCTGATCGCTGCGCGATCTGTCCCTCCCCTAAAGAGGAGGGATGATTTCTACACCCCAAACTTCTTCCAGAGGTCGTCGCTTTTCACGACGTCGCGGATGAAGCTGGCGTGGATCTGGCGCTCTTCGTCGGTGGAGCGGGGCGCCAGCGGGCGCGGGCGCACGCCGTATTCGTTGCGGGTCGCGGCGTGGACGGCGGCGGCCATGGCGACCGAGCTGGTCAGCTCCAGGCGGCGTTCGCGGCCGCCCTTCAGTTCCAGATAGACCGCGGCCAGCAGCTTGGCGTCGACCAGGGCGCCGTGCTTCTCGCGCTCGCTGAGCGAGATCTTGAAGCGCTTGCAGAGCGCATCCAGCGAATTGTGCATGCCCGGAAACCGCACGCGCGCCAGGCCGAGCGTGTCGATCCAGCGGCTTTCGTGCAGCGGGTGGCGGTTCACCACGCCTAGCTCGTGATTGATGAAATTGCGGTCGAAGGCGGCGTTGTGGGCGATCAGCGGCGCGTCGCCGCAGAATTCGAGGAAAGCGTCGACCACCTCGGGATGCTCGAACCGCGGCTTACCCCGCAGGAACGCGCCCGAAAGCCCGTGCACCCGCTCGGCGTCCGGCGGCATGTCGCGGCAGGGGTCGATATAGGTGTGGAAACTGCGGCCGGTCGGGATGAAGTCGTCGATTTCCAGGCAGGCGATTTCCACCAGGCGGTGGCCCTGGGTGGGCTCAAAGCCGGTGGTTTCCGTGTCGAGGACGATCTCGCGGGCCATGGCCCTTGATGCGCCCGTTCGGCGCTCGAATTCAACTGGCGAACGGTCGCTGGCCCCCTCTTACCTGTTGGAAGAAGGTCTGCGCTGTGGATCGCGCATCACGGCGATGATCTCGGCCACCTGTTCCCGGGCCGGCTCCAGGCCGCGCGAGGTGTCGACCACGAAGTGGGCGCGGGCGCGCTTTTCGGCGTCGGCCAGCTGCTGGGCGAGGATGGCGTCGAGGCGGTCCGGCGTCATGCCCTCGCGGGCCAGCACCCGCTCGCGCTGCATGTCGGCGGGCGCGCTCGCCACCACCACCGCGTCGACATTGGCGTGGCCGCCGGTCTCGAACAGCAACGGGATGTCCAGCACCACCATGTCGGCGCCGTCGGCCTCGGCTTTCGCGAAAAAGCCGATCCGGTCGCGGCCGACCAGCGGGTGGACGATGGCGTTCAGGCGTTTCAGCTCGTCGGGCTTCCCCAGCACGGCGTTTCGCAGCGCCTCGCGGTCGACCCGGCCGTCCTTGATCACGCCAGGAAAGGCCGCGCCGACCGGCTCCACGCCCGCGCCGCCCGCGTCGTAGAGATCGTGCACCGCGGCGTCGGCGTCATAGACCGGCACGCCGGCCTCGCGGAACATGGCCGCGGTCGTCGACTTCCCCATGCCGATGGAGCCGGTCAGCCCGATCAGGATCATGGCCTAAGCGCCTGCAGCGCGATGGCGCGGACATCGAGGTCCGCCGGCGGCGGCGCGCCATAGAAGGCTTCGAACGAGGGCCGCGCCTGGCCGATCAGCATGGCCAGGCCATCGACGGTCGGGCGGCCGAGCGCCTTGGCTGCGCTGAGGAACGGCGTGACCAGCGGCTTGTAGACCATGTCCATGACCACGCAGCCCTCCGGCGTCACGGCCAGCGGGAAGGTCGGCGTGCTGTCGTCGGCGAGGCCGGCGGAGGTGGCGTTGATCACCGCGGTCACGCCGTGGAACGCCGTTTCCGCGTCGGCGAGCGCGAACGCCTCGCCGCCCAGGTCGGCGACCAGGGCCTGGGCGCGGCTGAGCGAGCGGTTGATTACCCGCACCTGCGGGCAGCCGGCGTCGAGGAAGGCGGCCGCCGCGCCCCGCGCCCCGCCGCCCGCGCCCAGGATCGCCACCGGGCCCGCCGCCGGATCGAACCCCGGCGCCTGCTCGGCGAAGGCGGCCAGCAGGCCCAGGCCATCGGTGTTGTCGGCGGTGACCCGGCCGTCCTGGAAAATCAGCAGATTCGCCGCCTGGGCGCGGCGGGCGCGGGGATTCACCCGGTCGGCCGCCGCCAGGGCGTCGGATTTGAAGGGCAGGGTGACGTTCAGGCCGCGAAACGAGGTGGCTTTCAGACCCTCGACGAGGCGGCGGAATCCGCCGTCCATCCCCTCCAGCGCCACATAGACCCCGTCGATCCCGGCGGCTTCCAGCCAGGCGTTGTGCAGGATCGGGCTGAGCGAATGGGCGATCGGGCTGCCGACGACGCCAGCCACGGCGGTCTTTCCGGTGATGGCGCGGCTCATGGCGTCAGGATCCCGCGCCGACGCAGCAGATCGAGGAGGCCCATCAAGGGCAGGCCCAGGATGGTGAAATAGTCGCCCTCGATCTTCGAGAACAGCTGCACGCCCAGCCCCTCCAGCCGGTAGCAGCCCACCGACCCCAGCGCCGCCTCGCCCTCGGCGGCCAGGTAGTCCTCGAGGAACGCGTCGGAAAAGTCTCGCATCCGCAGCGTCGCGCTCTGGGTCTCGCGCCAGGTCACCGCGCCGCCCTGGGCGACGACCACCGCCGAATGCAGCATGTGCGGCTTGCCGCGCAGCAGCTTGAGCCGTTCGCGGGCCTCTTCGACCGTCTCGGCCTTGTCGTAGAGCTGGCCCTGGAATTCCAGGGTCTGATCGGCGCCGATCACCAACTCCGGCCGTCCGGCCGACACCGCCAGGGCCTTGTCCTCCGCCAAAGCCTCGGCGATCTGGCGCGGATTGGCCTTTTTCGCCAGCAGCGCGGTTTTCGCGACCTCTTCGTCGACGCCGGAGCCGACGGCCTCGTAGGGCACACCCGCGCCGTCGAGCACCGCGCGGCGCGTCACGCTCTTCGAGGCCAGGATCAGACCCGTCACCCGAGGACCTCGACCTGGCCGTGGCCGCCGTGCAGCAGGTTCAGCACCGCGGCGGCGGTTTCCTCGACCGAGCGGCGGGTCACGTCGATCACCGGCCAGCCCTGGCGCTCGTAGAGCCGGCGCGCCTGGACGATCTCGTCGCGCACGGCGTCCACGTCGATGTAGGTGCTTTCGCGGTTTTCCTTAAGGCTGAGCAGGCGGTTGCGGCGGATCTGGATCAGCCGGTCCGGCGAGATCGACAGGCCGACGACCAGGGTGCTCTTCAGATTGAACAGCTTTTCCGGCGGCGGGCGGCCCGGCACCAGCGGCACATTGCCGGCGCGGACGCCCCGGTGGGCCAGGTAGATGCAGGTCGGGGTCTTGGAGGTCCGCGACACGCCGACCAGGATCACGTCGGCCTGTTCCAGGTCCTGGCCGCCCTGGCCGTCGTCGTGGCCGATGGCGTAGTTCAGCGCGTCCATGCGGTTGAAATAGTCGTTGTCGAGCCGCAGGTGCGCGCCGACCCGGCTGGTGGTCGTGTAGCCGAGGTAGCGCGACATGGCCGAGACCAGCGGGTCCAGCGCCGGGATGCAGGGCATGTCGAGCTTGCGGCAGCCTTCCTCCAGCGCCTCGCGCAGGCCGTCGTCGACGATGGTGTGGATGACGACGCCCGGCGCCTCCTCGATGTCGCCCAGCGCCCGGTCCAGCTGGCGCTGGGAACGGACCAGCGCGTAGATGTGCTCGATCGGCAGGACATTGTCGAAGCGGGCGCAGACTGCGCGCGCCATGGCGTTCAGCGTCTCGCCGGTGGAGTCGGACACCAGGTGGACGTGGAAGTAGGTGGCGAGCTTCGGGGCGGTCGTGGTCACGAGCAGCCTTATCCAAAAAAGCCTGGGGACGATTCCTGTGGAGCAGTCTTAGCGAACACCGGCCGGAATGGGGATAGATCGCGTGCGTCGGGCGGTCGCGCACTGTCCCCATGTATGGACGGGACGAAAAGCGCCGTTAACGGAGGGTTAACCCACCGGCGCGGGGCCCGGTGGAAAGCCTGCCACTGAGTTGTCGACAGGGCGCCGCGCCGGACCGGCGGCGCCTGGCTGCCGTCCCCCAAGGTCTTAACGAAAGCTTAATTCCATCAGGGGGCTTGGCCGGACATCCCCGCTATCCACAGCCCCGGTATGACTGGGTAGGGCCAGGGCGGACAGCCTGGGGAGAAGGCCCGAAGTCCGGCGCCGGCGGCCGCGTCATCCACCGTCTCGACAGGCCCTATCGCCACCTTCGCCACCTATTTTCTAGATTCTTAGAATGAAGAAGAAGGGCAGACCGGGTGAAGGCTCGGGAGTTGGGCTTGAGACTTGGGCCGAGAGGCGATTTAAGGCGGTGATGAGCGAGACACCGCGCCTTTTGCGAGCCCTGGCCGGCGAAACCCTGGATCGGCCGCCGGTGTGGTTCATGCGCCAGGCGGGCCGGTCGCTGCCGGAATACCTGGAGCTTCGGACCCGGGCGAAGGACTTCATCTCCTTCTGCCACAACCCCGAGATGGCGGCGGAGGCCACCCTGCAGCCGATGCGGCGGTTTCCGATGGATGCGGCCATCGTCTTCGCCGACATCCTGCTGATCCCCGGCGCGCTGGGCCAAGAGGTCTGGTTCGAGGCGGGCGAGGGGCCAAGGCTTGGCGAACTGCCTGACATCGCGCGGATGGCCGACGCGGTGGAGGGGTCGACCGCCAAGCTGTCGGCGATCGGCGAGACGCTGGCCCGGGTGCGCGCCGAGCTGGAGCCGGAGCGGGCGCTGATCGGCTTTGCGGGCGCGCCCTGGACGGTGGCGACCTACATGATCGAGGGCCGGGGGTCGCAGCGCGAGATGGCGCGGACCTTCGCCTATGAGCAGCCGGAAAAGCTCGACGCCTTGCTGCAGGTGCTGGTGGATTCTACGGCCCGCTATCTGGTCATGCAGGCGAAGTCGGGCGCCCAGGCGTTGCAGATCTTCGAAAGCTGGGCCGAGGGCCTGGCGGAGGACGTGTTCGAGCGCATCGTCATCCGGCCGCACCGGGCGATCGTCGAACAGGTGAGGGCGGCGGGCGTCACCGCGCCCTTCATCGGCTTTCCCCGTGGCGCGGGCGCCCTGGTCGAGAACTACGCCAAGGCCGTTCCGGTGCAGGGCGTCGGACTGGACACTCAGGCGAGCGCCGCGATGGGTCAGCGCATCCAGGCCGGCGGCAAGACCATCCAGGGGGCGCTCGACAATCTGCTGCTGCGCGCCGGCGGCCCGGCGCTGGATGCGCGGGTCGACGCCCTGCTGGAGCAGTGGGGCGGTGGGCCCTACATCTTCAACCTCGGCCACGGGGTGATCCCCGACACCCCGATCGCCAACATCGCGCGGGTCGTGTCGCGAGTGACCGGCAAGCCGGTGAAGGCGATGGCGGCAGAGTGATTAATCGACGTGGCGCCTCCAGTTCCTCCCCCGTAGCGGCAGCGTACGGGGGAGGTGGCCCGAAGGGACGGAGGGGGCGCGGGGGCCGTGCTCCGAGCTCGGTGCGACGGCAGCGCCCCCTCCACCGCTTCGCGGTCCCCCTCCCCCGTTTCACGGGTGAGGTACTGGACGCGATGGCATGACCAAGCTCGCCGTCGTCCTGTTCAATCTCGGCGGGCCGGATAGTCTGAAGGCCGTAAAGCCGTTTCTTTTCAATTTGTTCCGTGATCCAGCCATCATCACCCTGCCGGCGGTGGCGCGGCTGCCGCTGGCCGCGTTGATCTCGACGACGCGGGACAAGATGGCGCAGGCCAACTACGCGATGATGGGCGGCGCCTCGCCGTTGCTGCCGGAGACCCGGGCCCAGGCCGCGGCCCTGGAGGCCGAGCTCAAAGCGAAGGACCCCGGCGTCGAGGCCCGCTGTTTCATCGCCATGCGCTACTGGAAGCCGTTCGCGAAGGAGACCGCCGCCCAGGTCGCGGCCTTCGCGCCGGACGAGATCGTGCTGCTGCCGCTCTATCCGCAGTATTCGACCACCACGACGGCCTCGTCGCTGAAGGATTGGCTGGCCGTCTACAAAGGCCCGGGCCGCAGCCGGACAGTCTGCTGCTATCCCACCGCGCTGGGCCTGGTCGACGCCCACGCCGCGGCGATCCGCCAGGCGTGGGAGACCGCCGGCAAGCCCCAGTGCCTGCGGCTGTTGTTCTCCGCCCACGGCCTGCCGCAGCAGATCGTCGACGGCGGCGACCCCTACCAGGCGCAGGTCGAGGCCACTGCGGCGGCCATCGCCGCCCGCCTGCCGGAGTTCGCCGACTGGCGGGTTTGCTACCAGAGCCGGGTCGGGCGGCTGAAGTGGCTCGGCCCCTCGACCGACGACGAGATCCGCAGCGCCGGCGCCGAGGCCAAGGGCGTGCTGATCGCGCCCATCGCCTTTGTCTCCGAGCATGTGGAGACCCTGGTCGAGCTCGACCACGACTATGCGCGGATCGCGGCTGAGGTGGGTTGTGCGCCCTATCTGCGGGCCCGGACGCCCGGCGTCTCGGCGGATTTCATCGCGGAGTTGGGCCGCACCGTCCTGGAAGCCGCGGGCCGACCGGGCGGCGCAGCGCCCCACGGCCCTTGGCGCTGTCCCGCGGGTCATGCGAAATGCGCGCTCCGGGGGAAGAACGCGGCATGACCGGCGCCTACAATCTGCTGATCGGCCTGCACATCATCTGCGTCATCGCCTGGATGGCTGGCCTGATGATGCTGCCCAGGCTCTACGCCTATCACACCGAGACCGCCGCGCCGGGCAGCGAGTTCGACGCCCATTTCACCCGCTGGGAAGGCAAGGTGATCAAGATCATCCTGCGCCCGGCGCTGGTGCTGGTCTGGGCGCTGGGTCTTTCGCTGATCTATGTGGATAGCCAGATAAGGGGCGCGGGGTTCCTGGCCGAACCTTGGATGCTCACCAAGCTCACGGGCATCGTCTTCGTCACCGGCTGGCACGCTTTCATCAGCAACGCCCACAAGGGCTTCCTCGCCGGCCGTCGCGACCGCACCGCGAAGTTCTGGCGGATGACCAATGAGCTGCCGTTCCTGGCGGCCATCGTCATGGTCCTGGCCGTCACCACCAAGTTCGGCAACCACTAGGCCGCACCTGGTCTGAGGCGGGGAATCCTTGACCCGGCGCGGGCTTCGTGGTTCCGATCCCCTCAGCGTGAGCCTCCGGGCGCACGTCCCGCCTTATCTCCGGCCCTCGCGCCCCGACGTCATTGGCGTCACGCCGCAAGCGGTCCGGCTCCCAAAGAAGACGACACACAACGGCGCTGACGCGCCCACATCCAAGACCAGCCGACGTCCGGAGTCCCTCCGGCCGTGGGCGAACACGAGTGAATTCCTATGCAAGACGAAAACGAAACCCCCGAAGACACCACCGCCGAAGGCCACGACGCGCCTGAGAGCGCAGCGCCCGATCTGGAAGCCGCTGAGGCCGAGGCTGTCGAAGCCATCGCCGAGGACGAGGCCGCCCACGAGCCGGAAGAGCCCTCCGAGGTCGCCAACACCATCGCCAAGATGGGTCTGAAGCGGATGAGCCTCCAGGAGCTGAAGGACAAGGCCCCGGCCGACCTGCTGGCCTTCGCCGAGCTGTTCGAGATCGAAAACGCCAACTCCATGCGCAAGCAGGACATGATGTTCTCGATCCTAAAGGTGCTGGCTGAGGAGGAGGTCGAGATCTCCGGCTCCGGCACCCTGGAAGTGGTGCAGGACGGCTTCGGCTTCCTGCGCTCGCCGGAAGCCAACTACCTGCCGGGCCCCGACGACATCTATGTCAGCCCCTCGCAGATCCGGAAGTTCGGCCTGCGCACCGGCGACACGGTCGACGGCGCCATCCGCGCGCCGCGCGAGGGCGAGCGCTACTTCGCCCTTGTGAAGGTCGACCTGACCAACTTTGAGAACCCCGAGAACGTCCGGCACAAGGTGCTGTTCGACAACCTGACGCCGCTCTATCCCGACCAGCGGCTGAAGATGGAGATCGACGATCCTACCCTGAAGGACCGCTCCGGCCGGGTGATCGACATCGTCGCCCCACTCGGCAAGGGCCAGCGCTGCCTGATCACCTCGCCGCCCCGCGTCGGCAAGACGGTGATGCTGCAGAACATCGCCAAGTCCATCGAGACCAACCATCCCGAGTGCTACCTGATCGTGCTGCTGATCGACGAGCGGCCGGAAGAAGTCACCGACATGCAACGCACCGTGAAGGGCGAGGTGATCTCCTCGACCTTCGACGAGCCGGCCACGCGCCACGTGCAAGTCGCTGAAATGGTTATCGAAAAGGCCAAGCGCCTGGTCGAGCACAAGCGCGACGTGGTGATCCTGCTGGACAGCGTCACCCGCCTGGGCCGCGCCTACAACACCACGGTCCCGTCATCGGGCAAGGTGCTGACCGGCGGTGTCGACGCCAACGCCCTGCAGCGCCCCAAGCGCTTCTTCGGCGCGGCGCGGAACATCGAGGAAGGCGGCTCGCTGACCATCATCGCCACCGCCCTGATCGACACCGGCAGCCGGATGGACGAGGTGATCTTCGAAGAGTTCAAGGGCACCGGTAACTCGGAAATCGTGCTGGACCGCAAGGTCGCCGACAAGCGCGTCTATCCGGCCATCGACGTGATCAAGTCCGGCACCCGCAAGGAAGAGTTGATCACGCCCAAGGAACACCTGACCAAGACCTACATCCTGCGCCGGATCCTGGGTCCGATGGGCGCGCAGGACGCCATCGAGTTCCTGCTCGACAAGCTGCGTTCGTCAAAGACCAACGACGAGTTCTTCCAGTCGATGAACACCTAGAACGGGCAGCGCTACCGGCGCTACCAGTTCTACTTGTGTTTCACGTGAAACAACGGGAGTTGCTCCCCATCGGGGGAGCTGTCGGCGAAGCCGACTGAGGGGGTCCTCCTAGGTCTGAGCGGACCCCCTCCGGCCTTTCAGGCCACCTCCCCCGATGGGGAGGAACGCGTTCTAGGGAATCAGCAAACTCGACCCGGTCGTCGTGCGGCTTTCGAGCGCTTCGTGGGCCTTGGCCGCGTCGGCCAGCGGGAACGTCTGGCCGATCTCGATCTTCACCTTTCCCGAGCCGATCATCTCGAACAGCGCCGCGGCGCTGGCGTCCAGTTCTTCGGTGGTGAGCTGATAGTCACCCATGGTCGGGCGGGTGAAGAACAGCGAGCCATTGATCATCAGCTGGCGGCTCTCCACGGCGGGCGGTGGGCCGGACGCGTTGCCGAAGCTGACGAAGACGCCGCGCTTGGCGAGGCTTTTCAGGGTGCCTTCGAAGGTGTCCTTGCCCACCGAGTCATAGGCCACCGGCACGCCCTTGCCGTCGGTGATCCGGCGGACCTCGGCGGCGACGTCCTGGTCGCGGTAGAGGATGACGTGGTCAGCGCCCAGCTCGCGCACCCGGTCGGCCTTCTCCGCAGAGCCGACGGTGGTGATCACCACCGCGCCCAGCGCCTTCAGCCATTGGATCGCGATCTGGCCCACCCCGCCTGCGCCGGCGTGCCACAGCACCGTCTCGCCGGGCTCGACCCTGTGCAGCCGCCGGACCAGGAACTCGACGGTCATGCCCTTGAGGAGGGCTCCTGCGGCGGTCCGCAGGTCGACGCTGTCGGGAACCGCCACCGCGCGCTCGGCCGCGACGACGGACTTTTCGGCATAGGAGAAGGTGGTCCCCGCGGCGGCCACCCGGTCGCCCGCCTTGAAGCGGGTGACGCCTTCGCCCACCGCCTCGACCACGCCGGCCGCCTCGCCGCCCAGGCCGGAGGGCAGTTTCATCGGATAGAGGCCGGAGCGCAGATAGGTCTCGATGAAATTGATGCCGATCGCCTCGTGGCGGATCAGGATCTGGCCGGGCTTCGGCTGCGGGGCGTCGACCTCGACGAGCTTGAGGACCTCGGGCCCACCGGCCTGTTCAAAGCGGATCGCGCGCATCAGCCGAAGGTCCTTCGGAGGCGGCTGACGGTCCCGTCCGGGGGGCTGATCGTCGTGCGTTCGGTCATGACCGTCTCCTGCTGCTATCGGCTTGTTGGACTGCGCTACTAGCGCGAGAGGCCGCTCCACGGCCATATGGACAGCGAACGGGAGCTTTTGGCCATGAAGATGACGATCGAGGTGGACTGCACGCCTGAGGAAGCGCGGCGCTTCATGGGCCTGCCGGACGTCAGCGCGCTCAACGACCACCTGGTCAATGAGATGAAGGGCCGGATCGACGCCAACATGTCGATGATCTCGCCCGACGAGCTGATGAAGAACTGGATGGCCTTCGGGACCGGGGCGCAGGAGCATTTCCGCAAGCTGATGGAAGTCGGGATGAGCGCCGCGACCCGCAAATGACCGACACCATCTTCGCGCCCGCGACAGCGGCGGGCCGCGCGGCGGTGGCGGTGGTGCGGCTTTCGGGACCCGAGACGGCGCAGGCGGTCCGCGCGCTTGCCGGGCGTCTGCCGGCGGCGCGTCGGGCGAGCCTGCGCCATCTGAAGACCGCACAGGGCGCGGCGATCGACGAGGCCCTGGTGCTCTGGATGCCCGCGCCCGCCAGCTACACCGGCGAGGACACCGCCGAATTCCACGTTCACGGCGGCCCGGCGGTGATCGCGGCCCTGGTCACGGCCCTGGCGGGCCTGGGCCTGCGCCTGGCTGAGCCCGGCGAGTTCACCCGGCGCGCCTTTGAGCACGGCAAGCTCGACCTCGCCCAGGCTGAGGGCGTCGCCGACCTGGTGGACGCCGAGACGGAAGGGCAGAGGCGCCAGGCGCTGGCCCAGCTCGGCGGCCGGCTCTCCGGCGTCCAGGCCCGCTGGCGCGACGGGCTGGTGCGCGCCTCCGCCATGCTGGAAGCCGCCGTCGACTTCCCCGACGAGGAACTGCCGGCCGATGTGGCGGGCAGGGCGCGGCCCATCCTGGAGATCCTGGCCGACGAGCTGGAAGCCGCCGCGGCCGACGTCACGCGGGGCGAGCAGGTGCGGGAGGGCTTCCGCATCGCGCTGCTGGGCGCACCCAACGCCGGCAAGAGCACGCTGCTGAACGCGCTGGCCAGGCGCGAGGCGGCCATCGTCTCAGCGACGCCCGGTACGACGCGGGACATCATCGAGGTGCCGATGGTGCTGGGCGGCTACAAGGTGATCGTCGCCGACACCGCCGGCTTGCGGAAAACCGAGGACGAGATCGAGGCCGAGGGGGTGCGCCGCGCCGAGGCCTGGGCGGAAACGGCGGGCCTGCGGGTCTGGCTGGTGGACGGCTACGGCGATCCGGACCCCGAGCTGCCGGCGTCTCTGCAGCGCGGCGACATCGTCCTGCTCACCAAGCGCGACCTGGGCGAAGGCCTGGATGGCCTCCCCGGCGAGCCCTTCACCGCCAGGAGCCCCAACGACGTGGCCTGGCTGGAGCGGTCGCTGACCGAAACGGTGGTCGAAGCGCTGGGCGGCTCTGAATTCCCCGCCGCCACCCGCCTGCGCCACCGCGAACTGCTGACCGAGGCCGCCACCCGCCTGCGCCATGCGCTCGCCGAGGACAACGCTCTGGAACTGGCCGCCGAGGACGTCCGCCTCGCCGCCCGCGCCCTGGATCGCATCACCGGCCGCATCGACCCAGAGGAGGTGCTGGGCCGCATCTTCGCGACCTTCTGCATCGGGAAGTGACGCGTCACTGTTTCACGTGAAACACTAGGCTCCTCACCCGTGAAACGGGGGAGGGGGACCACGAAGTGGTGGAGGGGGCGCTGCCACCGCACCGCCTCAGAGCACGGCCCCAGCGCCCCCTCCGACCCTTCGGGCCACCTCCCCCGCACGCTGCCGCTACGGGGGAGGAACTGGGGACCGTGACCCAAGCCTCCTGATCCCCTATATGCACCCCCTCATGACGACCTGGGACGTGATCATCATCGGAGGCGGGCACGCCGGCTGCGAGGCTGCGGCGGCTTCGGCGCGGTTTGGCGCACGCACCCTGCTGTTGACGCACAAGGTCGAGACCATCGGCGAGATGAGCTGCAATCCGGCGATCGGCGGCCTCGGCAAGGGGCACCTGGTCCGCGAGATCGACGCGCTGGATGGGCTGATGGCGCGGCTGGGCGACAAGGCGGGCATCCAGTTCCGGCTGCTGAACCGCTCCAAGGGCGCCGCCGTGCGCGGCCCGCGCTCACAGATCGACCGCAGGCTTTATCGCGAGGCCATGCAGGCAGAGCTCGCGGCCACGCCCAACCTGACCATCGTCGCCGAGGCGGTGGAGGACCTGATCCTCGACGATGGCGTGGTGGTCGGCGTTCTGGGCCAGAGCGGCCAGGCCTACCGCGCCGGGCGCGTGGTGCTGACCACCGGCACCTTCCTGAAGGGCGTGATCCACCGCGGCGACGAGCGCATTCCCGCCGGCCGGGTGGGCGACGCGCCGGCCGTCGGACTTTCCGACCGCCTCTATGCCTCCGGCCTCAAGATGGGCCGGCTGAAGACCGGCACCCCGGCGCGCCTCGACGGCCGCACCATCGCCTGGGACCGGCTGGAGATGCAGGCGGCGGACGCCGAGCCTGTGCCGTTCTCGTTCCTGACAGAACGGATCGACGTCCCGCAGATCGAGTGCGGGATCACCTACACGACGGCCGAGACCCACAAGATCATCGCCGAGCGCCTCGGCGAGAGCGCCGTCTATGGCGGCAAGACCACCGGCATCGGCCCGCGCTACTGCCCCTCCATCGAGGACAAGGTGGTCCGGTTCGCCGATAAGACCAGCCACCAGGTGTTCCTGGAGCCCGAGGGCCTAGACGATCCGACGGTCTATCCGAACGGCATCTCCACCTCAGTGTCCGAGGACACGCAGGACCTGTTCCTGCGGACCATGCCGGGCCTCGAGGCCGTGGAGGTGTTCCGCTACGGCTACGCCATCGAATACGACTATGTGGACCCGCGCGAGCTCTACCCCACACTCGAGGCCAAGCGGCTGCCGGGCCTCTATCTGGCCGGCCAGATCAACGGCACCACCGGCTATGAGGAGGCAGGGGCCCAGGGCCTGGTGGCCGGCCTCAACGCCGCGCGCGCCGCGTCGGGCGCCGATCCGGCCGCCTTCGCCCGAGACGAGGCCTATATCGGGGTGATGATCGACGATCTGGTCACCCGCGGCGTCACTGAGCCCTATCGGATGTTCACTAGCCGGGCCGAGTTCCGGCTGATCCTGCGCGCCGACAACGCCGACCAGCGGCTGACCGCCAAGGGCGAGGCCCTGGGCGTCGTGGGCTCCGTCCGCGCCAAGGCGTTCGGCGCGAAGGCCGGAGCGCTCGCCGAGGCCCGCGCCACGGCTGCCAGCCTGACCCTGACGCCCTCAGCGGCGGAAAAGGCCGGCCTGCCGGTCAAAGCCGACGGCCAGCGGCGCAATCTGACCGAACTGCTGGCCTATCCGACCATCAGCTTCGACGATCTCGCCCGCATCTGGCCACAGATCGGCGCCTGGGCGCCGGCCGTGCGCGAGCAGGTGGAGATCGACGCCTCCTACGCCGGCTACCTCGACCGCCAGGCCGCCGACGTGGCCGCCTTCCGCCGCGACGAAGACCTGACCCTGCCGGCGGCTCTCGACTACGCCACGGTCGGCGGGCTCTCCAACGAGTCCCGCGAAAAGCTCAATGCGGTCAAACCCTTGACGCTCGGCCAGGCCGCCCGCATCGAAGGCGTCACCCCCGGCGCGCTGACAGCCCTCTTGGCCCATGTCCGCCGCCGCGCCGCCGCCTGAGCCTCCAGCAGTCCCGCTGATGGATGCGGCCGGCTTCGCTCGCCTTAGCGGGGCCACGCCCGTGCAGATGGCCGATCTGGAGCGCTTCAGGGTCATGCTCATCGAGCGCAACGCGGTGATGAACCTCATCGGCCCGGCGACGATTGCGGATTTCTGGTCGCGCCACGCCTGGGACAGCGCCCAGCTGCTCAAACTGGCGCCCGAGGCGCGGTCGTGGGCGGACTTGGGCGCCGGCGCGGGCCTACCGGGGCTGGTGCTGGCCATACTCGGAAAAGGCGTCATGGGCTTCCACGTCGACCTCGTGGAGAGCATGACCAAGCGGTGCAAGTTCCTCTCCGAAGTGGTTGCGGAACTGGAGCTTCCGGCCACCGTCCACAACGCGCGTGCGGAAAACCTCGATCTAACTGTGGAGATCGTCACCGCGCGGGCTTGTGCGCCGCTTCACCGCCTGTTGGGGTATGCCCGGCCCTACCTTCAGGGCGGCGCCACCGGCCTGTTCCTCAAAGGACAGGATGTGGTAGCCGAGATGAAGGAGGCCGCAAGATATTGGGAATACGAGGCTGACGTCGTGCCATCCAAGAGCGACCCCCGGGGCCGCATCGTTCGCGTGAAGAGGCTCGGCCGTGCCCGCAAGGTCTGACCACCCGATGAGAGTGCTGGTCGTCGCCAACCAGAAGGGCGGCGTCGGCAAGACCACGACCGCGATCAACCTCGGCACCGCGCTGGCCGCCGTGGGCGAGCGCGTGCTGCTGATCGACAGCGATCCGCAGGGGAACGCCTCGACGGGCCTCGGCATCGGGCGCGCGCTGCGCAAACACACCCTCTACGACGTGCTGATGGGCGAAAAGACCCTGGCCGAGGGGGTGGTGAAGTCCTCGGTGCCCGGTCTGGACGTGGTGCCGTCCGATCCGGACCTCTCCGGCGTCGAGATGGAATTGGCCCAGGAGGCGCGGCGTTCCTACAAGCTGCGCGACGCGCTGGACGCGGTACGTGAGGCGGGGACCTACAGCTACGTGCTGATCGACTGCCCTCCGTCGCTAAATCTGCTGACCGTCAACGCCATGGCTGCCGCCGACGCGGTGCTGGTGCCGCTGCAGTGCGAGTTCTTCGCCCTGGAAGGCCTGACGCAGCTGATGCGCACTATCGACCTGGTCCACACCAGCCTGAACCCCAAGCTGGAGATCCAGGGTATCGTGCTGACCATGTTCGACCGCCGCAACGGGCTGTCGGCCCAGGTGGCCAACGATGTGCGCAACCACTTCGGCGAGACGGTCTACCAGACGGTGATCCCGCGGAACGTGCGGGTCTCCGAGGCGCCGTCATTCGGCAAGCCGGCGCTGGTCTACGATCTGAAATGCGCGGGGAGCCAGGCCTATCTGCGGCTGGCCCGCGAGGTGGTGCTGCGCGAACGCGCCCGCCGCAAAGTCGCGGCGTAGGAGAGAGTTTCGATGGCCAGAGGCTTGGGCCGGGGGCTTTCCGCCCTGATGGACGATGCGAGCGACGGCGATCCGCCGGGCGGCCCGGGCGAGGGCGTGCGCGAAATCCCCATCGAGCTGGTCCACCGCAATCCGGAGCAGCCGCGCCGGCACTTTCCCGAGGAAGAGATCGCCGAACTGGCGGCTTCGATCCGCGACAAGGGCATCCTGCAGCCGATCCTGGTGCGGCCTTCGCCGAAGACGCCGGGTGAGTTTGAGATCGTCGCCGGCGAACGCCGCTGGCGCGCGGCGCAGCAGGCGGGGCTGAAGGCCATACCGGCGCTGGTCAGGGTGCTGGACGACGACAAGGCCTTCGAGATCGCCATCGTCGAGAACGTCCAGCGCGAAGACCTCAACGCCATGGAAGAGGCCCAGGCCTATCAGACGCTGATGCGGCGCATGGCCTACACCCAGGACAAGGCCGCCGCCGCGGTCGGCAAGTCGCGCAGCCACGTGGCCAACACGCTTCGCCTGCTGCAACTGCCCGACGCGGTGCAGGACCACGTGCTGTTCGGCCGCCTGACCGCCGGGCATGCCCGCGCGATCCTCAGCGCCGCCTTCCCCGAAGTGCTGGCGCAAACCATTGTGGATAAAGGGCTTTCCGTCCGCGACGCCGAGGCTCTGGCCAAGCGTAAGGACGCAGGCGCCGCGAAGAAGGGCTCCGGCCCGCGCCGCGCCGGCAAGAATACCGACACCGCCGCCCTCGAGGTCGATCTGGAAGATGCGCTGGGCATGAGCGTCGACATCGTCGACCGCGACGGCGTGGGGGAGCTGCGGATCAAGTACGCGACCCTGGAACAGCTCGACGAGCTCTGCCGCCGGCTGACGCGGCGCTAAGCGATGCCGGATCAAGCGCGAACGGCCGATTTACTCGCGAGGAACCGTCGGCGGCTCGCCCGCGCGGAATTTCTCAAGCGCCTCAAGCCGGCTGGCAACGCTTCGCTCATGGGGGACGATGCTTACCTCGTGACGCTCGAACGATATCGAGCCGCCAAGACGGCGGAAGACACCCGCGAATTCCGGACTTTCGACGAACTCGCTGCGTGGTTTGCTCAGGCGGCTTCAACCAAGCTCGGCCTAACTTGCTGTGTGTTTCCCGCGTGGGATTCCCTGGATTTTCCCGCCGCTATTGTCTCGACGGCAGGCCTTGTCGGGGCGCTTGCAGGGAATCCACGGTTCGTTTCCGTCGATGGCTTCGTAGCGGCGGACATTTCGGCAGAAGTCTGGCTGGTCGTCGACATTGAGGCGGATGACTCGAAAACCGAGGTCGCCACTGCGAAGGTTTTGGAGTCCGTCCGATGATCCTCGCCACAGGAAACCGCGTGCGGCTGCGCACCATCGGCGTGCGCGATCTGAAGGCCGCCACGGCGCACAAATATACGCTGTCGATCACCGAGCCGATGACCGACCCGGACCATGCGCGCCGCGCGCTGGACCAGACCGGCTTCTGGCAGCCCAAGGCTGGCGCCTGCGCCATCGAAAGCCTGGTGGAGGGCGACAACAGCCGGCTGATCGGCACCCTGCAGTTCTATGGCGCGGGGCCGGGCATCCACGGCCTGGAGATCGGCTATGTGCTGCACAGCGAGGACGACCGGGGGAAAGGCTATGCGTCGGAAGCCCTTAGGCTTTTCTCCGACCTGCTGTTCGCCGAACATCCGGAGTGCCACCGCCTGCAGCTGATCATCGAGACCTGGAACGACGCCTCGGCGCGCCTGGCCGAGGCCTGCGGCTACGCCAGCGAGGGGGTCCTTCGCAAGGCGGGGTATTCGAGCCCCGATCAGCCGTCGGATTGCTTCGTCTATTCTAGGGTCAGGGACTAATTCCCCACCAATTGATCGCCATTCCCGGCCTTATGCCGGGAACCCATGATCACGACGCTCTCGGAAAACCGCCCGGGGACGCGATGCGCACCCACCAACCACGGAGTTCATAGGTTCCCGGGACAAGCCCGGGAATGACGTGCGGAGAGGGGAGTGCGAGAGCGCTCAGTTCCCCTCGCCGTCGTCGTCGGCGGCCTTGGCCTTCTGGTCGATGTTGGTGGGGGCGGTCTTGTGGCCGGTGCGGTCTTCCTCGCGGGCGCCCTGCAGGATGCCGACCAGGCCGTAGTTGCCCTCGTGGCAGGCGTATTCATAGACCTGCCCGGTGATCTTCGAGAACTCGTACTCGCCGCCCCACGGCTGGGCGAACACGGTCGGGTCCTCCACCCAGAAGGCGTAGTGCAGCCGGTCCTTGCCGGTGCGGGTGAAGCGCTCAGTGACCTTCAGGTGCTCTGACGCGCCCCGGAACACCTGCTCGGGGTGGAAATTGGTGGTCTCGACGACCAGAGAATTGCCCTCCCAGTGGCCGATCGAATCGCCCATCCAGGGCCGCACGGAGGCCGGGATGTGGCTGGTGGCGTTCAGCCGCACGATGCGGGCGTCATGCACCATCTCCACGTCGATGACGACCTGATCCTTGGTCTGCACGAACTGGTAGGTGTTGTTGTAGAGCCCCGGCAGCATCACCGGGCCGGAGGAGTTGCCGAAGGAGAGCAGGCAGCGCTCGCCCAGCGCGCGGCCCTCGGGATTGTCGCTGGGGCTGACGCCGGCTCGACGCGCGCCGAATTGGTTGACCTTCACGTCCTTGCGCATCGGCACCCGGCCGTCCGCCGTCGAGGTGATGAAGCCGTTGCGGCCCTGGCCGTTCACCCGCATCACTACGCTGCCCGGGTCGGTCCAGGCGGCGTTGTAGTTGCAGTTGGTGCCGCGGCCGCCGGAGCAGTCGGCGGGGAGGTCGGTGACCTTGGCGTTGGGGTCTGTCGGCTTGTTGCCCAGGTCGATCTGCGCCTGGGTCTTGCCCTCGATCTTCTTCACCTGGTCGTCGGTCAGCACCAGGCCGGCGCCATCGCGCGGGTTGCGTTCCAGGCGGGTCACGGTGGCGCTGGTCCAGACGCCCTGCAGGTCGGGGTGGCCGTCGGCGGCCAGCGGCGCCTTGTAGCCGGTCTTGGCCGGGACGGGCGGCTGGGCCCAGGCGGCCGCGGCAGGCAGGGCCACGATCCCGATCGTCACCGAAAAGGCTAGCGCCTTCAAACCCTTGGCCAACATGACACGCTCCCGGATGCCTTTGCAGTCATTGCTGCTTATGGAGCCAAGTATCCGGGCCTTCGGCGCTGACCGCAAGAGCGTCGCTCCAGTTCCTCCCCCGTAGCGGCAGCGTGCGGGGGAGGTGGCCCGAAGGGACGGAGGGGGCGCTGGGGCCGTGCGGCGGACTCGGTGCGGTTGCAGCGCCCCCTCCACCACTTCGTGGTCCCCCTCCGCCCGCTGACGCGGGGGAGGTCTTTTGCCTACAGCCCCAACCGCCGCGCCCGCGCCGCCACTGCGAGCGCCAGCCGCTCGGCGATCAGCTGATCCGGCGAACCGGCGGTCTTGCACAGGCGGTCGGCGTTGAGGATCTCCGGCTGGATGCGGTCGAGCTCGTCCAGGTTCCACGAGCGGGCCTGGCGTAGAAACTCCCGCTCCTGCTTCCAGAACACGCCCGCCGCCTTGGCCGCCTCCTGCATCCCCGCGCCGTTCTTGGCCAGCGTCAGGGCGCGGCGCAGGCGGCCCAGGTGCATGCCCATGGCGCGCACCGCCGCCGGCCCGCCTTCGCCCTCCTGCGCGGCGCGCCGCAGGCCCGCCTGCGCCTCGCCGAGCCGTCCGCCAAAGGCGTCGACCGCGGCGTCGGAGAGCGAGGCCTCCGGCTCGACGCCCAGGAAGGGCTCCAGGTCGGCGGGCGTGGCCGACGCCCCGCTGCCGGGGCCGAGGTAGAGGGCCAGGCGCTCGATCTCCTGGCGCGCGACGCCGCGTTCCTTGGGCATGCGCGCCACAAACATCGCCAGCGCCTCGCTGGTCAGCGAGAGATTGTCCTTGGCCAGGCTCTCGCGCACCTGGCGGGCCACGTCGCCCGGCTCGTCCTCGTAGCAGGGGATGGTGGCGACGCCGGCGGCCTTCTCGGCGGCTTTGCGCAGGGCGGAGTCGCGGCCGAGCGCGCCGGCCTCGATCAGCAGGAAGGCGTCGGGATTGAGCTCGCCGGCGGCATGACGGGTCAGGGCCTCGGCGGCGAGCTTGTCGAGTGAGGCCTTCTCGGTGGAGAACCGCAGGCGCACCAGGCGCCGCCCGCCCATCAGCGACTGCGCCGCCAGCTCGCCCTCCAGCCGCCCGGCGTCGGCGTCCAGGTCACCGTCGGTCAGCTGCGCCACGTCGAAGGGGTCGTTGGGATCCTTGGCGATCTTCAGCGCCAGCTGGTGGCCGCGCTCGCGCACCACGCCCAGGTCGCGGCCATAGATCACGGCGGCGCGGATATCGCTGTCAGGCCGATTGAGGAACCGGTCGATGTCCGGGCGCTTGCCGAGGATCATCTTTAGTCCCCGGTGGGAAGCCCGGTCGGCGTGGCGTTGTTGGCGGGCGGCGGGAGCACCTTGGGCGCGGTCTTGGAGTGCGGCTCGCCGGTGGCCAGCCAGGCGGCGACCTCCAGCTGGATGCGCCGCGCGGCCTCCTGCGCCACCCGGTCGGCGGCGTCCTGCTCCTCGGCGATGGCCCCGTAGGGCTGGTCGGGCGAATCGTAGGTCACCTCGGCGCGGACCCGGCCCTTCTTGACGATCTCGCCGGAGGGCACGGTGGCGAGCGTGTAGTCGGCGGTCAGCACATATTCGTAGCGGCTGGCGACGTTGTCGGTACGGACGCCACGCGGGTAGCGCGCCTCGGACATCGCCAGGCGCATGGTGTAGGCGGCCGGGGCGTTGTGGTCCTTGGCGAAGGCGTCGTCGAGGTGCTGGCGCAGCAGGAAGCCCGTGCGGTTCTGCGGCGCGGTCACCGTGATGCTGGCGAGCTTCGAATTGACGCCGGGCGCGGCGTAGAGCGGCGTGAAGCCGCAGCCGCCGAGCAGCAGGCTCGTGCTGAGCGCGGCGCCGATCGCCAGGAATGTGCGAACGGGGGCCACCTAGGCGGCCACGATGTTGACGATGCGGTCGGGCACGACGATCACCTTGCGGATAGTCAGGCCCTCAAGGCGCCGTGCGATCTCCGGATCGTCAAGCACCATCTTTTCCACATCGGCCGCCGAAGCGCCGGCGGGGGCCGAAATTTCGCCGCGACGCTTGCCGTTCACCTGTACCGGCAAGGTGCGCATGGCGTCTTCGGTAAGGGCCGTATCGAAGGCCGGCCAGGGGGCCATGGTCGCCATGCCCTGACCACCGACCCGGATCCAGCACTCCTCCGCCAGGTGCGGCGTGAAGGGGGCGATCAGCCGCGCGAAGGCCGACAGGGCCTCCTGGCGGGCGGCCAGCAGGGCGGGCGAGGCGTTCGCCGCGGGGTTGGCCTTCAACAGGTTCAGGAACTCGTAGAGCCGGGCGATGCCGGAATTGAAGCGGAAGCTGTCGATGGCCTCAGTGACCTGCTTGATCAGCTTGTGGGTCGCCCGGCGCACGGCGGTCGCGGCGTCATCGTCGCCCGCGGCCGCGCTCGGGGCGGCGACAGGCTGGCTCTCGAACTCTTCCCAGACGCGGTTGACGAAGCGCCAGGCGCCCTGGACGCCGGCGTTGGACCACAGGGTGTCTCGCTCGGGCGGGCTGTCGGAGAGGACGAAGAACCGCGCGGCATCGACGCCGTAGACGTCGAAGATCTCTTCCGGCGCCACGGTGTTCTTCTTCGACTTCGACATCTTCTCGGCGTCGCCGATCACCACCTCGGCGCCATTTTCCAGGAGCTTGGCGCGGCGGACCGCACCCTCGGCGAGGATCTCGACGTCCTTGGGCTCGACCCATTCGCCGCTCTGCTTGCGGTAGGTCTCGTGGGTGACCATGCCCTGGGTGAACAGGCCCGCGAAGGGCTCGCGCACGCTGAGCTGGCCGTCGTCGGCCAGGGCCTTGGTCACGAACCGCGCATAGAGCAGGTGCAGCACGGCGTGTTCGATGCCGCCGATGTACTGGTCGACCGGCAGCCAGTAGTCCGCCGCGGCCTTGTCGATCGGCTGGGCGAAGTCCGGATTGGTGAAGCGGGCGAAGTACCAGGACGAGTCCACGAAGGTGTCGAGCGTGTCGACTTCCCGCGTCGCCGGGCCGCCGCAGGCCGGGCAGGTGGTGTGCTTCCAGGTCGGATGGCGCGCCAGCGCATTGCCGGGCTTGCCGAATTCCAGGTCGTCGGGGAGCGCGATGGGCAGCGCCGACTTGGGCAGGGCGACAACACCGTCCTTCTCGCAATGCACCACAGGGATCGGGCAGCCCCAGGCGCGCTGGCGGGCGACGCCCCAGTCACGCAGGCGGAAAACCTTGGCGCCTTCACCCAGGCCCAGCTCCTCGATGCGCGCGATGGCGGCGGCCTTGGCGGCCTCGACATCCAGGCCGTCCAGGAAATCGGAGTGGTAGATCTTGCCCGGGCCGACATAGGGCTCGTCGCCGATCGCGAAGGTCGCGGGGTCCTCGCCGGGCGGCAGCACCACCGGGATCACCGGCAGCTTGTATTTGCGGGCGAAATCCAGGTCGCGCTGGTCGTGCGCCGGACAGCCGAACAGGGCGCCCGTGCCATAGTCCATCAGCACGAAATTGGCGATCCAGACGGGCAGCGTCTTGCTGGCGTCGAACGGATGGACGACCGAAAAACCGGTGTCGAAGCCCATCTTCTCGGCGGTGTCGATCTCGGCCTGGCTCGCGCCGCCCTTCTTGCAGTCGGCGATGAACTTCGCCGCGGCCGGATTGTCGGCGGCGGCCAGGGCGGCGATCGGGTGGTCGGCGGCGATGGCGACGAAGCTCGCCCCGAACAGGGTGTCGGGCCGGGTGGTGTAGACCTCCAGGCCCTCGGAAAGCGCGTCGCTCTCGCCGGCGTCAGCGAAGCGGAAGGTGAACTGGGCGCCCTGCGAGCGGCCGATCCAGTTCTCCTGCATGACGCGGACCTTCTCCGGCCAGCGGTCCAGGGTCTCCAGGTCGTCGGTGAGCTGGTCGGCGTAGTCGGTGATGCGCATGAACCACTGGTTCAGCTTGCGTTTCTCGACCACCGCGCCGGAGCGCCAGCCGCGGCCGTCGACCACCTGCTCGTTGGCCAGCACCGTCAGGTCCACCGGGTCCCAGTTGACCATCCCCTCGCGGCGATAGACCAGGCCCCGCGCGTAGAGGTCGAGGAACAGAGCCTGCTGCTGGCCGTAGTAGGCCACGTCACAGGTGGCGAATTCGCGGGACCAGTCGATCGACAGGCCCAGTTCCTTTAGCTCCGACCGCATTCGGGCGATGTTGTCGTAGGTCCAGCCCTTGGGATCGACGCCGCGCTCCATGGCGGCGTTCTCGGCGGGGAGGCCAAAGGCGTCCCAGCCCATGGGGTGCAGGACCGAAAAGCCCCGCGCGCGCTTGAAGCGGGCGATGACGTCGCCCAGCGCATAGTTGCGCACATGGCCCATGTGCAGACGCCCCGACGGATAGGGGAACATCTCCAGCACGTAGTACTTGGGCCGGGTGTGATCGATCACCGCGCGGAAGGCGTCAGCGTCCGCCCAGGCCTTGCGCCACTTGGGCTCGGTCTCTTTGGGATTGTAGCGGGCCATCTTGAGGAGGCTTTGGACTGGAGTGGGAGTTCCGGTCAACTATTCCTCCCCCGCAGGGGGAGGTGGCCGAAGGCCGGAGGGGGTTTCAGCCGCAGAGTCAGCGACCGCCGATGCGGCGAGCGCCGGAGAGGAAACCCCCTCAGTCAGCTTCGCTGACAGCTCCCCCTGAGGGGAGCATCATCAGCCCTTGATGTTCGAAAGCTTGAGCTGGCGCGCCTTGGTCAGGATGGCGTTTTCGAGGTCCGTCTCGGTCTGGCTGGCCGAGGGGGCGTCGATCCATTGGCCGTCCGGGCCCTTGTTCTGCTTGAACACCGCCACGTTCAGCCCGTCGGCGCGCAGGCGCGCATCCAGGATGTAGACGGTGACCTTCAGGCGCTCGTTGGGCAGCTCCGGATTGGCGTACCAATCGGTGATGATCACGCCGCCGTAGGGATCGGCCGAGGCCAGCGGCAGGAAGGACAGGGTGTCCAGCGTCGCCCGCCACAGATAGCCGTTCACCCCGATGGAGGCGGCCGAGTCAGGATTGCTCACCTGCTTGGGACCATCGCCGCCGCCGAGCGGATGCATGATGTGGGAACAGCCCGCCACGCCCACCGAGGCGCAGGCCAAGATGCTCACCGCAACGCTACGCATCCCAAGACGATGCAACAGGGTACCGCGCACAAACGGCATATGTATCCGTCTCCAAAGAATTCCGTCGCGCTCAAGCTCAAGCGCAGCGGCGCCGCCCCGCGCCGGGGTCTCTATAACAACGCCGTGTCAGTCGCCAAACAGGAATCGCGTGGCCCAGCCGCCACAGGATGGGAGGTTCTTGGCTGCATTAAGGCTTAACGGGCCCAAGTTTAGTTGACCTTAGGCCTTATGGTTCTCTAATCGGCCTCCACCGTAGTGGCGCCTGGGGAATCCTTGGGCGTGCGTAAGCTGCGGGCTGGGGCTATAGGTTGGGCATGTCCGTTCGCGGTATCGCAATGCTGGTCGCTACGACCGCCCTCGCAGGCGGGCTGTGCGGCGTTGCGCAGGCGGCTCCGGCCACCGTGGCCGCCGCTGCCGCGACCCCGGCCGCCGCCGCCAAGCCGCTCGACTTCACGGTGCATGCGGAAAGCTCGCCGGCCATCCCCGGCGTCCAGACGCTGAAGTGGGACGCGGCAAAGGGTCACTGGGGCGTCACTTTCAACATGCGCCAGCCCGACACCCGCGAAACCACGCTCAACGACATCCAGGCCGGCGCCTACTACAAGATCACCCCGGCCCTGCGGGTCGGCGGCGCCTTCTCGTTCGGCGCCGAGCCGGTCGCGCCGGGCCCGAAACCGACCACGCCCGACGCCACCCAGCCGCGCGTCCAGCTTGAGACGAAGTTCAAGTTCTAGGCTTTAAAGCCGTCCACCGCCGCCAGACCTACCAGGCCCGTATCCTTCAGGAGGCGGGCTTTTTTGTTGTCTATGCCGCCCAGGCCATAGACCGGGCCGTTCACCCGCCGCACCAGCAGGGCCAGCCGGACCGCGCCCATTGGCCGCCCCGCCGAGGCGCTGCGGCTGGCGAACACCGTCGAAACGACCACCGCGTCCGCGCCGGCGGCCAGCGCGCGCCGCGCCGCCATGGTCGAGTGGGCCGCGGCCGTGACGATCCAGCGGGGGTGTGCCGCCTTCAGCCGCCGCGCCCGATACGCCAGCCGCTCCGGCAGGTGGACGCCGTCGGCGCCGATCCGCGCGGCCAGCTCAGCATCTCGTCCGATCAGCAGGATCAACCCGCACTCACGGGCGATCGCCTTCAGCCGCGCGCCCCTGGCGGGGGCGTCCGAGGCGCCGAACGTCCGAAACACCACGCCCGCGCCTCTGGGCAACCCACGCGCGATGGCCTCCGGGTCCGGCGTGCGCTCGGGGTCGGTGAAAAACAGCAGGCTCGGCAGGGCCTTCCGCGCATCAGCGCGGCGCCCTAGGAAGGCGGCGG
The DNA here is from genome assembly GCA_903822175.1 of uncultured Alphaproteobacteria bacterium. Classification (GTDB taxonomy): domain Bacteria; phylum Pseudomonadota; class Alphaproteobacteria; order Caulobacterales; family Caulobacteraceae; genus Phenylobacterium. The sequence goes on from CAIJOB010000040.1 coordinate 334,212, forward strand.
TTCTCGCCAAGGTCCAGAAGCCCGCCGAAATGGCCTCATCTCCCGCTGATAGCTACGCCGATGTGGTGGCCCGGATCGGCCGTGCCGCGCAAGCCGCCGGACGCTCGCCCTCCGACGTCACCCTGGTCGCCGTCTCCAAACTGCAGCCCTGGGAGGCCGTGGCGCCGGTGCTGGCTGCCGGCCAGCGGGTGTTCGGCGAGAACCGGGTGCAGGAGGCGCAGGAGCGGTGGTCCGGCAAGAGTGAGGGCCTGACCCTGCACCTGATCGGCCCGCTGCAGACCAACAAGGCCGCCGACGCGGTGGCCTTCTTCGACGTCATCGAGACGCTGGACCGCGAAAAGCTGGCGCGGTTCCTGGCCGACGAGATCGAGAAACAGGGCCGCAGCCCCCGCCTCTACGTTCAGGTGAACACCGGCGAGGAACCGCAGAAGGCCGGCGTCATCCCCGCCGAGGCCGACGCCTTCATCGCCACGGTCCGCAAGACCTACGGCCTCGAGCCCGTTGGCCTGATGTGCATCCCGCCGGCCGATGAGCCCGCCGGCCCGCACTTCGCGCTGCTGGCCAAGATCGCCGCGCGCAATGGGTTGGCCGGGCTTTCCATGGGGATGAGCGGCGACTTCGAAACCGCCATCGCCTTTGGCGCCACCAGCGTGCGGGTCGGCTCAGCGGTGTTCGGCGCCCGCCACTAGGCGGCCTGGGACGGATCGAAGGGCGAGAGGTCCGGCTCGATCCAGCCTCGGCGGGCCTCGACCGAGAACAGCCGGTCCTTCGACCAATAGGCCAGCAGCCAGTCTGGCCGCCCAAGCTGCGAGGCCATCAGCTCATCGACGATTCCGTGCAGAGGCGCCCCCGGCCGCGCGTCGAGGAACGCCCGCGCCGCGGCTATGGAAGCGAGCGTGATGGTCTCGTGGTAGCCGCCATCGTCGGTGTTCGGCACGCCGGTCGCCTCGTTGTAGGCGCGGATCATCGGCGGCATGCGTCGTCGCACCACGTCTTGCGGCTCGTGGCGCAACAGCCAGAGGGCGGCGGCGAAGTGGCCGGCATGGGTCCACTCCGCCTTGGGCAGGGTGCGGTCGATCAGGCCGAAACCCACGCGGGCGACGGCGGCGTCATCGGGAAAGTAGGTGGTCATCGGGAGGCTCTTTCAGGGGAAAGGCCCGGTTGGGGAGGGGTCTGGCGCACATGAAAAACCCCGCCGGCCGGGCGGGGTGAGGGGCTCGTTCGAGGGGTCGAAGGACCTAACCCGGAACGCGCGCGCGCACCCACGCCGCGAAGCGACGATTCTGCTGCTGGGTGCATTTGCGACAACGAGCCATGCGCCCTCCTAGGGGCCAGCAAGCGGGGCTGTCAATCGGACCGACGTTACGTCAGGCGGATTTCCACTGCATCGCCCGGCTTCGCGGCGGCCAGCAGCTCTTCCATGTCGGCCCGGGTCACCGCCACGCAGCCCTCGGTGGGCAGGTAGCCGTCCCGCGCCAGGTGCAGGAAGATGCAGGAGCCCATCGGCGCGACCGGCGGATCGTCGTTGTGCCCCAGCACCACCACCAGGTCGTAGAGATGATCCTCGCGCCACATGGCTTCCGAGCTGGCGGGGTAGGGGCGTTTGACGGGCAGGTTGTAGGCGGGATCGCCCGGCGCGTCGCACCAGCCGTCGTCCGGCGCCAGCGGTGCTACGGGCAGGGCCGTTTTCGGCGCCGCGCCCCGGTCGGGGCGGTAGAGCACGCGCCGGATCGGCCAGATGCCGGCGGGCGAGGCGAGGTCGCCCTCGCGCTTCTCCGCCGCCGGCTTCACGCCGCCCTTGCCGAGCGCGCAGCGCACGCGGCGCGCGCCCAGATCGAGGAAACCGTCGGCAGTGGCGGTGAAGATCACAGGCCTCGTCCCCAAATACCCTTACGCCGACGGCTCAACACGGTGCATGTTCTAGCGACCATGGCTCAACGCAAGACCCTCCTCATCGTCGATGACGACGCCGACCTGCGCGGGGCCGTCGCCGAACAGCTGCAGGCCGAGGATTTCTCGACGCTGGAGGCCGCCAACGCCGCCGATGGCGTGCGCCTGGCCCAGACCGAGCGGCCCGACCTGATCCTGCTCGACGTTGACCTGCCCGATTTCGACGGCCGTGAGGCCTGCCGCCGCATCCGCGCCAGCGGGATCTCCACCCCGGTGATCATGCTGACCGCCGCGGCCGAGGACGACGACACCGTCCAGGGCCTCGACGCCGGGGCCAACGACTATGTGACCAAGCCCTACAAGTTCGCGGTTCTCCTGGCCCGGATCCGCGTGCAGCTGCGTGACTACGAGCATTCGGAAGGGGCGGTCTTCCGCCTGGGCGCCTACGAGTTCCGCCCCGCCGCCAAGATGCTGATCGACCCGCAGGCCAAGAAGATCCGCCTGACGGAGAAGGAAACCAACATCCTGAAGTACCTCTACCGCGCCGGCGAAAAGCCGGTGTCGCGCGAGGAATTGCTGGCCGAGGTCTGGGGCTACAACGCCGGGGTGACGACCCACACCCTGGAAACCCACGTCTACCGCCTGCGCCAGAAGATCGAGAGCGACCCGGCGAATGCAAAGCTGCTGCTCACCGAGGCCGGTGGGTACCGGCTGGCGCCTTAGCCCATAGATGCTCCCCGTAGGGGGAGCTGTCCGCGAAGACGGACTGAGGGGGGTTCCTCTCCGGCGCTCGGGATGTCGGCTGTCGCGGACTCGGCGGGTGAAACCCCCTCCGTCTCGGCGCTTCGCACCGAGCCACCTCCCCCTCAACCGCGCTCCGCGCTGGGGGAGGAACTAAAGCGCTAAGTCCGCCGTCACCGGCGCATGGTCGCTGGGCCGTTCCCACTCCCGCACATCGTCATGGATACGGCTTGAGGCTGAGCCCGAGCGGAACGCCGCATCGCGCAGGCCCGGCGTCACCAGAATGTGGTCCAGCCTGAGACCTCGGTTCGACTGGCGGAAGTCCTGGGCGCGGTAGCTCCACCAGCTCGCCAGCTTTTGCGGCTCCGGATAGGCCTCGCGGGTCAGGTCGATGAAGCCCAGCGAGGCGTGCAGCGCCCCCATGGCGTCGATCTCCACCGGCGTGTGGCTGACGATCTTCGACATGTACTTGTGGTTCCAGACGTCGTTCTCGCCGGGCGCCACATTCAGGTCGCCGACGATGGCCAGGGGCGCTTTGGGGTCGCGGCGGGCCATCTCGGCGGTCAGCTTCTCGTAGAAGTCGAGCTTGTGGTCGAACTTGGGGTTCTCCACCCGGTCAGGCGTGTCGCCGCCGGCCGGGATGTAGAAGTTCTGGATCTCGACGCCGGCCACCTTCACGCCCACGCAGCGCGCATGGCCCTCGCGGCAGACATCCAGCGGCGCCGGGTCCTCAATGGGCAGGCGGGACGCGATCGCCACCCCGTGCCAGCCCTTCTGCCCGGCGATCTTCAGATGCGGCAGGCCCATGTCGATGAAGGCCTGCCTGGGGAACTCGCCCTCCCGGCACTTGATCTCCTGCATGCACAGGACGTCGGGCGCCTGTTCGGCCACGAAGCGGGCGGCCTGTTCGGCGCGCAGGCGGACGGAGTTGACGTTCCAGGTGCAGATACGAAGGCGCATGGGCATCCTTAGGCGGGCAGGGCGCCGATGGGAATGACCGGACAAAGAAACGCCCGGGCACTGGAGAAGCCCGGGCGCTTAGTTGTTGCTCATGCCGCCGCCGGGAGGGGATAGGTTCCGGCACGGAATCCATAGGCGCGTGCGCCGCGCCAATGGCCTAGTGGCACTGAAGACACAGGCAAGACGAAAGTCAAGAGCTGCAGAGTTAACGCTTGCTCGTGGCGAATTCGTCACATCCGGCCTGGATCGGCAGGCTTCGGGCGGGTGTCCTTGAGCACGAAAAGCGCCGGGTCCAGGCCCGATGCGGGGGCCAGGCCGCTGATGCGGATATTGGTCGTGCGGCCTTGCGCGTCGGTCACCGCCCAGCCGACCAGGGCCATGGGCGTGGCGGTGAAGGTCAGCGCGATCTGGCCGGCGGTCTGTTTCTTGCCGTCGCGCGCGGTGAGGGTGAAGCCGTCGGCGGCGCGGGCGACGCGGGTCACCTCGACGCCCTTGTCCAGCCGGATGGTCTTGGCCAGGAACAGCGACAGCGGCGTGGCCCCCAGCGGATAGGCCGTGAAGCTGTTCAGCCGTTTGTCCTGCACGATCACCCGGCCACCATCGGAGACCACCAGCAGGCCGGACGGCGGATCGTAGGCGAACCGCGCCTTGCCCGGGCGCTTGAGGAACAGCTCGCCGGTGGTGGTCGCACCGCGGGGGTCGGTCTGGGAGAAGCGGCCCTTGGCTTCGCTTAAGGCCTGCAGATAGGCCACGGCCTTGTCGACCAGCGCCTGGTCGGCGGGGGAAATCGCCGGTGCGGGCTGCGCCAGCGCGCTGAGCGGCGCGGCGAGGGCGATGGCGGCGGCCAAAGTGGCGGCAAGGGCGATCAGGTGGCGGCGCGTGGTCATGGGCGGCAGGTTGCTCTGGGTTAGTGGCGGCAGGATGGCTCTAACGCGCCCACGCCTCAGAAGGCGCCGGTGTTGCTGGGCGCCAGCGTCAGGCGCGCGCGGTCCGGCGCGCCATTGCCGCCCGGGCAGGCGGCGGGCTGGAACTTCAGGTCGTAGCAGACCCGCACCTCGGAGAGCGCGTCGTCGCTGCGCCGGCTCTGGACGAACAGCTCATCGCCGGTGAGCCAGGGGTTCTTGGCGACGAAGGCCGCGCGCACGGCGCCGGCGGTCAGTTCGCCGGGCGCGATGGCCTCGATCCTCGGGATCGCGATGCGGTCGAAAAGCCTGGCGGACTGGGCGAAGTAGGTGCGGGCGTCGGGCCAGACGGCGCAGGTCCCGTGCTTCTGCCATTCGTGTTGCAGCAGGACCGCCGAGGGCGTGCGCCGCCACATCTCGCGCACGGTCGCGAGGTCCAGCTGTCCACCCGGCTTGCAGAAGCTCGGATAGGGCGGGTGCGCGCCATCGGGCCACAGGCCGTGCAGGGTGAAGCCGAGCGGCCGGCCGCATTCCATCTCCTTCGCCGTCGCCCCGCTCCCGCCGGACCGGCACCACTCCGGCGTCCAGGAGAGCGCGAGTGTGTAGTAGGCGATCGGCACGCCGGTCACGATCTCGTCCGGGCGCGGGTTCAGCGCCGGCGCGGGCTTCAGGTCGGCGGGCGGCGCGGCGGCGAGTGCGAAAACGGCGGCGAGGACCGAGGCGGATAGGGTCATGGCGCAAACCTATCGCGCGCGGCCCGTGATTGACAGGCAAGTAATTACTTGCATATTTCCGCCATGGCCGATGACACAGACAAGGTCTTCAAGGCGCTGGCGGACGCGAGCCGCCGCGCCCTGCTGGACGACCTGTTCCGGGAACCCGGCCAGACGCTCGGCGCGCTCGCCTCGCGCCTCGCCATGACCCGCCAGGCGGTCAGCCAGCACCTGACCGTGCTGGAGGCCGCCAACCTGATTTCGAGCGTCCGCCAGGGCCGCGAGAAGCTGCACTACCTGAACCCCATCCCGATCCACGAGGTCCACGCCCGCTGGATCGCGAAATTCGAACGGCCGCGCCTGGATGCGCTGGCCGACCTCAAAAGCCGCCTCGAAGGAGAGCAAACCGATGGATAAGCCGAGCTACGTCTACGTCAGCTACATCGCGACCACCGCCCAGAAGGTCTGGGACGCCATCACCGACGCCGAGCAAAGCGCCTTCTACTGGATGCGGAGCAACGTCTCTGACTGGAAGGTCGGATCGACCTGGGAGCACAAGTTCCTCGGCAAGGCGGCCGATCTGGTCGGCACGGTGCTGGAGAGCGATCCCCCGAAGCGGCTGGTGCTCACCTGGGCCGGCCCGGCACACGTCGACAATCCCGAGCGGGTCAGCCGGGTGGCCTTCGACATCGACCAGATGGGCGACAAGGTGCGGCTGACGATGAGCCACACCGAGCTCACGCCCGCCGGGCTGAAGGACGTCGCCGCCGCCTGGCCCGCGGTGCTGTCGAACATGAAAACCTATCTGGAAACCGGCGGCACGATCCCCGACGCGTTCGGCGGCATCCACGACTGACTAGATGCTCCCCGTAGGGGGAGCTGTCCGCGAAGACGGACTGAGGGGGTTTCCTCTCCGGCGTTTCGGATGTCGGATGTCGGCTGTCGCGGGCTCGGCGGGTGAAGCCCCCTCCGTCTCACGGCTGCGCCGCGATCCATCTCCCCCTCAATCGCGCTCCGCGCTGGGGGAGGATCTTACGGCGCGGCGCTGACCAGAATCTCGCGTTTGCCGGCGTGGTTGGCGGCGCCGACGACGCCTTCCTGTTCCATCCGCTCCATCAGCGAGGCGGCGCGGTTGTAGCCGATCTGCAGGCGGCGCTGGATGTAGCTGGTCGACGCCTTGCCGTCGCGGGTGACCACGGCGACGGCGCGGTCGTAGAGGTCGTTGCTCTCGTCCCCGCCGCCGCCAAGCCCGAAATCGCCGCTCTCGCTGTCCTCGTCCGGCGCGGCGGTGACCTCTTCCAGATACTGCGGCTGGCCCTGTCCGCGCAGGAACTTGGCGACCGCCTCGACCTCGCCGTCGGAGACGAACGGGCCGTGCAGGCGGGTGATGCGGCCACCGCCGGCCATGTAGAGCTGGTCGCCCTGGCCCAGCAGCTGCTCGGCGCCCTGCTCGCCCAGGATGGTGCGGCTGTCGATCTTGGAGGTGACCTGGAAGCTGATCCGAGTCGGGAAGTTGGCCTTGATAGTGCCGGTGATCACGTCGACCGACGGCCGCTGGGTGGCCATGATCAGGTGGATGCCGGCGGCCCGCGCCATCTGCGCCAGGCGCTGGACAAGGCCCTCGATATCCTTGCCCGCCACCATCATCAGGTCGGCGACCTCGTCGATGATGACGACCAGCATCGGCATCGGCTCAGGCGTGATCTTCTCGCTCTCGTAGATCGCCTGGCCGCGGTCGTCGAAGCCGGTTTGCACGGTGCGCTCGAAGTGCTCGCCCTTGGCGGCGGCCTCCCTGGCGCGTTCGTTGTAGCCGGCGACGTTGCGCACGCCGATCTTCGACATGCGGCGATAGCGGTCCTCCATCTCGCGCACGGTCCACTTCAGCGCGACGATGGCCTTCTTCGGGTCGGTGACGACCGGCGCCAAGAGGTGCGGGATGCCGTCGTAGACGCTGAGCTCCAGCATCTTCGGGTCGATCATGATCATCCGGCACTGATCCGGCGGCAGGCGGTAGAGGATCGACAGGATCATGGCGTTGACGCCCACCGACTTACCCGAGCCGGTGGTGCCGGCGATCAGCAGGTGGGGCATGCGCGCCAGGTCGGCGATATAGGGCTCGCCGCCGATGGTTTCGCCCAGCGCCATGGGCAGCGTCTGGCCGCCGCGCTCGTATTCGGGCGAGGCCAGCAGGTCGCGCAGATAGACCGTCTCGCGCTTCTGGTTGGGCAGCTCGATGCCGATGGCGTTGCGGCCCGGCACCACCGAGACGCGGCAGGCGGCGACGCTCATGGAGCGCGCGATGTCGTCGCTCAGCGCCACGACGCGGGCTGATTTGACGCCGGCGGCTGGCACCAGCTCATAGAGGGTGACGACCGGGCCCGGGCGGATCTGGTCGATGGTCCCCTTGACGCCGAACTCGGCCAGCACGCTTTCCAGCAGCTGGGCGTTCTGGCGCAGCGCGCCCTCGTCGAACTGGGCGGCGCGGGGCTTTGGCTTGGCCAGCATGGAAAGCTCCGGCATGGCGAAGCCGCCGGGCTTGAGGAATTCGAAGGTGGATTGGGCCTCACGCTGCTCGCGCGGGCTTTCCTTGGGCGCGGACTTGGGCGGCTTGACCCGGGGACCTTCACCGGGCTCCAGCGCGGCGATAGGCGCCGCGTCGAGAGCGGCCTCCGGGATGCCTTCGCCACGGCGCGCGGCGATGCGCGCGGCGCGCTCCGGCTTGATGGTCTTGGCGAGCGGCTTGGGCTTGGGGGTCAGGGCGGCGGAGAGCCAGTCGCCCAGCGTCCGCAGCTCCGCGCGGCGCAGGCCGATGGCGTAACCCAGCGCGCCCAGGCCGGCGGCGAGGAACACACCGGAGGCGATCGGCTGGGCGATCGGTACGTGAGCATAGGCCAGCAGACCCGAAAGGCCCGACAGCAGGGCGTCGCCCCACAGGCCGCCCAGGCCCTTGGCCAGCGGCCAGCTGGCCGGCGGCGCGGGCCAGGCCAACGCGGCGGCGAGCGCTAGAACCCCCAGCGCCCCGATCAGGGCGCGTAGGCGCAGGTGGCCCCGGCTGGCGGCCGGCTCGCTGGCGGCGGCGCGGCAGAGGCCAAGCACGACGATGGTGAGCGCGCCGAAGCCGCAGGCCAGGCCCAGCGACTGGACGCCGAGATCGGCGAGCGTGGCGCCCGGTCCGCCCAGCGCGTTGGTGGGTAAAGCGGGACTGGCGGCGTTCAGGCTGGGGTCGGCGGCGTTGTAGGTCAGGAAGGCCACGGCCGCCGCCGCGCCCACCGCGGCGGTGACGCCGCCCCGCAGACGCGCGGTCGCTGGATGGCTCCAGGCCAGGTCGGCGATGTGCCAGACCAGGGCCATGCCTGTCTTCCGCGCCGTCCGCGCCATACCCGAACCACTCCAGCTTACAAATCAGCCGGCCATGTTTCGCGCGGGGATGGTTAACCGGCATTTACTTTGCGCAGGCCGCGCTTCCGATTTGCGGGCCATACGCCCGGGCATTAGGGTCCGCGCCATGCAGTGGTCCATGCCTCCTCGCGTGCTTCAGGTGGTCGCCGTCGTGATCGGCCTGATCTCCGTCTCCGCCTTCGCCGCGGGCGTCATCAACGCGCCCTCACGCGGCCGGATGCCGGGCGAAAAGGTCGCGGGCCAGGCGGGCGGCGCGGCGCTGGTCGCCACCGACGCCACCCCGCTAGGCGCCGACCGCATCGAAGGCGCCACCCAGGCCCGCGAACTGACGCCCGAGGAAAAGGAAAAGCTCGAGGCCGACAAGGAGGCCAAGCAGGAGGCCGACGAAGCCGTCAAGGCCGCCGCCGCCACCGCGCCGCCCGGCGTCATCGCCGCGCCTGCGCCCGCCGCGGCCAGCCCGGCCCAGGCCGCCGCCGCGCCGGCCCCGCCGCCAGACGAAGCGCCCCACTGAGCCGTCTCCCCTCCCCGTTCCGGGGAAGGTGGCGAGCGAAGCGAGACGGGTGGGGAGGTCGCGTTCAGGCGCTGACTCAGCACCCCGGCCCACACTTCCCCACCCTGATCGCTGCGCGATCTGTCCCTCCCCGGAACGGGGAGGGGGACTACGCCACGCCGTTCTTCTTGAAGAAGGCCAGCATCCTGGCCCAGCCGTCCTTGGCCGCGTCGGCGTTGAAGCTGGCGCGGTAGTCGGCCAGGAAGCCGTGGTCGGCATTGGGATAGACGATGATCTCGTCCTTGCGGCCTGCCGCCGCCAGGGCGGCGCGCATGTCCTCGACGTCCTTCTGCGGGATTCCCTTGTCCAGCGCGCCGTAGAGGCCCAGCACCGGGGCCTTCAGCTCGGCCACCGCCTCGATCGGCGCCTTGCGCGGATAGGCGCCGGCCTTCAGCGGGCCGTACCAGGCGACGCCGGCCTTGAACTCCGGGAAGGTCTCGCAGCAGCGCCAGGTCGCCCCGCCGCCCCAGCAGAAGCCGGTCACGCCCAACCGCTTCATGTCGGCGTAGGGCTGCGCGGCGAGGAATTTCAGGGAGGCTGTGGTGTCGCCCAGCACCTGCGGCTCGGGCTGCGCCTTGACGATGTCCATGATCACCTTGAAGTCGGTGGTCTTCGACGGGTCGCCCGCGCGGACGAAGAGGTCGGGGGCCAGCGCCACATAGCCGGCCTTCGCCAGGCGCCGGCAGATGTCCTTCACCCACTCGTGCACCCCGAAGATCTCGGAATTGACGAACACCACCGGGTGTTTCCCCCCCTTTGCCTTAGAGGGGGCGGCGGGGCGCGCCAGGAAGCCGGGGATCTTGCGGTCGGCGGTCTGGATGTCGACGGTCTCGGTGAGGATGCCGACGGTGTCGGTGGTGATCGGCTCAGCGTCCACGGAGAAGGCGGCGACCGCGTAGCCGCCGGCCAGCGCGGTGGCCAGCGAGCGCCGCGTCATCGGCCGCTCGCCGACCCAGTTGCCGTCGGCCCGGATGAAACTGACCATGGAGCGCCCCTCTAGGTTCGAATGATCGGCGACCCTGCCCCCGCGCCCGGCCCACTGTCAAAGCCATGAATCCAACCTTTGCGGCCATGCGAGTCCGGGCCGCTCGGCCCGTTAACGGCCTGCGGCGGATCTTCTGTTAGAGTCATGTGCTTGGTGAGATTGGAGACTTTCACCCTTGCGAGTGCGTCCGGTTTCCCCATATCGGCTGGCATCGAAGGGTTCGGCGAGAGTAAACCTCTGCTGCGGAACCCGGGCTACCAGATCGACCCCATATACCTAGGCAACCTGGGGACGTTGCAAGACCGAGGCGCTTCACTAGAAGGCTTCCCCGTAGCGTCCGCCAACAAGGAGCGAGCTAGACTCTCAATGAGCAAGATTATCGGTATTGACCTCGGCACGACCAATTCGTGCGTCGCCATCATGGATGGCAAGACGCCGAGGGTGATTGAAAACGCCGAGGGCGCGCGCACCACGCCGTCCGTGGTGGCCTTCCTGGAGGATGGCGAGCGCCTGGTGGGTCAGCCGGCCCGCCGCCAGGGAGTCACCAATCCGACCAACACCCTGTTCGCCATCAAGCGCCTGATCGGCCGCCAGATGAACGATCCGATGGTGGAGAAGGACAAGGGCATGGTGCCCTACGACATCGTCAAGGGCCCGAACGGCGACGCATGGGTGCGCGCTCAGGGCGCGGACTATTCGCCCCAGCAGGTCTCGGCCTTCATTCTGCAGAAGATGAAGGAAGCCGCTGAGCAGCACCTCGGCGAGAAGGTCGAAAAGGCGGTCATCACCGTCCCGGCCTATTTCAACGACGCGCAACGCCAGGCGACCAAGGACGCCGGCAAGATCGCCGGCCTGGAAGTCCTGCGGATCATCAATGAGCCGACCGCCGCCGCGCTCGCCTACGGCCTGGAAAAGAACGACGGCAAGAAGATCGCGGTCTACGACCTGGGCGGCGGCACCTTCGACGTCTCGATCCTGGAGATCGGCGACGGCGTCTTCGAGGTGAAGTCGACCAACGGCGACACCTTCCTGGGCGGCGAAGACTTCGACCTGCGGATCGTCGATTTCCTGGCCGAGGAGTTCAAGAAAGAGAACTCCGTCGACCTGCGGAAGGACAAGCTGGCCCTGCAGCGCCTCAAGGAAGAGGCGGAAAAGGCCAAGAAGGAACTCTCCTTCACCACCCAGTACGAACTGAACCTGCCGTTCATCTCGATGAACGCCAACGGCCCGCTGCACCTCAACATCAAGCTCTCCCGCGCCAAGCTGGAAGCCCTGGTGGAAGACCTGGTGGCCAAGACGCTCGGCCCCTGCGAGCAGGCGCTTAAGGATGCCGGCCTGAAGAAGTCCGAGATCGACGAAGTGATCCTCGTCGGCGGCATGACCCGCATGCCCGCGGTCGTCGAGACCGTGAAGGCCTTCTTCGGCCGTGAGCCGCACACCGGCGTGAACCCCGACGAAGTCGTGGCGCTCGGCGCCGCGGTGCAAGCCGGGGTCCTGCAGGGCGATGTCAAAGATGTGCTGCTGCTGGACGTCACCCCGCTGACCCTGGGCATCGAGACCCTGGGCGGCGTGTTCACCCCGCTGATCGAGCGCAACACCACCATCCCGACCAAGCGTTCGCAGACCTTCTCGACCGCCGACGACAACCAGTCGGCGGTGACTATCCGGGTGTTCCAGGGCGAACGGCCGATGGCGGCGGACAACAAGATGCTGGGCCAGTTCGACCTGGTGGGTATCCCGCCGGCGCCGCGCGGCGTGCCGCAGGTCGAGGTCACCTTCGACATCGACGCCAACGGCATCGTCAACGTCCAGGCCCGCGACAAGGCGACCGCCAAGGAACAGTCGATCCGCATCCAGGCCAACGGCGGCCTCTCCGACGCGGACATCGACGCCATGGTCAAGGAAGCCGAGAGCAACAAGGCTGACGACGAGAAGCGCAAGGCCGGCGTCGAGGCCAAGAACCAGGCCGACAGCGCCATCCACTCCACCGAAAAGGCTCTGGCCGAACACGGTGACAAGGTGGGCGAGGTCGACCGCACGGCGATCCAGACCGCGCTGGACGACCTCAAGGGCGTCGTGGACGGCGGCGACGCCGAGGTGATCTCGACCAAAACCCAGGCTCTGCTGCAGGCGTCGATGAAGCTGGGCGAGGCGATGTACGCCGCGCAACAGAACGCCGGCGGCGAAGGCCCGGCCTCGGACGAGGACGCGGCCCACGCTGGCGGCCAGCACGGCGAAGAAGTGGTCGACGCCGAATTCGAGGAAGTCGACGGCGACGACCACAAGAAGTCGGCGTGACAACGCGCCCCATGGCGGCTCTGAGCGACTTTTGCGAAGAGATCGCCACTGGGGACGTCGCCGCCGCTTCTGCGCGACTAGGGACCCCCGCCCGCTCGACCACGCCCTACATGGGTTTTAGGTCTTGTAGCCGGGCGGGGGTTTTCCCACCTTCCCAACAGACACACATCACGGCACACCTACAGCTTGGCCGTACGGCGGATTGATGCGCGACTATTACGAAATCCTCGGTGTTGAGCGGAGCTGCGACGCGGACGGCCTGAAGGCCTCCTTCCGCAAGCTCGCCATGGAACACCATCCCGACCGCAACGCCGGCTGCACGGAGTCCGAGGGGCGGTTCAAGGAAATCAACGAGGCCTATTCGATCCTGTCGGATCCGCAGAAGCGCGCCGCCTATGACCGCTTCGGCCATGCCGGCGTGAACGGCGGCGGCGGCGGCGGTGGGGCCCAGTTCAACGACGTGGGCGACATCTTCAACGAGGTGTTCGGCGACGTCTTTGGCGACATGTTCGGCGGCGGGCGCCGGGGCGGGCAGCAGCGCTCGGGTCCCAGCCGCGGCCAGGACCTGCGCTACGACCTGGAGATCACGCTGGAGCAGGCCTACGCCTCGGCCGAGGTGGAGATCACCGTCCCCGCCGCGCTGACCTGCGAGACCTGCACGGGTTCGGGCGCCAAGCCCGGGACTACGCCCACCACCTGCAACGCCTGCGGCGGCCAGGGCCGGGTGCGCGCCACCCAGGGCTTCTTCTCCATCGAGCGCGCCTGCCCGCGCTGCGGCGGCTCCGGCCGTCTGGTGCTCGACCCCTGCGCCGACTGCCACGGCATGGGCCAGGTGCGGCGTGAGCGGACACTCAGCGTGCGCATTCCGGCCGGCGTCGACGATGGCGCCCGCATCCGCCTGGCCGGCGAAGGCGACGGCGGCCAGCGCGGCGGTCCGCGTGGCGATCTCTACATCTTCATTTCTGTGAAGCCGCACGAGCTGTTCGAACGCGACGGCCTGGACCTGCTCTGCACCGTGCCGGTGCCGATGGCGGTGGCGGCGCTGGGCGGCGAGATCGAGGCCCCCTGCCTGATGGGCGGCGAGAACTGCGACGGAAACTGCAAGCTGCCGGTCAAGGTCCCCGAGGGCGCCCAGACCGGCAAGATGGTGCGCCTGAAGGGCAAGGGCATGCCCTCGCTCCGCTCCCGCGACCGGGGCGATCTGGTGGTCGAGCTGTTCGTCGAGACGCCCAGCAAGCTCACCGCCCGCCAAAAGGAGCTGCTGCGCGAATTCTCCGGCCTCTGCGGCGACGCCCAGCATCCCAAGAACGCCAACTTCGCCGGCAAGGCCAAGACCTTCTGGGACAGCGTCAAGGGCTAGCGCCTCTCAAGGCTTTCGAAGCCGTAACTTGACCGTGGGCGCGGCGCGCCGGAAGCATCCCGATCTCGCCTGTGTCGTGGGGTCGGATTGTGGACGAATTCTCAGAACCCTACCGCCGGCACTGGACCGACTATGCGGCGACCTTCGTCGCGCTCGCGGTGTCGGTGATCTCGCTCTGGGTCGCCATTGCCACGGAAAAGGCCAACCAGAAGATGGTCGACGCCAACTACCGGATGGTGGCCGCCGCCTCGTGGCCGTTCCTGCAGCTGGAATCCGGCAACAATTCGGACGACGGAAAACACCGGATCACCCTGGAGTTGGAGAATGCCGGCGTCGGGCCCGCGAAGATTCACAGCATCGAGATCTTCTGGCGCGGCAAGGCCTATCCGTCGTCGCAGGCGCTCCTGAGGGCCTGCTGCGTCTCGGCGCAGAAGACGCCCTGGTCAAGCGGGACGCTTCCCGTCCGCGACGTCGTGCTGCGGGCGGGCGACCGGCGGCAGTTTCTGCGGCTCGATCTGACGCCCGACAACAAGCCGCTGTGGATGGCGTTTGACCAGGTCAGGCAGAACGAACTCAGCTATCGCGCCTGCTACTGCTCGGTCTTCGACGAGTGCTGGATCAGCACGCTCACCACGAGCGCTGTTCGGCCTGTGAAGGCCTGTCCGATTCCGGCCACGTCCTACTATCAGTGAGGCGTGTTCGGAGCGGGATCGTTTGCGGGCCGCAAGGCTTTCCGCTAGAGGAAGCGTCCGCTGGAACAAGCACCCGTAGCTCAGCTGGATAGAGCGTTGCCCTCCGAAGGCAAAGGTCACACGTTCGAATCGTGTCGGGTGCGCCAACAAATTCAATGACTTATCGCGACTATGGGCCTGCTTGATGCGACCCGTGTCACCACCAAGTCACCACCGCCCATCAATTTCAGCGTTTAGGTGCACCGAGATGCCTGAGCCGGAACATTCGAATGACCGCGACCGTACCGCGGCGCAGCTGGTCGGGCCGCGCAGCAAACAGAGCCGTAAACTGCCGACATTTCTCGGCGAGCTCGGTGAGCCGATTCAGCTACGCGCCGGTCAAGGCCTAGCCGGAGCAAGCCCACCCGAGCATTTCGATGAGTACGTCGAATCGGAGAGGGCGAGGAAACTCGCCCTACTCGCGAAGGCGTACGGGTGCGAAGTCGATGGTGATATTTTCTGGATGTCTCTGTGCCTAGAACTCGCAAACGACCTTGTTCCGGGATTCAGAGTCGCTGGTCCGATCGGTGACAGGTACAACGGCACGGTCGGTAGGGGACACCCTAGCGGAGACCGATTGGACGACTACCGAGTCCTGACCGCCGTAAGAGCTCAGCAGTCCAAGCACCGCGGCAACGTCGCGGCGACCTGCCGGGCCCTCTGCGGGGAAGGCGCTGAATTCGCGGGTCGCAGCCCCCTCACGCTCGAGCGCATTTACCGTCGGCATACGATAGACCCTGTCCCTACCGCGGTCGCCCTTGCGAGGGAAATCACGTCCGGCCCACCGTAATCCTGAACTTATTGTGACAAGATCGGCATCTATCGGGCACCGTCTTACGCGCCGATTTTTCCCATCTAGTTGCCTGTCCTCGCCGGTGATTTCCCCGGCTATGAGGAGCAAGCACTATGGAGCCGAAACCAGACACGCCTGAAGCACCGCTTCGCGGCGATACCCGCTTTGCCGCACAATACGTCCATTCGAGCACGTCTCGTCTGGAGAAGCTCCGCTGCTTCGGCGGAGGACCACCCTTCTACAAGCTCGGGCGTCGCGTTATCTACGACCGCTCGGACCTCGACGCGTGGCTCAGAATGCAGAAGCGCCGCTCGACGTCCGACACCGGGCCCAGCACCACCGCTCAAGTCAAATAGGGACCGTCCGACCGCGGACGGCCCCGTCACAACCATGCCCGATACCACGAGAGCCTGGGCAACGTGACGCCGGCAGACGCCTACTTCGGCCGAGCCGCCGACATCCTGCGCCAGCGGGCCCACATCAAACGCCAGACCATCGAACATCGGCGCTTGCAGCACCGCAAAA
>CAIJOB010000041.1 GCA_903822175.1 uncultured Alphaproteobacteria bacterium
CGCGGCCGCCGCCGCCGCCGGGGTCGCCGCGATGGCGAACCGCGCGAGCCGCGCGAAGCCGGCGCCGCCGCGCCGCGTCCGGCTGAAGGGCATCGTGATGACAGCGAGGGCGGCGAAGGCCGCCGCCGCCGCCGTGGACGCCGCGGTGGTCGCCGCATGCGCGACGACAGCCGACCGGTTGACGCCTTCTCCTGGGTCCGCCCGTGGGTGCCCTACGGCGACGATCCCTTCGTCTGGTACGACCCGTCGGAGGACATGAAGAAGGCCCAGGATCCGGTGCCCGCGAACGACGCACCTGCCCGGGGCAATCGCGATCAGCCGCGCGTCGCCGCTGAAGCGGCCGTGCCCGCGCCGACCACCCTCGCCCGCGCCGACGGCTCGGAAGACGACGTCTGGGTCGAACTGCCCGCCGCCGAGGACCGCCCTGCCCGTGGACGCCGCAGCCGTGGCCGTGGCCGCGGACGTGGTGGAGACTCCGCGACAGCTGACCATGGGGCCGATCAGGCCGTGGCCGAAGCGCCCGCCGCCGCGCCGGAACCGGAAGCCGTCGCCGAGCCGGAGCCTGCGCCCGAACCGGTCGCCGAAGCCGCGCCGCCCGCCAAGAAGCCGCGCGCCAGCCGGGCCAAGGCCAAGCCGGCCGCGGTCGAGGCTGCCCCGGAGGTTGTCGCCGAGGCTGCGCCCGAACCGGTCGCCGTCGTGGACGCGCCAGCGCCCAAGCCGGCGCCCGCGCGCAAGCCTGTGGCCGCCAAGCCGCGTGAGCCGGATCCGGCCGAAATCACCACGCCGCCGGCCGCGCCTCGCAAAGGCTGGTGGCGGCGCGGGTGACGCGCTAGGTTTCGAACCGCTTTAGGGGGGCGCATTCGAGAGTTGAAGATGGCCGCGCCTGCCCGTTCGGTTTCCCGCATAGCCCTGGCTACCGCCCTGACGTTCAGTCTGGTGCTGCAGCCGGGGCGTGCGGCCGCGCAGTTCGCACCGGGCGACTACCTGGTGCGCGACACCGAGATCGAGGACATCCTTCGCCGGGAAGTGACGCCGTTGTTCCAGGCGGCGGGAATCGATTCGAAGAGCATCCAGATCGTCCTGGTGGCCTCAAAGGACCCCAACGCCTCGGCCGGCCCGGGCGTGATGATGGTCACCACCTCGCTGATCCTGCAGGCGGACAATCCCAACCAGCTGCAGGGCGTCATGGCCCACGAAGTCGGCCACTTGGCCGGCGGCCACAGTTTCCGGTCCGGCGAGGAAATGAAAGCCGGGCTGGTGCCGATGATCCTGACCATGGGCCTGGGCGTGCTGGCCGCCATCGCCGGCGCCGGCAACGCGGCGGCGGGCCTGATCACCAGCGCGCCGATGTTCGGCGCCATCGGCGCGGCGGGCTACGGCCGCGAGCAGGAAAGCCGCGCCGACCAGGCGGGCGCCACCTACATGGAAAAGGCCGGCCTCTCCGGCCGCGGCCTCGCCGAATTCCTGGATAAGTACCGCTACGAGGAGGTGTTCTCCCAGATGCGGCGCTACCGGTACTTCATCGATCACCCGATGTTCTCGGAGCGGATCGAGTCCCTGCAGAACCGGGTGACGAAGCTGCCGCACTACTATGTGAAGGACACCCCGCAGTCGGTCTCCGAGCTGGAGATCATCAAGGCCAAGCTCGACGGCTTCATCAATCCCGTCGTGTCGATGAGCAAGTACGACGAGAAGGACCTGTCCTATCCGGCGCGCTACGCCCGCGCGATCGCCTACTACCAGATGAAGGAGCCGGAGAAGGCTCTGAAGCGCGTCGACGCGCTGTTGGCCGAGCAGCCGAACAATCCCTACCTCTGGGAGCTCAAGGGCCAGATCATGTTCGAGTTCGGCCAGGTCGAGGGCGCCGAGGCGCCGCAGCGCCGCTCGGTCGAGCTGAGGCCCAACGCCCCCCTGCTCCGCATCAACCTGGCCCAGACCCTGGTGGCGATCGGCACCCGGCCAAAGACCGAGGAAGGCATCGCCGAGCTGAAAAAAGCGCTGACCCAGGAAGAGGACAATGCGTCCGCCTGGCGCGTCCTGGCCGAGGCCTATGACAAGCACGGCGACGAAGGTCTGGCCCGGCTGGCGACCGCCGAATACGACTACAACGTCGGCAACATGAAGCTGGCTCGCGAGTTCGCGATCCGCGCCCGCGAGCGCCTGTCGAAGGACAGCCCCGAGTGGCGGCGCGCCACCGACATCGTGCTGGTCTCCAAGCCGACGCCGGACGAGGAACGCCGGATCGCCAGCGGCGGCTGAAGGCCGTCTCGCAAAAGCCGCCAATTCGTCCTATCTGGCTGCCATGATCGTAGCTCTCCGGGCGTTTGCCGCCCTCGCCGCCGCCCTTTCGCTGACCGCCTGCCAGAAGGCCGACGACGCCGCCTTCGGCCAGAAGGTGCACGCCTATCTGATGGCCCACCCGGAGGTGATCCGCGAAGCCGCCGACAAGCTGGCCGAAAATGAGCGGCTGGCCGCCACCAAGGCCTCCACCGACGCCATCGGCAAGTACCGCGGCCAGCTGGAGCGCGACCCTCGCGACTTCGTGGCCAATCCGAACGGCAAGCTCACGGTGGTGGAGTTCTTCGACTACCGCTGCGGTTACTGCAAACTGGCCGCGCCCGAGGTGGTCAAGATGATCCAGCAGAACCCCGACGTGCGCTTCGTGTTCAAGGAATTTCCGATCTTCGGCGAGGTCTCCGACACCGCCGCCAAGGTGGCCCTGACCCGCGAGGCCAAGACCAAGGGCGTGCAGCTCTACCAAGCGTTGATGGGCGAAAAGGCGCTGGATGACGCCGCCCTCGACCGCCACCTGACCGAGGTCGGCATCGATCCGGCCGCCGCGCGCAAGGACGCCCAGCATCCGCTCATCGAGCGCCAAGTCCTCGACACCCATGCGCTGGCCGAAGCCATGCACATCGACGGCACGCCGGCCTTCATCGTCGGCGACACCATGATCCCCGGCGCCGACGTGCCGGCGCTCCGCGCCGCCATCGCCAAGGCCAAGGGCCAGCCGATGCCGGATACATCGAAGAGCTAAGGGTCGGCCCCGTGGCCTTGACCCGGCGGCAGTGCGGTCTTGAGGTAGGGTGGTCGCACCGGGCGCGTGGGGCGGCCTGAAGAGTGAGCAAGATGTCTGAACGCGTACTGGTGATCGGCGCTGGCATGGCCGGGCTTTGGACGGCGCTGGCGCTGGCGCCGACCGGGCGCGAGGTCATCCTGCTGGAACGCGATCCGCCGCCGCCGGAGGGCGGCGCCGATGTCGCCTTCGACAGCTGGACGCGGCGGGGCGTCGGCCACCTGCGGCACAGCCACGCCTTCCTCGCCCGCCTGCGCCTGATCATCCGCGACGAGCATCCCGAACTCTTGGCCGAACTGCTGGCCGCTGGCTGCCGCGACCTGGCGTTCGAGGGCGGCCTCACCGACATCCACAAGCGCAGCTATACGCCCGAGCCGGTGGACCGCGACCTCGCCATCCTGACCAGCCGCCGCACGACGCTGGAACTGATCATGCGCCGCTACGTCGAGCGCCAGCCGAACGTCACCATCCGTTCCGGCGCCTTCGTCAAGGAACTGCTGATCACGCCGGGCGCGACGCCGCGGGTCACCGGCGTGGTCATCGAGGAGGCGGACGGCCGCCACGAACTCACCGCCGACCTGGTCGCCGACGCCGCCGGCCGAACTTCCGGCTCCATCGAGCAACTGCGCGAAGCCGGC
Organism: uncultured Alphaproteobacteria bacterium; assembly: GCA_903822175.1. Taxonomy (GTDB): domain Bacteria; phylum Pseudomonadota; class Alphaproteobacteria; order Caulobacterales; family Caulobacteraceae; genus Phenylobacterium. The sequence continues at coordinate 3,715 of CAIJOB010000041.1, forward strand.
GCCGTGATCCCCGAGGAATCGGAAGACTGCGGCATCCTCTATTTCACCCGCCACTACCGCCTGAACCCAGGTGTCAGCGAGCCGGAACGCACCCATGCGCCGGTCACCGGTGACCTAGAATATCTGAAGTTCGGGGTGTTTCCAGGCGACAACGGCTGCTTCTCGATCACCCTTTGCGTGCCCGAGGTCGAGGAGGAGCTGCGCAAGAAGATCGTCGATCCCGCGACCTTCGACGCCTGCTGCGCCAGCCTGCCGGGCCTGACCCCCTGGGTCGATCCCGCCACCTCCAGCGCCATCAGCCGGGTGTTCGGCATGGGCGACCTGCACAGCCGCTGGCGCGACATGGCGCCGGGCGGCAAGGCCGCGGTGCTGGGCTTTTTCCCGGTGGGCGACAGCCTGGTGCGATCCAATCCGCTCTATGGGCGCGGCTGCTCATTCGCGGCGGTCAGCGCCCACCTGCTGCGCGACGCCCTGCAGATGTTCGAAGATCCTGCGGCGCGGCTGGAGGCCTATCAGCGGCGGATCGGCGCCGAGCTTCGGCCGTTCCACGACGTCATGCGCGACGCAGACCGATCCGCCATACGCCGCGCCCGCCAGGCGCTGACCCCCGGCTACCAGCCCAGCCTGAAGAGCCGGGTGGCCAAGGCCTTTCTGGAAGACGGCGTCGCCGTCGCCATCCGCTCCGACGTGGAGCTGTTCCGCGCCGCCCTGCGCGGCTTCCATATGCTGGAGGACCCGCAGGCCTGGCTGAAACGGCCGAAGAACCTGGCCAAGGTCCTGGGCTACTGGGCGCGCGGCAAGACCCGCAACGCCGAGGCCTATCGGCCCAAGGGCGGGCCGGAGCGCGAGGAGATGCTGACGCGCCTGGGCCTGTCGCCGGAGCTGGACATCCAAAGGGTATTGGAGCCCGCCGCCGCATCCGCCTAAGCTCGCCGCGACCTCACCGAAAGGCCCGCCTATGCGCCGCGCTTCCCTCGCCGTCCTGATCAGCCTGTCGCTCGCCGGCGCCGCAGTCGCCGCCGGGATGACCGTCAAGGACGAGATGAAGAGCGTGGTCGAGCCCGGCGCCAACACCATCTTCGCGGTCGGCGGCGACGTCGATCCGGCCAACGGTCCCGACGCGGCCAAGGTCCCTGCCACCCGCTGGGACGAAGCCCTCAAGGCCGCCAAGGCGCTGAAGGGCGTCGCCGCCGACCTGAACGGGTCTCAGAAGAAGCCCGGAGACGAGTGGACCAAGGCGGCCGCCGACTTCGCCAAGCTGGCGGCCGACGCCGAGACGGCGGCGATGAAGAAGGACGGCGGCGCATTCTCCAAGGCGGCGAACGACCTTGGCGACACCTGCACGGCCTGCCATTCCAAATACAAGGCCCAGACGGGCGACTAGATCAGCCCGCCCCGCGGCGACGACGGGTCGCCGTAGGTGCGTTTGGCCATGCGGCCGGCGAGCCAGGCCTCGCGGCCGGCGATCACCGCGTGCTTCATGGCGCCGGCCATGCGGATCGGGTCCTGCGCCTCGGCGATGGCGGTGTTCATCAGGACCGCGTCGCAGCCCGCCTCCATGGCCAGCACCGCGTCCGACGCCGTGCCGACGCCGGCGTCCACCAGCACCGGCACCTTCGACTGCTCGATGATCAGGCCAAGGTTCAGATAGTTCTGGATGCCGCGCCCAGAGCCGATCGGCGCCGCGGCCGGCATGATCGCCGCAGCGCCCGCCTCCTCTAGCTTCAGCGCATAGACCGGGTCGTCCGAGCAGTAGACCATCACCTGGAACCCGTCGGCGATCAGCAGCTTCAGCGCTCGCAACGTCTCTTCCATATCCGGCAACAGGTGCTTGGTGTTCGACAGCACCTCCAGCTTCACCAGGTCCCAGCCGCCGGCCTCCCGCGCCAGGCGCAGGGTCCGCACCGCATCCTCGCCGGTGAAACAGCCGGCGGTGTTGGGCAGGAAGGTGAAGCGGTCGGGCTTCACATAGTCGACCAGCATCGGCTGGCTGGGATCGGATAGATTCACCCGGCGCAGCGCCACGGTGACGATCTCAGCCCCGGCGGCCTCGGCGGCGGCGGCGTTCTGGGCATAGTCCTTGTACTTGCCGGTGCCGACGATCAGCCGCGAGCGGAAGGTGCGGCCGGCGACCGTCCAGGTGTCCTCTGCCGCCTGTGCAGACCCGTCCATGTCAACCGCCTCCGATAAAATGCACGATCTCGATCCGGTCGCCGTCGGCGAGCGCGGTCTTCCCATAGGCCGAGCGCGGCACGATCTCCAGATTGCGCTCGATCGCCACCTTGCGCCCGTCGAGGCCCAGCGCCGAAACCAGCGCCGTCAGGTTCGCCAGCGGCTCGAAGGTGCGGGTCTCGCCGTTGACGGTCAGGTTCACTTGGTCGGCCTTACTTCTGTTGGACCCAAATGCAGCGTCGACGGATCTGGATTTGGCAGGTCGCGCATACAAGGTCCACTGGTCCGGCCAACCGGAGGCGCGTTCGAGGCGCCGCAATGCCAGCCCGGTGGAAATGTCGAATAGACATGGCCCTGGCCAGGCGCTGCCGGATGCGTGCGCGCCCAAATACCGACGCTCAAGGCAAGCGCGATCGTCGCCGCCAGAAAGGCCACGACGACGGTCATGCCGATCTTTTCTAGGAACGGTGGAATAGCTAGGGCCTCATCCCAAATCAGCGACCGCGTTCTGCCAAAATCCACCAAGCTTGTGACCCGCAGCCCCGCCCGGTACAAGACGGCGGAATCGACGGCGGAGCGTAATGCCCAAACCGATCTATGTGCTGAGCGGGCCCAATCTCAACCTCCTGGGCGCCCGCGAGCCTGAGATTTACGGACATCAGACCCTGGAGGACGTGCGGAAGCTCTGCGAGGCGCGTGCGTCGTCCCTGGGGCGCGAAATCGTGTTCCGGCAGTCGAACCACGAAGGCGAGCTGATCGACTGGATCCAGGAGGCCCGCGAAAAGGCTTCGGCGATCGTGATCAATCCCGCCGGCTACGGCCACACCTCAGTGGCGATCCTGGACGCGCTGAAGATGGTCGGCATTCCGGTGATCGAATGCCACCTCTCGAACCCCGCGGCGCGCGAGGCGTTCCGCAATCAGACCTATGTCTCCCTCGCGGCGACCGGCGTCGTGGCCGGCTTCGGCGCGGCGAGCTATGAACTGGCCATCGAGGCCGCCGCGGGCCTCACCCGCTAAGCCTCAACGAGAAGAAGAAGCGAAGGTATCCCCATGGCTAGCCCTCCCAAGGCCCCCGCCGCCGATCCGATCGACGCGCGCCTGGTGCGCCGACTGGCCGACATCCTGACCGAGACCGGCCTGTCGGAGATCGAGGTCGAGCATTCCGGCCTGAAGATTCGCGTCGCCAAGACCCTGACCGCCGCCCCGATGCAGATGGCCTATGCCCCGGCCCCCGCGGCTGGCCCGGCGCCCGCCGCGGCCACCGGAACCGAAGCCGTCGTGCCGGCCCGCGCCAGTGGCGACGAGGTGAAGTCGCCGATGGTCGGCAGCGTCTATCTACAGCCGGAACCGGGCTCCGATTCTTTCGTGAAGGTCGGCGACACCGTCACCGCCGGCCAGACCCTGATGATCATCGAGGCCATGAAGACCATGAACCCGATCCCCGCGCCCAAGGCCGGCAAGATCGTGGCGATCCTGGTCGAGGATGGCCAGCCCGTGGAGTTCGGCGAGCCGCTCGCGGTCATCGGCTAACCCCATGTTCGACAAGATTCTCATCGCCAACCGAGGCGAAATCGCCCTTCGCGTGCACCGCGCGTGCAAGGAGATGGGCATTGCCACCGTCGCCGTGCACTCCGAGGCCGATAGCGGCGCCATGTGGGTGCGCCTCGCCGACGAAAGCGTCTGCATCGGCCCGCCCTCGGCGGCCAAGAGCTACCTGAACATCCCCTCGATCATTGCCGCCGCCGAGATCACCGGGGCTCAGGCGATCCATCCAGGCTACGGATTTCTTTCGGAAAACGCCCGCTTCGCTGAGATTGTCGGCGCCCACGGCTTCACCTTCATCGGGCCCAAGCCCGAGCACATCAAGATGATGGGCGACAAGATCACCGCCAAACAGGCGGTGAAGGCCGCCGGCATCCCCGTGGTGCCCGGCTCCGACGGCGCGGTGACCACGGAGGAAGAAGCCTTCGCGGCGGCCAACGCCATCGGTTTCCCCGTGCTGATCAAGGCCGCGGCCGGCGGCGGCGGGCGTGGCATGAAAGTCGCCCAGACGCAGGACGATCTCTACGAGGCGGTCTCGACGGCGCGCAGCGAGGCCAAGGCGGCGTTCGGCGACGACGCGGTCTACATGGAGCGCTACCTCCAGACGCCGCGCCACATCGAGCTGCAGGTCATCGCCGACAGCTTCGGCAACGTCTGCCACCTGGGCGAACGCGACTGCTCCTTGCAACGCCGCCACCAGAAGGTGCTGGAGGAAGCCCCCTCGCCCGCCCTCGACGCCGCCGGCCGCGCCAAGATCGGCAAGGTGGTGGTCGATGCGATCAAGGCCATCGGCTACCTCGGCGTCGGCACCATCGAATTCCTCTACGAAAACGGCGAGTTCTTCTTCATCGAGATGAACACCCGCCTGCAGGTCGAGCACCCCGTCACCGAGGCGATCACCGGCATCGACCTGGTGCGCGAGCAGATCCGCATCGCCGCCGGCCTCCCTCTGTCGTTCGCGCAGAAGGATGTGGTCTTCGAGGGCCACGCCATCGAATGCCGGATCAATGCCGAGAACCCGAAAACCTTCGCGCCGTCCCCCGGCCTGGTCACCGACTACCATGCGCCTGGCGGCCTGGGCGTACGGATGGATAGCGCGCTCTACGCCGGCTACACGATCCCGCCTTACTACGACTCCCTGATCGGCAAGCTGATCGTCCACGGACGCGACCGCGCCGAGTGCATCGCGCGCCTGAACCGCTGCCTGGGCGAGATCGTGGTGGCCGGCATCGACACCAACATCCCGCTCTTCCAGGAGCTGCTGGCCCAGCCGGACATCATCAGTGGGAACTACAACATCCACTGGTTGGAAAACTGGATGAAGGCCCAGGCTGCCGCCGGCTGATCCGCGCTGGCCGGGCACCACGGGCTCGCCTAGGTTCTCTGGGAACCTGAGGGACCTGGGATGAGATCGACGGCGATGTGGCTCGCGGCGGCGGCCTTGGGGCTCCTGACGCTTTCATCGCCGGCGCCCGCGCAGACCCCGCCACCGGCCGCAACACCCGCGCCCGCGCCGATCTTCAGCTTTCAGGAAGTGATGATCCCCATGCGTGATGGGGTGAAGTTGCAGACCGTGATCCTGGCCCCGTTGGACGCCAAGGGCCCGTTGCCGATCCTGATGCAGCGCACACCCTATGGCGTGCCCGACAAGGCCTTCACCCGGGTTCCGATCAACCTGCGGGACCTGGCCGCCGACGGCTATATCTTGGTCTTCCAGAACATCCGCGGCCGCTTCAAGTCGGAGGGGAGTTTCACCCTCTCCGAGGATTCCACGGTCACGCCCGGCAAGGGCACCATCGAGACCCGCGACGCCTATGACACCATCGACTGGCTGGTGAAGAACGTGCCGGCCAACAACGGCCGGGTCGGCATCTATGGCGTCTCGTACGATGGCATGACCGCCGGCGTGACCCTGCTGGGGCCGCATCCAGCCCTGAAGGCGGTGAGCGAACAGGCCTCACCCACCGACCAGTGGATGAACGACGACGACCACCGCTATGGCGCGCTGCGCCTCAGCTACGACTTCGAATATGCGGTGCTGGAAGAGGCCGACAAGAACGACAACACCCACTTCGCCTTCGACAAGTGGGACACCTACGAGTGGTACCTGAACGCCGGCGCGCTCTCGAACCTCAACGCCAAGTACCTGCACGGCAAGATCCGCTACTGGAACGAAGCGAGCGAACACCCCGACTACGACGCCTTCTGGAAGAACCAGGCCTGGGCGCAGAGCCTGCACAAGGCCTCGGTCCCGACGCTGAATGTCGCCGGCTTCTGGGATCAGGAGGACCCCTGGGGTCCTTGGGATATCTTCCGCCACGAGGGGGAACATGATCCCGACCACAACGCCCTGATGGTGGCGGGGCCCTGGTTCCACGGCGGCTGGCGGGCCGCGGTGTCGAGCGTGGGCGCCACGTCGCTTGGTCAGGACACCTCGCTCGCCTTCCGGCGCGATATCGAGGCGCCGTTCTTCGCCTACTGGCTGCACGACAAGGGCGATAAGCCCGCCTACGCCGCCAACATCTTCCAGACCGGCTCCAACGCCTGGCGCACCTACGCTAAGTGGCCACCGGCCGACGCCAAGCCCACCAGCCTCTATTTCCACGCCGACGGGAGCCTGAGCTTCGAGCCGCCGGGCGGCCGCGAGAAGGAGGCGCAGCGCAGCTTCGTCTCCGACCCCGCCAACCCCGTGCCCTATCGCCAGCGGCCGATCTCGCCGACCTATCCCGGCGGCGACTGGCGCACCTGGGAAAGCGCCGACCAGCGGTTCGTCGACCATCGCCCCGACGTATTGAGCTACGTCAGCGAACCCCTGAAGGCCGACGTGACCATTGCCGGCCCTGTCGCGGCCGAACTCTTCGCCTCGACCTCGGGCACGGACAGCGACTTCATCGTCAAGCTGATCGACGTTGCGCCCGACAATGCCGAGCCGCCGCACTGGGGCGACGAAGGCCCGATCCCCGGCGCCTTCGCCCACAGCGCCAACGGCTATGAACTGCCGATCGCCATGGAAGTCCGCCGCGGCCGCTACCTGGAGAGCAACGAGCATCCCAAGGCGCTGACGCCGGGCAAGCCGACCCGCTGGGAGGTGCCGTTGCGCGACCGCGACCACGTCTTCAAGGCCGGGCACCGGATCATGGTGCAGGTGCAGTCCACCTGGTTCCCGCTGATCGACCGCAACCCGCAGACCTTCACGCCCAGCATCTACGCAGCCAAGGCCAGCGACTTCGTAGCCGCGACCCAGAAAGTCTATTCCGCACCCGACCTCGCCTCGCGGATCATCCTGCCGGTCGTGCCGCCCGGAACTTGAGCCGCGGCGCCCCTACGCACCGGGCCAAACCGCTGTACGATCCGGCCATGTCGCAGTTCGACGCCCGCGATCTTTTGGCCTGCTACGCGCGCGGCGTCTTTCCGATGGCCGACGCGCGGGAGGACGAGCGCGTCTTCCTGATCGATCCGGAGCGGCGGGGCGTGATCCCGCTCGATGGCTTCCATGTCTCGCACCGGCTGGCGCGCACGGTGCGGGCCGAGCCCTTCGAGATCCGCACCGACACCGCCTTCCGTGAAGTCGTCCAGGCCTGCGCGCAGGCCAGCCCCGGGCGGGCGGAGACCTGGATCAATCATCCGATCGAGGACCTCTACGTCGAGCTCCACGAGATGGGCTTCGCGCACACGGTGGAGTGCTGGCTGGGCGGCGAACTGGTCGGCGGCCTCTACGGCGTCTCCCTTCACGGCGCCTTCTTTGGCGAGAGCATGTTCTCGCGGCGGACCGACGCGTCGAAGGTGGCGCTGGTGCATCTGGTCGCCCGCCTGATCGCCGGCGGCTACCGGCTGCTCGACGCCCAGTTCATGACCGAGCACCTGACCCAGTTCGGGGCGGTGGAAATCTCACGCCTGGACTATCACCGGCGCCTGGCGATCGCGATGTCGGCGGAGGGTGACTTTCAGTGCGGCGCGGCGGCGGCCGGCGGCGCGGTTGCAGGCTTGGCGGCAGGCGCGGGAGCACGGACGGGCGCAACAGGAGCCACGACCGTTGGATTGAGCGGGACAGCTGCCCTGCAGGTGATCAGCCAGGCGGCGTAGACCGGGTGCTCCAGCACATGCAGGCTGGGCGACGAAGCGTACATCCAACCCTTGAACGCCTGGCGCGCCGCCAGCGGCGCCTTGCCGGCCTCCGGGCGCGGCTGGGAGTCGATGGTCAGATAGGCGATGGAATCCTCGACAGGCTCCTCGGGCGTCGAGCGCTCGCAGGCCTTCACGGTGAACACCAGCGATTTGTAGCGCACCGGCCGCCCGACCGGGGCCTCGAAGCGCAGGCTTTCAGCGGTGACCTTGTCCAGGGCCTGCAGCACCGCCACGTCGTAGCGCGTGCGCCGCACCGGCGCGGCCGGCGCCTTGGCGACGGGCGCCGCCGCGGGTTCCGCGTCCTTGTCGGCCGCCGGCGGCGTGGCCGCTGAGGGCTTGGCGGGCGCGGCCTTGTCGGGGACGACCGTCTCGCTGGGCGGCATCTGCACCACGGTCGGCGGCGCCTGCGAGGGCGCCGGCTGCGCGGCGGCGAATCCGGCGGCGGCGCTGAGCGTCAGCGCGAGCCAGAGCCGGCGGCTTGGGATCGATCTTGGCGCCAGTCTCGGCGTGCGGCGGGACGGCATCGCAAAGCGGCCTATTTAGGGGTCCAGGCCTCGTAGTCGGCGGTGGCCTTCTGCCGCTCGCCGCCGCGCGACAGCGCGCCCTGCGGACGGTAGGCGTGGATCGTGCCGGTGAGGTTCGGCAGATGGTCCTTTTCCCAGGCCTTGATCAGAAAGGGTTCGACGGTCGGCGGCTCGGCGAAGGTGTAGTGCAGCCAGCCGTGCCACTCGGCCGTCACCTTCGAGGCGTCGGCGTACCCGCGATAGATCACCCAGCGGCGCTTGCGCTGATCGTAGCTGTCGGAATTGTCCTTGGCCTCGAAGTAACGGTTGCCGTTGTCGTCCTGGCCCACGTAGACGCCACGGCGCCCGATGTGGAAGCGCACGCCGATCGTGGCGCCGTTCCACCAGGTGAAGATCGATCGCAGGAAATTGAGCACTGGGCGTGGTCTCTAGAAGGGCGGGTTCGCGGGCGGACTATAGGCGGGCCGATTTGGAGCGTCCAGCGCGCCGCCTGATCGCCTCCAACAGCAAGATGTTGGGGATGAAGCGGCCTGCGACCGCAACATCTATTGATCGCGCGCGCCCGCGAACCCTACCCTGCCCGCTAGGGAGTCGGCGAATGGGTCGCGAAACTTCGCGAACAAGAATCGAAGCGCGGACCGTGGACCTGGGCGGTCGCTTCGCCGAGGTCCAGGCGCCGGCCCATTGGACCAATGCCCGCCTCGACGCCTGGATCGATTGGGCAGGTGGCGCCAGCGACACTCCCATGGCCATCACGGACTTCGTGGAAGACCTCACCGCCCGCGCCCAAGCCAAGGGGCTGGTGAAGGACGTCCGCGCCCGCACCCGTTTCCGCGACGAACTGACCGAGGCCCTGCTGGCCGGCGTCATCGCCATCGGCGGCAAGCCGGTGGGTGCGCCGCCAGCCGTCGTCGAAGCCGGGTCGCCCCAGATCGCCCGCGCTGTCGCAGCCCATCGCGGCCAGGCCGCCGCCGAGGCGCTGGCGCTGGAACTGGGGCGGCGGATGCAGGCGGTGATGGACGCCATCGCTCGCTGCGAGGGCGACGCCGAGGCCTGCGCCGATCCGGCCGCCAACCCGAGTCTGACCCGCGCCGCCGAGGCCGCCCGCGCCGCCGGGGCCTCCGACGCTATGATCCTGGACGCCATCGCGCTCACCCGCGCCGGTGAGGACGCCTGGGAGATCGAAGCGCCGCTAGCGCAGACCGGCCTCCGCCTGGTGGTGATCGGGCCGCCGGACGAAACCCTCGCGCGCGCCGTCTGGGCCACGGGTTCCGTCGTGCTGGCGCCCAGCCGCGCCGTCGCCGAACGAATCGCCGAGGCGCAAGGCGCGCTGATCGGCGGCGTCGACCTGATGGGCTTCTGGACAGACGAGGGCTTCGACATCGACGCCTTCGAGGCCGCCGTCGCCCTGTTGGCCGGCGCCTTGGCCGCGGCGAGCGATACCGCCGCCCTGATCGGCCTGGCCGGGCTTGGCGAGTGGCTGGTGGCCCATGGCCTGGACTACGACAGTGAGGCGGCCCGCGAGACGGCGCGGGAGCTCTATCTGGCGGCCGGCCGCGCCATCGAGGGCGCCGGCGCGGGCCTGGCGATCTTCCGCGACCCCGAGCTGGAGCTGCGACTGGGCGGCGGCCGGCTCTCCGCCGAGCCCTGGGCCGGCCCGCTGACGCTCGCCGAGACGTCCGACGGCGAACCGGTGCGGGTGCTCAGCGAGGCAGCGATCCGCGGGCTGGCGCTCTCCGGCGTCGAGGCGGAGGAGGCGCACGCCCTGCTGCTCGGCCGCGCAGACCTGTCCGAGGCGCCCGGGGTCAATCACGCCGCCCTGCTGGCCCGCGGCTTCACCGATCACGAGATCGCCGCGGTCGAGGCCGCCCTGCCCCTGGTCGCCCGCCTGCCGCAGGCCTTCGCGCCCGCCATCATCGGCGAGGGCTTCCTGCGCGACGTCATGGGCGCCAGCGCCGACCAGCTGGCCGACCCCAGCTTCGACCTGCTGGCCCTCATGGGCTTCACCACCGCCGACGTCGCCGCCGCCGAGGCCCATGCCCTGGGTGGCGACAGCCTGGCGCAGGCCGAGTTCCTGACCCCCATCGCCCGCGACGTCTTCCGCAGCGCTCAGGCCCTGGGCGAGCCGCCCCGCCGCGCCATGGCGCAAGCTCTCGACCTGGCCCTCACCGTCCCGCAGATCGCGCAGGTCGAGCTGGCCTGGAATGCGACGCCCGCCCAGGTCCTGACCGAACTGCGCGAGGCCATCGGCCCGATCCACGTCCGCCGGGCGAGCGCGCCCGCCGACCTGGGGCTGGACCTGCCGGTGCTGGGCGAACCGCGCCCGGCCCGCGCCCCGGAGCCCGAGGAACGCATCGTCGAGCGCGTGGTCGAGCGCGAGCGCACCCGGCGCAAGCTGCCTGACCGCCGCAAGGGCTATATCCAGAAGGCCGCGGTGGGCGGCCACAAGGTCTATCTGCACACCGGCGAATACGACGACGGCGAACTCGGCGAGATCTTCATCGACATGCACAAGGAAGGCGCCGCCTTCCGCTCGCTGATGAACAATTTCGCCATCGCGCTGTCGATCGGCCTGCAATACGGCGTGCCGCTGGACGAGTTCGTCGACGCCTTCGTGTTCACCCGCTTCGAGCCGGCGGGACCGGTGACCGGCAACGACACGGTGCGTTCGGCGACCTCGATCCTCGACTACATCTTCCGCGAACTCGGCATCTCATACCTCGGCCGCAAGGACCTCGCGACCAACGATCCGGGCGAGCTCAACGCCGACGGCATGGGCCGCGGCAAGGCCGAGGCGCTGGATGCGGGCCTGGAGCCCGACGCCGGGCCGCAGCTGGCCTCACGGTTCATTTCCCGGGGCTTTTCGCGCGGCGAGGCGCCCGACAACCTGGTGTTCCTGCCCAGCGCCAACCGGGCCAGCGGCCCCGCCGCCTTGGAGGCCGCCGACGTCTGCGCGGCCTGCGGCGATGTGGCCGTGGTGCGCAAAGGCGTGTCGCTGATCTGCGAGAGCTGCGGGGCGCGCGCCGGGCGCCTCGGCGAAGACCTGGGCGCCTGAATCAACATCCTAAGTTGCAGGCGCCAGCGCCTAAGCCCTTAACAATTACCGCGAATTAAGTGGTGTGACCGCCCGGTGACGTGCAGATGGAGTGAGTAGAACCAAGGACTTCCGACCCGCGTGACCAAGTTTTTCACCCCCGCCCTGATCGCCGCCATCGCGGCAAGCGTGGCCGCCGCCGCGCCGGTCGCCGCGCATGCGGGCGCCAGCAGCGACAAGGAAGTCGCCCGCTCCACCGGCTTCGGCGGCGCCTGTCCCAAGTGCGAACTGTCCGGCCGCAACCTCACCGGCGCGCACTTCATGGGCGCGGACTTTTCCGGCGCGACCCTGGTCGGCTCCAACCTGCGCGAGGCCCAGTTCCTGGGGTCGAACTTCACCGGCGCGGACCTGTCCTACGCCGTCATGAACGACGCCCAGATCCTGGGCACAGTGTTCACCAACGCCATCATGCAGCACACCCGCATGCGCTCCACCGAGGCCAAGGGCGGCCAGTTCGGCGGCGCCAACATGACCGAGGTCGACTTCACCGACGCCTCGGCGACCGCGGCGGTGTTCACCAAGGCGATCCTGGTCAAAGCAATCTTCCGCTCGACGGAAATGCCCGGCGCCAACTTCACCAAGGCCGACGCCCGCGGCGCGATCTTCCGCGACGCGACGCTGGAGGGCGCGAACCTCTCCGGCAGGTTCGACAAGGCCAATTTCCGCGGCGCCGAGATGAACATGGCGCTCCTGACCGGCGGCAGCTTCGACGACGCCGACTTCAAGGAAGCCGAGCTGCACCACGCGGTGATCGAGGGCGTCGACCTCAGCCGCGTCCACGGCCTGACCCAGGAGCAGGTCGACGAGGCCTGCGGCGACGCCAAGACCAAGCTGCCCAAGGGCCTGAATGTGAAGACCTGCAGCTTCAGCGTCCGCGCGATCATCCGCCAGGCCGGCACCGCGCACTGGGTGCATGTGATGCCTGGCCAGCCTGCGCCGCCCGCGCCTCCGGCCCCACCCGCGCCGCCGGCGCCCTACAATACCCGCTACCTGGTCGAGCCGGCGCGGTTCCTGCCCTAGGCCTTCAGGGGCGGTGCGAGACGGATATTCAGCTCTTTCAGCTGCTTGTCGCTGACTTCTGAGGGCGCATTCATCATCAGATCCTGCCCCTGCTGGTTCAGCGGGAAGGCGATGACTTCGCGGATCGCCGTCTCGCCGGCCAGCAACATGACGATGCGGTCGATGCCAGGTGCCAGGCCCCCGTGCGGCGGCGCGCCGTGGCGGAACGCGTTCAGCATGCCGCCGAACTGCTCCTCGACGACCTCCGGGCCATAGCCCGCGATCTCGAAGGCCTTCAGCATGATCTCCGGCAGGTGGTTCCGGATCGCGCCGGAGCACAGCTCGTAGCCGTTGCAGACGATGTCGTACTGGTAGGCGAGGATATCCAGCGGGTCCTTGCCGTTCAGCGCCGCCAGCTCACCCTGCGGCATCGAGAAGGGGTTGTGGCTGAAGTCGACACGGTGGGTCTCTTCGTTCATCTCGAACATCGGGAAGTCGACGATCCAGACGAACTCGAAGCGGTTCTCGTCGATCAGGTTGAGGTCGGTCCCCACCTTGGTCCGCGCGGTCCCGGCGAACTTCGCGAACACCTTGGGATCGCCGGCCGAGAAGAAGGCCGCATCGCCCGCGCCTAAGCCCAACTGGCCCATGACTGCGTCGGTGAGCTCAGGCCCCAGGTTCTTGGCGATCGGGCCGCCCCAGCCGCCCTGGTCCTCGCTCCAGAAGATGTAGCCCAGGCCCGCCTGGCCCTCGCCCTGCGCCCAGCTGTTCATGCGGTCGCAGAAGGCGCGGCTGCCGCCCTTCGGCGCGGGGATGCCCCACACCGCGTTCTTCCTGTCTTCCAGGATGCGGGCGAACAGGCCAAAGCCGCCGCCGCGGAAGTGGTCGGAGACGTCCTGCATGACGATCGGGTTGCGCAGGTCCGGCTTGTCGGTGCCGTACTTGGCCATGCACTCACGGAACGGGATGCGCGGGAACGGGTACGGCGTCACCGGCTTGCCGTCGGCGAACTCCTCGAAGACGCCGTGCATCACCGGCTCGATCGCCGCGAACACGTCTTCCTGCGTCACGAAGCTCATCTCGACGTCGAGCTGGTAGAATTCCAGGCTGCGGTCGGCGCGCAGGTCCTCGTCGCGGAAACAGGGCGCGATCTGGAAGTAGCGGTCGAAGCCCGAGACCATCAGCAGCTGCTTGAACTGCTGCGGGGCCTGCGGCAGCGCATAGAACTTGGTCGGGTGCAGGCGCGACGGCACCAGGAAGTCGCGCGCGCCCTCCGGCGAAGAGGCCGTCAGGATCGGGGTCTGGTACTCCAGGAAGCCCTGGCCGATCATCCGGTTGCGGATCGAATGGATGACCTTCGAGCGCAGCACGATGTTGCGGTGCAGAGTCTCGCGGCGCAGGTCCAGGTGGCGGTTTTTCAGCCGGATCTCTTCCGGATAGTCGGGCTCGCCAAACACCGGCAGCGGCAGTTCGGCGGCGGCCGACAGCACGTCGACCTTCTTCACGCGGATCTCGACCGCGCCGGTCGGCAGGTTCGGGTTCACCGTCTCGGCGGAGCGGGCGACCACCTCGCCGTCGATGCGGATCACGCTCTCGGCGCGCAAATGCTCGACGGTCTCGAACCCGGGTGTCTCCGGCGAGAGCACCAGCTGGGTGAGGCCATAGTGGTCGCGCAGATCCACGAACATCAGCCCGCCGTGGTCGCGCTTGCGGTGGATCCAGCCTGAGAGGCGGACCGTCTGGCCGGTGTCGGCGGCGCGAAGCGCGCCGCAGGTGTGGGTGCGGTAGGCGTGCATTTACCTGAGGAATTCGGCTGATTTACGAGGCGCGGAAGGGCGCATGTAGGGGGTCGAAAGTCAAGGCGCGCACCGTCAGATGCTCGCCTTCAGATATTGGGGCGCACCGCGTTGCAGAAGTTGCGCAGATGCGCCTTCGCCGCCGGCGGGACGCAGATCAGCGTGTCGGCGATCGCCACGCAGTAGTACGGCGTCCGCGCCCGGATGGTGTTCAGCACCTGCGCCAGGTCCGGCCACTTGTCCGGATCGAAGGGCGGCGGCGGCGGGGCCAGGAAGGCGCGCGCGTCGTCCACCAGGATGAAATGCTCATGCGGCGAGGCCGCGATCGCGGTCAGCTCCTCGATCAGCGGGCAGTCGTCGTTGGGCCCGAAATGGCCGCCGCCCGCGTGGCCGTCCAGCCAGAACACCGCCGGCCCGGTCAGCCCGGCCACGATCTTCGGCAGCTCGACGCGGGAATCGCCCAGAATCAGCTGGGCCTGCGTCCCCGCCAGAGCGGCCTTGGACCGGGCGTGGAACTCCAGGTTCACCTCGATCGAGAAGACCTCGGGGAACACCTCCGCGGCAAACGCGGTCCCGGCCCCCAGATAGGTGCCGGTCTCCACGAGGGTGTTCACGCCGTGATGCTTCCTCAGGAAGCGGACGAAGGACGCCAGAGGGTCGTTCTGCAGCGTTCCCAAGGCGTCTCCGTTACTTCTCCGGGTGCAGCAGCGCCTGGTAGGTGAGCGTGCGCGCCATGGTGCCCAGGTCATCACCGCCGGTGCCGCCCATGCGCTGGATCATGCCGACATAGATCAGGTCGTTGGTCGGGTCGATCCAGAACCAGGTGCCGGCCGCGCCGCCCCAGCTCATGGTGTTGTTGCCCTCGTTCATCCCGGCCTTGCGCGCGTCGTTGACCACCTGGAAGTCGAGGCCGAAGCCGACGGCCTCGTTGAACTGCGCCACGCTGGTGCCGTTGGTGTTCACCAGGACGTTGTGCGGGATGACGTTGGTGTCCATCAGCTCGACCGACGACGGCGCCAGGATGCGCACGCCGTCCAGCACGCCCTTGTTGAGGATCATCTGGCAGAAGCGGGCGTAGTCCATGGTGGTCGACACCAGGCCGCCGCCGCCGCTCTCCATGGCCGGCGGCTTGGAGTAGTCGGGCATGGAGTTACCGAACAGGTCGCCCGCCTCGACGATCTTGCCAGTCGGCTTCTGGTTCACGACCTCGCCGACGTAGACGGCGGCCAGACGGTTGGCCTTGGCGGCGCCGGTGTAGAAGCCGGTGTCCTTCATCTTCAGGGGTGCGAAGACGTTCTCCTGCAGGAACTGGCCGAACGGCTTCCCGCTGAGCTTCTCGACGATGTAGCCCTGGATATCGACGGCGCTGGAATAGGACCAGTTGGTGCCCGGCTGGTACATCAGCGGGATCTCGGCGGTGCGCTCGATCATCTGGTGCAGACCGGTCGCGGCCAGCACCTTCTTCTCGCGATAGAGCTTGTCGACGGGGTGGCGGTCGCCCAGGCCGTAACCGAAGCCTGCGGTATGGCTCATGATCTCGCGCATGGTCGGCGGACGCTTCATGTCCTCGACCTTGGTGATCTTGCCGTCCTTGTCGGACTCCACCATCACCTTGAGGTTCTTGAACTCCGGCACATAGCGGGTGACCGGGTCGTCCAGGCGCCATTTGCCCTGTTCGAACAGGATCATCATCGCCGTGCCGGTCAGCGGCTTGGACATCGAATAGATGCGGAAGATCTCGTCCTTCGGCATGGCCTGGCCGGTGGCGAGGCTGGTCTTTCCGTAGGTCTTGAACTCCACCACCTTGCCGTGGCGGGCGAGCAGCGTGGTCATGCCGGCGACGCGGCCGTCTGCCACCGTCTTGGCCATGTACTCGTCCATCAGCTTCAGGCGCTGGGCGTCGAAGCCGACCGCCTCCGGCGTCGTGGTCGCCGAGAGGTCCCTAGCCGAGGAGGCCTTTGGCGCGGCGGCGGCGGGCTTGGCCGCGGCCGGCGCGGCGGCGTCAGCCGCGAAGGCCGGCTGGACGCTGGCGACCAACAGGGCGGCGCTCAGGGCCGTGGCGAAATAGGCGCGACGATGCATGGTGGAAGTCCCCCCGTAAGATTGTTTCGGCAAGCTTAGAAGCTTTGCCGCTCCGACGCATTTCCTTATCGAAACAAGCGCGGCTTCCAGGTCCTCCACGGAACGCCAAGGCGCCCTCGCCGTTTATCGGGTCCCGCCTATCAGGAGCCCGCCATGACCGACCAAGCCGATATCGAAGCCAAGTTCTGGAAGGCCGTGAAGCACGACCGCACCATGATGGTGGGCCTGGTCGGTGTCGATGGCGGCATGGGCCAGCCGATGACCGGCCAGCTGGACGAGGCGTCCGGCAAGGGCCGCGGCCCGATCTACTTCTTCACCGCCAAGACTACCGATCTGGTCCAGGACATGGGCGAACGCCATCGCGCGGTGATCAACTTCGCCGCCAAAGGCCACGACCTCTTCGCCGCCATTGAGGGCGAACTGTTCCTCGACAACGACCGGGCGACCATCGACCGGCTGTGGAATGCCTTCGTCGCGGCCTGGTTCGAGAAGGGCAAGGACGACCCGGAGCTGCAACTGCTGCGCTTTGAGCCGCGCGACGCCCACATCTGGCTGAACGAACACAGCGCCTTCGCCGGTGTGAAAATGCTGCTCGGGAGCGATCCCAAGGACGACTACAAGGACAAGACCGCGCAGGTGCGCTTCTAGCCAGGCGGACGGCGTGGGGCGGTTGTCACGCCGCCCGCGCTCGACGCACACTGCGCCGGCCGGCTTCGGGCCGGTGGGGGAGGCGGGCGACATGCTGAGCTGGCAAGTGGGCGATGTGAAGATCACCCGCATCCTGGAGCTGGAGGCCACCGGCGGCACCCGCTTTATCCTGCCCCAGGCGACGCCGGAGGTGGTCCAGACCATCCCCTGGCTTGCCCCGCATTTCGCCGACGAGACCGGGCGCCTGCGGATGAGCATCCACGCCCTGGTGGTCGAGACGCCCACCAAGCGGATCATCGTCGACACCTGCATCGGCAACGACAAGCAGCGCGACATCCCGACCTGGAGCGGCCTGCAGACGACCTTTCTGGCGGACCTCGCCGCCGCCGGCTTTCCGCGAGAGAGCCTCGACGTGGTGCTCTGCACCCATCTGCACGTCGACCACGTGGGCTGGAACACCATGCTGGTCGACGGCGCCTGGGTCCCGACCTTCCCCAACGCCCGCTACCTACTGGGTCGGGCCGAATACGAGTATTGGCGGGCCGAGGAAGACGGAAACGAAGCGCCCGAACGCTCGCCCTTCCACGACAGCGTCAAACCGGTCTGGGAGGCCGGCCTCGTCGACCTGGTGGAGACCGACCACGCCATCTGCCCAGGGGTCTCCTTCGAGCCGACGCTGGGGCACACGCCCGGCCACGTCAGCGTGCGCATCCGCTCAAAGGGCGAAGAGGCGCTGATCACCGGCGACTTCATCCACCATCCCTGCCAACTGGCGCGGCCCGATTGGGCCAGCCGCGCCGACTATGACGAGGCCGCCTCCACCGCCACGCGACGACGGATGTTCGCGGACCTGGCCGGCTCGAAAGTGCTGGTGATCGGCACCCACTTCGCCGCGCCGACCGCCGGCCATGTGGTCAGCGACGGTCAAGGCTACCGCCTGGCGGTCAGCGAGGCGCCCTGATCGAGGCAATCTTCCCCAGCGGAAACCCCTGAGACGTGTGTGCGCTTGAGGCCGCGCCGTTACCGATTAAGCATATGACGGCGTTGTGGATATGGCGCGAGTGAACGGACGAATGACCGGTTTCAACCAAAGCGAGTTCCTCGACCTCGTCTACGGGGCAGCTGTCGAGCCCACCCTTTGGGCGCCGGTCATGGAGCGTTTCGCTGACGCCATCGGCGGCGACAAGGGTTGGCTCTCGCTGCTGAACCTCATCGACGGCCGCGGCGGCGGCATCATCTCGCGCATCGATCCGGTCGAGGTCGACCGATTTGACCAGTATTTCGCCGACCGCAACCCTCTGCACCTGGTCGATGACCCGCGCGGGTTCCTGGAGCGCTGGACCCCGCTGATCCTCACCGATGAGGACTGGATGGAGAAGTCGGCGCTGGTCAGGACGGAATATTACAACGACTTCCTGGCGCCGCAGAATGTCCACTCCTGCATGATGATCCGCCTGGCCAAGAGCGGGGTCGAAACCGCCGCGATCAACATCAGCCGGCCCGCCGGCCGCGATCAATTCGGGCCAAACGAGCTCGAGTTCGCCCGCAAGCTGCATCCGCACATGATCCGCGCCTTCGATCTTGGCCAGAAGCTGGCCATGAGTTCGGCCCTGAACCGCGGCTTCGCCACGGTGTTCGACGAGTCCGTCCACGGCCTGTTCCTGGTCACAGCCGACGGGTGCGTGCAGCACATGAACCCCACGGCCGAGGCGATGGTGGCGGCGCGCAAGGGCCTGCAGATCCGCGGCGGCAAGCTGGCCGCCACAGATGGCTCGGCCGCCCGCGCCTTGGCCGCCCTGGTGGGCCGGGCCGGGTCGCGCGACGCCGAGGCGCGGACCGGCGGCTCGATGCCGCTGGCGGCGCCCGGGAGCGCCACGCCGCTGGCGATCACCGTCGCGCCGGTGCGGCTGCCGACCATGGCGATCCTCGGCGGCGCGCCGGCGGTGATCGTCTGCGTCACCGACACCGAGGCCGGGGTGAAGCTGCCGGAACAGCGGTTGCGCGATCTCTTCGGCCTGACGCCCGCCGAGGCGCGGCTGGCCTTGGCGCTGTTCGAAGGCGCCACGCTCAACGAGGCCGCCGAGGGCCTGAAGATCAGCCGCTTCACCGCCCAGAACCACCTGGCGCGAATCTTCGAAAAGACCGGCGCCAACCGCCAGGCGAGCCTGATCCAGCTGATGATGCGCGCCGTGGGCCTCGACCTGGGCGCCCACGGGAACGCCTAGGCATAATGTCGCTGACATTGTAAATTATCGGCGATGGCATAGCCTCTCGCCATGGCCGAAGCCGCTCTTCCCCCGCCTGCTCCCGATCGCCCCGGCGCCCTGCTCCCGCTCACCGTCGCAGGCAGCGCGATTGTCCTGCTCCTGGCCACGGCGGGCCTGCTGAACCTGCTGGTCGCCGGGCGGCCCATTCCAGATGCGTTGCGCCATGGCGCGGTGATCGCCCACCTGGGGTCGGTGATGCTGGCCCTGCCGATCGGCATCTCGCAGCTGGTGCTGCCGAAGGGCACCTTCCGGCACCGGACCGTGGGTTACATCTGGCTGAGCCTGATGGTGTTCACCGCGCTGGTCAGTTTCGCCATCCACACCATCAACCACAGCGGCGCGCTCGGCGGCCTCAGCCCGATCCATCTATTCTCGATCCTCACCCTCGTCCTCGCCCCGATCATCGTCTGGCGGGCGCGGCAGGGCGCGGTCGCCGATCACCGGCGCGCGGTGCTCGGCCTGATGCTCGGCGGCTTGGCGGTCGCCGGCCTCTTCACCTTCCTGCCCGGGCGGGCGCTGGGGCAGTTGGTCTTCGGACTCTTCCGCCCCTAGTGTCCCGATTCCGAAGTTCGCTGGCGCTTGCGGCAGGCGCGGACGAACTTCGGAATCGATGAGGACACTAGGAAGTCTTCGTTTCTAGTGTGCTTCTTGGATCTGAAGTTCGCTCCGAGCTTGATCCAACAAGAGGGCGAACTTCAGATCCAGCACACTAGCGCTTGGCCGCCTGCTCGGCCTTGGCCTTGTTCGCCTGGCTGACGATGTAGTGGTAGATCGCCTCAGCCTGACCCTCGGCCAGCACCGACTTGAACGACACCATGCCCTTGCTGGCCCGCTCGCCGTCGATGACTATGGCGTTCCAGTTGCGCAGGTTGCGCAGGGCCGGCGAGTAGCGCAGGTCGGGGATCGACTTGTCGGCCACGCCGCCCGCACCGTGACAGCCGGAGCAGAAGCGGCCGTAGGCGCCCTCCCCGTCGATCACCTGCTCGTTGGTGCCGGTCAGCAGCGGCGGATCGAGCACCTTCCCTGCCACGGCGCCGGCGACGCCGGCCGTGGGCAGGGTCTCGGTGGCGTTCAGCTTGTAGATCAGCAGGCGCGAGTTGTTGGCGCTGGTGGCGCTGGTGCGGATCTGCCCGGGCGGCAGGCCGCGGGCGCCGACCAGCAGGGCTACATACTGCTCGCCGCCGATCACATAGGTCGAGGGCGCGGCCACCACGTCGGCCTGGGTCTTGATCGACCACAGCTTCTCGCCGGTCCTGGCGTCGAAGGCGTTGAAATAGCCGCTCCAGTCGCCGGAGAAGACCAGATTGGTCGCCGTCGTCATCACGCCGTGCGGGCCATAGTCCTTGTCCGGCGCCTTCCAGACGATCTTCTGGGCCACCGGGTCATAGGCCTCAAGGTAGCTCCGGATATTGCCCCGCTGCGGCGCGCCGGGCTTGCCGTAGAGCTCGGTGATCTTGTCGGAGAACGAGACGGTGGCGGTGTTGTAGACGCGGTCCTTGACCTGGAAGGTCTTGGGGTCGGCGCTCATGAAGCCGGTCGAGCTCTCGGTGACCGGGATGTAGACCAGCCCGGTCTTGGGGCTGTAGGCCATCGGGTGCCAGTTGTGCGCGCCCAGCGGCGCGGGCTGGACGATGGCCGCCTTGGTGTCGCTGTAGCGGGCGTCGGGGTTCTCGACCGGGCGTCCGGTCTTCAGGTCGATCTTCGAGGCCCAGTTCAGCGGCGCGAACTTGTCGGCGCTGATCAGCTTACCGGTCGCCGCGTCCCAGACGTAGAAGAAGCCGGTCTTGGGGGCCTGCATCAGCACGTGCCGCGGCTGGCCCTTGATCTTCAGGTCAGCGGTCATCAGCGGGTTGGTGACGTCGTAGTCCCACTCGTCGCCCGGGACCTCCTGGAAGTGCCAGGCGTATTTGCCGGTCGAGGCGTGCACCGCGACGATCGAGGAGACGAACAGGTTGTCGCCGCCCTTGGGGCTGCGGACTTCCTGGCTCCAGGAGAGGCCGTTGCCGGTGCCGAAGTAGATCAGGTCTGTCTTGGGATCGTAGAGGATGGTGTCCCAGGCCGTGCCGCCGCCGCCGTATTTCCAGAAGTCGCCGTCCCAGCCCTTCAGGGCCGATTTCAGTTCCGGCGTGTTGGTCGGGTCGCCCGGCTTGGCGGGCACGGTGTAGAAGCGCCACTTCAGCTTGCCGGTCGCCGCGTCATAGGCCGAGACGTAACCGCGGCAGGTGTATTCGGCGCCGCCGTTGCCGATGATCACCAGGCCCTTCACGATCCTGGGCGCCTGGGTGATGGTGTAGGGATCCTTGAGGTCGGTGGTCTGCACCTCCCAGGCCTTCTTGCCGGTCTTGGCGTCGATGGCGATCAGCCGGCCGTCGAGCGCGCCCAGATAGAGCTTGCCCTTCCAGGCCGCGACCCCGCGGTTGACCACGTCGCAGCAGGCGATGGCGCCGTTCGACGGATCGACCTTGGGATCATAGGCCCAGAGCTGCTTGCCGCTCTTGGCGTCGTAGGCGAAGACCTTGGACCAGGCGGTGGTGAAATAGAGCGCCCCGTCGACCACGACCGGCGTCGATTCCTGGCCCCGCTCGGTGTCCACGTCGGCGTACCAGGCGAGCCCGAGCTTGCCGACGTTGGCCTTACTGATGCCGGTGAGCGGGCTGTAGCGCTGCTCTGAATAGGTGCGGCCCGCGGCCAGCCAACTCCCCGGCTCGCTGTCGGCGGCCAGCAGGCGGGCGCCATCGACGGCCGCGCCGCCGTAGGCGCGGGCCACGGGCTTGGCCTTGGCGGCGGCAGGCGCAGCCGCAGGCGTCTGGGCCACGGCCGCCAGGGGCCCGCTCAGCACCAACGACAGGGCGGCGCTAAGGCTAAGCACAGCACGACTCATCTTGTTGTTCATTGGTTTCACTCCCCGAACCGCTTTTCTCCCATCCGCCCGCCCAGGGTGCAAGCTGGGGACCGCGTAAGCCGCGCACATCCATCTCGCCAATGTCTGCATCCCGACGCCCGGCTCGCGCGTTGGCTCGCCGGGACAAAAGAGAAATCGAGCAACATCATGCGTAAGACCCTCACCACCATGGCCTTGGCCGCCCTGATCGCCGCGCCGCTGATCGCCGGCGCCAGCGACGCCAGCGCCTCGTGCCGCGGCCGGGCCAACACCGGGACCGCGATCGGCGCCGTTGGCGGCGCGCTGCTCGGCAACTCCATCTCGCGCGGCGGCGGCGGCGCGGTCGTCGGCGGGCTCGGCGGCGCGGTGCTCGGCCACTCGATCGCCAAGGGCGGATGCCACCGCAGCCGGCACGCCTACTACAGCCACGGACACACCCGCTACGCCTACCGCTAGGCGCGCGCATCTGGCCGGAAATGGCGGGACCTTCGTCCGATAGCGGGCTTTACGGCTGAGCTTGGCCGCGCTCTGCTGCGCTGTCGCAGCGGAGGTCCCATCCATGCCTGTCAGCCCAATCCTGCAGCCGGTCGTCGCCCTCGTTCTCTGGAGCATGGTGATGTGGGCCTGGCTCTACGCCACCCGCATCCCGGCGGCGACCGCGGCCAAGGCGCCGATGCACCCGGAGATGACCTCGGCCGAGTTCAACGCGGTGATCCCGGCCCGCGTGCGCTGGAAGGCTGACAACTACAACCACCTGATGGAGCAGCCGACGCTGTTCTACGCCGTGGCCCTCACCCTGGCCGTGGCCGGCGCTGGCGCGGGCTGGAACCTGTGGCTCGCCTGGGGCTACGTCGCCCTCCGCGTGATCCACAGCCTGGTGCAGTCGCTGAGCAACGTGATCATGGTCCGCTTCAGCGTCTTCATGATCGCCTCGGTGGTCCTGCTGACCCTGGCGGTGCGCGCGGCGATGGCGGTGTTCTAGCCCCCAAAAATGTGCAGGTGACGCCGGGCGCCGATCGTGCCGAACTGCCACGCATGACGGGGGTGCTTCGGCGAGCGGTGCTGGGCGGGTTGGCGGCGAGCGCTGGCGCGGGCGCGGCATGGGCGCATCGGCCCGCGAAGCGCCCAGACCTGCAAGGCACATGGTCGCTCGCCACCTATACCGACATCGAGCGGCCGCCGGGCCTGCACGCCCTGGTGCTGACCCCGGCGGAGGCTGAGGCCTATGAGGCGCCGCGGCGTCGGCTGCACGGCATGCCAGCCCCGGCGGCCGACGACCTGCTGGGCCAGACGGAGGCGGAGTTCAACGAACGCGGCGACGGCCTGGCCCGCGTACGCGGCCAGATCCGCTCGTCCCTGGTGATCGAGCCCCCGGACGGCACCATCCCGTTCACCGCCGCGGGCCTGGCGGCAGTGGCGAAGGCGAAGGCGGAGCGGACGGCAAACCCCGAGGACCTGACCGCCTCCACCCGCTGCCTGACCAATGCGACAGCCGGCGCGCCGATGGCCGGCGGCCCGGACGCGCCGCTCTTCCAGCTGGTCCAGACGCCCGACGCCGTGGTGATCTTCACCGAGAAATACCATGAGGCGCGGATCGTGCGGATCGCCGCCGATGGCAGCGTCGCGTCGCGCGGCGTCGCCCAGCCGCCCGCCTGGATGGGCGACGGCGTCGGCCACTGGGAGGGCGCGGTCCTGGTAGTGGAGACCTGGGGTGGCCGTCCAGGCGTGGTGCTGCGCGGCGGCCGCCTGCTCGCCGCCGACACCACCCGCGTCACCGAACGCTTCAGCCGCGTGGGCCCAGACGAGCTGCTCTACGAATTCACCGTCCGGGACCCGGTGCTCTACACCCAGCCCTGGCGTGGCGAGGTCCCGGTCAAGCGCGCCAAGGCGCCGATGTTCGAATTCGCCTGCCACGAGGGCAACTACTCCCTCCCCGGCATCCTGGCCGGCGCGAAGGTGGCCACCGCGCCGGGCAAATAGCGGCCTTGGCGCTGCCTCAAGGGCACGCTGTCGCACTGGGGCCGAGCGGCCTGCCAAAGTTGGGTCCGTCGCAGCAGAGTCCCGCCCCTCCTTATAGGCAACGCACGTGGCCGCGCGCGCCGATGCTAACTTGAGAAAGACCGCAGGACCGGGCGCTCGTGACCAGATCCAAACCGCACAGGATAAGGCCGCCGCCGCCAGGGGCCTACACTTGAGTGTTCACGATTTGTATCAGTCCGGCAAGCTTGAGCGCAGCGCCCGAGGGCCGGTCGCAAAGCGATCTACGCCGCGACGGACTCTGGGGGATCGAAGGCCAGCGAGCCCTTCGGCGGTTGGTTATGCCGGGATAGTTGCGAGCGCGTCCACGCATGGGTCTCTCCGTTGGTTGGGAAAGAACAAACGCGGAACTTCGACGCGGAGTCCATGCCGGTCGTCGGAGGCGCCGGCGGTTTGGTGTGGAAAAGGGCGGAGGCCTTCAAGTCCCGGCTTGCGGTATTTGAGCTAGATATCGCGCCAGCTTCGGCGTTAGAGGTTCTTGCGGCGCTCGTTGCTCGCAATTCGGATGTTGGTCTGATCTTCAAGATCGACCTTCCCAAGGACATGTCGCTTCGCGTCCGCCCAGAAAGGCACGTGAAAATCACCGCCACTGGCAGTGACACCATTCGCCTTGGCAATCTCGCGACGAATATCTTCGCGCAACATCGCCTTTCGCTGCGCCTGCGGCGCGTCGAAAAAGCAAAGCAACTTCTTCAGGTGAATGGCTTCTAGCGGCATTGGTCGGCTCCATAAGGACCCGCCAAATCAAGTGACGCCCGCCTTGGCACTCGCACGTGTTGTGTGCTTGCCGAGGCGTAGCTAAAGATCGCGCCACCGACTTAAGCGAGTCGGCAAATACGGGGGGCGGCCGCTTTGCACCTGCAAGTTCAGGCGGTCGCCTCTTCGCAGCTAGGCTGCAACGCAACTACGTCCAAGCCATAGCTTGATCGACGCTGGACCTCCTTCGAGGTCGCGCGATTAGGTTGTCCAGGATTTGGTTAGGCCCGATCCAACGCCCAAGAAACACGGATATCGACCGAGTCGGGTGGGTGCGGCAATGGGAAATTAACCCATGAACAGCTTGGGGTGAGTCGTCTCACTTTGCCAGCGCGATGTCAACATGTTGGTGGCGGGTGCCTCTCACACGCTACATCTATGGTTGGCACCCCTACCGCGGCCTGAACCGCTTGCTCGCCGGGAAGCCTCTCGGCGACAGCTTCCCCGCCGCGGCGCGTTTGCCCAGCCACTCGCGCCAGTCGTCCCAGCTGTGGTTGCGGCCGCCGGAGTCGATCCAGGCGGCGCCGTCGGCCTCGGCGAAGGCGGTGGCGTCGCGCAGGCCGCCTTCCCGGTAGGTCTGGAGTTTGACGCCCTTGCCCCGGGGCATCTCGGGGAGTTCGGCGACGGGGAAGATCAGGATCTTGCCGTTGTCGCCGATGACGGCGAGCTGGTCGGCGGTTCCTAAGAGCAGGCTGACCAGCGCGCCCTTAGGCCCGGGGTTCAGGACCTGTTTGCCGGCGCGGCGGAAGGCGATGGCCTCCTCCTCCGGCAGAATGAAGCCGTAGCCTTCCTTGCTGGCCAGGATGCGTTTGGCGCCGGGCTTGTGGACGAAGACGTCGACGATGCCGACGCGGTCGTCGAGGTCGATCATCAGGCGCAGCGGCTCGCCGTGGCCGCGCGCGCCCGGCAGCTTGTCGCAGGCCAGCGTGAAGAAGCGGCCGTCGGAGGCGAAGATCAGCAGCTTGTCGGTGGTCTCGGCCGGGACCAGGAACGAGAGCTTGTCGCCCTCCTTGAACTTCAGTTCCGAGGGGTCGTCCACCCGGCCCTTGGCGGCGCGGATCCAGCCACGGTCGCTGAGGATCACGGTGATCGGCTCGCGCACGATCATCGCCTCGATGGCGGCTTCGGCGTCGACCTCCGGGGCGTCGGCGAAGATCGAGCGCCGCGCGTTCAGCTTGTCGCCGAGCGCGGCTTTGACGTCGCGCAGGCCCTGCCCCACCAGCTTCCACTGGGCGCGGTCGTCGGCCAGCATGCCGACGATGCCGTCGCGTTCCTCGGCGAGGTCGGCGTGCTCGCGGCGCAGCTCCATCTCCTCCAGCCGGGCGAGCTGGCGCAGGCGGGTGTTGAGGATCGCCTCGGCCTGGATCTCCGTCAGGTCGAAGGCCTCGATGAGGCGGGCCTTGGGGTCCTCCTCATAGCGGACGATGCGGATCACCTCGTCGAGGTTGAGGTAGGCCGTGATCAGGCCGTCGAGGATGTGCAGCCGCGCCTCGATCTTCGCCAGGCGGTGGCGGGCGCGGCGGACCAGCACCTCGCGGCGGTGGTCGAGGAAGGCCTGCAGGACGGATTTCAGGCCCATGACGCCGGGCGTGCCGCGGGCGTCCAGGACGTTGAGATTGACGCTGAAGCGGTTCTCCAGGTCGGAGAGCTTGAACAGGCTCTCCATCAGGACCTCGGCCTCGACATTGCGCGACTTGGGTTCGAGGACCAGGCGGACGTCCTCGGCGCTCTCGTCGCGGACGTCGCCCAGCAGGGGGACGCGCTTGGCCTCGATCAGTTCGGCCAGCTGTTCGACCAGGTCGGCCTTCTTCACCTGATAGGGCACCTGGGTGACGACGATCTGGTAGGTCCCGTTGCCCAGCATCTCCTTGGTCCAGAGCGCGCGCAGGCGCACGCCGCCGCGGCCGGTCTCGTAGGTTTCCAGCAGGGACGTGTGCGGCTCGACGATGACGCCGCCGGTCGGGAAGTCGGGGCCTTTGACGTGCTCCATCAGCTCGGCGGTGGTGGCGCTGGGCTTGGCGAGCAGCGCCAGACAGGCGTCGATCAGCTCGGCGGCGTTGTGCGGCGGGATCGAGGTCGCCATGCCGACGGCGATGCCGGTCGAGCCGTTGGCCAGCAGGTTGGGGAAGCCGGTGGGCAGCACGACCGGCTCTTCGTCCTGACCGTCGTAGGTCGGCTTGAAGTCGACGGCGTCCTCGTCGATGCCGTCGAGCAGCAGGGTGGCGGCCTGCGTCAGCTTGGCCTCGGTGTAGCGCATGGCGGCGGGGTTATCGCCGTCGATGTTGCCGAAGTTCCCCTGCCCGTCGACCAGCGGATAGCGCTGGGCGAAGTCCTGGGCCATGCGGACCAGCGTGTCGTAGATCGACTGGTCGCCGTGCGGGTGATAGCCGCCCATCACCTCGCCCACCACCTTGGCGCATTTGCGCGCCGAGGCGTCGGGGTTCAGCCGCATCTCGCGCATGGCGTAGAGCACGCGGCGTTGCACGGGCTTCAACCCATCGCGGACGTCGGGCAGCGCCCGGTCGGTGATGACGCTGAGCGCATAGGCCAGGTACCGCCGGCTGAGCGCCTCGGAAAGCGGCTCGTCGATGATGCGGTCAGATGTCGGGGGCGTGAGGGTGGTGTCGGTCATGGGAGAATCACAGAGTCAGGCGCCACTGACTGATAATCCCATGCCGCCGCGCCGTCCCGCGACCTAGCGCGCACATCCCCAACTTTCCGATCGTCATGGCCCGGCTTGTCCGGGCCACCCATGATCTCCGTGATGAAGGGCGCGCGCCGCGGCGCCGCAGCCTTTCCAGCGCCGCGGAGATCATGGGTCCCCCGGACAAGCCGGGGGATGACGAGCATTTTAGATGGGTTGGAGGTGTGGCGCACGCCGCCTCAGCGCCGCCCCGGTCAGTCCGAAGCCGGCGATCATCAGGGCCCAGGCGGCGGGCTCCGGGACGCCGGTCGTGGCGTCGCGCAGGCCGTCCTCGTCGACCCAGTTGACGGTGAGCGTGCCCAGCGGAGCGCTGAAGATGGAGATCCCCGTGACGAAGGCCTGCCCGGCGGCGAAGGTCGGACAGCCGATGTAGGCCCCACCCTGAACGGTGGTGCACGACTGGTGGAAATTGACGTTGTTCGTGCCGAAGCCGCCGTAGTTGTAGTAGCCGAAGAGGCCGGCGGCGGTGACGTCGCTGACCGCGGCGAAGATGATGTCGCCCAGGTTGCCGCTGCGGGCGAAGTTCAGGACGTTGAAGTTTCCCGTCCCCGGATCGGCCCAGGCGACGGAGTTGTAGCTGGAGAAGGCGTGCGCGGCGTCGGCCGGGTCGAAACCGGCGAAGCCGCTGGGCTGTTCCCCGATCCGCCAGCTGTTGGACTGGGTCGACGGATAGATGTCGGCGTAGAACTGGTTGGGATCATAGTTGTCGTAGGTCGGCAGATTGCTGGTGACCTGCAGACCCGTGGTCGTCTCGGTCAAGGTCAGGAAGTAGCTGGGCAGGGTGTCAGCGTGGGCGGCGCCGGCCAGGGCGAGCGCCCCGACGGCGCAGGCCAGGCCCGCGCCACGCGCGGCGGTTGAGCGTCGAAACATGGGAATTCACTCTCCGGCAGGGCCGGCGCCCCCAATGGGCTCGAACCTGAAGCCCTAAGAGTGACGCGGCGGCAGAGGCCTCCGCATCTCCCATTTGGGATAAGGAATCCGCCGGGTTTTCGCGCGAGCGGCGAGTGCCGACGCCCTTGACTCATGCGTTTACCGATGTAATCGATAGGCAACGATTACGGGTGTAAACATGAAGATCAGCACGGCGGAGAGCGTGGTCATGGAGGCGCTGTGGGCCAGGAGCCCGCAGGCCGCCGAGGAAATCGCCGCCGAGGTGGCCGCCCCTCAGGGCTGGACCGAGGCCACCGTGAAGACCCTGATCAACCGGCTTTTGAACAAGGGGGCTGTCGAGGCCGAACGCGACGGCCGCCGCTATCTCTACAGGCCGGCGGTGGCCCGGGCGGCCTGGGTCGGCGCCGAAAGCCAGGGTCTTCTCGACAGGCTGTTCGATGGTCGACTGGCGCCGCTGGTCAGCCACTTCTCGCAGACCGGCGCGCTGACCCCGCAGGACATCGCCGAGCTGAAGAAGCTGATCGAGGGGTTCGAGCCATGATCGCGGCCATCCTCTCAGGCCTGCTGCAGGCCAACCTGGCGGCGGGCGCGGCGGTCCTGCTGGTGCTGGCGGCGCGGCGGATCGTGCGGGCGTGGTTCGGCGCGCGGGCGGCCTACGCCCTATGGCTGGCCCCACTGGCTGCCGCCGCGGCGGTGCTGCTGCCGCATCCCCAGATCGCCACCCCGATCGGCCCGATCGTCGCCCGCGCCGAGACCGCGGCCTCCAGCATGGCCGAAGCCTTCACCGTCGAGGCGCCGGCGGCGGCCGCGCAGGCGAACACGCCCGACGCAGCCACCCTCACCTTTGGCCTCTGGCTGGCCGGCGCCCTGGCGGCGGCGGCGCTGGTGGCCTGGCGCCAGAGCCGGTTCACCCGCGCCATGGGCCGGCTGACCGCGTCGGACACGCCCCGGCTGTTCTGGGCCCAGAGTTCGGGCGTTGGCCCCGCGGTGGTCGGCGTCTTCCGGCCGCGCATCGTCGCGCCCGCCGACTTCGAGGCCCGCTTCGCGCCGGCCGAGCGCGCCCTGATCCTGGCCCACGAGCACGTGCACCTGGCGAGCGGCGACGCCGGCATCAATGCGCTGGCCTGCGCGCTTTCGTGCCTGAGCTGGTTCAATCCGCTCGTCCACCTGGGCGCGCGGGCGCTGCGCATCGACCAGGAGCTGGCCTGCGACGCCGCCGTGGTCGGGGCCTTCCCGCAAGCCCGGCGCGCCTATGCCGAACTGCTGCTCAAGACCCAGATCGCCACCCAGCCCCTGCCGCTCGGCTGCCACTGGCCGGCCGGCGCGGAGCACCCCCTGAAGGAGAGGATCGCCATGCTGAAGTCTCCCCTGCCCGCCAGCGCCATGCGCGCCATCGGCCTCGCCGTGGCCGCCGGGCTCACGCTCGGTGTCGGCGGCCTCGCCTGGGCCGCCCAGCCCAGCCACCTGGAGCCGGCCCAGGCCGACAAGCTGGTGAAGCCGGGCGAGGCCATCCTGTGCAAGCCCGACGCCAACCGCGAGCTGCACAACTGCGAGATCAAGGGCTCGCCGTTCGCCTCGATCGCCACCGCCGCCGATGTGCAGCGCGAGTGGCCGACGCAAGCGAAGAAGGCCGGCCTGACCGGCTGGGTGATGCTGCAGTGCGCGCCGAACCTCAGCGTCGGGCGGTTCGAGGGCTGCAGGGGCTACCACTACGGCGGCGCGGCCGAGCGGCCTGATCTGCAGGCCGCGTTCGAGCAGGCCGCGGTGCGGGTGATCTCAGTGATCCGGCTGAAGACCAAGCTCACGGCGCACGACGACGTCCTGCCGCCGGCCGGCCTTTACACCATCGAGTTCAACGACCATCCGCGCATGCCCGGCGACCTGCCTTCCGGCCCGCCGGTCACCCACCACTTCCCGGACTTCCTCCCCGTCGTGCCGACCGAGGCGAAGGCGCCGCTGGCCAAGGTATCGCAGGCGGCGCCCCCGGCCCGACACATCCTGGCTGCCTACCAGCCGACGGCCGAAGGCGGCGTCGCGCCCGTCGCTTTCCACTCGGCCTGGCTCCAGAAGCCGACGGGCGAGGACATGGCCCGGTTCTATCCAGCCGAGGCCCTGGCCAAGGGGCTGACCGGCGATGTCGTCATGTCCTGCAGAGTAGGTGCTGACGGACGGCTGAGCGGCTGTGCGATCGTTCGCGCTGAGGTCTCGGGCGACAACGGCGCGGCGCCGGCGCCCGATCCCGGCTTCGGCGCGGCCAGCCTGGAGCTCGCCAAACTGTTCCAGATGGAGCCAACAAACGCTCAGGGCTTCCCGACCAACGGCGTGGAAATTCGCATCCCGATCCGCTTTGCCTTGCCGCGGGGCTTCCAGCCTGCCGCGTCGCCTTCGTAGCCGCCATGATCCAGGCCGACACCCCGCCCGCAGCGCCGCCCGCAGCGCCCGCCGAGATCGTGGTCGCGCGCAGCGAGCACACCACGACCGCCGCCAGCCTCGACCTGCCGCTCACCCTGGTGAAGGCCGGACGGCGTGAGGAGATGACGGTGCGGCGCGTGCTGTTTGTGAACGCCGTGGTGACCCAGGTGCAGCCGGCGGGCGGCGGCGCCGACAGCTATCGCTGGAAGCTCGCGGGCTTCCTGGAACGGGAATACTGCGTCAACTCCCTGACCGGCGCGCTGGCCTGCACCCAGCCGGAGATCGCGCCGCTGCCGGACAAGGCCGAGGGCCAGGGGCCGCTGACCGCGCCGGGCGACTTCCGTCTGGCGGTGCTGGCCGAGGCCAACCTCACGAGCACGCTGGCGGCCCGGTCCGACGAGATCTTCGCCGCCGACCGGCTGGCGGCGGTCGACCCGTTCCTCAAGGCGGCGGGCGTGAGCGTCCCTAAAGCCGTCCCGCCTCGCTCAGCCGGTCGACCAGCCAGAGGCGCGCCGGCGGCAAAGGGCGGTTTACGGGATTAAAGATGAACTGCTCGAGGAAGTGGGCGGTCAGGCTGAGGCCAGCGCCGACGTCGCCCGCCTCCAGCCGCGACTGGCTGGAGAGCAGGAAGGGCGGGAGCGTCAGCATCCGGTCCTTGTACGGCTCGCCGGCGGCGCGGGAGACGGCGCGGCCGGTCTTGGGGCTGACGTAGACCAGGTCGTCGGTGACGCCGGTGGCGGCGCACTTGGAGAGGTCGAGGCCAAAGCCCAGCTCCTGCAAGAGGCCCGCCTCGAAGCGCACGAAGACCGCGGGCCAGTAGTCGGTGGCGGCGAGCGCGGCGGCGAGCGCCTCGAAGGCCAGATAGGCGCCGGGATGCGGCTCACGCTCCGGAAGCGCGCCGGCGGCCACCGCGGCGGCGGCGGAGAGGCCGGCCAGGGCCAGGGCGTCGTCGAACAGCGCCGAGGGCCCCTCGCCCACCGGCTCTAAGGCTGCGGCGCCCAGCTGGTCGGAGACGCGCGCACGGTAGCGGACTAGCACCTGAGCGCCAGCCTGCAGAAACGGCTTCATCTTGCGCGACGCCCCGCCCGCCACGTGGGCGGCGTACTTGCCGTGACTGGCGGTCAGCAGCTCGACGATCGCGCCAGATTCCCCAAACGCGCGGGCCGAAAGCACGAAGGCGTCGTCTTCAAATTCCATCGCCTCGCTACTAGCACAGGTTCTCTCCTCCCCCGTTGCGGCGGCAACGCCGGGTTTGACGCGGTGGTCGGCGCGCGACACCTTGCCCGAGCGCTTGAGGAGACGGTGGCATTCTCGACCATATTTCGCTGAGCGACCCGCTGACCTGGGTCGTGGTGTTGCTGGCCTCGTTGCTGATCGCCGGCCTGCGCTTTCTGATCCGTGGCCGCGGCGCACCGCCCGCGCCGCCGGCGTCGGATGAGGACCCACCCGGCCAGGGTTAAAATCCGCACGGATCGGAACCGGGTCTTAAGCTCTGCTGGGCAAGGGTCGGGTGAGACAGCACAGGCAGAACAGCCGATGACCGCCAACACACCGCAGGCCGGGCGAGACCGCCGCCGCGCGAGACCTTCCAAGACGGTCATCGCCGCCGCCGCGCTTGGCGTGGCCGCGATCGTGTTCGTAACGCTCTGCCCGATCGGGCTCCGGCCGCATCTCGCCGGCGCCAACCTCGAGCGCCTGGCGGCCTATGCGCTGCTGGGGACGCTGGTCTCGCGCGCGGCGGGGCGCAGTGCGCTCGGCGCGACGATG
Organism: uncultured Alphaproteobacteria bacterium; assembly: GCA_903822175.1. Lineage (GTDB taxonomy): Bacteria > Pseudomonadota > Alphaproteobacteria > Caulobacterales > Caulobacteraceae > Phenylobacterium. The sequence goes on from CAIJOB010000041.1 coordinate 36,414, forward strand.
GCGATGATGGTCCTGGCCTTCGGGCTGGAGGCCGCGCAGCGGTTCGCCCCGGGCCGTCACGCACATCTGGCCGACGCGGTGATCAAGGCGTTCGGCGGCGTGTCCGGCGTCGCCGCCTATCAGCTGTTCTTCCCGCTGCGCCGGGCGCTCATTCGCCTCTCAGTCGCCAGCGACCCAGCCTGGGCCCTGGCCCCGGTCTATGTGACCAGCCGCTGAGCGCTCGCGCCTAGGCGTCGAAATCCAAACCGACGTCGCCGTAGAATTCGCGTTTGTCAGCCCAGCGTTCGTCGACCTTCACGTGGATGAACAGGTGGACCGGGCGGTCGAGGAGTTCGCAGAGTTCCTCACGCGCCTTCTGGCCGATCCACTTCAGGGTCTGGCCGCCCTTCCCCAGGATGATCGGGCGCTGGCTTTCCCGTTCGACATAGATGGTCTGCTCGATGCGGGCCGAGCCGTCCTTGCGCTCCTCGAAGGCGGTGGTCTCGACGGCGGCGGCGTAGGGCAGCTCCTCGTGGACCCGCAGGTAGAGCTTTTCGCGGGTGATCTCGGCGGCCAGCAGGCGGGCGGGAATGTCAGCGGTCTGTTCGGCCGGATAGAACCAGGGGCCGTCCTTCATCAGCTCAGCGAGCCGCTTTAGGAGGTCGTCGACGCCATTGCCGTCGGCGGCGGAGATCATGAAGACCTCGCTGTAGACTCCGCTATCGAAAAGCCTTTTCGACAGCGCCAGCAAGGTCTCACGCTTCATGCCGTCGATCTTATTGAGCGCCAGGATGGCGGTCTTGCCGGCGGCTTTCAGGCCCTCGACAATGGTTTCGACGTCGATAGCGGCCTTACGATCAGCGGCCTTGCCGCCCGGCCCTTCGGCGGCCAGTTCGGCCTGACTGTCGACCAGGTGGACGATGACGTCGGCGTCCTGGGCTCCGCCCCAGGCGGCGCGGATCATGGCTCGATCGAGCCGGCGGCGCGGCTGGAAGATTCCGGGGGTGTCGACCAGCACGATCTGCGCGTTCCCCGCCATGGCGACGCCGCGCACCGGAAAGCGCGTCGTCTGCACCTTCTGCGTGACGATGGAGACCTTGGCGCCAACCAGACGGTTGGTGAGCGTCGACTTCCCAGCGTTGGGGGCGCCGATGATGGCGGCGAAGCCGGCCTTGGTCCCAGGGTCGGGGGTCCCAAGGTCGGGGGTCCCAGGGCCGGGCGTCATATCGGAGGTCATGAGGTGGTCTTTTCTGAGGTGGGGCCCGCGTGGCGGGTTAGCATTGCGTCAGCGGCTAAGCGTTCGGCCTCGCGCTTGGAGCCGGCGACCGCGGTCATCGGCTCCAGGCCCGGCAGGCCGACCTGGATGGTGAACACAGGCTCGTGCGCCGAGCCCTCCTGCTTGATCACCCGGTAGTCGGGCAAGGGCATCCCCTGGGCCATGGCCCATTCCTGCAACATCGTCTTGGGGTCCTTGGTCGGGGCGTCGAGGTGTTCGAAAAGATCGGCCCAGAAGGCCAAGATGAAGTCACGGGCGCGCGCGAAGCCCGCGTCCAGATATAGGGCGGCGATCAGCGCCTCGCAGGCGTCGCCCAGCACCCGCTCGTTGTCCCGCGCTCCGATCTTGGTGGCGCTGGCGTCGACCCTGAGCGCATCGCGCAACCCCGCGCGGCGGGCGGCGTCGGCGCAGGCGCGGTAGTTCACCAGCTGGTTCATCAGCTTGGAGAGCCCGCCCTCGGTCGCCTGGGGCTGCAGGACCATCAGCTGTTCGGCGACAACCAGGTTCAGCACCCGGTCGCCAAGGAACTCCAGCCGTTGATAGTCGCCGATCTTCGGCGAGCCCTTGGTGACGCTGCCGTGGGTCAGCGCGCGTTCCAGAAGCTCGCGGTCGGCGAAGCTGTGACCGATGCGGCGCTCCAGTTCAGCGATCGCCGCCACACGCGTATTCATTGGGGCCGCGCAGTCATCACTTCAGCAGGTTGAAGAACCGATGGGGCTGGAGGTTCAGAACCCAGGTCCACGGCTTGAAGATCGAGGCGCCCTTCGACCAGGAGAGCAGGATGATCTGCGCCTTGCCTTCCAGGTTTTCCGCCGGGACGTAGCCCACGCCGCCGGCCTCGGGGGAGACCCGGCTGTCGGAGGAGTTGTCGCGGTTGTCGCCCATCATGAAATAGTGGTGCTCCGGCACGACGAAGACGTCGGTGTTGTCGAGGTCGCCGTCAGGACCGAAGTCGTTGGTCATGTAGGTCTTCCCGCCGGGAAGCGTCTCCTGATAGCGGGTGACGTCGTGCATGAAGCCATAGCCGCTGTCCTCGCGGAACGTCCCCTTCTTCACCCGCGGCACCTGCACGCCATTCAGATAGAGCAGGCCCTGCTTCATCTGGATGCGGTCGCCGGGGATGCCGATGATGCGCTTGATGTAGTCGACGTGCGGATCGTGCGGCAGGGCGAAGACCACGATGTCGCCGCGGTGGCCGGCCTGCTCAACGACGCGGCCGGAGAACAGCGGCGGGGCGAAGGGGATCGAGTACTTCGAGTAGCCGTAAGTCCACTTAGACACGATGATGTAGTCGCCCTCGTAAAGGTTGGGCTCCATCGAGGCCGACGGGATCGTGTAGGGCTGGAAGAACAGCACCCGCAGGAACAGCGCGATCAACAGCGCGTAGACGATCGTCTTCACGATCTCGACGAGTTCGGCCATCGCGCCGGATTTCTGAGGCGGCGCGGAAGCCTGGGTGGTGTCGTTCATCTAGAGTCCTTGGGGGATAGTCCTCGCGCCCCGCTGTCGCGGAACGGGCCGTTGCTACGCGGATGACCGCGTTGGAGCAAGGTTTGTGCCTGCGCGAACTTGTCCGGACAGGGTCTCTCAGGCCGCCGCCCAGATTTCCCGCGCCATGGCCATCATGAGCTTGGCCTCGGCCCAGCGGTCGGACAGTTCACGGCCTTGGGCGTCGGTGACGGCATAGTTGGGCGGCCCGAGTTCGCAGAGGAAGGTGAGGTCGGCGTCTGCCCGCGCCCTCGCCTTCCAGCTTGCGAAGCCTTCGTCCCACCAGGCGCGGAACTGCTCGACCCAAGGCTGGTGTTGCGGCGCCGTCAGCGAGACTTGCACCTGGTGCGAACCGGCGACGCGACCGTGAAAGGCCCAGCAGTTTTCGAGGATGCGGCTCATCGCCCGGCGAGACCGGCAAGGGGAATTCGTGGACCACCGGATAGTGCGACAGGTCGCCTGTGAGCTTCAGATCCGGAAGGGCGTCGAGGACGCGGATCATGAACAGCAGGTCGTTGGTCAGGCGGCCGCGGTGGGTCTCGACATAGACCGGCAGCGGGGCATTGGCGGCCACCGCCTCGATGTCGGCGAGCAGGGCCACGGCGTCCTCCAGCACCGCAGTACGTTCGGTGACCTGGACGTTCAGGTGATGCGCGCCCATGGCCGCGGCGCGCTGGGCGAGCTCGGCGATTTCGTCAGCGCTGCGGGCGGCGGCCATGGCTTCCCAGGTGAGGCCGTGGGCGGGCATGAATTGAGCCACCGCCTCGGCGCGCGCGGTGCGCAGGATGTTGACGCCGGCGCCGTCGAAGCCGGCTTCCGCGATCATCTCCAGCGCCGGCGCCATGTCGGCGTCGAGGTCGATGCCCGGCACGCCCTCCATGGCCCAGATCGCCTGGTAGACGAGCAGGCGCTGGCTCACGCCCGTCCGCTCATTCCGGCAGGGCCTCGATGATCACGAAGGCCTGAGCGTAGGGGTGGTCATCGGTGAGGCTCAGGTGGACCACCGGGCGGTGGCCCGGCGGCATGATCTCGAGCAGGCGGGCCAGGGCGCCGTTGGTCAGTTCCATAGTCGGTTGGCCGGAGCGCAGGTTGATCACGCCCATGTCCTTCCAGAAGACGCCGCGGCGCATGCCGGTGCCGAGCGCCTTGGCGCAGGCCTCCTTGGCGGCGAACCGCTTCGCGTAGGAGGCGGCGCGGTCGTTCTTGCGGTCGGAGCGGGTGCGTTCCAGCTCGGTGAAGATGCGCTGGGTGAAGCGCTCGCCGTGCCGCTCCAGAGTCTTTTCGATCCGGCGGATGTCGGAGAGGTCCGACCCCAGGCCGATGATCAAGCTGCCCTCGTCGCGCGGGCTTCATCCATCAGCGCGCGCATGCGCTGGATGGCGGGGCCGAGGCCGATGAAGATCGCCTCGCCGATCAGGAAGTGGCCGATGTTGAGCTCCATCAGCTCCGGGATCGCGGCGACAGGTTTCACCGTCTCGTAGTCGATGCCGTGGCCGGCGTGGACTTCCAGGCCCAGGCGATGGGCCTCGCTCGCGGCCGCCTTGAGGTTCTGCAGCAGGGCGGCGGCCTGCGGCAAGCGCTCGCGCACCGCCTGGCAATAGGCGCCGGTGTGCAGCTCGATCACCTGGGCGCCGACCGACTTGGCGGCGGCCACCTGAGCCAGATCGGCGTCGATGAAGCAGGAGACGCGTATTCCCGCGTCAACGAGCTTTGCCACCAACGGCGCGATGGCGTTATGCCCGCGCGCCACGTCCAGGCCGCCTTCGGTGGTCACCTCCTCGCGCCGCTCCGGCACCAGGCAGGCGGCGTGTGGCAGGTGGGCCAGCGCGATGGCCTCCATCTCGGCGGTCACGGCCATCTCGAAGTTGAGCGGGCGGCCGCGCTTGCGGCAGGTGGCGGCGAGCGCGTCGATGTCGGCGTCGGAGATATGGCGGCGGTCCTCGCGCAGGTGGGCGGTGATCCCGTCCGCGCCGGCGGCCAGCGCCATCTCGGCGGCCCGCACCGGGTCCGGATAGCCCTCCCCGCGCGCGTTCCGCACGGTCGCCACGTGGTCGATGTTGACGCCGAGACGGAGTTTGCTCATCCGCGCAGCCTCTTGCTCCCCGGCTCCTCGGCGGGAAGGGCCGCGAGTTCGGGGGGGATTTCGTCAGGGGCGAAGGACGGCACGTCCAGCGTGGCCAGCGCGACCAGCGGATAGCCGACATCGGCGCGGCCGCCGGAGCGGTCGACGATGCAGGCGCAGCAGACCACCACGCCGCCGGCCGCCTCGATCGGCACCGTGGCCTCGCGGAACGAGCCGCCGGTGGTGATCACGTCTTCGATGACCACGACCTTGGCGCCGGGGGCGATCTTGAAGGCGCGACGCAGGCGGAACTCGCCGTCCTCGCGCTCCACATAGAGCGCCGGCACGCCCATCCAGCGAGCGGTCTCGTAGCCCGGGATGATCGCGCCGACGGCGGGCGAGACGATGACGTCGGGCTTGCCGAACTGGGCCTCGATCTTCTCGGCCAGCGCCTTGCACAGCCGCGCCGTGCGTTCCGGAAACTGGAAGACCAGGTTCTTCTGCAGGAACATCGGCGAGTGGCGGCCGGACGCCAGGATGAAATGGCCTTCGCGCAAAGCGCCGGCGCCACGGAATTCCTCGAGGACCTGTTCGGTGTTCATGAGGTCCCAGATAACGCGCTTTAGGGCCTCTCGAAAGAGGTCGGCTGTTGCAGGCCATGTTGCAGAAGAGCGCGGCGCACCCTTAGGTGGCCACATGCGCAAGGTGCTCGCTCGAATGCTCATTGGGATCGCCGTCGTCGTCGCTGTCTGGATCGCCGCCGGCTGGGCGATGGTGGCGACCGCCGGGCCATTCAAGCCGACCGGCGTCTATGTGGATATCGGCGGGCGCAAGCTGCGGCTGGTCTGCGCCGGACCGGCGGCAGGCCTGACGCCCACCGTCTGGATGGAGGCTGGAGCCTTTGGCCTGGCCGCCGACTTCGCCGCGATCCAGGAGAAGCTCACCGCCAAGGGCATCCGGTCCTGCGCCTATGACCGGGCGGGCATGGGCTGGTCCGATCCGGGGCCGAAACCCAGAGACAGCGAGGCCATCGTCGGCGACCTGGAAAAGCTGATCGCGGCGTCCGGCGAGCGCGGGCCCTTCATCCTGATGGGCCATTCGATGGCCGGGCTGCACACCCGCCTGTTCGCCGGGCGCAATCCGGACAAGGTGGCGGGCCTGGTGCTGATCGAGGCGACCACGCCGGAGCAGATCGACAGCCCGAACACCGCCAAGTTCCTGACCGCCTTCACCGGCATCAGCCGGGTGGCGGCGGTGTCGGCGAGCGTCGGCACGACGCTGCCGCTCTACTGGACCGCCGGCGACCGCATCGGCCTGCCCCCGCAAGGCAGCGCCGAGAAGCGCCACGCCTACGTTTCCGGCCGGCACGCGCGGACAGCCTACGAGGAGGTCGAGACCTGGCCGAAGAGCGCGGCGGAGGCCCGCCTGGCGCCGCTTTACGATCCGAAGTGGCCGGTAGCAGTGATCGTCGCCGGCGGCCGAGGGCTCGGGCCGGAATGGAACGATGCGCGCCGGGTCCCAGAGCGAGCCTCGCGCGCCGGAACCTTCGAGGCGGTCGAGGGCGCCTCGCACACCTCCATCCTAGGCCGCACCTACGGAGACTCCGCCGTGCGCGGCGTCGAGTTCGTGATCGCGCATCTGCCGAATGGGTAGACGGGTCTGGGCGCAGCGGATCGGGTGGGCGGCGGCGGCAGCGATCGCGCTGGCGATCCTTGGCTTCTACCTGACGCGCCTGGGCCTGCCGGAGCCGCTGTTTCCCAGCGACGAGGCGGCCTATCTGATCCGCGCGCTCTATCCGCCGCAGGTGGTGGACACGCTGAACCCCTACGTGGCGGCGGTGAACAACGGGGTGCATCTGAGCGTCATCCGCGCGGTCTATGGGCTGGGCGCGCCGCTGATCGTCGGCGACCGGCTGGTCAACGCGGCGGCCTATCTGGGTGGCCTGCTCCTGCTCTGGCGGGCCAGCGCCGCGAAGGCGCCGAAGGTCGAGCGCTGGGCGCTGTTGCTGCTGGCCATCGGCTTTCCCTACTACCGCTTCGCCTTCTCGAACCTGGCCGAGGGCCTGTTCGTCGGCGTCCTGGCCCTGCTCTGCGTCGCCACCGGGCGCTGGTATCGCAGCCGCCCGCTGCTGCACTCCATCCTGGCCGGCGCGCTGGGCGCGGCGCTGGTGCTGGTGAAGCCCAACGGCGTGGCGAGCCTGGCGGCGCTGGGCGTGGTCGCGGTGCTGGACGCGGCAGTCAGCGGCGGATGGCGGCGGCTGCCGGTCAGGGTGCTGCTGGCGGGCGTGGCGTTCTTCGCCGTCGGCAACCTGATCCAGTTCGCCGCCGAGGAGCCGGTGGCCCATCCCCTTACCTTCTACGTCTCCTCGACCTATGGCGCCCTGATGGCGCTCAAGCCGGGAGCGCACGAGATCCGGCAGGGGCTCATCGCCCTGGCGGCCATGACCTGCGCCTGCGCGGTGCTGGCCGGCGCGCCGGTGGCCGTCGGGTTCGTCGACCTGGTGAGCCGCTGGCGCGCGGCGCGATCTGCGCCAGAGGACGGCCGGTTCACGGCGGATGGGCGCGACCTGATCTTCCTGCTGCTCGTGCTGGCGATGGCCGCCACGGTGGCGATGGCGGCGGTGTTCGCGATGAAGATCGCCTCGACGCCCGGCGAGACCGGACGGCTCTGGGGCCGCTATTTCGAGTTCTTCGCACCCATGGTCTGGATCGCCGCCGCGCCGGCGCTCGGCCGGCCGGTCGGGCGGCGGACGGCGCTGGCCGGCGCCGGCGTGATGCTGGCCGGGCTCGCCGGGCTGATCATCTGCCTGCACACCGGCATCGTGCTGTTTCCCTGGGACGCCAGCGCGCTGACCGCCTTCTTCGCCAACGATCCGGTGCGCGCGCCCTTGGGACTGAAGACGCCCTATCAGGCGCTGGCGGCGGCGGCGGCTGTCCTGGCGGCGGGCGCCATCGCGCTTCGCCTTCGCCCTGCGCTTGCCGGGCTCTGGCTCACCCTGGCTCTGGCCTTGCTCTCAACCCAGCTCGACCATGTCTGGCAGGCCGGGCTGATCGGCCAGCGCATGGCGCTCGCCCGCGACGTGGCGAAGATCGCGCCGACTCTGCCCCGCGACGGCGAGGTGCTGCTGCTGGCGCCCGACGCCAACGATGGGCACTTGGGCTTCCTGGGGCTGGACGCGCGGCCCCGGGTGATCCTGGGCCCGGCCGGCAACGCGCCCGCCGAAGCCCTGGCTCGCGCGGCCGCGGTGGTGGTCTCCGGCGCCGACCGCCCGCCCGGCGGGCCGTGGACAAGGGTCTACCAGGGCGGCGAGCTGTCACTCTATCGCGCAGGCGTGACGCCTTGAGATGGTCGCCGAAGCCGCCCCCACCGACCTGAACCGCAACGCCGATCGCGCCTTCCTCGGTCACCCCAGAGGCCTCGCCTATCTGGCCTTCATGGAAGCCTTCGAGCGGTTCTCCTTCTACGGCATGCAGGCGCTGCTGGTGCTCTACATGACCAGCCAGCTGCTGCACGTGGGCCACGTGGAGCATGTGGCCGGGTTCGCGGCGTTTCGGTCGGGGCTAGAGCGCGTCTTTGGCCACATGAGCCCGCAAGCCATGAGCTCGGAGATCTTCGGCCTCTACGCCGGCTTCTGTTCCTTCACCCCAGTATTCGGCGGGATGATCGGCGACCTCTTGCTCGGCCAGAAGCGCGCCGTCCTGCTAGGTGGGGCGATGATGGCGGCAGGACATTTCCTGATGGCCTTCGAGGCGCCGTTCCTGCTGGCGCTGGCGCTCTTGATCTGCGGCTGCGGGCTACTCAAGGGCAATATCTCAGCCCAGGTCGGCAACCTCTACCGCGGCGCGGACCGCAGGCGCACCGACGCTTTCCAGCTCTTCTACATGGCCGCCAACGTGGGCGTGTTCACCGCGCCCCTGATCTGCGGGACGTTGGGCGAGGTCGTCGGCTGGCACTGGGGGTTCGGGGCCGCCGGCGTCGGCATGCTGATCAGCCTGGGCATCTATCTGGCTGGCTACCGGCAGTTGCCGCCGGACACGCGTCCTGCAGCCGGCGAGCGCCGACCGGAACAGGCCAGGCTGAGCGCCAAGGATGTCCCGACCCTGGCGGCGATGGGCGTCCTGCTGGTGGTCGTGGCGCTGTTCTGGATCGCCAACGGCGACGTGCTGAACGCCTATATGATCTGGGCCAAGACCCATCTGGATCGGCAGATCGGGCCGCTGACGCTCCCGGTCACCTGGCTGCAGTCGGCCAGCGCCATCGTCGGCATCTGCATGGCCCCGGTGCTGATCGGCCTGTGGACACGCCAGGCCCGGCGCGGGCGCGAGCCCTCGGCGCTGGGCAAGATGGCCATCGGCTGCGGACTGGCGGTGGCGGCCTATGCCCTGCTGGCGCTGGGCGCGGCGGTGACGGGGCCGGACGCCCGGGTTCCGCTGGTCTGGGCTCTGGGTTTCCACCTGATCGTGCAGACCGCCTATCTGTTCGTCTATCCGATCGGCATGGCGCTGTTCAGCCGCGCGGCCCCGCCGGCGATCAATTCGCTGATGATCGGGATCTACTTCCTGTCGGTGTTCGCGGGCTCGCTGCTGGTCGGCTGGGTGGGCCAGTTCTACGAGCGGCTGAGCGCCCCGGAATACTGGCTGCTGCACTGCGCGGCGGCGGGCGTCGCGGGGCTGATTATCCTGGTGCTTTGGCGGCCGCTGAGCCGGGCGCTCATGGTGAAGCAGGTTTAACCACCCTCCTTAACTCCGCAGAATAAAGGCAGAGCTATACGTAGGCCCGTCGGGTTCGGATGCAGCGCGGGTTGGGCGCGCGGCGAACGGCCTCGGCGAGCGGCCGACCGAATGTTGGCCGTTGCACCCGAAGGTAAGATCGCAACGTGTCAGCGAACCCCGAGCCGCAGAATGAGAGGAATGCCTTCCCGGCGGATTTGCCGGAAGGCCTGAAGCCCCGCCTGCGCCTGTTCCTCAGCGTCGACCTGGTCGGCTCCACCGCGTTCAAGCAGTCTCGGCAAGCCTGGCTGCCGGCCCTGATCAATTTCTACCGTGACTTCGACCAGATCGTTCACGGCCAATATCGTGCGTTCCGCCAGCAGACCAACAGCCACATCGCGGCGCCGGAATTCTGGAAGAGCAACGGCGATGAGGTGCTCTACACCTGCGATCTGGTGACCCGCGCCCAGGCGGTGGACGCGATCCATATCTGGCTGGCGGCGCTTTCCGCCTACCGCTGCGACCTGGCGACGCTGACCGAAGACCTGGACATCAAGTCGACGGCCTGGATCGCCATGTTCCCGGCCCCCAACGCCGAGGTGTTCTTCCGCCGGGCCGGTGTGCAGCTGCGCACCGATGGGGCCGAGGACGCCATCCTGCTGCAGGCCGAGATGCGCGACCAATGGCACGCCGGCAATGAGCGCGGCGACATCATCCGCGACTTCGTGGGCCCCTCCATCGACACCGGTTTCAGGCTCAGCGACTGGGCGCGGCCGCGGCGGCTGATCCTGTCGGCCGACCTGGCCTTCCTGCTGACCAGCTCCTACTCGACCTCCGACGAGCCCCTGCCCCTGCACTTCTCCGGCGCGCAGAAGCTGCGCGGCGTGGTGGGCGAACAACCCTATCCGATGATCTGGCTGCCGGTCGGCGCCGGCGCCCGCGCGGACGTGCCGGACGAGGCGATCGGGCGACGTCTGGCCGACCCAGGCCTGCTGCGCTCGTTTTGCGAGGCGATCATCGAGCAGAACTACCGCGCCTTCACGCCGCTGTTCCTGGCCGACGATCCGGACGGCGACAACGACAGCGACTTCGGCTGGGCGCCGCCCTACATCATCAACCGCATCCTCGCCGACTGGCAGGCCGAGAAGCGGCGCCAGCTGGCGGCCTGACGGCCTGGGAGCCTAGGCGAGCGCCATCGCCGAACGGCGCCGACGAGCCGCCGCGCCGATACCGCCAAAGCCGACGATCATCAGCGCCCAGGCGCCCGGCTCCGGCACCCCACCGCCGAACGTCGTGATGGTGATGGAATCCGGAGAGAATTGCGCGGAGGTGTCGTAGGAAAAGATCGTGGTCCCCTCGACGAAGTTGCGCAGCTGGTGATCGATGAAGAACGATCCCTCGAAATCGATGTCCGCGGCCGAGAAAACCGGCGGGCCCAGGGCCAGGCTCGGGTGGTAGTCCAGGGCGCGCCCGAGGTCGTCGCCGAAGGATCTCCACTCCTCGACCAGGTCGCCGGTGGTCACAAAGTCCTCGTCCTGCGAGGTCTCGCTGAACGAGGAGAAGCAATTGGGATTGCCGATGCAGCCCGGGTTCAGGTGCTCATCAGTCCGGTCGTCGATGCCGGTTTCCGAACCCACGGACTTGGTGATCCCATTAATCGTGACCGCCGAGGTGACGAAGCCCGCGCCGCCGATGTTGAGCCGGAAGTACGGGTCGCCGGCGATGTTGTGGTTGGCGCCGCCGGCGTAATCCACCACGAAGCTTTCGGTGATCGCCTGCCCCACCAGACTGGCGCCCGCGCCCAGGCCGAAGATGTTGGTGTCGTCCGACCCGGTGGAGACGATGCCCATATAGGTCAGGGTGAAGCCGCTCGCCGAGGCCTGTGACGCGCAGGCCAAGAGGCCGGCGGTTGCGAGCGCCACGCTCATAATCCGAAGTTTCATGAAGTCCCCATTCACGGCGAAGCCGGCATCCCGGAAGGGGCAAGCCGCGGGGGAGCCTAGGGACCTGCCGACTCGCGTCCACGCAAGACACCCAGGCTGAGAAGTCCTATCGGCAGACGCGAAGTCTTCGCTTTGAGATTTGAGGCTGCGGGCGAAACGGCCGAGGACCATCACATGAAGCTCTACCAGACCTACGCCTCGCCGTTTCCGACCCGCGTGCGGCTGTTGATCTACGCCAAGGGGCTGGAGGTCGAGATCATCGAGCCGCCGGGCTTCCACGCCTCTACGGAAGCCAAGGGCGACTACCTGAAGATCAATCCGATCGGCCGGGTGCCGACCCTGGTGCTCGACGACGGCCGCGCGATCCCGGAATCCGAGGTGATCTGCGAATATCTGGAGGACGCCTTTCCGGAGCCCAGCCTGCGCCCCGCCGACCCCTGGGGCCGCGCGCGGATGCGGCTGCTCTCCCGCATGTGCGATTTCTACGTGGTGATGGCGATGGTCCCGCTGTTCAACCTCTCGGGCCGTTCGCGGCGGCACTGGACCCCGGAGGCGATCGAGGCGGCGGCGGGCAAGGTCGCCGAGGCTCTGGGCTGGCTGGAGGACTATATCGGCGAGGACGGCTTCGCGGTCGGCGGCGCGCTCAGCCAGGCCGACGGCGCCATCGTCCCGCAGCTGGTGCTGGCGGTGGAGTGGATTCCGAGCCTGTTTGGGACGCTCGATCCCCTGCCCAGGCTGCCGAAGCTTTCGGCCTACTGGCGCGCGATCCAGACCGACTCGATCTGCGCGCGGCTGATCGGCGAAACGCGCGACGCCATCGCCGGCGTTGCGGCGCAGGCCAAGGCGCAGGCGGCGACCAGCGGCGGCTAAATCGGGCGTCAGGATTGCCGCCTAAGGCGATGACTTCGCTCTAGATGCACGCATCTCGCACTCTGGTTGAAAGCGCTTGAGTGCGCCTTTCAGCGCGCGCCTCTTCCCCCTCAATCCGGGTTCCAAACGCTTCGGCCACCGGCCTGAGACGGGACCCTCAAACTTCAAAAAAGCCTGGGGGCAGCAGTCATGAGAAAACATCTGATCGCGACAGCGGTCATTGCGGCGGCCGGCCTGGCGATGGCCGGGACAGCCGGGGCGACCCAGTACAAGATGATCGACCTGGGCACCCTGCCCGGCGGCATCGACAGCACCGCCAGAGGCATCAACGACCTGGGTCAGGTGGTCGGCTCGTCCGACACCACCGGCAGCATCCTGGGACACGCCTTCGTCTACAGCGGCGGGACGATGCACGACCTGGGCACGCTTGGCGGTGACGGTAGCGGAGCCTACGGGATCAACAACCTGGGCCAGATCACCGGCTATGCGAACACCAGCGGCGGCGACGCCCACGCCTTCGTCTACAGCGGCGGTGTGATGCACGATCTCGGCACGCTCGGCGGCGCCTCGAGCGCGGGCCTGGGAATCAACAACGCCGGTCAGGTGGTGGGTTATTCCGGCACGGCCGGCGGCCAGCAGCACGCCTTCATCGACACCGGCGGCGTGATGACCGACATCGGTACGCTGGGCGGCACGATCAGCGAAGCCGACGGCATCAACAACGTCGGCCAGGTCGTGGGGACCGCCTATCTGGCCGGCAATACGACGGAGCACGCTTTCATCTACAGCGGCGGCATCATGCAGGACCTGGGCGGCCTAGGCTCCTCCGGCACCCACGGCACGGCGATCAACGACCTGGGACAGGTCGCCGGCTACTACCTGAACAGCTCCTTCCAGCAGGCCGCCTTCTTCTATGACGGCACCAAGATGATCGACATCGGCACGCTGGGCGGGACCTACGCCATCGCCTACGGCATCAACGATGCCGGTCAGGTCTTCGGCTACTCCGACATCGCGGGCGATTCCGCCTGGCACGCGTACATCTGGGACGAGGCTACGGGGATGACAGACCTCGGGACGCTGGGTGGGAAAGTCGCCTGGGGCTACGGGGTCAACAACCTTGGCCAGGGTGTCGGCCAGTCCTTGTACGATCCAAACATCGACTACGGGCACGCCTTCATGACCACGGAGGTTGCTGGCGTGCCGGAGCCGGCCGCGTGGGCGATGATGCTGGTGGGCTTCGGCGCCCTGGGCGCCGCGCTGCGGCGTCGGCGGACTCTGGTCGCAGCCTAAACATCGAAGCTGACCTCGAGCGCGCCGCTGGTCCCAAGGATCGGCGGCGTTGTCGTATCCGCCGCGCTGAGCCGCGCGTCAGTCCTTCCGCCGCTCCACCGTCTCCACCGACGGGTTGGCGCGGAGCGCGGCGGCGATGTGGGTCAGGTGGCGGGCGTCGTTGACGTCCACGTCGATGTCCACGTCGAAGAAGTCGGCCTGGCGATGGTGCATGCGCAGCTGGACGATGTTGCCGCCGGCCTCGCCGATGACCGTGCAGACCTGGCCCAGGACGCCCGGTGAATTGCCGATGGTGGCGATCAGCTTGGCGCGGGCGACCGTGTTGCGCTCCGCCTCCGGCGTCCATTGCAGATCGCGCCAGGCGTCCTCGTTGTCCTCGACGGCGGCCAGGCGGTCGCAGTCGATGGTGTGGACGGTGAGGCCCTTGGAGTCCTCCTCTAGGATGCCGACGATCCGGTCCCCGGGCAGCGGCGAGCAGCAGGGATCGAAGTGGATGGTCACGCCCGGCGTCAGGCCGCCGCCGCGCACATAGAGCCGCGCGGCGCGCCCGTCCTCGATGCGGTGGCGTTCGTGGGCGGCCTTCTTCTCCTCGGCCTTGAGGCCGGGGAACAGGGCTTCCAGCACCTGCGGCGGCGACACCCGGCCGCGGCCGACGGCGTCGAACAGCTCGTCCTCGTTGGCGACGGCGAAGCGGTCGAAGGCGGGCCGCAGCGACACGTCCTTGCGCGACTTGCCAGCGGCCGCGAAGGTCTGGTCGACGGTGGCGCGGCCCAAGCGCTTAAACTCTTCCTTCTCGGTCTGGCGGATGTGGCGACGGATCGCCGAGCGCGCGCGGCCGGTCACGGTGATCGAGCGCCAGTCGGGCGGCACCACCGGCTTGCCGCCGCGGATCACTTCCACCACGTCGCCGTTGGCCAGCACGGTGCGCAGGGGCTTCAGCTCGCCGTTGATCTTCACCCCGATGCAGGTGTCGCCGATGTCGGTGTGCAGGGCGTAGGCGAAGTCGAGCGGCATGGCGCCGGTCGGCAGGCTGACCAGGCGGCCCTTGGGCGTGAAGACGAAGGCCTGGTCGAGGAACATCTCGAGCTTGGCGTGCTCCATCAGCTCTTCGGGGTCGCCACCGTGCTCCAGCACCTGGACGAGGTGGCGCAGGTTCACCAGCGGATCGCGCCCGCCCGCGGCCTGCTGATGCTCCAGATCGAAGCCGTAGGACTTGTCCTTGTAGCGCCAGTGGGCGGCGACGCCCTCCTCCGCGACCCGGTCCATGGCCTCGGTGCGGATCTGCATCTCGATGCGCATGCCGCGCGGGCCGACCACCGTGGTGTGCAGCGAGCGGTAGTTGTTGCGCTTGGGCGTCGAGATGAAGTCCTTGAACCGCTCGGGAATGCTCGGCCAGGCGCGGTGGATGACGCCGAGCGCCCGGTAGCAGTCCTCTTCGGTGTCGACGATCACCCGGAAGGCGTAGATGTCGGAAAGCTGAGAAAATCCAATCGATTTCCGCTGCAGCTTGCGCCAGATCGAATAGGCGTTCTTCTCGCGCCCGTAGACGCGGGCCGGGATGCTGCCGGTCTCCAGCCGGGCGGAGATTTCCTGGCTGACCAGGCTAACGGCGCCGCCCTGGTCGTGGCGCAGGGTCTCCAGCCGGCGGTTGATGGCGTCGCGGGCCACCGGATTGAGGTGCTCGAAGGCGAGCTCTTCCAGCTCGGTACAGATGCGGTGCACGCCGATCGAACGCGCCAGCGGGGCGTAGATGTCCAGCGTCTCGCGGGCGATCCGCTCGCGTTTGGCCGGGCTGGCGATGTGCTGCAGCGTGCGCATGTTGTGCAGGCGGTCGGCGAGCTTGACCATCAGGACGCGCACGTCGCGGCTGATCGCCAGGATGAACTTCCGCAGGTTCTCGGCCTGGCGCAGATGCTCGGATGAGAGCTCCAGCTTGGAGAGCTTGGTCACGCCCTCGACCAGCTCGCCGATTTCCTTGCCGAACAGCTCGTCGATCTCGGCGCGGGTGACCGGGGTGTCCTCGATCACGTCATGCAGCAGGGCCGTGACGATGGTCGCGGTGTCCAGGCGGTAGTCGGTGAGGATACCCGCCACCTCGATGGGGTGAGCGAAATAGGGGTCGCCAGACGCCCGCTTCTGCGCCCCGTGCATGCGCATGGCGTAGACATAGGCGCGGTTCAGCAGCGCCTCGTCGGCGGTGGGGTCGTAGGAGCGGACCTTCTCGATCAGCTCGAACTGGCGGAGCATTTTGGCGCGCACCGGCGCCTTGGCCGGGCTCGCGGCCTTGGCAGGTGTGGGGGCGTCGGTCTTCGTGGCGGCGGGAGGCGCCGCCGGGGCGGTCAGAGGGTCTGTGCCGTCTAGGCTCAGTACCGCTCCTCCTGGCCGCCGTCGCGGTCGCTCTGCAGGGCGCGAACCAGCTCAAGCTCACTCATCTGCATGTGCGTCGGGTCCGCCAGCAGGGCCAGCGTTTCCGCTTCTTCCTCGGCTTCCGAACGCTCGTCGACGCGTTGCAGCGAGGCGATCACGCTCTCGCGCAGCTCTTCGCCGTCGACCACGTCGTCAGCGATCTCGCGCAGCGAGACGACCGGGTTCTTGTCGTTGTCGCGGTCCACCAGGATCTGAGCGCCGGCCGAGATGGCGCGGGCCCGATGCGCCGCCAGCAACACGAGGTTGAAGCGGTTGGGGACCTTTTCGATGCAGTCTTCGACAGTGACGCGAGCCATGGATTCCTCGGACGGGGGAGAGAACCAGGGAAAATAGAGGTTCCGGCCCTATTGTGCAATGCCGCAAAGGCCGCAGCCACCTCGTATCCGGGCTACGTCAGGCGGGCGCGCCCAGTTGCAGCCGCGGATTGGCCCGCTGGAAGGCCTCCATCGCCTCGCAGGCGGCGATGATGCGCGCGACGGTCGGATAGGGCGCGGTGTCGAGCCGGGCCATCCGGATCACCGCACCCAGGTTGCCCAGGCAGATGTCGGCGAAGGTGACCTGATCGCCGTGGCAGAAGACGCCGGTCTCGGTGTCACGGGCCAGGCGGGCCTCCATGGCCGAGAGGCCGCGGACCACCCAGTGCAGCGACCACTCGCGCTGGGCCGCCTCATCGAAGCCGGCGTGCTCGGCGAGATAGGCCGTGACGCGGGGCACCATCAGCGGATGGGTGTCGCTGACGATAAGGGCGGCCAGCGAGCGCACCCGGGCGCGGCCATAGGGGTCCACAGGCAAGAGCGGCGGATCGGGATAGCGCTCCTCGAGGAATTCCAGGATGGCCATGGACTGGGTGAGCGGCGCGTGGCCCGGCTCGACCAGAGCCGGCACCGCGCCCTCCGGGTTCACCGCGAGATATTCCGGGGCGAACTGGTCGCCGGCGTTGAGATCCAGCGCCGTCTCAGTGACCGCGATCCCCTTCAGGTTCAGAGCCACGCGAACCCGATAGGCGGCCATGGAGCGCCAGAAGCCGTAGAGGTGCAGTCCGGTCGTGGTGGCCATATTGATCTCCCCTGCCCGCCGCACCTAGGCGCCGATTGACCCAAGGGCAAGGTATGACCGCGCGTTCACGACAATAGGTTGCAAAGCCTCAACGGTTGCCCGCGTAGGCTGGCGCCCTCTGCTGGACCGGAGTCTTCGATGCCGCCTGCGGCTTTAGCACGCCAGGAACGCTTCCCTTGGGAGCCGGAATCCGTCAACCGCGCCAATCTGGTGACGGCGGCGGTGCGCCAACTGCTGCTGCAGAAGATCCCGGCTGAGGGCGCCCACGCGCAGAGCCTGCTGGTGGCGGCCGGCGCCCTGGTGGGCTTCGCCGCGCAAAACTCTGCGCTGGAACAGGGCGAGCTCCTGACGCGGCGCCGCGACCTGGTGGCGCCCGAGAGCCTGATGCTGCGCGCCGACGCCGAAGGCCGCCGGTTCCTGGCCGGGCGCTGGGTGAACGCACCGCTGCTCTTAGGCTATGGCCACGGCTTTCCGCTGCAGCGGTTCGTGGTGCAGGCGGCCGCGGCGGCGGGCGTCAAACGCACGGAATTTCCGGACTATTGGGAGCTGGAGCGCAAGGTCGCCAAGGCCGCCGCCGAGGGCCAACTCGGCCGGCTCGAGGCGACGCCCGAGCGCAGCGCCCTGGCCCGGCCGCAGGACGTCCTGCGCGTGCTCTGGCCCACGGCGCGGCGGGTGCTGACCGCGCCCATGCCGCTGGACTACGCCGACGAGCCGGTGCTGAACGAGGCGCACTGGCCGATCCTGCTGGCCGTCGTGACCGCGCGGCTGATGACCCAGACGGCCAAGGTCGTCGCCCCCAAGGTGGCCGCGAACCTGGTCATGGAAGCGGCGATCATCGCCTCCAAGCTCGACCCCGACGCCGCCGACCGCGGCCGCTGGACGCTCGGCCCCGGCCCCCGCGGCCTGCAGATCGCCCGCGACGACCGCCGGCGGCGGGTGGCTTAGCTAGACCGGACTGTAGATCACCAGCTTCAGCGCCGGATCGTCGTTGGCCTGGAAGGTGGCGTATTCAAACGTCAGCGGGCCGAGCTTGGCGTGGTTCAGGTGCTTGCGGCCCGCGCCGCCGCCGGTGCGGACATCGTGGGTTTCCCACCAGCCATCGAACTCCGGACAGCCGGCGCGCAGACGATCCAGCAGGTCGACGAAGGCCGGATCGCCGGCCCAGAGGTCGTGGGTCGCGCGGAACTCGGCGACCATGCGCTGAGCTTCGCCACGCCAGGTGTCGCCGAACAGGGTCCTGGCGCCAGCGCCAGTGAGCATGCGGATCAGGCTGTTGCGGTCTTCCTGCGGCGCCGCGCTGTAGGTGAAGATTGCGTCGGCCGCGGCGTTCCAGGCCAGCACATCCCAGCGTCGGCCGGTAACATAGGCAGGCTGGTTCAGACCCTCGACCACGCGCAGCACCGCGCCGGGCACCGTCTCCCGCACGAATGGCCGGCGGCCTGCGTTATCGGTGAGCGCGCGCAGGTGCGCCTGTTCCGCCTTGCCGAGGCGAAGCGCGCGGCCCAGCGCCTCGACGGTGGTCGCTGATGGGCTGACCGCCCGGCCCTGCTCCAGCCGGATGTACCAATCCACCCCAATGCCGGCGAGCTCGGCGACCTCCTCTCGGCGCAGGCCCGCGGTGCGCCGCCGGCGGCCGGGAGCCAGGCCCACGTCAGCGGGCGCCAGCCGTTCGCGGCGCGTGCGCAGGAAGTCGCCGAGCGGACTGCGTTGGGCTTCGGACACGGGCGTGAGGTTCCTGGGAGGACCTGCTCAATCCCAGGATAATACCAGGCCTGAATAAGATCGCCAGTGCTGTCAGGATGACCGCCGAAACAAGACGGAGATTTCTGATGAAGGCTGCCATCCTCAAGGCGATCGGGGCGCCGCTCAGCGTCGAAGACGTGGCGGAGCCGACGCTGGGCACCGGCGAGGTGATCGTCGATGTCGTGGCCACCGGTGTGCTCTCCTATGCGCACGAGGTGTTCAGCGGGAAACGCAACTATCCGATGGAGCTGCCGGTCATCCCGGGGTCGGGCAGCATTGGCCGCGTGCGGGCCTTCGGGCCGGATGCGACGCGGCTGAAGGTCGGCGATTGGGTGTTCTGCGACCCGACGGTGCGGTGCCGCGACGAGGCGCTGGCGCCGGATATCGTCCTGCAGGGGCTCATCGCGCCGACCGAAGGCGCCTGGCGGCTGCAGCGCTATTTCCACGACGGCGGCTTTGCCGAGCAGATCAGGGTCCCCACAGAGAACGCAACACGGATCGGGGAGATCGAGGCGGCGGATGCGGGGCGCTGGTGCGCGCTGGGCCTGTTGCTGGTGCCCTACGGCGGCCTGCTGGCGACCGGCCTGCGGGCCGGCCAGACCGTGGTGGTGAACGGCGCGACGGGGCGGTTCGGCGGCGCGGGCGTGGCCGTGGCGCTGGCCATGGGCGCGGGCTGCGTGGTGGCGACCGGCCGCAACAGCGAGGCGCTGGCCGAGCTGGAGCGCCGGTTCGGCGCCCGGGTCCGGACGGTGCGGATGGCCGGCGACGAGGCCGACGACCGGGCGCGCATTGTAGCTGCCGCGCCAGGCCCTATCGACGTCGTGCTCGACCTATTGCCGCCAGAAGCCAGCATAGCTCAGGTGCGGACGGGCATACTGACCGTGCGGCCCAACGGTCAGATCGTGCTGATGGGCGGGGTCGGCATGGCCGGCGGGCCGGGCCTCGATCTGCCCTACCCCTGGATCATGCGAAACAACATCACCCTGCGCGGTCAATGGATGTATCCGCGTGAGGCGGTGCTGGGTATGGCCGCGTTGATCCGCGCGGGCCTGGTGGACCTCGACCAGTTCACGACCACCGACTTCGCGCTCGCCGACGTCAACGCCGCCGTTGAGCACGCGGCGACCAAGGCCGGGCCATTCCGCTCTACGATTATCCGGCCCTAGCCCATCGGCGCGGCGTCGCGGCCCACTGCGGCTGTCGCGGCGAGTTCCGACGCGGTCTTGCCGAGCACCGGATGCACCCAATCCGGCGCGATCTCGGCCAGCGGGCCCATGACGAACAGGCGTTCGTGGGCCCTGGGGTGCGGCAGGATCAGGCCGGGGCCATCCCGCACCTCACGGCCATAGGCGATCAGGTCGAGGTCGAGGGTGCGGGGCGCGTTGGGCTGCCCGCGTATCCTGCCAAACGACCGCTCGATGGCAAAAAGCGCCTCGAGAACCGCCTCTGGAGGGCCGTTTGCCTCGACAATGGCGACAGCGTTGCGATACTCATTCCCCTGCGGATCGGGCCAGGCGGCAGAGCTCCACCAGCGCGATCGGGCCAGCACGGGCAATCCGGCCTGGGGGAATTGCGCCAGGGCCGCTTCGAGCAGCGCCTCTGAGGATTTGAAACCGCCGGGCAGGTTGCCGCCAAGGGCCACGACTATTGCGTCGTCCAGCCCACGACCTGCGGCTATTGGGAATTGCGAGACGATGACCTTCTACCCCACAGACCGTCTGGCGCTCTTCATCGACGGGTCGAACCTCTATTCCGCGGCCAAGGGCCTGGGCTTCGACATCGACTACCGCAAGCTGCTGGAAGAGTTCCGCAAGCGGGGCGTCCTGATCCGGGCCTACTACTACACCGCGCTCGTCGAGGACGAGGAGTACTCGCCGATCCGGCCGCTGGTCGATTGGCTGGATTACAACGGCTACTCGCTCGTCACCAAGGCGGCGCGGCAATACACCGACAGCCAGGGGCGCAAGCGCTGGCGCGGCGACATGGACGTCGAGATCGCGGTCGACATGATGGATATGGCCGCCGGCGGCGCCGACCACCTGGTGCTGTTCAGTGGCGACGGAGACTTCCGGGCGCTGGTCGAGGCGGTGCAGCGGCGAGGCTCCCGGGTGACCGTGGTCTCGACCGTGAAATCGCAGCCGCCGATGGCGTCTGACGACCTGCGCCGGCAGGCGGACAACTTCGTCGACCTGGCGGACCTGTCGGAAATCATCGGCCGGCCGTCGCGCCTGCCCCGCTTCATCCAGGAAAGCCGCAACGAACGGCAGCATCACGATGAGCCGGAGGCCGATGCCGAGGCCTGATCCGGCGCTGGCTGAGCCGCCGCGCGACTGTCCGCTCTGTCCCAGGCTGGTGGCTTATCGGGCGGAGAACGCGCGGGCGCACCCCAACTGGTTCAACGGCCCTGCCCCGTCGTGGGGCGATCCGGAGGCCCGCCTGCTGGTCGCGGGCCTGGCGCCGGGGCGTCAGGGGGCGAACCGGACCGGGCGGCCGTTCACCGGCGACCATGCCGGGTGGCTGCTCTATGCGACGCTGAAGAAGAGCGGCTTCGCCACCGGGACCTATGACCCGGACGGCGACGACGACCTGAAGCTGGTGGATTGCACGATCACCAATGCGGTGCGCTGCGCGCCGCCCGGCAACAAGCCCGAAACCTCCGAAGAGAATACCTGCCGCCCGTTCCTGGCCGCCAAGATCGCCGCCCTGCCCCGGCTGAAGGTGATCGTCACCCTGGGCGACGTGTCGCGGCGCAATGTGTTGAAGGCGCTGGGCCTCAAGGCCTCAGCGGGCCTGCCGGGCCACGGCACGGAGTTCCGCGCCGGCCCCTATGTGGTGCTGAACAGCTACCACTGCTCGCGGCTCAACACGAACACCGGGCGGCTGACGCCCGCGATGTTCGAAGCGGTGTTCGAACGCGCGCGGGCGCTGCTGGACGACTAGCTCAGATCTTGGCGAGCGCCGGGGTCAGCGCGTGGCGGCGGCGGCGCATGGCCGCCCCGGTCAGGCCGAAGCCGACGATCATCAGGCCCCAGGCGGCCGGTTCGGGCACTGCGCCGCCGACAGCCGAGATGGTGGTCGAGAAGAAGGCTTCGCCAGACGGATCCTGCTGCGACCATATCCAGTGCGCCGACGTCGGGATGCCGGGCACCGCGCCGCCGATGGCGCCGCCCCAGATCGCCGTGCCGTTGGCGCCCAGATCGACAGGCGCATCGCTGGGCGCGGTCCAGGAGACCGGGCCACCGAGATTCTGAACCACGCTGTTGGGGTCCGCGCGCCAGTCGGCGGCGTCGGTGCCGAGCGTCTGGGTCCCGTTGGCGAAGACGTGGCTGGTGTCGGAAAGCGTGAAACTGCCCAGCAGGGCGTCGGGATTGCCGCCGGCCATGTTGCCCGGGCCGTACCAATTGTTGGCCACCACGTGCAGGTAATAGGTCTGGCCCGGATCGAGCTCGGCGGTGAAGGTCTGAGCGACCCACCACACGGCGCCCGAAGCAACCAGCGTGCCCCGCGCGCTGTCCGAGGTCGACAGGTAGGCATTGTACTCGTTGTCGGCGGTGATCGCGCCGCTCAGCGTCGTCGACGCCTGGGCGGCCGTGCCGGCGAGCAAGGCGGTCGCAGCGGCCGCGGCAGTCAGGAACCTGTTGGAGATGCGCATGGAACTGTCGGCCCCCGTTGTAGAATTCTCGTTTCACCGGACGTAGTCGCATCAGGCGGAGCCGTTCCGGTATCAAACCGGGACAACCCACAGGGTACGTTGCAAAAACCGGACCGGACGCCGGCCCGCGGTGGGATGTCGCGCCGTCAAAAATGTCCAGTCGCGCGGCTCTGGCTTTGCGGCGAAGCTTGGACCTAAGCTCGCGCTACAAGCTGGGGAATTCGTCAGATGCTGAAACAACTCGCTCTTGCCGGCGCCGCCGTGGCGGTCCTGGCCCTCGCCGCGCCGTCCGCAGGCCTCGCCAAGCCGGTGACGGTCCGCGACATCGCTCGCTCGGTGAAGCTCGCCGATCCGCACATCTCGCCGGATGGCAAGTCGATTGCCTATGTCGAGAGCCGCGCCGATCTGGAGAGCGACGAGTTCCGCAGTGAGATCATGGTCGTGGATGTCGCGAGCCATGCGGTACGGCCGATCACCCGTACGCGGCATCATGCGGGCTCACCCCGCTGGTCGCCGGACGGGACCCGGCTGGCCTTCACCGCACCAGACGCGGACAAGAATCTGCAGGTCTATGTGCTGCCCATGGGCGGCGGTGAGGCGCTGCAGCTCACCAAGGGCAAGGACAGCGTCCAGCAGCTCGCCTGGAGCCCGGACGGCAAGTCGATCGCCTATGCCGTCAGCGACCCCGCGCCGGAGCTGAAGGGCGAGGACAAGTTCCGCACCGGTTTCAAGGTCGGCAACGACGATGTGACGGTCAGCGAGGCGGTGCGGCCGGCGCACCTGTGGCTGACCGCGGCCGACGGGACGGGCGAGGCCAAGCGCCTGACCAAGGGCGACTGGTCCCTGCCCTCCAGCCTGCCGCCCGGGCCGCCGTCGTCGCCGGTGGTCTGGAGCAAGGACGGCAAGTCGCTGATCTATGTTGAGCAGAAGACGCCTTCGACGGGCGATCAGCTCAATTCGCGGGTGATGGTGCTGGACGTGGCCAGCGGCAAGACCCGCGCGGTGACCGGCGAGACCCTGATGGAGGGCTATCCGCAGCTGTCGCCGGACGGGCGGACCATCGCCTATTGGCGCAACCGCGACGCCCATCCCTGGACGTTCCAGGACGTCTGGCTCGCGCCCTTCGACGGCGGCGCCGGCAAGGACATCGGAGTCGCGCTGGACAAGAACGTCTACGGCACGCTCTGGGCCCCCGATGGCCAGTCGATGATCGTAGGCGCCAATACCGGCACCACGGTCGGCCTCTGGCGGCTGAAGCCCGACGGCAGCTCCACCCCGATCGAGCTTGGCAAGATGATGCCGGCCAATGGCTACTGGCTGGACATCGACGTGGCCCGCGACGGAACCATCGCCGTGGTCGGCCAGACCACAAGTGACCCCTCCGAGCTTTATGTGATCCCGGCCGGCGGCGGCGCGCCGGTGGCGATCACCCATCAGAACGCGGTCCTCGACGACCTCACGCTCGGCCGTGTCGAGACGGTGACCTGGAAGGGCCCGGGCGGGCGGATGCTGAACGGGGTCGTCACCTATCCGCCCGGTTTCAAGGCCGACCAGAAGTATCCCCTGGTGCTCTACGTCCACGGCGGGCCGAACTCGGCCTCACGAGAGAAATTCGGGGTGGCCGAGCAGGTGTTCGCCGCCAACGGCTACGTGGTCTTCGAGCCGAACTACCGGGGCGGCGACAACGACGGCAACGCCTTCTACGCCTCGATCTACAAGGACGCCGGTCAGGGCCCGGGCGAGGACGTGATGTCGGGCGTCGAATATCTGAAGTCCAAGGGCTTCGTGGACCCCGCCAAAATGGCGGTGACCGGCTGGTCCTACGGCGGCTTCATGACCACCTGGCTGGCCGGCCACTATCCGGTCTGGAAGGCGGCCGTGGCGGGCGCGGCGGTCACCGACTGGGTGGAGATGTACAACCTGTCGGACGGCAACGTGACGATCACCGGCCAGACGGGGATTTCGCCCTATGTGGCGGGCGGCATGGAGCCGAACCGCAAGCAGTCGCCGGCGACGATGATGAACCACATCAAGGCCCCGACCCTGGTGATGAGCGACACCGGCGACTTCCGCGTGCCGGCGGCGCAGTCCTACGGCCTCTATCACGCGCTGAAGGACAACGGCGTGCCGACCGAGTTCGTGGCCTATCCGGTCGGCGGCCACTTCCCGGGCGACCCGATCCGCCAGATGGACGTCTACACCCGCTGGGTCGACTGGCTGGACCGCTGGCTGAAGAACGACGGGAAGGAAGCGCCGAAGCCGGAGGCGCCGAAGAAGGCGGACTAAGCTTGGATGTCCACAAGCCCAAGCCCTGGCACGGCCTTCGGGAGTTCCTGAAGGAGTACGTCATCATCGTGGTGGGCGTGCTGACCGCGCTTGGCGCTGAACAGGCGGTCCAGACCCTGCATGAGAACCGGATCGCCGATGAAGCCCGCGAGTCGATCCGGGCCGAGGTGCGGGAGAATCTGTTCTGGCTGGAGCGGCGGGCGAACCATCAGCCCTGCGTGCGCCAGCAGTTCACGGAGATCGGCCAGGTGCTCGACCGCGCCAGGCATGGTCAGCCCTATCCCACGCCGCGACAGCTCGACCGGGTGTTTCACGCCAAGCTGACGAGCGTGCGGTGGGAGGCCAATTCGCAGGCCGGCCGCGCCAGTCTGTTCAGCCCTGTCGAGCAGCGAAACCTCGGCAATATGTACTACACGACCGAGCAGTACGCCCGCGCCCAGGACATCGAGGAAGACGTCTGGTCGAAGCTGGACGCCATCGAGGGACTGGACCATCTGACGCCGCAGGAGATCGACGCGTTCGCCATGCTGCTGGCCGAGGCGCGCTATCAGAACGTGGCGGTCAACCTGAACCTCATGCGGGCGCGGCAGTGGGCGACGGTGTTACGGCTGAAGCCTGAGAATCCCACGGTCACCGCCGTGCCGACCGGCGCCATCGCCCCCGTGGCCTGCGCTTCGATCAGCGCTGCGCCCGACCCGGCGGCAGACGACGGATTCCACTAGGGCGAAGTCGGCTAGACGACACAGCGTCGGCGCGGTTAGCTCGGGCGGATGGTTTGGGGGGCCAGAGCATGATCTTCGAACAGATCGCCACGGGCGGATGTCAGTCCTATCTGCTGGCCTGTCAGGACACTCAGGCCGCGGTGCTGATCGACCCGGAGCTGAGCCGGATCGACCTCTATCGCGGGCTCTGCGCCAAGCACGGCGTCTCGATCAAATACGTCATCGACACCCACACCCACGCTGACCATTTCTCGGCCAGCAAGGAACTGGGCAAGGCGCTGGGAGCCCCGGTGGTGATGCACCGGCTGGCGCCCGCGCCCTATGCCGACCTGCGGCTGGACGATGGCGACATGCTGATCGCCGGGGGCTTAAGACTGAAGGCGCTGCACACACCGGGGCATACGCGGGATTCCATGAGCCTGGTGATGGACGACCGGGTGTTCACCGGCGACACCCTGCTGATCGGCGGCACCGGGCGCACCGACCTGCCGACCGGCGACCCGCACGAACTCTACGACAGCCTGTTCGAGGGCCTGCTGCGCCTGCCGCCGGAGATGCTGGTGTTTCCGGCCCACGACTACAAAGGCCGCAGCCACTCCACCATCGGGGCCGAGATCGAGGGCAACCCGCGCCTGCAGAAGACCGACCGCGCCGAGTTCGTGGCGATGATGCAGGCGCTCGACCTGGCCGCGCCGACGCATCTGACCGAGGCGCTGCGCACCAATATGAGCGGCGGCAAGACGGTGGCGCAGCTGTTGAGCGAGGCGGCGGCCAAGGTGCCGTTCATGTCGATGGCCGAGTTGAACGAGCGGCTGGGCGGCAACCGCCGCGACCTGGTGATCCTGGACCTGCGCGAGAAGGACGCCTTCGAGGCCGGCCATGTGCCCGGCGCGCGCCACCTGCCGCGCGGTCAGCTGGAGTTGCGGGTCAACAGCGAGCTTCCGGACCCAACGGTGCGCATCCTCACCTACTGCGAGTTCGGCAAGATCTCGACGCTGGCGGCCGCCACCCTGCGCGAGCTGGGCTACGGCCGCGCGGTGGCGCTGGACGGCGGCATGACCGCCTGGCGCGAGGCTGAGTTTCCGCTGGAGCGCTGAACGCCCCCCTCTCTTGGAGAATGGCTCGCCTCGCCCGACCGCCGCCGCTAGGGTCCCATCACCTTTGCTTTTCAGTGGATTCCCCGACTTGAAAACCCTGCTCTTCGCCGGCCTCGCCACCGCGGCCGTTCTCGCCTCGATGCCGGTGATGGCGCAGACCCCCAAGCCCGACCCGGCCCTGCACGACCAGGCGCTGGACCTGCTGAAGAAGGGCATCGCCTACCGCACCGTGATCCCGGGCAATCAGGTCCCGGTCTATGCGGCCTATCTGAAGAGCGTGCTGGTCGCCGCGGGCTTCAAGCCCGACGAGGTGAAGATCGAGCCGGTGGCCGGCAGCGCCGTTCTGGTCGCCCACTTCGCGGGAACCGATCCCAAGCTGAAGCCCATCGTGGTGATCGACCACATGGACGTCGTCGAGGCCAAGCCCGCCGACTGGACGCGCGACCCGTTCACCCCGGTGGTCGAGAACGGCTACGTCTTCGGTCGCGGCGCCATCGACGACAAGTTCGACGTCTCGATGATCGTAACCGTGCTCGCCAAGCTCAAGCGCGAAGGCTGGGCGCCGCGCCGCGAGGTGATCCTGGCGCTGAGCGGCGACGAAGAGACCCTGATGCAGACCGCGCGGCATCTGGCGCAGGAGCTGAAAGGCGCCGAACTGGTGCTCAACGGCGACGCCGGCGGCGGCGAACTGTCGGAAGAGGGCAAGCCGCAGATCTACACCCTGCAGGCAGCCGAGAAGACCTACGCCGACTTCGAGATCACCGTCACCGATCCGGGCGGCCACTCCAGTCGGCCCGGTCGCACCAACGCGATCTATCAGCTGGGCGCGGACCTGGCGAAGCTCTCGGCCTTCCAGTTCCCGGCCATGCAGAGCGAGATCACCATGGGCGCGTTCAAGGCCGCGGCCCCGACCGAACCCGGTCCGGTGGGCGACGCGCTGCGCGCCTATGTGCGCAATCCGAAGGACGAGGCGGCGATCGCGGTGCTGTCGGCCGACCGCGACATGGTGGGCCAGCTGCGCACCACCTGCGTGGCGACCATGATCCAGGGCGGCCACGCCACCAACGCGCTCCCGCAAAAGGCCACGGCTTCCGTCAACTGCCGCATCTTCCCGGGCACGCCGTCTGAGGAGGTCCGCAAGACCATCGTCAAGGTGATCGCCGACCCGGGCGCGACGGTGGTGCGGGAGAACGACGGCTCCATCGACGCCCCGGCCTCGCCGCTGCGCGCCGATGTCCTGGCCGCGGTGACCAAGGCGGTGCATGCCCGCTATCCCGGCCTGCCGGTGGCGCCGGGGATGTCGGCGGGCGCCACGGACTCGATGTTCTTCCGCGCCCTGGGCGTGCCGGCCTATGGCGTCGGCGGGGCCTTCATGAAGTCGTCGGACGACTTCGCTCACGGCCTGAACGAACGCGTGCCGCTGGCGACCATCGATGGCGCGCTGTTCCAGTGGGAAAGCGTGCTCAAGGACCTGGCGGCGAAGTAGCCGCCGCTCGCCGCGCCGCCCCACCTATAGAGGGGAGGCGAAGCCGGAAACGTCCCGCCTATCCTGACCGAACGAGAGTTTGGGGGGATCGGCGATGCAACGAACCATGTCGCGGCTGGTGCTGACGCTGCTGTTGAGCGCCGCCATCTCGCCCCAGGCCCAGGCCCAGGAGCCGGCACAGCAGCCGTCCGCCTCCCCGAAGGCGGCCCGGGCGCCCAGCGTCGCCGCCGACAACCCCGCGGGCCTGAAGGGCCTGAACCGCGTGGTGATCGGCTCGTTCACCGTCGATGTCCTCGACCGCATGGAGGCGACCGAGCAGATCGGCGGAATCGAGCTGGTCTCCGGTGCGCCCTCCGATCTGGTGGTCACCCTGGTGGGCGCCGACCGCAGCCGCTACGAGGCCCTGGCCGACGCCGCCTATGAGCGCTTCGCCGCCGACCTGACCGCCAAGGGTTTCACCGTGGTGTCGCCGGACGAGCTGCGCGCCAACAGCGAGTTCCAGAAGATCGCCAAGGCCGACGCCGGCCTGTCCCGGGACGAGCGCTCGCCGGCCGGAAGCAACCGCTACGTGAGCGCCAAGGGCCTGCCGATCTACCTGGTCGATGAGACGACCATGTTCCCGCACACCGAAATCCACGTCTTCGGGCCCAAGCCCAAGCGTGATCCCTATATCGGCTGGGGCAGCACGATGGGCGCAGGCTTCGCGCGCATCGGCTTCGAGCATCAGCGCGCGGTGGCCAAGAGCCTGGGCGCCCCGGTGCTGAACGTCCGCATCACCCTGCTGGGCGGCCAGGCGCAGCTCGACCGCGCCTTCTGGAAGACCGCCGGCACGGCCAAGACCGACGCGGCCATGACCTTCGTCGCGCTCTACAACCGGGTCATCGTGGTGGGCCCGGAGTCTGGCATCTCGCGCGTTCGGCTTAGCGAGGACATGTCCACCGAAAAGCTCGGCGAGCTGGTGAGCACCACCACCGGCGGCGACAAGGCCCTGCAGGCGGCGGGCAACACCGCCATCGCGGTTTCCCGCTTCGCCGGCGCCTTCATCCCCGGCGGCGGCGGCGGGCTGATCGGCGCCATGCACTACAGCAACAAGAAGACCTATGAGGTCCGCACCGACCAGGCCACGTTCGAGGCCGCCCTGAACGGTGGCTTCACCGACGTCAGCCAGGCCCTGACCGCCGAGATGGCCCGCCAGCGGTGATCTGGCGAGCCGTCAGTCCCGCTGGGCCGCGCCGCGCACCAGCTGCGCGATCCGCTCCGCGTCCTGCGGCGTCGCGGGGTTGTAGATCAGCAGGCTGAGATCGGTGCGGCCGTCGACCGCGAAGGTGGAGTATTCGAAACCCACCGGGCCCAGGATCGGGTGGTTGAGCTGCTTGACCATCTCGCGGTGCACGACCGCCGGCAGCTCGTTCTCGCGCCACAGCGCCCGGAACTCCGGGCTGAGCCGGCTTAGCTCCTCCACGATCGGCTCCACGTCCGCCGCGGCGCCGGCGCGGGCGGCGTCCAGCCGAAACGCGCTGACGATGAAGCGCGCGACGCTGTCCCAGTGGCTGTGCGCCGCCTGGGCGCGGGGATCGAGGAACAGGTGGCGCAGCATGTTGCGCTCGGCCGGCGGCATGGCGCCGTAATCGGCCAGCATGACGGCGGACGCCTGGTTCCAGGCCACCACGTCCCAGGTGGCGGTGCGGATCAGCGCCGGCGTCGGGTCCAACGCGTCGAGCACCCGTTGCAGCCGGGGCGTCACGCCCTCGTTCTTGCGGTAGCGCGCCTCCGGCGGGCGGCCCAGACCCAGCAGGAACAGATGCTCGCGCTCGGTGTCGGTGAGCATCAGGGCGCCGGAGATGCGGTCGAGCACGTCGGCGGACGGCGCCCCGCCGCGGCCCTGCTCAAGCCAAGTGTACCAGGTGGGACTGATGTTGGCCCGCCCAGCCACCTCTTCGCGCCGCAGCCCCGGCGTGCGCCGCCGGTCGGCCGGGAAGCCGAAGGCGCCGGGGTCGAGCCGGGCGCGGCGGTCCTTAAGATAGGCCCCGAGCGGATTTTCGGGCGCGAGCAGCTCGCTCATCCGGTTACTCTTTATACCATGATAAAGTCACTACTTTAACAGGATACTCGAAAGCGCGATGAGTGTCTCCTAAGTTCTCTTGGAGGTTTCCCCATGCGTGTTTTCCTGACTGGCGCCAGCGGCTTCATCGGCTCGGCGGTCATTGCGGAGCTGAAGGCTCACGGCCACGAGGTCCTGGGCCTCGCGCGCAACGACGAGAACGCGGCCAAGCTGGAAGCGGCCGGCGTGGCGGTCCATCGCGGCGACCTGAGCGAGCCCGCGACCCTGGCGGCCGGCGCCGCGGCCTGCGACGGGACCATCCACTGCGCCTTCATCCACGACTTCAGCAAGTTCATGGAGAATATCGCCATCGACCGCACCAATGTGGAGGCGATGCTGAAGGCGCTGGAGGGCTCCGGAAAACCCTTCATCCTCACCTCCGGCACCCTGATGGCCGACCCGGACCGGGAGGCGACGGAAGAGGACGGCCCCTCGACAGAGGGCGCGGGCGCGGGACGCGGGGCCACCGAGCTGCTGGTCGAGGACTACGCCAAGCGCGGCGTGCGGGCGATGATCGTGCGCCTGCCGCAAGTGCATGACACCGTAAAGGCCGGCCTGATCAGCTACGCCATTGATGTGGCGAAGGAGAAGGGCGTCTCGGCCTATGTCGGCGATGGCTCCGCCCGCTGGGCCGCCGCCGCCGTCGGCGACGTGGCGAAGGTCTACCGGCTCGCGCTCGAGAAGGGCGTGGCCGGGGCCCGCTATCATGCGGTGGGCGAATCCGGCGTCACCATGCGCACCGTGGCCGAGGCGGTGGGCAAGCGCCTGGGCCTGCCGGTCGTCTCGATCACGCCGGAGGAAGCGCCGGCCCACTTCGGCTTCCTGGCGATGTTCGCCAACCGCGACGCGCCGACCTCCAGCAAGCTGACGCAGGAGCGCCTCGGCTGGACGCCGACCGGTCCGAGCCTGGTGGAGGACCTGGTCGCGGGCTAGGCCGCCCGCCGCTCAGCGCCAGTAGTGGTAGCGCCAGATCGGGCTGAAGCCGGCGGCGCGGTAGATGCGGCGCGCGGGGTTGGGTTCTTCGACCTGCAGGAACACCCGCTCGAAACCCCTCGCCTGGGCGACGCGGCCCATGGCGGCGAGGATGGCGCTGGCGTGGCCCTTGCCGCGATGGGCGGGCGCGGTGCGCATGCCGTGGATGCCGGCCCATTGCGCGCCGAAGCTCATGACCCCGACCGCCTGGGTCGCCCCGCCCTCGCCGGCCGCCGCATAGATCGCGCCGGGTGAGCGGGTGAGCGCGGCGACCCGGTGCGCGCCGTCGGTCGGATCGAAGCCGTCGCCGAGGAAAACACCGGCCCAGGCGTCGTCCGGCTTTTCGAGGATACACACCGAGACGTCTGAAAACGCGGAGAGTTTCGCGACCGTGCCTGTCTTGAAGATGGTCGGCTGATCGGGCGTGAGGCCGCGGCGGGTCAACTCGGCGAACACCGACTCAAGCGTCGGTACGTCGGCGAGACGGAAAGCCGGCTTCAGGCCGCGCGAGCGGTAAGCGTCCTCGATCTGCGCAATCGCGGCCGGGCCAATGTCGTGGCGCAGCGGCACGGCGCTTTTGGCCCGGCCGATGGTCCCGTTGTCGAGCGGGACCATCCAGCCGCCGATTTCCAGGGTCTCCGGCGGCGCGACCGCGGCCACCGTATCGCGCTCAAGGACGGCGATATCGGCCCCGGTCAGACTTAGGCGATCCACCTCAGCTGTGGTCCTTCATCAGCCGCGCCTTGTCGCGCTGCCAGTCGCGCTCGGCGGTGGCTTCGCGCTTGTCGTGTTCCTTCTTGCCCTTGGCCAGCGCCACTTCCAGCTTGGCCAGGCCCCGGTCGTTCCAGAACAGCTTGATCGGGATGATCGTGCGGCCGTCGCGCTGCACCGCGCCGATCAGCTTGTCGATCTCCTTGCGCTTCAGCAGCAGTTTCCGGTGCCGGCGCGGCTCGTGATTGAAGTGCGGGCCGGACTGGGCGTAGGGCGGGATGTCGGCGTTGACGAGCATGATCTCGTCGCCCTCCACCGCCGCATAGCTTTCGGCGATATTGGCGCGGCCATTGCGCAGGGATTTGACCTCCGAGCCGGTGAGCGCTAGCCCCGCCTCGAAGAAGGTCTCCAGGAAATAGTCGAAGCGCGCGCGGCGGTTCTCCGCGATCAACTTCTTCGGCGCCTCGGCTTTGGGGGCCATCAGATCACGCCCGCGTCCCGCATGGCGGCCAGCACTTCGGTGCGGGAGGCGTCGGAGGCCGGCACGATGGGCAGGCGCGCTTCTTCCGAGCAGAGGCCAAGGTGGGCGAGCGCGAACTTGGTGGGCGACGGCGAGGCGTCGGTGAACAGCGCCTTGTGCAGGCGGATCAGCCGGTCCTGGCCATAGAGCGCGCCCTGCCACTGGCCGGTGAGCGCGTCATTGTAGAAGGCCGAGACCTGTTCGGGCGCCACATTGGCGGTGACCGAGATGCTGCCGTGCCCGCCATGGGCCATGTAGCCGAGCGCGGTAGGGTCATCGCCGCTCAGCATCACCCAATCCTCGCCGCACATCAGCCGCTGCTGGCTGGCGCGGGCCAGGTCGCCCGTGGCGTCCTTGATGCCCACGATGTTCGGCAGTTTGGCGAGCCGCGCCAGGGTCTCATTGGAGATGTCCACGCCGGTCCGGCCGGGGACGTTGTAAACCAGGATCGGGATCTGCACGGCGTCGGCGATGGCGGCGTAGTGGGCGTACATGCCCTCCTGGCTGGGCCGATTGTAATAGGGCGTGACGATCAGGGCCGCGTCGGCGCCGGCCGTCTTGGCGTGGCGGGTGAGTTCGATCGCC
The DNA here is from genome assembly GCA_903822175.1 of uncultured Alphaproteobacteria bacterium. Taxonomy (GTDB): domain Bacteria; phylum Pseudomonadota; class Alphaproteobacteria; order Caulobacterales; family Caulobacteraceae; genus Phenylobacterium. Next base: position 69,392 of record CAIJOB010000041.1, read on the forward strand.
TCGTCCGTCGAATTGGACCCGGTCCCGGCGACCACCGGCAGGCGGCCAGCCGCGGTCTTGATGCAAAGCTCGATGACGCGGTTGTGCTCATCGTGGCTCAGCGTCGCGCTCTCGCCCGTCGTGCCGACTGGCACCAGGCCGTGCACGCCGCCGGCGATCTGGCGCTCCACCAGGCGCACGAAGCAGTCCTCGTCGACAGCGCCGTCGCGGAAGGGCGTGACGAGGGCGGGCAGGACGCCCCGAAACATAGGCTCTGACATTGTAAGCAAATTGCCGTGATTGGACGCCTGGAAAGGCGTCGTTCAGATTCGTCGCGACAATATGGGTACGTGGGCGCCGCCCGCAATGTCCTATTGATTCGGTTCGTGTTCCGCCTCTCCGCCCGAGGCGCTTTAAGTGAGGGAGACCATGCACAAGATCGCGCGCAAGGCTTTCCTGATTGCCGGCGTGGCCGCCATGGCCAGCGTCGCCGCCCGCGCCCAATCGCTGGACCCGGTCGGCGACCTCCTGAACGGCGCCTTGAAGTCGACGCCGCTGGACACCCCGGCGCCCGCACACAACGTCTCCCACCCCCTGACCGACCGCGACGCCGGCTTGTTCCGTCAGGCGGTCGAGTCCGCGAAGCGCGCCAATGTGAACGGCGCGCGCGACGCGATCTCGCAGATGAGCGACCCGCTGGCGCGCAAGACCGCGACCTGGGTGCTGGTGGACGCTTGCGCCGACTCGCTCGGCTTCTACGACGTCGATGCGGCGCGCCGCGACCTCAGCGGCTGGCCGCGCGGCGGCAAGCGCCAGGCCGCCGCTGAACGCCTGCTGGAGACCGCCGGCAAGACACCGCAGCAGACGCTGGATTGGTTCGCGGGCGCCGAGCCAACCACCGCCCAGGGCGCCATGGCTCTGGCATCCGCCTACAAGGGTCTGGGCCGGGTCGCCGAGGCCAATGCGCTGATCAAGCATTGGTGGCGCGACAAAAGCTTCGAGGCCGACGCCCAGCGCAACATGCTGGCCCGCTTCGGCGACGCGGTGACCCAGGACGACCACATCCGCCGGGCCGATGTGCTGCTCTATGGGAAAGAAGGACCCGCGGCGCGGGACATGATCCCGCTGCTGCCCGCCGAGCAGCAGCAGACGGCCCGCGTGCGCCAAGCGCTGCGCGGCGAGGCGCGCGATGCGGCCGACATGGTCGCCGCCCTCCCCGCTGAACTGCAGCAAAGCCCGGGCGTGGCCTTCGAACGCGCGGCCTATATGCGCCGCAAGGGCATGGACATGGCCGCGCTGGCCGAGGCCGCTTACTTCCCGCACGAGGTCGCCACGCCCGATCAGGGCGACCGCATCTGGGACGAACGGCGGCATCTGGTGCTGGCGGCGCTCAGAGCCGGCGACGCGCACGGCGCCTATGCCGCGGCGGCCGACAGCGGGCTCACCGTCGGGGCCAATGGCGCCGACGCCGAGTTCGACGCCGGCTGGATCGCGCTCACCAAGCTCAACGAGCCGCAGAAGGCCGCCAAACACTTCGCCGCCCTGGAGAAGATCGGCACCACGCCGGTGACCAAGGGCCGGGCGCTCTACTGGGAAGGCCGCGCCGCCGAGGCGCGCGGCGAGAAGACAGCCGCCAAGGACTTCTATCTCCGCGCCGCCAAGCACAGCACCACCTTCTACGGCATGCTGGCCGGCGAAAAGGTCGGCCAGCGGCTGACGCTGGCGTCCGACACGACGATCACCGCCGACGACCGGGCGCAGTTCGAGAGCCGGGACTCGATCCAGGCGACGCGCCTGCTGTTCGACTACGGCCAGCGCGAGCTCTTCCGCACCTTCGTGCTGAACCTCGACGACATCCTGCCGACCGCCGAGGACGAGGCACAGCTGATCGACCTCGCGCGGAACTACGGCGAGATGGACACCTCCATGCGCGCGGCCCGGGCGGCGGCGCAGCGCGGCTTCATCCTGCCGCAGCGGGCCTACCCGATGCACAGTGCGCCGGACGGCGGCTCCGCCGAGCCGGCGCTGATCTTGGCCATCACCCGCCAGGAATCGAGCTTCGACCCCAACGTGCGCTCCGGGGCGGGCGCGACGGGGATGATGCAGCTGATGCCGGCCACGGCGAAGATCCTGGCCCGCAAGGTCGGGGTCTCCTACTCGGCCTCACAGCTCTATGAGCCCGAGTACAACATGCGTCTGGGCGCGGCCTATCTGGGCCAGATGGTCGACCACTTCTCCGGCTCCTACATCATGACCGCGGCGGGCTATAACGCCGGTCCCGGGCGGCCGGTGCAGTGGATCCAGTTCTGCGGCGACCCGCGCGCCGGCGCGACCGATCCGGTCGACTACATCGAGTGCATCCCGTTCTCGGAGACCCGCAACTACGTCATGCGGGTGATGGAGAACGTGCAGGTCTACCGCGCCAAGATGAACGGCGGCTCGGCCCCGATCACGCTGAGCGCCGACCTCAAGCGCGGCGGCTACAGCTACGGCCCGCCCACGCCCCTGCCCGGCATCGCCGACAACGGGGCGCCGTCGGGCCGCTAAGCCTTAGGCGTCCGCAGCCAGGCGGCGGTGAATAGCAGGCCCAGGCAGATGTCGATGCTGGCGAAGGCCAGGACCGTGCCATGCGTGCGGCCCTGGGCGTGCAGCACCCAGACGGTGACGCCCCAGGGAATCTTCTCCACCACAGTGATCGGCATCAGCGCGCGATAGCGGACCGGATCGCGGCTGATCAGCCAGAACACGGCCTGGAAGACGATCGCGAGCATCGCGAAGCCGTAATAGTACTCCGGATAGGTCACCGGGCCGGTCGTCCGGGCGATTTCACTCTCCACGAACAGCAGCGGCGCAAGCACGATGACGCCGTAGATCGCCGCGAGCCGGTAGGCCCATTTCGCAAACCGCATGAGAAGTCTCTGTCCGCTGGTGAGGGCTAGTCGGCCACGAGGCCGTTCAGCAGGCCTTCCAGGGTGACTGCGATCAGCTCGTCACGGTCGGCCCAGCCGAAGTTAGGCCGCGACGCCATCAGCGCCACGACGCCGTGGCAGGACATCCAGAGCGCCTGGGCCGCGCTGTCGACGGTGCCGGCGCGCAGCCGCCCGGCCGCGCCGATCTCGCGCACCACGCCGCAGAAGCTGTCGTAGCACTGGGTGGAGAGGTCGCGGGTATCCTCCGGCCAGGCCCCGGCGGGCGCAGGGCGGCCGGAATAGACCAGCTGATAGGCGTTTGGATGCTCGATGCCCCAGCGCATGTAGGCGTCCAGCATCATGCGCACGCGGACCACCGGGTCGAGCGGCTTGGCGGCGATCTCGCTGTTGCGCTCATAGAGCAGCTCAAGCGTGCGCTCGCAGATCTCGAGCAGGATGCAGCCCTTGTCCTGGAAGTGCATGTAAAGCGCGGTCGACGAGACCCCGACCTCATCGGCGATCTTGCGGATCGTGGCGCCCTCGTAGCCCTCGGCGACGAAGATCCGCTCGGCGGCCTCGAGGATCTCCGCGCGGCGGAGATGGCCGTCGCCCTTGGCCTTGCGGGCGGAACGGCGGGGCGGAGCGGCTGCGACCGTCAAAAGCGTACTTTCCTGACTTACTTTCCGCTACGGGACCCCAAATCCGCGATTGTGACAAGCGCCTTGCGTCTGGACGCGATGGGGCTTGGGCCGTAAGCGCGGGGCATGACCTCGCCTCCGCTTTTATCTGGCGACCCAGCCACCGCCGACCTCCCCAGCGTGATGCGCACGCGGGGCTGGGCCGACTATGCGCTGCTGGATAGCGGGAACGGCCGCAAGCTGGAGCGCTACGGCTGCTTCACCGTGGTGCGGCCCGAGCCGCAGTGCCTGTGGGCGCCGGCGCTCCCCGCCTCGGCCTGGGAGGCGGCGGACGCGGTGTTCGATCCGACCGACGAGGAAGACGCCGGCCGCTGGAAGCTGAAGGGCCAGGCGGCTTCGCTCGGCAATGGCGAGGCCTGGCCGCTCGGCTGGGGCGAGGTGAAGTTCAACGGCCGGTTCACCAGCTTCCGCCACCTGGCCTTCTTCCCCGAGCAGGCGGCCAATTGGGAATGGCTGGATGCGGCGGTCCGTGCGGCAGGGCCGCAGCCCAAAGTCCTGAACCTGTTCGGCTATACCGGGGTCGCCAGCCTGGCGATGGCCAAGGCCGGCGCGGCGGTGACGCATGTTGACGCCTCCAAGCGTGCGGTGACCTGGGCGCGGGAGAACGCGGAGCTTTCGGGGCTGTCGACGATCCGCTGGATCGTCGAAGACGCGAAGAAGTTCGTGGCCCGCGAGGTGCGGCGCGGCTCGAAGTACGAAGGGATCATCCTCGATCCGCCGAAATACGGCCGGGGGCCCGATGGCGAGGTCTGGCGGTTGTTCGAGGACCTGCCTGAGCTTGCCGGCCTATGCACCGAACTTCTTTCAGAAAACGCCAAGTTCCTGGTGCTGAACGCCTATGCCGAGCGGATCAGCGGCGCGGCGCTCTCGGGCCTGCTGGCCGACAAGCTGAAGGGGCGCGGCGGGCGCATCGAATGGGGCGAACTGGCGCTGGTGCAGGAAGACGGCGCGCGCGAGATCGGCATGAGCTTCTTTGCGCGGTGGAGCGCATGAGCAGCCGCGCCGTCACCTCGCTGACCAATCCGACAGTGAAGGCTGTCCGCGCGCTTCACCTGCGCAAGGAACGCGATGAAACCGGCCTGTTCGTCGCCGAGGGCCTGAAGGCGGTGATCGAAGGGATCGAGACCGGCCACGCGCCGGCGATTCTGATGCATGGGGCAGAGCAACATCCGCTCCTGAAGACCGCCGTTGCCGCCACCCTGGCCGCGAACGGCGAGGTGATTGAGGTCACGCAGGAAATTCTCGCCAAGGTCAGCCGCCGGGACAATCCGCAGGCGGTGGTCGGCGTCTTCCGCCAGATCTTCCAGCCGCTATCATCGCTGGAGCCGCAGGCCGCAAAGTGCTGGGTGGCGCTGCACCGGGTGCGCGATCCGGGCAACCTTGGCACCATCATCCGCACCGCCGACGCCGCCGGCTGCGGCGGGGTGATCCTGGTCGGCGAATGCTGCGATCCCTATTCGGTGGAGGCAGTGCGCGCGACCATGGGCTCGATCTTTGCCGTCCCGCTGGTGAAGGCCAGCGAAGCCGAGTTCGCGGCCTGGCGGAACGGCTGGCCGGGCTCGGTGGTGGGCACGCTGCTCTCGGCCGAGGTCGACCACCGCGAAGCCGACTACGCGCGGCCCACCCTGATCCTGATGGGCAATGAACAGCAGGGGCTCACCGCCGAGATGGCCGCGCTCTGCGACGTGAACGTGAAGATCCCCATGCGCGGCCGCGCCGACAGCCTGAACCTGTCGGTGGCCACCGGGATCATGATCTACGCGGCCAGCTAGAGCGCGCCCCGCTGGGCGAGGTCCAACTGGGTCATGGCCTGTTTGCACGGCGAGCTCAGTTTCAGGCGGTGGTAGACGAGGCAACGATCCGCCGGCGCGCCGGTCTTGTCGCTGCAGAGCGTCGCGCGGTCGGGCTCGCAGGCCAGCTTGTAGCCTTGGACCGCGTCGGCCATCGCCACCTTCTGGCGCTTCGTAAAGCCGCTTGAGGCCTGCCCAGATGGACCCGCTGTGCCATAGCCGGCGTCAGCCCCAGTCGGCGAATTGCCGAAGAAGGTCTGTCCGGCCTGGTCCTGCGCCAGCGCCACCCCGGCGGCCGAGAGCGCCGCGACGGCCGCGAAGATCAACTGATAGCCACGACGCATCGGAGCGCCTCCTGGTGAATCTGACTGGAACCTAGGCGGTTCGCATAACTCGAATATTTCAGTGACATAAAAAATCCATAAAACCCCACAAACCGCAAGACTTGCGTGTGGCCGCGAACCGCCGCTTCCATGGTCGAGACACGAGGGCAATGTCGGGGGACGTCCACATGAGCGACCGTAGAGACTTCCTGCGCTTCCTGGCGGCGAGCCCGCTCTATGCCGGCCTGCCGTGGGCGGCGCAGGCCCTGGCGCAGGCGCCGGATGCCGAGCCCATGGTCACCCGCGCCCAGGACGCGCTCGACGTCTTCGACCTGGAAAAGGTGGCCAGCAAGACCATCCCCATGTCCCACTGGGGCTATCTGATGACCGGGGTCGACGGCGAGGAGACGCTGAGGGCCAACCGCGAGGCCTACGCCCACTGGCAGCTGCGCACCCGCCGCCTCGTCGACCTCTCCAAGATGGATATGAGCGTCGAGCTGTTCGGCCATCGCTATGCCAGCCCGATCTTCCTCTGCCCGCTCGGCTACCAGAAGGCGTTCAACCCCGGCGGCGAGGTCGCCGTGGCGCGGGCTGCGAAGACCCGCGACGCGCTACAAATCCTCTCGACGGTGAGTTCGACCTCCATCGACGACGTGATCAAGGCCCGCGAGGCGCCGATCTGGTACCAGCTCTACACGACCAACAATCTCGACGTGGCGATCAAACTGGTGAAGCAGGCGGAGGCCGCCGGCGCGATTGCCGTGGCCATGACCGTCGACCTGCCGATCGGGCGCAACACCGAGACCGCGACCCGCCTGGCGCGAGCCGACACGCGGACCTGCACCTCCTGTCATGGACCGACGGGCCCGTCGATGACCGGGCGGCCGATGTTCGCGGGGCTGGGCCTGAGCGGGCCGCTGGTCAACGCCACCCCGGCGCTGACCTGGGACTTCATCCGCCGCCTGAAGGACGCGACGAATATGAAGGTGCTGGTGAAGGGCCTGGAGTCCGGCGAGGACGCGGCCCTGGCGGTGAAATACGGCTGCGACGGCGTGATGGTCTCCAACCACGGCGGGCGCGCCACCGAGACCGCGCGCGGCACGCTGGAGTCGCTGCCCGAGATCGTAGCGGCGGTGAAGGGCCGCATCCCGGTGCTGGTGGACGGCGGTGTGCGGCGCGGAACGGACGCCCTGAAGGCGCTGGCGCTCGGCGCGACCGCGGTGGGCATCGGGCGGCCCTACATCTGGGGCCTGGGCGCCTTTGGGCAGGAGGGCGTCGAGCGGACGATGGATGTGCTGAACAACGAGCTGCGGCTGGCCATGGGCGGCGTCGGGGCGCGGAGGCTGAAAGAGATCACGCCGGCGGCGCTGATCCGCCGCGCCTAAGGTCCTTTCGCCGCCTCAGCCCTAGCCTGCGCCGCCGCGCGGATCGCCTCCCCGGCCTCATCGAACATGAACGGCAGATAGGCGTAGCGGACGCCCGCGGTGACGCGGCGCACCGCGTGTAGGATGGCCGCCGGAAAGACCACCGCCCAGCCGGCCGGCGCCTTGTAGCCGGCCATGTTGTACTCCGGGAACACCACCTCACCGCCCTCGAAGTCGTCGTTGAGATTGATCGAGACGGCAAAGCGCCGGTGCGCCGTGGAGACGTCGCCGTTGTCGACGTGCGGCATGAAGTGCCCGCCGTCCGCCGCCGAATAGCCGCCGATCAGGTGCCGCTCGACGTAGCTGGTCCGCATGAAGAACAGCTTCTCGATCTCCGGCAGCACGCGGCGGCCGAGCTTCTCCTTCAGCGTCGCGATCAGCGCCGGGTCGCTGACGCTGACGTCGCTGCGGCTCTTGATGCTGCGATCAAACACCTTCTTGCCGCCGCTGAAGAAGCCAATGTCGCGACCGCCCTGGCTTTCATGCAGCGCGACAAGACGGCGGCAAAGCTCCGGCTCCAGCACATTGGGCAGCATCAGGATGGGCGCCGGGCGGGTGACGCCACCGAACAGGTCAGGCGGCGGCAGAGCTTCGACGGCCGCGATCACCTCTTCCACTGGCGTCTCGCGCATCGGCCAGATGTTCACGACACGCATCGAGGGATCGAGCAGGATCCACTTGCGGGCGACCGCGGAGACATTGTCCGTAGCCGCGTTCAGCGGGGTCGCGCCGCAGGCCTTGGACATCTGCCGGTCGAAATCCCAGACGAACCGCACCCCCGACTCGGCGTTCGCCAGGCCGTGGGCGTCGCGGTCGCCCGGCGTGACGCTGACCCCGAAGAACGAGGCGTGGCTGTCGTCGAACAGGTCGCGGCGCGCGGCCACCGCGTCGATGGCCTGACGGATGGCCGAATCGTCCGCCGACAGGAAGAAGCCATAGAGCTGATAGCGGCCGGCCAGGGTGACGAAGGCGAACTTCGAATGATCGCCGCACAGCTGCGGCTCAGCCGGGAACCGGTCGCCGGGCAGCAGCCGCTTGTAGATCGCGCTCGCCGGCGCGGCGGCGTTGGGGTCGGCGGCCTTGGTCATTGGCGGAGGTTATCGCAGAACCGCATCGCGTCTCCAGCGGCGCGCTCGCCTAGGCGCCGGCGACACGATAGCGTGGCCGCTGCACAGGGGATGGAGCGGCCACGGATGAGATCCATTTTCGCCGCCGCGGCCGCATTAGCGCTGATCCTTGCGCCTGTGCGCGGCCTCGCCGCCGACGTCCATTCCGCGCAGGTCCTGGCAACCAACCCGGCGATGCAGGCGATCTTCGCCGCCGACCAGGCCGACCGGATGGACGAGCCCAACGTCGACTTCAAGGTGGTCGCCGGCCGCGACGCCGAGCGCCGGATCGCCACTCACAAGCTCTTGGACGAAGGCGCCCTGCACACCGCCGGCGACTATGCGGCGGCGGCCTTCGTCTATCAGCACGGCGGGGCGACCGACGACTATCTGCTGGCCCATGTGCTGGCCATGACCGCCGTGGCCAAGGGTGACAAGAACTCGGAATGGATCGTGGCGGCGAGCCTCGACCGCTACCTGATGACCACCGGCAAGGGCCAAGTGTTCGGCACCCAGTTCACCCGGCCCAAGGCCACGGGCGAGTGGACGCAGGAGCCCTATGACCGCGCGCTCATCTCCGACGCGCTGCGGATCGAGCTCGGCGTGCCGCCGCAGCCGGCGCAGGTGAAACAGCTCGCCGACATCGCCGCCCACAGTAGGCCGCCCGTCCCGGCGGCCAAGCCTTGAGGCGCGGGTTCGGGTGGCGGCTGGCGGCCGCCGGCGCCGTGGCGCTGATGGCGCTCGGCCTGGCCTTCGCGCCCTATGTCTATGCCGAAGCCTTTCCGTGGCTGGCGAAGCTCCACCTGCGCACCACGCCGCCGTCGCAGATCTCCGTCGACGCCGCCCCGGGTCCGGCGCTGGGGACCGCGATCGGTGGGCGCTGGCGGGTGCAGCAGATCGGACCGCAGACCTATGCGCTGGGCGAGCCCGCGAACGATCCCGACAACTACGAATACCTGCTGCTGGGCCAGACCCGCGCCTTGCTGATCGACGCCGGATCGAGCCCAGACCACGATATCCGCCCGGTGCTGGCGACGCTGACCAAACTGCCGGTGACGACGATCCCGACGCATCTGCATTTCGACCATACCGCCGGCCTGAAGTTCGCCGACCGCATCGCGCTCATCGACCTGCCCCAGACCCGGGCGCGCGCCCACAATGATGAGGTCAGGCTCGGGCGCTATCAGTTCATGGGCACGCTGGGCGGCAGTCATCCCGCGCCGAGCTTCAAGGTCAGCGAATGGGTGAAGCCGGACGGGGTCATCGACCTGGGCGGGCGGCAGGTGCGGGTGCTGTGGACGCCGGGCCATACGGCGACCTCGATCTCGGTCAGCGATCCAGCGGCGAAGCTCTTGTTCACCGGCGACCTGATCTATCCGACCAGCCTCTACGGCTTCATGCCGGACTCCAGCCTCTCGGCCTATGCGGCGACCACCGACCGGCTGCTGGCGCTCATTCCCGCCGACACCACGATCTACGGCGCCCACTGCTGCCGCAACGACCTCCCGGCCCAGGCGCCCTGGCTGGGGATGAGCGACCTGCGCGACGCCGGCGCCGCGGTGAAGGCCGTCGAGGCCGGAACCGCCCGGGGCCGCGGCTTCATCGTGCGCCGCTTCCCGGTGAACCCGCGGATGACCCTGATCACCCTCTATCCCTTCGGCAACCGGTAGGGGCGGCACGCATGAACAGCTTCGAGCTCAGTTTCGGCCTGACCTCGGTGATCCTGGGGCTGGCGCTCGCCCACATGGCCAACGCGGTCCGCAAGCTGCTGCTGCGCGGGCACCAGGTTGTCTGGGCGCCCGAGCCGGTCATGCTGGCCGTGGTGGTTCTGGTGATCATCGTCGAGAGCTGGATGGAGCAGTTCTCCCGAAGCAGCGCCCCGGTCACGGATGCTGTCGCCCTGCTGAATGTGCTGCGCATGATGACGCTCTACTTCGCCGCGGGCTTCTGCCTGCCGGAGCCCGAGCCGGGCGAGGACCGGATCGACCTGTTCGCCTACTACGACCGCACGCGGTGGTTCACCTACGGGTCCTTCATCGCCGGCCTGACGATCTTCTGGATCTACAACACCGTGGTGACGCCGGCCGGCTGGCGCGCGGACCTGATCAGCAAGCTCCTTCCGATCGGTGTCTGGGTCGCACTGATGTTCGTCCGCTGGCGGTGGCTGAACCTCGTCCTGCTGCTCGTCCCTTTGGTGGGCACTGGTTATTCGCTCTATCACTCCGCGGCCGGAAAGTAGGCGTCAGGTCCCGCGCGGCTTTGCGCGCGCAGTGGGTTCCGCCACCGACGGATCCTCCGGCCAGACGTGCTTGGGATAGCGGCCGCGCATGTCGGCCCGCACGTCCTTCCAGGAGCCTTTCCAGAAGCCCGGCAGGTCCTTCGTGGTCTGGATCGGCTTATGGCCCGGCGAGAGCAGCGAGAAGGTCAGCGGGACGCCGGCCGCCATCGGGTGCGAGGTGAGGCCAAAGACCTCCTGCACGCGGACGTCGACGCGAGGCCCGGCGTCGGCGGCGTAGTCGATGGCGAAGCTGTTGCCGGTCGGCGCGGTCCATCGCGCGGGCGCCTGGGCTTCCAGACGCCGCTGCAGGTCCCAGGGGATCAGGGCGCGTAGCGCCGCGTCGAGGGCGTCGGGCTTGAGGGCGGAGAGGGCGCGGACGCCAGGCAGGATCGGGGCCAGCCAGTCGTCGAGCGCCCCCAGCAGGGCCGCATCAGAGAGGTCGGGCCAGTCGGGATCGCGGTCGCGCAGGAAGCCCACGCGGAGGCGCAGCGACCTGGCCGCCTCGCCCCACGGCAGGACGCCGACGCCCTCGGCGCGGACGCGGTCGAGGAGCGCCGTAGCGATCAGCACGGGGTCTGGGTTCTCGTCGATCGTCTCGCGGACCACGAGGCGGCCCAGGCGGGTCTGCCGCTTGGCGCGGAGGCGCCCTGCCCCGCTTTCCTCCAGGCGATCCTCTGTGGTGAGCTGGTGGGCGAAGGCGGCGGTGAGTTCGGCCTCCTCGACCGGGGCGGCCAGCAGGATGCGGTCGCGGCGCTCGGCCCCGCCCAGTTCGGCCACCGCCAGCCAGGTCTCGCGGGCGAGCGCATCGGTCGGCTCGATGAAGGCGCCACGGCCGCTGACCAGCTGATATTCGCCCTGCGGCCCTCGGGCCCGGGCAATGCGCTCCGGATAGGCGAAGGCGAGCAGCAGGCCGTCGGACAGTTCTTCGCCCTTACCTTGCCGGCCAGCCATCCCCGCCCAGCGGTCGGCCAGCGTCTTGGCGTCGCGGGCTCGCGGGCTTCGGTCGCGCTCCAGGCCGTCCAGGCGGTGGCGCAGGTCGACGTCACGGCCGCCGAGGTTGCGCTCGGCGATCAGGGCGGCGATGCGGGCGGCGCGCGGGGCCTGGCCGGTTTGGGCGGCTTTGAGGATCATGTGGGCTAGGCGGGGGCTCAGCGGCATGTCGGCCAGCGCGCGGCCGTGGGCGGTCAGCACGCCGTCTTCGGTTAGCGCCTCTAGCCGGATCAGCAGGGCGCGGGCCTCAGCGAAGGCGGCGACGGGTGGCGGATCGAGGAAGGCCAGGCCCGAGGCGTCCTTGGCGCCCCAGCGGGCGAGGTCGAGGGCGAGGCCCGAGAGGTCAGCGTCGAGGATCTCCGGGTCGGCGTAGGCCGGCAGCGCGCGAGTCTCCGCCTCGTCCCACAGACGATAGCAGACGCCGGGCTCGGTGCGCCCGGCGCGGCCGCGACGCTGGTCGGCGGCGGCGCGGGAGACACGCACGGTGGCGAGCCGCGTCAGCCCGCTGGCGGGATCGAAGCGCGGCACGCGGGCCTGACCGGCGTCGATCACCACGCGGACGCCCTGGATGGTCAGACTGGTCTCGGCGATCGAGGTGGCCAGCACCACCTTGCGGGTCCCGTCAGGCGCCGCCGCGATGGCGCGGTCCTGGTCGCGCGGGTCAAGCGCGCCATATAGCGGGGCGATCTCGACCCTAGGTCTGGGCCGTTCGCGCAACCGCTCGGCGGTGCGCAGGATTTCGCCCTGCCCTGGCAGGAAAACCAGCAGAGACCCGGTCTCGGCGGCGAGTGCGCGTTCAACCGCGCGGACGGTGCGGTCCTCCAGGCGCAGTCTTTCGTCACGGCCGAGGTAGTGGGTCTCCACCGGCCACGCGCGGCCCAGGCTCTCGATCACCGGCGCGTCGCCCAGCAACTTCGCCACCGCGGCCCCGTCGAGGGTGGCCGACATCACCAGGATGCGCAGGTCTTCCCGCAGTAGCCCTTGCGCATCCCGCGCGAGCGCCAGACCGAGGTCGGCGTCGAGGCTGCGTTCGTGGAACTCGTCGAAGATCACGCAGGCCACGCCCGCCAGCTCGGGGTCGCCCAGGATCATCCGCGTGAAGACCCCCTCGGTCACGACCTCGATGCGGGTGGCGGCGGAGACCTTCGACTGCATACGCACGCGGAAGCCGACGGTCTGGCCGACCGGCTCGCCGAGGGTCGCGGCCATCCGCTCGGCGGCGGCGCGGGCGGCCAGGCGCCGGGGTTCCAGAAGGATGATCTTGCCGCCGGCCATCCAGGCCTCGGTCAGCAGTTCCAGCGGGACGATCGTGGTCTTGCCGGCCCCTGGCGGCGCCACGAGCACGGCCCTATTCCGTTCGGCGAGCGCCGCCTTCAGGGCCGGCAAAGCCTCATGGATGGGGAACATTCTTGCGCTCTAGCGGTCACTTGCCGCAACGCCAAGCCTTCCCGCTTGACCGTCGAGGCACAACCACGTCACGGTCCCGTCAAATTCATCGGCGGCCAAGTGCGATCGACGCATGGGAGAACCGCTGCTCGGAGGTAAAATGTGGCGCATTAAGTCGCTCGACGCGATCCTCGCGACCGCGGAGAAGAAGTCGCTTCACCGCTCGCTGGGACCATTCCAACTGACGATGCTCGGCATCGGCGCGGTCATCGGCACCGGTATCTTCGTCCTCACCGCGACAGCGGCCCAGAAGGCCGGGCCGGGCATGATGGTCTCGTTCATGATCGCCGGCGCCGTCTGCGCGGTCGCCGCCTTGTGCTACTCCGAACTGGCCTCGATGGTCCCCGTCGCGGGCTCAGCCTACACCTATTCCTACGCCGTCATGGGCGAACTGGTCGCTTGGCTGGTCGGCTGGGCGCTGATCCTGGAATACGCCTTGGGGGCCAGCGCGGTCGCCGTGGGCTGGTCCGGGCACATCGTGGGCCTGTTCGACGCCATGGGGGTGCACATCCCCCACGCGCTCACCGTCGGCCCCAAGGTGGTCATCGGCTCGTTCCTGGAAGGCGGCGAGGTCGGCGGGCTCGTCAACCTGCCCGCCGTGATCATCACCGTGCTGGTGACGATCCTGCTGATCATCGGCACCAAGGAAAGCGCCACGGTCAATTCGGTGCTGGTGGCGATCAAGGTCGCCGCGCTCACCCTGTTCATCGTGCTGACCATCCCGATGATCACCGGCCACATGGATCACTTCACGCCGTTCACACCGCGAGGCTGGGGCAATCCCCTGGGCTCATCGGGAACGGGGGTGCTGGGCGCCGCGGCCTCAATCTTCTTCGCCTATGTCGGCTTCGACGCGGTCTCGACCGCGGCCGAGGAGACGAAAAATCCGCAGCGCAACGTGCCGATCGGCCTGATCGGCAGCCTGCTGATCTGCACCCTCTTCTACCTGCTGGCGGCCGGTGGCGCGATCGGCGCCTTTGGGGCCCAGCCGCTGATGGGGCCGAACGGCGCCTACGACCCGGGTTCGCCCGAGTTCTCCGCCGCCTGCACCGCCATCGGCGCGCACACCCCGCTGGTCTGCTCCAAGGAGGCGCTGGCCTACGTCCTGCGCGAGACCGGCCACCCGTTCTTCGGCAACATCCTGGCGCTCGCAGCGACCATCGCGCTCCCCTCGGTCGTGCTCTTGATGATGTACGGCCAGACGCGGATCTTCTTCGTGATGGCGCGCGACGGCCTGCTGCCGCCGGTGCTCTCGACCGTGCACCCGAAGTTCAAGACGCCCTGGATCATCACCCTGGTGACCGGGATCGTGGTGGCGACCTTCGCGGCCTTCCTGCCGGTGGGCCAGCTTGCCGACTACTCGAACTCCGGCACGCTGTTCGCCTTTGCGGCAGTGTCGCTGGGGGTGATGATCCTGCGTTTCACCGATCCGAGCCGGGTGCGGCCGTTCCGCACGCCGTTCCTGTTCGTCGTCGTGCCGGCCTCGATCATCGGCTGCGCGGTGCTGTTCATGAGCCTGGACGGCAAGTCCAAGGGCCTGTTCGTCACCTGGACGGCGATCGGGCTGGTCTTCTACTTCTGCTACGGCTTCTGGAAGTCGAACGTCCGCCTGGGCATCGACGAGAACGAGCCGCTGGTCGAGGGCCCGGGCGGCACGCCGCTCTAGGTCTCGCCACGCCAGGTTCTTTGGCAATCTGCGACGGAAAGGCCCGGGTTTCGCCCGGGCCTTTTCTTATATGGCGTAAAGCCCGATCATAGGGGCGACATGAATGCGCCGAACCCTCCCCCAAAACCGCAGGAACTGGCCATCCGCGCCCTGATCGCGCCGGTGACCCCGTTGCAGCAGAACTGCACCATCGTCTGGTGCGCCAAGACGCTGAAAGCGGCGATCATCGATCCTGGCGGCGAGGCCGACCGGCTGCTGGGCGCCATCGCCGATCAGGGCCTGACGCTGGAGAAGATCTGGATCACCCACGGCCACCTGGACCATGCCGGCGCCACCCAGACGATCAAGGAGCGCACCGGCGTCCCCATTGAGGGGCCACACCGCGAAGACGCCTTCTGGATCGACCAGATCGACGCCTCGGGCGCCAAGTGGGGCATGCCGGAGGCGCGCGCCTTCACCCCGGACCGCTGGCTGGAGGACGGTGACATCGTCACGCTCGGCGAGACGCAGTTCGAGGTCTACCACTGCCCCGGGCATACGCCGGGCCACGTGATCTTCTTCCATCGCGAGGCTCGCTTCGCCCAGGTGGGCGATGTGCTGTTCCAGGGCTCGATCGGCCGCACCGACTTTCCGCGCGGCGACCACGCCCAGCTGATCGAGGCGATCACCACCAAACTCTGGCCCCTGGGCGACGATGTGCGCTTCGTGCCCGGCCACGGACCGATGTCCAGCTTCGGCCAGGAACGCCAGACCAACCCGTTTGTCGCCGACGACGTGTTGTCGCACACGTGATTACAGCCTCGAAATCGGGCTGTTACGCGCCGCGGCCAGGGTCGGCGCCATGGAGCAGATCCTCGACATGAACAACGCGGGCGCCCGCATCCTGATGGTCGATGACGACCCCGGCATCCGGGATGTCGTTTCAGACTTCCTGGGCAAGCACGGCTATAAGGTGGACACCGCCGGCGACGCTCAGGAGATGGAAGCGGCGCTGGAGCGCGGCCCTGTCGACCTGATCGTGCTCGACGTCATGTTGCCGGGCGAGGACGGGCTGGCGGTCTGCCGCCGCTTGGCCAACGGCGAAGGCGGTCCGCCGATCATCATGCTCTCGGCCATGGGCGAGGACACCGACCGGATCGTCGGCCTGGAACTCGGCGCCGACGACTATCTGGCCAAACCGTGCAATCCGCGCGAGCTGCTGGCCCGGGTGCGCGCGGTGCTGCGCCGCGCCGAACAGCGCTCGAACAACGGCAGCGTTGGCGCGGGCTGCGAGTTCGCCGGCTGGCGCCTCGACCTGGTGCGCCGCGAACTGCGGTCGCCGGCCGGGGTGGTGGTGAACCTGTCCTCGGGCGAATTTTCGCTGCTGCGCGCCTTTGTCGAGCGGCCGCAGCGGGTGCTGACCCGCGACCAGCTGCTGGAATTCGCCCGCGGGCCGGACAGCGACGCCTTCGACCGCGCCATCGACGTGCAGATCAGCCGCCTGCGCCGCAAGCTCGACGACGGCGGCGGCAGCCACGAGCTTATCCGCACCATCCGCAACGAAGGCTACATGTTCACCGCCAAGGTGAAACGCACGTGACCCTCCTACGCCAAGGCTTCGGAGGGCGGGCCCTCAACGAGCTCGAAGGACCTGTCCTCCGAAGCTCCGCCAGGAGCGTAGGCGGATGATGGATTGGGCGAAGGCCAGGCCGACCGGGTCGCTGTTCGTTCAGTTGCTGACACTGACGGGCCTGACCCTGGTGCTGGCCTGGGCGATGAGCAGCCTGCTGCTGTTCATGCTGCCGCCGCCGGCGCCGGATTTCTATCGCCTGACCGAGGTCGAACGCACCTTCCACGGCGCCCCGATCACCTTCGCCGAGCGCAAGCCGCTCGAGCGGATCACCCTCAACAAGCCACCCTCGCCCGCGCTCGATGGCCAGGCGATGCCGGCGATCCGCGCCAAGCTCGCCCAGGACCTGGGCGCCCCGGTGGCCAGCATCGTGGTCGCTGGCGAGCGCGGCCTGCTGTCCGACCGCCGGGTCGGCCGCATCCTGCGCGACCGGGCCGCCAAGGTGGGCGTCCGCGACGAGGAGCATTTCCTGATCGCGCCGTTCCAGGTCGGCGTGCGCCAGGCTGACGGCAGCTGGGCGGTCGTCCGCTCGCAGCCGCCGTTCGGCCTCAGCCCTTGGCAACAGCGGGTCGCGCTGTGGTTTGTGCTGTCGGCGGTCTTCATGGCGCCGGTCGCCTACGTCTTCGCCCGCCGGCTCGCCGCCCCGATCCAACTGTTCGCCGACGCCGCCGAGCGGCTGGGCCGCGACCCGCGCGCCGAGCCCCTGCAGGTGAAGGGGCCAGCTGAGATCCGTGTCGCGGCGAACGCCTTCAATGAGATGCAGGAGCGCCTGCGCCGCTATGTCGAGGACCGCACCGCCATGGTCGGCGCGATCGCCCACGACCTGCGCACGCCGCTCACCCGCCTGCGGTTCCGCATCGAGAGCCTGCCGGACGACCAGAAGGCCAAGATGAGCTCCGACATCGACCAGATGGAGGAAATGATCTCCGCGGCCCTGACCTTCGTGCGCGACGCCAGCCGGCCAGGCGAACGCACGCCGCTGGAACTGTCGTCCCTGCTGGAGAGCCTTTGCGACGAAATGGCCGAGACCGGTCATTCGACGGAGGTGGCGTCCGGCGAGAAGGTGGTGCTGGAGGGCGATCCCATGGCGCTGCGGCGGCTGTTCTCCAACCTGCTGGAAAACGCCGTGAAGTTTGGCGGGCGGGCGCGGGCGCGGGTGTTCCGCGACGCCTCCAACGCCTTCGTCGAGATCGACGACGACGGACCCGGCATCCCGCCCTCCGACCGTGAGAAGGTGTTCGAACCCTTCTATCGGCGTGAGCCTTCGCGCAGCCGCCAGACCGGCGGCATCGGCCTGGGCCTGGCGGTGGTGCGCTCCATCGCCCGCGGCCATGGCGGCGACGTGGACCTGGTCAACCGGGTGGGCGGCGGACTGACCGCGCGGGTTCAACTGCCCCTCTAACGCCGGCCTTCTCCCACACCTCGCGCTCTTGTGATCCGCGCCTAAGCCCCTGGACGCACAGCGAAGCTGACCCCGCGGAGCCTTCCGCTGCGCAAACTCTGTCGTTTTTCGACGCAACCTTGGCTGCGCTTCGTGGGTTAGCCCCGCGCAACGTCACAAGTCGCCCGAGGAGCGTAGTACCCATGCCTACCGCCGACACCGGAAAGCCCCGCGCCCGTAGAGGCTTCGCAGCTATGAACCCCGAACGCCGCCGCGAGATCGCCCGCAAGGGTGGCGCAAGCGTGCCTGGCGAAAAGCGCAGCTTCGCCAAGGACCGCGATCTGGCCGCCTCGGCCGGCCGCAAGGGCGGCGAAGCCAGCCGCGGAGGCGGACGCACTCGCGGCCGCGACCTCGGCTGACCCCCTATTGAGCGATTAGCGACACGACGGCGAAGGCCGGGTTCTCGCTGAGCCAACTGGTTTCCAGCGTCCAGCCCGCCTTCGCCGCCAGTCGCGCGAACCCGTCCACCGTGAACTTGCAGGAGTTCTCGGTGTGGATCGTCTCGCCGGCCGCGAAGCGGACCGTGCGGCCTGCCACCCTCACCTTCTGGTCTTTCAGGCTCTCCAGGTGCATCTCGATGCGACTGGCCTGCGCGTTCCAGACCGCCCGGTGGCGGAAGCTCGCCAGATCGAAGTCGCCGCCCAGCTCGCGGTTGATGCGGGTGAGCAGATTGAGATTGAACGCCGCGGTGACGCCTTGTGCATCGTCGTAGGCGGCGATCAGGGTCGCGGGATCCTTCACCACATCGATGCCGACCAGGAACCGCGCACCCGGGCCCAGCAGGCCCCGCGCGCCCTCCAGGAAGGCCTGGGCCTCGTCTGGCGTGAAATTGCCGATGGTCGAGCCGGGGAAGAAGCCGGTGACCGGCAGACCCTGCGCTTCCGCCGGCAGGACAATCGCGCGCGTGAAGTCCTCCAGCAGCGGCGCGACCGTCAGAGACGGGTAGTCCCGGCGGATGGCGGCGGCGGCCTCATCCAGCGCTGCGGCGCTGATGTCGATCGGGGCGTAGGCGCCGATCTGCGGGGCCGCGTCGAGCAGGATGCGGGTCTTCACACTGGCGCCGGAGCCGAACTCCACCAGCGCCGCGCCCGGCGAGATCAGCTTGGCCACCTGCGGCGCGATCTTACGCAGCAGGCCGATCTCGGTGCGGGTCGGGTAGTATTCCGCAAGCTCGGTGATCGCCTCGAACAGGCGCGAGCCCTCCGCGTCGTAGAAGTATTTCGGCGGCACGGCCTTTTGCGGCTTGGCGAGGCCGGACAGCACGTCGGCCTCGAACTCGCGCGCCACGTCGGCGGTGGCGTCGTGCGCCACGTCGCGGGCCAGGCGGACGCCGGAGAACATCCAGCGCTGCTGCGGATAGAAGAAATTGCGGTAGCTGGTCCGCACATGGCCGGTGGGCGTCACCGCCGCGCCGCCCCGCAGCACGAACTGGCCGGCCATGAACTTGCCGTTGTACTCGCCGACCGCGCCGGCGGCGGGCTTGAACCGGGGATAGGGCGCGTAGGCGCTGCGGGTCCATTCCCAGAGGTCGCCGAACATCTGGCGCAGGCCGGCGCCGGGCGGCGGCGCGGCGGCCGCCAGGCGTCCAGAGCCGGTGAAATTGCCGGCGACGGTCAGACCTTCCGCCGCATGCTCCCATTCCGCCTCGGTTGGCAGGCGCGCGCCGGCCCAGGCGGCATAGGCTTCCGCCTCGTAGAAGCTGACGTGGCTCACCGGCGCCGCGGGATCGAGTGGGCGCAGGCCGTGCAGGGTCATGGCGCTCCAGGCGCCCGCCTCTCCCGGCTGCCAGTAGAGCGGCGCATCCCAACCCTCAGCCTGGGCGCGCGCCCAGCCTTCAGCGAGCCACAGCTCGGCGCGGCGATAGCCACCGTCAGCCATGAAGGCCAGCCACTCGCCATTGGTCACCAGGCGATCGGCCAGCTCGAAGCGTTCCAGCCAGACCTTGTGGCGCGGGCCCTCATTGTCGAAGGCGAAGGCCTCGCCTGCGTACCCAATCTCGACCAGGCCGCCCTCGAAGGCCACGAATCGCAAGGGATCCGCCGCCGCCGGCGCGGGCGTAAGGTTGCGCGGCGGGGCGTAGGCCGGCTGCAGCGGCGAGTTCGCGAAGAGATGCAGGATGTCCATCAGGATCAGCTCCTGATGCTGCTCCTCATGGGCTAGGCCCAGGTCGAGCAAGTCTGCGAACTCGTCCGCGCGCTGGACAAGCAACGCGCCCACGGCGGCGTCCACATGTGCCCGATAGGCGATGACGTCGGCCAGCGAAGGGCGGGTGAGCAGGCCCCGCTGCGGCCGCGGTTGCCGGGGCCCCAAGGCCTCGTAGTAGGAGTTGAAAAGGTAGTGGAACCGCGGATCGAAGGGCTTGTAGCCCGAGAGGTTCGGGACCAGCAGGAAGGTCTCCCAGAACCAGGTCGTGTGCGCCAGGTGCCACTTGGTGGGGCTGGCGTCGGGCATCGACTGGGCGAGCTGATCCTCCGGCGTCAGCGCGCGGGTGAGCGCCTCGGTGGCCTGGCGCACAGCACGGTAGCGATGCAGGGCGGCCGACGCCGGCGCGGGCGCAGGCCCGGTGGAAGCCGGGCTGTTGGCGCGCGCAAGCGCCCGCGGGTCTTCGGATTGGGCCATGTGCTCCTCCTGACACGCCCGTTGCCGGACGCGCTCTCCCGCCGACCCCAGACCTAAGCATTCCCGGGCGCTGCGCAACCAGGGCTGGCGAACAGGGGTCGCAAAAAAGTGGTGATCGTCGCCCGCCTGCCTACCGGAACGGATAACCTGGGCTCGCGTTCATGGGGCGTCGGAAAAGTCGGAGGCCATTCGTCTCCGCATCCCGGCGAGTTTCGAGGGCGTGATGGATGCGGCGCTCAGTTGGCGTGACGACGTCGTGGGCTTGATCCCGGCGCTCAGAGCTTTCGCCTGGTCCCTGAGTCACAACGGGGCCGACGCCGACGACCTGGTGCAGGACACCCTGATCAAGGCCTGGAGCAACAAGGACAAGTTCGAGCCCGGCACCAACCTTCGGGCCTGGCTGTTCACGATCCTGCGCAACACCTACTACACCGCCGTGGTGCGCCGCCGCCGCGAGGTGCGCGACGAGACCGGCGAATACGCCGCCGCGCTGAAGACCCCGGCGACCCAGGACTGGAGCGTCGCCCTGCAGGCCCTGCGCGATGGCCTGCAGAAGCTGCCCGCCGAACACCGCGAGGCCCTGATCCTGGTCGGCGCCGCTGGCCTGTCCTACGAGGAGGCGGCCGAGATTTGCGGCTGTGCGGTGGGGACGATCAAGAGCCGGGTGAACCGGGCCCGCGCCCGCCTGCTGAAAATCATGCACGCGGAGGACGTCACCGACCTGATGGCGCTGGAGACCATGGCCGTCGCCGCCAACGCCTGACGGTTTCCGGACAAAATGATCGGAACGCCAGCTTGACCTTGGCCGTTGATGTCGCAGGGCCGTGCGTCAGCGAAGAGGATCAACCCATGACCGATCACCCAACCCCCGAACCTGGCGCTGACGGCGATCCGAAACTGCCGGATGACGAAACCTTTGAAGCCCGCGACGCCCGGCTGGCCAAAGAGATGAGCGGCTTTGACCGCGAGCGCGCCGGGTCAAAGGGCGCCGAGTTCCCGCACGACGAGAACTACAAGCCCGGCTACCACGAAGGCGGCACGCGCTTCGGCTTCTTCAACGGCAAGGACGACAGTAAGACGCCGCCGAAGAAGCCCTAAGGTCCGCCTTACTTTTCCGCGGGATAGACCATCGGCAGCACCAGGGCCGAGGGATGGGTCGCGTCCATGTAGACGGTGTTGGTCGCCACCCGCGGCGCCGCCTTGTGGTCGCCGGGAGGCGCGCCGTTGTTGCCGTTCACCTCGAAGCGCGGGGCGTTGGACGAGGTAATGTGCAGCGCGATCCGGTGACCCTTCTCGAAGGTGATGGCCGTCGACCACAGGTCGATGTCCAGCTCCTCCGGCGCGCCTGGCGTCATCATCTTGACGTCGTCGGGCTCGCGGCCGTGGCGGAAGCGGGTGCGGATCGGCGCATCGAGCACCAGCGCCTCGTAGCCGTCCGGATAGACGTCCACCAGCTTGGCCATGAAGTCGGTGTCGGGGCCGTCGGTGGCGCCATAGAGCTCGACCTTGACCGGGCCTGAGATGGTCACGTCCTTGTCGAGCGCAGGGGTCTGGAAGCGCAGGTAGTCCTGGCGGGCCGGGATCGCGCGCTGGTCCATCGGCCCGCGCTCGAAGGTGAGGTTGGCGCCGCCGACGGTCGGGACAGGATTGGCCGGGTCGAAGCGGTAGCTGGTCTTCACCCCTTCAGCCGTCGGCGCCTTGCCGGACAGCGTCTTGTCCGGCGTCAGGTAGTAGCGGACCTGGCGGTTGGCCGGCGGCCAGTTGGCCGAGGTCAGCATGCGGTTCTTCGGCGAGACGGCCCCCTTCTCGGCCGAGGCCATCATGAAGTAGGTGACCGGGGGCTCATCCATGATCCCGTTCTGCTCACCCTTCAGCCAGTAGGCGAACCAGCGGATTTCCTCGTCGCCGGAGAGCTTCAGACTATCGAAGCCGGGGTAGCTGAGGTTGCCCGACAGGTTGCCGTGGCCGAACGGGCCCATCATCAGCTTCTGATTGCCGCGCGCGCCCTTCGCGCCGTGGTCCTGCAGATATTCGAAGTTCGAAATGTTGCCGTGGTTGAAGATGTCGTACCAGCCGCCGACGTTGTAGATCGGGATCTGGATGTACTTGCGGTTGGTGCTCATCGCTGAGCGGTTCCAGAAGATGTCGTCCGACACCCGCTCCCGCTGACGGTCCAGCACCTCGTCGGAGACGCCCTGCCCCTTCGACCAGCCGAGCACGTCCTTCTCCTTCAGCACGCCGCCGATGTAGCTGTTCTGCAGCAGGTCGTAGGGCGCGACGACGACATAGGCCGCCTTCAGATGCGGCGGGGCGGCCATGGCGGCCTCGTTGGAGGTGATGCCCATGGCCGAGCCGCCGGAGAGCCCGATCTTGCCGGTGCTCCACGGCTGGGCGGCGGCCCATTCGACGCTGTCGTAGCCATCCTCGATGTCGTTCTCGAAGGCGGCGTAGAAGCCTTGGCTGCGGCCCTTCCCGCGCACGTCCTGGTGGACGAAGACGAAGCCCGCGTCGGTGTAGTGCTTGGCCGCGGCGGCGAGGCCCGCGCGCATCTTCGCGCCGTCCGGGTCGTGCTCCTTGTCGATGCGCCCGTCCTTCAGATAGGGCGTGCGCGTCATCACCACCGGCCAGGGACCGGTCCCGGCGGGCTTGTAGACATTGGCGGCAAGCTTGGCCCCGTCGCGCATCGTGGCGATCTCTTCCACAGCCCCGGGCGGCAGGCCGGGCCATTTGTCGGCGGCGGCCGCGGCGGCTTTCGCAGGCTTGGCGCCCGGCTTGTCGGCGGCCATCGCGCCGCCGCAGGCGAAGCTCAGCGCCAGCGCCGAGGCCAGCGCGAAATGGGTCAGCTTGTTCATCTGGTCGTTCCCCCGGCGGGTCGTTGCCGCGCCAAAATCTGTTGGTCAGAAAACCTATCTAAGCACAGCCCGGCCTCGCGCGTCAGCCCGCCACCCGCTCCAGCCAGGCGGTCAGATCGGCCACCACCTCGGCGCGGTTGGTCTCGTTGAGCATCTCGTGGCGGCCGCCTGGATAGACCTTCACCAGCAGGTCGCTCAGGCCGGCGTCGCGGTAGCGGTCGACCAGGGGCTTCAGCAGCGCCAGGTCCTGGTTGATCGGGTCCTTGTCGCCCACAAAGATGTAGATCGGCAGGTCCTTGCGGATCTTGCCAATCTCGGCGGGATCGCGCACCCGGGCCGCCAGCCGCCCGAAGCCCGAGTCCCCGCCGGCCTTGCGCGAGAAGCCGCACAGCGGATCGGCGATATAGGCGTCGACCTGCGCCGGATCGCGCGACAGCCAGTCGAAGGGCGTGCGCGGCGCTTCGCCGTCGACGACCACCTCGTCCAGGCGCCTGGGCGCGTCGGTGCGGTCGCCAAAGGCCGCGGTGCCGGACAGCACCAGGCCGTCGATGGCCTTGGAATGATCGAAGACGAAGGCCTGGGCGAAGAAGGAACCGAGGCTATGGCCCAGCAGGATCAGCGGCAGGCCGGGATGTTCGGCGCGGGCGAGCGAGGTCAGCCGGCGCAGGTCCTCGACGATCAGCGCCGCGCCGTTCTCTCCGAAATCGCCATAGTGCTCCGGCGACGGCGCGGTCAGGCCGTGGCCGCGATGGTCGTCGGCATAGACCACCCAGCCCGCCTCGATCAGCGGCGTCAGCGGGGTCAGGTAGCGGCGCGCATGCTCGCCCATCCCATGGGCCACCTGCAGCACCGCATGCGGCGTCACCGTGTCGTCGGCCCAGCGGAAGCCCGCGATGTCGGCGTCTTCGGCGCCGGTGAAACGGAAGGTGCGTTCCCGGATGGCCATCGTCTCGTCTCTTCCTGAACAGGCGGGCGCGCTCTAAGACGCCTTGATGCCCCGCGCCCACCCAGATTTGCAACCGTGACCCGCGACGACGCCCAGGCCCTGGACGCCGCCGACCCGCTGGCGGGCCTGAAGGCCGCCTTCGCCCTGCCCGATGGCGTGATCTACCTGGACGGCAATTCGCTCGGGCCACCGCCGGTCGCTGTGCACGAGCGGATGGCCGACGTCACCCGCCGCCAATGGGGCGAAGGCCTGGTGCGCAGCTGGAATACCGCCGACTGGATCAGCGCGCCGCTGCGGGTGGGCGACAAGATCGCCCGCCTGATCGGGGCCAATCCCGGCGAGGTCACCGTCGCCGACTCCACCACCGTCAATCTGTTCAAGCTCGCCGCCGGCGCCTTATCGCTGCGGCCGGGGCGTCGGACGATCCTGTCGGAGGCCGGCAACTTCCCCACCGACCTCTACGCCCTGCAGGGCCTCGAGGGGTTGCTCGGCGGCCGCGCGAGGCTGAAGACCGTGGCGCCGGAGGATCTGGTCGCCGCCATCGACGAGGACACCGCCTGCGTGGTCCTGACCCAGGTGCACTACAAGACCGCGCGCCGCTGGGACCTCGCCGCGGTGACGGCGGCGGCCCACGCCAAGGGCGCGCTCATGCTCTGGGACCTCTGCCACAGCGCCGGCGCCGTCGCCGTTGACCTGAACGCGGCGCAGGCCGACCTGGCCATCGGCTGCAGCTACAAATACCTGAACGGCGGCCCCGGCGCGCCGGCTTTCCTGTTCGTCGCCGAGCGGCATCAGGGCGCCCTCACCTCGCCGCTGACCGGCTGGATGGGCCACGCCGAGCCCTTCGCCTTCGAGGACGGCTACCGGCCCGCCGCCGACATCCGCGGCCAGATCACCGGCACCCCGCCGATCCTGGGCCTGGCGGCCCTGGAGGCCGGCGTGGACCTGCAACTGCAGGCCGATCCCGCGCTGGTCGAGGCCAAGGGCCTGGCCCTGGCGGAGCTGTTCATCGCGCAGGTCGAGGCCAGGGCCGCCGATCCGCAGCTGAAACTCACCGGCCCGCGCGAACCCGGCGCGCGCGGCCTGCACGTCTCGTTCGCCCACCCTGAGGGCTACGCCCTGGTGCAGGCCATGATGGCGCAAGGCATCGTCGGCGACTTCCGCGCCCCCGACATCGCCCGCTTCGGCTTCTCGCCGCTGTTCCTGAGCTACGTCCAGGTCTGGGACGCGGCCCACGCCTTGGCCGACATCCTCGCCGAGCGCGGCTGGGACCGGCCGGAGTTCAGGACGCGCGCCGCCGTAACCTGAAGGCGCGCCACAACCCGCCACGCAACCGGCGGTCGTAACCTTACGTCAGGCATTTGCCTCTCATAATCCGGGCATAATGGAGTGACGCAAATGTCTCCCAGCCCAGGAAGCGCCCGCGCGCCCGCCCACTCGGCGCAACAGGCGGTGGCGTTCGTCGTGCACGCCAGCCGCAATGTCGTCGTCCAAGGGTTGGGCGTCGGCATGGTGATCATCGCCGCGCTCAACGTGACGCCCTGGCCCTTCGTGGCCGGCTGGGCCGCCATGGCCCTGGTGGTGCTCACCGCCGAAGACCAGCTGTTGCGCGCCGCCGCCAAGACCGGGTCCTTTGCCCGCCGCGCCGCCGCCTGGGCGCCGGGCTTACGCATCGCAGCGACCTCGCTCTACGCACTGGCCGCCCTGGACCTGATCGCCCGAGGGACCGCGCCGGAGCGCCTGTTCGCCTTCGCGCTGATCTGCTGCTCGATGGTCAATGTGCTGATGCGCTACTACCGGTCGCGGTGGATCTTGATGGCCGCGCTGACGCCCTACCTCGCGATCCTCGCCCTGCTCGCCGTCAAGGAGGTCAAGGACGCCCTTGCGCAGGGCCATCAGGTCTCGGCCCTGATCGCCACCTTCACGCTCGCCACCTTCGGCCTGCAGTTCTGGTCGGCCCGCGCCCAACTGGCCGCCGCCTGGGGCGAGCTGATGGACGCCCGCGAAGCCGCGGAGGAACGCGAACGCGCCGCCGAGACCGCCAACCGCGCCAAGTCCAACTTCCTGGCCACCATGAGCCACGAACTGCGCACGCCGCTGAACGGCGTGCTGGGGATGGTGCAGGCCCTGACCACCGAAAACCTGACCAAGGTCCAGCACGAGCGGGTGAAGATCATCCGCCGATCCAGCGAGAGCCTGTTGGCGGTGCTCAACGACCTCTTGGATCTCTCGAAGATCGAGGCCTCGACCCTGGAGCTGGAGGTGGCCGAGTTCGACCTGGAGCATCTGGTGCGCGGCGTGGTGGCGGCCTACCAGCCGCTGGCCGACAAGAAGGACGTGGCCTTCGACTTCGAGATCAGCGAGGCCGCGCGTGGCCGCTACGACGGCGACTCAGCGCGGATCCGGCGCATCCTCTACAGCTTGGCCGACAATGCCGTGAAATTCACCGAGGCGGGCGAGATCCGCCTCAACGTCGGCCTGACCGCCGGCGAAGTGGTGTTCAGTGTCGCAGACACCGGCATCGGGATCGCGCCGGCCGACATCCCGCATCTGTTCGAGGGCTTCTATCAGGCGGACGCCAGCCGTACCCGGCGCTTCGGCGGCGCGGGCCTGGGCCTGGCGATCTGCCGCGAGATGACCCAGCTGATGGGCGGCGCCATCGAGGCGTCGAGCGAGCCCGGCCAGGGCTCGACCTTCGTGGTTCGCCTGCCCTTGGCCCCAGCCGCCGCCTACGCCGAGAACGCCCGCGCCGAAGCAACCGCCAACCAGCCCGGCGCCGCCGGCGAGATCCGCGTGCTGGCGGCCGAGGACAACGACACCAACCAGCTGGTGCTGAAGACCCTGCTGTCGCAAGCCGGCATCACGCCCACCCTGGTGGACAACGGACGCCAGGCCTTGGAGGCCTGGGAAAGGCAGCACTGGGACATCATCCTGATGGACATCCAGATGCCGATCATGGACGGCGTCGCCGCCACCCTCGCCATCCGCCAGCGGGAGGCGCAGACCGGCCGGGCGCGCACCCCGATCATCGCCGTCACCGCCAACGCCATGACCCACCAGGTGACCGAATACCTGGCGGCCGGCATGGACGGGATGGTGCCCAAGCCCATCGACATCACCGCCCTCTTCCACGCCATGGAGCGCGCGCTGGAGCCGGCCGACGACGGAGACCAGCCGCGGGCGGCAGCCTCGGCCTAGGTTCGGCGCTGACAGGCCAATCCGCGTCAGATACCAACGGAACCGTGGCGCGAATTTCAATTCAGACGAGCCTTGGCGAAATCTGGCTCTGGGGCGAGCCGGACCGCCTCAAAGGCCGCCTCCCCGCGCTCCTGGTCATCGCCGGCGTCTTCTGCCGGCCAGACGCCTTCTGGTTCCGGTTGCAGGAACGCATGCCGCAGGCGGCGGTCTTCGCAGCCCAACTCCCGGGTCATCTCTGCCCGGCATTGTCTGAGACCTCGATCGCGGCGTTCGTCCGGGCTTTCAGCGAGGCAGTCGCGCAGACCTTCTCAGGCCGCCCGGTCCTGGTCTGCGGAGACTCGATCGGCGGGACTGTCGCGCTCGGCCTGCCCAACCCCGGCATCGGCCGGGTCGCCCTGGACCCGCCCCTGCGAACCGCTGGCCTGTGGCCTCTGACAGAGCGGTTTGCCGGCCTCTACGCCGCGGACCCGGCCCGGCGAGCCTTCCTGAGCGCCATCCTTGGCTTCGATGGCGTGGCCTTCCGGGACATCGACTACAGCGGCCTGGTGCAGCATCCGGCGCGGGTGTTCATGGGTGAAATCCCGCTCCTGCCTCCGCGCGAGCTCGCCCAGCTGCCCAGCCTGATGGTCGACGAAGATCGCCGCAGGCTGGAGGACGCGCGGTTCATTCACACCTCAGTGGTCATGGGCGCCGGCCACGTGATGATCTGGTATGAGGACTTCATCGTCCAGATGTTCGGCGAGGAACTGGACAAGACCATCGCCCGCTGGCCTGCCGGCGAGCCCGACGGCGCCGCGGACGGCGTTTAAAGGGAAATGGCGGTGACGCAGGGATTCGAACCCTGGATACCCTTTCGGGTATGACGATTTAGCAAACCGTTGCCTTCAGCCACTCGGCCACGTCACCTTGTTGAAACTCCTGGGGTATTTCAGGAGATTCAGACCCCAGTTTGCAGACGGTTTGCAGCCGGCTTCCGCTGGGACCGCGGTTTCTAGCCGAGGATAGACGGTCTGCCTAGCCGGCGCGGTGCGACGGCGAAGGATCGTTGCCGAAGCGAAAGCGCCCTCAGCCGTGGGCGAGCCACTCGCGGGCCTGGCGCTGGGCCTCGGCGACCTCGTCGGAGGCCATCTCTTCGGAAAGCTCCTTGCGGTAGACCTTGGCCTCGACCGAACCGCGCATGGCGGCCAGATTGAACAGCATGTGAGCCGAAACGTAATCCAACGGCGCCCCGCCCTGGCCGGTCGAATAGAGCAAGCCCAGACGGAAGAGTTCGTCGCCCGAGGCTTCCGGACCCGGAAGCGGGAGACCCTCTGTGGCGACTTGCAGTTGCGCAAGCATGACCTTTGTCCCTGTGTGGCTGGTGGACGCTCCGTTCTGGAACCTCTCGTCCGGCCTTATCTGAGCCCATGGAAACAGGCCTGCGCTGAACACATGGTTAAGACCGCTGTTGTCAGACCTTCATCTCGCCACAGTGGTTAAAAGGTCGCAGGTCGCGGTTCGTTGAACCTGCGCGCCGAGCTTTTCGCGCTTCGCAAAACGCCAGCAACGCTTGTCCCCCATAGTGGTTGTTCAGGCGCAGTTCAGGCGTCGCTGACATTGTACGCATCGACCGAGGACGCTTTTTTGAGGATGACTGGCGAAATGCGACGCCTGATCTCCGTCCTGGCCGCCGCCGTGCTCGTGGTTGGACCGCTGGCTACGGCCGGCGCCGCCATGGCGAAGGACGACCACCGCGAGGAGCGCCGCGAACAGCAGGCGCCGCGCGGCGGTGCGCCCCGTGGGGGCGGCGGCGGGCGTCAGGCCGCGCCAGCCTATCGCGGCGCCCAGGAATACCGCTACGAGCGGCCCGAAGGCCGGGGCGAAACCCGTAGCGACCCTCGCAATGATCCCCGCAACGACCCGCGGATGAACGGCTACCGCTCCGAGGCCGCGCCAGACCCGCGCTACGATCCGCGCGCCTATGGACCGCCGGCGCCCGCGCCCTATTCCGCGCCGACCCGGCGCGGCGGCTATGTGAGTCCCGGAACGAGCGGCGCGGTGATCCAGGATCCGGGCCGCTATCGCCTGCGTCCGCCGCCGCGTGGCTATGTGTGGATGCGCACGCCCAACGGCATGGCCATGGTCTCGCAGTCGACCGGGCAGATCTACGACATGGTCCCCTATCCGCCCTACTGAACTTCCCTCCCCACTGGGGAGGGTGGCGAGTGAAACGAGACGGGTGGGGATGTGCGGGCCGGAGCGCCGAGTCAGCGCCTGAACGCGACAGCCCTACCCTGATCGCTGCGCGATCTGTCCCTCCCCAAAATGGGGAGGGGAATTATCCGCCGAGCTTGGCCTTCAGCATCTGGTTGATGACGCCGGGGTTGGCCTTGCCGCCCGTGGCTTTCATGATCTGACCGACGAACCAGCCGATCGCCTGGGGCTTTTCCGCCACCTGCGCGGCTTGGCCGGGATTTTCGGCGATCAGCTTGTCGATGATCGCTTCCAGCTCTCCCGTGTCCGAGACCTGCTTCAGGCCCTGCTTGTCGACGATCTCCAAGGCCGAGCCCTCGCTGGCCCACATGCGTTCGAAGACGTCCTTGGCGATCTTGGAGGAGATGACGCCTTCCTCGATCAGCTGAACAAGCTCGGCGATGGCGGCCGGGGTAATCGGGCTGTTCTCGATCTCGATGCCGCCCGCGGTCAGCCGCGCGGCCAGGTCGTTGGTGACCCAGTTGGCGGTCAGCTTGGCGTCGCGGCCCCCCTCTTTACCGGAGGCGACAGCGGCCTCGTAGAAGTCGGCCCGCGCCTGCTCGGTGATCAGCACCTGGGCGTCGTAGGCGGTCAGGCCATACTGCGACTGCAGGCGCGCCTTCTTGGCGTCCGGCAGTTCCGGCAGCGTCGCTTCGATGCGCTTCACCCACGCCGGATCGAGGTCGAGCGGCAGCAGGTCGGGGTCCGGGAAGTAGCGGTAGTCGTGCGCCTCTTCCTTCGAGCGCATGGAGCGCGTCTCGCCCTTGGTCGGATCGAACAGGCGGGTTTCCTGGTCGATCTTGCCACCGTCCTCAAGGATCTCGACCTGGCGGCGGGCCTCATATTCGATCGCCGCCTGGATGTAGCGGTAGGAATTGACGTTCTTGATCTCGCAGCGTGTGCCCAGGTGGCTGAAGCTGCCGGTCTCGCGGAACTTCTCGTAGTCGCCGGGGCGGCAGACCGAGACGTTCACGTCGGCGCGCAGGTTGCCCTTCTCCATGTCGCCGTCGCAGGTGCCCAGATAGACCAGGATGGTGCGCAGCTTCTTCACATAGGCCGCCGCTTCTTCCGAGGTGCGCATGTCCGGCATGGAGACGATCTCCATCAGCGCGGTGCCGGCGCGGTTCAGGTCGACGTAGGTGGCGTTGGGGTCCTGGTCGTGCAGGCTCTTGCCGGCGTCCTGCTCCAGGTGCAGCCGCTCGATGCGCACGGTGAAGGTCGAGCCGTCGTCGTGCTCGACGATCACCTCGCCCTCGCCGACGATCGGGTGCTTGTACTGGCTGATCTGATAGCCCTGCGGCAGGTCGGGGTAGAAGTAGTTCTTCCGGTCGAAGTGGCTCTTCAGGTTGATCTGGGCCTTTAAGCCCAAGCCAGTCTTCACCGCCTGCTCGACGCAGTGGCGGTTGATCACCGGCAGCATGCCGGGCATGGCCGCGTCGACGAGGGAAACCTGCTCGTTCGGACCCGCGCCGAAGCCCACCGCAGCCCCGCTGAACAGCTTGGCGTTGGAGGCGACCTGGGCGTGGACTTCCAGGCCAAGGACGATTTCCCAGGGGCCGGTGCGGCCCTCGATCACTTTGCTCTTCTCGCTCATGCCGCCTCACTAGCGCCCCATTCGGCCGAAAACTAGCCGTCGGGCGCAAGGATGACTCAAGCGTCACTTTGCGCGGAGGCTTAAAACCGGTATCGGAGTCTGTGGCTGATCCGCCCGCGGGTGAGCCATGGCGCCGCGCCCAAGCTTCTTCGCTTGCGCTGCCCCCCGTCGTTGCGCACATGCTTCGCGGGCAACACTACTCGGGGAAGGACCCACCAGATGAAGACCCAACTCGTCGCCGGCCTCGCCGCCCTCGCGACCCTCGTCGCCGTTCCGGCGTTCGCCCAAGCTCCGGCCAGCGGCCCGATGTCGGTCGACAAGACCACGATCGGCGCCCTCTGGGCCAATCCGACCGCCAAGGCCGTCCTGGAAAAGGACGTCCCCGGCATCGACCAGTACATGGACCAGATTAAGGACATGACCCTGGCCCAGGTCGCTCCGATGAGCCAAGGCGCCATCGACGACGCCAAGCTGAAGCAAATCCAGGCCGACCTGGACAAGGCGAGCGGCAAGTAAGCCACTCGTAAGCTTCAAGACATCAAGGGCCCCTCGCCTCGCGGCGGGGGGCCTTTTTCGTGGCCGATCGCCCTCGTGTCAGGCTGGCGTCTACTGCGCGGCGGGAGCCGCTTGCTTGAGCAGCGGCGTGACCAGTTCGTCGAAGCTCTCGTCGGTGAATGCGCCGGCGGCGGCGAAGCGCACGACGCCTGCCCGATCGATCACATAACTCGTCGGCACCGCGTCCTTGATCGCATACCCGCCGCTCGGGACGCTGAGCGCCAGCGGATAGTGCAGGATGCCCTGCAGCGGCTTCAGCTTAGACGGAGGCACGCTTAGCTCCACGGTGACCGCGAAGATCTTCAGGTCGGTGTCCGGGTGGGTCCGGAGGTAGTTTTCGAAGACCACCATCTCGGCCTTGCAGGGCGTGCACCACGTCGCCCAGCGATTGACGACGACGACCTTGCCCTTGAGCTGGTCGGAACTGACCGCCGACTTGTCCAACAGATAGATCTTGTAGGGCTTGGCCGGCTTGCCGACTTCGTCGGCGCGCGCCGAGCCAACGATGGCCAAGGCTGCGGCGCACGCCAAGACGGCGATCTTGCTGAGTTTCATCTTGCCCCCCGTCAGCCCTCACAACCTGAAGGCTGGACTGGAGGCTACCACCACTTCTGCGGTTTGGCGCGTAAGTTGGCGGCTTTTTCAACCGCCGCGCCGAGCGAGAACAGGGTCCCCTCGTCCAGCGCCCGGCCGATCAGCTGCAGGCCGAGCGGCAGTCCTGAGCCGTCGAGGCCGGCGGGCACGCTCATCCCCGGCAGACCGGCCAGATTCACCGTCACCGTGAAAATGTCGTTCAGGTACATGGCCACCGGATCGTCCGAGCGCTCGCCGAGCGCGAAGGCCGCCGAGGGCGCCGTTGGCGTCAGCAGGGCGTCGACCTTCTCGAAGGCCTGATCGAAGTCGTCGGCGATGCGGCGGCGGACCTTCAGCGCCTTCAGATAGTAGGCGTCGTAGTAGCCCGCGGAGAGCACGTAGGTGCCGATCATGATCCGGCGCTTCACCTCGTCGCCAAAGCCGGCGGCGCGGGACTTTTCGTAGGTGTCGGTCAGGTTCGATCCCTCGACACGCAAGCCGTAGCGCATGCCGTCATAGCGGGCGAGGTTCGAAGACGCCTCGGCGGGCGCCACGATGTAGTAGGCCGGCAGCGCGTATTTGGTGTGCGGCAGGCTGACCTCGACGATCTCGCAGCCGGCGTCCTTCAGCCAGGCGATCCCCTGCTCCCAGAGCGCGTCGATCTCGGCGGGCATGTTGTCGACGCGGTATTCCTTCGGCACGCCGATCCGCAGGCCCTTCACCGACTTGCCGACAAAGGACGCGAAGTCCGGCGTCTCCACCGGCAGGCTGGTGGAATCCTTCGGATCGTGGCCGGCCATGGAGGTCAGCAGGATCGCGGCGTCTTCCACCGACCGCGTCATCGGCCCGGCCTGGTCCAACGACGAGGCGAAGGCGACCACACCCCAGCGCGAACAGCGGCCATAGGTCGGCTTGATCCCGACCGTGCCGGTAAACGCCGCGGGCTGACGGATCGAGCCGCCGGTGTCGGTGGCCGTTGCGCCAAGGCAGAGCTCAGCCGCGACCGCCGAGGCCGAGCCGCCAGACGAGCCGCCCGGGGTCAGCTTGGCGTTGCCGCCATTCGCCCGCCACGGATTGACCACCGGGCCGAAGCAGGAGGTCTCGTTGGACGAGCCCATGGCGAACTGGTCGAGGTTCAGCTTGCCCAGCATCACCGCGCCGTCCCGCCACAGGTTGGCGGTGATGGTGCTTTCGTAGGTGGGCACGAACTCGCCGATGATCTTCGAGGCCGCCGTGGTGCGCACCCCCTCGGTGCAGAACAGATCCTTGATGCCGAGCGGCGCGCCGTCCAGCGGCCCGGCGTTACCCGCCGCGCGACGAGCGTCCGACGCCTTGGCCATCTCCAGCGCCTTCTCCGGAGTCTCCAGCACATAGGCGTTGAGCGCGCGCGCGGCCTCGACGGCCTCGATGTGCGCCTGGGTGATTTCCACCGACGAGAACGACTTGTCAGCCAGACCGTCGAGGGCGGCCTTCAGGGTAAGCGAAGTGAGCGACGACATCTATTCGACCACCTTGGGCACAACGAAGAAATTGCCTGCGCGCTTCGGTGAATTGGACAGCACCATCTGCGGGTCTCCGCCCTCGGTGACCACGTCGTCGCGCATCGGCGCCGGCATGTGGACAGCCGAGGTCATCGGCTCGACGCCGTCGGTGTCGACCTCGCTGAGCTGTTCGATCCAGCTCATGATGCCGTTGAGCTCCTTGGCGAGCTGCTCCAGCCGTTCTTCCGGCTCGGCGATCCTCGCCAGCCTGGCGACCTTGCGCACGGTCGCCACGTCGATGGTCATGCCATCCTCCTAAGTCCTAAGGGCGTGGGTTAGCCGTGCGAGGGCGCCTTTTGCAAGCTATGGGTGGCCGATGGCCGTCGTAGATCTCCTCGAACTCCCTGCCCTGCTCCCGCAATACGCGCCGCTGGTCGGCCTCGACCTGGGCGAAAAGACCGTCGGCGTGGCGGTGTCGGACGCGACGCGGATGATCGCCACGCCCCTGGAGCTCATCCGCAAGACCAAGTTCACCGACGACGCCAACGCGCTGTTCAAGCTGATCGACGGGCGCCAGGCGGCGGGGATCGTCATCGGCCTGCCGGTCAACATGGACGGGACCGAGGGGCCACGCTGCCAGTCCAGCCGGGCTTTCGGCCGCAACCTGCTGCGGCTTCGCGACATCCCCATCGCCTTCTGGGACGAACGGATGAGTTCGATGGCCGTCAACCGGATGCTGATCGACGAGGCTGACATGAACCGCGCCCGCCGGGCCGAGGTGGTCGACAAGGCCGCGGCGGGGTGGATCCTGCAGGGCGCGCTGGACCGCCTGCGGAACGCCTAGAGCCCGCCCTCTTCGTCGTCAGATATTTGCTAGAGCCCGCCGGCGAACAGGTCCGGCTTGCCGATCGGGACACCCTTGGACCGCAGGATCCCGTAGGCGGTGGAGAGATGGAAATAGATGTTGGTGGTGGCGAAGACGGTGAGCCACTGGCCTGACGGCAGCGTGGGTTCCAGGCCCGTGCCGAGCATGTAGGTCAGCGGGACATCGTCACGGCCGGCGAACTGCTCCGGCGTCAGCGCGGCCAGGTAGGCCTTGGCGTCGGCGATGGCAGCCCGGAAGCCCGCCACATCCAAAGTCTGGTCGATCTCCACGGGGACCGGCAGGCCCGCCACGCGCGCCGGCCACAGCCGCGTGAAGTTGCACACCACCATGAGCTGGAAGCGCAACGGCGCCATATCGCCGATCAGGCTCCAGTTCAGCATCTCCTCTTCCGAATGGCCGCCGTCCGCAGCGAACTGGACGCCCTTGGTCAGGATGTTGGCGGCGTTGTCCAACTGCCGGTCGAACAGGTTGATGAAGGTGAAGAGGCTGACGGTCACGGGGCGCTTCCTGGTTAAGCTTGGGCGGCTGTCCTAGCGCTCCGCCGAGAGTCGGCAAAGGGCGCTTCCCTTGGACCGCGCACGCCTCTAAGACGGCGCTTTAATGAATACGGCCCCGCCTGGTCTGAACGAGGTCCTGCAAAGGACCTTCTCCTTTCCCAAAAAGCATTTCCTGTCCGCCACCGACCTCAACGAGGTCGAGGTGGCCAATCTGCTCGATCTGGCCGACGGCTTCGTCAGCCTGAACCGGCAGACCTCCAAGAAGCTCGACCTGCTCAAAGGTCGCACGCTGATGAACCTTTTCTTCGAGAATTCAACGCGGACGCAGAGCTCCTTCGAGCTGGCCGGTAAGCGGCTGGGCGCCGATGTGGTCAATATGAGCCCGCGCTCGTCGTCGATCTCCAAGGGCGAGACCCTGATCGACACGGCGGTGACGTTGAACGCCATGCAGCCGGACCTGTTGGTGGTGCGCCATGCCTCTTCCGGCGCGGCGTCCCTGCTGTCGCAGAAGGTCAGCTGCTCGGTGGTCAACGCCGGCGACGGCCAGCATGAGCACCCGACCCAGGCCCTGCTCGACGCGCTCTCCATGCGCCGCGCCTTCGGGCGGATCGCCGGGCTGAAGGTGGCGATCTGCGGGGACGTGATGCATTCCCGCGTCGCGCGGTCGAACATCGCCCTCCTGCAGATGCTGGGCGCGGAGGTCCGCCTCGTCGGCCCGCCGACCCTGATCCCGCCGCAGGCCGACCGCTGGAACGTCGCCATCTTCCACGACATGCGCGAAGGCATCGCCGGCTGCGACGTGGTGATGATGCTGCGCCTGCAGCTGGAGCGTATGGATGGCGTCATGGCGCCCTCGCAGCGCGAGTATTTCCGCTTCTTCGGCCTCGACCGCGAGAAGCTTGCCTGCGCGGCGCCCCACGTGCGGGTGATGCATCCTGGCCCGATGAACCGCGGCGTGGAGATCGACTCGGACGTCGCGGACGACCTCTCCGTCAGCCTGATCCAGGACCAGGTGGAAATGGGCGTCGCCGCGCGGATGGCGGTGCTGACCTCGCTCGCCGCCCGCCTCGAGAACGACCGATGAGCGGCGTGACGGCCTTTGTGAACGTGCGGCTGGTCGACCCGGCCAGCGGCTATGACGGACCCGGCTCCCTGATCGTCGCCGAGGGCGTCATCGCCGACGTCGTCCAGGGCGGCGCCCCGAAGGCGCTGGCCAAGGATGTGGA
Source organism: uncultured Alphaproteobacteria bacterium (assembly GCA_903822175.1). Classification (GTDB taxonomy): domain Bacteria; phylum Pseudomonadota; class Alphaproteobacteria; order Caulobacterales; family Caulobacteraceae; genus Phenylobacterium. Next base: position 105,710 of record CAIJOB010000041.1, read on the forward strand.
GATCATCGACGGCAAGGGCGCGATGCTGCTGCCCGGCCTGGTCGACATCCGGGTCAAGACCGGCGAACCGGGCTCTGAAACCAAGGAGACCCTGAAATCGGCGGCGCTCGCCGCGGCGGCGGGCGGCGTCACCTCGATGGTGGTGCAGCCTGACACCCATCCGGCCGTCGACGAACCCTCGGTGGTCGATTTCATCCTGCGCCGCGCCCGCGACATCGAGCTGGTCAAGGTCTACCCGGCCGGTGCGGCCACCAAGGGCGCGCAGGGCCAGCGGATGGCCGAGATCGGGCTGATGGCCGAGGCTGGCTGCCTCTACATCACCGACGCCGACCGGCCGATCGTCGATTCCAAGGTGCTGCGCCGCGTGCTGAGCTACGCCAAGGCGTTCGGGGTGCTGGTGGCGCACCGCCCGGCCGACCCGTGGCTGACGGCGGGCGCGGCGGCCAGCGAGGGTGAGTTCGCCTCGCGCATGGGCCTGCCCGGCTCACCGGCCATCGCCGAGAAGATCATGCTGGAGCGCGACCTGGCGCTCGTGGAGCTGACCGGCGCGCGCCTGCTGGTCGACCAGCTGACCACCGCCGACGCCATCCAAAGCTTCCGCCGCGCCCGCGCCAAGGGCCTGCCGGTGACCGCCACGACCTCGATCAACCATCTGTCGTTCAACGAAATCGACATCGGCGACTACCGCACCTTCTGCAAGGTCGAGCCGCCCTTGCGCAGCGAGGACGACCGCCAGGCGGTGATCGAGGCGGTGGCGACCGGCCTGATCGAGATCGTGGTCAGCGCGCATGCGCCCGCGCCGGCCGAGGACAAGCGCCTGCCCTATGACGAGGCCGCGCCCGGCGCGGTGGGCCTGCAGACCCTGCTGCCGGCCCTGCTGACCTTCCACCACGAAGGCCGCATCCCGCTGATCGACCTGATCCGCACCGTGACCTCCGCGCCCGCCGACCTCTTGGGCCTGCCGCAAGGCCGCCTGGCCAAGGGCGCGCCGGCCGATCTGGTGCTTTGCGACATCAACGCGCCGATCCTGATCGACGCCGACAAGCTGCTCTCGAAGTCCAAGAACTCGCCCTTCGACGGCCGTCGCCTGCAGGGCAAGGTGCTGCGGACCGTGGTCGACGGCCGCACCGTTTTCGGCGGCTAGGCCGCCGCTTCCGTCTTCAGGCTGTCGCGCAGTTCGCGGCGCAGGAACTTGCCGCTGGCGTTGCGGGGCAGCGGCGTGTCGAGGATCCAGATGTAGCGGGGGATCTTGTGCTTCGCGGTCAGCGCGGCGCAGTGCTCGCGCAGATCGGCCGCGGAAACGTCCTGGCCCGGCCGCATGACGATCGCGACGCCCACTTCTTCGCCCAGCCGGTCGTCGGCCACGCCGAACACGCTGCACTCGGCGACGCCGTCGTGCTGGTGCAGCACCGCCTCGACCTCGGCGCAGTAGATGTTCTCGCCGCCGCGCAGGACCATGTCCTTCTTGCGGTCGACCAGGAAGATGAACTGATCCTCGTCCAAATAGGCCACGTCGCCGGTGTGCAGCCAGCCGTCGGTGATCGACTCGGCGGTCGCGTCGGGGCGGTTGATGTAGCCCTTGATCACGCAGGCGCCCTTGACCCACAGCTCGCCCGGCTGGCCGGGGCCCAGGGCCTCGCCCTCCTCGCCGACGATGCGGACCTCGAAGGTCGGCATGGCACGACCGCAGCTCGCTGGCTTGTCGACGAAGAAGTCGCCGGCCACCGCAGTGATGATCCCGCAGGTCTCGGTCATGCCGTAGCCGGTGTTGGGCCGGGCGGTGGCGACCGTCGAGTCGATCTTCGCCACCAGGTCTGGCTGCAGCTGCGCCCCGCCGCCGCCGACCGTCAGCAGGCTCGACGTATCGTACTTGGCGAAGTCCGGGTGAGTGACCAGTTCGCGGGCCATCACCGGCACGCCGCTGACGCCGCTCACCCGCTCGCGCTGGATCAGCTCCAGAGCCTCGGTGGCGTCCCAGCGGTACATCAGCACCATCTTCCCGCCGGCCGCGGTGGCGATGTAGGCGGCGCAGTTGTTGGCGGTGACGTGGAACAGCGGCGTGGTGATCAGGGTCACCGGGATCGGCGCCGGCGCGTTCGGATCGATCGGCACATTGGTGGCGCGCGAGGTCGCCAGCGCCTGGACCTGACCGGAGAACACCATGTTGAACAGATTGGAGACACAGCCCCGATGGGTCAGCTGCGCGCCCTTCGGGAAGCCGGTCGTGCCGGACGTGTAGAAAATGCAGGCGTCGGCGTCGGGATCGACGTTCACATCGGGCAGCTCGCCGCCAAACGCCGCGACCTCGGCCCAGGCCGTCGATCCGGCCGGCGCGTTGTCGGCGCGAACGGCGACCAGCACCGCGTCGCCCAGCATGCCGGGCTGTTCGGCCAGACGGGCGATGCGCTCGGCGTCGGCGAACAGCACCTTCGGCTTGGCGTCGTTGAGGCCGTAGCTCATCTCGGTGGCGGTCCACCAGGCGTTCATGCCGACCACGGCGACGCCGATACTCACGCCGGCCCAATAGACCAGCATCCACTCCGGATAGTTGCGCATGGCGACGGCCACCCGGTCGCCCGGCTTTACGCCGAGGCTCAGCATCCAGTTGGCGACCGACGCGACCCGGCGATGGGCCTCGCCGTAGGTCATCCGCTCGTCGCCATAGACCAGGTAGTCGCGCTCGGCGAAGGCGGCGGTGGAGAGCCAGAGCGCCCGGATGGTGGGCGGCGCATTCTTGAAGGATTTCAGGCGGGCGCCGCGCACCTCGATCTCGGCGATCTCGAACGGCGCGCCGGGCGCCGTCAGGTCCGACCAAGCCTGATTGAGTTCTGCGTAGTACATCTATGCCCTCGACGCTGCCTGCCCACTGACATTCACTCCGGCTCTTACGGCCGGTTCCCTCCTCCCATAGGCGAAGGGCGGTGGCGAAAGAAAGCCCATGTCGGTGATTTCGCCAGGTGACGTTGCGGCAGTCCGTCTCTGGCTTGTCCATCGACACCGCTCCCTTTAGTCAGGACAGAACGCATCGCCACTTAGCCATTCGGCAATATGCCTATCGTCGACGCCCTGAAAGCGCTTGGAAACGACCGCCGCCTGCTGATCTTGGATTGGCTGAAGGATCCGCGCGCCCATTTCCGCGAGCAGGTCGACGGCGACCTAGTCGACGACGGCGTCTGCGGCCTGCTGATCGCCGAGAAGCTGGAGGTCAGTCAGCCGACGCTCAGCGAGCACATGCGCATCCTGGTGCAGGCGCAGCTGGTGATCCCCAAGCGGATCAAGCAGTGGACGTTCTACCGCCGCAACGAAGCGCGCATCGCGGCGCTCAAGACCACGTTCAGCGCCGAGGTCTAGGCGCCGCCCCGCGCGCCGGGCTACGACTCCCTCGGTTCCGGGGAAGCGTCCATGTTCGAAGGCCTGACCACCATCCAGCTCGGCGCCGCCGTCATTGGCGGATACCTGCTGGGTTCGATCCCGTTCGGGGTGATCGTCATGAAGGCGGCCGGCGCCGGCGATCCCCGCGCCATCGGCTCAGGCAACATCGGGGCGACCAATGTCCTGCGCAGCGGCCGGCGCGACCTCGCGGCCCTGACCCTGCTGGGCGACGGCGGCAAGGGCGCCGTCGCCGTGCTGATAGCCTGGCTGGCGACCCGGGGGCTAAGCGACGCGGCCCAGGGCGTCCTGACCTGCCTGGCCGGCGGCGCGGCCTTCTTTGGGCACCTGTTCCCGGTCTGGCTGGGCTTCAAGGGCGGCAAGGGCGTGGCGACCTTCTTCGGGACCCTGCTGGCGGCGGCCTGGCCGGTGGGGCTGATCGGCGGGGCGACCTGGCTCCTGATGGCCGCCCTGTTCCGCATCTCCTCGCTGGCGGCGTTGACCGCGGCGGTGGTGGCGCCCGTGGCGGCTCTGCTGCTGCACCGCCCGGCCGTGGCGGCGCTGGCCGCGGTCATGGCGGTGTTGATCTACCTACGCCACCTCCCCAACATCCGCCGCCTGCTGAAGGGTGAAGAGCCGCGGATCGGCGGCAAGAAGACCGCCCCGTGAGGACTGCGGCGTGAGCGACAGCCTGTCCGATACCGAGCGCCGCGACTGGCTGCGCCTGGCGCGCACCGAGAACGTCGGCCCGGTCACCTTCGACCAGCTGATCCAGCGGTTCGGCACGGCGGGCCGCGCGCTGGCCGCCCTCCCCGACCTGGCTCAACGCGGCGGCCGCCGCATCACGCTGGCGACCGAGGCGGCGGTAGACAAGGAGCTGGCCGATGGCGCGAGGCTCGGCGCCACCCTGATCGCCGCCTGCGAGGCCGCCTTTCCCAAGGCGCTGGCCGCGCTCGACCCACCGCCGCCGATCATCTGGGCGCGGGGCCGCGTGGAGATCCTCGACCGGACCGGTGTCGCCATCGTCGGCGCGCGGGTGGCCTCAGCCGCCGGCCAGCGGTTCGCCCGCGGCCTGGCCAGCGAACTGGGCCAGAGCGGCCAGGTCATCGTCTCGGGCCTGGCGCGCGGCATCGACGCCGCCGCGCACGAGGGCGGCCTGCCGACCGGCACAGTGGCGGTGCTCGGCGGCGGTGTGGACGACATCTATCCGCCGGAACACCGCGACCTCTACGCGCGCATCGCCGAGGCGGGCTGCGTGGTCTCCGAGAGCGAGCCCGGGCGCACCGCCGTCGCCCGCGACTTCCCACGCCGCAACCGGATCATCTCCGGGCTCTGCCGCGCCGTGGTGGTGGTGGAGGCCGAGATGCGCTCCGGCTCGCTGATCACCGCGCGGCTGGCGGCCGAACAGGGACGCGAGGTGCTGGCGGTGCCGGGCTCGCCGCTCGACCCGCGCGCCAAGGGGACCAACGACCTGATCCGCCAGGGCGCGGCGCTCTGTGAAGGCCCGGAAGACGTGCTGCGCGCGATTGAGGGGCTGCGTGGCTTCCGCGAGCCGGACCGCTGGGGCTACGACGAGCTGCCCGCCAACGATCCTGACGACCGCCTGCGCGAAGCCGTCGCCGCCCTGCTCTCGCCCACGCCGGTTTCCCGTGACGAGATCGTCCGCGCCACCGGCGCCGCGCCCGCCGCTGTGTTCGCCGCCCTGGTCGAACTATCCCTGGCTGGACGTTGCGAGATGCAACCGGGCGGCATGGTCTCGTCCGCCTAACGCCGCAATCTGACCGCAAGCCGCTGAAATATTGGCGTTAGGGACCGGGTCTAACGTGAAGACTCAAAAACCAAGTCGGAGGCCACCTCTATGAAGCTCAGGATCGCAATCGCCCTTTCCACGCTGGCGCTCGCCGGCGCTGCCCTCGCCCAACAGCCCGCCGGCGGCGGCGGCGGCGGACAAGGCCCCTCGCCGGAAATGCAGGCCGCCCGTCAGGCCATGATGCAGGCCTGCTCGGCCGACATGAAAACCCTGTGCGACGGCAAGCAGGGTCGTGAGGCCTTCATGTGCCTGCGCCAGAACGCGGACAAGGCGAGCGCGCCTTGCAAGGACGCCATGTCGAAGATGCCGCAGCGGCCGCCGCCGCCCGCCGGCTGATCGTCGACTCGCACACTATAAAGACGGCCGGGCCGGCGCTCTTTCCAGGGCGCCGGCCCTTTCGTGTCCGGCTCGTACCCGGACCTCGTACTTGGGCCTCAAAAAAAGAGCCCCTTTAGGGGGCTCGCGGAATCCGGCCCGGAAGAGGCGTTGACAGGTCCTAGGGGCCACCCCCACTTTCCGCGTCCTTTGAGGCCCCCGGCAAAGCTGGGTGGCTCAGCCATGGAACGACAGACCCCGCACAGATGAACATCGTCGTCGTCGAGAGCCCCGGCAAAGCCAAGCCGATCAACAAGTACCTGGGCTCTGACTATAAGGTGCTGGCCTCCTACGGCCACGTGCGCGACCTGCCGGCCAAGGACGGCTCGGTCCGTCCCGACGACGACTTCGACATGAGCTGGGAGGTCGACGCCAAGGCCGCCAAGCGCCTGGCCGACATCGTCGCGGCCCTGAAGGGCGCCGACAAGCTGATCCTCGCCACCGACCCCGACCGCGAGGGTGAAGCCATCTCCTGGCACGTCCTGGAGGTCCTGAAGAAGAAGAAGGCCCTGAACGGCATCGCCGTCGAGCGCGTGACCTTCAACGCCATCACCAAGACCGCCGTCACCGAGGCCATGAAGGCGCCCCGCGCCATCGACATGGAGCTGGTCGACGCCTACCTAGCGCGCCGCGCGCTGGACTATCTGGTGGGCTTCACCCTCTCGCCGGTGCTGTGGCGCAAGCTGCCGGGCTCGCGCTCGGCGGGCCGCGTGCAGTCGGTGGCGCTCCGTCTCGTGGTCGACCGCGAGATCGAGATCGAGAACTTCAACACCCAGGAATACTGGACCGTCGAGGCCGACGTCTCGGCCGGCGGCGAACCCTTCCTGGCCCGCCTGACCAAGCACGAGGGCAAGCGCCTCACCAAGTTCGACCTCGGCAACGAGACCTCGGCGTTCGCCGCGCGCGACGCGGTCAAGGCCGCGAGCTTCACCATCGCCGCCGTGGAGAAGAAGCCGGCCCGGCGCTCGCCGCCGCCGCCCTTCACCACCTCGACCCTGCAGCAGGAAGCCTCGCGCAAGCTGGGCTTCAACGCCCAGCGGACCATGCAGGCGGCGCAGCGGCTCTATGAGGGCATCGACATCGGCGGCGAGACCGTCGGCCTGATCACCTACATGCGGACCGACGGCGTGCAAACCGCGCCGGAGGCCCTGGACGAGGCCCGCGACGTGATCGGTGGGCTCTACGGCCGCGACTACGTTCCGGAAAAGGCGCGAATCTATTCCACCAAGGCCAAGAACGCCCAGGAGGCTCACGAGGCGATCCGCCCCACCAGCCTCGCCCGCAATCCCGGCAAGCTGCGCCTGGAGCCGGATCTCGGCCGGCTCTACGAGCTGATCTGGAAGCGGATGATCGCGTCGCAGATGGAAAGCGCGCGGATCGAGCGCACGACCATCGACCTGGAGTCCAGCGATGGCAAAACCGCGCTGCGCGCGTCAGGCGATGTCACCCTCTTCGACGGCTATCTGGCGGTTTACGAGGAAGGCCGCGACGACGAGGGCGAGGAAGCCGTCTCCAAGCTGCCGGCGGTGACGCAGGGCGCCGCCGCCAAAACCATCGCCACCCGCGCCGACCAGCACTTCACCGAGCCGCCGCCCCGCTATTCGGAAGCGAGCCTGGTCAAGAAGATGGAGGAGCTCGGCATCGGCCGACCCTCGACCTACGCCTCGGTGCTCACGGTCCTGCGCGACCGCGAATATGTGAAGATGGAGAAGAACCGCTTCATCCCCGAGGACAAGGGCCGGCTGGTCACCATCTTCCTCGAGCAGTTCTTCCTCCGCTACGTCGAGTACGATTTCACCGCCGGCCTGGAAGAAAAGCTCGACCTGGTCTCGTCGGGCGACCTCGACTGGAAGGTGCTGCTCCGCGAGTTCTGGAAGGACTTCCATCCCAAGACCGAAGAGATCCTCGGCCTGACCACCCGCTCGGTGCTGGACACCCTGGACGAGGCCCTGGCGCCCTTCCTCTATCCGCCCAAGGCCGATGGCTCGGACGTCCGCGTCTGCCCGACCTGCGGCTCGGGGCGGCTCAGCATGAAGACCAGCCGCTTTGGCCCCTTCGTCGGCTGCTCCAACTATCCGGAATGCCGCTACACCCGGCCGATCGGCGAGAAGGAGGACGGCGAAAGCCCGTCGGGCGACCGCGAGCTGGGCGTCGACGACGTCACCGGCATGACGGTCTTCCTGAAATCCGGCCGCTTTGGCGCCTACGTCCAACTGGGCGACGGCGAAAAACCCAAGCGCTCCAGCCTGCCCAAGGGCTGGTCGGCGCCGGACATGGACCTGGAAAAGGGTCTGCGCCTTCTACGCCTGCCCCGTGAGGTCGGCCTGCACCCGGAAGACCAGCAACCGATCCTGGCCGGCATAGGCCGCTTTGGACCCTTCGTGCTGCACGCCGGCACCTACGCCAACCTGCAGGGCGCCGACGAGGTGTTCGAGGTCGGCCTGAACCGCGCCGTGACCCTGCTCGCCGAAAAGCGGGCCGGCGGACGTGGTGGTCGCGGCGAGACCGCCGCGCTGAAGGACCTGGGCGTGCACCCGGCCGACGGCGCGCCTGTGAAGGTGCTGTCAGGCCGCTACGGCCCCTACATCAAGCACGGCGCCACCAACGCCAACGTGCCGCGCGGCACCGACCCGCAGGACGTGACCCTCGATCAGGCCGTCCTGCTGCTCGCCGAACGCGCCGCCAAGGGCCCCGGAAAGAAGAAGGGCCGCGTGGTGAAAGCCAAGGCGGCGCCGAAGGCCGCTGCAGCTGGCGCGAAGGCGCCGGCGAAGAAGAAACCGGCGGCAAAGAAGAAGCCCTCGGCCTAACCCTTTTTCCCCGCTCATCCCCGCGAAGGCGGGGACCCAAGCGGGCTTGCGGATTTGGTGGGGTGCGGTGTCTATCCTCTGACTCAGCTTGGGTCCCCGCCTTCGCGGGGATGAGCGGAGTTTGAGATGTCGGTCGCGCGAGCCAATGGCCTGAACCTGTACTTAGAGCGCGCGGGCTCAGGCCCGCCACTGCTGTTCATCTCCGGCACCGGCGGCGATCTGCGCAACAAGCCCAATGTCTTCGACGGGCCGCTCAGCAAGCGGTTCGATCTCCTGGCCTACGACCAGCGAGGCCTAGGCCAATCCGAGAAGCCGGACACCGCCTACTCCATGGCCGGCTACGCCGATGACGCCGCGGCCCTGATGGTAGACCAGGGCTGGGACGAGGCCTGCGTGATCGGGGTCTCCTTCGGCGGGATGGTGGCCCAGGAGCTGGCGATCCGGCATCCGGAGCGGGTCAAGCGGCTGGTGCTGGCCTGCACCTCGCCCGGCGGGGCCGGCGGCGCGTCCTTCCCGTTCCACAAGATCGAGCACCTGAAGGGTGAGGCGCGCGGCCGCCACATGATCCCGATCAGCGACACTCGCCGCGACGCCGCCTGGGCGGCCGCGAACCCCGACCAGTACGCCCTCTTCGTCGCCCTGGGCGCAGCCGACCCGTTCGCCGACGAGCCCGGCCACGCCATGGGCGCACACCGCCAGCTGGAGGCCCGCGCGGCGCACGACACCTGGGACCGGCTGCCTGCGATCACCTGCCCGACGATGATCGCGGCGGGCCGCTACGACGGTATCGCGCTGCCGGCGACGCAGGAGAAGATGGCGGGGCGGATCCCGGGCGCGAAACTGCAGTGGTTCGAAGGCGGCCACCTGTTCATCATCCAGGATCGCGCCGCGGCGCCGGCCATGGCCGACTTCCTGACGGAGAGCTGACACCCATGGACGCTCAACTCGCCCTGCTCTGCGCGCTGACCTTCGTCATCCACCTGATCGGGGCGCTCGCCTACGCCGCGCGGATCGCGGGCGTCCGCACCCGGCGGATCGCGGTCTCCTTCGCGCTGTTTAACGTGCTGATCCTGGTCTCGCGCACCTCCAACTCCTTCCAGGGCCCATTCCTCGGCAAGCGCATCGAGCTCAGCCTGGCCCAAGGCGCCGGCGGGCATCTGCTTAGCGACTTTCGCTGGCTGCTGATGTCGGCGACCGTCGCGGCGGCGGTGGGTGCTCTCGCCGTGCCGACCTTCCAGCGAATCTTCAGCCGGGCGGTGCAGCACTTCCAGGTCCACCGCTCCCTGCCCAAGCTGCTGCTGCACGGCTTCGCCCGCGGCGGGCTCTCCTACATCCGCGACGCCATCACCGTGCCCTCGGCCAGTCACCTGACGGGCCTTCGCCGCGAGGTGGGCGTGCCCGTGCAGGTGATCCTGCTCAACATCGGCGCCCAGGCGCTGTTGACGGTGGGCGTCTTCGCGGCGCTCTACGCCGGCTACCTGGACCCGCGCTTCCGGGTGACGGCGGTCAGCCTCTCGTCGGTGATCAACGGGGTCGCGACCATCCTGCTGTTCGTGTTCATCGACCCGCACCTGTCGGTGATGACCGACGACGTCATGGACGGCCGCACCAGCGAGGCAAGCTTCCGCCGGGCCATCGTCTGGCTGTCGGCGAGCCGGGTGGCCGGCACGCTTTTGGCGCAGGTCATGCTGCTGCCGGCCGCCGCCGCCATCGCGGTGATCGCGCGGTCCATTTAGCGGGGCCATCCAGCCTCCGGTCAGCTCCGGGGGTGCAATCTTCAGCCAAAGGGCCTATGTGGCTCTTGCGCATCGCTGGCCGTTTGGCCGCGACGACTGCCCTGCTCCCAAAACAATCAAGAGCCGCGCAGGGGTTCGCGCACCCCATTCCAAGTCACAAGACCACCTACGAAAGGTGCTAAGCACCCCCTATGCCTAAGACCCGCGCCCCCAAGGGCTCACGTTTCCAGAACAATCCCGCCGGCAAGCCTGCCGACGCATCCGCGGCCAAGCCGGCCGCCCACAATCCCAAACAATCCCCACACAAGTCCGCGTCCAAGGGCGCGCCGCGCCCGGCGCGCGGCATTCCCGACCGCGACACCCTGCTGAAATACATCCGCGACGGCGGCGAGACCGACAAGGCGACGCTCGCCAAGGTGTTCGGCCTGAAGGGCGAGGAGCGCCGGGCGCTGCGCCAGATGCTGCAGACCCTGCAGGAGGATGGCGCGCTGGCCAAACGTGGCCGCCGTGGCTTCGCCGAGGTCGGCGCGCTCCCCGAGGTTGGCGTCGTCGATGTCGTCGAGCGCGACCCGGACGGCGACCTGCTGGTCAAACTCACCAAGGGCGATGACGCCCCGCTGGTGGCGCTGGCCCCGGCCCGCAAGGGCGACGTCGGTCCCGCACCCGGCCTCGGCGACCGCCTGCTGGTCCGTTTCGTCAAGCTGGAGAGCGGCGAGCACGAGGCCCGCCTGATCAAGTCGCTGGGCGCCGGCGCGCAGCGCATCCTGGGCGTCATCCGCAAGTCGAACCGCGAAGTGCGCGTCGAACCGGTGGACCGCCGTTCTAAGGACACCCTGCTGCTCACCGATCCCACCGCCCAGGAACTGCGCGACGGCGATCTGGTGCTGGCCCAGGCGAGCGCGGCGGAAACCCGCTACGGCCCCAAGCGCGGCAAGCTGCTGGAAGTCATCGGCCGCGAGGACGAGCCGCGCTCGGCCTCCCTGCTGGCCATCTACGCCCACGGCATCCCCACCGGCTTCTCCCCCGCCGCTGAGGCCGAAGCCGAGGCCGCCCAGCCGCCGACGCTGGCCGGCCGCGAGGACCTGCGCGACGTCCCCTTCATCACCATCGACCCGGCCGACGCCCGCGACCACGACGACGCGGTCTACGCCGAGCCGGACACGGACGAAAAGAACCCCGGCGGCTGGATCGTCTGGGTGGCCATCGCCGATGTCGCCGCCTACGTCCGCCCCAACTCGGCGCTCGACGAGACGGCGCGGGAGAAGGCCAACAGCGTCTATTTCCCCGACCGGGTGGAGCCGATGCTCCCCGAAGTGCTCTCCAACGGCCTCTGCAGCCTCCGCGAGGGCGAGAACCGCGCCTGCATGGCCGTGCGCATGGTCTTCAGCGCCGATGGCCGCAAGCGCAGCCACAAGTTCGTCCGCGGCCTGATGCGATCAGCCGCCAAGCTTTCCTACGAACAGGCCCAGGCCTGCGCCGACGGCGCGCCGGACGACAAGACCGGCCCCATCGCCAAGACCATCATCCAGCCGCTCTACGCGGCCTACGCCTGCCTGAAGAAGGGCCGCGACGCCCGCTCCCCGCTGGCCATCGAAAGCGCCGAGCGCCGCATCGTCATCTCCAGCGAAGGCGAGGTCGCCTCGATCACGCCGCGCGCCAGCCTCGAAGCCCACAAGCTGATCGAGGAGATGATGATCCAGGCCAATGTGTCCGCGGCGGAAACGCTTGAAGCCAAGCGGATCCCGCTGATCTACCGGATCCACGACACGCCCAGCGCCGAGAAGGTCCAGGCCCTGGTCGACTTCCTGCAGACCCTCGACATCGCCTGGTCGAAGGGCGAGGCGCCGCGCACCGACCGCTTCAACAAGCTGCTGAGCGACACGCGGGGCAGCGAGCACGCCGACATCGTCAACGAGGTGGTCCTGCGCAGCCAGATGCAGGCGATCTATTCGACGGAGAACATCGGCCATTTCGGCCTGAACCTGGCGAAATACGCCCACTTCACCTCGCCGATCCGCCGCTACGCCGACCTGATCGTCCATCGCGGCCTGATCACCGCGCTCGGCCTCGGCTCCGATGGCCTGAGCGAACGCGACATACAGAAGATGAAGGACACCGCCGAGAGCATCACCTTCGCCGAGCGCCGCGCCATGGCCGCCGAGCGCGACGCCACCGACCGCTATGTCGCCGCCTTCCTGGCCGACCGGGTGGGCGCGGAGTTCCCGGGCCGGATCACCGGTGTGACGCGCTTTGGGCTGTTCGTGCGGCTCGATGAGACCGGCGCCGACGGCCTGGTCCCGGTCTCCAAGCTGGGCGGCGAGTACTTCGTCCACGACGACAAAAGCCACGCCCTGGTCGGCGAACGCACCGGCGCTCGCTGGCCGCTGGGCATGACGGTCACCGTCAAGCTGATGGAGGCCACCCCGATCACCGGCGGCCTGCTGTTCGGCATGATCAGCGAGCCGATGGCCGCCGATCCGACCGCGCCGCGTCCCCGGCTCGGCATGCGCGCCCGCAACGACAATCGCCCCGGCAGCGGCGGCCCCAAGCCGCCCGGCGGCTTCCGCGGCCCCAAGCGCGGGCCGCAGGGCCGGCCCAAGAACATCCGCACCGGCAAAAAGGGCGGGCCGCGCCGCTAGGGCCGCGGGTCGCTAGCTCTCCGACTTCGGCTTCAGGAACCGGCTGAACAGCGCGATCTCGATCGGGATCAGCATGAAGCTGAACTGCGACATGCGCAGATGGCCAAGCGGCAAGAGGATGAGCCCGATCCCGAAGGCGACGCCCGGACTGATGGCGCGGGCCGCCCGGTAAAGGCGTTCGCGGCCGCTGACGCCGCCCATCAGCCGGCCGCCGTCGCGGGTGACGGTGAGCACCAGGGCCAGGTTGCCCAGTGAGCTGGCCACCATGATCCCGCAGTACACCGCCCAGGGAAACGCGGCGTTCAGGTCGCGGCCCCACCAAGCCGTGGCGAACGGGATCAGGCAGACCGGGAACATGAAGAAGAGGTTGGCCACCACCGTCAGCCAGTCGAAGTGGCGCAGGCGGCGCGTGGTGGCCAGGTGCGCCACCCAGAACACCCCGATCACCACGAAGCTCATGACCAGCGCGAAGGCCTGGAAGATCAGGCTCTGCAGGACCGCGTCATTGCCCGCCAGGCTGGTGACGTTCGGCGGCCGCATGTCGAGGATCATCAAGGTCATGACGATGGCGAAGACCGCGTCGGTGAAGAAGATCACCCGGTTCAGCAGCCGCTCGTCGATCGTCTCGTGCTTGGTGACGTTGCTGTCGCCGCTGTCGCTCATGAGACTCCCCGAACCCGCAGGCCATAGTGCCGTGCGCGCCCGAGTTCCGCAAAGGCGCCCTTCCCTTCGCCGGGCGTGCGGTCATACAGTTGTTTGATGACCGATGACGCCGCCGCCGAAACCATGACCCGCAAGCCCGAAGGCCCGCCCAGGGTCCCGGGCGCCCGCGCCGTGCGGCCGAAGAACGCCGCCACCGTGATGATCATCCGCCGCGACGCCAAGAAGCCCCGCGTCCTCATGGGCAAGCGCCACGGCGGCCACAGCTTCATGCCCGACCGCTGGGTGTTCCCGGGCGGCCGCATCGACCGCTCCGACTACCGCGCACCCGCCGCCACCGAGATGCGGCCCGACGTCGCCGCCGTCTTCGACGCCCACCTGCCCGCCGGCCGGGGCCGCGCGCTCGCCGCCGCCGCCGTGCGCGAGACCTGGGAGGAGACCGGCCTGTTGCTGGCCCAGGCCGCGCCCGTGCGCCCCGCCGCCGGACCCTGGCGGGACTTCGTGGCCCAGGGCGCGCTCGCCGACCTCGCCGCCGTCGACGTCATCGCCCGCGCCATCACGCCCCCCAGCGTCGGCAAGCGCTTCGACACCTGGTTCCTGCTGGCCGACGCCGAACGGCTGATGAGCCTCGACCGCCAGCCCGATTGCGGCGAGCTGGAAGAGATCGCCTGGGTCGACTTCGACGAGGCGCAAAGCCTGCCCCTGCCCACCGTCACGCGGATGATGCTGAAGGAGGCAGTGCTGCGCATGGACGATCCGTCGCGGCCCAAGCCCTTCATGCGCTTCCGCCAGGGCGCGATGCGGCCGGACAAGCTGTAATTCTAGCTTAAGCATTGTTTTTGTATCGCTATATCTTCTCCATGGTATGATGCTGACGGCTTGAGATCGTCGGATAGGCTGGCTTGATTTCGCCTGACGAGGACTTCGCCATGCTCGCTGATTATCTGAATGAAACCGGTTCCTGGGTAGTGCGCGGCGGGTCGACGAGCATCCTTGCGCTGCTGCCGACCTTTCGTGCCGCACTCGAGCGGGCCTATCAGCTCTCCCAGAACGGAGAGGCAGTTACGGGTATGAGCCGGCCTGATGGAAGCAGCCGGATCACGGCCCCTGAGCTTCTTGGTCTCTTCGATGAACTGCGGGAGTTGGTGTAGCCGACCGCACGCCATTGACTTTGGCTCGCGGATTCGTATTTTCCGCGGCTCTTCGAACACCTGCCGCCGGCTTGCCGGTTGGCCCCGCCCTTAAGGACAGCCCATGGCGAAGCCCGCCTCCATCAAGATCCGCCTGAATTCGTCGGCGGACACCGGCTTCTTCTACGTCACCAAGAAGAACGCCCGCACCAAGACCGACAAGCTGGTGATGAAGAAGTACGACCCGGTCGTGCGCAAGCACGTGGAATTCCGCGAAGGCAAGATCAAGTAGCCGACGCAAACCACGGATTTGCTACGAAAACGCCCGGGTGACCCCCGGGCGTTTTTCGTTTCTGGCGCAGGTTTCTCGATGGCGAAGCTTCAGACAATCCTCACCCCCGACCGGCTCGCCGAATATCAGCGCGAGGGTGTCGTGCGACTGCCCAGCGGGGTCCCCACGCGCGATGTGGAGGCCATGGCCGCCACCCTGCGGCGCAAGATCGAAGCGCGGCCCAAGCCCGGCGCCCGGCCCTCGCAGCTCTCGTCGCGCACCGGCGAGTTCGACGCCATGGCCAGCTCCACCGTGCGGGCGGTGTTCGACGAACTCCTCGGCGATTGGGAGGAACCGGACCATTGGGGCCTGCCCCTGGTCAGCTTCCACACCGGCGAGGCGCAGTGGGATGTACCCTATCAGCACTGGCACATCGACCTGGGCGCCCGGCCACAGGACCCGCGCCTGGCGCGCCTGTTCGTCGTGCTGGCGCCTTCGCGGCCCGGTGGCGGCGGAACGGGCTATATCGCCGGCTCGCACCGGCTGATCCAGCCTCAGATGCAGGCCGCGGGCCGCGCGCTGCCCTCGGCGCAGGTTCGTAAGGCACTGGCGGCCCGGTCACCCTGGTTTGCCGCCCTGACGGCGCGACCATCGGGCGAAGACCGGGTGCGGCGCTTCATGGAAGACGGCGCGGAGTTGGACGGCGTGCCCGTCCGCGTCTGCGAGATGCTCGGCGAACTTGGCGACGTCATCGTGATGCATCCGTTGCTGATGCATTCGCCCATGCCGAACGTGCTGGCGACGCCCCGGATGATGCTGGCGCAGTTCGTTTACGGGCGCAGCTAGGCCGCTTTCGCGATCACACGGTTGCGGCCGTGGGCCTTGGCTTCGTACATCGCCTCGTCCGCCCGCTTGATCAGCTTGAGCGGGGTGTCCTCGGCGAGGCTCGCGGCCACGCCGATGGAAATGGTGACGGTGAGCAACTCCTCGCCGCCCAGCACGCGGAACGGCGACCCAGCGACGTGCAGGCGGATACGCTCGGCGATGCGGTGGGCGTGGGAAAGCTCGGTCTCCGGCATCACCACCACAAATTCCTCGCCGCCGAAGCGGACCGGCAGGTCGATGGCGCGGACGTTGGAGGCCAGGCGCACGGCGAACTCGCGCAGCACCTCGTCGCCCACGCCGTGGCCGAAGCTGTCGTTGATCTTCTTGAAGTGGTCGATGTCGATGACCAGCAACGCCACCGGATCGGACCCGCCCACAACCGCGCGGCGGACGAGCGCGTCGAGCTGGCTCTCCATGTAGCGGCGGTTGTGCAGGCCGGTGAGCTGGTCGGTGACCGCCAGCTCGAGCGACTGGTCGAGGTTCTCGCGCAGATAGTCGGTGTAGCGCTTGCGGCGGATCTGGGTCTTCACCCGCGCCGCCAGCTCCTGCGGATCGATGGGGCGCGGCAGGACGTCGTTGACGCCGATCTCCAGCGCCTTCACCAGCCGGGGCCGCTCGTCGAAATCGACGATGGCCAGGATCGGCAGGCTGCGGGTGGCCTCGTCGCTGCGGATCTGGGCGGCGAAGCGCAGGCCGTCGAAGCGCAGGCCGTCGAAGCTCTTGGCCGCGGCGTTGACGATGATCAGGTCGACAGGACCGTGGGCCGCCATCATGGCGGTCTCGGGCGTGGTCTCGATGATCGGGCGATGTTCGATGGC
>CAIJOB010000042.1 GCA_903822175.1 uncultured Alphaproteobacteria bacterium
GTTGCCGAGATTGCCCAGGATCTGGTTGGCGCTGGCGTGGCCGGTGATCAGGTCGTTCCCCTGGCCGCCGACCAGGTAGTCACCGCCGCCTGACCCTCCGTCGATGGTGTCGTTACCCTTGTTGCCGTTGATGTCGTCGAACGCGGCGCCGCCCTGGATCGAGTCGTCGCCGCCGTTGCCGCGGAGATAGTTCGACCCGCCCGAGCCTGCGGTGATGGTGTCGTTGGTCTCCGGCGCCTGGATGGTGTCGCCGCCCGCCGCGCCGGTGATCACCTGGCCCGGGCCAGTAGTGACCGTCCCTGTGGCGGTCTGGGTGACGCCGACCGTGTAGCTGCCGGCGTAGCCGTCGACAAAGGCGCCGGCCTCCACATAGTAGGTCCCGCTGGCGGTGGGCGTGAACGACAGCCGCGAGTCCGGATTGGCGCCGTCGACGATGTCGTCGTCCGAGGCGATCAGGGCGCCGCTGGAATCGTGCAGCCGCAGGAACGGGTCAGCCAGCGTGCCACCACGTCCGGTCGAGCCGGTCTCGGTGACCGAATAGGTATTGCCGGCCTGCAGTTGCACGGCAAACCAGTCGCGGTCGCCGGCCTGTTGCAGCACCCCGGTCGCCGTGCCGCCGACCGCGATCTGGCCGAACGGGTGGGTGAGGTCGTTCAGGCTGTTGGCGAAATCGTCCGCCGCCGGGACGAAGGGCCCAGACTGGCTGGTCGGGTTCCAGCCCAGGATGTCCAGCACCTGCAGGTCCGTGGCCGACACCGTCCCCGGCGCGCCTGGACCGCCGGCCCCGAAGGCGTCGCCCAGCGTGTGGTCCCAGTCGCCCAGGTCTTCGCCGTCGTTCTGGCCGAGCGAGTTGATGGCGTTGTGGTAGGCGAGGCTGGAGACGTGGCTGGAATCGACGCCGAAGAAGGTCTCCACCCCGTCCGACCCACCGGTAAAATCGCGCTGGCCACTGGCCGTGAAGCGGAACAGGTCCAGCGGGTTCCACTGTGTGCCGTCGAAGCCCAGGCTGGAAATCCGCCCGAACACGCCCTCGGTCACTTCGTGCTCGATCGCCCCGATGGCGTCCTGGCCGAAGGTGAAGCTGAGGTTCGAGTTCAGCGTCACCGTATCGACGATGTTGTTGGACTGCTTGGCCAGGCCCAGCATCACCGCCTGCGCCGTCGGGATGGCAAACCCGGCGCCGCCGGAGGGATCGGTCGCCGGCAGGCCGTTCACCGACAACAGGTCGTCAGCGGTGGTGGCGTGGGCCCGAAGCGCGGCGGTGAAGGCCGCGTAGCTGACATTGACCTCGCTGAAATCGTTCTCCGCGCTCGAGCCCGCGCCCAGCGGCGCGAAGTCGAAGTCCACGCTCACCGTCAGCTGGTTGGTGAAGTGGCTCTGCAGGAAGTTTTCGGCGGAGATGATCGCGGAGCGGTAGTCAGAGCTGACGGAGTCTTCGTAGTCGTTGATAAACACCAGGCCGCTCCCGGCCAGGGTCACGGCTTCGGTCGGTAAGGTCATCCAATATTCCCCTGGGCCCCCGGGGGTTTACACGCGAGGCCCACTGGGCGGCGAAGCGGTCGCCTTGTCAATCCGGGTTTACGCGTACGTCAACCAAGGCCACGCTTCGCCATGCTCAAGCTCACCTTCTGCCTCACTCGCCTGCCCCAGCTCAGCCGCGAGCAGTTCCAGGACTACTGGATCAACACCCACGCGCCGCTGGTGGCCTCGGTGGCGGAGACCTTACAGATCCGCCGCTACGTCCAGACCCACAGCTATGCGGCCGAGTTGAGCGGCCCCTTGCGCGCCAGCCGCGAGGCTCCGCCGGAATACGATGGCGTCGCCGAGCTCTGGTACGACAGCCTCGACGCCGTGGTCGCCAACGGCCAGCGCCCGGAGGTCCGCGCCGCCGCCGCGCTCCTGCTGGAAGACGAGCGCCGCTTCATCGACCTTCCGAAGAGCCCGCTCTGGTGGGGCGAGGAAAAGCCGATCGTCGGCTAGGCGCCTTGGCCGCCGTCCCGGCTGAGCTTATCTCCACCGCATGGCCGCCGCCCATCCTCTCGACCGCCCGGTGTGGACGACGCTGACCACGCGCCAAGCGCCTTTGGCTGAGGGCGATGCGAGGGCCTGGCGCCTCAAGGCCGATTACGGCCTGTTCGCCGCGGCCGCCGACGGCTCGGCCGAGAGTCTGGCCGCACTCGCCAACCTGGTGCCCGCGGACGGCCAGCTCGCCACAGTCGGGACCGCCGAGCCCGGCCCGCCGCCTGGCCTGAACGCCGAGCCGCACCTGGTCTGGCAGATGGTCTGCGAGGCGCTGACGCCCGCGCCACCGGGAAACTTCGACATCGTCGACCTGACCGACGCCGACGCGGCCCAGCTGCTGGCGCTGGCGACCCTCACGAAACCCGGCCCGTTTTTCGCCCGCACCCATCAGCTCGGCGCCTTCGTCGGGATCAAGGACGCGTCGGGCCGGTTGCTGGCCATGGCCGGCGAGCGGATGAACCCGCCGGGCTTCACCGAGGTCAGTGGCGTCTGCACCCAGCCCGACCAGCGCGGCCGCGGCTATGCGGGCGCGCTCATGCGCGTCGTGGCCGGCCGCATCGCCAATCGCGGCGAGACCGCCTTCCTGCACAGCTACGCCCACAACGCCGGCGCCATCGCCCTCTACGAGAGCCTGGGCTTCGCGTTGCGGGCGCAGGTGACAATGACGGTGCTGAGCCGCCGCCAGAGAGCCTAGGCGGCGGGCATCCGGTAGAGGCCGCAGAGCTTGTTGCCGTCCGGGTCCTTCAGATAGGCGAGGTAGAGCTTGCCGGCTGCGCCTTCGCGCACGCCCGGCGGGTCCTCGCAGGTGCTGCCGCCCGCCGCGAGGCCGGCCGCGTGCCAGGCGTCGGCCTGCTCCGAAGAGGCGCAGGCGAACCCGATGGTGCCGCCGTTCGGCGCGGTCGCTGGCTCGCCGTTGATCGGCAGCGACACCGAGAAGGTGCCGGTCGGGGTGCGGTAGAAGATCCGATGGCGGTCGACGAAGGCCGGCGGCACGTCGAGCGCGCCCAACAGCGCGTCATAGAACGACTTGGCGCGCGGCAGATCGTTGGTCCCGATCATGATGTGAGAGAACATGCGTCGTCTTCCTTCCGGTTCGGCGGCCAGAGCCGGATGCCGGCCGCGCGCTGAGTTGCCCGCCCACCTAAGACAAAGACCTGCGATACGGAAGAGCAAGTGTGACGGAGCCGCAGCGACCGTGCGCCGGTCTCGGGCTCAGTGCCCGAACAGCCGGGGGAAGGTCGCCTTGAAGACGCTGCTGAGGCCGCTGGCCGGGCGGGCCATGCCCTGCAGGAACCCCACCGTCCGCCCCGCCGCGCCGCTGAACTCGAACGAGACGCCGTGGAAGGAACAGTTCACCAGGGCGGGCGGCGCGCCACCGATGTAGATCAGCGCCGCGTCGCGGAACCGGCAGCGCTCGAAGGTCCCACCGTCCAGCAGCACGCGGCCGGTCAGGTCCTCGTCGACGAAGCTGCGTGGGTCATCGCCGCCCGTGAGGCTTTCGTTGGGATTTTCGACGACAAGATGGTTGTCCGACGGTCTGGGCACTTGAACGCTCCCGGGTACTGGAACGTCTAACGCCACAGCCGCGCGGTTCGATCCGGCGCCCCCAAGACCTGTGACGGCGGCGGCGTCAGGCCTGCGGCGCCCACCGGTCCAGCCACGTGAGCCGCCGCTCGAATTCCGCCCCGCGCCCTTCCGCCTGCGCGGCGGTGCGCAGCTTCGGCAGCGCCAGCGCGATCGCCTCCTGCACCTCGCCGCCCGACGCCCTGCGCCCCGCCGCGTACCACTCCAGCCGCGTCGGCTCGGCCAGCCCGAACAGCGTGCCCGCCCCGGCCTGGAACGGCGTCGCCCCGCGCCCCTTGGTGATCCAGATCGCGGTCACCGCCGAGCCCTGTTTGCTGATGTTCGGCTGCGCCACACAGTCAGCGGCGTCGGCATACTGGCCGCTGAATCGCGCGTCGGCTGTCGACAGATGTGGGCAGGCGCTGACCGAAAAGGCGGCGCATTCGTAGTGCGATGGCGGCTCCGGCGTCGCGCCCTCGATCACCGACATCGGCCCCACCACCCAGCCGCGCAGGGCGCCCAGACGGTCGCCGCAGACCCAGCACCGCTCCTCGTTCCAGGCCAGGCTCAGCTTCGCCGCGTCGACCACCGGAAACCGCGGCTCGCCGGCGCCCCAGGACACGAACCACGGCACCGGAAACCCGCGCCGGTCGCGCGGCAGATGGGCGAGACGCCGGGGCGCGTCAGGAAAGCGTGGCGTCATCGAATCTTTTGGGCGTGCGGGAGGGTCGCCGACCATCCGCCGCACGCGCCGAAAAGGGAAGCCCGGCTAGAGGGCTAGATGGAGGCTCGCGCGACACGCCGCCGCAGCATCACACCCAGCCCCGCGAAACCCGCCAGCATCAGCGACCAGGCCGCCGGCTCCGGCACGCCATTGGCCGCCGCGACGCCGATGATCTGCTTGCCCTCGGCGCTGGCGAACTGCGACGACGCATAGGAGTAGTACACCGGCACCGCGCTCTTACCCTGGAAGCATTCGCCGCTCGACACGGCATTGCACCAATAGTTCTGTCCCGCCGGGCCACCGACCTGGAACAGGAAGAGGTCGCCGTCCGTGCCGCTGAAGTTGAAGTAGAGGTATTGGGCCGTCGCGCTGACGTCGTTCCCATAGTCGGTGACGATGCTGCTGGTCTGATCGATGTGCATCGACGCCCCGACGCCGTTGATGTCGAGGCTCCAGGCCGTGACATCGCTCTGGGCGAGCACGCCGGTCGCGCCATCCGTGGTGATCGAGCCCACGACGCTGCCGGCCCCGATCGTCTGGTTGACCTCATAGACGATCGGCGTCGCCGCGGCCTCCGGCCCCGCAACCAGAGCGCAACCCAGCACTACCAAGGATAGAGAAGGCAAGCCGAACGGCTTCATGACGTAAATTCCCCCGGATATATTGCAAAACCCCCGGAAGCCCCCAACAACTCCCGGACGAGTTCCTCGCCATTAACCATTGTGACAGCCGAACACTACGGAATTCCCCTGGGAGGCGAGTTCAATGCGTCAGGGCGGGCGATATGTATTTTCCATAGCCCCGAACCGCCACACCTCCTCTCCCCCGGCGAAGCCGAGAGGGAGAGGGCAGGGAGAGGGCAGTGCGGGCCTAGGCTAGTTGATCTTCACCGTCGCCGTGCCCGCCGGCAGCTCGACGTCGAAACTGTCCCCGGACTTCTTGCCGGCGGGCAAGGGAAGGCAGTTTTCCGGCGCGGTGTTGGTCGCGCTGCAGATCTTGTCGCCCTCGATCCGCCAAACGCCAGTGATGCGGCCGTTCATGCCGCTGACCTTGCCGTCCGGCGTGAAGGCGAACACGGGGTCCGCGCCCTGGAACTTCAGGGTCATGCCATGGGCTGCGATCTCCTGCCCCGTATCCGCCGCGGCGGGCGTCGCCGCCGCCAGCACCAGCAACCCCGTCGCCAGGACCTGTCCGCGCATCGCTCACTCCCTTTCGGCGCTTGGCCAAATTGTATGATACTATGCATACAATTTGAAGGTCGTGTGAAGCGGGCGTGTGGCCGCACGCGGGCTCAATTGCCATTGCCCCTCACCCCTTCCCCTTCACCTCTGCATCCGCCACACTGGAACAGGTGATGAACGCCGCGATTCGCATAATCGGCCTGGACCCAGGCCTGCGCCGCACCGGCTGGGGCGTTATCGCCATTGAGGGCGCGCGCCTCACCCACATCGCCCATGGGGTGATCGCGCCGAAGGACAGCCTGCCGTTCTCCGAGCGCCTGCTGATCCTCTTCGACCAGATCGCCGAGGTCATCGCCCTCCACGCGCCGCACGAGGCCGCTGTGGAAGAGACCTTCATGAACACCAACGCCCAGTCGGCGCTGAAGCTCGGCCATGCGCGCGCCTGCTGCCTGATCGCCCCGGCGCGCGCGGGCCTCAGCGTCGCCGAATATGCCGCCACCGTGGTCAAGAAGGCCGTGGTCGGCACCGGCGCCGCGGACAAGGCCCAGGTCGGCTTCATGATCCGACGCCTGCTGCCCACCGCCGGCGACACGACCGCCGACGCTGCGGATGCGCTGGCTGTCGCCATCGCCCATGCCCACGCCCGCCGCGCGCGGAGCTACGCGGCCTAGCCAGGCTTGGCGGCCGGCGCGACCCGTTCGGGAAATCGTGTTATTCGCAAAGCCGCGCTGCAGGTCTCGCCCGGCGCGGGCGGGCTCGGCGTGGCGGCGGGGCTGTT
Source organism: uncultured Alphaproteobacteria bacterium (assembly GCA_903822175.1). GTDB lineage: Bacteria > Pseudomonadota > Alphaproteobacteria > Caulobacterales > Caulobacteraceae > Phenylobacterium. Next base: position 6,269 of record CAIJOB010000042.1, read on the forward strand.
TGGTCATTTCACTGGCGCACGAGCCGCAGGTGTTGCTTGGGCCTCTGCGTCTGTCGCCGGCGACCCGCGAGTTGCGCCGCGACGACGACGGCCGCCGCCAGGTCGTCGAGCCGCGGATCATGCAGGTGCTGCTGGCGCTGGCCAGGGCGGCCGGCGAGATCGTTACGCGCGACCAGCTGATCGCCGACTGCTGGCAGGGGCGCGTCGTCGGCGAGGACGCCATCAACCGGGTGATCTCGCGCCTGCGTCAGGCGGGCCGCCAGATCGGCGACGGCGTGTTCCGCATCGAGACCGTGACCCACGTCGGCTACCGCATGGTGTCAGACTTTCGGCTGCGGCCGGCGGAGGGCGAGGCGCTAGGCCTTGGCGGCGAGGTGAACAGCCGGGCGAGACGCGGGCGAGCGCCCAGGCGGCTCGCCATCGCCGCCGTGATGGGCCTCGCCGTGCTCACGGCGGCCGGCGCGGGCGCCTGGTGGCTGGCCGGCCGCGGGGCGCTGACCACGCCGCGCCATCCCCAGGCCCAGTTGCGGATCGCGCCGTTCACCGTCCTGTCGCCCCAGATCTCGCCCGCCTTCGCGGCCCAGGCGCACGAGGCGGTGGTGGCGGCGTTTGGCCTGACCAGCTTCGTCGACCTCACCACCGCGCCGGCCGCGCCCGGCAAGCCGGGCCCGCTGTCCTGGACGCTCAGCGGCGCCTTGGGACGGTCCGGCGACAGCCAGCAATTCGTCATGCACCTGACCCACGACGCCACCGGCCAGATCGTGTGGTCCGGGACCATCGACCGGCCGATTGCCGAGGGCGACCGGGCGCTGAAGACCGTGGGCGCGACGCTGGAGGAGATCGTGGCGTCGTCGTTGAGCGCGGCGGCGCGGTATCAGGCGGAGCGGCATCAGGCGTTGCCGGACTCCACCCTGGCGCTGTTCATGCAGTGGAACGGCGACACCGTGCTGCCGGTCGGACGGTTCCGGCATGGCGAGGAAGAGCTGCGGCGTGCGGTCGCTCAGACGCCGGACTTCGCCGACGGCTGGGCCTGGCTGGCCGGCGCGCTCGGGGCGACGGCAACCGCCAGCGACGATCCGGTCGACGCCGCGGCCGCCCGCGCCGCGGCGCCCGCGGTGATCGCCACGGCGCTGCGCCTACGCCCCCGGGATCCGGTGGCGCTGATGGCGCGGGCCAAGACGGTGCCGCCCGGCGATTTCCTCGGCCGTGACGCCGCGTTCAAGCTGGCCATCGCCCAGCCCGCGTCCGAGGCTGGCGTCGAGCACTCGGCCTATTCGGTGCTGCTGATGGATGTGGGCCGGCTGCAGGAGGCGGTGCGCCAGGCCGACATCAGCTTCGAACTCGACGCGCTCGATCCCAGCTTTATGAACCGCTACGCCAAGGCGCTCAGCTTCAGCGGCCAGGCGCGGCTGGCCGACAAGGTGCTGGATCAGATGCGCCTCGCCTGGCCGGATGATCCCGCCGCGCAGGCCCTGCGGATCCGCAGCGCGCTCTGGACGGGCGACCACGCCGCGGCCCTCGCCGAGATTGCGGCGGATACCCAGACGCCCGCCGCCGTCCGTGCGCCGATGACCGCGGTGTTCGCAGCTCTGAAAGGCCAGGATCCGAACGCGCGCGCCGCCGCGGCCAACGGCCTGATCCGGCTGGGACAGGACCGCGCGACCCTGACACCTTTCGTGGTCTCCGGCCTCGCGGCGCTGGGACGAGACGATGAGGCGCTCGGAGCCGCGGAACGGCTGATCGCCGAGCACAGCGCCTTGGCCGCCGACGCGCTGTTCGATCCCACGCTCGCCCGCGCCCGCGGAACGCCCCGCTTCGCGGCCCTGGCCGGGCGGCTTGGCCTGATCGACTATTGGAGCAGATCGGGGCAGCGCCCCGATTTCTGCGCCGCCGCCGCGCAGCCCGCCCTGTGCGCCAGCCTCAAGCCCTGACAGCCTGCCAGCGCCGCCGGCGCAGGCCCGCGCCCGCCAGGCCAAAGCCGGTGATCATCAGCGCCCAACTCGCCGGCTCCGGAACGCTCGCCACCCGGGCGCCGGCGATATCCATCGTGCCCTTGAACGACTCCTGGCCGAACCCGAAGCAGCAACCAAAGCCGCCCACCAGAACCGGCGGCAGATCCAGCGACAGCTCAGCCTCGCTGAAAAAACCAAGGCCGAAGCCATCGGGTCGGACACCCAGGACGTCGAACCCCCAGAAGGCGCCGTTGTGGAACAGCACCAGCGGATAGGCGATGCCAAAGCCGCCGGTGTCCTGACCTTCATCCACACTCTGGGTAAAGGTGTCGCCGCGGAACGTCATGGTGAAACCCGAGCCGGGCTTATCGAGGCTGACCGCGGCCAGGCCGGTCGCGGTCCCGCCGAAATAGCCGTCATCGATGGCTGTAATGTCGATCAGGTTGCTGTCGTCGTAGCGGGCGGTCAGCGTCGCCACATCACCGATCTGCACGCCGTCGGCGGTGTCCGGATGGGTGATTTCCGTGACCACCGCATTCACGGTCACCTGCTTCAGTCCAGCCAGCGCCGGCGAGGCGGTGGCCGCGGCGGCCATCACGGCGATCGCGGTCATGGCCTGGGAAAGACGGATCATAATCTTGGCTCCTACTCGCCGGTGCGGGAGGCGCCGGCCGAGCTGAGCCATGCGCCGCCGCCGCCCGATCCAGGAGGATGAGGACCTGATGATCGCCTGACGATCGCCTGATTTTTCCGTGGAGCCTCAGGCCTGCCCCGCCGCCGCGACCCGCCCGCCGCCGAACACGCCACGCCAGGTCAGCCCCCGCGTCGTCCAGACGATCAGCGCGAAGACGCCCGCCGCCGCCACGCCGACCGCCGCCTCCAGGATCAGCATGCCGCCCGAGCCGAAGCGTGTCTGGGCCCAGCCGTCCAGTAGCGTCATGACCAGGATCGGCACGTTCGAGAGCGAGGCCAGCATGTTGTACTTGGTGGCCGCCGCGCCCTTGCCGATGGCCTCCAGCGCCACCGCCGAGAACCCGCCGTACACGAAGCCGACGGTCAGGTTGTAGATCGTGGCGAAGACGATGAAGGCCACCGCCGTGCGCGGCCCGACCGCCATGGCCACGGCCGCGGCCGCCGTCGCCAGGGCGAACAGGATGTAGCCCAGCTTCCGGTCCATCCGGTCGCACAGATAGCCCCCGGCGACAGAGCCCACGATGCTGACGGCGCCGCTGAGCACCCCGCCGATCAGCGCCACCTGGTCGGCGCTCGCGCCCCAGTCGCCGGCGAAGGCTGCCCACAGGTTCGACGCCGCACCGGTTCCGAGGGGGAGCAGCACCAGCACCGCCGCCAGCAGGCCGAGCCGCCGGATCAGCAGGCTCCAGACGTCCTGCGCTGCCTGCTTCAGCACCGTGAGATAGCCGCCCACCGCCTCACGGACCGGATCGGACAGGCCGCGAAGGCCGAACATGCAGATCAGCGAGAGCAAAGCCAGGCTCACGCCGGGCAGCCAGGCCTGGCTGGCGTGTTGGGCGATCCACAGGCCCAGGCCTCCGCCGAGGCCCCCTCCACCGACGTTGCCGGCCTGCGCCCAACCGCCGGCCCGGCCCTTTTGGCTCGGCGGCGTGTCGTAGGCCATCAGCCGCTCGACGCTCATGGCCGAGAAGGTGCTGGTGGCGTTCATCGCGAAGACCACCACGCCGAACACCGGCAGCAGGGCCACGGTGTAGGGCATGACGGCGAAGGCCAGGAAACCCAGCACCGTCACCGCGACCGAGAGCCGGTACCAGATCTTCGGCGTCAGCGTGGTGTCGGCGAGCGGCGCCCACAGGAACTTCCAGGTGTTGGGAAGCAGCGACAGCGCCACCAGGCCCGCGACCTGCGCCACGCTCGCCCCGGCCTTGGTCAGCATGTAGGCGAGCGTCACCGACACATAGCCGAAGGTCGCGCCAAACGGCAGGAACAGCACCAGATAGACGGACGGATGCGGCGGCCGGTGCGGTGTGGGCTCGGTCATGCGGCGTCCCCCCAAAGACGACTGGACCGTAGTCAGATGGACGAGCATCGCCACTGCACATTTTTGACCGGCTTTTGACCCGGCCTTTTTGAGCGACCCGGGCCGGCCACTCTTGGTTGAGCAGCCTGGTTAACCGGCGCCCCAAACGCCCGCCGCCCGATCCCCAGGCGTTCACGGTTTTCAAGCGGGGCGACGCGGTTTACGAGGGGCGGGAACAGATGCCGAACGCAATTTACACTTTCCGCGCGGGAGCCGCCTCATGATCGGCCGCCTCTGGGGCGTCGTCGCCGAGGTCGGCGAGGAAGAGGCGCTGATCGACGTGGCCGGCGTCGGCTACGTCGTGCGCTGCGGCTCGCGCACGCTCTCCCGCCTGCCCGGAACCGGCGAGACCGCCACCCTGCACATCGAAAGCCAGTGGGGCGAGCAGACCGGCATGACCCTCTACGGCTTCCTCGACCGGCACGAGCGCCGCGCCTTTGTCATGCTGAAGACCATCCAGGGCGTCGGCCCCAAGGCGGCGTTGGCCGTCCTCGACGTCCTGCCGCCCGCCGAGCTGCAGGCCGCCGCCGGCCGCGGCGACCAGGCCGCCGTCTCCCGCGCCCAGGGCGTCGGCCCGAAGCTGGCCCTGCGCATCGTCACCGAACTGAAGGACAAGCCCATCGCCGACGGCCTGGTCGCCGCCTTCCACGCCTCGGCCAGCCCCGCCACCCCCGCCAAGCCCTCCGCCACCGGCGAAGCCGTCGCCGCCCTCATGGGCCTGGGCGTCGCCGAACCCGCCGCCCGGCGGGTCGTGGAACAGGCCGCCCTGCGCCTGGGCGACGAGGCCGAAGCGCCGGCGCTCATCAAGGCGGCGCTGCAGGAGCTGGGGCGGTGATCCTGGCCAGCACCCCCTCCACCCTTCGGGTCCCCCTCCCCCGAAGTGTGCCCTTCGGGGGAGGAACTAAGCGCCGTCGGTTCCTCACCCGCTTTAGCGGGGGAGGGGGACCACGAAGTGGTGGAGGGGGCGCTGCGGCCGCACTGAGCGGGGAACAGCCATGACCCGCCTCGTCTCCGGCGAGCCCGCGCCGCTCGAAGCCCCCGACAAGGCGCTCCGCCCCCAGACGCTGGCCGAATTCGTCGGCCAGGAGCAGGCCAAGGGGAACCTCCGCGTCTTCATCGAGGGCGCCAAGTCGCGCGGCGAGGCGCTGGACCATGTGCTGTTGTTCGGCCCGCCGGGCCTGGGCAAGACCACGCTGGCCCAGATCGTCGCCCGTGAGCTGGGCGTCAACTTCCGCGCCACCTCCGGGCCGGTGCTGGCCAAGGCCGGCGACCTCGCCGCGATCCTCACCAATCTCGAGCCCAACGACGTCCTGTTCATCGACGAGATCCACCGCCTGCCCGCCAACGTCGAGGAGATCCTCTATCCGGCGATGGAAGACCACGTGCTGGACCTGATGATCGGCGAGGGCCCCTCGGCCCGCTCGATCCGCATCGACCTGGCGCCCTTTACCCTCGTCGCGGCGACGACACGCGCTGGCCTGCTCGCCACCCCGCTGCGCGACCGGTTCGGCATCCCGATCCGCCTGGAGTTCTACACGCCCGCCGAACTGCAGAAGGTGCTGACCCAGGCCGCCGCCAAGCTTGGCCTCGCCCTCCACCCCGAAGGCGCCGCCGAGATTGCCGCCCGCTCGCGAGGCACGCCGCGGGTCGCCGGCCGGCTGATGCGCCGGGTCCGCGACTTCGCCGCCTCCGATGGCGTCGAGCTGATCGACCGCAAGGCGGCCGCCAGCGCCTTGGCCCGCCTCGACGTCGATGAGCACGGCCTGGACGCGCTCGACCGCAAGTACCTCCGCGCGCTCATCGAGAACTACGCCGGCGGCCCGGCCGGCGTCGAAACCCTCGCCTACGCCATCGCCGAGGCCCGCGACGCCGTCGAGGACGTCATCGAGCCCTTCCTCCTCCAACAGGGCTTCATCCAGCGCACGCCCCGCGGCCGCATGGCCTGCGCCAAGGCCTACGCGCACCTCGGCCTGATGGCCCCGAAAGGCGTCGGTCAGGCCCAGCCCGGGGACCTGTTCGATGAGTGACCCGCCCCGCCGCGGCTTGATGAGCGATCAGGACACCGCGCCTTCCGCCGGCTGGCTGGTCGGCCGCGAACATCAGCTGCCGGTGCGCATCTACTACGAGGACACCGACTTCACCGGCGTCGTCTATCACGCCAACTACCTGCGCTATTTCGAGCGCGGGCGGAGCGACTTCTTCCGCGTGGTCGGCGTCAGCCATTCGGCCTTGCTGGAACAGCCCAATCCCAGCGCCTTTACGATCACTCGCATCACCGTCGACTTCAAACGGGCCGCCCGCATCGACGACGCGCTGCTGGTCCGCACGACCTACGACAGCGTCAAGGGCCCGCGCCTGTTCATCAGCCAGCGGATCACCCGGGCTGAGGAACTGATCGCCAACGCCCAGGTGGAGGCGGCCTGCATCGACCTCGCCGGCCGCGCCATCCGCCCACCGGCTGGACTTAAGGAGGCTCTGGCCCCGCTGTTTGCCGACTCGCCATAAGTTCGCCATCGCCTAGCGCCACGACCTTTTCTTCCCCGCCGCGTTACTTGTCTTGGGAGCTCCTGGACCTCGCATGGATTCCGCCGCCGCCGTTACGCCAGAGAGCTTCAACTTCTTCGTCCTGTTCATGCAGGCCGACTGGATCGTGAAGCTGGTCATGCTGGGCCTGGCCGGCGCCTCGCTCTGGTCCTGGACCGTGATCATCGACAAGAGCGTCCGCTTCTCGTCGCTCAACCGCGAGGCCAACGCCTTCGAGGACGCCGTGGCCTCGGGCAAGAGCCTGGAGGACGTCGCGTCGGAGGCCGGCGAACGCCCGCGTCACGCGCTCCCCCGCATGCTGCAGGGCGCGCTGCGCGAATGGCGCGACGCGCGGGCCAAGGGCCTGACCAACGACAGTCAGGCCGCCTTCCTGATCCAGCGCATCGACCGCGGCCTCGACGCCGCCATCGCCCGCGAAAGCTCGCGCATCGAAGACGGTCTGGGCTCGCTGGCCATCGTCGCCACCGCGTCGCCTTTCATTGGGCTGTTCGGGACGGTGTGGGGTATCATGCACTCCTTCCAGGCGATCGCGATCCAGAAGAACACCTCGCTGGCCGTCGTCGCCCCCTCGATCGCCCAGGCCCTGTTCGCCACCGCCATCGGCCTTGCCGCGGCGATCCCGGCCTACATCGCGTTCAACGCCTTCTCGACAGCCGCGGGCAAGTTCGCCGGCCGGCTCGAGGGCTTCGCCGACGACCTCTCCACCGCCATCCAGCGACGCCTGGCGGAGCGGGTCTAGGCCATGGCGCTCTCCGCCAACGACGCCTTCGCAGCCTCCGGCCAGGGACGCGGTCGACGCCGGCGCCGCGCCCGCCGCGGCGCGCTCTCCGAGATCAACGTCACCCCGCTGGTCGACGTGATGCTGGTGCTGTTGATCGTCTTCATGATCTCGGCGCCCCTGCTCACCGCCGGCGTGCCGGTGGAGCTGCCGAAGACCGAAGCCGGCTCCCTGCAGGATCAGTCCGAGCCCTTGACCGTCAGCATCCGCGCCGACGGCCAGATCTTCATCAAGGAAGACGAGGTCCCCTTCGGCAGCCTGTCGCCGCGCCTGAAAGAAATGGCCGGCCCCACCACCAAGCCGATCTACGTCCGCGCCGACGGCAAGGCGCCCTACGCCATCGTCGCCCAGGTGATGGCTTCGCTGTCGACCTCCGGCTTCACCTCGATCAACCTGATCACCGACACCGGCGGGCCGTCTTCCGGCGCGTCGCCCAAGCCCGCCAAAACGCCTGGGGGACCTGACACCCCGTGACCCGCCGGGAGCTACAGCCTGCCATGCTGGGGTCGGTGCTGCTGCACGCGACCGTGGCCGCGCTGCTGCTCATCTCCCTGAACTTCACCCACGACCTGAAGGTCGGCTCGGTGGTGCCGGTGACCATCGTCAGCCGCGCGCCGGACGCCGACCTCAAGCCTGTCGAGCAGGCGCCGGTGGAACAGACCGCCCAGACCGAGACGCCGGTCCCCGAAGCGCCCCACCAGTCGACACCGCCGAAGCCGGAGCCGAAACCCGTCCCGCCGCCGACGCCCAAGCCGGTTCCGACGCCCAAGGAGGTCAAGCCGATCCCGACGCCGGCGCCTGCCAAGCCGGCGCCGCCAGCCAAGCCAGAGAAGACGCTGGACCTCGACGCGCTGTCGGCCAGCGTCTCCAAGATGGCCAAGCCCGCCCCGCCTAAGCCGTCCTCGGCGCCCAAGGGCCCGGCCCGGCCCGACACCGCGCTGGTCGCCCGCCAGACGGTGGGGACCGGCGTCTCCGCCGCCGCCATGAGCGGCCTGGCCGATGAGCTGCAGCGGCGCTGGAACCCCAACTGCGACGTGGAGGGCGGCCGCGACATCCAGTTGCGCGTAACCTTCACCATCGGCCAGGGCGGCCAGGTGGTCGGCGATGCGGTGCCGCAGATCAAGAGCGGCTCGGGCGACGTGGCCCGCGCCGCCGCCGACCGCGCCGTCCGCGCCGTCTATGCCGCGGCGCCCTTCCGGTCCCTGCCACGCGAGTTCTACGGTGAGAAGATCGCGGTCAACTTCAACGCGCGCGAGGCCTGCTCAGGATGACCCAGTTTTCCAAACGGACCCTGCTGACGGCCATGGCCGCCTTGCCGGCCGCCGCGCTCTTTGTGCCTAGGGCCGCCTGGGCGGACATCGAGGTCAACGTCAACCGCGCCGACGTCCAGCCCCTGCCGATCGCCATTCCCGCTTTCGGCGGCGGCCAGGTCGGCGTCGATATCGTCGGCGTGATCGCCAGCGACCTGCAGCGCTCGGGCCTGTTCAGGCCGCTGGACCCGGCGAGCTTCACCGACCGCGACCTCAACGCGGCGGTGCAGCCCAACTACCCGGCCTGGCAGAAAATCAACGCCCAGGCCCTGCTCTACGGCCAGGCCAGCGCCGCCGGCAGCGGCCTGCAGGTGGACATCCGCATCTGCGACGTCTTCGCCGAGAAGGAACTGAAGGGGCAGCGCTTCACCGCCAGCCCGGAGAACTGGCGGCGCGTGGCGCACAAGATCGCCGACTTCGTCTATGAGCTGCTGACCGGCGAGAAGGGCTATTTTGACACCCGCATCGCCTTCGTCGCCGAGACGGGCGCGCGCGGCTCCAAGACCAAGCGCCTAGGGATCATGGACCAGGACGGGGCCAATCCGCAGTACCTGACCGACGGCTCGGCGACGATCATGACGCCGCGCTTCTCCTCCACCAGCCAGCAGTTGACCTACATGGAGCTGCGGCCGGAAGGCTCGAAGATCTACCTCCTGGACCTCGACACCACGCGCCGAGAGAGCCTGGGTGAGTTCAAGGGCATGGTGTTCTCGCCACGCTTCTCGCCGGACGGATCGAAGGTCGCCTTCTCCGTCGAGCGCGGCGGCAACAGCGACATCTTCATGATGGATCTGAGGAGCCGGGCCACGACCCGGCTGACCGTCGATCCGGCCATCGACACCTCGCCGTCGTTCTCGCCCAACGGCGCGCAGATCGTCTTCAACTCCGACCGATCCGGCTCGCCGCAGATCTACATCATGGGCGCCGACGGCTCGAGCCCGCGGCGGATCAGCTTCGCTCAGGGCCGCTACACCGCGCCTGTCTGGAGCCCGACCGGCGAGTTCATCGCCTTCACCAAACAGACCGGCGGCGAGTTCCATATCGGGGTCATGAAGCCCGACGGCTCGGACGAACGGATTCTCACCTCCAGCTACCTCGACGAGGGGCCTGCCTGGGCGCCGAACGGCCGGGTGCTGGTGTTCACCCGCCAGGGCGCGGGCGGCGGCTCGAAGCTGTGGAGTGTCGATGTCACCGGCCGCACCCTGCAACCCTTGCCCTATCCCGGCGCCGGATCCGACCCGGCCTGGTCGCCGCTATTGAACTGAGTTCGTGCTGGGGCCTTTCCCCTGAAGGGCTCCAGGGTTGCGCCGCGAGGCGGACCACTAGATTCTCACCCCGCGCCGCCTCTTAGATCAGGGCGTCGCGCCTTTCGAAGGAGACGTCTCCCATGGTCACCACCGTAAACGCCAGGAGCGCCCTGCGACTGACGCTCATCGCCGCCGGCGCCCTCTCGCTCGCCGCTTGCGGCCACGGTCCCAAGCCGTCCTATCCGACCAGCCAGGCGACACAGGCGCCGCACAGCGCCGAGCCCTCGCGCCCGCAGGCCATGCCGAACCGGACCGAGCCGGTGACCCAGAACGCGCTCCCGGGCTCTGAGCGCGACTTCACCGTCAACGTCGGCGACCGGGTCTACTTCGACTACGACATGTTCACGGTCCGCGGCGACGCGACGCCGCTGCTCGATGCACAGTCCGACTGGCTGAAGCGCTATCCGGCCGTGCAGGTGCGCATCGAAGGCAACGCCGACGAACGTGGCACCGAGGAATATAACCTCGCGCTCGGCGCCCGCCGCGCCAACGCGGTGCGGGAATACCTGGTCGCCCACGGCGTCGCCGCCACCCGCATCACCACCGTCTCCTTCGGCAAGGAAAAGCCGATCGACACCGGCGCGGGCGAACAGGCCGAAGCCCATAACCGCAACGGCCACACCGCGATCGTCAGCGGCGCCCGGATGCAATGACACCCAAACGACCCTTGCGTCTGCTGGGAGCCTGCGCGGCGATCGCCCTGATCGCCGCGCCGGTCGTCTCGCCAAGCCTCGCCTTCGCGCAGACTCCGATGGACGACCCGCTGGACGCGCGCGACGCCAAGCGGCTCGACCGCATGGAAAAGGTCGTGCGCGAACTGCGCGACATCGTCTTCAAGGCCCAGAAGACCGGCGCCCCGGTGGTGGTCGAACCCGCCGACACCGACGCACGGTTGGCGGACATCGCCACCAAGATCGGCGATATCGAGCAGACGATCACCAAGCTCAACGGCTCGCTGGAGACCACCACCCACGAGCTCGACCAGACGAAGCGCGAGAACACCCAGCTCCGCGCCCAGGTGAAATCGCTCGGCGACCGCCTTACCGCCGACGAGCAGAAACTGGCCGATGCGGCGCAAGCCGCCCAGGCTGCGGCGGCGGCTCAGGCCAGTCCGCCAGCGGCGGCAGAGCCCGCGCCACCGGCCGACCCGAAGGCCGCGGCGGCCGCTTCCAACGCCGCCTTCACCAAAGCGCGCCAGCTGATGCTGAGCGGCGACTACGACTCCGCCCAGACCGCGTTCAGCGACTACGTCACCAACTATCCTGACACCCCACGCGCGCCGGAGGCCCGCTACTGGTGGGGCAAGACGCTCGCGGTGAACGGGGACTATGCGCGGGCCGCGGGCGCCTTCATCGGCGCGATCCGCGGCTGGCCGCAGACCGCCTGGGCGCCCGACGCCGTCGTCGAACTTGGCCGCGCCCTGGTGCAGCTGAAAAAGCCCGCCGACGCCTGCCAGACGCTGATGGAGCTGAACCACCGCTATCCCAAGGCGCCGGACGCCATCAAATCGCGCGCCGCGACGGTGCGCGTCCAGGCGAAGTGCGGGTAGCAGCCGCCCACGCGCCCGTGACCGCCGGCCTCGAACACGCGGTCGGCGAGCGCCTCGACCGCCGCCTGCAGGACGGCAGCCCGCGCCCGGTAGCGGTTGCGCTTTCCGGGGGCGGAGACTCCCTGGCCCTGGCGCTGGTCGCCGCCCAGTGGGGGCGGCGCACGGGCCGTCCCCTGCTGGTCCTGACCGTCGACCATCGCCTGCGCTCCGAGAGCACCGCCTGGACTGAGGCCTGCGCCGCCACCGCCGCACGGCTCGGCGCCGATTTCCGCGCACTTGCCTGGACCGGCGACAAGCCCACGACCGGCCTCCCCGCCGCCGCTCGCCACGCCCGTCACGCCCTGCTGGCCGACGCCGCCCGTGAGGCCGGCGCCCGCGTGATCCTGATGGGCCACACCGCCGACGACAGGCTTGAGGCGCAGTTGATGCGCGACGCCGGATCGACCACACCGGACCCCCGCGAGTGGGCGCCCTCGCCCGCCTGGCCGCAAGGCCGCGGCGTCTTCCTGCTGCGGCCGATGCTCCGCATACGGAGAGACGACATCCGCCAGTGGCTCACCGAGCGCGGCGAAAGCTGGATCGACGACCCCACCAATGAGGACCGGACCTACGCCCGGCCCCGCGCGCGGCAAGCGCTGGCGGTGGGCGCGACGCCGGTCGAGGACGCGACAGATGCTTCGGCCAATCCCCTCGCGCTGGCGTGCCGCGAGGACACCCGAGGCGGCCTCCGGATCGCCCGGGCGGCCTTCCGCGACGCCGCGCCCGGCGCGCGGGCGAGGTTCGTGTCCGCCGCCTGCCTCTGCGCCGCAGGAACCGACCGGCCGCCGAGCCGCGAGAAGGTCGAGCGGCTGATCGAACGGCTGGCCGGCGAGGAGGTCTTCACCGCCAGCCTAGCCGGTGCGCGCATCAGCGCTGACCCTGACGCCGCGAGCTTCGGCCGCGAGCCGGGCGAGGCCGCGCGGGGCGGCCTCATGCCCCTGTCACTGAAGGCCGGCGAGACCGGCGTCTGGGACGGGCGGTTCGAGATCGCCACCGACCGCGACCTTGAGGTTCAAGCGCTGCGGCGGACAACCTTGCCCGTGGCCGCGGATGGCGGAGCGTTGAACGCCGCGCCCCTCGCCTACGCGCGCCTGCTCGCGGCCTGCGGCGTCATCGAGCGCGAGCCCGCCTAGCCTTAGCGGTGGGTTGTCGCCAGCACGTGCTCTACGCCGCGCACGATGGGGTCAGCGAACCGCCGCCCGAGCAGGTTCGCGTGCCCGGCGCCCGGCACGTGTTCGATGTAGCCGTTCAGCGAGGCCAGCGCCGGGACCGACTGCACCTCCTTCAGCGCTGTGACGGTGTTCTCGGCGCCGGCGGTGATCACCGCGATCGGCATGGCGGCGGGGAAGTCGCCGGCCCGGGCCTGGTCGGAGGTGGCGCGCCATTGGCTAACCTCCTCGGCGGCCCAGCGGGCGTGGCTGGGTGAGCCGAAAATGCGGCGCTTCTCCGCCGAGGCTTCCGGCGGCAGGCCGATCCGGTCGCCGGCGACGGCGGCCAGCGGGCGCATCATCCCGTACTTCGCCCCTTCGCTGGTCCAGCCAAGGATGCGGCTGAAGGCGTCGACGCCCTTGCCGCCGATCGGATGGTTGATCACGTCCGGCGTCACCGCGTCCACCAGCACCACGCCCAGCGCCTGCTTGGGATGGGTCAGGGCATAGAGTCTGACCATCAGCCCGCCCATGGAGTGCCCGGTCAGCACGAACGGCCCGGCCTCCTCCAGTTCCCGCAACAGGCTCGCCAGGTCGGAGACGATAGCGGCGCCGTCGCGCGGCTTCGGCCCGGGCTCGGAGTGGCCCAGGCCCGCGCGGTCATAGGCGAGGCTCGCCAGCCCCTTGGCCGCGAGCTTTTCCTGCACCACCGCCCAGTCCGAGGCGCAGCCGAAGGCGCCATGCTCCAGCACCACCGTCGGCCGCTCGCTCTTCGGTCCGGCCCGGACCACCCGCAGCCGCCGCCCGCCCACATCGACCATCTCGCCCCGAGGAGTCCTCTTGGCGGCTTTGGGCGATGGCAGGGCGGGCGCAATGGACATCTGGGCGTCAGCTCTTCTTCGCGAATGGCTTGGGCACGCGGTTCCCGCCCTGCCGGGCGAACATCCAGCCGGGGTATTCGCTGGGGAGTTCCGAGACCTCGTCCAGGCGCTTCATCTCGTCCTCGGTCAGGGTCAGCTCGGCGGCCGCCAGGTTGTCGTCCAGCTGCTCCAACGTCTTGGCGCCAATGATGATGCTCATGGTGAAGGCTTTTTGCAGGATGTAGGCGAGCGCCACGCGGGCGACCGAGGTCCCGTGGGCGTCGCCGACTTCGCGCATCACCTCAACGCAGGGCCAGGCGCGATCCTTGTCCACCGGGGGAAAATCGAAGGTGGTGCGGCGCGAGCCTTCCGGATTGTTCGAGCCCGGCCCGAATTTGCCCGACAAGAGCCCGCCGGCCAGCGGCGACCAGACCATCAGGCCCAGCTGCTCCGACGTCAGCATCGGGACCAGCTCGCGCTCCAGGTCGCGCCCGGCGATGGAGTAGTAGGCCTGCAGGGTCTCGAACCGCGCGTAGCCCTTGGCCTCCGACAGGCCCAGCGCCTTGGCGATCTTCCAGGCCGACCAGTTGGAGACGCCGATGTAACGGACCAGCCCCTGGCTCACCAGGTCGTCCAGCGCCCGCAGGGTCTCGTCGATCGGCGTGACCGTGTCGTTGCCGTGGATCTGATAGAGGTCGATATGGTCGGTCTGCAGGCGCTCCAGGCTGCCATGCACGCTGTCCATGATGTGGCCGCGCGAGGCGCCGCGGTCGTTGGGCCGCGGGCCCATTTCGCCGAACACCTTGGTGGCGATCACCACGTCGGACCGCTTGACCTTCAGGTTCTGCAACGCCTGGCCGAACAGCTTCTCGGACTCGCCGAACGAATAGACGTCGGCCGTATCGAAGAAATTGACCCCGGCCTCCAGCGCGCGCCCGACGATCCCGTCCACGTCGCCCTGCTGCAGAGCGCCGATCGCCTTCCACATCCCGGCATTCTCAGACCCGCCGAAGGTCATGGTGCCAAGGCAGATCTCGGAGACGAACAGGCCCGTGCGGCCAAGCTGGTTATACTTCATCGGGCGTCTCCAGGTTTGGGGATGCCTAGCCATATGGTCAGGCCAATGTGACGCGTCGAGGTCACCCCCGCCGCGAGATCGCAACAAATTCGAAAAAAGCCCGCTGGCTGGGCGCCTAGAGGCCCTTCAGAATGCCTTCGACCATCTTCTTGGCGTCGCCGAACAGCATCATGGTGTTGTCGCGGAAGAAGAGCTCGTTTTCGACGCCGGCGTAGCCGGAGCTCATGCCGCGCTTCACGAACAGCACCGTGCGCGCCTTCTCGACGTCGAGGATCGGCATGCCGTAGATGGCGCTGGTGGGGTCGGTCTTGGCGGCTGGGTTGGTGACGTCGTTGGCGCCGATCACGAAGGCGACGTCGGCGGTCGGGAACTCGGCGTTGATGTC
This sequence comes from uncultured Alphaproteobacteria bacterium, assembly GCA_903822175.1. Classification (GTDB taxonomy): domain Bacteria; phylum Pseudomonadota; class Alphaproteobacteria; order Caulobacterales; family Caulobacteraceae; genus Phenylobacterium. The sequence goes on from CAIJOB010000042.1 coordinate 21,272, forward strand.
TTCCAGCTCGAAGACCTCGTCGTAGGGGACATTGGCTTCGGCCAGCAGCACGTTCATGTGGCCGGGCATGCGGCCGGCGACCGGGTGGATGGCGTACTTCACCTCGACGCCCTCCTCCTTCAGCTTGTCGCCCATTTCGCGCAGCGCATGCTGCGCCTGGCTGACCGCCATGCCGTAGCCTGGGACGATGATCACCTTGCTGGCGTTCTTCATGATGAAGGCCGCGTCGTCGGCGGACCCTTGCTTCACCGGCCGCGTTTCGACCGCGCCGCCAGCGCCGGCCGCCGCGTCCGTGGCGCCGAAGCCGCCGAGGATCACGGAGATGAAGCTGCGGTTCATCGCCTTGCACATGATGTAGCTGAGGATCGCGCCGGACGAGCCCACGAGTGCGCCGGTGATGATCAGGGTGGTGTTCTCGAGCGTGAAGCCCAGCGCTGCCGCGGCCCAGCCGGAATAGCTATTCAGCATCGACACGACGACCGGCATGTCTGCGCCGCCGATCGGGATGATCAGGGTGCCGCCGACGATCAGGCTGAGCGCGAAGACCGCCCAGAAGGCCCAGAGCGCCGTGCCGCCGCTCATCACCAGGACGACGATCATCGCCACCACCGCGACGCCGAGCGCGAGGTTCAGCAAGTGGCGGGCCGGCAGCAGGATCGGGGCGCCGCTCATGTTGCCGTTCAGCTTGGCGAACGCGATCACCGAGCCGGTGAAGGTCACCGCGCCGATGGCCAGGCCGACCGCCAGCTCGATCAGCGAATGGGTGACCACGCCGCCTTCCGGCGAGGCGATGCCGTAGGCGGCGGGCGTGTGGATCGCGGCGACCGCCACCAGGCAGGCGGCCATGCCGACCAGGCTGTGGAAGGCGGCGACCAGTTGCGGCATGGCGGTCATGGCCACGCGCCGCGCGATCATCGCGCCGACGCCTCCGCCAATGGCGACGCCACCGACGATCAGACCCAGCGTCAGAGGGTCCAGCGCGTCCTGGCTCCAGAGTGTCGCCAGCGCGGTGGCGACCGCGATCGCCATGCCGATCATGCCGTTGCGGTTGCCGGCCTGGCTGGTGGTCGGCGAGGAGAGGCCACGCAGCGCCAGGATGAACAGGACGCCGGAGACGAGATAGAGGATGGCCGCGAGATTGGCGTTCACGCCGCGTGCTCCTTCTTGGGCGCGGGCGCTTTCTTTTTGTACATGGCCAGCATTCGTCGGACGACCAGGAAGCCACCGAAGATGTTGACGCTGGCAAAGGCCGCGGCGACCGCGCCGGCGCCCTTGGAGATCATGATGTTGGAGCTCATCGCGTCACCCGCCGCCGGGTGGGCCGCGACCGCCAACAAGGCGCCCACGATGATCACCGAGGAGATGGCGTTGGTCACCGCCATGAGCGGCGTGTGCAGGGCCGGGGTCACGCTCCAGACCACGTAGTAGCCGACGAAGATCGCCAGCACGAAGATCGCCAGGCGGAAGACGGTGGGATCGACGGCTTCCATGCGGCTCAGCCCTTCAGGTTCGGGTGGACGACCGCGCCGCCCTGGGTGACCAGCGCGGCCTTGAGGATCTCGTCCTCATAGTTCGGCGCGAACTGGCCCTCGGCGTCGAGGAACAGGCCGGAGAAGGCCATCAGGTTGCGGGCGTAGAGCGCCGACGCGTCGGTGGCGACGCGGCCCGGCAGGTTGGCGATGCCCAGGATCTTCACGTCATTCTTGGTCACCGCGATTTCGCCCAGCTTGGCGCCTTCGACATTGCCGCCCTGCTCGATGGCCAGGTCGACGATCACCGAGCCCGGGCGCATCGAGGCGACCTGGGCGGCGCTGACCAGCTTGGGCGCCGGCCGGCCGGGGATGAGCGCGGTGGTGATCACCATGTCCTGCTTGGCGATGTGCGTAGAGAGCAGCTCGGCCTGCTTGGCCTGGTATTCCTTGCTCATCTCCTTGGCGTAGCCGCCGGCGGTCTGGGCGTTCTTGAACTCTTCGTCCTCGACGGCCAGGAACTTGGCGCCAAGGCTTTCCACCTGCTCCTTGGTGGCGGGGCGCACGTCGGTGGCGGTGACCACCGCGCCCAGACGCCGGGCCGTGGCGATGGCCTGCAGGCCGGCGACGCCGACCCCCATGATGAACACCTTGGCCGCGGCGACCGTGCCGGCCGCGGTCATCATCATCGGCAGCACCCGGCCATAGGCCTCGGCGCCTTCGATCACCGCGCGGTAGCCGGCGAGGTTGGCCTGCGACGACAGGACGTCCATCACCTGGGCGCGGGTGATCCGCGGCACGAACTCCATGGCGAAGGCGGTCGCCTTGGCCTTGGCGAGGCCGGCCAGCGCGGCCTTGTCGATGTACGGATTGAGGGTGGCGACCACCAGGGTCCCAGCCTTCAGCGCGGCGATCTCGTCGGGCTCCGGCGCGCGGACCTTGAACAGGATGTCGGCCTTGGCCAGCGCGTCCTTGGCGGTCTTGGCCAGGGTCGCGCCGGCGGCCTGGTAGTCGGCGTCAGGATAGGCGGCGGCCAATCCGGCGCCTGCCTCGACGGTGACGCTGAAGCCCGCGGCGATCAGCTTCTTGACCGTCTCGGGAACCGCGGCGACGCGGGTTTCGCCGGCGCGGCGTTCCTTGGTGACGGCGATGAGAGCCATGGTCCGCGACGTCCCCCGAAACGCGACTGTCAGGGACCTTAGGGGGTCGCGCCCGCGTCTGTCCAGACGCGCCGCAACCTGTGATCGGCGGAGAGGGTGGTTTGGAGCCTAGTGGCCCGAGCCGCCGCGCTCACGCAGCAGGGCGATGCCGAGGCCCAGGACGACGAGGCCGACGATGGCGCCGGTCAGGAAGCCCGCGCTGGTGCAGAACCACAGCACATTGGTCAGCACCGCCGAGGCGATGACCAGCGAGCCCCACTTGGTGATGTTCATGACCAGGTGGAACGTCGCCACCTGCTCGTGCACGTCCATCTCGCCGCGGTGATATTCGGAAGCCTGGCCGGCCATGGGACGCTCTCTGGTTCGAAGTAACCGTTCAGCGCGGTGCTACACGAGACCGCGGTTGCGCTCAAGGGTGGGAGCCTGAACGCTCATTTCCTCCCCCGTGAAACGGGGGAGGGGGACCACGAATGTGGTGGAGGGGGCGCTGGTCGCGCACCGACTTCACCACACGGCCCCAGCGCCCCCTCCGACCCTTCGGGCCACCTCCCCCGCACGCTGCCGCTAAGGGGGAGGAACTTGGAGCGCGCGCTACTTCGTTGGTGGCCACGCCGCGAGCAGCGCTCGCAGCGCCGCCACCAAGGCAAGCGGCTGGTCGATCATGATGTGGTGGTGGGCGTCGGGGATCTCGATCTCGATCATGCCGGGCGGGAAGGGCGAGGGCGCGCCGGACTTGCGGTGCTCCACGATGCGGCTCTTGGCGCCGTAGACGTGCACCATCGGCGTCTTGACCTCGGGAACCTCCATCGGATCGCCGCCCATGGCACGCTGCCGGTCGAGCTTGGCCCACATGTTGGGATCGAACCGCCAGGTCCAGCCTTCGCCCTTGCCGTCAGGCATCGGGACCTTCTTCAGCGACTTCCGCGCGATGAAGTCGGCGATGTAAGCGTTGCCGGCCGGCTGCGGCGGCATCAGGCGGAAGCGGCCGAGCGCCTCCTCAAGGGTCGCATAGACACGGCTTGGCCGGTCGACCGTAGGGATGTTGCGGATCGCCTCCATCTGCGCCTGGCGCTTGGCGAGCTCCTCCGGCGGCGGGCCAAAGCCGGTGTCGACCATGATCGCCGCGTGCATCCGCTCGGGGTTGCGGACGGCGGCGAAGAACACCTGGCCGCCGCCGAACGAGTGGCCGATGTAGGTGGGCTTGCGGCCACCGTCATAGAGCCCGGTGGCTCGCGCAACGGCTTCGGCGTCCTCGGCGAAGTCGGTGAAGCTGTACTTCTCGCGCCAGTCCGAGGCGCCCATGCCGGCCAGCGACATCGAGGCGACCCGATAATGCTCGGCGAAGAACGGGGCGATGAAGCTCCACCAGTCGGCGTGGGCCGAGTTGCCGTGCACGAACAAGAGGCCGGGCTTGCCGACCTCGCCCCAGGTCAGGACCTCGAGCTTGGAGCCGAGGCTTTCGACGAACACCCGCTCGGGCTCCTGGGCGATGGCGTCCTTGAACCACTGCGGCGACGCCGGCGGCTCGCCACGATAGATGGCCAGCGGCGCCTGCACCTCCGGCGGCAGCGGGACCTCGGCATGGACCGGCCGGTCGTCATGGATCTCCGGCTTCACGTCTTCAGCCATCATGTCCTCGGAAATGGAAGGGGCCAGCAATCTGGGAGGAAGGCCCGTCAATATGGGGCCACTGGACTAACAACCGTTTGAAAAATGGCAAGCGCTTCGTCCGCACGGCGCCAACCTCCGCAAATCTTTACCCCTGACTTACCGCGGGCGTCCAAAACCCTCCCACGCCGCGGCGCCGAGTATTGGCGTCTCGCGAGCCCAGCCCCCGGTCTTCCTCCTCCCCCTGAATGGACCGGGGGCGCCCCTCGCGAGGGGCCGTCACAAACCGCCGATTTGTTCCCCTCCATCTGCGGTCAAGCCTGTAAACCTTAAGTGACTCAAAGTGATAGGTCCTGGCGCGTCCAGGCTCCGTAGTCCCCATGAGGCCGCGTTTTGTGGACCTCATTGGGAAACCCTCCATGACATCCAGACTCACCATCCTCGCCGGCGCAGCCTTGCTCGCCGCCGCTGCCGCATTGCCCGCGCAGGCGGCCATCCTGACCTTCGACCTTAGCGGGTCGCGCAATGCGACCTTCCAGATCGACTCCAACGCGACCCCGACGACGTTCAGCAGCTCTGTGTTCGGCGACCAGATCCGTTTCGACGACGTCGCCGGGACCTTTGGCGGCGTGGCCGGCACGGCTTCCATCGGCTTCGGCACCGATGTCTTCGCCGACCTGAACATCAACGGCACAGGCCTGGGCTTCACCCAGTTCGCCGGCGCTGACCTGTTCTCTGGACCCGCCTCCGCGCCGATCTTCGCGACGGGAACCTTCACTCTGCCCAGCATCGTCTCGGGGACCAGCACCCTGACTATCAGCGAAGCTGCGCCGGGCGGGCCGTCGGCTGGCGGCGTGCCTGAGCCGGCGACCTGGGCTCTGATGATCGGCGGGTTCGGCTTGACCGGCGCGGCTCTTCGCAAGCGACGCCAGGCCATGACGCTCGTTCGCGCCTGATCGCACGGGGCGGCGCGCCAAGGGCGGCGCCGCCCCAACCGCCCGATCGCGTTGAGCCGTCTTACAGCGGTGCGTGGTCGGCGCTAAGTTGCCCGCATCTGTGATGGGGGCGGGCATGGTCGAACGAACGGCAAGCTGTGGTTGCGGGGCCTTGTCGATCGCGACGCGCGGTGAACCGATCAAGGTCTCGGCCTGTCACTGCGTCTCCTGTCAGAAGCGCACCGGCAGCGCCTTCAGCGTCGCGGTCTTCTTCGACGAGGCGCAGACCGCGCCCACCGGACCCGCCGGCCAGTACGTTCGCCTGGGCGACAGCGGGCAGACGGTGGAGTTCAACTTCTGCACCACCTGCGCCTCAACCGTCTTCTGGCGCCCGGCGTTCCGGCCCGGCTGGGTCGGCGTCGCCATCGGCTGTTTCGACGACAAGACGCTGCGGCCAACCCAGGCGGTCTACGAACATGCGAAGCTGGACTGGGCGGCGATTGAGATCGAGGCGCGGGCATGACCGGCACGGAAATCTGGCAGTGGTCGGCCGTCAAAACCGCCGCGGCGATCAAGGCCAAGCAGGTCTCCGCCGTTGAGGTCACGACCGCTCACATCGAGCGCCTGCACGCCGCCAATCCCGCGCTGAACGCCGTCGTCGTCGACCTGACCGACTCCGCCCTGGAGACCGCCCGCGAGCGCGACCGCGCCCAGGCCGCCGGCGCCGAGATCGGCCTGCTGCACGGCGTGCCGGTCACCGTGAAGATCAACATCGACGTCGAGGGCCAGGCCAACTCCAACGGCGTCGTGGCGCTCGCGAACAACATCGCGCCCGGCGACGCACCGGTGACCGCCAACCTGCGCGCGGCGGGCGCGGTGATCCTGGGCCTGACCAACACGCCGGAGTTCTCGCTCCGCACCTTCACCGACAACCCTTTGCACGGCCTGACCCTGAACCCCTGGGACGCGGCGGTGACCTGCGGCGGCTCGTCCGGCGGGGCGGCGTCTTCGATAGCTGCGGGGATCGGGGCCATCGCGCATGGCAACGACATCGGCGGCTCCCTGCGCGGCCCGGCCCACTGCTGCGGAATCTCGACCATCAAGTCCACGCAGGGCCGCGTCCCCGCTTTCAACCCCAGTGCGCCCGCCGAACGCCCGCTGATGGCCCAGCTGATGTCGACCCAGGGCCCGCTGGCCCGCGAGGTCGCCGACGTGCGTCTGGGCCTGGAGGCCATGAGCCGCCGCGATCCGCGCGACACCTTCCAGGTTCCGGCGCCGCTGATCGGGCCGCCGGTCGACGGGCCGATCAAGGTCGCGGTCGCGCCGATCCCCGCCGATATGCGGACCGATCCTGCAGTCATGGCCCTGATCGGTCAGGCCGCGCGGCATCTCGCCGACGCCGGCTATGAGGTCTGCGAGGTGGAAACGCCGGACATTTCGGTGGCCTGGACCCTGTGGGCCAATCTGATCATGACCGAGATCGAGACCCTGCAGGCCACGGCCATGCGCCAGATGGCCAGCCCCGACTTCCTGCTGGCGATCGACGGCTTCCTGAAGCTGGCCGACATCCTCGACGGTCCCGGCTACATGACCGCCATCGCCCAGCGTTCGCGGGTGATCCGCGAGTGGGTGATGTTCCTGGAGGACTATCCGCTGATCCTGGCGCCGGTCTCGGTGAAGCCGCCGTGGCCGGTGAACGCCGACCTGGGCGGCGAGGCGCCGGTGCGCGAGATCTTCTGGAACGACTTCCGCTTTACGTCCGCGATCAGCGTGCTGGGCCTGCCGGCCGCGGTGACGCCGGTCGGCCTGGTCGGGGGCCATCCGGTGGGCGTGCAGATCATCGGCCGGCGCTTCCGCGAGGATCTGTGCCTCGACGCGGCGGCGGCGATCGAGGCGCGCGTGGGTGTGCTGACCCGCCAGCTCTGGGCGCGCTGAGCGGGGCCTATTTCTCCGGTGTCGAGCCCGCCGCCGCCGGCTCGGTCACCACCACGTCCGGCGAGACGGTGGCGCAGGCGCTCAGCGTCATCTCGCGGATGTTGTACTTGCCGCTGCCGTCGCGGCCGCCGCTGATCGTGTGCTTGAGGATCGGCCGGCCGCTGGCCGGGTCCTTTTCCACGTGGAAATACTCCGACCCGCTCGACCGCAGCACCTTGAACGATCGGATTCCCACCTGCGGCAGGGCGAAGACCGTGTTGGAGGTGAAGCCCAGCTCGCCCTCGACAGCGATGGCGTACTTGTTGTGGTCGCGGGTGACGGTGACGCTGCGGTCGGGGTTGGGAAAGGGCTGCCACCCGCCGGCCGCGGTGAACCGCATGCCGTCCGGCAGCGCGCCGTCGCACTTGATCATCACGTCGGGATCGGCCCAGGCGCCGTGCGCCAGCGCCATGGCCGCGATGACCGCCAAGCCTGCCAGTCCGGTCTTCATGCTCGCCGTCTCCCGTATGTTCGCCACCCTAGTCCTATGCCGATGCGGCCGGCGGGGGCTAGCCGCGCCGCTCGTCATCCTCGCCCTGCCGGTCCCAGCTGTCCTCGAAATCCGGCATCAGGGCGAAGAGGCCGAACAGGCCGGCCAGGAACAGCGTCAGGCCAATCAGCTTGCCCTCGCCCGGCGCGTCGGCCACACGCCGCGCCCCCTCCAGGTCAGCCGGGCCGCTCCAGCCCAACGGCATGGCGCCGGCCGTGCCGCATCGCGCCATGTCGCCGTGGCGATCCAGGCAGGTCGGCGCCGCCATCGCCGGCGAACCGCCAAGGATCACGAGCGTGGCGGCCAGGACCGGCATCGCAGCGCGCATGGGAAGCCCTCCTACTGCGGCCCCTCGCCGACGATCTCCAGGACCGCCGGCTCGTCCTTGGCGCCGTCATAGTGCCACTGGTGAGCGAAGTGGGTGACCGAGGTCCCAGCCGGCAGCGGCGTGGTGGTCTCGGTCGAGAAGCTCTTGCCCGTGCCGACCCACCAGGTCCCACTGATCACCACCACATGGCGGTCGTTCGGGTGGGTGTGCGGCTGGCTGAAATGGTGCGGCAGCCACTTGACCAGGATGGCGTAGGGGCCGGGCTTGTCCGGGTCGCCCCAGAGCACATAGATCTGCGACCCCATGCGCGCCTCCCCCTTCCAGGGGATGTCGGCCGGCAGCTTGTAGACGAGCGCGGCGGAATCCGGCGCGGCGCGGGTGGGACCGGCCAGCAAGGCCGCGGCCAAGACCGCCATCGCAATGCGCTTCATCTGGAAGGCTCCTCCGGTGGTCAGCGACCTAAGGGAGGCTATCACGAGAGTTGGCGGCGCCTAGAAAAGACCCTCAGAAGAGTCCGGGGATCATCCGGTAGCGCACGATCCGGGCATAGCGGCGATAGGCGCGGTCCTGCTGCAGCCAGCGCTCCTCGCGCAGGATACGGCCGACCTGGCAAAGGCAGGTCACGCCGATCAACAGCGCGTTGAGCCAGGTCGGGTTCATCAGCAGATAGGCCAGGTGAGCCAGGGCGTAGCCCAGGTACATCGGGTGGCGAATGAAGACGTAGGCGCCCCGCATCCGCACGCCGCGGTTGGCGGGCGCCAGGCCGAAGCTGCGGTTGAGGCTGAATTTGGCGGCCAGCGTGATCACCAGGCTCTGGCCAGTCAGCGCCACCGCCACCGCCATCGGGACGATCGGTTCGCCGCCGGGCCGCGCCAGCATGGCCAGCAAGGTGCCGCCCAGCGCCATGATCCAGTCGGCGGGGTCGGGGCTGATGCTGGTCGCCGGGCGTCGCATCAGCACGTACCAGACCGTCACCACGTCGGTGGCGGCGATCACGAAGTTCAGCCAGTGGGCCGGATCATAGTTGGCGACCGCGTAGCAGAGGAAGGCGATCACTACCGTCGCGCGCTCGGCGAGGTCGATGAGGCGCGGGGTGAGGTCACCCTTGCGGACTCGGGTCGCCTGGTCGGTCGCTCGCAACGCGGTCACTCGTGGTCCCTCACAAGCGCCGAAGATTTCACAACGAAATGAAGGCCATGATAACCCTTGCGGTTAGCGATGACTGAATCCCTGCGCGGAATGTCGCAGGGCGCGGGCGACGGGGGCTGCAAAAGCTCCGCGCAACCGCCTAGTCTCCGCGCCTCGCTTCAGGGAAAGACCGACCATGCGCGCCAACCGTTTGCGGGAACTGTGGGCCGCGGGCCAGCCGGTGATCGGCGGCTGGTGCTCGATGCCGGGCGGTTTCTCGGCGGAGATGATGGCCGCCCACGGCTGGGACGCCGTCACCATCGACACCCAGCACGGGGTGATCGGCTACTCCGAGATGCTGGCCATGCTGCAGGCGATCTCCACGACGAGCGCCGTCCCCATGGTCCGGGTCTCCTGGAACCAGCCCGGCGAGATCATGCGGGCGCTGGACGCCGGGGCCTATGGGGTCATCTGCCCGATGATCAACGACGCAGCCGAATGCGCCGCCTTCGTCCAGGCCTGCCGCTATCCGCCGGAGGGGTTCCGCAGCTCCGGCCCGACCCGCGCGGTGATCTACGGCGGCGCCGACTATCACGCCCATGCCAACGGCGAGGTGCTGACCTTCGCGATGATCGAGACCGCGGCGGGCCTCGCCAACGTCGATGCCATCGTCGCCACGCCGGGCCTCGACGGCGTCTATATCGGCCCCTCGGACCTCTCGCTGGCCATCGGCGGCCCGCCCGGCCAGGATTCCGACGCCCCCGCCCTGATGGCCGCCTTCGACAAGATCCTCGCCGCCTGCAAGGCCGTGGGCGTCCGGGTCGGCGTCCACACCGCCAGCATCGCCTATTCGCAGAAGATGATCGGCCGCGGCTTCGACTTCGTCACCGCCGGCATCGACACCCGCTACATCCGCGCCGGCGCCAAGGAAGCCGCCGAGATGCGCGCCTGGCTGGCGGCGCGCTAGGCGGTACGGCCCGCGAACTGCCCGTTTCGTCGGCAACGGCTTCGAAAGGCTAGCTGTGGGAACCTGATCGCGCCCAAGGCACTCCAAGAGGTGCGAAAGCTCAGCTTGGCCTGCCAGGCCGTCGTCCGCGGGAGCGTGACCATGCCGAACCTCATCTGGCCGCGCGCCTTGAGCCCGCAGATCGGCCCCTCGGGCCTGATCGGCCGCACCATTCACTGGCTGGGCGTGGCGCTGGCGATCCTGGTGCTGGTCACCGCGCTGGGCTTCGCGGTCGACGGCTGGTCGGCGCCGATCGCGGCGGGCATGACCTTAGCCGCCATCGCCGTCGCGCTCGGCGCGCGAGGCGTCCGCTACCTGCTCGCCCGGGAGTAGCCCTCGCCTAAGGCGCGGGCTGCGCCAGCACCCAGTCGAGCGCCGGATCGCGGCCGGACCGTCAGCCCGTGAATTCGGGGTAATTCGCGCCAGCGCTACTTCTTCAGCGGGCCGCCGGCGCCGAACTCGGTCTCGATGGCCACGTCGACGTCATCGCTGACCCCCATGGTGGTGCCCGGCGCCGGAATGCCCTGGCCCATGCCGAACGCGGAGCGCTTCAGAACCGTGTGCGCCGAAAAGCCCACACGATTGCCGTCGTAGGCATTGGCGGTCCAGCCGCCATTATAGGTCACATCCAGCACCACCGGTTTGGTCACCCCGTGCAGCGTGAGCTCGCCGGTGACGCGCGCGGTGTTGGCGCCGGTGACATCGACCTTGGTCGACTTGAAGGTCAGCTTCGGGAACTGCGCCGCTTCGAACCAGCCCTTGCCCATCAACTGATCGTGGAAGCCCTTCGGCGGGGTGTTCAGCTCCAGGGACAAGGGATCGATGCTCGCGGTCACCACCATGGCGGCGGGATGCGCCGGATCGAACTGCATCTGGCCCTCGATGCGCGAGAACCGGGCCGTGTAGTGCGAAAAGCCCAGGTGAATGACCCGGAAGGTCACCGAGGTATGGGCCGGATCCAGCGCGTAAGCGCCAGCCGGCGGCTGCGGCGCGGCGGCGGCCATCGCGGGGCCCGCCATCAGCAGGACGGAGGCGGCTTTCAGCACGGCAAGCGCGGTGGTGGTCTTCATCAAAGTCTCTCCCTCGTGACGCCCGAAGGACGCATGACCCGGGCGCGATCCGACACCGGTATGAATTGAGAATAGGTGAAAGCAGCCCGGCGACGGATTTCGCGTTAGTCTGGCGCCGAGGAAAGCTGGGAAGGGCGCACAACCATGACCTATTGCCTCGGCATGCTGCTGGACGAAGGCCTGGCGCTGGCCTCGGACTCCCGGTCCAACGCCGGCGTCGACCAGGTGATGCGGGTCTCCAAGCTGAACCTGATGCCGGCCTCGAAGGACCGGCTGATCGTCATCCAGTCAGCCGGCAACCTCGCCACCACCCAGGCCGTGGTGACCAGCCTGCATGAGGCCTACGGCGGCGGCGACCTGGCCCGCGACCTCAGCCTCGCACCGACCATGTTCGAGGTGGCCGGCATCCTGGGAGCCCAGCTGCGCGCCCGCATGGCGGCGGATTCCAGCTTCGTCGCCCCCTATGGCGACGCCAGCGGCAGCTTCCTGGTCGGCGGCCAGATCAAGGGCGAGGGCCCCAGGCTCTTCCAGATCTATTCCGCCGGCAATTTCGTCGAGGCGACACCGCGCACGCCCTTCCTGCAGATCGGCGAGACCAAGTACGGCAAGCCGATCCTCGACCGCTCGGTGACGCCCAAGACCACGCTCACCGAGGCCGCGCGGCTGATCCTGCTCTCCTTCGACGCCACCACCCGCAGCAACCTGTCGGTGGCCCCGCCCATCGACATCCTGCTCTACCGCGCCGACAGCTTCTCAGCCGCCAACTTGGTCACCGTCGAGGAGGGCGACGCCTACTGGAATGCGCTGCGCAAGGGCTACAGCGAAGGCCTGGCCGCCCTGGTCGATGCGCTCCCGCCGCCGCCCGCGGGCTGGGGCGCGTGACGGGGACGGCTAGCGAACTTTGCTCAGCTTGGGTCCCCGCCTTCGCGGGGATGAGCGGGTAAAGGGATGTCCCTCCGGGGACGGTCCCGCCCTTACATCTCATGGATGATGCGAGCCTTTGGGCCTAGGCAGCATGAGATTTAAGCTGGAGTTTGGCGGAGCCTTCCTTTCCCGCGCAGCGGGAGAGGGGGACCGCTCGCCGAAGAGCGAGTGGTGGAGAGGGAGGGCGGCAAGCTCGGAGCCTGAGGCCCTCCCTTTCCACCCTCGGCTCTTCGCTGCGCTCGGCCGACGGTCCCCCTTTCCCACGAGCGGGAAAGGAAAGGCTCAAACCAACGCCTCGAACTCGTCGACCAGCCGCTCGAGCTGCTTCATCCCCGCCGCCCAGAACGCCTTCTCGCGCGGGTTCAGTCCGAACGGCGCCAGCGCCTCGACGTAGGTCCGCGTGCCGCCCGCCGCCAGCAGGTCCTCATACAGGGGCGCAAACGCCACCGGGTCCTCGCGGCGCTTTTCCATCAGGCCGCGCACCAGCAAATCCCCGAACGCGTAGGCGTACACGTAGAACGGCGCGTGCACGAAGTGGCTGACGTAGGCCCAGTAGTGCTCGTAGCCCTTGTTGAGCTTGATGGCCGGCCCCAGGCTCGCGCCCATCTCCTCCATCCAGATCTTGCCGATCTCGTCGGGCGCCACTTCGCCCTGCAGCCGCGCGGCATGGAAGCGGGTCTCGAAGCGGTGGAAGGCGATCTGGCGCACCACCGTGTTGATCCCGTCCTCGATCTTGCCGGCCAGCAGGCCTTTGCGCTCGGCCTTCGAGGCCTTGGCCATCAGCTGTTCGAACACCAGCCCTTCGCCCAGGATCGAGGCGGTCTCGGCCAGCGTCAGCGGCGTGTCGGCCAAAAGCGTGCCAAGCGGCGCGCACAGCGTCTGGTGCACCGCGTGGCCGAGCTCGTGGGCCAGCGTCAGCACATCGCGCCGCTCGCCCATGTAGTTGAGGAAGACGTAGGGGTGCTTTTCCGACGTCACCGAGTGCGAAAAGGCGCCCGACTGTTTGCCCGCGCGCGGCTTCGCATCGATCCAGGGGTGGGTGAAGAAGATCTGGGCGGTGTCGGAGAACTTGGGCGCCAGCGCCTCGAAGCTCTGCAGCACCATCCCCTTGGCCTCGTTCCAGCTGTAGGTCTTGGGCTGGGCGGTATCCAAAGGCGCGTTGCGATCCCACTGGTCCAGCACGTCGCGGCCCATGGCCTTGGCCTTGAGGCGATAATAGCGGTGGCTGACGCTCGCGTAGGACTCCACCACCGCGGCCTCCAGCGCCGCGACGGCGTCGGCGTGGACCTCGTTGGCGATATGCCGCGAGGCGGCGGGGTCGGGGTATTTCCGCCAGCGGTCCTCCACCTGCTTTTCGAAGGCCAGCGTGTTGAAGCAGAGCGCCAGCGTCGGCGTCGCCTCGGCCAGCGCCTTGGACAGCCCGCCGGCCGCCTGCTTGCGCCGCGCGCCGTCGGGGTCCGACAGGCGGTTCAGCGCTTCCGACAGCGTCAGCGTCTCCCGGCCCAGCTTTACCGTGAGCCCGGCCAGTGTCTCCTCCGAGAGCCGGCTCCAGTTGGCGACCGCCGGGCCCCGGTCGATCAGCATGCGCTCCAGGTCGGGGCTCAGCTCGTGCGGCCGCGACAGGCGCACGCGGCGAATCCACGGCCGCCAGCGCGCCGCCGGCGGATGCGCCCGGAACGCGGCCTCGATCTCATTGTCGTCGAGCTCGTTCAGCTCCAGCGTGAAGAACAGGCTGTCGGCGGCGATTTGCGCCGACCGCGCGCGCAGGTCGCCTTCGAACTTCGACCAGGCCGGGTCGTTGCGGGCCGTCGACGCGGCCAGGCCCGCATAGGCGCCGACGCCCCACAGGCCATTGGTCGCCGCCTCATAGAGCTTGATGCCGCCATCCAGCAGCTCGCCCAGCATCCGTGGGTCGGCGCGGCGCGCCACGAAGCGGCCCTTCAGCGCCACCAGGGCGTCGCTGTCGGCCTTGGCCTTGGCGAGGTCCGTCTCAATCCTGGGATCGTCGCGGCCGGTGTAGAGGTCGCTGAGGTCCCACTGCGGCAGGCTGTCGGTCTTGAAGGGCGCGTTCATGGGAGGGGATTTAGCCCCTCCCAAACGCCTTAGCTACTTCCCTGCGACCGTGGGCGCCGCCGGCAACGGTTCGCCCTTGCCCTGGCTGATCAGGAAGGCGCGCACGTCTTCCACGTCCTGCTTCGACAGGAACTTGGCGAAGCTGACCATGCCGTTGTGAGCCTTCACGCCCTGGATCACGATCGAGTTGAAGTCGTCGGCCGTGGTGATCATCGGCGAGCGCTTCAGGTCCGGCAGCCAGGAGCCCGTGGCGTTGGTGCCGTGGCAGACGCCGCAGTTCTCGTTGAAGATCGCATAGCCGTGCGCCTTGTCGCCGGTGGTCGCGACCTTGCTGAGGTCGATGGTCGGCTGGGCCGGCAGGATGAAGTCCTTGGCCTTTTCGGTCCCGCCGATCTTGAACACCAGCAACCGCCCGGGCAGCCGCGGCCGCACCGGCATATAGGCCGGCGCCGAGATCTGACCGCCGCCGCCCGCGCCCACCATCAGGGCCACATACTGCTCGCCGTTCAGCTCATAGGTCATCGGCGGGGCGATCACCCCGTTGCCGGTCTGGTAGGACCAGAGCTGTTTCCCGCTGGTGGCGTCATAGGCGTAGAACTGCCCCTCGGCGGAGCCCTGGAACACCAGACCGCCGCCGGTCGAGAGCACGCCGGCGTTCCAGAAGTAGGGATGCTCGACGCTCCAGACCGCTTTCTGAGCGATCGGGTCCCAGGCGATCAGATAGCCCTTGTAGGAGGCGGCTGCGGCCTTGGCCTGATCGGCGGTCATCGGGCCGGCGTTGGCCAGTGTGTTGATCCCCAGGTTCCAGGCGCCGGCCTTGTAGCCGAAGGTCTTGGCGCCCTGGTAGGCGAAGGGGTCCGACTGGGCCGGGATATAGACCAGGCCGGTCTTCGGACTAAACGACATCGGGTGCCAGTTGTGGCCGCCCAAGGGACCCGGCTGCTGCAGGTCGACGCTGCCGTTCTTATAGCGGGCCTCGGGGTTTTCCACCGGCCGGCCGGTGGCGATGTCGATGCTCTTGGCCCAGGTCACCGGCACATAGTTCTTGGCCGACAGCAGCTTCCCGGTGGCCCGGTCCAGCACATAGAAGAAGCCGTTCTTCGGCGCCTGCATCAGCACCTTGTGGACGGCCCCGTCGATCTTCAGATCGGCCAGGATCATCGGCTGCACCGCCGAATAGTCCCAGCTCTCGCCGGGGTTCACTTGGTAGTGCCAGACGTATTCGCCGGTGTCGGCGTTGATCGCCACGATCGACGACAGGAACAGGTTGTCGCCCTTGCCGCCGGAGCGCTTTTCCTGGTCCCAGGGCGTGCCGTTATCGACGCCGAAATAGATCATGTTGAGCGCGGGATCGTAGACGATGGCGTCCCAGACGGTGCCGCCGCCGCCGACCGTCTTCCACTGGCCGTCGGGCCAGGTGGCCATGGCCTTGTCCTTCAAGACCTTGTCGGAGGGCTCGCCATCCGGCGTGCCGGTGGCGTTGGGGAGGGTGTAGAAGCGCCAGAGCTTCTTGCCGGTGGCCGCGTCATAGGCCGCCAGGAAGCCGCGCACGCCGTATTCGGCGCCGCTTTCGCCGATCAGCACCTTGTCCTTCACGACCCGCGGCGCCTGGGTGATGGTGAACGGCGTCTTGGGATCGCCGACCTGCGCCTGCCAGACGACGTGACCGGTCTTGGCGTCGAGCGCGATCAGCCGCGCATCCATGGTGCCGACGTAGACCTTGCCCTTCCAGATCGCGACGCCGCGGTTGACCACGTCACAGCAGGCGTCGAAGCCCTTGGCCCCGTCGACCTTAGGGTCATAGGACCAGAGCTGCTTGCCGGTGGCGGCGTCGAAGGCGAAGACCTTGGACCAGGCGGTGGTCGTGTAGAGCACGCCATCGACCATCAGCGGCGTGGCTTCCTGGCCGCGGTCGGTGTCGAACTGGGCGTACCAGGCCAGGCCCAGCTGCCCGACGTTGGCCGTCGAGATCTTGTCGAGCGGGCTGAACCGCTGCTCGGAGTAGCCCTTGCCGTAGGAGACCCACTCGGCGTTGGTGTCGGCCGCCGCGATGCGGGCGCCGTCCACATTGGCGGTCAGCTTCCCGCACGCCGCCACGGTGAGCGCCAGCGCAAGCGCCAGCCCGAGCTTGATGATCCGCATCTAAAACGCCCTCCCGCGGCCTTTCGGGGAACCCGAAGGGCCTAGTGTTCAACAGCCGTAATCTCGGCCTTGGGGGCACTATGCGCGGGATCGCGACGCGGGCAAGCCGTCCGCAGCGTCAGTCAGCCGGCTCTAGCGCTTCTGGTTGGCGCTCAGCGAGATGCTTTCCGGGGGCTTGTCCTTCGGCTTCTTGGGCTTGCGGACTTCCTTGTTGGACTTCTTTTGACCCTTGGCCATGAGGGGCTCCTTTCGGGAATTTGTGGATCAGCGGGTGCTGCGGCGGTCGTTGAGCAGCGGCGTGCGCGGCGCGGCGATCGGCTTGCCCGAAGACCGCGGATCGGAGAGGTCGCGCCGTGTCGGGGTGATCGTGCCGGTATAGATCTTCATGGCCATATTCCTTGGGCGGACCCGGCGCGGCCGAACGCGTGGCGGGCCACGCGTTTGATTGGGTGGCTCCTCCTAGCACGCCGCCCGCCGGCGCGGCGCGATCTTTCAGTCCGCGACCCGTCGGAGAATCTCGGCCGCCGCGGCATCCAGGTCCGCGGCCTCGAGCTCGCCAGCGTCGACCACACCCAGCAGACTCCGCGTCTCCTTGCGGCGCGACCGGCGGTAGGCGGGGTCGTAGTGCAGCTCCATCAGCGCCAGGGCCAGGGCCTCGAAGTCGCCGGCGTCGGCGAGCTCTCCCCAGGCCGCCAGCCGTTTGCGCCCGGGCGGGGTCGGCATGCGGCGCAAGGCTTCGTCCAGCGCGGCGCGGTCGCCGATGATGTCGCGGTAGGCGCGGACCAGATACCGCGCCCGGGCCAGCGACTCGGCCGCGATCTCGATGCGCGGCGCCGCCGCCATCGCCTGCCAGAGCGCCGGCGGGACCATCCGTTCGCCGACCTTGCTGGATTCGGCTTCCACGAACACCGGGCGCGCAGGATCGAAGCCGTCGAGGAGGGCCAGCAGCCGGCTCTCGAACATCTTCTGGCTGGGCTGGGGCCGGTCGCGAAAGCCTCCCAGCAGCGATCCACGATGCGCCGCCAGCCCCTCCAGGTCGACCACCTGCTGGCCGAGCTCGGCGAGCCGCAGCAAGACCTCGGTCTTGCCGGAGCCGGTGTTGCCATCGAGCACGATCAGGCGGAAGGGCAGCTCGCCGTCATAGAGCCGCGCCGTCACCTGCCTGCGCCAGGTCTTGTAGCCGCCCTCCAGCAGGGTGGTCCGCCAGCCCACCTGCGAGAGGATCGTGGCCATGGCCTGCGACCGCTGGCCGCCTCGCCAGCAGTACACCAACGGTTGGAAGGCGCCGGTCTCGCCGGCCAGCGCCGTCTCCAGGTGGCGAGCGATATTGCGGGCCACGTGGGCCGCCCCGATCCGGCGGGCCAGGAAACGGCTCTGCTGAACATAGATCGTGCCAACCTCGGCGCGCTCCTCGTCGGTCAGGACCGGCAGGTTGATGGCGCCCGGCGCGTGGTCCTCGGCGAACTCCGATGGACTGCGCACGTCGATGATCGCCGAGAAGCCGGCCAGCGCCTTGGTGTCGGCGGTCTTCAGGATCTCGATGCCGGACAGGGGATTGGCCTTCGGGTTCAACGCGGCGTCGCGCTAGGATCGAGCCTATGACAGCGATCCTAGCCGAAGCCAGCCCCCGCTTGACCTCTCTGGCGCACGGCGGCGGCTGCGGCTGCAAGCTCGCGCCCGCGGTCCTGCAGTCGATCCTCAAGGGTATGCCGGCCACCGCCAGCTTCGCCGACCTGATGGTCGGGACCGACACCTCCGACGACGCCGCGGTCTGGCGGCTCAACGACACGCAGGCCCTGGTGGCGACCACCGACTTTTTCATGCCGGTCGTCGACGACCCCTTCGACTTCGGGCGGATCGCGGCGACCAATGCGCTCAGCGACGTCTACGCCATGGGCGGGATGCCGATCCTGGCGCTGGCCATCGTCGGCATGCCGATCGACAAGCTCAGTCCTGAGACCATCCGCGCGATCCTGGAAGGCGGCGCCAGCGTCTGCGCGGCGGCGGGCATTCCGGTGGCCGGCGGCCATTCCATCGACAGCGTCGAGCCGATCTACGGCCTGGTGGCGCTGGGCCTGGTGCATCCGGACAGGGTGCTGACCAACCGCACGGCCCAGGCCGGCGATGTGCTGATCCTGACCAAGGCGCTCGGCGTCGGCGTGTTGAGCGCCGCCTTCAAGCAGGAACGGTTGGACGCGGCCGGCTACGCCGCCCTGATCGCGTCGACCACCCAGCTCAATGCCGTCGGCGCGGAACTGGCGGGCCTGGCCGGTGTCCACGCCGTCACCGACGTCACCGGCTTCGGCTTGCTGGGCCATGCGCTGGAGATCTGCCGCGGCGCGGGCCTGACCGCCGAGATCGGCGCGCAACCGCCGCTGCTGGCCGGCGTCGAACTCCTGGCCAAAGCCGGGGTGCGCACCGGCGCCTCGACCCGCAACTGGGCGAGCTATGGCGAGAGCGTCCGCCTCCCCGCCGACCTGCCGGACTGGCGCCGCGACCTGCTCACCGACCCGCAGACCAGCGGCGGCCTCCTGATCGCCGTCGCCGAAGCCGACGCCCCCGGCGTGCTCGACCTGGTCCGCGCACGCGGCTTTACCGCGGCGGCGGCGGTAGGCCGTATGATGGCCGGGCCTGCGCAGGTGCAGGTGCAGGTGCAGGTGCAGGTGCGCTAAGCGCCGCGTCGAGCCAACCGGGAACCAGCATCCGCGACCCGCTGGCGCTCAGGTGGTCGTCGTCGAAATAGAGCAGCCGGTGGTTCAGCTCGGCGATGCAGCTCGTCGCCGTGCAGAGCCGCCGCGACGGATAGAACACCCCCACCTCCGGCCGAGTGGCGAGAGCCTTGGCGATCTTCGCCTCCGCCGGCCGGGCGCGGGCCAGCGGCAGGGCCGCCGGCGCATCCCAGCACCCCGTCTCGGCGCGGCGTAGATGCCGCGCGACGGCCACGCAGTAGGAGGGCGCGAAGGTCAGCTCCGGGACCGGTCCCAGAACGACCACCCGCGCCTTGGTCCCCGTGGCGGCGATGGCGTCGAGCGTGCCCGCCAGCGCCTCGTCCAGCGGATAGACGCGGTCCCCGGCGACCCGCGCGTCCAGCATGCGCAGGTGCGGATTGCCGGTGTCGTAGTAGGGCAGGTCGCCGTTGTAGAGCGCCCAGCGCGCCGCCAGGATGATCAGCTTCAGCTTCGGATTGGCGGCGATCTCGCCGAGCACCTGGCCCTTGGACTCTCGGCAGCCCTTCAGTTCGCCAAACTTGGCTTCCACGGCCCGCGCATTCACTAGCGGCGGACAGCCGCCGAGCGCCGCCTCGCGCAGGCTCCAGCCGCGCGCCTTGGCCCAGTCCACCGCGCCGGGCGTCGCCGCGTCGGCATGCGAGTCGCCCCAGATCAGCACGTCATAGTCGCGAGCATCGGCCGCCGCGCCATAGCGGCAGCCGTTCGGCTTGAACGGCGTGCCGACGGTGAAGCACTCCATCCGTCGCGGATTGATGTCGGTGTTTTCGATGTCCGCCGCCTGGCGGGCCGAGGGCGCAAGGCGCATCGGCAGGCCCTTGCTCACGAACAGCGCCGCGCCCAGGGCGACGAAGATCAGCAGCGGCAGCAGCGTCAGGACCAGCGCCCGGCCGCGCCGCGGTGTGGCCCGCCGCCGCCACGGCTGTTCGACGAAGCGCCAGGTCGCGACCGCCAAGGCCGCGCTCAAGGCGACGACGGCGACGATCTCCCAGGGTTTCAGGTCCCGCTGCGCATACTCCTTGGCGAAGATCAGCGCCGGCCAGTGCCACAGGTAGAGCGAGTAGGAGATCAGGCCGACGCCCACCAGCGGCGGACTGCGCAGCAGCGCCGTCGCCGCCGGGCCGCGCCCGGTCCCGCTCCATAGCACCAGGGCCGCGCCGAGGCAGGCCGGAACCGCCGAGAGGCCCGGAAACGGCATGGCGTCGCTCAACAGGGCGACCGAGCCGACGATCAGGGCCAGGCCCGCTGCGGCGCTGAGGTTTGCACTGACCGGGCCGCGCGGCGCGAAGCCCGGCGCCAGCGCCAGCAGACCGCCGGCCAGGAACTCCCAGGCCCGGGGCGGCAGCAGGAAGAACGACCACACCGCGCCGTCATGCGTCGTCAGCCACTGGGCGCCCGCCAGCGACACGACCAGCAGGCCCGCCGCAATGCCGAACCGCGCGCGGCGCAAGGCGCCGAGTGACAGCAGCGCCAGCAGTAGCGGCCAGACCAGGTAGAACTGCTCTTCGACCCCCAGCGACCAGAGGTGCAGCATCGGGTTCTGCTGCAGGACCGGCGCGAAATAGCCGAAGCTGATCGTGAAGCCGAAATTGGCGAGGAACAGCCCGGCCGTCGCCAGGGTCGCGCCCACCCAGGTCAGCCGCAGCGGCAGCAGCAGCCACAGGGACAGCGCTGCGATCGCCGTCAGCACCACCAGATAGGCCGGCACAATCCGCCGGGCGCGACGCAGGTAGAACCCCAGATAGGAGAAGCGGCCCTCGTCTCGGCTCCGCGCGATGATGCCGGTGATCAGGAAGCCGGAGATCACGAAGAACACGTCGACGCCGACGAAGCCGCCGGGAACCCAGCGCGGGAAGGCGTGGTAGGCGACGATGGCCAGGACCGCGACCGCCCGCAGGCCATCGATGTCGCGGCGATGCAGCGGCTGCGGCGTCGGATCGCTCGTCATGCTCACATTCCATGATTTACATCTGTAAACCACAAACACAGCGAGGCCGCGAACTGTCAAGCTCGCAACGGCGTGACTTGACCGCTCTTTTTACGGGCGTAACAGTGACGCCCAAATCACGGACGTAAAGCTATGACTCGGATCTCGGCGGCGGAAAGCCAGGTGATGGAGGCGGTCTGGAGCGGTGGCCCGCTGGCCGCCGACGAGATCGTGGCGCAGGTCGGCGCCCCGCAAAGCTGGGGTGAGGCCACCGTCAAGACGCTGATCAACCGGCTGCTCAAGAAGAAGGCGCTGATCTCGGAACGCAGCGAGGGCCGCACCCGCTACCGCGCGCTCGTCACCCGTGAGGACTATGTGCAGGGCGAAAGCCAGGGCCTGCTCGACCGCCTGTTCGGCGGCGAACTGGCCCCGCTGGTCGCCCACTACGCCAAGCACCGCACGCTTTCGTCCGACGAGGTCGCGCGCCTGAAGCGCCTGATCGCGAAGTTCGACGATGGCGACTGAGGCCCTCTTCGCCCTCATTCATCTGAATCTCGCCGCCGCCGCGGCGGTCCTCGCCGTTTTGGCGGTCCGCCCGACGGTGCGCCGCCAACTGGGGGCGGAGGTCGCCTACCGCCTATGGATCTGCGTGCCGATCGCGGCGCTGGCCGCCCTGCTGCCGGCGCAGGCCGCGACCCGCATCGTGCCCCCCGGCCTCGGCTTCCACTTCGACCCGGTCTACCAGGCCTCGCAGACCCTGGCGCTAGCGCCGGCCCGGCCGCTGGTCGCGCTCTGGCTGATCGGTGCGTCCCTGGGCGTCGCGGTCATCGCCTATTGCCAGCTGCGGTTCCTCCGGATGGCCAGGCGCGGCCGCGCCGGCCCCGCGGTCACCGGCTTCTTCGTGCCGCGCATCATCATGCCGGGCGACGCCCAGAGCCGCTATTCCGACGAGGAGCGCGTGCTGATCCGCGCCCACGAGCGCACCCATATCGACCGTGGCGACCCGCGCACCAACGGCCTGATCGCCTTCGCCCAGTGCCTGCTGTGGTTCAACCCGCTGATCCACTTGGGCGCCCGCGAGGCCCGCATGGACCAGGAACTGGCCTGCGACGCCGCGGTCCTGGCGCACCGGCCGGGCCAGAAGCGCCGCTATGCCGAGACCCTGCTGAAGACCCAGATCGGCGCCATCGCCACCCCGCTCGGCTGTCATTGGCTGGCCGGCGCCGCGCCGCACCCGCTGGAGCGCCGCATCCAGGCGCTGCGCCGCCCGGCCCCCGACTTCCGCCGCCGCGACTGGGGCCTGGGCCTTATGGCCTTCGCGGTCGTCGTGGCCGCCTATGGCGCCTGGAAGGCGCAGCCCGCGGCCATGGCCCAGGGCATGCCGCCGGTCTATGTGCCGGTCGACGTCGACCACATGGAAGCGATCATCGTCCCGGTCTACTACCGCTAGGCGTTTGAGCCTGATCCGCACTGCCCCCATCGCCGGCCTCGCCGCCCTCCTGCTGCTGAGCCTGGCCGCCTGCGACGGCGGGCAGAACGCGCAGGCCAAGGCCGACCAGCCCGCGCCGCCGCCCGGGCCATCGCAGCTCTGGCAGGTCGACCTGATCGGCGCCAACGGCAAGCCCGACGCCAGCACCCTGGCCTGCGTCGACGACGACCTGCGCAAGCAGTTCCTGATGACCCGGGCGCGGATCAACGGCAAAGGCTGCATCGACATCACCACGCCGGTCGAGCGGTCCCGCGGCTGGGCGCTGCGCTGTCAGTCGCAGGGCCGCTGGTTCACCATCAGTTCCTCGGCCACCGGCGACGAGACCCACGACTTCCGCCTGGATGTGGCGGTCAGCCCGGTCTTCCCTGAGCTGGGCACCGTGCGTCAGGTCCGCCGCTTCCGCCGGCTCGGCGCCTGCCCGCCCGGCTGGCGCATCGGCGATCAGGCCAAGCCCGGCGAGCGGCCCGTCCGGCGACCCGCCTCGCAAAAGGCCGGCTAGGGCTTCAGGCCCAGCGTCCGCCCCGGCATGCCCGCGGCGTCGAAATAGGTCTCGCCGCCGGCTTCCTGGGCGTTCAGCACCGTGATGAAACCATTCGCCGCCGGCTCCGACCGGACCGTGACGGCATGGAACTCCGGCGCCGCGCCGCCGTCGGTCAGGGCCTCGGTCATCACCCGGCCCAGCGCGTGGCCGCGCGGTTTGAGCTCCAGCCCCAGGATGTGCGCCAGCGTATGGGCCCAGTCGGCGTTGCTGACCGGCGCCGGATCGACAAAGCCTGTTTTGAAGTCCGGACCGATGGCGGCCATGAAGTTGTGGGTGTCCTGCCGGCCGAACGAGCCGTGAATGCCCTGGCCCTGCTGCTGACCGCTATCGGCGATCTCCACGCCGCACATCTCCGGGTCAGCGCACCCCGTCGACCAGCTCTTGAACGAGACCACGATCGAGGGCTGCGGCGTGCGCGCCGACCCGATCAGGCCGATCTTGCTCATCGGCAGGGCGCCGGAGATATCGCCCAGCGCGTCGTTGACGAAGATCGCGCCCACATAGTCCTGGCCGGTCAGGAACCGCACCACCTTGGGCGCCAGCGTCTTGGCGTTCAGGCCCGGCAGATAGATGAGGTTGGTCCCGCCATTGGGCGCGATGGCGATCTGCGGGTGTTTCGGATCTCGGCCCAGCAGCGAGCCGCGCTTCGGATAGGAGCCCTTCTCCGGCCGGATCAGGAACCCAGCGGCGTCGTTCAACGGCAGCTTCAGGGCGCGGGCCATGTCGATGTCGAGGAAGCCCTGCGGCAGGAACCCCGGCTTCACATCGCGATAGGCGAACTTCGCCGCCGCACTGCCCGGGCTCTGCCGCGACATGGTGGAAAAGCCGTGGTCGGCGGTGACCACGATGTCGGTGTTGTCCTCCAGCCCCAGGGCCTTGAGGCTGTCGCGCAGAGCCTGCAGATCGTTGGACGCGTTGCGGATCGCCGCCTTCGAGGTCGGCCCGTTGATGCCGGGCGTCAGCTCATTGAGGCTGTCGCCCTCGTTGTGCTGCGTCCCGTCCGGATCGCGCGACCAGAACACCAGGACGAAGGGTTTCCCCTCGGCCTTGAACCGCGGCAGCAGCACCTTGGTCGCCACGCCCACCAGCCAGTTCTGCTGCTCGACATTGGCCACCAGCGGGCCCGGCATGTTGTAGGCGCCGCCGCCGGCGTTCAGGCCCCGGTCGGGCGGCAGGTTCTCCAGGCCCGCGGCCTTCAGCGCCGCGGTGATCTCGGGCCGCAGCGGAATGCCGTGGCCGCCGTCGCGCCCGCCGGTGTCGTCGTCGATCTCGATGGTGCCCAGACCATCGCGCGAGGTCACGTCCTGCAGCGCGGTCGGCCCATGCTTGCCGATGGCGGCGGTGGCGAAGCCCTTGGCGCGGGCGGCCTGCAGCAGGGTCATCTCGCCCAGGTAGTTGCCCTCATAGCGCCCGTTCATCTGGGCCTGCATGTCGTCGTCCTCGATCCCCGCCAGCGCCGAGCCGAAGGGCGGCGGGAAGGGCTTGTCGACGAAGATGTTGTTCCCGAAGTCGCCGGTGTCGGCGAGCAGGTGACCGGTGGCGATGGCCGAGGAATTGGGCGTCGTCACCGTCGGATAGAGCGAGTGGCTGTTGGCGAAATCGACGCCGTCGCGGCGGACGGCGGCCAGCGCAGGCGCGGTCTCCGGCGTCACGCTGTGCGACCGCAGGCCGTCGGCGACGAAGATGATCACATTGCGGGGTGCGGCGCTGACGGGGAGGCCAAACAGCAACGCCGCGAGGAGCGCGCCCGCGGCGGCGAATTTTGAAGACTGCATCGGCGCACCATGGCGGCGCTTGATGACACTACGGTTGCAGGCATGGCCGGCGCTCCGCGGTGCGAAAGGCTGTGCTAGACTTCTTGGCCTTGGGTCGGGGAGCAAGGGTCATGCGCAAAGCGGCGTCCTGGGCGGTCTGCGCCGTCGTGCTGGCGGCTGGCGGCTGGCGGCTGGACTGGGCGGCGTGGCGCGCGCGCAGGTCAAGGCGGGTTCGGACACCGGCCTGGGCCTCACCGGCGCCGACGTCCCGCCGCTGCTGGCGACCATCAAGGCCGACCCTTACAAGGCGCCCACGGCGCCCGCCTGCGACACGGTCCCGGCCGAGATCCTGGCGATCAACGACCTGCTCGGCCCCGATCTCGACATCCCGCCGGAGGCCGAGGACACCAAGAAGAGCCTGATGTCCAAGGGCGAGGGCCTGGCCCGCGGCCTGGTGCCCTATGGCGGCGTCGTGCGCTTCGTCACCGGCGCCAACAAGAAGGACAAGGAACTGCGCGAGGCGATCATGGCGGGCTACGCGCGGCGCGGGTTCCTGCGCGGTGTCCAGGTCAATCTGAAGTGCCACCCCGATCCGCCGCCCGAGCCCGCGCCGCCGGCCGCCAAGCCCAAGGGCAAATCGGCCAAGCCGCGCTAGCCCTCGCAGAGGCTCGAAACAGCCCGCGCCGACCCCGCGCCGTTAACGCCTGACTCAGGTCTCCGAAACCCGATCTTCACGCCTCGCCTGTATCAATTCGTGACAACAGGAGCCTCCGTCCATGAGACGCAGGCCGGTTTCGGTGGGTGTCTTCAAATGGCCAAAACGGTCCTCGTCGTCGATGACGACCCGACGCAACGTCGGCTGATCCAGGCGGTCCTCGAGCGCGAGGGTTTCGCGGTTTCGCACGCCGAGAGCGGCGACCAGGCGGTCACGCATCTGGCCGCCGGCGGCGTCGCCGACGTGATCCTGCTCGACATGGTCATGCCCGGCATTTCCGGCCAGGAGACCCTGGTCGAGATGCGCGCCCGCGGCTTCAATCAGCCGGTCATCGTGGTCACCGCCACCGGCGGCGTCGACACCATCGTGCAGGCCATGCAGGCCGGCGCCATTGACTTCTTCGTCAAGCCGGCCGCCCCTGAGCGGATCATGGTCTCGATCCGCAATGCGCTTTCCATGGGCGCGCTGCGGGGCGAGGTCGACCTCCTCAAGAAGCACGCGTCGGGCCGCACCGGATTTTCCGACCTGATCGGCTCATCGCCCGCCATGACCATGGTCAAGCGCCTGGGCGAACGGGCGGCCAAGTCGTCGATCCCGATCCTGATCACCGGCGAAAGCGGCGTCGGCAAGGAAGTCATCGCCCGCGCCGTCCACGGCTCCTCCGAGCGGGCCGGCAAGCCGTTCATCGCCGTCAACTGCGGCGCCATCCCCGAGAACCTCGTGGAGTCGATCCTGTTCGGCCACGAGAAGGGCAGCTTCACCGGCGCCACCGACAAGCACCTGGGCAAGTTCCTGGAGGCTAATGGCGGCACCCTGTTCCTCGACGAGGTCGGCGAGCTGCCGCTCGACATCCAGGTCAAGCTGCTGCGCGCCCTGCAGGAGAGCGAGATCGACGCGGTCGGCGGCAAGCGCCCGATCAAGGTCGATGTGCGCATCGTTTCCGCCACCAACCGCGATCTGTCGCTGGCGGTGAAGGAAGGCCGGTTCCGCGAGGACCTATATTATCGCCTCAACGTCTTCCCGATCGAGGCCCCGGCCCTGCGCGAGCGCAAAGACGACGTGCCGGCGCTCGTCGACGCCTTCGTCAAGCGGTTCAATGTCGAGGAAGGCAAGTCCGTGGTCGGCGCGACGCCGGAGACCATGGCCTATCTGTCGGCCTTCGACTGGCCGGGCAACGTCCGCCAGCTGGAAAACGCGGTCTATCGCGCCATCGTGCTGGCCGACGCCCCCTATCTGCAGCCCCACGATTTCCCCTCGATCAGCGGCGTGGCGCCGCCCGCCATGGCGGCCGAGCCGGCCTCAGCGATCGTTGCCGCCATGCTGCCGGCCGCCTCGTCCGCGATCGGCCTGATGCCGGACATCCCGCAGGCCGTGCCGGTCCGCATCCTCGACGAGCGCGGCCACCTGCGCACCCTGGAAGAGATCGAGCGCGACCTGATCCAGCTCGCCATCGAGATCTACGCCGGCCACATGAGCGAGGTGGCGCGCCGCCTCGGCATCGGCCGCTCGACGCTCTACCGCAAGGTCCGCGAACAGGGCCTGGAAGACGTAATCAAGGGAGGGACCGATGACGCCAGCGATGAAGATGACGCCGCGCCCGACACGATCCGGGTTGCCTGAGACCGCGTCCCGTGACGGCCGCTCGCGCCAGGAGCGCATTGCGGCCCTGAGCCAACTCGGCAAAGCTGGCGTGCGCAAAGCGACAGCCTGACCACGCGCCGATCGCGCAGAGCTGCTTCCCCTGCGGAAATAACGCCGTAACATTGGCGCCGACCTTTCAGGTCGAAATTCCAGGGAGGCATCCACCATGTGCGACGACGAAATCCATCAAGACCTAGTAGACCCGAGCATCTCGCGCCGAGCCTTCGGCCTGTCGGCCGCGGCCGCCGCCTCGCTGGCGGCCACGCTCGCCCATGCTCAGGACAGCGTCGAAGAGAAGGACGTCGACGTGAAGACGCCCGACGGCGTGGCCGATGCCGCGCTCTTCTATCCCAAGGGCAAGGGCAAGTGGCCGGCGGTCCTGATCTGGACCGACATCTTCGGCCTGCGTCCGGCGTTCCGCGACATGGGCCGCCGGCTGGCCGCCCAGGGCTATGTCGTGCTGGTGCCCAATCCCTTCTATCGCCAGGGCCGCGCCGCCGCGGTCGGCGCAGATAAGTTCGACTTCTCCAAGCCGGAGGAACGCGCAAAGCTCATGCCCATCGCGGCTTCGATCACCGGCCCGAACACGGTCGAGAGCGACGCGCCCGCCTTCCTCGCCTTCCTCGACGCCCAGCCGCAGACCGACAAGAAGAAGGGCGCCGGCACCCAGGGCTATTGCATGGGCGGCCCGCTGGTCTATCGCACCGCCGCGGTCCTGCCCGACCGCATCCGGGGCGCGGTCACCTGCCACGGCGGCGGCCTGGTCACCCAGACCGCGGCCAGCCCGCACCTGCTGATCCCCAAGATGAAGGCCGAGGTCTATTCCGCCGTCGCCGCCAACGACGACCAGCGCGCGCCCACCGACAAGGACGTGCTGAAAAAGGCCTTCGCCGACGCCGGCAAGAAGGCGACCGTGCTCGTCTACGACGGCTGCCAGCATGGTTGGTGCGTCAAGGGCAGCGCCGTCTACAACGAAGCCGGCGCCGAAAAGGCCTGGGCGGAACTGAGCGCCCTCTACAAGCGCAACTTGGTCTAGGACGCCGTGGCCAGCTTCCAGCGGGCCAGGGCTTCGTAATGCGGCCGCGCCTGATCGGCGATCCTCTTGAGGTCGTCGGTCAGGGCTGCGGCCGTTTTGCGTTCCGGCGCTGAGAAACCGGTCGAGCGCTCCACCGCCTCGTACCAGGCCGGGGCCCAGACACCGTCACTGGCGCGCGGGCCGGCGGGCCAGCTGAGCATCTCCTCGCGGAACGGGATGGCCAGCGCCGCGCAAAGGGCGCTGAGCGTCCCGCGCGGATCGGCCAGCACGTCGGCGCCCTCGACCACCGGCGGGCCATGACCCAGCCGGTCGGCCTCGCGTTCGAACAGCTCGTGCTGCCGGACCACGCCGATGTCCTCCAGCGTCACCTCCGCGCGCTTCTGGATGTAGGAGGCCAGCACCGCCGCCGGATCGCGGATCAGGAAGGCGTTGCGGCAGGCGCCCGTCCACTCCAGCCCGAAGTCCGGCAGCATGTGGTGGGTCATCTGCTTCTGGTAGAAGACCGGCGCGGGCTCCTCCGTCACCAGCCCATCGGCCACGGCGCGCCAGTCCTGAGCCTGCGAGGCCAGCACTTCATCGCGCATCGGATGATCGAGACCGGTCTCCGCAAGATAGGCCGCGTAGAACGGCTCATCGACCACCGCGCAGTCGGTGCGATTCTCGAACGACCGCATCATCGCTGTCGAGATATTGCGCGGCCCCGACCACATGGCGATGCGGACGGTCTGGGTCATTTGGCGGCGTGGGCCTCGGCGTCCGCGTCCTTCAACGCTTCGTAGAGCGCCCGCAGCCGCGTCGTCACCGGGCCCGGCAGGGCGGCCGGCAACACGTGGCCGTCCACCTCGCGCACCGGCGTCAGCCCGCCGAAGGTTCCGGTCACGAAGGCCTCGTCGGCGCCGTGCAGATCGCTGAGCGGGAAATGCCCCTGCTCGATCGGCACGCCGTTCGCCGCGCAGAGCGCGATTACATTGGCCCGAGTCACCCCGTTGAAGCAGAACTGCCCCGACGAGGTGCGCACTCGGCCATCCTTCGCCCAGAACAGGTTGGTGGCGTTGCAGCTCGAGACATGGCCGCCCGGGTCCAGCATCACCGCCTCGTCCGCGCCCACCTTGATGGCGTCCAGGAGCGCGGTGATCAGCGCCAGGCGCGAATGCGAGTTCAGCCGCATGTCGAACATTTCCGCAGGCGTGCAGCGGATCGACGAGGTCGCCAGCGACAGGCCCTTGGTCACGATCTCCGGCGACGGCTCCTTGTACTCCGCCGTGATCGCCAGCGTCGGCTTGCCCAGCCAGTTGCGCGGGTCCTGGTTGACCGCCTTCTTCTCGCCGCGCGTCACCATCAGCCGCAGATGCCCCCCGTCCTGCATGCCGTTGGCGTTCAGGAGCTTCCAGATCTCGGCGGTGAGCTGGTCTGGCGTCAGGCCCAGGTCGAGCTCGATCTTGCCAAGGCCCCAGTACAGCCGGTCCAGGTGCGCCTTGAGAAACAGCAGACCGCCCTTGTGCAGCCGCAGCCCCTCCCAGACCCCGTCGCCCAGCACGAAGCCGGCGTCGAAGATCGACACCTTTGCCTCCGCCCGCGGCACCAGCGCGCCGTTGAGATAGATCCGAAGGTCCGCGTTGCGCGGATCGACGGCGAAATCCTGACTTCCAGCCATGGCTCACCGTTCTATTTGGCGACATAGAGAGACGCCAGAGCAGAGGACGCATCATGACCACCCACGGCATCGGCGGATCGACAGCGGAGGCGGAACTCGCCGCCCTCAAGCTCTGGCCCAACCCGGCCCCTGCCATCACCGCCGCCGAGCGCGCCCAGCGCATGGCGCACGCCCAGGCCCTGATGGCCGAGATCGGCGCGGACGCCATCATCGTCGGAGCTGGCCCGTCGCTGCGCTACTTCACCGGCGTCGGCTGGAACGCCACCGAGCGCCTGGTGGCGATGATCCTGCCGCGAGTTGGTGGCCCGGTCATGATCTGCCCGCGCTTTGAACTGGGCTCGCTGGAGGCGTCCCTGGGGATCGAGGCGCCCATCCGCCTCTGGGAAGAACACGAGAGCCCCTACGCCCTGACCGCCACCGCCCTCGCCGACCTCGGCGTCAAAACCCTCGCCATCGACCCCGCCCTGCCCTTCTTCGCCTTCGACGGCCTCAAGCTCGCTGCGCCCGGCGTGACGACGGTCAACGGCGCCCCGGTCATCGACGGCTGCCGGATGATCAAGTCGCCGGCCGAGCTCGCCCTGATGAGCCAGGCCAAGGCCATGACGCTGGAGGTCCACCGCCGCGCCGCGCGCATCCTGCGCGAAGGGATCACCACCACCGCCGTCCGCCGCTTCATCGACCAGGCGCACCGCGCGCTCGGCGCCGATGATGGCTCGTCGTTCTGCGCGGTTCAGTGCGGCGTGGCGTCAGCCTATCCGCACGGCCTCCCCGGCGAGCAACGGCTGGCGAAGGGCGAGATCGTCCTCATCGACACCGGCTGCAAGGTTCAGGGCTACAACTCCGACATCACCCGCACCTACGTGTTCGGCGATCCGTCAGCCGAGCAGCGCCGCGTCTGGGACGTCGAGAAAAAGGCCCAGGCCGCCGCCTTCGCCGCCGTCAAACCCGGCGTCCCTTGCGAAGAGATCGACGCCGTGGCGCGGCGCGTGCTCGAAGCCGCCGGTTACGGCCCCGACTACGCGCTCCCCGGCCTGCCGCACCGCACCGGCCACGGCATCGGCCTCGCCATTCACGAAGCCCCCTATCTGGTGCGCGGCGACAAGACCCCGCTCGCGCCCGGCATGTGCTTCTCCAACGAGCCGATGATCGTGCTGCCGGAAACCTTCGGCGTGCGCCTCGAGGACCACTTCTATGTGACGGCGGAAGGCGCGGCCTGGTTCACCGAACCCCAGCCCAGCCTCGACGAGCCGTTTTCAGAGCGGAACTAGGCGGCCACCCACGCACGGGGATCGAGCGCGTCGGGATCGTCCAGGGCCATCTCGTCCCAGTCGAGGTCCGGCGGTGGGCTCATGGCGGCGGCGACCACGGCGCTCATCTCGGCGGCCGAGGCCACGCCCACCAGGACACAGGAAGCTTCAGGCCGCGAGAGCGCGAAGCCCAGCGCGGCCTGCAGCGGGTCGGACCGGCCCTCGGCGATCAGGCGGCGCGCGCGGCTGATCCGCCCGGCGGCGGCCTTCAGATGGTTGGGCGCCCGGTCCGGCGGCAGGAACAGCAAGCCGTTCAGGAACAGCGAGCGCAGGTGAATCTCGATCCCCATGCCGGCCAGTTCGGAGAGCGTGCCGTCGATCAGCATCCGCTGGTCGAGCAGCGAGGCGGGCGCCTGCACCAGGTCCGGCTTGAAGCGCTTGGCCAGGCCCACCGGATCGTCGGAGGCATAGACCGAGACGCCGATCTTCTTGCACAGACCCTCGTCGCGCAGCTTGCGCAGGCGGTCCCACAGCTCCGGGCCGTGGGCGCTGAAAAGGTCGGTGGCCGAGGGCGCCAGGATCGCGTCGACCGAGCTGACGCCAAGCCGCGCAAACTGGGCGCGGATCTCCGCCTCCACCAGGTCGGCGCCGCGGTCGGGGCGCACGGTGGTGACGGTCAGCTTGAACGGCTGCGGCTTGGGCAGCACCTGGCCCAGCGTGATCTCGGCGGAATTGGGGTGGCGGCCGACCTCCAGCACGCCCAGGCCGGAGCGCGCGGCGATCGCCAGGATCTCGCGGGCTTCCTGGTCGCGCGGACGCCCGCGGCCGCCCGGCTGCTGGTCGAGGCCGAACTGTCCGGAGCCGAGGCCCAGCTTGTGGATCGGGGACGTCATGTGTCGCAGAGACTCAGGGACCACTTCCAATGAGCCGGCATGTTTGGCCTATGATGCCTAAGAAGCCGTATCCAGGACCTTTCTGAGGGGTAAATTTTGATCGAACGCGAGCCGCTGCCTGAGTGGCCTCTTTTCGGCATGACCGGCGATGTGCGCCCCACCCTGCGTGAGGTGCGCGCCGCGGGTCTCAGCTGCACGCTGGCCACCTTGATCGCCGTCGAGGGCGGCGGCCCCAGGCCGGTCGGCACGCAAATGGTTTTCGCGCCCGGATTTGTCGCCGGCTATTTCTCGGGCGGCTGCGTCGAAAGCGATGTGGCCGACCATGCCGCGGCCTGCCTGGCCGACGGCGAGCCGCGCACTCTGGTCTATGGCGAGGGCAGCCCCTGGCCGGACATCCAGCTGCTCTGCGGGGCGCGGATCGAGATCTTCCTGGAACGCGTCGCGCCGGACGACGACGCCCTGGCCGAACTGCTGAGCGCTCACCAGGACCGCCGCCCGGTGGTCTGGGTGAGCGACGGCTACACGCGCCAGTGCGCCGAGGACCTGTCGCCCTGGCCGGAGGCCGCGGTGGTCCGCGACCATGATCCGACGCCGCGCCTGATCGTGGTCGGCGGCGACCCGACCGCCATCGCCATCGCCCAGCTGGGCGCTCAGAGCGAGTTCGAGACCACGCTGGTCCGCCCCAAGGGGCCCGCGGCCGGCCCGCCCATCGCCGGCGTCGCCTACAGCCGCGCCGAGCCGCACGAAGCCTTCGCGGCCATCGGCGTCGACGCCTGGACGGCCATCGCCATCGCCACCCACGACCTGGAGACCGACCGCGCGGCCCTGCGCGCCGCCCTGCCGTCGGCGGCGAGCTATGTGGGCCTGCTGGGCGCGCGGCGGCGGATCGCCGACCGCCTGGCGCCGCTCAGGGCTGAAGGCGCGCCGGAGCACCTGTTCGCCAAGCTGCACGCGCCCATTGGCCTGGCCATCGGCGGCAAGGCGCCCTGGGAGGTCGCCGCCTCGGTGATCGGCGAGATCATGGCCCTGCGCTACGCGCGGCCCAGCGGCAGCACCTCAACAACGCTGCCGGCCGACGCAGCCTGAGCCCCAGCCAACCGCCGCATCAGCGCGTCCGAGGCCGCGAAGACGCTGACCAGCGATGAGTCCTGGTCGCGGTAGGGCGCCACCGTCACGCCGCCCTCGGCATAGGTCAGCTTGGCGCGCATCCAGTGCTCGCGTGAGCCGTTGGCCGGCAGCTCCCGCGCCAGGCGGGCGGTGATCGTCGCGGGTTCGGTCGGCGCGCCCTGATAGGCGGCGAGGATCGGTTTCAGGAACATCTCGGCGCAGACAAAGGCCGAGGCGGGATTACCCGGCAGGCCCAGCAGCCGGCGCCCATCGCCCAACACCCCGAAAAAGGTCGGCTTGCCCGGCCGCACATTGACGCTCTCGACCCGCAGCGACAGACCCAGCGCTCCGGCCGCCGCGCGCACCAGGTCGTGGTCGCCCACCGAGGCGCCGCCCACCGTCACCACCAGATCGGCGTCGGCGTCGCGCAGGGCCGCGATCACCGCGTCCAACTCGTCCCGCACCGGCTTGGCCCGGGTCACGGCGCCGCCCCAGCCCTCGATCATCGCCGCCAGCGCCGGGACGCCGCTGTCGTAGATCTGGAACGGTCCCGGCTGCGCCGGCGCCTCGACGATCTCCTCACCGGTCGACAGCAGCGCCACGCGCGGCCGCCTATGAACGGAAACCTCCGCACGCCCGGCCGACGCCGCCAGCGACAGCCGCCAGGGGTCGATCCGCACGCCCTTGGCCAGCAGCGCCGCGCCCACTCTGAAGTCGCCGCCCGCCGGCCGGATGAAATTCGCCGCCACGACTGCAGGAACGCGGACGATCTCGCCCTCCCGCGTCGCGTCTTCCTGGATCACGACGGCGTCGCAGCCTTCCGGCACGGCCGCGCCGGTGAAGATCCGCACCGCCTCGCCCGCGCCGACCGCGCCGGCGAACCCATGCCCCGCCGCGCTCTCGCCGACGATCTTCAGCGCGCCCGGACAATCCGCCGAGCGGACCGCCCAGCCATCCATCGCCGAGGCCGCGAACGGCGGCTGGTCGCGCACCGCCGTGACGTCCTCCGCCAGCACCCGCCCGATAGACTGCGCCAGCGGGACCGACTCGGCCGGCAAGGCGGCGATCTCCGCCAGCATCGCGGCGCGGGCATCATCGACGGAGAGGAGCTTCAAGAGGCGCTCCAGTCCCCGCTCTTGCCGCCGGTCTTGGAGGTCAGGCGCACGGCCTCGATGACCATGCCCTTCTCAGCGGCCTTCAGCATGTCGTAGAGCGTCAGGCACGCGACGCTGGCCGCCGTCAGGGCCTCCATCTCGACCCCGGTCGGCCCAGTGGTCTTGACCCGCGCCGTCACCGAAAGCCCGCCCTGCGCCGCCGTCACGGCCACCTCGACCTTCGACAGGCTGAGCGGGTGGCACATGGGGATCAGGTCGGAGGTCTTCTTCGCGGCCATCACCCCGGCCAGCTCGGCCACGGCGAAGACATCGCCCTTCTTGCCGTCGCCCGACACGGCCAGCGCCAGGGTCGCCGCGCTCATCCGCACAAAGCCCTCAGCCACCGCCTCGCGAGCCGTGGACGGCTTGTCGGACACGTCGACCATCCGCGCGCGACCGTCTTCGCCGATGTGGGTGAGCTTCCTCATCCTACTAGGCTCCCTTTGGAAGCTACGAAGGATCGAGGCAACCCTCCGAAGCCTTGGCGAAGGAGGGTCATTCTTCCAGCAGCCGCGGCATCAGCTCGACCATATTGCAGGGCCCATGGCGGCTATCGAGCTGGGCTGAGATCACCTTGTCCCAGCCGTCCTTCACCGCCCCGTTCGAGCCCGGCAGGCAGAAGACGAACACGCCCTTCACGATGCCCGCCGTCGCGCGGCTTTGCAGGGTCGAGAGCCCCACCGAGGCGTAGCTGACCATGTGGAACACCACCGAAAACCCGTCGAGTTTCTTGTCGAACAGCGGCTCGACCGCCTCAGGCGTCACGTCGCGCCCGGTGATGCCGGTGCCGCCGGTCGTGACGATCGCCTCCACGAAACCCGAGGCCACCCAGCCCTCGATCTTCTCGCGGATCTCGACGATTGAATCCTTGCAGATCGCCTTGTCGGCCAGCTCGTGGCCCGCGGCCTTGATCCGCTCGGCCAGGACATGACCGGAGGTGTCGCTCTCCTCGTCGCGAGTGTCGGAGATGGTTAGCACCGCGATCCGCACCGGCTTGATCGCCTGGCTCTCGTTGATACGGCCGCCGGGGGTGAGGACTGGAGTGTTCATCGGAAATTCCTTCTCACCTCCCTTTTAGAACGTCATTCCCGGGCTTGTCCCGGGAACCCATGAACTCCGAGGCGCCGATGGTGCATGGCGGCGCGGCCGAACCTTCCCGGCGACGCCGTGATCTTGGGTTCCCGGGACAAGCCCGGGAATGACGAGCAGGAGGGTGGAGGCTAGGTCTCTTCCCACCGTGTCAGGTCGGCGTGGTCCTGGTCGGTTGGCTCGACCCAGCGGGCGCCGCCAGGACCTTGCTCCTTCTTCCAGAAGGGCGCCTTGGACTTCAAGTAGTCCATCAGGAAGTCGCAGGCCTCGAAGGCGGCGCGGCGGTGGCGGGCGGCGGTGGCCACGAACACCACCGCCTCGCCAGGGGCGATCTTTCCCACCCGATGCAGGATCGCCACGTCGTCCAGCCCGAACCGGGCGCGGGCCCGATCAGCGACCTTGCCGATCTCCGCCTCCGTGAACCCCGGATAGGCTTCCAGCTCCAGCGCCACAGTCGCCCCGGCCTCGGCGCGGGCGATGCCGGTGAAGGTCGCCACCGCGCCCGTCTCCGAGCGGCCCCTGCTGAATTCGCTGAGCAGGGCGCCGGGATCGAACGGATCGAAGGTCAGCCGGACGCTCATTCGGGCCTAGCCCCCGCTCATTGGCGGCAGGAAGGCGACCTCGGTCCCAGCGTTGAGAGCGGCGTCGCCTCGCACGATCACCTGGTCCAGCGCCACCTGCACGCCCTTGCCGGCCAGGGCCTCACCCAGCGCCGCGTCTTCGCCGGAGAGCTCCGCGCGCAGCGCCGACAGGAACGGACTATCCACCTGCCGCTCGCGCCAGCCGGCCACGTCGCTCAGGCGGCCGAACAACAGGACCCGCGCCACGAGCCTAGCCCCCGGTCGTCGACATGTGCCGGGCCACGGCGGGCGCCAGCTCGCGGCCGATGTGGAAGTCGTGGCCCTTGGGCTTGGCGTCTACGGCGTTGCGGATCGCTTCCATCAGCTCCGCGTCGTCCGCCCCGGCGCGGATCACCGCGCGCAGGTCGGCGGCGTCATCGCGGCCCAGGCAGGTGTGCAGGGTGCCGGTGCAGGTCAGCCGCACCCGGTTGCAGGCCTCGCAGAAATTGTGGCTGAGCGGGGTGATGAAGCCCAGGCGCCCACCGGTCTCGGCCACCTCGACATAGCGCGCCGGCCCGCCGGTGGTCAGCGGCAGGTCGGTGAGCGTCCAGAAGCTCTCCAGCTCGCTCCGCAGGCGGGTCAGCGACAGGTACTGATCCGTCCGGTCGGCCTCGACCTCGCCCATCGGCATGGTCTCGATCAGCGTCATGTCCGCGCCGATCCCGTGCGCCCAGCGGATCAGCTCGGGCAGTTCGGCGGCGTTGTCGTGGGCCAGCGCCACGGCGTTGATCTTGATCTTCAGCCCCGCCGCCTGCGCGACCTCGATCCCGGCCAGCACCTTGGCGAGATCGCCGCCCCGCGTCAGCGTGCGGAACAGCTCAGGCTTGAGCGTATCCAGCGAGACGTTGATCCGCTTCACCCCGGCGTCGGCCAACTGCCCGGCGAACTCCGCCAGCCGCGTGCCGTTGGTGGTCAGGGTGATCTCTTCCAGGGCGCCCGATTGCAGATGCCGCCCGAGGCTCGAAAACAGGCCCATGACGCCCTTACGCACCAGCGGCTCGCCGCCGGTGATCCGCAGCTTCTTCACGCCCAGGCCCACAAAGGCCGAGGAGATGCGGTCCAGCTCCTCCAGCGTCAGCACCTGCGCCTTGGGCAGGAAGGTCATGTGCTCAGCCATGCAATAGACGCAGCGCAGGTCGCAGCGGTCGGTCACCGAGACCCGCAGATAGGTCACTGTGCGGCCGAACGAGTCCACGAGGCCGCCGGAAGGCGTGCTTTGGACTTGCGGCGAAGAGGCGTCGTAGGGCGTCATGCAGCCAGCAACATAGAGAGGATCAGGCGTTGGCGACAGGTCCAGCCTTGGAAGCTGTCGTTCTGGCCGCCGGATCGGGCAGCCGGTTCGGGGGCGGCAAGCTGCTGGCCACCTGGGATGCGGGCGTCCTTTTGGAAGGCGCGCTGGCCGCCGCCTTCGCCGCCCCGGTGCGCAGCGTCACCGTGGTGATCGGCGCCGACGCCGACGCGGTGGCCGCCGCCGCGCTCTCCTACGCGCCGTCGGCGATCGTCGTCCACGCCCCCGACTACGCCGAGGGCATGGGCGCGTCCCTGCGTACCGCCATCGCCAGCCTGCCGAGCGATGCGGATGGCGTCTATGTGTTCCTGGGCGACATGCCCCGCGTCCCGGCCTCGGTCCTGCCGCTGATGGCCCAGGCGCTGATCGACGGCGCGCTGGCCGCCGCACCCATCTACCGAGGCCGCCGCGGCAACCCGGTGCTCCTCGACCGCACCCTGTTCCCCCAGCTCCTGGCGCTCACCGGCGACGCCGGCGCCCGCGGCGTCCTGCAGGACCTCGGCGACCGTCTGGTGCTGGTGGAAAGCCCCGACGACGGGGTGCTGTTCGATGTTGACGAGCGGAGCGACCTGCTCCGATAGCGTTCAGGCCGCCGCGTGCGCGGCCAGCGCCAGGTCGTCCGCATGCACCAGCGGGCCTGAGGTGTAGCCGAGCGCCGCCTCGATCGCCTCGCTCTTCAGGCCGCAGATGCGTTCCGCGTCCTCGGCCTCGTAGCGGACCAGGCCGCGCGCGATCTCGTGGCCGGCCTCGTCGCGGATCACCACCGCGTCGCCCTTGTCGAACCGGCCTTCCGTGCGCCGCACGCCGGCCGCCAGCAGGCTCTTGCCGCGCCGCACAGCTTGCGCCGCGCCCTCGTCGACCACCAGGGCGCCCGCTGGGGCCAGCGAGCCCGCGATCCAGGCCTTGTAGGCGGCGGCCGGCGTCGTCGAGGGCTCGATTACCGTGGCCCGCTCGCCATCCTCCACCGCCCGCAGGGGCGAGGGCCGCGCGCCCAGGGTGATCACCGTGGCGCAGCCCGCGGCGCTGGCGATCCGCGCGGCGGCAAGCTTGGTGGCCATGCCGCCAGTCCCGACGCCGCTCTCCGCATTGGCCCCGCCGGCCATGGCCTCGATCTGCGGGGTCAGACGCGGGACGCGCGGCAGATGCTCCGCCGACGGATCATTCCGGGGATCGGCGGTGTAGAGCCCATCCACGTCGGAGAGCAGCACCAGCACATCGGCGCCGATCATCTGCGCCACGCGGGCGGCCAGGCGGTCGTTGTCGCCGTAGCGGATTTCCTCGGTGACCACCGTGTCGTTCTCATTGACCACCGGGACGACGCCGAGCGCCAGCAGGGTCTCGACGGTGGCCCGCGCGTTCAGCCAGCGGCGGCGGACCTCGGTGTCGTCGCGGGTCAGCAGGATCTGGGCGGCATGAACTCCGTGCGGCTCCAGCGCCTCTTCCCAGGCGCGCATCAGGGCCGACTGGCCGGCGGCGGCGGCGGCCTGCTTTTCCGGAAGCG
Organism: uncultured Alphaproteobacteria bacterium; assembly: GCA_903822175.1. Taxonomy (GTDB): domain Bacteria; phylum Pseudomonadota; class Alphaproteobacteria; order Caulobacterales; family Caulobacteraceae; genus Phenylobacterium. The sequence continues at coordinate 59,961 of CAIJOB010000042.1, forward strand.
TCAGCGCCCGCTTGCGCAGCGCCAGGCGCCGGCGCCCAAGCGCCACCGCCCCGGAGGACACCACCAGCACCTGCTGACCCCGCGCCCGCAACCGCGCCACATCGGCGGCGAAAGCGGCGAGCCATTGCGCGTCGGCGCCATCCGCGCCCACCAACAGGGCCGAGCCGACCTTGACGACGATCCGTTTCGCGCCGGCCAGCCCCGTCACGGCGTCCAGTCCTCGGGCGCCTCGCCGCTGGCTTCCAGGGCGTCGGCGGCCTCCTCGCTCTTCCGTTCACGGACGAGCGCATAGGCCTCGCGCAGCAGTTCGGTCACGCCCTCGCCCGACACGCCGGAGACCTGGCGGACCTTTTCGCCGGACGCCTTGGCGAGCGCCTTGGCCTTGGCCTTGCGGGTCTCAGGATCGAGCGCGTCGACCTTCGACAGCACCAGCACCTCGGTCTTGCCGCCCAGCTCGTCGCCATAGGCCTCGAGCTCGTGGCGCACGGTCTTCCAGGCCTCGACCACGTCGTCCTGCGTGCCATCGACCAGGTGGATCAGGGTCGCGGTGCGCTCCACATGCCCCAGGAACCGCACGCCCAGGCCCGCGCCTTCGCTCGCGCCCTCGATCAGGCCGGGGATGTCGGCCAGGATGAACCGCTCCCCCACCGACAGGTCGACCATCCCCAGGTTGGGCGCCAGAGTCGTGAACGGATAGTCGGCGATCTTCGGCTTGGCCGCGCTGGCCGCCGCCAGGAAGGTCGACTTCCCCGCATTGGGCAGGCCCACCAGCCCCACGTCGGCGATCAGCTTCAGGCGCAGCCAGATCCACTGCTCCTCGCCGTCCTGGCCGGGATTGGCGAACCGGGGCGCCTGGTTCACCGGGCCCTTGAAGTGGGTGTTGCCGAACCCGCCGTTGCCGCCCTTCAGCAGCCGCACGCGCTTCCCCGCCACATCCATGTCGAGCAGCAGGGTCTCCTTGTCCTCGGCGAACACCTGGGTGCCCACCGGCACGCGCAGCACCGAGTCCTCGCCATTGTGCCCATGGCGGTTGCGGCCCATCCCGTGAATGCCGGTCTCGGCCTTGAAGTGCTGGTGGTAGCGAAAATCAATGAGGGTGTTCAGGCCATCGACCGCCTCGATCCAGACGTCCCCGCCCTTGCCGCCGTCGCCGCCGTCCGGCCCGCCGTACTCGATGTACTTCTCCCGCCGGAACGACACAGCCCCGCCGCCGCCGTTTCCGGACCGGATGTAGATCTTGCACTCGTCGAGAAACTTCATTGTGGGCGGGCCTTAGCACGAACGACAGTGAGGCGGCAGCGCCCCCTCCACCCTTCGGGTCCCCCTCCCCCGTTTCTCGGGGGAGGAACTGAGTCGCCACAGCTCCTCCCCCGCGTCAGCGGGGGAGGGGGACCACGAAGTGGTGGAGGGGGCGCTGGGGCCGCCCACTACGCCAACCACACCATCATCCGCGTCGGCACTTCAGCCCCACCGCGAGCAGCGGACGGGCGCAGTTCCACGTCGCCGGTGTAGAGGAAGCCGGCCTTGCAGAGCACCTGGCCGGACGCCGGGTTGTCGGCGAAGTGGCCGGCGACGACGACGTTCTTGCGCCAGTCGCGCTTCACCCACTTCAGCGCCCCGCGCACGGCCTCGGTGGCGTAGCCCCGGTTCCAGAACGGCCGGCCGAGCCAGTAGCCGATCTCCGGGCGGCCATTGTTCTGGGCCCCTGCGCCCTTGAACCCGATCCCGCCCACCACGCCGAAGTTCTGGTGCTCGATCACCCAGTTGGCGTCGCGGTCCCAGTCATTGGCCTGGGCGCGGGAAATCCACGCCTCGGCGTCGCTGAGGCCATAGGGGTGCGGGATCATCCCGGTCATGCCGGAGACGTTGCGGTCGTTCACCAGGCCGGCGATCGCCGGGGCGTCGGTGATCACCGGGCCCCGAAGGATCAGCCGTTCCGTGGAGACCACGGGGGTTATCTCAACTGCGCACATGTCTACCTCCCGGCCCTCTAACGGGGCCCTAGAACGAAAAAAAGCGGGGAGCCCGGCTGTCCGGACTCCCCGCTTGGGTTCGTCTGTCCGGTTCAGCCCTTAGGGCGAAACCGGAGAAAGGCGGTTTCGCTTATTCGGCGGCGGGCGCCGCTGCCATGACCACATTCACGTAGGTGCGGTCATTGCGCTTGGTGATGAACTTCACGGCGCCGGTGGCGGTCGCGAAGAGGGTATGGTCGCGACCAAGACCCACGTTCTCGCCCGGCCAGAACTTGGTGCCGCGTTGACGGACGAGAATGTTGCCGGCGAGCACGTTCTCGCCGCCGAACTTCTTCACACCCAGACGCTGACCGGCCGAATCGCGACCGTTGCGCGAGGAGCCGCCTGATTTCTTGTGAGCCATGGTGCTCTCCTAAATCCTTAGAGCCGGCCTTACTTGGCCGACTTGTCCTTCTTCGGAGCCGCGGCGGCCTTCTTCGGCGCAGCAGCCTTCTTTTCAGCAGCCGGAACCGCAGCCTTCTTGGCCGGAGCAGCCTTGGCTTCAACCTCAGCAGCCTTCGGCGCAGCGGCCTTCTTCACCGGCGCGGCCTTGGCGGTCCCGGCGCCCTTGCGGGGCGTCTGGATCTTGGAGGCGGCGTAGGCTTCGGCCTGGGCGGCCGGGCTGATGTAGTCCAGGCCACGGGCGCGGGCATCGAGCTCGCCCTTGGTGGTCAGGTCGACCTTGCCGTCCCACTTGGTGGTCTTGCCGTCGGCGCCGGTGATGCCGATGACCCGCAGAGCGGTCTCGTGCTGGCGGTGCCCACGGGTGCGGCGATAGCCCTGGCGACGGATCTTCTTGAAGATCTTCACCTTCTCACCCTTGCGGGTTTCGACGAGCGTCGCGGTCACGACCGCGCCGGCCACCATGGGGGCGCCGATGACGACCGCGTCGCCTTCACCCACCATCAGGACTTCACCGAACGAAACGTCCGAGCCGGGCTCGCCCACGAGCTTTTCGACAACCATCAGATCGCCGGGGGAGACCCGGTACTGCTTGCCGCCGGTCTTGATCACCGCGTACATCGTTCGCGCCTTCAACTTCACTGCATATGTGCAAAACGGAATACGCCCGCGAGAGACCCGCGAGCGAAGAGCGGCGGACTTATACGGATGGGGAGCGCGGTGTCAACGCGCGAAGGGGCTCAGAAACGCCCGTCCGGCCGTCATTCTGAAGAGGGCCGGGCGGCAAGGGGCTGGATGGTGGACCAACAGGACCGGTCATTGGGCGCCTATGCGCCGCTGGCGCTGCGGCTGCTGCTGGGCGCGTTGTTCGTCGCGCATCTCTATTGGAAGCTGGCGGTGCTGCCCGGCGGGCTGGGCGCCTGGTGGAGCGGCCTGGAGAAAAGCGGCTATCCGGCCTTTGTCCCCGCCTATGTGCTCTCCGCGGAGCTGGTCGGCGCCTTCCTGATCATACCTGGCGTGCTGACGCGCTACGCCGCGCTCTACGCCATGCCGATGATGGCCGGAGCGGCCCAGTTCTGGCTGGTCCGCAAGGGCTTCTACTTCACCCACGCCGGCGCTGAGGCGCCCCTGATCTGGCTGGCGCTGCTGGGCCTGCAGGTGATGATGGGGGATGGCCCCCTGGCCCTGGTCGCCTCTCCCGATCCACGACGCATCTTCGGCATCACTGGGCGCTCGCCTCAGTCCTCGCCCTCGTAGTCCATCGGGATCGGCATGTCGTCGCCGACAAACCCCTGAGCCAGGGGCGCGCCGCTCAGCTTCAAGGCTTCGGCCGCCGTGTACTCGGCGTTGGCCTCGTCGGTTTCGTCGGTCGGCTGGGCCATCCGCATCATGGCGGCGGCGAAGTCGTCCTCGTGTTCATCGACGATCAGCGGGCGGGCCGGATGCAGGACGATCGGCGCCGGCGGCTTGGTGTCATCACTCATGGGCTTAGCTCTCGGTGCGTCGCGGCTTTCCGAAAACTAACCCCGTTTCGAGGCCTGGGCCTAGCCCAGGGCGCCAACCGTGACCGCAGCGGCCATCAGCGGCTTTGCGCGCAGGGGCGCGGGCGCCGCCTTGTCGTCCAGCAGGCCCGCGAAGAAATAGCTGACGTCGACCTCCAGCGCGAAGGCCAGGCGCCAGAGCGTCGCCACCGGCATCCGGCACTTGGCCGCCTCGTACTTCTGGATCTGCTGGAAGGTCACCCCGCAGATGGTCGCCAGGTCCTGTTGCGACAGGTCCAGCAGTCTGCGGCGCGTCCGAAGCCGGCGGCCAACCATCGCATCTACGTCGTCACGCATCTCACTCACCCACCCATCGAACGAATCTAAACAACGCAGTCACTGAACCGCGTTGTCGCCGCGTCCGATTGTAATTTCGCGACAGCCGGTCCCCGATGTTTTTTTGGGTGAAGGGGCGGGTGAAAGAACTTAGCCGGCGCTCTTCGACGGCGGTTGCAGCACCTGCACGGGCGAGCCCAGCAGGGCCTTTCGGCGGTTCCAGGCCTCGGCCATGAACGGCTGCTCGCGGGCCAGATAGGCCCCGGGCGTGGCGCCCATGTAGTAGTTGAACTCGTGGATGAAGTGGGCCTGGTCGGCGAACTGGGCGTCCAGCATCTCGGTCCAGGTGCCGTCCGGCTTCTCGCGCATGGCGGCCAGCGTCCGCAGGATCCGCTGGCGGCGCAGCAACCTCTTGGGGGAAAGCCCGAAGTACTTCAGCGAGAACCGCTCCAGCGTCCGCGCCGACAAGCCCACCCGGTCGGCCCAGTCGGCGACCATCTGCACCTGCGGGTCCTGCAAGGCGGCATGGGCGGCGCCCACCGCGGCGGCTTCGGGCCGGTCCACAATGATCGACAGCAGCACCTCGTCCAGCACCGCATAGAGCGCCGCGTCCCCGCCGCCTGAGCGGTAGGCGGCCCTCAGCCTGGCGTAGAGATCGTCCGCCACCGCCGGCCCCAGCACGTCGGAGAGGGGCAGCAGCAGATTGGTCGTCGCGTCGGCCGACAGCGTGGTGAACCGGGGCCACCCCTGCGGCATCAGCCCCACGCCCACCATCACACCCGCCGATCCGCCGGCCCACAGCGCCCGCTCCAGCGCCCCGCTCATCCCCAGCGTCGGCACCGGCTGGTCCGCCTCGCCCGGGAAGTGGGCGTTCCACTCGCCTTCAAGAATGATCCGGAAGTTTGGCCAATCCGGGAAGATCTGGTCCCAGACCGTGCCCGGCCCCGTCACCTTGACCAGATAATAGGTGGTGATCGCGCCCCGCAGCGCCTGCGCCGGCAGGTGATAGGTCACCGACGCGGTGGTGGCGCCGGCATCCTCGTCATTGCGGTCCAGCTTGGTGGCCATCCGCGCATAATGCCCGCAAGAACGGCAAGTTCGCTACCCTGGCGAGAAATTCGCTTAACGTGCGATGTTTTTCAGGGGCCGCGCGGTGGGCACTCTGGCCGCCGACCGGTCCGCAAAACCCAGGAAATGCGCCAGCTTCAGCGTCCGGACCCCGGCGGCCGCCTGCGCCTCGCGGGTCTCTTCGCGGAGCGCCGCCATCTTCGTCCAGTGGGCCTTGGGCCGGTGGTGATGCTCGGCGTGGAAGCCGTTGTTGAGGAACGCCCAGTTGTACAGCGGCTCATAGGTCGAGACGCCGGTGGCGATCGGCTGGTCGGGGTCGGCGCCGGCGTGCTCGTACCAGGCGATCAGGAACGAGAGGCAGTGACCCAGGTAGTAGAAGGGCGCGAGCAGCAGCACGAACTGCCAGTTCAGCACCAGCAGCACCAGATAAACGCCCACGATCGCCCAGAACTCCTGCAGCGCCTGGGTCGCCTCCTTCGGCCGCTTGGCGCGGATCTTGGCCGCCACCGTGAACGGCCCGTCGTCGCGCCAGAACTGGCGGAACACGTAGGAGACCGGCGGCTCGACCTTGCCGTCGGCGCCATACTGATAGAGCGAGATCGGGTCGATCGTCGTCCCGTCCGCGCCGATCCGGTCGGAGTTGCCGGCGTGGTGCCGCATGTGGACATAGCCGTACATGGTCTGGGGCGTGCCAAGCTCCAGCGTCAGGATCAGGCTGGTCAGCCGGTTCAGCGGCTCCCAGGCGAAGAACGGGTTGTGGATGAAGTTGTGGCTGACCGAGTCCAGGCTCCAGCCGATGGCGACACCATAGGCCACGGCGCCGGCCACCCGCTCCGGCCAGCTCATCTGCGTCCAGAAGTACAGGAACGCCAGCAACAGCCCCAGGTGGACGAACACCAGCGCCGCCGGAACCGCGTCCCAGGCGGAATAGCGGAACAGGAGCGCATGCGCCTTGGGCCTGGCGCGGCGGGCCGGGGCGACCGCTTCGGTCATCTGGCGGCCTTCGGGCGCCGGGCGGTCGGCACGCGCCAGGTCCTGGCGTCGAGGAAGCCCAGGAAATGGGCGCGGGCGATGACCGTCACGCCCTCCCTGGCCTGTTCCTCGGAGATCTGGCGGTGCAGGGCGACCATCTTTGTCCAGTGAACCTTCGGCCGATAGTGATGCTCGGCGTGATAGCCGTTGTAGAGGAAAACCCAGTTGTAGAGGCGCCCATAGGTCGAAACGCCCCAGGCGATCGGCTTGTCCGGGTTGCCGCCCAGGTGCTCGTAGTAGCCGTTCAGGTTCGACACGCACTGGCCCAGATAGCTGGCCACCACCATCGCCGGGACGAAGACCCAGCGCCCGGTGAAAACGCCGATCGCCAGCAGCACGCCATAGAGCCCGATCACCGCCCAGAACTCAAAGCGCGCCTGAGCCGCCTCCTTGGGCCGCTTCTCGCCGATCTTGCGGGCGATCTCGAAGGGGGCGTCGCCGCGGAAGAACTCCAGGAACACGTAGCTCAGCATCGGCTCAGCCTTCCCGTCGGCGCCATGCTGATAGATCGACAGCGGGTCGATGGTGACGCCATTCTCGTTCGGCAGGTCGCCGTTGCCCGCGTGATGCTTCAGGTGGACGTAGCGGTACATGGTCTGCGGCGAGAGCAGCGCCAGGCTGATCGTCAGGCTCATCGCCCGGTTCAGGGCGTCCGACTTGAAGAACGGGTTGTGGATGAAGTTGTGGGCGATGGAATTGAGGTTCCAGCCGACGCTGAAGGCGTAGAGCGCCACCCAGCCGATCCGCGCCGGCCACGACAGCCCGGGCCACGCGGCGAACAGGGTGAGCGCCAGGGCCAGTTGCGCGAAGCCCAGCAGCACGGGCACAGCGTCCCAGGCGCTGACCTTGAAGAGCGGGCGGGTCGGTCGTGTCGGCATCGTCTTCGAAGAAAGCTTGGTCCTCGAAAGACGTCATAGCGCCTGTTTCACCACAGGCTAGTGCGGCCTAGTGCGGCGGTTTTTCCGCCGGGTCGCCCAGTCTGCGGTCGCCAGGTCTGTGCTCATCAGGGCCATTGTCCGAGGCCAGGACCGCGACGCCGACCGCGATCACCACCACGCCCACGATCCGGGTGGCGTTCAGCCGCTCGTGGAACAGGATCACCGCCGCGACCAGGGTGCTCACATAGATGATCGCGGTCATCGGGAAGGCGCGGCCGAGGTCGACGTCCTTCAGGATGGTCATCCAGACCAGGAAGCCCGCGAAATAGAGCGCAAAGCCCACCAGCACGACCGGCGTCGACAGCGCCTGGGTCACGAGATGCAGCAGGCCCGAACTGTCGTCCAGCGTCGCGCCAGCGTATTTGAACGCCACCTGGGTCGCGGTCTCCACCACGATGAACAGGATCCAGCCGCCGATGGCGGCAGCGAGAGCACGGCTCTTGAGGGGCGCGTCAGCCAAGGCTCGCCCCCACGAGGCCCGCGCCCAGGGTCACCAGGCCTGCCCCCAGCCAGCGCCGCGCGCGGGGCCGCTCGCCCAGGAACAGCCGCCCGGTCAGCACCGCGCCCACATAGGAGAGCGCCGCCATCGGGCCGACGATGGAGAGCGGCGCGTGGCCCAGCACATACATCCAGCTCACCGCCTCGACGCAGTAGCCGGCGAAACCTCCGAGCACCCAGGGGCTGGTCGCCACCCCGCGCCAGAAGGCCGGCCCCGAGACGCCGTCCTCCATCCGGTCGAGGCCCAGCTTGAAAGCCGTCTGGCCGAAGACGTCGAGCACCACGGTGAGCGCGAACAGCAACCAGTTCAGCCCGCTCATCGACCGCCTTTCGCTTTAGGGAGCGCGCCGGGTGCGGCACGAACGCTGGCGGGACCATGGGCCGCCCCGGCCTGATTTGGCCAGGGCCGCGCCCCAAAGCCGCGCACAAGACCCAACCCCCGCGGTTACTCGGATAACGCCATATTTTGAAATTTCACGCCAAGCGCTACCATTGGCTGCATGGCGAATCAGGCGCAACGCGTTGCGAACGAGCCTCCAGCCCCCGCGTGGCGGCTGACCGAAGGCTTGAACGAAAAGCTGACCGACCTCACCGGCCGCGGCTTCGAGGTCCTGTGGATCGAGGCCTCAGTCGAGGACCTGACCCGTCTGGTCCTGGAGGGCGGCGAGACCGCCATCCGCCTCGATCCCGACCCCAGCCTCGACCGCGCCTGGTTCGGCGAGGTGGAGATCCGCCACACCACGACCCGCCAGATGACCTGGATTTTCCTCAGGGGCGAAGTGGCCGGCGGCGAGGTCAGCGCCCACATCGTCGGCCCCCCAGATTGAGCCCCCGATTGCGCCGGGCGAAATAGCTCCGGTCGCGGGCCGTTTTAACGGTCCTTTCGGGTTTGCATGGGATGCATGGACCACTCAGGGCCGCAGAAGCGGTTCGTCTAGTGCGGAAAATCGCAAGTGGCGGGCTCCAACGAGCGCATCTACCGAAGCCTTCGCGGCCTCGAAAAGACGGCCTCGACCAGCCGTGTGCTGAACCTGGCCGCGCTCGCCGTGCGCAACGCCGGCAATCCCGAACACAGCGCCCAGCCCCTGTTCAAGAGCCCCGTGCTCAACGGCTCGGTGGTGCTCAAGCACCGCCTGCGGGTCGATGAGGCCGAGCTCTTCGAAGGTCTCACCCGCACCGCCACCAAGATCATCGTACCTTTCGACAAGTCGGAGCTGTCGCTGGGCGGGCGCACGGTGTTCGTCGGCGAAAAGGGCTGGATGCCGATCCTTGAGGAACTGCGCGGCGGCGCCGACGACATGATCCGCGACGTCGAGATCCTGGAGGCGATCGCCGAACTGCCCAGCCTCGACCCCTTCCTGCTGCGCGAGCACATGAAGCGCCGCGGCCACGAGATCAGCCCCAGCCACTTCGACATCTCGCCCGGCGACGCCGACAAGATGCAGCGTTTCGTGGGCGGCGAAATCGCCCGCCTGATCGAGCTGGCCTATGGCGGCGCGGGCTCCGGCGGCGCCACCGGGCGCCTCGTCGAGGCGCTGCTGTCCTCCAAGACCGATGAACGCCTGGAACCCCTGCGGCTCACCCTGCAGCTCGAGGGCGAGAGCTACCGCGAGGGCATCTTCGCCTGGAAGGGCTTCCTCTATTACAAGTGGGTGCTGAACAGCCTCTGGCCGAAGCTCAAGGAAGTGCTGATCGAGGTCATGAAGCTGCGGGTCCTGGGCCCGCGCGACCGCGACCTGATGGTGCTGATCGACGAGATGAAGCTGCGCCTGCGCGCCGCCATGGAAGGCCAGGTCAAGGCCGTCATGGGCTATCTGAAGACCTATGACGCGGTGTTCGCGCAACTGACCCAGGGCAATGCCGCGGCGTTCCGCGACTTCCTGCTGGCCTCGCCTGAGATGTTCATGTCGCTGGGTGAAGGCGCCGGCACGCTCAGCCACGTCGCCACCTTCTGGCGCTACCGCTTCCCGCAGGGCAAGCCCCTGATGGCCTCGCAGGGCGAGATCCTCGAACTCCTGCAAGACTTCGAGTCCGGCCTGGGCGCCGAACCCCACCCCATGAGCTACGCGGCCTAACGCTTCAAAACCTCCCCCGCGCGCGGGGGAGGGGACCACGAAGTGGTGGAGGGGGCGCTGCGACCGCACTGCCCATCCCAACGCCCCCTCCGACCCTTCGGGCCACCTCCCCCGAAGATCGGGGGAGGTTTTTCGATCCCTCGGAACCATCCGCCTGCACCAGGCTTCTGCAATCATGCCCAAGCTCAAGCTTCCCACTCCGGAAGAGCGCGCTGCGATCCTGCGCGACGCCCAGCGGATGAAGATGACCCGCTCGCCGCACGCCTATGTGCGCGGCTCGACGGCGAAGTTTTACGAGTGGCTGGAGGCCAGCGGCGGCAAGATCCCGCACGGCCCGTCGGTGTGGATCTGCGGCGACTGCCATTCCGGCAACCTTGGTCCCGTCGCCAGTCCCCACGGCCAGGTGGCGGTGCAGATTCGCGACCTCGACCAGACGGTCATCGGCAATCCGGCCCACGACCTGATCCGGCTGGGCCTGTCGCTCGCGACCGCCGCCCGCGGGTCCAACCTGCCCGGCGTCACCACTGCCCTGATGATCGAGCACATGGTCGAGGGCTATGAGGCGGGCCTGGCCGGCGAGACCCTGGCGCCGGACGAGGAAACCGCGCCCAAGGAGGTCCGCCGCGTCCTGAAGCAGGCGCTGCGGCGGCGTTGGAAGGACCTGGCCCGCGAGCGGATCGAGGACGCCAGGCCGACCATCCCGCTCGGCCGGCGGTTCTGGCCGCTCTCCGACGCCGAACGCACCGCCGTGCACGCGCTCGGCGACAACGAGGAACTGCGCAAGCTGGTCACCAGCCTGCAGCACCGGCCCGACGACGCGGCCATCGAGGTGCTCGACGGCGCCTATTGGATGAAGGGGTGCAGTTCGCTCGGCCGCCTGCGCTACGCCGTCCTGATCGGCGTGGACGGCGAGCACGGCCACAGGGAGACCGTGCTGATCGACATCAAGGAGGCCACCGCGGCCGCCGCGCCCTCAGCGCCCGGCGCGAAGATGCCGGCCGACAACGCCAGGCGGGTGGTCACCGGCGCCCGCGCGCTCTCGCCGTTCCTGGGGCGGCGGATGATGGCCGGCAAGTTTATGCGCCGCGCCGTGGTGATCCGCGAACTGATGCCGCAGGACCTCAAGCTCGACATCGAACGCCTGAGCCAGCAGGAGGCGGTGCGCGCCGCGCACTACCTCGCGCTCGTGGTCGGCCGCGCCCATGCCCGTCAGATGGACGCCCCCACCAAGGCCTCGTGGCGCGCGGAGCTCACCCGCAACCGCTCCGCGTCGCTGGACGCGCCCTCCTGGCTGTGGTCGGCGATCGTCGAACTGATCCAGACCCACGAGGCGGCCTACCTCGACTATTGCCGCCGTTACGCCCTGCAGGCCGCCGCGGCCTAGCGGCCCAAAAACCTGTGACAAACGCGGCTCTAGCCCCAAGGCCGCGCTCGGCGTAATCTGAGGCTGAGGGACGGCTCTATCGGAGCTGTCAAATGCGTCGGGTTGGGGTTCTTTTCTTAGGCGTTGCGGCGGCGGTTGCGGGACCGTTGGCGGCGAGCCGAGCGACGGCTGCGGGTCTTGAGGCGTCGGCCTGGGCGATCACGCCCGAAGACGCGGCCTGTCACACCGATATCGAGCTCACCTCGCGCTCCGGCGCCATCGCGCCCATCGCGCTGATCTCCGATGGCGACCACGTGGCGCTGCGCTTCACCAAGGAGGGGGTGCCGAGCCAGGCCTTCCTGCCGATCCGCGTCGACGGCCGACCCTTCTCCAACCTCGTCCAGCGCACCGGCGAGGAGGGGCTGGCGATCATGAACCTCTCCGAGGAGACGCTAGGCGCGCTGCGCCACGGCAAGGCCCTGCAGGTGGCGTGGCTGTCGGACGAGGCGGTCAGCGCCTCGCTGGCCGGCGCCGGGCAGGGCCTCGCCGACCTGAAGACCTGCGGCGCCCAGGTGGCGGGCCAGCACCGCGCCCGCGAGGCCGAGCTCGACGGCCAGCGCGCACGCCAGCTCACCGAAGCCCGCGCCAAGGCGGTCGCCGACGAGCAGCTGGCCACCGCCCGGGCCCAGACCGCCGCCGCCGAAGCCGAGCGCCAGCACCTCGCCGCCGAGACCCAGAAGGCCAACGCCCAGGCCGAGGAACTGGCCGCCAAGGCGGTGCAGGAACGCGCCTATGCCGAACAGGCGCAGGAGCGGCAGGCGCAGGACCGCGCCTATGTCGAACAGGCCCGCCAGCAGCGCGCCGCCGCCCAGCAGTACTACTATTACAACGGCCAGCAGATCCCGCCGCCGCCCACCGAGCCACCGGCCTGGGCCTATCGCCAGCAGCCCTACTACCCACGCTGAGGGCCGGTCGGCGGCACGCGAATTTCACAGTGGCTCCACAGCGCTGGCTGTGGAGACTTTCACCCTTCCGGATAGTGATCGGTGAACCGGCCGAGCTTGCAGCTGTAGCCCTCGGGCGGCGGGGTCAGCACGAACCGTTTCGGATCGCTCCCCTTGGGATGCGAGGCGAGGGTCTTCAGCGCCCAGGCGTTGAACGCCTGGGTGTTCACCTGCGGCCACATGTGGCCGTGCGTCGCCGTACACGCGACATGCACCACCGCCGGCTGGGCGCTGAAATAGTTGCTCGCGGCCTGGGTGGTCGGCCGGTAGTCGGAGCAGAGCCCCAGCGGCGGCCCGCAGTCCCAGAGGTCCTTCTGCCCACCCCAGACGCTGATCACGATCAAAGGCGACAGCCGCTTGGGCAGCGGATAGGGCGCGACCCGGCCTTGGAAAATCTTGTGTGAATCCAAGGCGACAGCGGCGCGGCCGTCGTTGAAGCTCAAGGCCTCGCCGTCGTCCTTGCTCACATACCACTCGCCGGAAATCGGCAGGCCCCCGGCCCAGAAATCGGACCGGAAGGTCAGCGCCCGGTTGGTCATGGTCCCACCCGACGAGATGCCGCCCAGATAGACCCGCTTCGCATCCACCGAGAACGACTTCGCCGCGCACTTCACCGCCGCGATCAGGAAGGTCGAATCCGGCCCCTCGTCGGTCTTGAACCGCTCGCCCACGGCCCCCGCCGCGCGGCCCTCGCGCCAGGGGTTCCAGTTCCAGCCATCATGGCCCGGCCCGTTGCAGACCCCGCCTTTCAGACTGGCATTTTGCTCCGCACACGCACGCACCGGCCCGATCACCAGGAACCCCTGCTTGGCCATCAGCGACGTCGCCCCGCTCCGCGCCACGGTCAGGTTATCCATGGTCGACTCGACCGACCCGGTCAGCGGCACGAACACCGGCGCCGGACCGCTGACGCCTTCCGCCGGATAGACCATGAAGGCCCGCTTCTCGCCGGCGTGCGGGAAGTCGGTGTTGAGCCCGGCCTTGACGACGTAATTGTCCGGGCAGTCGCCCTTGAGCGCCGCGGCGGAGGCGGAACTCGCGATCACCAGGGCCAGGCCCGCCGCAAATAGTCCGACCCAGTGGCGCATCCGGCTCTCCCCAATCTCGTCGGACAACATTCGTCAGAATGCATCCGGCCTCAAGGCCCGCGGCCAGCATGGACTTAAGGGCTCCTCCCCTTGCGGAAGGGGAGCGGGAAAGCGAAGGTCGCCGCGCCTCAAGTCTGGAGCCCGCCTTTGCGCCTTTTGTTGTCCGCCGCAGCCATCCTCGCCGCAGCCTTCGCCACCACCGCCTCCGCCCAGCCTTCGCCCACCGAACACGCCCTCCTCCACGAGATCGCCGGCCAGGTCTCGCCGGAGCAGCAGCACGCCACCATCGCCAAGCTGGTCTCCTTCGGCACCCGCCACACGCTCTCCGACACCAAGTCCGACACCCGCGGCATCGGCGCCGCGCGCCGCTGGGTGGCGTCGGAGTTCACCGCCATCTCCAAGGACTGCGGCGGCTGCCTGACGATCGAGACGCCCTCGGAGATGTTCACCGGCCGCCGTGTGCCGGTCTCCAGCGAGGTGATGGACGTGCTGGCGATCCAGAAGGGGACCACCGATCCGAACCGGGTGATCGTCATCTCCGGCCATATGGACAGCCGCGTGAACGACGTCATGAACGCCACATCCGATGCCCCCGGCGCCAACGACGACGGCTCCGGCACGGCGGCGGTGATCGAGGCGGCGCGCGTGCTGTCGAAGCACAAGTTCCCCGCGACCCTGGTGTTCGCGGTCCTGGCCGGCGAGGAGCAGGGGCTCTATGGCGGCCACGTGCTCGCCGACTACGCCGCCAAACAGGGCTGGCAGGTGGAGGCCGACCTCAACAACGACATCGTCGGCAATTCGGAAGGCATCAACGGGGTGCGCGAGACCACCCGCGTGCGGGTCTTCTCTGAGGGCACCAAGACCGTCGAGACCGCCGCCGAGGCCGACAAGCGCCGCTACAACGGCGGCGAGGTCGACAGCCCGTCGCGGCAGCTCGCCCGGTTCATGGACGGCCTGGCCGACCGCTATCTGGGCAACTTCAAAGTCACCATGGTCTACCGCACCGACCGCTTCGGGCGCGGCGGCGACCAGGTGGAGATGCTGAAAGCGGGCTTCCCCTCGGTCCGCGTCACCGAGGCCAACGAGAACTACAACCGCCAGCACCAGGACGTCCGCACCGAGAAGGGCATCGCCTACGGCGACGTGCTGGAGGGCGTCGACTTCGCCTACCTGGCCAATGTCACCCGAGTGAACGCCATCTCCATGGCCGCGCTCGCCATGGCGCCGGCGCCGCCGACCCATGTGGACATCTCCGGCGCCGTCTCGGCCGACACCACCGTCAAGTGGCAGCCGGCCGCAGACGCGGCGCGCTATCACCTGTGGTGGCGCTCGACCACCGATCCGCAATGGCGCTACAGCCGCGAAGCGTCGCCCAGCGGCAAAGCGCTCCTGAAGGACGTCAACATCGACGACTGGTATTTCGGCGTCAGCGCGGTCGGGCCGCAGGGCTGGGAAAGCCCGGTGGTCTTCCCGGGCGGCGCCGGCAGCTGGACGCACGAGGAGCCGCCGCCGGCTCCAGCCGCGCCGGGCACGCCCGGCTCGAAGCCCTAAGGAGCGATCGCGCCATGCTGGTCGTCACCGGATCGATCACCGCCAGGCCGGACAGCTTCGAGGCCCTGCTGGAAGCGGCCCTGGCCCACGTCGCCCGCTCGCGGACCGAGCCCGGATGCCTGACCCACGGCGTCGCCATCGACTGCGAGGACCGGCTTCGGCTGGTGTTCTATGAGGAATGGGCCGACCGGGCGGCGCTCGACGCGCACTTCGCCCAGGCCGGTTCGCTCGATTTCATGCAGTCCGTCCGCGCCCTGGCCGCGGCGAGCACGCGGGTGCGGATACTGCCGGTCGAGGATCGGCCGGCGGCCTGACGAGCCGGACCGCCGGCCAGCTCTTTAGGGCTGATGGTGATGGTGGTGGTGCATCGCGGCGTGGTGGTGATGCATGGCGCGATGATGCATGGCGTGGCGCGCGCTATGATGATGCCTCGGGTGCGCCGAGGCCGCGCTGGCGGTGAGCGCCAGAAGCAGGGTGGCCGCGAGCGCCGTTGTGATGATTTTCAAGGTTTCTCTCCCACGTTCGGGCAGCCCCCGAATCACTGCGGGAGCGCGATACAGGGTAGGCGCACCGCCAAATGCCGCAACGTAAGGCTGTCGCCCGTCAAGGACCGCGCCCGTGAAGCTCACGATCCTGGCCATCGGCCGCCTGCCGCGCTCGCCTGAGACGGAGCTGGTGAAGACCTATGTGGAGCGGGCGACCAACGCCGGCCGCGCGCTGGGCCTTGGCCCAGTCGAGGTGATCGAGGTGGAGGCCAAAAAGCCCGGCAAGGCCGCCGAGGCCGACGTTCTGCGGCCGCATCTGGCCGACGCGCACGTCATCGCCTGCGACGAGCACGGCCAGGCGCGCCCGTCCCGCGCCTTCGCCGACGAGATCGCGGCGCTGCGTGACCGGGGCGTCAGGCGCCTGGTCTTCGTGATCGGCGGCGCCGATGGGCTCGATCCGGCGCTGCTGGCCAAGGCCAATGGCAAGCTGGCCTTCGGGCCGCAGACCTGGCCGCACGCCATGGCGCGCGCCATGCTGGCCGAACAGGTCTATCGAGCCGTGACCATCCTCGCCGGTTCGCCCTATCATCGGGACTGATGAAGACCTCCGCCTACGTCCTTCCCATTTCGCTCGTCGCCCTCACCCTGGGCGCGGTGGCCGTCGCCGCCACCGGCGAGGGCCTGGCGCGGCTGAACAGCCAAGAGACCGAGCTCTCCGCCGAGCAGACGCACAACATGGGCCAGCTCGCCCGGCTGCTGACCGTGCTGGAGGAGCTGAAGCGCCACCCGCCGCCGGCCCTGCTGGTAAGCCCGCGCGACGCCAAGGACGCGGTCCGCGCCGCGATCCTGGTCAAGGCCATGACGCCGGAGCTGCAGGCCCGCGCGCTCGGCTACGCCCACGAGGCCGGCGAGATGATGCGCCAGCGCAGGTTGGCCGCCGTCGAGAGCGAGGCGCTGTTCACCAACGACAGCGAACGCGCTGACGCGACCCCACCCCCGGAAGCCGCGCCTGTGTTGCGCGGCCCGTTGTCCGCTGGGTTGCCCGGCCAAGAAGCAGCCATCACCCCGCCGCAAACCCTCTCTATCCCCACAGCCGGCCCCATCGTGCGGCGGTTCGGTCAGGCGCTTTCGAGCGGCGGCCGCTCCAACGGCGTTACCTTCGCCGCCGCCGGCGGGGCTCGCGTAGCCAGCCCCGGCCAGGGCTATGTGCAATATGTCGGCCCCGTGAAGGGATGGGGCGTCATCTTGATATTAAGGCTGGCAGGCGGATACCATCTGGTGCTTGCTGGTCTCGACCGGAGCAGCGTGTCGGTTGGGCAATCTGTCGCGGCCGGTGAGGCTGTAGGTTTCATGCCCGACGGCCGCCAGGCTGCTAAGGATGCGGCCTCGGCCGGTGAGACTAAGGCCCCCCAGGAACTCTACCTGGAGGTCCGGGAACAAGGCGCCCCTGTCGACCCGGGGCGTTGGCTGAACAAAGCGGGCTGAGCGGACTTACCTTCAAGGACGCTCGGGAGGGGCCGCGCATCATTGAGGCGGTCGGCCGTCCAGCTAGGGCGGCGCCGCATAGGAGCCTACGGCTGGCGATGAAAAAGTACCTCCTGATTGGCGTTTCGGCCTTCGTGCTGGGCGCAGGCTCCATGGCCTATGTGAGCCAGCACGCGATCGCCGCGGCGACCCCGCCCAAGGCCAACACCTATCGGATGCTGGGCCTGTTCGGCGATGTGCTCGACATCGTTGAGCGCCAGTACGTCACCCCGGTGGACGACACCAAGCTGATCCACGCAGCGCTGGACGGCATGCTGACCTCGCTCGACCCGCACTCGAACTACCTCGATCCCGAGGGCTTCGACGACATGCGCGACCAGACCCGCGGCGAATATGGCGGCCTGGGGCTGGAGGTCACCACCGAGGACGGCGTGGTGAAGATCATCTCGCCGATCGACGACACGCCCGCCGCCAAGGCTGGCTTGAAGCCCGGCGACTACATCACCGCGGTCAACGGCGACAGCGTGCTGGGCCTGTCGGTCACCGACGCGGTCAAGCAGATGCGCGGCAAGCCGGGCGAGACCGTGACGCTGACCATCGCGCGCGAAAAGTCGGACCCCTTCGACGTCAAGCTGCAGCGCGAGATCATCAAGCAGAAGTCCGCGGTCGCGAAACTCGACGGCGACTACGGCATCCTGCGGGTCTCCGGCTTCAACGAAAAGACCACCGACGAGGCCAAGGCCGCCTTCGAGGAGATCAAGGCCAAGAACCCCAAGATGAAGGGGCTGATCCTCGACCTGCGCCGCAATCCCGGCGGCCTGCTCGACCAGGCGGTCGGCATCTCCGACCTGTTCCTGGAAAACGGCGAGATCGTCAGCCAGCGCGGCCGCGATCCGCGCGATGTGGAACGCTACAATGCCCGCCCCGGCGACATCACCAATGGCCTGCCGATGGTCGTGCTGATCGACAGCGGCACGGCCTCGGCCGCTGAAATCGTCGCCGGCGCCCTGCAGGACCGCAAGCGCGCCTCCGTCGTCGGCCTGACCAGCTTCGGCAAGGGCTCGGTGCAGACCGTGATCCCGCTGCGTGGCGGCATGGACGGGGCGCTGAAGCTGACCACGGCGCGCTACTACACCCCGTCAGGCCGCTCGATCCAGAAGACCGGCATCGAGCCCGACCTGGAGGTCGCGGCCAGCAAGGACGAGGCGCAGGAGATCGCCAACCGCGCCTTCGGCTTCTCGGAAGCCTCCTTCAAGAACGCGCTGAACGCCGACGAGGGCAAGGTCCGCAAGGGCGCCCACACGCCGGCCGAGGCGCCGCCCGAAGGCTTCGACGTGAAGAAGGACTTCCAGATGTCCCGCGCCGAGGACGTGCTGCGCTACGGCTCGGTCGCGGCCACGCCGAAGCTGGCCGCGCCCAGCGCGCGCCTGGCCAGCATCCTGTCGAAAGCCAAGGTCGCCGAGGTCAAGTCGCCCACCCCCAAGTAGCGACTCTGGGGCGTACTCGCGCGGAGGTGGCCGAATAACGGCTTTTCCGGCGGCAAATTCGCGCACCAGGGGAAGGTTTTGGCGCGCGCCTTGCATCCAATGCTATGGCTGCTTCGTATCTTGGCCATAGGCCGGGGGGTTAACGTTACTATGCCTAAGCATTTTTCGATCGGCGTGTTGTCCGCACTGGCCGCTGCGCTGTGCGTGGCGCAAAGCGCGCGCGCGGACACCGCGACGTTCAACGACATCACCTACGCCGGCTCCTACGGCTTCTTCTCCAACGACCTCTGGGACGCCGGCCTGCACTTCAAGGACGACAGTTTCACCGTCATGCCGGTGGGGCTGAACCAGCATCCGACCGGCCAGGCTTCCCACTTCATGGAAGCCGGCAACTACCAACAGGTCGAACCGCTCACCATCACCCACTACACCGGCCAAGCGCCCTCGAACGACGGCCTGTGGCCCGCGGGCCCTGACTACCAGGACGATGGCGCGTTCAATCTCTGGTACCTGAAGATCGGTCTGGGCGACGGCAACGTCGGCGGTACGGACACAGTCACCATCATTGGGGTGAGCGGCGCCGACTGCGTGACGCTCTGCAACCCGACCATGACCATCGACGTGACCAACCACTTCCAACTGATCACGCTGGACGGCTTTACCGACCTAACCAAGGTCATCATCAGCCAGCAGCTGACCGGCGCCAACACCGTCGACACGGGGTGGCTGGGCTTCGACGACTTCAGCTACACGGCCTTCGATCCCAACGGCGACAACCCGCCCGGTGAACGGCCCTCGCCCGTGCCGGCCGCCAATGTGCCCGAGCCTTCCGCCTGGGCGCTGATGATCGTGGGCTTCGGCGGCGTTGGCGCTCTGCTGCGCCGCAATCGCCGCATGGGCCTGACCGCCGCCTGATCTTTCGTCTCGATTTGTCCCGATCCGGCCAATTCCTTAAGTTTTGAGAAGCGATCGTTAACCCTGTTTTGGGATTCTCCTGGCCGAGGAGCATCCCGACCCGTGGCCAGCATCGCCCTTCCCCGCCTATCCGCGCCGAAGCTGAACCTCGCCCCGCTGCGCGCGCTGGCGTCGAACCGCTATGTGGGTCTGGCCGCCGCCGCCCTGCTGGCCGCAGCCGCCTTCGGCCTGGTCAAGACGCTCGGACCCGCCAACCACGACCCCAACACCGTTCACGTCTCGCTGAGCCTGGCCCTGCGCCGGGCGCCCACGGGCTGGCGCGAAACCTTAAGCCCCCTGCACGGCCCCGCGCGGTTCAGCCAGGACGTGATCCGCCTCTCCGAACGCCCGCTGGCGCCCCTGACCGGCGGCGCCAGCTGGAACAACCCCGGGACCTTCGCCGCCCCGCTGGCCCCCGGCGCGCCTCTGGCGGTCGCCCCGATCACCGGCTTCTTCGCGCCGGGCCCCGCCGGGCCCCTGCCGATCATCGCGCCGGATGGCCGCACGCCCTTCGAAGCTTATCGCCGGCCCTTCGTCCCCAATGGCCGCCCCAAGGTCGCCCTGGTGATCGGCGGCCTTGGCCTCAACGCCCGGACCACCCAAGCGGCCATCGAGACCTTGCCGGCGGAGATCACGCTCTCCTTCAGCCCCTACGCCGAGGGCCTGCAGGGCTGGATCGACATGGCCCGCGCCCACGGCCACGAGGTGTTGCTGGAAACCCCCATGGAGCCGGTGGACTATCCGGACAACGATCCCGGCCCGCTGACCCTGATGGCCGGTGGCCAGGGGCCTGAGACGGTCAAGAAGCTGGAGTGGATCCTGTCGCGGGCCACCGGCTATTTCGGCCTGACCAACTACCTGGGCTCCAAGTTCCTGGCCTCCGACGGCGCCTACCAGAGCTTCTCGGCCGCCGTGCGCGGGCGGGGCCTGGCCTTCGTCGACGACGGCTCGGCCAGGAGCCGCGCGGGCAAGGGTGTCATCCGCGGCTCCGCCGAGCGGGTGATCGACGACCAGCTCAATCAGACCGCCATCGACCAGCAGCTTCTGGCCCTGGAAGCCTCGGCCCTGCAGCGCGGCCAGGCGCTGGGCTCGGGCTTCGCCTATCCGGTGACGCTCCAGAAGGTCGCCCAATGGTCGCGGTCCTTAAGCGACCGCGGCTTCCAGCTCGCACCCGCCTCGGACATGGCTCATTAAGGCGCCGGATTGCTGACGCGGCCTCGTTGATGCGCTGAACACCTTCCTGGGCTAAGAACGCTCGGCGTGACCCAGGATCTGGACCTCTACCGCCCGAACGTCGGCGTCGTGCTCTTCGATGCGGACGGCCGCGTCTGGCTGGGCCGGCGCGCCAACACGCCCGGACCGCACAACTGGCAGTTCCCGCAAGGCGGCGTCGATTCGGGCGAGGATCTGGAAGCCGCCGCGCGCCGCGAGCTGGCTGAGGAGACCGGGGCGACCCAAGCGGCCTTCCTCGATTGCACCAAGGACTGGGTGGCCTACGACTTCCCGCCCGGCCACGGCGGTTCCAAGGCGCTGCGGGGCTGGAAGGGGCAGAAGCAGGTGTGGTTCGCCTTCCGCTTCCAGGGCGCCGACAGCGATTTTGACCTGACCGCCCACGGCCCGCCGGAGTTCGACGCCTGGCGCTGGGCCTATCTGGAAGAGGCGGCGGAACTGATCGTGCCCTTCAAAAAGGCGGCCTATCGGCGGGTGGTCGAGGCGTTTGGCGCAATTGCGGCCCCCCGCGTGAAAGAGAGTTAGATGACCGCCATCGTCATGGTGCACGGCGCCTTCTGCGGCGGCTGGTGCTTTGAGTCCTTTCGCGCGCCCTTCGAGGCCGCTGGCTTCGAGGTCATCGCCCCGGATCTGCGCGGCCACGCGGCGGACGCGCCGTCAGGCGCGGTGATCGGCGTCTCGATGAGCGACTACGCCGCCGATATCGCCAGGCTTTGCGAAGGCCTCGACGAGCCGCCGGTGCTGCTGGGCCACTCCATGGGCGGCCTGGTGGCGCAGCTGGCGGCGCGGCGGGCGAAGATCCGCGCCCTGGTGCTGCTCGCGCCTTCGCCGCCCTGGGGCGTGATCGGCTCCAGCCTTGAGGAGGCCGCCACCGCTTTCGGCGTGCAGATCGCCGGCCTGTTTTCCTCCGGCGCCCTGGAGCCCGACCGCGGTCTGATGCGCGCCTATAGCCTCGACAGAATGCCCAAGGCCGAGCGGGAAGCGGCCGTCGCCAGACTGCGGCCGGAGAGCGCCATGGCGGTACGCGAGACGCTGAACTGGTGGCTCGATCCCTTCATGACCACCAGTGTGGGACCCGGCGCCATCACAGCGCCGTCGCTGGTGATTTCCGGCCAGGGCGACGTCGTCCACTCCAGCGCTACCGCCAAGGCGGTCGCCGAGCGCATCGGCGCCACCCTGAAGGTCATGCCGGGGATGAGCCACTGGCTGGTGGGCGAGCCGGGCTGGGAGACGGTGGCCGATGTCGCCCTGAAGTGGCTCGCTGAAGAGGTCAGCCTCGCCGCTTGAGAACGGCGAGCCGGATCAGTCCCGCAAGCGCGACCAGGGCCCAGGAGCCTTCCATCACCGTCGAGGACAGGTTGAAGTTGGCGATCAGCAGGGAAAGCAGGATCGCGCAGGCGCCGATCAGGTTGGCCAGGAGCGACCAGACGCCCTTGGGGTCGAGGCGGCCCAGCGCAGCGCCTGCGTAGGCCACCAGGATCATCAGGACGCCGGCAAGTCCCGCGGCGTCCGTCCAGCTCATCCGAGCTTGCGTTCCTGGTAGAAGATCTCGCCGGTCGAGAATTTCGCGTTCAGCGAGCTGTCGTCCGGCTTGGTCCAGGTGGAGAAATTCACCGCCGTCGACGAGGTCGAGTTCAGGGCTTCCCAGGATTTCCGCACGCGCTTGACGCCATCGGCATCGACGGCGACGTAGTTGGCCTGCAAAAGCAGCTCCGGCTGATGCAGGAACGACCAGACAAGCAGCGCCTGAACGATGGGTTGGTCCTGGCCCACGGCGTAGTGGACCTCGCCGCGGCAGACATCCTTATTCACGCCGGGCGCGGAGAAGGTGATGTTGTAGTCCTTGCTGGCCGCGCCGAGCTGGATCGACCAGGTGTTGTCGCGGCGGTTGTTCTTCATGCCGTTGGCCTTGGCCAGCTGGTCGAAATTGCCGCCGCGCACCAGCGGCACGCAGAATTTTTCAACGAGCTGAAGGACCTGTGCGCCGTCTCCGGTGAGCGCCGCCAGCTTCGCGCTGGCCTCGTCGGTCGGGGATTGGGCCGGCGCGGCGCTGGCGTCCGGCGTAGGAGGCGGGGTCGGGGTCGCGGGCGGCGCATCGGCCGCCGGAGCCGGGGTCTGCGCCGCCGGAGCCGGTTGCGCCGCGGGCGCGGCGGGCGTCTGAGCCTGGGCCACGGACACAAAAGCCGCGGTGGCGAGCAGGCTGGCGAGGACGATGCGCATCTAAGACTTTCCCTGACTTTTCAGCGGCCATTAAAACGGGACCGCGAGGGCGGAAGCAAGACCCTACGGAGGCGAATTTACAACTATAATTTAGACAGCTTCAATAGCGTGCTCAGCGAGCACGGTGAAGCCGTCCGGCGTCACGTCGGCAAAACCGCCGCGCACCTGGTAGACGGTGACCTGGCCATCATTGTGCACGGTGACCGGACCTTCCTTCAGGGCGGTCATGAACGGCGCATGGCCGGCCAGCACCCCGAAGTCGCCTTCGGAGCCCGGCGCGTCGACCTGATCCACCAGCCCCGAGAAGAGCTCGCGTTCCGGAGAGACCAGCGAAAAGTGCAGCTTGTCGGCCATGATCGCTCTTAGGCTTCCGCCGCCAGTTGTTCGGCCTTCTTCACGGCGTCCTCGATGGCGCCGACGTTGTAGAAGGCCGCTTCCGGCAGGTGATCGTATTCGCCGTCCACCACCGCCTTGAACGAGCGGATGGTGTCTTCCAGGCTGACCAGCACGCCGGGCGTGTTGGTGAATTGCTCGGCCACGTGGAACGGCTGCGACAGGAACTTGGAGATCTTCCGGGCGCGCGCGACCGTCAGCTTGTCCTCTTCCGAGAGCTCATCCATGCCCAGGATGGCGATGATGTCCTTCAGCGCCTTATAGGCCTGCAGGGTCTCTTGCACGCGGCGGGCGACGTTGTAGTGCTCTTCGCCGATCACCAGCGGGTCCATGATCCGCGAGGTGGAGTCCAACGGGTCCACGGCCGGGAAAATGGCCTGGGCAGCGATGTCGCGGCTCAACACCGTGGTCGCGTCCAAGTGGGCGAAGGAGGTGGCCGGCGCCGGGTCAGTCATGTCGTCGGCGGGCACGTAGATGGCCTGGACCGAGGTGATCGAACCCTTGTTGGTCGAGGTGATGCGCTCCTGCAGGTTGCCCATCTCGGTCGCGAGCGTCGGCTGATAGCCCACCGCCGAGGGGATCCGGCCCAGCAGCGCCGACACTTCCGCGCCGGCTTGGGTGAAGCGGAAGATGTTGTCGACGAACAGCAGCACGTCCTTGCCTTCCACATCGCGGAAGTACTCGGCTTGCGCCAGACCCGTCAGGGCCACGCGGGCGCGGGCGCCCGGAGGCTCGTTCATCTGGCCGTAGACCAGCGCGCATTTGGAGCCTTCGGTGGAGCCGCCGTGCTCCTTCGGGTCCATGTTCACCTTGGACTCGATCATTTCGTAATAGAGGTCGTTGCCTTCGCGGGTGCGTTCACCGACGCCGGCCAGCACGGAGTAACCGCCGTAGGCCTTGGCGATGTTGTTGATCAGCTCCTGCATGGTCACGGTCTTGCCGACGCCGGCGCCGCCGAACAGGCCGATCTTGCCGCCCTTGGTGTAGGGGCAGAGCAGGTCGATCACCTTGATGCCGGTGACCAGCACTTCGGCCGAGGTGGATTGCTCAGCGAAGGACGGCGCCTCCCGGTGGATCGGCGAGTAGAAGGCCGAGTTGATCGGGCCGGCTTCGTCGATCGGGTCGCCGATGACGTTCATGATGCGGCCGAGGCAGGCCGGACCCACCGGCACGGTGATCGGGCGGCCGGTATCGAACACCGGCTGGCCGCGGGTCAGGCCCTCGGTGGTGTCCATGGCGATGGCGCGCACGGTGTTTTCGCCCAGATGCTGAGCGACTTCGAGCACCAGGCGGAAGGGCTCGCCGGTCCGTTGGTCGGTGTTGGTGGTTTCCAGAGCGCTCTGGATCGCCGGCAAGTGGCCTTCGAACTCGACGTCGACGACGGCGCCGATGATCTGCACCAGGCGGCCGGTGGCGACGCCCTTGGCGGCCGCGACCGGGGTCTTGGCGGCGGACTTCGCGGTCGGCTTCTTCGCGGCGGGTTTCTTGGCGGTGGTGGTGGCCATGACTGTCTCTTTCGGTATTCGGCTAGAGCGCTTCGGCGCCGGAGATGATCTCGATCAGCTCCTTGGTGATCTGCGCCTGGCGTGAGCGGTTGTACTTAAGGGTGAGGGCCGAGATCATCTCGCCGGCATTGCGGGTGGCGTTGTCCATCGCGGTCATCTGGGACGCGTAGAAACCGGCCTGGTTTTCCAGCATGGCGGAGAAGATCTGGGTGGTGATGTTCCGGGGCAGCAGCTCTTCGAGGATGGTCTCCTCGTCGGGCTCGTATTCGTAGACGGCGCCCTTCAGATCGATCGGCGCGGCGGAGGCCTCGACCTGCGCCGGGATCAGCTGTACGGCGGTCGGGGTCTGCGAGATCACCGACTTGAACTTCGAGAAATAGAGAGTGACGACATCGACGTCGCCCGCCTCGAACAGCTCGCGGATCTTCACCGAGACCTCTTCAGCGACGGCCAGCGAGGGGCTGCCGCCAACCTCGAAGGCGCCGACCGAGCGGTCGAGGCGCTTCAGCTGGTCGCGGGCCTTGCGGCCGAGCGTCAGGACGCGGACGTCCTTGCCTTCGGTCAGCAGGCGCGAGATGCGCTCGCGCGCGGCGCGGACGATGGAGGAGTTGAAGCCCCCGGCCAGGCCGCGGTCGGAGCTCGCCACCACGATCAGGTGACGCTGGTCCGAGCCGGTGCCGACGAGCAGGCGCGGGGCGCCTTCGCCCGAAACCCCGGCCGCCAGGTTTGCGATCACCGCGGCCATGCGCTCGGCATAGGGCCGCGCGTTCTGAGCCGCGTCCTGGCTGCGGCGCAGCTTCGCCGCCGCCACCATCTGCAGCGCCTTCGTGATCTTCTGCGTGGCTTTCACGCTTCCGATCCGATTGCGCATCTCCTTGAGGCTGGCCATTCGCCTAGATCCTGATCCTCTGGGTCAGCAGCTTAAGCAAACGACGCGGCGAAGGCGGCCAGGGTGGCCTTCAGATCGTCCTCGATGGTCTTGATGTCCTTCGAGGTGCGGATCGTATCCAGCATGGCCTGATGCTTGCCGTGCAGGTGAGCGAGCAGTTCGGTCTCGAAGCGGCGCACCTGATTGGTCGGGATGCCGTCGAGGTAGCCGCGGGTGCCAGCATAGATCACCGCCACCTGTTCCTCGACCGACAGCGGCGAGTACTGCGGCTGCTTCAGGAGTTCGGTCAGGCGTTCGCCGCGCGCCAACTGGCGCTGCGTGGTGACGTCGAGGTCGGAGCCGAACTTCGCGAAGGCGGCCATTTCCCGGTACTGGGCGAGTTCGCCCTTGATGGGACCGGCGGCGGTCTTCATCGCCTTGATCTGAGCGGACGAGCCCACGCGGCTCACCGAGATGCCGACGTTCACCGCCGGGCGGATGCCCTGGAAGAACAGGTCGGTTTCCAGGAAGATCTGGCCGTCGGTGATCGAGATCACGTTGGTCGGGATATAGGCCGAGACGTCGTTGGCCTGGGTCTCGATCAGCGGCAGCGCGGTCAGCGAGCCGGAGCCGTTGTCTTCATTGAGCTTGGCGGCGCGCTCGAGCAGGCGGCTATGCAGATAGAAGACGTCGCCCGGATAGGCTTCGCGGCCCGGCGGACGGCGCAGCAGGAGCGACATCTGACGGTAGGCGACGGCCTGCTTGGACAAGTCGTCATAGATGATGACGGCGTGCATGCCGTTGTCGCGGAACCACTCGCCCATGGCGCAGCCGGCGAAGGGCGCCAGGAACTGCAGCGGGGCCGGTTCCGACGCCGTCGCCGAGACGACGATGGTGTAGTCCAGCGCGCCGCGCTCCTCGAGCGTCTTGACGATCTGGGCGACGGTGGAGCGCTTCTGGCCGATGGCGACGTAGATGCAATAGAGCTTGGCGCTCTCATCGGTGCCGGCGTTGATCGCCTTTTGGTTCAGGATGGTGTCGATCGCCACCGCGGTCTTTCCGGTCTGGCGGTCACCGATGATCAGCTCGCGCTGGCCGCGGCCGATGGGGATCAGGGTGTCGATGGCCTTGAGGCCCGTCTGCACCGGCTCATGCACCGACTTGCGCGGAATGATGCCCGGCGCCTTCACGTCCACCCGGCGGCGCTCGGCCACATTGGTCAGCGGGCCCTTGCCGTCGATCGGCTCGCCCAGCGGGTTGACGACGCGGCCCAGCAGGCCCTTGCCGACCGGCACGTCAACGATTTCGCCCAGACGGCGGACTTCGTCGCCTTCCGAGATCGCGCGGTCTTCGCCGAAGATCACGACGCCGACGTTGTCGCGCTCGAGGTTGAGCGCCATGCCCTTCACGCCGGCCTTGGTGAACTCGACCATTTCGCCGGCCTGGACGTTGTCGAGGCCGAACACGCGGGCGATGCCGTCGCCGACGGACAGGACCTGACCGACGTCGGAGACGTCAGCTTCCTGACCGAAGTTCGCGATCTGCGACTTGAGAATGGCCGAGATTTCGGCGGCGCGGATATCCATGGATCTTACGCTCTCTTGAGGGCGAATTTGAGGGAGTCGAGCTTCGACTTGAGCGAAGCGTCGAACAGACGGGAACCGACCTGCACCTTGATACCACCGAGGATGGCGGGATCGACGCGGGTCTCGATTTCGGGATCCTTGCCCAGCGCCTGGCGCAGCGCCGCGGCGACGCCCTTGGACTGGGCAGGGCTGAGCGCGATGGCGGTGGTCACCTGGGCGGAGACGGCGCCGCGGGCCTTGGCCGAGAGCGCCTCATAGCTGGTGATGATCGAGGCGAGCAGCCCGGCGCGGCCGTTGGTGGCCAGGAGGCCCAGGAATTTGATGGTGGTCATGGAGAACTTCGCCTTCACGGCGATGGCCACCAGGGCCTTGCCCTTGTCCTCGGCGTTGAACGCCGGCGAGCTCACCAGGGTGCGCAGGTCCTGGCTTTCGGCCAGCGCCTTCTTCAGCGATTTCAGGTCGGCCTCGACGGCCGCGACCTGCTTCTCATCGCTCGCCAGGTCGAACAGGGCCAGAGCGTACCGGCCGCCCACATTCGATACCTTTGAATCGTCCGCCACTTAGTTGTCCGCCCGGTGCGTCTAGGGAGCCGCCGCGACGAATGCCGCGGCAGCCTTAAAGGCTTGAAAGCGCTTGGAAAAAGCACAGCGGGCGAGAAGGTCTCTAAGACCCCTTGCCCGAAGCCGCGCGCCTGATAGCACGCGACCTCCCGCGCCGCAACACAAGGGGGCCTCAGAGGAGCCCCAAGGACCTGACTTATAGTCACGGGGTTCGCGAGTTCCTCCCCCCGCTTCACAAGGGAAGACCAAAGAAAAGGGCGCCGACCCGAAGGCCGGCGCCCAAGTTCAGAAGCTCGACAACAGAGCCGCTGGGAGACTGAAAGGCTTGAAGCTACTGCTTGGCCATCTGCGGGCCGCCGGCGGCGCGGGCCACCGCGACGGCGTTGCAGGCGGACAGACGCGTGTCGTCCATGGTCTTCACGCCGGTGAAGGAGACGACGGCGCCAACCTTGGCGGCCACGGCCTTGCAGCCGGCGGTCGAGAAGGTCTGGGACATCGGGGCGGCGGCGATGCACGTGTCGCCTTCGCAGTTGAACACCGCCTCACCGGCGATGAACTTGGTGGCTTGAGGAACGGGTTGCGCCAGCTTGGCGACCACCGGATCGGCGGCGAAAGCGGGAGCGGCGGCGAGGGTGGCGACGGCCGCGCAGGCGGCCGCAAGGGTCAGGAGCTTCATCAGAGGCCCTCCGGGTTCGGGGAGTGGCGGCGCCCCTGCTCAAGGCGCCGGCCCCTTTCGCCGCGTTTGATCGCTTCGGGTATCCCCACCCTAGGCGCACGTCGAACTGAGCATCGCTAAGATAACAGTGTTAAGATCGCGGGCAACCGCTTTTTTCGCAACACCGGTATGCGTGGATGTAGAGCTTGCCGCTCTTGAACCGGACCCTGGCCGTTCCTAGGGCCTGGCTGACAGCTAGGCGCCCGCCGCCTTGATCGCCGCATCGATCTCGTCGAGCGAGTGATAGCCGGGCTCCAGGCTTTTGCCGTTGATCACGAAGGTCGGCGTCGAATTGACGTGGTCGTCGCGGTTGTGGTGGTCGACCCGGTCCTGCAGCGCCTGCATCGCCTTGTCGTCGTTGATGCACTTGTTGAAGGCGTCGTCGGTCATACCCACCGACTTGGCGACGTTCTGCAGGGTCTCGCGCGGCGCTTCGAAGGCCTGCTGCTGGCTGGTGAAGATGGCGTCGGTGACGGCGAAATATTTGTCCTTGCCGGCGCAGCGGGCGAGCAGGAAGCCGGCCGAGGCCACCGCGATCTCAGGCCCCTGGCCCACCAGCATCTCGCGGAACACGTAGTGGATCTTGTTGCTGTCGATGTATTTGGCCTTGAAGGCCGGATAGACCTCCTTCTGCCACTTGGCGCAGACCGGGCAGCCGACCGAGGCGTACTCCACCACCGTGACCTTGGCCTGGGCGTTGCCCTGGTCCATGTCGTCCTGGGTGAGCGCGGTCCCGGCTCCGCCCTTGGAACAGGCCGCCGCGCCAAACATCACCAGCGCCATCGCCACAGCCACTCGCATCCGCAACATCGTCTGACTTCCTTTAAGAGCGCATCGCCTGATCGTTCGAAACTCGCGGCGGAATGTGACCTAAGCTTGGCTTCAAAGGAAGCGCCGCGCCGTCCGCGAGGTCCCTCAAACCCCGCCGTTCATATCTCGTCAATCTTGTCGCGTGCTTCTCTGCGCTAAGCTATGGGTCCGCCCGGTCTCGCAAGTCGGGGCGGCCCCGCGACCTTAGGACGACGAGCAGATGGCGAACGCGCAGCCGCCGCGCCGCGGGTCTGGAAACGGGTCGGGCGCCGGCCGAGGCAACGGCAATGGCGGCGGCAATCGAGGCGGCGGCGAACCGCCCCGGCCCGGCCGCACGCCCTTGCAGGCCTTTATCTATTGGACCCTGGTGCTCGGCGTCTGGGCGCTGATCTTCATCGTGGCCTTCTTCGCGGTCTTTTCGGTGGACCTGCCGGACACCTCGAAGCTCTACGACGTCAAGCGCCAGCCCTCGATCTCCTACCTGGATCGCTCCGGCGGCCTGGTGGCGGTGCGCGGCAGCCAGTTCGCCCCGCCGGTCGACCTCGACAAGCTGCCGCCCTATGTGCCCAAGGCCTTCGTGGCCATCGAGGACCGCTGGTTCTACTGGCACTTTGGCTTCAACCCCTGGGGCATCGCGCGCAGCCAGGTCTACAACTGGACCCACCACGGCGCGGGCCCCCTGCGCGGCGGCTCGACGATCACCCAGCAGCTCGCCCGCGCGCTGTTCCTGACGCCCAACCAGAACTACCGCCGCAAGGCCCAGGAGCTGATCCTGGCGATCTGGCTGGAGGCCAAGTTCTCCAAGAAGCAGATCCTCGAGCTCTATCTGAACCGCGAATATTTCGGCGAAGGCGCCTATGGCATCGAGGCCGCCTCGCAACGCTATTTCGGCAAGCCCGCCGCCCAGCTGAGCTTAAGCGAAAGCGCCATGCTGGCCGGGCTGATGAAGGGCCCCTCGCGCTATTCGCCGATGGCCGACACCGCGCGCTCCGAGCGCCGCGCCACCATCGTGCTCGACGAGATGGTCCGCACCCACGCCATCACCGCGCAACAGGCGCAGGACGCCATCAACTCCGGCCCCATCCGGGTCAATCCGGTGCTGGCCAACCAGCGGGCGCAGTACTTCACCGACTGGGTCGACGATCAGGTCCGCCATCTGGTCGGCCAGCCCACCGAGGATCTGGTGGTCGAGACCACGCTCGACCTGCCCCTGCAGGCCAGCGCCGAACAGGCGGTGCAGACCGGCGTCGCGGGCGCCCAGGCGCAGGGCGTCAAACAGGCGGCCCTGCTGTCGCTCGACGGCGAAGGCCGGGTCCGCGCCTATGTCGGCGGGGTCAACTATCTGCAGAGCCAGTTCGACCGGGCGACCCAGGCCAGGCGCCAGGCCGGCTCCTCCTGGAAACCCTTCGTCTACCTGACCGCCATGGAGGCCGGTCGCACGCCGGACACGCCGGTCGTCGACGAGCCGATCACCATCGGCAACTGGACGCCCCGCAACTACACCGGAAAATATCTGGGCCCGATCAACCTGGAGATCGCACTCAAGGAATCCATCAACACCGTGGCCGCGCGCCTGGCCAACGAGGTCGGCACCTCGAACGTGGCGGCGACCGCGCACCGGCTGGGCATCGTCTCGCCCATCCAGCTCGATCCTTCCATGGCGCTGGGCGCCGTCGAGGTCAGCCCGCTGGAGATGGCCCAGGCTTACACGCCCTTCTCCAACGGCGGCGTCTTCGCCCGCGGCTACGGCATCGAGCGTATCCGCACCGCGTCCGGCCGGGTGCTCTATGACCACAATGTCGGCAACGACCAGCGCCGCGCGGTGATCGGCCAGCCGGCGCTCTCCTACATGATCCGGATGATGCGCCAGGTGGTCGTCTCGGGGACCGGCACGCGGGCCAACGTCAAGGGCTACGACCTGGCCGGCAAGACCGGCACCACCAGCGACTACCGGGACGCCTGGTTCATCGGCTACACCGGCGGCTTCGTCACCGCCGTCTGGGTCGGGCGCGACGATAACACCCCGATGAAGAAGGTCACCGGCGGCGGCCCGCCGGCCGCCATCTGGCACGACTACATGACCCAGGCGCTCCCCAGGCTCGCCGTCCAGCCGATCCCCGGCGCCGACGCTCCGCCGCCGGCGGATCAACCCACCGACGCGATCGGGGCGATCCTCAACGGCGTCCAGGACCTGCTGCACGGCGACCACGAAGCCGATCCCGCGCCGCCAGCGCGCGCGGCGTCAGGCCCGCGGCAGGCGCCCGATGAAGCGCCGCACTGAGCTGTTCCCCTCCCCGTTCCGGGGAGGGACAGGCCGCGCCAGCGGCCAGGGTGGGGAAGTGTGGGCCGGCGCGCTGAGTCAGCACTTGAACGCGACTTCCCCACCCGTCTCGCTTCGCTCGCCACCCTCCCCAACGGTGAGGGGAACTGCGCCTCACCGCCCAAACGCGTGCAGCCTGGCGCCTTCGCTGCGGAGCCAGGCGCGGTGGGCCTTCGGCTCGCCGACCAGGGCGCGGACGTGGGCCCAGAAGCGCGGGCCGTGGTTCAGCTCCAGCAGGTGGGCGCATTCGTGGGCGGCCACATAGTCGGCGACCTCGAAGGGGGCCAGCGCCAGGCGCCACGAATAGCGGATCGACGCCGCCCCGCCGCGCACGCCCGGCCGGCATGATCCCCAGCGGCCCTTGGCGTCGGCGACGGTGACCGTGGGCGCGGCCACGCCCAGCATGGCGGCATACACGTCGGTGCGCTCGCCGAGCACTGCCTTGGCCCGCTTCTTCAACATCAGGATCACGGCGCGGGAATAGCCTTCGCCTTCCCCCATCGCGGTGATGCGGGCCGGCTCGCCGTCGACAGCGGGCAGCCATTTGGCGCGGCCTGTTCCAGCCTCCAGCCGCACCGGCTCGCCGAACACCTGCAGCGTCAGGCCGGGGTAGACCGGCGTCGCGTCGGGCAGTTCGGCCATCCGCTCGGCGATCCAGCCCGCACGCTCGCGGGCGAAGGCGGCGGCTTCCGGCAGGCGGCGGGGCGAGGGCGCGGTGGCGACGATCTCGCGCCGGGTGCGGTCGAGGCGCAGGGACACGCGGCGCGCGCGGCGGTTCACCTTCAGGGTGACGGCGGTCCCGGCGACTTCCAGCCGGTCACCGTCCGCAAGGGCCCGACCACCCAAAGCACGGCCGAAGAGACTCATGCGCTCTAAGTAAGCGGCTTCGGCCTCGAACGGGAGGGGCCTAGGCGGCCTTGATGCGTTTGGGCCGAGCGGCGTTGGCCGGTTCGCGGGCCAGCGCCATTTCGGCGGTCCAGATCACGCTGCGCACGCGGGGATAGATCTCGTCGCGGAAGCGCGCGCCATTGAAGACGCCGTAGTGGCCGACCTTGGGCTGCACATAGTCCTGCTTAAAATCCGCCGGCAGGCCAGAGCAGAGATCGTGCGCCGCCTGGGTCTGGCCGATGCCGGAGATGTCGTCGTTCTCGCCCTCGACGGTGAGCAGGCTGATGTCGGTGATAAGCTCCGGGCGCACCAAACGCCCGCGATGCTCCAGTTCGCCCTTGGGGAGCAGGTGGCGCTGGAAGACCACATCGACGGTCTGCAGGTAGAATTCCTCGGTCAGGTCCAGCACCGACAGATATTCGTCATAGAACGTCAGGTGCTGCTCGGCGCCGTCGCCATCGCCGTCCATCAGCTGGCGCAGGTAGCGCTGGTGCGCCTCTTCGTGCTTCGCGGCGTTCATCGACATGAAGCTGGCGAGCTGCACGAAGCCCGGATAGACGCGCCGGCCCATGCCGGGATGCGGCGGCGGGACGGTGTCGATCATCGTCGTCTGGAACCAGGTGAAGGGCCGTTCCTCAGCCAGCTTGTTGGTCACGGTCGGCGACAGGCGCGCATCGATCGGCGAGCCCATGAAGGTCATCGAGCCCGGACGGCACTCTTCCCCGTCCTCGGCCATCAGGGCCGCGGCGGCCAACACCGGCGGCCCCGGCTGGCAGACGGCGACCACGTGCGGCCGGGGGCCCAGGACCCGCAGCATCTCGCGGATGTGGTCGATGTAGTCGTGGAAGTCGAAGCGGCCTTCCATCATCGGCACGTCGCGGGCGTTGGTCCACTCGGTGATGTAGACCTCGTGGTCCTGCAGGAAGGCCTCAACCGTGCCGCGCAGCAGCGTGGCGTAGTGGCCGCTGAGCGGGGCGGCGATCAGCACCGCGGGCTCGCGGGTCCGGCGGCCGGCGCGGCGCATGTCGGCCATGTCGCGGGCGAAGTGAGTGAGTTTGCACCAGGGGCTCGACCAGACTTCCTCGAGCCGGACCCGCACGGGCTGGCCATCAATCTCGATGGTGTCGATGCCCCAATCGGGCTTGCCGTAGCGGCGCGTCAGGTTCGCGAACAGGTCGGCGTTGGCGTAGAGCCGGCGGCCGATATCGCTGTCGCGCGCCGGATTGAGCGGCGAGGACCAGAAGTCCCGGGTGATCCGCGCGGCCGCGCGCAGCGGCGTTGCAGCATAGAAACTGGCTTCGTAGAGGGAGTAGAGCATGCCCCATCCTTTTGTGCGCCGCAGCATAACACCCGAACGGTTAACCGGGTCCATACCCAACGTTCAGCTTTTCCCCAGGAAAGGCGGGCGACCCTTAGGCTGAGCAGGACTGCGCGTGCGGCCCCTGCTTCATGGCCGCGCGGATCTGGCCGGCCATCTGCTGCGGGTTTTCGCCATAGGGGATCACGCAGACGAAATCTCCCGTCGGGCCCATCAGATAGGTGATGGTCGAGTGGTTGACCTGGTAGTCCGGCCCATCGCCGGCCTTCTGGTAGAAGACCTTGTAGGCGTGGGCGACCTCGGCGACCTGGGCCGGCGTACCGGTAAGCCCCACGGTGCGGCGCGGGAAGGCTGAATTCGACAGGTAGCTTGCCAAGACTTTTGGTGTGTCGCGGCCGGGATCGACCGAGATGAACACGGTCTGGAAGTCGTCGGCCTTGGAGCCCAGCAGCTTTTCGGCCTGGCCGAGCGCCAGCAGCGTCGTGGGGCAGGCCTCCGGGCAATAGGTGAAGCCGAAGAACACCGCGTTCCACTTGCCCTTGAGGACCCTGGCGTCGGTGGGTGCGCCCTTCTGATCGACCAGGTGGAACGGTCCGCCGATGGCGGCGGTTTGCTCGTGGCCGCCGAGAATGCCGCGCTTGACGGCCAGGCCCGTGACCGCGGCGAAGGCGACGGCGAGGATGGCCAGGATGATCCACACGGTCCGGCTCATGAGAGGGTCCTGCTGTCCTTCCAGGCGCCGGCCGTCGCGGCTTGAAGCCAAAATGTTCATTGGGGCTCGTCACGGCGGCCCAGGCGCGCGATCCTGAGCCGGCATGGCCAGACCGAGGACGCACTCCGCGCCGCCGATCCAGCCCGGTCTCGATAGGGCCGGCGCAACGCCTATGCAAGGCGGCGGCGGGAGCCGAGCCGCAACCCCCAGCGAGCTTGCCAAGGATGGGATCGGCCTGGGCTCCGACCAGGGCGACGACTGGTCGGAAGGCGCGGTCCACCGCGGGCGCCTGCGGGTCCGCACGCTGGTCACCCTGCGTTGGCTGGTGGTGGTCGGCGAGACTGTGCTGCTGCTGGTGGCTGCCGGCATGGGCTTTTCCCTGCCGTTCTTCCTCTGCTTCGCGGTGGTGGGCGCCGGGATCTGGGTGAACCTGCTGACCGGCGTCGCCTCGCCGGGCCAGCGGGTGTTCGGCGACCGCGAGGCGGGCGCGCAGCTCGGCGTCGACATCCTGCAGATCAGCACGCTGATCTTCCTGACCGGCGGCTCGTCGAACCCCTTCGTGCTGCTGCTGATCGCACCGGTGACGCTGGCGGCGGCCACGCTCCCGCTGCGCCCCGTCCTGACGCTGGCGGCCATGGCCTCGGTGATCTCCGCGGTCCTGGCGATCGTCTCCCTGCCGCTGCCCCAGGCTCCGGGCATGGAGGTGATCATTCCGATAAGCTTCCGGGTCGGCGCGGCCCTGGCCAATATCGCCGGCATCGCGCTCACCGCCGGCTATGTGCGCCAGGCGGCGGTGGAATCGGCGCGCATGGCCTTGGCGCTCGACGTGACCCAGGCGGTGCTGGCCCGCGAGCAGCGGCTATCGGCGCTCGGCGCGCTCGCCGCCGCCGCCGCCCACGAGCTCGGCACCCCGCTCGCCACCATCTCCATCGTCGCCAAGGAACTGGGCCGCGAGGCGCCGACGCCGGCGGTCAAGGAGGACGCTGACCTCCTGGTCTCCCAGGCCGAGCGGTGCCGCGAGATTCTCCGCCGCCTGACCGAGACCCCGGACGCGGCGGCCGACGTGGTGCATGAGCGCCTGTCGCTGCGCCAGCTGGTGCAGGAGGTGATTGAGCCGCACGCCGGCGTGAAGGGCGTCCGCGTCGAAGCCATCGTCACTGGGGCCAAGGGCATGAAGACCCCCGACATCCGCCGGATGCCCGAGATCACCCACGCTTTCACCTCCTTCGTGGAGAACGCGGTGGATTTCGCCAAATCGGAAATCCTGGTCTCCGCCCGCTTCGACGCCGAGACCATCTCCATGGAGGTGCGCGACGACGGGCCGGGCTTCTCCGCCGAGGTGCTGTCCAAGCTGGGCGAGCCCTATGTGACCACCCGCCCAGGCGCCGAAGGCTCCCGCACCGGCCACATCGGCATGGGTCTGGGCTTCTTCATCGCCAAGACGCTCTTGGAACGAACAGGCGCCCTTGTGACGTTTCAGAACGGCAAGCCGCACGGTGCTGTGGTGTCGGCCCGCTGGCCACGTCTCAAGATCGAGGCGGGCGCCATGTAGTCGCCTGATACGAGTTCCAGCTTGCCCTGACGTGAAGACCTGCGACAGGATGCCGCACACGTCAGAGCCTCGCGAGCCCACTTGGTAAGGGATTTCCCGCATGACCGACCTCTCCGCCGACATCGCCGCCCTCTCCGACAAGAGCCTGCTGGTGCTCGACGACGACGCGCCCCTGCGCACACGGTTGGGCCGGGCGCTGGAACAGCGGGGCTTCGAGCCCACCCTGGTCGGCTCGGTCTCTGAGGCGCTGGCCGCTGTCCGCAGCCACGCGCCCGCCTTCGCGGTGCTGGACATGCGCCTGGAGGACGGCACGGGCCTGAAGGTGGTGGAGGCGGTGCGCGACGCGCGGCCCGACGCCAAGATCATCATGCTGACCGGCTATGGGAACATCGCCACCGCCGTGCAGGCGGTGAAGGCCGGCGCCGTGGACTATCTCTCCAAGCCCGCCGACGCCGACGACGTGGCCCGGGCGTTGCTCGCGCGCACCGGCGACTCCCCGCCGCCGCCGGAGAACCCGATGAGCGCCGACCGGGTTCGCTGGGAACACATCCAGCGCATCTACGAGCTCTGCAACCACAATGTCGCGGAGACCGCGCGCCGGCTGAACATGCACCGGCGAACCCTGCAGCGGATCCTCGCCAAGCGCGCGCCGCGCTAGGCCGCGTCTTCGGGGGAAGTCGTGGCGACCTGGGACGACATCCGCGCTGTCGCGCTAAGTCTGCCCGGTGCGTGGGAGAACAGCTGGTACGACCAGCCCTGCTTCCAGGTCGGCAAGAAGGGTTTCGTGCAGAGCAGCCAGGGCCGCTGCATCATGAAGCTCGAAAAGCACCATCAGGAACTGCTGTTCGAGGCGCGCCCCGACGTCTTCACCCCGATGATCGCCGGCGCCCTGCGCTGGAGCTTCGTCGACATCGAAGCCCTGGAGACCGACGAAATCAGCGACCTGGTCCGCGAGGCCTGGCGCCAGATCGTCCCCAAGAAGATCAGCCGCGCCTACGACGGAGCCCAGGGCTCGGCCTAGGCGGCTCGGTCTGTCCGGGTCGCCTGGATGGTCACAGACTGGCGGATGATGCGGTCCAGCCGCTCGCAGACCTCGCGCCCCTGCGCCGACAGCTGGATCACGTGGCTGCGGCCGTCGCGCGGGTTGAGATAGGGCTCGACAAGGCCAAGCGCCGGGGCCTGCGACCAGTCGGACTCCGGCGGCCCGAGCGCACGCAGGCTGCGCGACGCCGTCGACTGGGTGAGGCCGGAGACATCGGCCATCTCCTGCACCGTCAGCCCCTCGTTCTCGGCGGCGTAGAGGAAGGCGATCGCCTCGTTGACGCTGATCCGGGCGTCGAGCGCCTTCAGCAGATGCAGGGCCTGCAGGACGGAGTTGCGGCTGCGCATGGGTGTCGGGCCTCCCTCGTGGAGCTTCGCCAGGGCAGCATCCGGTTAGGGGCGCGGTCGATCACGCCGTATTCGATGAAGGCTGCAACCGGCGAGGCCAATTGCAGTCACTGCTGCAAACGGGACCATTCGCACGACGAACAGCATCGCCTCGACCAGCGCCCTGCCCTAACCTCGCCTGCGACACGCAACGGCGCGGAGGCGCTTTTCCCTTGGAAAGCAGACCGCAGCCGGAAAGCCGGCCGCTGCTGGACCGCTATCTGGCCGCCAATCTGATCCTGTGGCTGGTGACCTACGCGCTCACCTCAGTGCGCTCGCTGGGCATGGACACGCCCGTGCCGCGGCTGATGAACATGGGCGTGCGCCGCGCGGCGGTCTGCATTCTCTGCGTGGGCGTCTGCTACGGCGTCCAGCGGGCCTTGCTGGCGAGCCGGGGCTGGTCCTGGGGGCGACGCTTCCTGCTGGCGGCCGGCCTCGCCCTGGCGGGTGGGATCGTCTGGAGCGCGCTCAACTACGCGGCCTTCTACGTCGTCGCGCCCTACGAGCCGATGAAGGACACCCCCTCCGAGCTCTTCTGGTCGCTGGGCTACAACCTCAGTGTGATGATCTGGTCGTTCTTCGCCTGGTGCGCCGTGGTGCTGGCGCTGAGCTACGACGAGGTGACCCGCGAGCAGAGCCTGCGGCTGCTGGAGGCCCAGGCGCTGGCCGCCGAGAGCCAGAACCAGATGCTGCGCTATCAGATCAACCCGCACTTCCTGTTCAACACCCTGAACGCGCTCTCCTCGCTGATCCTCCAGAAGGACGTGGAGCGGGCGGAACGGATGGTGCTGTCGCTGTCCAACTTCCTGCGCGCCTCCCTGGAAAAGGCGCCGGGCGACAAGATCACGCTCGCCGACGAACTCACCGCCCAGCACCAGTATCTGGCCATCGAGCAGGAGCGGTTCGGCGACCGTCTGCGGCTCTCCGAGGTCACCCCGCCGGAGCTGCGCGACGCCCTGGTCCCCGGCCTGATCCTCCAGCCGCTGATCGAGAACGCGGTGAAGTACGGCGTCGCGCGCACCACGCGGCCGGTGACCATCGAGATCTGCGCCGAGGAACGCAGCGGGCCCGGCGGCGTGGCGATGCTGGCGGTGACCGTGCAGGACGACGCCGTCCCCGACATCGGTAGCGCGCCTGAGACGCTGGGCGTCGGCCTGACCAACGTCCGCCGTCGCCTTGAAGTGCTCTACGGCGAGGCCGGCGTGCTGACCTGCGGGCCCCGGCCCGGCGGCGGCTTCGCCGCGACGGTCGAGCTGCCGCTGGAGCGGCGCTGAGCCATGCTGCGCGTGCTGATCGTCGACGACGAACCTCTGGCGCGGCGCCGCCTGGAGATTCTGCTGCGCGAGGAGCCGGACGTGGAGCTGGTGGGCGCCGCCGCCGACGGGATCGCGGCGCGCAAGCTGATCGCCGAGCGTGGCCCCGACGTGGTGCTGCTGGACATCAAGATGCCGGGGCTGACGGGGCTGGAGGTGCTGGATGCGCTCGGACCGGACGCGCCGATCGTCATCTTCGTCACCGCCTTCGACCGTTTCGCGCTCGACGCCTTCGACCGCGCCGCCTTCGACTATCTCCTCAAGCCCGTGGAACCGGCGCGCCTCGCCGCCTCGCTCAGCCGCGCCCGCGAGAGCCTGGCCGAGCGCGCCGCCGCGATGCGGGTCGGCGAGCTGGAAGAGATCCTGCGTAATCTGCGCAGCGGCCCATCGCCGACGCTTGCGGCCGGCGAGTTCGACCGCGAGATCTGGATCCAGGAACGCGGCGGCCGGACCAGCGTGCCGGTGGCGGCCATCGACTGGGTGGCGGCCGAGCGCGACTATGTGCGGATCCACACCCATGCCCGGAGCTTCCTGATCCGCCAGTCGATCGGCGCGCTCGCCGAGCGGCTGGACCCGGCGGTCTTCGTCCGCATCCACCGCTCCAGCCTGGTGCGGCGCGACCGCATCGTGCGCATCCGCCACGCCGGCGGCCGAGGCGCGGTGATCCTCACCACCGGCGCCGAAATCGCCGTCTCCCGCCGCCACATGGGCGCGCTGAAGGCGATGACCACCAATCCTGCGCGCTAGGCGTCGAGCGCGACGGCCTGGACGCCCGCCGCGCGTAGGGCCGCGAGCCGTCCGAAGGCCAGGGTCAGCGCCTTGCGCCGCGCGCCGGCCAGCGGCGCCGCCGGCGCCTCGCGCAGCACCGCGCCGCCGAAGCCATCGGCGACGATCAGACCGGGCTCCTGCGGCAGCAGCTCGCGCGGAAACTCCGGCGCCACGGCGAAGGCGAAGGCGTCGCAGTAGGGCTGGTACTCGTGCCACTTCTGGTCGGTGCGGAAGTCTTCCAGGCTC
The DNA here is from genome assembly GCA_903822175.1 of uncultured Alphaproteobacteria bacterium. Classification (GTDB taxonomy): domain Bacteria; phylum Pseudomonadota; class Alphaproteobacteria; order Caulobacterales; family Caulobacteraceae; genus Phenylobacterium. The sequence continues at coordinate 99,652 of CAIJOB010000042.1, forward strand.
GACTTCACCTCGACGATGAAAATCTCGCCGCGCCGCCCCAGCGCCATCAGGTCGGCGCGCCGACCGTTCGGCAGGGTGACCTCCGCCAGCGGCGCATAGCCCAGCGCCGTCAACAGCCGACCCGCGCCGCGGGTGACGGCGGCGGTGGTCTCGGGCCGCGAGACGGTGATGAGGGTGACGCTGGTCTCCACCGGTCCAGATTGTTCCGGCTTCGTTCCGAACGCAAGGCCTCAGCGGGTTCCTGGCAATGGCACGTCGACGGGCCATGTCCGCGGTTCGTCAAACGATTCCGGGTAGCGGTAGATCACTGCGCCGCCGCGCGCCACGATCCGGTAGGCCGTCGGGACCGGCTCGTCGAACGAGGAGCCGGCATAGAGCAAGGCCGCCTGCAGCCGGGCGTGCTCTTCGGTCTCCGCGTAGAGTTCGGCTCCGCGATTGGCATTGCCGGTCACCCCCGCGGGCCATTCGAAATGCAGGATGTAGGCTGGGTCTTCGGACACGCCGCTCTCCTCGACCTTATCCGGCGGGAGCGCGTGTCAACTCTCAGTCGCCGGCGCCCGGTGGAACCGTCCGACGATAGTGTCAGGTTAAGTCTGCAATCTAACATAGTAAAGCCGTGAGCGACTTATGTCTGACTTGGCTTACCCGTGGATCGGCAGCGGGAATTCCAGGCGCCCAATGTCGAAGCCCAGCTGTTTGATGCGGGCGACAGCCTCGGTCTTGAAGGTGGCTGGCAGGGTCGGCTTGGTGGCCATCAGCCACAGGTACTTGCCGTCGTGGGTCGCCAGGATCAGCCAGCCCTCATCGGCCCGGTCGTCCAGCACCCAGTACTCCTGGCTCACCAGGCCGCCGAAGAAGGTCATCTTGAACTTGGCGTTGGAGATCGGGTCAGCGACGCGGGCATGCGCCTTCCATTCCGCCAGCGGACCGTCCGGCGAGCCGCGATGGCAGGCCTGCACCACCGCGAAGCCCTCGCCGTTGCGGGTCCAGTCGGAGGTGCCGGCGTGGCAGCCGCGCTGAGTCATGTTGGGCAGGCGCGCCACCTCGTACCAGCGGCCCATCATGCGGGCCGGATCGACGTGGGAAACCGGCTGAGCCATGGCGTTGGCCACGGCCGGAGCCGCACCAGCCAGGACGGCCGTGGCGGCCAGGATCACGAGCAGACGCTTCAACATGGGCGGGTGAATAGCTTCGTATGATGACAATTGAAACGCCCGCGAGAGCTTCGCGGGCGCTGCATAAGGACGCAACACAACCTTGCCCTTTTGAGGGCGGAACGTTGCAGGCGCTTGCGCAGCCTATTCCGCGGCGATCGAAACCGCGCGCTCCCGATCCTTGAAATTGATCGCCTGCAGGAAGCGGATGCCGTCCTCGGCGATGTCGTCGCCCACCGTGCGCTCCCCCTCGGCGGCGAGCTCGTCCATGTCGACGTACATGGCGTAGAAGCCGCGCGTCCGCTCGGTGATCAGGCTGGCCTGCAGCAGCGTCTTGATCAGCACCCTAAAGACATTGGTCTCGCCCTTGAACTTGCGGTTCGGGTCGCGGGTCTTCCGCCGCGCCACGATGTCGGCGATCACCCGCTCGGGATCGAGGTCGAACATGCCGTAGATCTCGGCCATCTGGCGCGGATCCCCGCGGTCGAAGAGCAGGCTCTGGGCGCAGTGGGCGGTCCAGTCCTCGACCTGGTTGCGCTCGGCCTGGGTCAGCTTAGGGATCGTCCGGTCGGCCCAGATCTTCCCGAACTTGTGGTGGAAAGCCTCGTCGGTCATCACCAGCTGGAACAGCTTCTTGGCGACCGGATCGCGGTTGTAGCGATAGCCGTTGGCGAACGCGCCCATGGCCAGACCCTCGACCAGCATCTGCATGCCGACGATCTTCTTGTAGACCTCCGGCGTTTCGATGATCTCGACCAGCAGGGTCTTCAGCGCCGCGCCGCACTCGGTCGGCCGGCCCCAGCGGGCCTTGATGTACTTGGCGAAGGCGGTGACGTGGCGCGCCTCCTCGCGGGTCTGGTTGGCTGCGTATTCCTGGGCGCCCTGGTCGTAGAGCACGTGGCACAGGCTCGCCGACAGGTTCAGCGCGCCCTGCTCGCCATGCAGGATCGAGGAGAAACCGCGCAGCTGCATGTAGTTGATGAAGGCGACCTTCTGCAGCGGATCCGCCAAGGTCTGCGCCACATAGGGCAGGCGCAGGATCGGGTTCTGCTCCTCCGGCGTCATGGCCACATTGACCAGATCGAAGGGCTCGTCGAAATCGATGTAGCGCTTGTCCAGCGGGTCCCAGAAATGGTCGTGGGTCGCGCTGATGATCTTGTCGAAGGCCGTCGAGCGCTCGCCATAGCGGTCCAGCGTCAGCATCGACTCGAAGTCGTCCGGGGCGACGGCCCCGTACATGGCGTCCTTGGTGATGTTGCCGTCGGCCATGGAAGGCTCCTGAACGTCGTTCAGCGAGGATCGCCCTGCCGCGACGCGGCGTCAAACCCTACCTCCCCAGCGAAGCGGCGGGAGGCTGCCAAGTCGCCGAGATCGAACTATAGTCAGGCCATGCGCAGACTCATCTATGCCCTGGTTTTCTCGGCCCTCCCCGCCGCGCCGGCGATGGCGCTGGAGCTGCCCCCGCTCTGCATGGCGGTTCACGGACTGGACGATCAAGCCCAGCGCACCGGCGAGCCGCAGAGGGTCTGGGCGGGCGTGGCCTTCGCCGGCCCGGCGCCGTGCCGCCCCGTCACCGACAACGCTGCGACCCGTGCGTTCTGCGACGTGGCCGCTCAGGAAACCGGCCTGGCCTACCGCCTCCTGGATTGCGTGGCGAACATGGCCGCCGAGCCGAGCGTCACCACCCGCAACCAACACGCCGAGCGCCGCAGCCGTGACGCGATCACGCGCCTGGCGGCCAAGCAAGCCCACGGCGTCCGCTTCGATCTCACCGAAGCAGGCGATCACTACGATATCGTCGTCTGGGCGCCGAAGTAGTGCGCGGCGGGCCTTAGCCCGCCTGATCTTTCTTGGTCAGCGGATAGACCTTGAACGGCGTCGGCTGGTCCTTGGCGCAGGCCGCCTCGATCGCCGTGCGATGCTTCTCCAGCGTACTCACCATCCAGGCCGGCGTGGTCGCAAACTGCACCTTCATCGCCGCGATCCCCTGGGCGAAGGTGGTCGGAACCTTCGACGCCTCGGTCGGCATCGGCGTCACATTGATGTTGAAGGTCACGCCGTGGTAGCCGCCCAGCTGCGCCGGCCCGACGCCCAGGCCCTCGGCGTTCTCCCAGACCATGCAGGTCGCCGACGGATAGGCCGAATGGCGCGACAGGGTCACCACCGTGATCACGTCGCGATCGTAGTCGGACGCCGGCGGCGGCGCGGCCTGCGCGGTCCCGGCGGCAAGCGCGCCCAGGGTCGCAATGAGCGCAATTTTCAGGTGATGTTGCATAGTCCCCTCCCCAAATTCTTACCCGTCACATGAGCGGCAATATCGGCGACTTCGCGGCGCCTATGCGTAGGGCCTGAAACGAAACGGGGACCTGAAACGAAAACGCCCGCCAGGGGCAATCCCGGCGGGCGTCCTCGTGCGCTAGATCTTGGGCCAGCCTATTCGGCGGCGATCAGGATCTTGGCCAGCGCGCGGTCTTTGAAGTTGATCTGCTGGAGGTACTTGATGCCCTCCTCGGCGATGTCGTCGCCGACCATCTTGTCGCCCTCGCCCTTCAGCTCGTCGATGTCGACGTACATGTTGTAAAAGCCCTTGGTGCGGTCGGTGATGATGCCGGCGTTGACCAGGGTCTTCACCAGGACGCGGAAGATGTTGGTGGCTTCCTTCATCTCCTCGCGGCGGGTCTCGTCGTTGACCAGCTTGCCCATCTCCTCGATCACCCGGTTGGGGTCGAGACCGAATTCCTCGTAGAGGCTGATGTTCTGGGTGGGCGCCACCAGGTTGAACAACAGCGTCTGGAAGCAGTGCGCCGCCCACATCTCGATGACCTCGTGCTCGGCCTCGGTCAGGTGCGGGATGGTGCGGTCGGCCCAGATCTTCCCGAACTTGTGGTGGAAGGCCTCGTCGGTCATCACCAGCTGGGTCAGCTTCTTGGCCAGCGGATCGTTGGTCTCGTTGAACACGGTGGCGAAGGCGCCCATGGCCAGGCCTTCCACCAGCATCTGCATGCCGATGATCTTCTTGTAGACCTCCGGCGCGCCGATGATCTCGACCAGCAGGTCCTTGAGGATCGGGCCGCATTCCACCGGCCGGCCCCAGCGGGCCTTGATGTATTTGGCGAAGGCGGTGACGTGGCGGGCTTCTTCGCGGGTCTGGTTGGCGGCGTATTCCTGCGCGCCCTGGTCCTTCAGCACGTGGCAGAGGCTGGCCGACAGGTTCAGAGCGCCCTGCTCGCCGTGCAGGATCGAGGAGAAGGTGCGCAGGGTCTGGGCGTTGGCGAAGCGGATCCGCTCCTTCTCGCTGCCGAGGATCTCGTTGACGTAGTCGAGCTGCAGCGCCCCGATCATCTTCTCGGGGAGGATCATGGTGTTTTCCATGTCGAACGGCTCGTCGAAGTCGATGTACTTCTTGTCGAGCGGATCCCAGAAGTGGTCGTGGGTGGCCGAGATGATCTTGTCGAAGGCGGTCGAGCGGGCGTTGTAGCGGTCCAGCTCCAGCATCGACTCGAAGTCGTCCGGCGCGACGGCGTCGTAGATCAGGTCCTTGGTGATGTTGCCGTCGGCGGCCATGGGCTCGTTCCTCGTCACGCGGGCGTCTAAGCGCCAACCTTGCGGATGCTGCCCGCCTAAGAACCATCTAAACGCTGATCAGTCAATAAAAGTGACGGCAGCGTCACCTTTCGTCGGATCGCCTCAGCGAAGGCTCAGGCCTCCGCCTTGGCGAGCAGGACGAGGATCTCGTCGGTCGTCCCGGTCTCGGCCATCCGCGGGAAGATGCGGGAGATGCTGTTCTCATGCGCCTCGGCGCTCATGTCGGTCATGGCGTCGGTCGCCAGGGTGACGTTGAAGCCGAGCTCGTGGGCGAAGCGCGCCGTCGACTCGACGCCGGCGCTGGTGGCGACGCCGGTGACCACCACCTGGGTGACGCCCTTGCCCTTCAGATAGGCTTCCAGGTCGGTGCCGGTGAAAGCGCCCCATGTGCGCTTGGTGACCGTGTGGTCGGAGGGTTGCTGATTGAGTTCCGGCAGCAGTTCGTCGAACCCCGGCGGAAAGGCGGAGACGCGCGGCCCGGCCTGCGTTCGGCCAGGCGCCACGGCGTCCACATTGACCAGCACCACCGGCAGCTTGCGGGCCCGGAAGGCCTCGGCGAGCGCGGCCGAACGCTCGACGACACCGGCGATCGGATGGGCGCCGGGCATGGCCGCGATGCCCTTCTGCAGGTCGACGACGATCAGGGCGGTGTTGGGGTCGAGAACGGTCACGGGCATGGGTGGTCTTTCAAAAAGCGGAACTGGAGCGAGCCCTAGCCCGCGCTCGCCTCAATTGCGTCGATGTCGGCGTCGGAGAGGCCCATGTGGTGGCCGATCTCGTGCACCAGGACGTGGGTGACCAGTTCCTCCAGCGTGATCTCGCCGTGCTCCGCCCATTCGTCGAGGATCGGGCGGCGGTAGAGGAAGATCATCGACGGCCCGATGGCCGGACCGCCGCCGTCGCGGTGGCCGATGTTGACGCCCTGATAGAGGCCGGTGAGCCCGAACGGGTCCTCGATGCCCAGGTCGTCCAGCACCTCCTCGGCCGGGAAATCGTCGACCCGGAAGACCACGTCGCCAGTCAGTTTGCGGAAGGCCGCCGGCAGGGCCTGGAACGCCGCCTCGGCGAGCGCCGCCAGGTCATCGAGCGACGGGGCCTTTCCAATCGGCGGATGGGCGTCACTCACCAGAACCTCATTCGTCAGGCATCACGATATGCGGGGCGTCCGGCGGGCGCACCTCGAAGAGGCCGATGTCCAGCGGCTGCTGCGGCTCGATGGGGCGCAGCGGCTGGCGGGCCATGGCGCGCAGGGTCTCGCCATCGAGGGGCGAGCGGGTCTTGCGCGCCGCGCGGGCTTGCGGCGCCTCGATCGGCCGCTCGGCGGTGGCGATCCGCCAGTAGGAGACCATCAGCCGCCAGGCCGTACGCGGCGGGACCCCGGTGGGCGCCGGCCAGCGGCGGCCGTTGGCGAAGACCGGCTTCACGGAGCCGAGCCTCTGGCCGGGCAGAATCTGTTCGGCAAGGCGCGCCCAGCTCTCGCCGACCGGACCGGCATAGGCGTCCAGCGCCGCCTCGCGGGTGGCGAACGCCGGCCCGGTGGGATCGGTGGTGAACACCACCGCCTCGCCGGCCACGCCCAGGGCCTCGCGCTCGCGGGCGGCGCGGCCCAGCGGCGCGGCCATCGCCAGCTCGGCGTTCGCCGCCACGGGATAGAGGATCGCGGTCATGCTTGAGGCTTCAGTCCGATCATGCGCCAACTTAGCGTAGCATCTCAAACGCGGCCCAACGCTACTCGGGGCGGATGCGGCGAGGTCCGCCCCGGCCTAGTGTGCGAACAGGGCGATTCGCCAGAGGCGGATAAGGCGGGCCAAAGCAGCGGGAATGGATAGCCACCAACTGATCCTTGCGGCGGCGGCGGGCGCGGTCAGCCTGGCGATCTGCGCGATCCTCTGGGCGCTGGTCCAGCGGCGCCAGGCGCAAGAGCGCGTGGCCGAAATCTCCGCACGGCTGGCCGGCTTCGAGGCCAAGGCCGACGCCGCCCAGGCCTCCGCCGAGGCCTTCGATTCCGCCCTGCTGGCCGTCGAGGACGGCCGCGCCCTGCTGGCGTCTGGCGAGGAGTCGCTGGCCGTCTGCGCCGAGGCGCTGGGCTTGGCCGAGCCCGACCCACAAGGGGTGGTCAACGCCCTGATGCGCGCCGACCCCGACCACGCGCGGCGCCTGCGCGCCCTCTTCGAGCGCGGCGAGGCCTGCGCCTTCGAGGTCCAGGGCCAATCGAGCGAAACGGGTGGCGGCCTGATCGCCGTCGAAGGCCGCGCGGCCGGCGCCATGGCCTGGCTCAGGCTCTCGGCGGCCCAGGCGCAGGACGCCGGCCTGCCGACCGCGCCCCGCTTCGCCGCCTTCCTCAATGCCCGGGCCACGCCCGCCTGGATCGCCGCGGCGGACGGCTCGCCGGTCTGGGTCAACGCCGCCTGGCTGAAGGCCGCGGACGCCGCCAGCCTGGACGACGCCGCCACCCGCGGCGTCGCCTTCGATCGCTCAGCCGATGCGCTCGCCAGCGAGGCCGCTAACCTTGGCCAGCGGCGCGACACGGTCCGCTGGGCCACCGTCGCCGGCAAGCGCCGCGCCTTCCATGTCACCGCCCAGCCGCTGGAAGGCGGCGGGGTCGGTGTCTGGACCGAGGACGTCAGCGAGCAGGAGGACCTGCGCGAACTCCTCAAGCGCAATGTCGAGGCGCACGACGAAACGCTGAACCACATCGCCGAGGCCGTCGCCGTCTTCGGCCGCGGCAAGAAGCTGATGTTCCACAACACCGCCTTCGCCGACATGTGGGGCCTGGAGCCGGCCTGGCTCGCCGAACAGCCCAGCCACGGCGAGGTGCTGGACCGCCTGCGCCAGCGCCGCCGCCTGCCGGAAACCGCCGACTACACCAAGTGGAAGGCCGCCGAACTGGACCGCTACGAGCAGCTGGCCGGCGGGCCCGACGAGATGTGGAGCCTGCCGGACGGGCGCACGCTGAAGGTGGTGCGCCAGCCGCACCCGATGGGCGGCATCCTGCTGCTCTATTCCGACATCACCGACGAGCTGAAGCTGACCAGCCAGTACAACGGCCTGATCCAGGTGCAGCAGGCGACGCTGGATAAGCTCTCCGACGCGGTGACGGTGTTCGGCTCCGACGGCCGCCTGCGCCTGCACAACGAGAGCTTCGCCAGGTTCTGGAACGTGACGCCTGTCCAGGTCGAGGCGGCCGGCGATTTCGAGGGCGTGGTCGAGCTCTGCATTCCCAAGCTGCACGAAAAGAATTTCTGGGCGGAGCTGAAGGGCCGCGTCGCCGACCCCGACCCCCAGGCGCGGGCCCCGACGACCGGCGAGGTCAAGACCTCCGACAGCCGCATCGTCGTCTACCAGTCGCGGCCCCTACCGGACGGGGCGACGCTGATCGCCTTCACCGACGTCACCGACGCCCGCAAGGTCGAGGCGGCGCTCGAGGCCAAGGAGCAGGCCCTGGCCGACGCCGAGCGGCTGAAGCGCGATTTCGTCGGCAATGTCTCCTATGAGCTGCGCACGCCGCTCACCACCATCATCGGCTATTCCGAACTGCTGGAGCGCTCGGGCGAGGCGCTGTCGGAGCGCGGGCGCAGCCACGCCGCCGCGGTCAAATCCGCCGCCACACAGCTCGCGCGTTCCATCGACGACGTGCTCGACATGGCTCAGATCGACGCCGACGAAATGGCGCTGGACCTGGAGGACGTGCGGGTCGGCGACCTCTTGGACGCCCAGGCCGAACGCTGGGCGCCGGAGGCGCTGGCCGCCAACGTCAAGATCGTCGTCGACTATCCGCAGGACCTGGGCCTCATCCGCGGCGACGCGCGGCGCCTGGGCCAGATCCTCAACCACCTGGTGGAAAACGCGCTCGGCCAGACGCCGGCCGGCGGCACAGTGACGCTGGCGGCCAAGAAGGGGCTGGGCGAATTCCAGCTGCAGGTCTCCGACACTGGCCGCGGCATTCCCTTCCACGTCCAGGCGCACATCTTCGACCGCTTCATCGGCCGCGAGCGCGGCGGGCCGGGCCTGGGCCTGGCGCTGGTCAAGGCGCTGACCGAGCTGCACGGCGGCTGGGTGGCGCTGGAGAGCGAGCCCGGCGCCGGCGCCACCTTCACCTGCCACCTGCCCGAGGAAGCCATGGCCGGCGCCGCCCAGCCCGAGCTGGGCTTGAGGAACTAGGATGCCGGCCCTCGACCCCACCGTCGCGAGCGAGATCGACGCGGTCTACTCAGCTTTCGCCACGCGCGTCGAAGCGCCGGGCGTGGTCGCGGGCGTGGTCAAGGATGGCGGCCTGGCCCACCTCTTCACCCACGGCGTCGGCGACCGCGAGACCGGCGCGCCGGTCACCGCCGACACCGCCTTCCGCATCGCCTCGATGACCAAGCAGGTCACCGCAACTGCCATCCTGATGCTGCGCGACGAGGGCCGGCTGTCGCTGGAGGCCTCGGCCCTGACCTATGCGCCGGAGCTCGCCGATCTGCCGCTGCCCACCGCCGACAGCCCGCCAATCACCGTGCGCGACCTCCTGAGCCACACCGAAGGCTTCGTCACCGACGACCCCTGGGCCGACCGCGCCATGGGCATGACGCCGGACGCGTTCTCGGCCCTGCTGCGCGGCGGCGGCCTGTTCGCCCAGGCGCCGGGCGTGGCCTTCGAATATTCCAACCTCGGCTACGGGATCCTCGGCCGGATCATCAGCAATCTCTGCGGCCAGCCCTTCCAGCAGGTGATCACCGATCGCCTGTTCCGTCCGCTCGGCATGGACGCCACCGTCTTCGATCCCGACGCCCTCCCGGACGCCAACCGCGCCCGCGGCCACTGGCGGCGCGACGGCGTCTATGGCGAGGAGCCGCCGTGTCCGGACGGCGAGATCGCCGCCATGGGCGGGATCATTACGCCCGCCAAGGACTACGCCCGCTGGGTCGCCTTCCTGCTGGACGCCTGGCCGCCCCGCGACGACGCCGAGGCCGGTCCGGTCCGCCGCGCCAGCCGCCGCGAACTGGCGATCAGCCACGCCATGCCGGGCCCCGCTCGCACTCGCACCGTCGGCGGCGAGAGCGTGCCGGTGGCGATCGCCTACGGCTACGGCCTGGCCAGCGCCGCGGACCCGCAGCTTGGCCGCTGCCTGGCGCACTCCGGCGGCCTGCCGGGCTTCGGCTCCAATATGTTCTTTTCGCCGGACGCCGGGATCGGCCTCTTCGCCTTCGCCAACGTCACCTACGCCGGACCCGAACCTGCGAACGTCGAGGTCGCCGGCGTCCTGCACGCCCACGGCCTGTGGCGACCAAGGCCCATCGCCATCTCACCGGCCCTGCAGGCCGCCGCCGAGGCGGTCGCCCAGGCCTTCGCCGCTGGGCGCCTCGACGCGATCCAGGCGCGGTTCGCCCCGAACCTCTTGGCCGATCTGCCGCTGGAGAGCCGCAACCGGGCCCTGGCGGAGCTGAAGGCCACGCTCGGCGAGGGCGCCCTAGCCCGCATCGAGGCCCGCCACGCGCTCGCGGGCCGGCTGCACTTCGCCTGCGAACGCGGCGAGGCGGCGTGCGACCTGTCGCTGACGCCCGGCGCCGAGTCGAAGATCCAGGTCCTGCGGTTCGATCCCGCCTAGCTCACGCCTGGCGCTCAAGCCTGGGGCTTCAGCCCCGCCATCAGGATGTCGATCAGCCGCCGCGCGCTGGGCTCCCAGTCGGGGCGGTCGTAGCCGTAGCTCAGGCCCATAAGCATCCGCAGGAGGTCATCGGGCCCCACGTCGCCGCGCACATCGCCGCTGTCGATAGCGGCCTGGGCTAGCCGGTTCATCGCCCCGGTGATCGCCGGGCCAGACGAGGCATAGGCCGCCTGGCCCTCGCCGGGTGAGGCCTGCAGCGCGGGCGCGATCACCCGCTTGGTGGCCATGTAGTCGACGAGCAGATGCAGCCAGGCCCGCAGCGCTTCACCCGCCGGCCGCTCCGCCAGCAGGGTCTCGGCGGAATTGGCAAGCTGCTCGACCTCGCGCCGATAGACCCCGGCCAACAGCGCATCGCGGGTCGGGAAATGCCGGTAGAGGGTGCCGATGCCCAGGCCCGCGCGCCGCGCGATCTCCTCCAGCGGCGCCTCGGCGCCGATGGTCGTAAACGCCGCCTTCGCCGCCTCCAGCAGCTGCTCGCGGTTGCGCAGGCTGTCAGCCCGGGGCTTGCGCGTCCTGTCGTCCCCAGTCTTGGCGTCAGCGAGGCTCAAAATGCGGTTTCCGAAATGGGGCTCTTGAAAAACGGAGGCTGCCTCCGTATTTAACCGGAGGTCGCCTCCGCTTCATATAGCGATCTGGCGCGACCCGCACAACGACCCCGCTTCCGGAGACTCCCATGACCGCACAATTTGGCGCGAAATCCACCACCGATGACGTCCTCGCCGGCGTCGACCTCAAGGGCAAACGCATCCTGGTCACCGGCGTCTCCGCCGGCCTGGGCGTCGAGACCGCCCGCGCGCTTGCCGCCCATGGCGCCACCGTGGTCGGCGCCGCCCGCGACCTGAAGAAGGCCGAAGCCGCCACCGCCGAGGTCCGCGCCCAGGCCGCGAACGGCGGCTCGCTGGAGCTGATCGAACTCGACCTCGCCGATCTCGCCAGCGTCCGCGCCGCCGCCGACAAGCTGAACGTCGCCGGCAAACAGTTCGACGTGGTGATCTGCAACGCCGGCGTCATGGCCACGCCCTTCGGCAAGACCAAGGACGGCTTCGAGACCCAGTTCGGCACCAACCACCTGGGCCACTTCGTCTTCGTCAACCGCATCGCGAACCTGATCAAGGACGGCGGCCGGCTGGTGAACCTGTCCTCCTCCGGCCACCGCTTCTCCGACGTCGACCTGGATGATCCGAACTTCGACCACACGCCCTACACCGAGTTCGGCGCCTATGGCCGGTCGAAGACCGCCAACATCCTGTTCGCTGTCGAGTTCGACCGCCGCCACAAGGCGCGCGGCGTCCGCGCCGCCGCCGTCCATCCGGGCGGTATCCAGACCGAGCTCGGCCGCTACATGACGCCCGGCGTGATGCAGGGCCTGATCGACAGCATCAACGCCCAGGCCGCGACAGCCGGCGCGGCGGCTTTCGAATGGAAGACCATCCCGCAGGGCGCCGCCACCTCCTGCTGGGCCGCCGTCGTCGCCCCGGCCGCTGAGGTCGGCGGCCTGTTCTGCGAAGACTGCCATGTCGCCGAGCCCGCCGAAGGCCCCGACCTGCGCGGCGGGGTTCGCGCCTACGCCCTCGACGCCGACCGCGCTAAGGCGCTCTGGGCGCTCAGCGAACAGATGGTCGGCGAGACCTTCGCCTAAGACTCCTCGACGCTGTCTTCCCTCCCCCTTGTGGGGAGGGTGGATCGCGCTGCAAAGCGCGAAACGGGTGGGGCAGTTGCGTTCAAGTGCTGACTCAGCACGCCGACCCGCACTTCCCCACCCGTCTCGCATTCGCTCGCCACCCTCCTCAGAAGGGGAGGGAAAGGAACAACGCCCGTCGCGCCACGTTACGGCTCCGCTTCGGTGGTCTCACCGAGCGACATTGTCGTGGACTGGAGGGCCTGACGTGCGATCGATACTGCTGATGTTCCTGGGCGTGCCGATTCCGGTGATCCTGCTGCTCGCCTTCTGCACCCACCACTTTTGATCCGGCGCGGAGGGAACCCCCATGGAACGCGATCTGATCACTGAGGAAGGCCACTCAGCCATCTCCTGGTCCGCCATCCTCGCCGGCGCCGCCGCCGCGCTCGCCACTTCCTTCGTGCTGCTGGCGCTGGCCACGGGCTTTGGCCTGAAGCTCGCCCAGCCCTGGCCGGTCGCCGGCGCCTCAACCGACGGCTTCAACCCGACGCTCGGCGCCATCCTGGTGACGATCCAGGTGCTCAGCGCCGCGCTCGGCGGCTATCTGGCCGGACGCCTGCGCACCAAGTGGGTCAACGTCCACGACCATGAGATCCACTTCCGCGACACCGCCCACGGCCTGCTGGTGTGGGCGGTGAGCACGGTGGCCGGCGTGCTGTTGGCCGTGACCGCGCTCGCCCCAGCCGCCACCCATGCGACGATCCAGGCCGCGGCTGCCGCCGCGGTGCAGATTGAGCCGGTTCAGGCCGCGGGCCTCGCCGCCCAGGCCTCGCTGTTCATGGGCATCGGCCTGCTGCTCAGCGCGTTCACGGCCGCCGTCGCCGCCGGCCTAGGCGGTCTGCGGCGCGATGAGATGCACACCGCCTATTGGGCCACTCGCCCCCGCGCGGCGGTTCCGCCGCTCTAGGGCCCTACGCCGTAACCAACCACATTTCTTCCTTATGCGGACGCGGGCCAAGGTCACGGAATGAACACCGCCGAGTTCGAATGCCCGCAGTGCGGCGAGAGCGCCGTGACCCTCTACGCCGGCGGCGAGGGCGACCTGCTGGCCGACTGCCAAGGCTGCGGCCAGGAGCACGGCCCCTGGCGTGACGTCGTCGCCGGCGCCGCTTGGCCGGCCCACCGCGCCCCGCGCCCCGCCTGGGCCAGCTGGTTCCTCAAGGGCCCGGCGCATTGAGCCAAGGGCGCCGGCGAGCTACCGCTAGGCGATGAGCCCGCGCCTGATCCTCGCCGCCACCGCCGCCGCCACGATCCTACTCGGCCTCGCCCCCTCGGCGCTCGCGGAAGATCCCAACGACGTGCTGCCGGACGGCCCGGGCAAGGACGTGGTGGTCCGCGCCTGCACCGGTTGCCACGAGGCCTTCCAGATCTCCGAAAAGCCACGCGCGCCCATCGAGTGGGAAATGACTATCGGCAAGATGGTCGACAACGGCGCCGAGCTGACGCCGCAGGAGAACGACATCGTCTACGCCTATCTGCTGAAGCACTTCGGCAAGCCGGCCGCGGGGGACGCAGCCCCGCCTGTGCCGAAAGCGGCGGCGCCGCCTTCGCGCTAGACCCCAAAATTCCGCTCATCCCCGCGAAAGCGAGGACCCAGGTGTTTTGTGTTTCTGAAATCTCCATCGCACCGCCGAGACCGGCCGAAGCGCAGCAACGAAAAAGCCTGAGTCCCCGCTTTCGCGGGGATGAGCGGTTTAAGGAGGGCCGCGAGTTCCCTAGTGCTGGCTCTCCGGCATCCGCACCACCAGCCCGTCCAGCGCGTCGCTCACCTTGATCTGGCAGGACAGGCGGCTGTTCGGCTCCACGTTCTCGGCGAAGTCGAGCATGGACTCTTCCATGGCCGAGGAGGTCCCGGTCTTGTCGCGCCAGGCCTCGTCCACATAGACGTGGCAGGTGGCGCAGGCGCAGGCGCCGCCGCAGTCGGCATCGATGCCGGGGATGTTGTTCTTCACCGCGCCTTCCATGACGGTGAGGCCGTTCTTCACGTCGATGACGTGCTCGGTCCCGTCGTGCTCGATGTAGGTGATCTTGGCCATAAACCCCTCGGATATCGATCTTGGCGCCGCTTAGACGGCGACCTCTTTCATGGAAACGGTGGGGTCTGCAAGTCTGGCCTTATCGACCGGACGCCGCGCCCCGATGAGCTGCTTGCCCATCATGAACTCGGGCGGTGAATTGATCGCTTCAACCGACTGGACCAGATCGCCCTTCAGGTGGAACACCGCGAACTTCGCTGACGCAGGGTCACCGCGCACCAGGATTTCGTCGACGTCGAAGGCGTAGCCGGCGATCTGCAGCTTCAGATCGTACTGGTCGGACCACTGCCAGGGGACCTCGCCGGCGGGTTGCGGGCGCCCGACGATGGCGCTGGCCGCCTGCTTGGCCTGTTCGAGCGCGTTGGGCACGCTCTCCATGCGGAACATGCGGCCGTAGATCGGCATCGGCCGGTGCGCCACGTCGCCGATGGCGAAGATATTGGGGTCGCTGGTCCGCGCGTCCAGGTCGACGACGACGCCGCGCGCCGTCTCCAGGCCGCAGTCCTTGGCGAGTTCGTCGTTGGGCGCCGCGCCGACGCCGACCACCACCGCGTCGCAGGCGATCAGGCGGCCATCGGCCAAACGCACGCCGGTGACGTGACCGTCCACGCCCTCAAAGGCCGCCGCCGTGGCGCCCAGTTCGAAGCTGACCCCGTGGGCTTCGTGCTGGGCCTTGAAGAAGTCCGACAGGGTCTCGCAGGCGACCCGGGCCAGCAGCCGCGGCTCGCGCTCGAGCACCACGACGTCAGCGCCCAGCGCCCGACCCGACGCGGCGACCTCCAGCCCGATATAGCCGCCGCCGACCACCGCCAGCGTCTTGCCCGGCCCGACCGTCGCCTTCAGCGTCTCCGCATCGGCGGCGGTGCGCAGGAACATGACGCCGGTGAGGTCCGCGCCGGGGATCGGCAGCGCGATGGCCCGCGCGCCGGTGGCGATGATCAGGACGTCGTAGCCGACGCTCGATCCATCGGAGAGGGCCACGGTCTTCGCACCGCGGTTAATGCTCACCGCGATCGTCGAGGCGCGGAAATCGATGTTGTGCTCGGCGTAGAATTCCAACGGCTTGAGCGCCAGCGAGTCCGCGTCCGCCTCGCCCTTCAGCCAGGCCTTCGACAGCGGCGGCCGCTGATAGGGCGGGATCGGCTCCTCGCCCACCAGCGTGATCGGACCCTCATGCCCATACTGCCGCAACAGCGCCGCCGCCGTGCCGCCCGCATGGCCCGCGCCCAGGATCACAACATGTGCGGTGGGGTCGCTCATCGAACCTCGATGCTTAAGCCTGACGCAGGTGTCAACTTCCACCTATTGCTCCCCATCGGGGGAGCTGTCAGCGAAGCTGACTGAGGGGGTCCGCTCAAACCGGAGACGAAGCCCCCTCCGGCGCTTCGCGCCACCTCCCCCGAAGGGGAGGAACTATCCCTTCGCCTTCTGCTCCGCGATCCACTCGTGCACCCGCATCTCCAGCACCGAGAGCGTCAACGAGCCCGAAGCAATCACCATGTCGTTGAAGCCCCGCACGTCGAACTTCGGGCCCAGCGCTTTCTGCGCCTCGGCGCGCAGGGCGACGATGCGGATCATGCCGATCTTGTAGGCCGTCGCCTGGCCCGGGCCGGTGATGTAGCGGCGGGTTTCGGCGTGCGCGGTGTCGTCGCTGCGGTGGCCGACGGTCTTCAGGTAGTCGACGGCCTGATCCTCGGTCCAGCCATCGGCGTGGATGCCGGTGTCGGTGACCAGGCGCACGGCGCGAAACAGCTCGCCGTCCAGCCGCATGAAGTCGGACGCATAGTCCGGATAGACGCCCATCTCCTTGCAGAGCAGCTCGGAATAGAGGCCCCAGCCTTCGTTGAAGGCGGCGTTGCGGGTGGCCAGTCGGAACTTCGGCACGCCCACCTGACGCACCCGGATGTCGCCCTGCATGGCGTGGCCCGGGATGCCTTCGTGGCACATCAGGTCGGGCAGGCTGGCGCGCAAAGGCGTCTTGCCCAGCATGTGCAGATAGACCCGGCCAGGCCGCTTGCCGCCGGGGCTGGCTCCGCTGGTGTTGGCCGCGCCGCCCGGGACCTCGATGAAGCTCGGCTCGCGCATCACCTCGATGCCGTAGATCGGCAGGACGTTGAACATGGCCGGAAGATGGGTGCGGCTGGAGGCGATCAGGTCATTGGAATACTTCAGGATCTCGGCGCGGTTCGTATCGTTGTAGGGCTGCGGCGGATCCTTGGCGTTGATGTCGTGATAGAAGGCCTCGCGGTCGGCGAAGCCCGCCTGCTTGGCGAGCGCGTCCATCTCGGCCTGGATGCGGGCGACCTCCGACAGGCCGAGCTTGTGGATCTGATCGGCGGTGAGATCGGTGCGGGTCTGTAGCTTGAGCGCCGCGGCATACCAGGCGAGGCCGTTGGGCAGCGTCACCGCGCCCACCTTGCCGGACTTGGCATTGCCGATGTCGGCCTGCAGCCAGCCGATCAGCCGCTCGTAGCCGGGCTTCATGCCCGTCAGGAGCGCGGTCTTGGTCCCGTCCAGCAGCTTGGCCGCCTCTTCCGGCGTCACCTTGCCGGCGGTCTGCAGCTTGCCGACCTTGGTCTTGGCGTCGACCCAAAGCGGCGAGTCCGGACCACCGTCGAAGGGCGCGCCGCTGATCAGCTTCTGGGTCTCGGCGATGGTCCGCTCGTACTGGAAGCGCGGCATGCGGATGCCTTGCGCGGCCGAGGCCTTGGCGCGGTCCAGCGCCTGGTCCATGGCGTGGCCCAGCGCCGTGACGCGGGCGTTGTAGGCGACCATGTCGGCGGGCGCGTCGACCAGGTGCGAGCTGATCAGGAAGTTCGGCAGCCCGGAGTGGGCGCCGGTCGCCTCCTGGTAGGCGCGGAACTTGTAACTGAGCTCGGCGGAGTCCAGTTCGTCGAGGTACAGGTCCCAGCTGATGCGGCCCTCCAGCGGCAGCTTGGCCCGCTGGAACTGCGCCTTCATCCGCGCCACGCTGCCGCGCCGCCATTCCAGGCGCTTGAGGTCGGCCGCGTCGCTGAGGTCGTTCAGCTTGTCCTGGTCTTCCTTGCTCCCTTGGGAGGTCGCCTGCTGCGGGCTGAACTTCTGCTGCTGGGCGTATTCCGCGTCCAAGAAGGCGTTGAACCGCCCGCCCTCGGCGGTCTGGGCTGCGGCAGGCGCCTGGGCGGCGGCGGGTCCGGCGACGACCAACAGGGCGGCGGGCGCGGTCAGCAGGGTCAGGCTAAGCGCGGTAGTTAGGGTACGGTTCATGGTCACTGTCCGTTGAGAGCTTCGTTCAGCCGGCCTTCTGGCGGGCGATCCATTCGTCGACCTGGCGCTCCAGCACGGCCAGCGGCAGGGAGCCTTCGCCGACCACCAGGTCGTCGTAGGCCTTCACATCGAACTTCGGCCCCAGCGCCTTCTCGGCCCTGTGGCGCAGCTCCATGATCTTCAGCATGCCGATCTTGTAGCCCGTCGCTTGGCCCGGCAGCGTGATGTAGCGGCGGACTTCCGAGCGCGCCTGCTGCGGCGGCCGGCGGCCGGTCTTGACCATGTAGTCGACCGCCTGATCCTCGGTCCAACCCTTGGCGTGGATGCCGGTGTCGGTGACCAGGCGCGCGGCGCGGAACAGCTCGGCGTCGAGGCGGAAGAAGTCGGACGCCACGTCCTGATAGGCGCCCATCTCCTTGCAGAGATATTCGGTGTAGAGCGCCCAGCCCTCGCCGTAGGCCACGTAGCGGTAGGCCGAGCGGAACTTCGGCACGCCCTTCTGGCGCACCTGGATGTCGCCCTGCATCACGTGGCCGGGGATGCCCTCGTGGCACATCAGGTCGGTGATGTTGGCGGGGTCGTCGGTGACGCCGAGCATGTGGATGTAGACGCGGCCAGGCCTCGTGCCGTCGAGGTTGGGGCCTGACGCGTGGGCGGCGCCGCCGGCCACTTCGCTGAACGCCGGCTCACGGACCACCTCGGCCTTGTAGACCGGCAGGTTGGTGAACACCGACGGCAGCAGGCTGCGGTTGCGGGCGATCGCGGCGTTGTACTGGCGCAGGTAGTCGGCGCGGATGGCGTCGGTCCACGGCGTCGGCGGGAATTTCTTCGCGCGGTCGTCGTAGAAGGCCTGACGGTCCTTGAAGCCGGATTTCTGGGCGAGCGCGTCCTGCTCCTTCTGAATGCGCTCCACCTCCTTGAGGCCCAGCGCGTGGACCTGATCGGGCGTGAGGTCGGTGGTGGTGTTGAGCTTCAGCGCTGCGGCGTACCACTCAAGGCCGCCCGGCAACGAGACCGCGCCGGTTTTGCCCGACGGCGCCTTCGGCAGCTCGCCATTGGCCCAGGCGATCACCCGCTCGTAGGGCGCCTTGACGCCCAGCACGCCGGCCTTGGCGTCGGCCAGCAGCGCGTCGGCCTCGGCGTCGGTGACCTTGCCGGCGGCCTTCAACTTGCCGACCTTGGCCTTGGCGTCGGCCCACAAGGGCGAGTCCGCGCCGCTCGCCGTGAACGGCTGGCCGCTGATCATCACCTTTGAGCCCTCGATCACCCGCTCGATCTCGAACTTCGGCGCATTGACGCCCTGGGCGGTGGCCTGCCGGCTCTCGGCGATGCCGACATCCAGCACCGCGCCCAGGCTCTTCAGGCGGGCGTTGTAGCCGGCCATATCGGCCGCATCGCTGACCGCCTGGGTGTTGATCAGGAAATTCGGCAGCTCGGAGTGGATCGAATAGAGGAAAGAATAGAACGGCGGCTGGTAGCGGCGGTACTTGTAGGTCGCTTCCGCCCGGTGGAGCTCCATGGCCCACATGTCGTAGCTGGCGCGGGTTTCCGGCGGCAGCTTGGCGCGGTCGAACTGAGCCTTCATGCGAGCCACGCTGGCGCGGCGCCATTCCAGCAGCTTCAGCTGGCCGGCGTCGCTGATGTCATCCCACTTGTCGTTGTCCTGCTTGCGGCCGAGCGCCGTGGCCCGCTGCGGCCGAAGCTTCAGCTCCTGCTCGAACTCGTTGTCGATGAAGGCGGTGAAGCGGGCGGCCTCGGCCGCGGGCTGAGCCTGCCCATTCTGAGCCTGGGCCGCCACCGGCGCCGTCAGCACGACCATTGCCGGCGCGGCCGTCAGCATCAGCGCCGCGGCGAAACCCAAACCCACGATTTTACGCAAAGACTTATCCCCCGGCCTGTCCGCCGGCAGTTCTCCGGCGCTCGTATTTCCGCCCGATGTCAGACGACGCGTTCCACCAGCATCTTCTTCACCTCGGCGATCGCCTTGGCGGGGTTCAGCCCCTTGGGGCAGACCTGGGCGCAATTCATGATCGTGTGGCAGCGGTAGAGCTTGAAGGGGTCCTCCAGCGCGTCCAGCCGCTCGCCCGTCGCCTCGTCGCGGCTGTCGATCAGCCAGCGGTACGACTGCAGCAGGGTCGCCGGGCCCAGGTACTTGTCCTGGTTCCACCAGTAGCTCGGGCACGAGGTCGTGCAGCAGGCGCAAAGGATACACTCGTAGAGCCCATCCAGCTTCTCGCGGTCCTCCGGCGACTGCAGCCACTCCTTCACCGGCTCCGGCGTCTCGGTGTGCAGCCACGGCTCGATCGACGCGTACTGCGCGTAGAACTGCGTCAGGTCCGGCACCAGGTCCTTCATCACCGGCATGTGCGGCAGGGGGCTGATCTGGACTTCCTTGCCGGGCACCTCAGACCATCCATGCGTGCAGGCCAGCGTATTGCGGCCGCCGATGTTCATGGCGCAGGACCCGCAGACGCCTTCGCGGCAGGAGCGGCGGAAGGCCAGGCCCGGATCCATCTCGTTCTTGATGTAGATCAGCGCATCCAGGACCATCGGGCCGCAGGCCTCGACATCCACCTCATAGGTGTCCCAGCGCGGATTCTCGCTGCCCTCGGGATCGTAGCGGTAGACCTTGAAGGTCTTGGTCTTCGTGGCGCCCGCGGCCGCCGGATGGTGGCGGCCCTTGGTGACCCGGGAGTTCTTCGGCAGGACGAGTTCAACCATGGCGTTGGTCCCTAGGACAGGCTGGCGGACGCGGTCTTGCGCCCGAGGATGATGGCCCCGTGGTGGCCATCGTGATTGGTGTGGATCAGCCGCATCTCTTCGATGCCGGCCAGGTTCAGCAGGCGCACGATCCGCGACAGGTCGTAGTCGTACATGTGGATATGGCCCACCGGCAGGCTGAGCAGCCGGTCGCCCTTGATCTTCTTGCGGAAGAAGCCGGTGACGGTCTCGTCGTCCTTGGGCCACTCGCGGTTCTGGTCGCGCCAGGCGGTGATCTGCAGGCTGACCATGCCGCCGGCGGCGAGCTTGCCCAGCAGCTCCTCGACGATCTGCTCGCCCCGTTCCGGGGGAATGTGCTGGAAGACGATGAAGCTGTTGATCCAGTCGAACGGACCGGCAGGGACCGTGTCGGCGTAGGTCACCGCGCCGCCCCGCGCGCGGGCGATCGCCAGCATGCCGGGCGAGATGTCGACGCCGGTCACCTGGTCGGCGTAGCGGGTCATCGCCTCGGCGAGCCGGCCCACGCCACAGCCGAAGTCCAGTGCACGGCCCGACGGCCTGGCGCCCGTGGTCTTCTCCAGCCCGGCCACGACCTCGTCGATGTACGGTTCGCCCGAGGCGTAGAACAGGTCGACCCGCTCCGGCGTGATGTTCTCGGCCAGGAAGTCGGGATGGCTCAGCACCGCCCAATAGGGATTGCTCTGGCCGAGCTCCCGCCAATCGGCGTCGGTGTCGCGCACGAGCGTCCTGCTGTCAGCGCCAGGCATGCATCACCACGCGGGTTCGCTTCCAGTTGGGCTTCAGCAGGGGATGGGTGACGATCTCGAAGCGCCGAAATCCGATGTCCCGCAGCATCGCCTTCAGCGCCCGCTGATTGGGGGCCCAGAAGTTGGTGGGATCGTTGTTGAGCTCGGCGCCCTCGTAGTAGCGCATCACCGGCCACGGCAGGACGTCAAGGGCGGTTTCGGTCTCCAGCACCAGCATCTCGCCGGTCACCGAGGCGACCCGCTCCAGACAGCTGAAGGGGTCCTTGACGTGATAGAGCACGCCCAGGAACAGCACGACATCGAAGGTCCCCACCGTGTCGCGGGAGATCTGCGGCACGTCGATATCCAGCGTCTCGACCCGCGACCCCAGCTTGGCGTGGGCGTAGTCAAACCCCGCCTTGGTGCCCCAGCCGTCGCCCGACCAGCAGAAGTGGTCGGTGGCCAGCACCCGGGCCGCGCCCCGGCGCTCCGCCTCGAACGAGAAAAAGCCATCCCAGGCGCCGATATCCAGCACGCGCTTGCCGGCCACGGGATGGCGGAAGATGACCTCCGCCTCCTTGCGCAGCGTCTCGGCCGGCTTGTCGCCCTGGGTCGTCTCCCCATCCGCGAAGGCGTGGGAATGGAACCAGTGGATCATCTCGGCGGAAGGTTGGGACCCGTCCACGTCTGACCTCAGTAGACCCGCGCCTTGGGCGGGATCGGGGCGATGTCGTTGGTCATGGTGAAGTCGTGCACCGGCCGGTAGTCGATCTTCACCTTGCCGGTGGCGTCGTCGAACCAGGTGAGCGTGTGCTTCATCCAGGTCTTGTCGTCGCGGCTGGCGAAGTCTTCGCGGGCGTGGGCGCCGCGGCTCTCCTGGCGATTGTTGGCGCCGACCACCGTGACCACCGCCTGCCCGACCAGGTTGTCGAGCTCGAGGGTCTCCATCAGATCGGTGTTCCAGATCATGCCGCGGTCGGCGACCGAGAGGTCCTTGCGCTGCTTCTGCACCGCTTCCAGCCGCTTGACCCCGGAGGTCAGGCTCTTGCCTTCGCGGAAGACGGCGGCGTCCTCCTGCATGGCCTTCTGCATCTCCAGCCGCAGGGTCGCCGTCGAGGTCTTGCCGGACGCGTTGCGGAACCGGTCGAACCGCGCCAGGTGGCCGTCGGTCATCGCCGGCTTCATCTCGACCTGGGTCGCGCCCGCCTTGATGGTGTCGGCGCAGCGGAGCGCCGCCGAGCGGCCGAACACCACCAGGTCGATCAGCGAGTTGGAGCCGAGGCGATTGGCGCCATGCACGCTGACGCAGGCCGCCTCGCCCACCGCCATCAGGCCCGGCACCACGCTCTCGGCATTCTTGCCGGCCTTGGTCACCACCTCGGAGTAGAAGTTCGTCGGCACGCCGCCCATGTTGTAGTGGACGGTCGGCAGCACCGGGATCGGCTCCTTAGTCACGTCGACGCCGGCAAAGATGCGGGCGCTTTCCGAGATGCCGGGCAGGCGCTCGTGCAGCACCTTGGGGTCCAGGTGGTCTAGGTGCAGGTTGATGTGGTCCTTCTTCGGACCGACGCCCCGGCCTTCGCGGATTTCGATGGTCATGGCGCGGCTGACCATGTCGCGGGGCGCCAGGTCCTTCACGGTCGGCGCATAGCGCTCCATGAACCGCTCGCCCTCGGAATTGGTGAGGTACCCGCCCTCGCCGCGCGCGCCTTCGGTGATCAGGCAGCCCGAGCCGTAGATGCCGGTCGGGTGGAACTGCACGAACTCCATGTCCTGCAGCGGCAGGCCGGCGCGCAGCGCCATACCGCCGCCGTCGCCCGTGCAGGTGTGGGCGCTGGTGCAGGAGAAATAGGCGCGGCCATAGCCGCCGGTCGCCAGGATCACCTGCTGCGCCTGGAAGCGATGCAGGGTGCCGTCGTCGAGCTTCCACGCGGTGACGCCCCGGCAGACGCCCTCGTCCATGATCAGGTCGAGTGCGAAGAACTCGATGAAGAACTCGGTCTTCTTGGCCAGGGCCTGGCCGTACATGGTGTGCAGCATGGCGTGGCCGGTGCGGTCGGCCGCCGCGCAGGTGCGCTGGATCGGCGCCTCGCCGTAGTTCTTGGTCATGCCGCCGAAGGCGCGCTGGTAGATCTTGCCTTCCTCGGTCCGCGAGAACGGCACGCCCCAGTGCTCCAGCTCATAGACCGCGGCCGGTGCGTTGCGGACCAGGTATTCGATGGCGTCCTGGTCGCCCAGCCAGTCCGACCCCTTGACGGTGTCGTACATGTGCCAGCGCCAGTCATCCTCGCCCATGTTGCCCAGAGAGGCCGAAATGCCGCCCTGCGCCGCCACCGTATGCGAGCGGGTCGGGAAAACCTTGGAGATGCAGGCGGTCTTCAGGCCCGCCGCGGCGCAGCCGAGCGCCGCCCGCAGTCCGGAGCCGCCCGCGCCCACCACGACGACGTCGTAGCGGTGATCGATGAAATTGTAGGTCGCCATAGTGGTCTCAGGCTCCCAGAACGCCGGCGCCCAAGGCGACCTTGAGGATCGAGAAAATCGCCAGCGCGCCGGAAAGGCCGCAGACGAAGAGGTTGAGCAGCAGCAGCGCCGACTTGGTCAGGGTCTTGTGGATGTAGTCCTCGACCACGACCCGCAGGCCCGCATGCATGTGCCAGAAGCTGATCGCCAGGGTCAGCACCACGAGCGTGGCGTTGAGCGGGCTCTGGATCCAGTGGACGGCGAAGCCATAGTCGCCGGCGGCGAGCTGCAGGACGGCGTAGACCATCCAGATCACCAGCGGGACCAGCGCGATGGCGCTGACCTTTTCGGCGACCCAGTGACTGGCGCCATGTTTGGCCGAGCCCAGGCCGCGAGCCTGGCCGAGCGGCGTGCGATAGCTGACCATCAGAGCGCTCCCGTCATGCTGGCGATGCCCCAGACCGCGAGCGTCGCGGCCACGGCGAAGGCGAAGATCACCACCGAGCCGGCGTTGGCGGACTTGATGTCGAAGGCCCGGCCGCTATCCCAGATCAGGTGGCGCACCCCGCTGGCCAGGTGGAAGAACACCG
The DNA here is from genome assembly GCA_903822175.1 of uncultured Alphaproteobacteria bacterium. Lineage (GTDB taxonomy): Bacteria > Pseudomonadota > Alphaproteobacteria > Caulobacterales > Caulobacteraceae > Phenylobacterium. Next base: position 123,518 of record CAIJOB010000042.1, read on the forward strand.
CGCCGGTCAGGCCGAGCATCAACACCTTGCCGGGGATCGACCCCAGCAGGCTCTTGAAGGTGGCATAGGCATCGGGCCCCTCCGCCAGGGAGATCGCCCAGGCCGCCACGATCAGCCCGCCCACATAGAGCCCCACGCCGCTCACCCGGTGCAGGATCGAGGTCCACATGGTGATGTGCCAGCGCCAGAGCAGGGGCGAACCCAAGCCGCCTGTGACGAGATGTGGCGAAACCGGCCGCTCACGCGGCGTGCTGGAAGCTTCCGTCATGCGTCTGCCCCGTCCATCCCCTGTCCCAAGTCGAAAGTTTTAAGCGCCGCGCAGGGGGTGTCAACGAAGCGGGGCACGCAGAATCGCGGCGGAATCGTCCGTTCCATTGGGAAGATGGTCATGGCGTCGCTTCCTGCTCAGATTGAATTCGCCAGAGACGAAGCATCACCCCAGCATCGAGGCTGACACAATGCGCAATTCCTGTAGTCTTCCTTCGTGAAAGGCGAAGGATGCGTTTCGATCTGACCGACCTCAAACTGTTCTGCGATGTCGCCGACGCCGGCTCGATTACCGCCGGCGCGCAGAAGAGCGCGCTGGCGCTCGCCGCCGCCTCGACCCGCATCCGCGGCATGGAAGACGCTTTGGGCGCGCCGCTGCTGATCCGCTCGCGCCAGGGCGTTAGGCCGACCGAGGCCGGGCGCACGCTGCTGAAGCACGCCCGGACCCTGCTGGCCCAGAGCGCGCGCCTCAGGGAAGACCTCAGCGCCTTCGCCGGCGGCTTCTCCGGCGAGGTGCGCCTGCTTGCCAACACCAATGCCCTGACCGAATTCCTGCCAGAGGCGCTCTCGGCCTTCCTCGCCGACCACCCGCAGGTCAGCGTCGACCTGGAGGAGCGGCTGTCCGATGAAATCGTGGGACTGGTGGCTGAGGGCGCCGCGGACGTCGGCATCGTGGCCGGGACCGTCGAGGTCGGCGCCCTGACCACCTATCCGTTCCGCTCCGACCGCTTCGTGGTGGTGACGGCCAAGGGCCATCCGCTAACCGGCCGCGGGCCCGTCAGCTTCGCCGAGGTGCTGGACTACGACCAGGTAGGCCTGGAGCGCTCCAGCTCCCTGCAGAGGTTCCTGGAGGGCAAGGCGGCGCGCGAAGGCAAGCCGCTGCGGCTGCGCGTGCAACTGCGCAGCTTCGATGCGGTCTGCCGGCTGGTGGAATGCGGCGTGGGCGTGGGCGTCGTCCCGGCCACCACCGCGGCCCGCGCCGTGAAGACCATGGCGCTGGCGGTCACTGACCTCGCCGACGACTGGGCGATCCGTGAGCTCAAGATCGTGGTCCGCGCAGGCGTCGAGCTGCGCCCCTACGCCAAGGCGTTGGTGGAAAGCCTGCGGGCCTAGGCAGCCGCGATCCAGCTTGCGGCCAGCTTCATCCAAGCCGGGCTGGCGTAGAGGCTGAGCGCCGTCGTCTCCATGACCGCGACCCAGGCCAGACCCGCGAGATAGGCGGGATGCAGCCGCTTGCGGGTGATGAGGTCGTAGAGGCCGACCCCTACGAACAGCACGGCCGTCCCCAGATAGGCGGACGCCCACCGGGAATAGGGCGCATGGCCCAGGAGATCGTGCAACGGCCCGCCGAGCCAGCGGGCGAAGCCGGCGTCGGTGATGTAAATCGTCGACATCAGCACGAGCCGCTTGTGCACGGGCGCGTTTTTGCGGAAGAGCGCGGCCGCGCCCAACAGGCTGACGAAGGCCAGGATGCCGGTGAACTGGATCGACAGGAATCCGGGGTCGGCGTCCGGCGTCCCGATATCGCCGTGATCGGCGATCAGGGCCGTGGCCGGCCCCAGCACCAGCATCACCGCCGCCCAGGCCAGCATGAAGAAGCCGAGCTTGCGATGGAGCTGAGGCTCTTTCGCCCGGATCAGCAGCACCTGGACGCTGAACAGCGCCAGCCAGCCCATGAACACCGCGGCATGGAAGTGCACGATCAGCGGGAACGGCTTCTCGTGCGCCGAGACGTGGTGGACGATCTCCGGCACGAAGCCCGACAAGATGCCCAGCCACGCGAAGCCCACATAGAGCAGGAAGAAGTTGCGGTCCCAGGGGTGGTTCGGCGCGAAGGGAGGCGGCGCCAGGCGGCGGGACGATTGACCTAAGCCAGAAGCCGTCATGTCCCACCGCCCTTGCCGCTTCCCCCAAGCGAAGGCGCGACGCTAGGGGCCGCGGCCAAGCTTGGCCACTGAACATTTTTGACAGCGAGCTAGTCGGCGTCTTCGGCAAGCCAGTCCGCCGAGCGCATCTCTTCCAGCCGAGAGGCGGTGCGCTCGAACTCGAAGGCGCCGTCGCCGGCCGGGTAGAGCTGGGCGGGCTGGGCCTCGGCCAGCACGATCAGGCGCGCGTGGGCCTCGTAGAGGGCGTCGATCAGGACGACGAAGCGGCGGGCCTCCTCGCGCCGGCTGGGCGTCAGCTTCGGCACGGCCTCCAGGAACAGCGTGTGGAACTCAGCGGCCAGCGCCACATAGTCGTTGGGGCCCAGCGCCACCGAGCAGAGACTGGCGAAGCTGGCCCGCACCTGGCCCCCGAAGGCGTGGGGCAGCAGGATCTTGCGGCCCAGCACTTCCAGCGTCGCCCCGACCTCGTCCTCGCCACCCAGCATGTCGCGCCACAGGGCGTCGAAACTGCGCTGATTGTCCGGATCGTCCGGCGAGAACCAGGTCCCCGCCGCGCGCAGCCGGTCGAGGCGATAGTCGTGGCCGCCGGCCACCATCACCACCTCCAGCCGCCGCTTCAGATCGGCGATGAACGGCAGGAACAGCTGGCGGTTGATGCCGTCCTTGTAGAGGGCGTCCGGCTGGCGGTTCGAGGTCGCCACCAGCGTCACGCCGCGCGCGAACAGGGCCTCGAACAGCCGCCCCAGGATCATCGCATCGGCGATGTCGGTGACCTGGAATTCGTCGAAGCAGATGAGGCGCGCGCCCTCCGCCACCAGGTCGGCCACCGGGACGATCGGGTCATCGCCCTTGTGCTGGCCGAAGCGCGCCTTGCGCGCAGCCGGGTCGCCGGCCCGCCACTCGCCGATCAGCCGGTGGATCTCGCCCATGAAGACGTGGAAGTGGGTGCGGCGCTTCTTGTCGAACCGGACCGTCTCGAAGAACAGGTCCATCAGCATCGACTTGCCGCGCCCAACCGGTCCCCAGAGGTAGACTCCGCGCTCGCTCTGCGGCTTGCGGAACAGGCCTTTCAGCCCGCCGCCGCCGGCCGCGGCCAGGTCGGCCTCCAGGCGCAGCAGGGCGCGCAGGCCCTCGGCCTGCGCCGGGTCCGGCCGGATCTCGCCCGCGGCCAGGCGGGCGTCGTAGGCGGCTTGCAGCGCTGAGGCCATGACCCCGCCTAACGGCCACGCTCGCGATGCGCAAGGAACGGCCCAAGGAACGGCTCTGGGCGCCAGGGGTTGGAAAAGGGCCCCCTCACCAAGGAGACCTCCCCCATGGCGAACAAGACCGAGGCCGACGAGCCCCGCAGCTTCGATCCCACCCCCGCTGAGGTGACCCGCGAACTCCAGCAAGGCCTGGGCGTGGGCCAGCGCGAGCTGGACGCCCAGCGCGATGCCGATCAGCTGCCGCAGATACCCCTGGAACTCGACAACGACGACGACGCGGTGCTCAACGCCAACAATGCCAATCGCGGCGGCAAGCCCGACCGTTCATCCGGCCCGAAGACGCGGGCGGCGACCAAGGACCAGATCAGCCGTCGCTGATTATTGCATGGTCGGGATGATGAAGGCCGAGTCTTCGGTGGCGCCGTCCGGCCAGCGGGCGGTGATGGTCTTGGTCTTGGTGTAGAACCGGACCCCTTCCATCCCGTGCTGGTTGGTGTCGCCGAACGCCGAGCGCTTCCAGCCGCCGAACGAGTGGTAGGCCACCGGCACCGGGATCGGCACATTGATGCCAACCATGCCGACGTTCACGCGGCTGGCGAACTCGCGCGCGGCGCGGCCGTTGCGGGTGAAGATGGCGACACCGTTGCCGTACTGGTGCTGCGACGGCAAAGCGACCGCTTCCTCGAAGCTCTCGGCGCGGACCATCTGCAGGACGGGACCGAAGATTTCCTCCTGATAGGTGCGCATCGGGGTCTTCACGTGGTCGAACATCGAGGGGCCGATGAAGAAGCCCTTGTCGTAGCCCTGCAGGCTGAAGCCGCGGCCATCGACGACCAGTTCGGCGCCTTCCTCGACGCCCAGCTGGATGTAGTCGGAGATCTTGCGGCGGTGCGCGGCGGTGACAACGGGGCCGTACTGGGCCGCGGTGTCCGTCGAGATGCCGACCTTCAGGGTCTCGATCTCAGCCAGCATCTTCTCGCGGAAAGCCTCGGCGGTCTTGGCGCCCACCGGCACGACGACAGGCAGCGCCATGCAGCGCTCGCCGGCCGAGCCGAAGGCGGCGCCGGAGATGTCCTTGACCGCCTGGTCGAGATCGGCGTCGGGCATGACGATGCCGTGGTTCTTGGCGCCGCCCATGGCCTGGACGCGTTTCCCGGCCTGGGTGCCCCGCGAATAGACATAGTGGGCGATGTCGGACGAGCCGACGAAGCTGACGGCCTTGATGTCCGGGTGGTCGAGGATGGCGTCGACCGAGACCTTGTCGCCGTGCACCACGTTCAGCACGCCTTTGGGCGCGCCGGCCTCCATCATCAGCTCGCCCAGCCGCACCGGAACCGACGGGTCCTTCTCCGACGGCTTCAGGATGAAGGTGTTCCCCACCGCGATGGAGATGCCGAACATCCACATCGGAATCATCGCCGGGAAGTTGAACGGCGTGATGCCCGCGCAGACGCCCAGTGGCTGGCGCATGGAATAGACATCGATGCCGGGGCCGGCGCCTTCGGTGTATTCGCCCTTCAGCACATGCGGGATGCCGCAGGCGAACTCGATGACCTCAAGGCCGCGCTGGATGTCGCCCTTGCTATCGGCGATGACCTTGCCGTGCTCGCTGGAGAGCATTTCGGCGAGCTCGTTCATATTGGCTTCGATCAGCCGCTTGAAGTCGAACATCACCCGGGCGCGGCGCTGCGGATTGACCAGCGCCCAATGCTGTTGCGCGCGCAGAGCCGACTGCACGGCGGCGTCAACCTCCTTGACGCTGGCCAGCGCCACCTTGGCCTGCACCTCGCCGGTGTTGGGATTGAAGATGTCGCCGAAATGGCCGGAGGTTCCGGCCACGGACACGCCGTCGATGAAGTGGGTGATGTTGCGCATGGCGAGGCCTTTAGACCTTCGGCGCGCCGACGCAAACCCGGCTCATGATCCTTTAAGGTCCGGACGCTAATCTGGCGGGGCGTTCAACAGGCCAGAGACCGCCTTGCAGCTGTCGTCCATCCCCGTTCCGGTCGTCTACACGCCGATCCAGCCCGTGCCGCAGGTCGGCGCGGTGAAGCGTGATCCGACGGCTTACGCCCCGGCCGACAGCGCCGACGCCGGCCAGAAGCCGCGCGCGGCGCCGCCGTCCGGCATCGGGATGATCATCGACCTTCTGGCCTAGAGCCCTTCTGCGGCTTGCCGAGCGGCGCCGGCCCGGCGCATCCTCCGTGCCATGACGGTCGCTTCGCCCGCCCACACGATGAGCCTCGCAAGGCCGCGCGATCACATCATCGATGTGCTGATCGCCGAGCGTGCGCCGAAGCTCGCCGCCTCGCCGGTCTGGCCGATGGTGCGGCCGTTGCTCTACCGGCTGCTGGACTACCGCAAGGCGGTCACCATGGCCGACGCGATCCAGCCCCTGCCCGGCGGCCCGGCGCTGGACCACATCTCGGATTTGCTGCAGCTCAAGGTGACGGCCACTGGACTCGAGCGGATTCCGCGAACCGGGCGCGCCATCGTGGTCTGCAACCATCCCACCGGCATCGCCGACGGCATCGCGGTCTATGACGCGCTCAAGCCGCTCCGCCCGGACCTCTGCTTCTACGCCAACTCCGACGCCCACCGCGTCTCGCCCCGGTTCAACGACACCTTGATCCCGGTGGAATGGGTGGAGTCCAAGCGCACGCGCGAGCGGACCCGCGAGACCCTGATCCTGACCCGCGAGGCCATGGAGGCCGAGCGTCTGCTGGTGATCTTCCCGGCAGGCCGCCTGGCGCGCCGCCAGCCGGACGGCCTGCTCAGCGATCCGCCCTGGCAATCCTCGGCGGCGTCGCTGGCGCGCAAGTACGAGACTCCGGTGATTCCGATCCATGTGAGCGGGCCGTGGTCGGGCCTGTTCCACTTCTTCAACCGGTTCTCCAACGAACTGCGCGACATGACCCTGTTCCACGAGTTCCTGAACAAGCAGGGCCGCGCCTACACACTGACGGTGGGCGCGCCGATCGCGCCACAGGCGCTCGACGACGAGGCGGCTGACGCGATCCTGCAGCTGAAGGCCTACGTGGAGCGCATCCTGCCGGCCGACCCGGACCGGCCGTTTTCATGATCCTAGCGGATGAGGCGGCGACCGCGCGGCTCGGCGCGGCCATCGCGCGCGCGCTGAAGGCCGGCGAGGCGATCTGCCTGTCGGGTCCGCTTGGGGCCGGCAAGTCGACCCTGGCGCGCGCCCTGATCCGCGCCCTGACCTCGCCGGACGAAGAGGTGCCCTCGCCCACCTTCACCCTGGTCCAATTCTACGAAGGCCGGGACTTGAAGATCGCCCATTTCGACCTCTACCGGCTGACCGATCCGGACGAAGCCTATGAGATCGGGCTCGATGAGGCCCTTGACGACGGGGCCGCGGTCATCGAGTGGCCGGAACGGCTGGAGGGTTCCCTTCCGGCAGATCGACTCGATGTAGAGATTTCGCTGGAGGGGTCTGGCCGCCGTGCGCGGCTGACGCCGTTTGGCGCGTGGGAAGGTAGACCGGTTGAATCCTGAACGGGAGGCGGCGAAAGGGCGGTTCCTAGCGGAGCACGGCCTGGCGCAGGCGCGGCGCGAGCCGCTGGCCGGCGACGCCTCGACGCGCTCCTATGCCCGGCTCTATCCGGCGGGGGCTAAGCCGCTGATCCTGATGGACCAGCCGCCGGTGCTGGAAACCCCGATTTGTCCGCCGGCCGCCAGCGACAGCGAGCGCATGGCGCTGGGCTACAACGCCGCCGCGCGGCTGGCGGCGGGCTCTATCGCCGCCTTCGTCACCACGGCCGACTATCTCCGCGACCATGGCCTCTCAGCGCCTCGGATCGTGGCCTTCGATGTCGAGGCCGGCCTGGCCGTTCTGGAGGACCTGGGCGACGGCCTCTTCGCCACCCTGATCGCCGACGGCCAACCGGAGGGTCCGCTCTACCAAGCGGCCGTCGACGTGCAGATCCAGCTTCACGACCAACGCCCGCCCGACCTGCTGCAGGCGCAGGGTCTCACCTGGCCGCTGCTGACCTACGACACGCTCGCGCTAAAGGTCGCCACCAACACCTTCCTGGAGTGGTGGCCGCAGTTCGCAGACATCGCCCCATTCAGCCGCGACGCCGTCGCCGAATGGGACGCGCTCTGGGCGCCGGTCTGGGTGCGCGGCGAGGCGGGCGCGAGCGTCTTCTGCCACCGCGACTATCACGCCCAGAACCTGCTCTGGCTGCCGGAACGCAAGGGTGCGGCCCGGGTCGGCCTGCTGGATTTCCAGGATGCGCTCCGCGCCCATCCTGCCTGGGATCTGACGCACTTGTTGCAGGACGCGCGGCGCGACGTGTCGCCGGAGCTCGAAGCCGCCATGCTCGGCCGTTATCTCGACGCCCGGCCCAGCCTCGACCGTGACGCTTTCCTCGCCGACTACCGGGCGCTCGCCAGTTCCAACGCCGCGCGAATTCTCGGCCGGGTGTTCGCACGTCAGGCGCTGCTCGGCCGGGCGCAGTACAAGGCCTTCATGCCGCGCACCTGGCGCTACCTCGAACGCAACCTGACTGACCCGGCGCTCCGCGGTCTGAGGGGCTGGTTCGACACCTACGTTCCTGCCGGGGCGCGAGCGTGAGCGCGAAGATCACCACGGCGATGGTGCTGGCCGCAGGGCTCGGCACCCGCATGCGGCCGCTGACCGACACGATTCCCAAGGCGCTGATCCCGGTCGCCGGGCGCAGCCTGCTCGACCGGGTGCTGGACAAGCTGGTGGCGGCCGGTGTCACCCGCGCGGTGGTCAACGTCCACCACTTCGCCGACCAGGTGGAAGCGCACCTGCAAGGCCGGACCGACCTTGAAATCCTGATCTCTGACGAGCGCGCCGGCCTGCTGGATTCCGGCGGCGGCATCCAGCATGCGCGCGCCCTGCTGGGCGATGATCCGATCTTCGTGGCCAATATCGACTCCCTGTGGGCCGATGGCGAAACGCCGGTGCTGGAGGCGCTGAAGGCCGCCTGGGACCCGGCGCGGATGGACCTGCTGCTGCTGCTGGTGGCGCGAGGCAACGGCAGTGGCTTCGAGGGACCCCAGGGCTTCCTGATGGACGACGAGGGCCGCCTGACCCACTCCATCTCGCCCAACGTGGTGACGCCCTTCGCCAATGTTGGCTTTGGAATTCTAAAGCCCCAGATCCTCGACGGCCAGCCTCCGAGCGGCGCCTTTTCGATCTATCCGACCTGGCATCGGCTGCAATCCGAGGGCCGACTCTACGGCTGCGTGATGGACGCCTACTGGATGCACGTCGGCGACCCCGCCGCGCGTGACGCGGCCGAAGCGCGTCTTGGGGCCAGAGTGGGGTGAACGCGTTTTTCGAACGGGCGGGTCCGCGCTGGTACACGATCCCAGCCCACCGGCCGTTCGCCCAGGACCTGGCGCGCGGCCTGCACGAAGCGCTGGGCGGCCTCGGTCCTGAAGCCCTGTCGCAGGCCACCGTGCTGACGCCGACCCGCCGCGGCGCCCGCGCGCTCGCCGACGCCTTTGTCGCCGCCGCTGAGGGCCGCGCGGTGCTGCCGCCGCAGATGCGGCCGTTGGGCGACCTCGATGAGGGCGAACCGCCGTTCGAGCCGGGCGACCTGGCGCTCGACCTGCCCGCCGCCATCGAGCCCCTGAAACGCCGGTTCGAACTGACGCGCTTGGTGAGCGAGCACTGGCATCTGCTGGAAGGCCGTGACCGGACCGCGTCCTCGGCCCTGGAGATGGCCGACGCGCTCGGCGGGTTCCTCGACAGCCTGCAGATCGAGGAGAAGGAGCCGTTCGAGAAGCTCGCGGGGCTGGTGGAGGCCGACCTCGCCGACCACTGGCGGGTCTCGCGCCGGTTCCTCGAAATGGCGCTGACCGAATGGCCTAAGCGCATGGCGGCGCTGGGCGTCATCGACGTCAGCGAGCGCCGCGTGCGGCTGCTGCGCCGCCTCGCCCAGGCCTGGACCGAGCATCCGCCGCAAGGCGTGCTGGTCGCCGCCGGGTCCACCGGCACCGCGCCCGCCACCGCCGCCCTGCTGAAGGTGATCGCCGAGGCGCCGCAAGGCTGCGTGGTCTTGCCCGGCCTGGACGAGGGTCTGTCGGACGAGGCCTGGGGCGAAGTCGGCGAGCAGCATCCGCAAGGGGCGATGAAGCGGCTGCTCGACAAGGCCGGGGTCGATCGCGAGCAGGTCGAAGTCTGGCCAGCCTCGTCGGCCGCCTCGGCGCGCGGCCGCTGGCGCCAGCGGGTGATCAACGAAGCGCTGCGGCCGCCGGAGCGCACCGCCGACTGGCTGCGCGTCATCGAGACGCTAAACACCGAAGCCGCGGGCGAAGCGGTGAATGGCGTCGCCTTCGGCCTGGAGGGCCTGTCGCTGGTCAGCGCGCGGTCGGAGGAAGAGGCCGCGACCGTGGCGGCGCTGCTGCTGCGTGAGGCCCTGGAGACTCCGGACCGCACCGCCGCCCTGGTGGCGCCCGATCAGACCATGGCGAGGCGCGTGGCGGCCAAGCTGGCGCGGTGGGGCGTGGTCCCGGACAATTCGGCCGGCGAGGCCCTGGCCGGCTGCGCGTGCGGCGCGCTTGCCGGCCTGGTGGCGCGGGCGGCCGTCGATCCGCTCAATCCGGTGACCCTGCTGGCGATCCTCAAGCACCCCTATGTGCGGTTGGGCGATTCCGAAGCGCTTGAACGCCATGGCCTGCGCGGCGCGCGGCCCTGGACCTGGGACGGCCTGAAGGCGCGGCTCGCCAAAGCGCCCGAAGCGGTCGCCCTGGTTGACCGGCTGGAGGCGATCCTTTCGGGTCTGCCGCGCGAGGCCGCCGCCCCCGCCGATTTCGCCCGCGCCGTGGCCGCCGCCATGGAGGCCCTGGCCACCGACGACACCGGCGACACCGGAGAGCTCTGGAGCGGTCACGGCGGCGAGGCGATGAGCCGACTGCTGGCCGGACCGATTGAGGAGAGCGCCGGCCTGCCGGACGCCACGCCCCGCGGTTTTGCCGACCTTCTGGAACGGCTGATGGAGGGCGAGACGGTGCGGGCCGGCGGCGCGACCCATCCGCGCCTGCGGATCCTCGGCGCCATCGAGGCGCGGCTGGTGCGCGCCGACCGGCTGGTGGTGGCGGGCCTGGAGGAAGGCGTCTGGCCCAGGGGCGCGCCGCTCGACCCGTTCCTGTCGCGGCCGATGCGCGAGACGCTCGGGCTGCCGCCGCCGGAGCGGCGTGTGGGCCTGGCCGCCCACGACTTCGCCCAGGCCGCCTGCGCGCCGGAAGTGATCCTGCTGCATTCGGAACGCCGCGACGGCGCGCCGTCGGTGAAGTCCCGCTGGCTCTGGCGGCTCGAGACCCTGGCCAAGGGCGCGAAGGTGACGATTCCCGGTCGGCCGGAGGCGCTGGACTGGGCGCGTGGCCTGGACGCGCCGGCGGAGTACGCGCCCGCCAAACGCCCCGCGCCGGTCCCGCCGGCCGCCGATCGCCCGACCGCGCTGTTCGTCACCCGCGTCGAGAGCCTGACCCGTGACCCCTACTCGGTCTGGGCGCGCGATATCCTGAAGCTACGGGCCATGGACCGGCCCGACGAGCCGGTGGATGCACGCGCCCGCGGCACGGCGATCCACGCGGCCTTCGAACGTTTCGCGCTCGACTATCCCACCGAGCTGCCGCCCGACACGGCGCGGATCTTCGAAGGCTTCTATTTCGAAGAACTGGAACGCGCCGGCATGCCGCATGAGGCCTTGGCGCGCGAGGCGGCGCTGGCGCGGGAAGCCGCCGCCTGGGTCGCCGAGATGGAGGTCCGCCGGCGCGGCGACGGGCGCAGCATCCATGTGGAGAAGACCGGCGAACTGATCGTCGAGATCGAAGGGCGGCCCTTCAAGCTCTCCGCCAAGGCCGACCGGATCGAGGTCGATCCCGAAGGCTTTGGCCACATCCTCGACTACAAGACCGGCAAGGCGCCGTCGCAGAAGGTGGTGGACGCCGGCTTCTCGCCGCAGCTGACGCTCACCGCCGCGATCCTGGCGCATGGCGGTTTCGCCGAACTCGGCCGACTGCAGCCCGGCGAACTGACCTATCTGGAGATCACTGGCCGCAAGCCCGCCGGCAAGGAAGAGGTTCGCGCCACAGCGGGCGACGAGAGCCAGGCCGCGGCCGAGCAGGCGCTGGCCGGCCTCAAAGAGCTGATCGCGCGCTATTGGGACCCAGCCCAGCCGTTCATCTCGCGGACCGCCCCGCAGTTCGTCCACCAGTACGCCAGCGACTACGACCATCTGGCCCGCGTGTTCGAATGGTCGACCAGCGGCGATGAGGGCGACGAATGACCCTCCTTCGCCAAGGCTTCGGAGGGCGCGCCCTGATCTTGCGTAGCTCCATTGGGAGCGAAGCCGGATGACACGCGCCCTCGATCACGATCCGCAACAGATCGCCGCCGATCCGGCGATCTCCGCCTTCGTCACCGCCAACGCCGGCTCGGGCAAGACCAAGACCCTGATCGATCGGGTGGCGCGCTTGCTGCTGGCCCGCGTCGATCCGGAGAAGGTGCTCTGCGTCACCTACACCAAGGCCGCCGCCGCGGAGATGCAGCGCCGCTTGTTCGGCCGCCTTGGCGACTGGTCGGTGATGGGCGACGAGGCCCTCACCCGCGAACTGGTCAGGCTGGAAGGGCCGCTCAGCCTCGATGGTTCCGGTGATTTCGACGCACGGCGCCTGTCCGAAGCCCGCGCCCTCTTCGCCCGCGCCCTGGAGACGCCGGGCGGGCTGAAGATCCAGACCATCCACGCCTTCTGCGAAAAGCTGCTGCGGCGGTTCCCGTTGGAGGCGGGCGTCTCGCCGGGCTTCCGGGTGATGGATGACGCCGCGGCCGCCGCTATCGCCGACGCCGCCCGAAAGGGCGTAGCCCGCCATGCGCTCAGCGGCGAAGGCTTGGTGGCGGAGGCCTATGCGCGGTTCTCCGTGGCCCTGGATTTCGCGTCCTTCCAGGCGATGTTCCTGGGCTTCGAGGCGCGCCGCGCGCCGCTGGCCGCCTTCTTCGCCGCGCAGGGTGGGCTGGCGGGCGCGGCGGCCTGGGTCTGGGACGCCTGCGGGGTTGAGTCGGGCCAGACACCTGATGTCCTCGAAATTGAAGCCATGGCCGAGCTCGATCGCGGCCTGTGGCGCGAGGCTGCGGGCGTGCTGACGGCGGGCACGGCCACCGATCAGAAGTGCGCCGCCAAACTCGCCGCGGTCGCCGCCGATCCGCAAGCCGCGCTCGCCGCCGCACTCGATACGCTGTTCACCGACAAGGGCGAGGGCACGCCGGCGACCTGGGTGTTCAAGACCTCGGGCCTGAAGTCCCGCGAGGATTTGCGCCAGCGGCTGCTAGACGAGCAGGACCGGCTGGCCGTTGTGCGCGAACGCATCCGCGGCGCCCGCGTCGCCGCCGACACCCTGGACGCCCTGGTGCTCGCCGAGGCCTATCTGCAGGCCTATCGCATCGAGAAGGCCTCTGCCGGCGCCCTCGACTTCGCCGACCTGATTGAAAAGACCAAGGCGCTCTTGGCCAGCCGACCCGCGGCGGCCTGGGTGCTGTTCAAGCTCGACGGCGGCATCGACCACATCCTGGTGGACGAGGCGCAGGACACCGCCCCCGACCAGTGGGACATCGTCCGCGCGCTGACCGGCGAGTTCTTCGTCGGAGCCGGGGTCGCCGGCAAGCCTCGCCCGCTGGACCGCACCCTGTTCGTGGTCGGCGACGACAAGCAGTCGATCTATTCCTTCCAGGGCGCGGACCCAGCGCGGCTGCACTTGGAGACCAACCGCTACATCGCTGAGATCGAGGCCGCCGAACGGGTCGGCAAATCCGTGCCGCTGAACGCGTCCTGGCGCTCGACCGTCGACGTGCTGAGCTTTGTGGATGCGGTGTTCGCCGGCGGCGTCCCGCCCGGCCTCGACGCCCTCACCCACCAGGCCATGCGCGACACGGACCGGGGCTGCGTCGATCTGTGGCCGCTGTTCCAGGACGCCAAGGCCGAAGAACGCGACGCCTGGACCGCGCCGCTCGACCTGGAGACCGAAGGTAGCGCCAACAAACGGCTGGCCAAGGCGATCGCCTGCGAAGTGGCTGAGCTGGTCGCCCGAGGCGATGCGGTTTTCGACAAGGAGACGCTGGCCTGGCGCGCCGCCACGCCCGGCGATGTGCTGATCCTGGTGCGAAAGCGCGGTCCGCTGTTCGAGGAGATCTTGCGGGCCCTGAAGCATGCCGAGGTCCCGGTGGCGGGCGCCGACCGGCTGGCGCTCTCCGGGCACATCGTGTTCGACGACCTACTGGCGCTGGCGCGGTTTGTACTGTTCCCCGCCGACGACCTGACGCTCGCCGCCCTGCTGCGCAGCCCGTTCTGCGACGTCGAGGACGATAGCCTCTATCGCCTGGCCCGGGGCCGCGACACGACGCTGTGGCGCACCCTGCTGGCCCAGGCGGACGAGGCGCGCGAATGGCGCGGCGCGGCGGACTTCCTATCGGCGCTGCAGGCGCAGGCCACAGCGCTGCGCCCGTTCGAGTTTTACAGCCGCGTGCTGGGAATGCGGGATGCGGCCGGCCGGTCCATGCGCCAGCGCCTGCTGCGCCGGCTGGGCCACGAAGCGGAAGATGCGCTCGACGAATTCCTGGCCCAGGTGCTGGCCGCTGAGAGTCGGGGGGTCCACGACCTGGAAAGCCTCGCCGCCGCGTTCGCCAGCCTCGACATCACCGTCAAGCGCGAGCTGGAGGCCAGCCGCGACGAAGTCCGGGTGATGACCGCCCATGGCGCCAAGGGGCTGGAGGCGCCGATCGTCTTCCTGCCGGAAACCACCACCAGCGCGGGCGCCCGCGGCTCGCCGCTGATGGCGACCGAAGACGGCGGGTTTCTGTGGTCGACGTCGCAAAAGGCCGACTGCGAGGCCTCGCGCCTGGCCCGGGAACTGCGGGCGACCAAGGAGAACGAGGAGTCCCTGCGCCTGCTCTATGTCGCCCTGACCCGTGCGCGCGAACGGCTGGTGCTCTGCGGCCGTATCGCCTCGAACCGCAAGGAAGAGAACCTCAAGGGATGGTGGGCGCAGATCCGCGCGGGATTCGACCATGCCGACATCGAGGGCGACCTGCGTACGGTGGCCTGCGGTGAGGTCGTCGCGACGCGCTATGGGCGGGATCCTAAGACGATGGACGGCGCCTCAGCGGCCAAGGCGCCCCCCGCGACTGTTCCAGCCTGGGCCGGCGAGACAGCCAAGGCCGACCCGCTCGCCCGCTATGCCTCGCCTTCCGACCTGGGTGAAGGCGTGCGCGTTCCCTCGCCCTCGCCGCTGGCGGCAGTCGGCGGCCTGGGGCGTTTCCGGCGCGGCGACCTGATCCACCGGTTGCTGCAGATCCTGCCTGACCTGGCGCCGGAGGGCTGGGCCGCCGGCGCGCAGGCGCTCCTGGCCCGCGAACGCGACCTGACCGACGCGCAAGCGTCCGAGATGACCGCCGCGGCGCTCTCCGTCCTGCGCGACGACCGCTTCGCCGAGGTGTTCGGGCCGGGGTCGCGCGCCGAGGTGGCGATCGCCGGCTCAGCCGCCGCCCTGCCCGCTGGGCTGAAGATCTCCGGCCGCATCGACCGGCTGGTAGTGCTGCCCGGCCGCGTGCTGGTCGCCGACTTCAAGACCAATCGGCCGAGCCCTGCGCGGATCGAGGACGCCGACCCGGCCTACCTGCGCCAGATGGCGATCTACGCCGCGGTGCTGGCTGACGTCTTCCCCGACCGCCGGGTCGAGGCGGCGCTGGTGTGGACCGATGGCCCCAAGCTCATGCCGATCCCAGAAAACCTGCTGGCGAAAGCGCTTGCCGATCTCGCCCGTTGAGGTTGATACCTGAGGTGCGCACGCCTACATCGGCTGATCGAGAGGCGTCGGCCAGAGTTCACAAACGGCTGACGCGCAAGGAGATTTCCATGAGCACTGTGAAGGTCACCGACGAATCCTTCGAAAAGGACGTCCTGCAGGCCACTGGCCCCGTGCTGGTCGACTTCTGGGCGGAGTGGTGTGGCCCCTGCAAGCAGATCGCGCCCGCCCTCGAGCAGATCGCCACCGACCTCGGTAATCAGATCGTTGTGGCCAAGCTGAACATCGAGGAAAGCCCGACCACGCCCTCGCGCTATGGCGTGCGCGGCATCCCGACCATGATGCTGTTCAAGGATGGCCAGATGGCCTCGATGAAGGTCGGCGCCATGCCCAAGCAGAAGATTCTGGAATGGCTGAACGAGGCCGGCGTCGCCGCCGTCGACTCCGGCGCGGCCGCCTAGGACCGCACCATCACTGAGAATTGAGCCGCTCGCGCCTACCGGCGCGGGCGGCTTTTCTTTGGCCGCTAGGTCGGCCACGTCTCCGGGCTCATCGCAAGCACCTCGCCGGCGAAGTGCAGGCCGCCGCAGATCAGCACGTGCGGTGCGGGGCCTGAGCCGTCCAGCGCCTTGCGCACGCCTTCGGTGACATCGGTTGTCGGCTCGGCGGAAAGCCCGGCCTGGCGCGCGGCCTCGGCCAGGTCGCCGGCGGTGGCGGCGATGTTGGAATCGAAAGTGGTGGTGAAGACCTTGGGCCGCATCTCGGCGAAGGCGCGGAAATAGCCCTCGGAGTCCTTCCGAGCGAACATCCCGGCCACGAGAACCAGGGGCCTCGGGTCGCGGTCCACCAGGCGCGAGGCGGCTTCCGCCAGCGCGCGGCCGGCGTGCGGGTTGTGGCCGCCGTCCAGCCAGAGGTCGGAGCCCCGCGCCTTGGCCAGCGCCGCCAGCGGCCCCTTGGTCAATCGCTGGAACCGCGCCGGCCAGACGGCGGACGAGACGCCCCGGCCCAGCTCGTCCTCGCCCAGGTCGTGGTTGAAGGTCAGCGCCGCGGCGACCGCCAGGCCGGCGTTGTCGAACTGATAGCCGCCGAAGAGGCTGGGCGCCGGTAGGTCGAGCAAGCGGTCGGGCATCTGCACCATCAGCCGACCACGCTCCTCCCAGGCGTCGAAGTCGCGGCCCATCAGGAACAGCGGCGCCATGCGGTCGTCGGCCTCGCGCTCGATCGCCTCCAGCGCCTCGTCGGGCTGGCGGGCGACCACCGCGGGGCGGCCGCGCTTGATGATCCCGGCCTTTTCCCAGGCGATCTTGCCCAGTTCCGGTCCCAGCATCTCCAGGTGGTCGTAGTCGACCGGGGTAATCACACTGACAGCCGGCGCATCGAAGACGTTGGTGGCGTCGAACCGGCCGCCCAGGCCCACCTCGACCAGGCAGATATCGGCCGGCGTCTCGGCGAAGGCCTGCAGGGCCAGCACCGTGGTGATCTCGAAGAAGCTGATCGGGGCGCCGTCGTTGGCGGCCTCGATCCGATCGGTGAGGTCCTCCAGCTGCGCGTCGGTGATCAGCTGGCCGGCGATCCGAACCCGCTCGGCGAAGCGCACCAAGTGGGGCGAGGTGATCGCGTGGACCTTCAGGCCGTGGGCTTCGAAAATCGCCCGCAGATAGGCGACGGTCGAACCCTTGCCGTTGGTGCCGGCCACGTGGATCACCGGCGGCAGACGCCGTTCGGGATGGCCCAAGGCCGCCAGCAGCCGCTCAACCCGGCCCGTCGTCAGGTCGATCAGCACCGGATGGTTGGCGCGCAGGCGCTGGATCACCGCGTCCGAGGCGCGGATCGGGTCGTGGTCGACGGTTGGGGTCACATCAGGCGGCGGTGCGTTGAGCGCGCCCCATCATCAGAGTCTGAAGGATCGAGCCCAGGACCGTCGGCAGCTCGGCGCGGGCGACCACCTTGTCCACCATGCCGCGCTCCTGCAGGAACTCGGCGCGCTGGAAGCCCGGCGGCAGGGTCTCGCGGATAGTCTGCTCGATGACGCGGCGTCCGGCGAAGCCGATCAGCGCATTGGGCTCGGCCAGATGCACGTCGCCCAGCATGGCGTAGGAAGCCATGACGCCACCGGTCGTTGGGTCGGTCAGCACCACGATGTAGGGCAGGCCCGCGGCCTTGACCTCGTTCAGCGCCAGCGTCGTGCGCGCCATCTGCATCAGGCTGAGCGTGCCTTCCTGCATCCGTGCGCCGCCGGCGGCGGTGAAGATGACGAAGGGGACCTCCCGCTTCACCGCTTCCTGGGCGGCTTTGACGAAGGCCTCGCCCACCGCCATCGACAGCGAACCGCCCATGAAGGCGAAGTCCTGCACCACCACCATGGCCGGCTGGCCCTGGATATTGCCGTAGCCGATGGCCATGGCGTCCTGTTCGCCGGTCGCCTTGCGGGCGGCCTTCAGGCGGTCGGGATAGGACTTGGTGTCCGGGAACTTCAGCGGGTCGTCGGCGATCACCGGCGAGGCGATCTTCTCGAAAACGCCGCCGTCGAAGGTGTAGCGCAGACGCGCCGCGGCCCCGATCCGCATGTGGTGGCCGGACGGCGTCACCCACAGGGCGGCTTCCAGGTCCGGGCGATAGATCATCTCCCCGGTGTCGGGGCACTTCACCCAGAGGTTTTCCGGGGTCTCGCGCTTGGCGAAGGCGTTGCGGACGCCCGGCGCGATACGCGACAGCCAGCCGGTGCGTTCCTTCGGCGGACGCTCGGGCTTGTCGTTTCGTTTCTCAGCCATCGCCATGGTTCTAGACCGCCGTTTGGCCAGTTCGTGCAGCGCGCACAGCCTTAGCCAGGGAATTTGCTTTGGAAAGAACCCGCTTGGTCACGTCTTCGTTCATCTCCACTGCTTCGGCGATTTCGTCCACAAGCGCGGAGCCTACCACCACGGCATCGGCCACTCGGGCGACTTCGGCGGCCCGTTGCGGGGTCCGGATGCCGAAGCCCACGGCGACCGGCAGGCCTGAGGCATTGCGGACCCGTTCCACGTGCGGCGCCACTTCGCCGGCGTCAGCTTCCTTGACGCCGGTCACGCCCGCCACGGAGACATAATAGACGAATCCCGAGGTGCGGCGGACGATGGTCTGCAGGCGGTCATCGTCGCTGGTTGGCGTCGCCAGGCGGATCAGCGAGAGCCCCGCGGCGTCCAGCGCATCGGCCATCGGCCCGGCTTCCTCCGGAGGACAATCCACCACGATCAGCCCATCGACGCCGGCCTGAGCGGCGTCGCGGGCGAAGGCCTCGAAGCCCCGGCTGATGACCAGGTTCATATAGCCCATCAGGATGATCGGCGTCGTCGTGTCACCTGTCCGGAAACCGCGGACCAGGTCGAGCGTGCCGGCCAGCGTCATGCCCTTGGCGAGCGCGCGTTGCGCCGCCCGCTGGATCGGCGGCCCTTCGGCCATCGGGTCGGAGAACGGGAAGCCCACCTCGATCAGGTCGGCGCCGGCCGCCGGCAGGCCGGCCAGGATCTTCGCCGCCGTCGCCGCGTCCGGATCGCCGGCCATGACATAGGCCACGAAGCCGGCGCGCCCTTCAGCCTTCAGCGCGGCGAAGCGGGCGTCGATGCGGGCGGTGGTCAAATGTCCATTCCCAGGTGCGCGGCTACGGTCGCCACGTCCTTGTCGCCGCGGCCGGAGAGGTTCAACACCACGATCCCGTCCTTGCCCACGTCCTTCGTCACCTGATCCAGCCGCGCCAGCGCGTGCGCGCTCTCGATGGCCGGGAGGATGCCCTCCAGTTCGGCGCAGAGCTTGAAAGCGTCCAGCGAGTCGCGGTCGGTGGCGGTCAGATAGGTCGCGCGGCCCACGTCGTGCAGCCAGCTGTGCTCCGGCCCGATGCCCGGATAGTCGAGGCCAGCCGAGATCGAGTGCGCTTCGGTGACCTGGCCTTCCTGGTCCTGCAACAGGTAGCTCAGAGAGCCGTGCAACACGCCTGGGCGGCCGCCGTTGATCGCCGCGGCGTGGCGGTTGGTGCCGACGCCCTCGCCCGCGGCCTCGACGCCGTAGAGCCGCACGCCCTCGTCCGCCAGGAACGGATGGAACAGGCCCATGGCGTTCGACCCGCCGCCGACGCAGGCGATCAGAGCGTTCGGCAGCCGGCCTTCGGCCTCCAGCACCTGCTGGCGGACCTCGTGGCCGATCACCGACTGGAAGTCGCGGACCATCTCCGGATAGGGGTGCATGCCGACCACCGAGCCGATCAGATAGTAGGTGTCGTGGACGTTGGTGACCCAGTCGCGCAGCGCCTCGTTGGTGGCGTCCTTCAGTGTCGCCGAGCCTGAGGTCACCGGCCGCACCTCGGCCCCCAGCAGGTTCATGCGGAAGACGTTGGGCTTCTGCCGCTCCACATCCACCGCGCCCATGTAGACGACGCAGGGCAGGCCGAAGCGGGCGCAGACGGTGGCGGTGGCCACCCCGTGCTGACCGGCGCCGGTCTCGGCGATGATCCGGGTCTTGCCCATCCGCATGGCCAGGAGGATCTGGCCCATGCAGTTGTTGATCTTGTGGGAGCCGGTGTGATTCAGCTCCTCGCGCTTGAGATAGATCTTCGCGCCGCCATAGTGCTTCGTCAGCCGTTCGGCGAAATAGAGCGGGCTTGGGCGGCCCACATAGTGCTGCAGGAAGCCGCCGAGCTCGGCCTGGAAGCCTTCGTCAGCCTTGGCCGCGCGATAGGCGGCGTCCAGCTGATACACCAGCGGCATCAGGGTCTCGGGCACGTAGCGGCCCCCAAAGGCGCCGAAGCGGCCGTCAGCGTCCGGGTAGGCGCTGTAGTCGTTGGGCCTGATCGGTCCAGAATTGGTGGTGGTGTTCACTGGGGCGCTTTTTGGGTGCTTGCGGGTCGCTTCAGGCGCGTTTTGCGGCGTCGAGGAACGCGGCGATCAAGGCGGGGTCCTTTAGTCCGGGACCGCGCTCCACGCCAGAGGAAACGTCCAGAATGGGCGCACCGGATTGCTGCACAGCCTGGCTGAGGTTCCAGGGATCGAGGCCGCCGGCCAGGAACCAGGGCCGCTGGAACCGGCGCCCGGCCATCAGGGTCCAGTCGAAGGCGATGCCCAGGCCCCCCGGGCGATCGGCGTCCTTGGCGGCCTTGGTCTCGAACATCAGATGCTCGACCACGGTCTCGTAGTCCGCCGCGGCGGCGAGGTCAGCCGCCTCGGAAACCGGCGCCACCTTGATGATCCCGGCGCCGGTGCGCTGCGCGATGGCGTGGGCGCGGGCCGGCGTTTCCTTGCCATGCAGCTGGATCAGGTCGGGCTGCAGGATCTGGGCGATCCGGTCGGCCTCGGCGTCGCTGGGATCGACCAGTACGGCGACGATCTTGGCCTTGCCGCGCGCCGGCTGGGCCAGCCGCCACGCCGCGTCCGGCGCGATGTTGCGCGGGCTCTTCTCGAAGAACATGAAGCCCAGGAACGCAGCCCCGCCATCGAGGGCCGCGGTCACGGCCTCGGGGGTGCTGATCCCGCAGATCTTGGCTTGGACGCCCATGGGTGCGGATTAGGGGGTTAGGCGAGCCTGCCGCAAGGGCGAAGGCATCAGCCGGCCTTGGTCAGGACCACCGAGCCTTTCAGCATGATCGAGTTCTTAGTGGCCTGCGGGAAGGCGTTGTCGAAGCTGTCGAGGATGGCGTTGGCCCAGTCCGGCAGGGTCAGGCTGTCGAGGCCGCTGCCCAGCCGCAGTTGCACCATGGCCACGTCGCGGTAGAGGCTGTCGTGATTGTTGTGCGACAGGAACTGCACGCGCTCAAAGCCGGCGTTCTTCGCCATGCCCTCGAAAAGCTCCCGCGAGAACAGCCACTTGTCGTCAAGATCGGTAAACCCTGGCGCGCGCCAGTCGGGCGCGGTCCGAGCCGCGATGTCACCGATCATGGCGCGCAGCACCTTGTCCGCCCGCGGCTCCAGCGGATCGTTCCGCAGATCCGCCTCGGCCAGGATCCGCTCATAGGCCAGCCGGATCAGGCCATAGCCGTCGAAGGGTTCGAAGAAGATCGCCTGGCCGCCGGGCTTCAGCGCTCGCGCCGCCGCCTGAAGCCCCTGAGTCGGCCGCACCAGGTGGTGCAGGATCGAGGCGCCAGTCACCAGGTCGAACCCCTCGGCGATCACGTTGGTCCCCATGGCGTCCATCACCACGCAGACCACCCGATCCGCCAGGCCCTGGACGGCGGCGTAGTCGGCCAGCATGACCAGGAGGTCGCCGGAAAGGTCGCTGGCCAACTGACGCGCGCCGGGGAACAGGTTGAAGCAAGGCACGATCGAATTGACGCCGGAGCCAGAGCCCATGTCGAAGATCAGCGGCGCGTCGGGAATCTTCAGGTCGAGCTGGCGGATCGCTTGCTCGAACAGCCCCTGGAAGTGCGCGGCGTTGGCGTAGCGTGCGTGGTACTCGCCGGCGTTCGCCGTGAACTGTTCGGATATTTGGCCGGCGATGCGGTCGGCCTCGATGCCCCAGACAGTCGCGGCGGGATCAGGGCCTTGCGCCAGCGGGACAAGCCGGCGGGCGAACAGGGACGCCGCCCAGGCCGGCGCGGTTTGTGAACCTGAAAGGCTTACGGCTTCGGACATCCCGTCCTCTAAAACGCGCAACGAGCCTTATAGCTGCGCGCCGGCAAGACCTAGGCCGCTATTTCTTCGCGGGCCGCCGGGTAGGTGTGGCCCTGGCCGGAGCGGCCTTCGCGGGCCCAGCCTTGGCCGGTGCGGGGCGGCCTTCCTGCAGGAGATCGCGAATCTCGATCAGCAGCAGCTCCTGCGGGGTCGGGGCCGGCGGCGCCTTTGGCGGGCTCGCGGCGTCGCGGCGGCGGATCGCGTTGACGCCCTTCACCAGCAGGAACACCACCCAGGCGACGATGATGAACCGCAACAGGGTGTTGAAGAACAGACCGTACTGCACCGCCACCTCGGCGGCCTTCTTCACCGGGTCCGCCGCCTTCAGCACCAGCTTCATCTGCGAGAAGTCGAGGCCGGCCAGCAACAGGCCCACCGGCGGCATGACGACGTTGTCGACCAGGCTTTTCACGATGTCGTTGAAGGCCGCGCCGATGATCACGCCGACGGCCAGGTCGATGACGTTGCCGCGGGCGATGAACTCGCGGAATTCGCCGAAAATGCTCAGCTTGATCTTCACCGGCTCACTCATGACACACCTGCTCCTCTGACAACGGGAGTCGTCGGGCCTAATCGTCAGTGAGGTTTAGCCGTTCTCTGAGTTCCTTGCCGCTCTTGAAGAACGGCACGTGCTTGGCGCGCACGTCGACCGGCTCGCCCGTGCGCGGGTTGCGCCCGGCTCGGGCGTCGCGCGAACGGACGCTCAGCGCGCCGAAGCCGCGCAGCTCCACCCGGCCGCCGGTTTCCAGCGCCTGGATCATCCGCTCCAGCACCACGCTGACGACGCGCTCAATGTCACGCTGCGTCAGGTGTGGATTCTCTTCGGCGAGTTTGGCGATGAGCTCGGATTTGATCATGCGGCCCCCAGGAACCGGCGTGACCATGGGCGAGTCCGCCTTTGTATTCAAGGCGTAAAAAGGGTTTACGCGCCCCAATAGCGACGCTTGTTCACTTGACAGCCCTACAACCTGGAGGCGTAGGCGGTCAGGACCCCGCCGCGGCCGACGCCTGGGCCGGCGCGCGCACGAAACTCTCAACATCGCGCAGTTCGCGAATCTGGTGATTGGCGGCCTCGGCCTCGGCGGCGGTGATCTCCATCACCACCGAATGGCGGTCGACGGTAAAGCTCGCCATGTCGCCCTGGATGCTGCTGCCCGACGCGATCTCATAGCCGGCGACCTTGGCGATTCCCATCGGGCCGCGCACGGTGAAGCCTTTGCCGCCCTCCGGCAGGACGATCTCCGTGCGGCTGCGGGTGTAGGACGGATAGGGGATCGCGAACGGGGCGTCGCGATTGGCGCTGGGCTCACGCTTGGGGAACGGCCGGGGCGCCGCGCCCGTGCCGACGTGGAATTCGCGCACGCCCAGATCCTGGTTCTTCTTCCAGTCCATGTCGTCGGTGCCGCTCATCTCGATGGTGAACAGGTCGTGGACCGCATCATCGCGCCAGGCCACCTGCTCGATTTCCATGCCGCCGGCAGGGTTGGAATATTGCTGGCGCAGGCTGCGCTCGAAATCGGCCTTCGGCGTTCGGGCGATCAGCGCCCGCCACTGGGTCGCGTAGATGCCGGAGTAGGTGATGCTGATCTTGGCGGGCGCCAGGGTCTCCAGCCCCTTCGACGCGTCAAGGTGCACCAGCGTGTAGCTCTGCGGCACCGTGATCTGCGGCTCGACGATCTGCTCCAGCGAAGCCCCGTCGGGGCGCACCGGCAGACCCCAGCGGTAGGGCGGCGCGTGCATGGATCCGGGATTGGTGTCGCCGGTGCGCGTGCCGTCCAGCCAGTAGGATTCCGTGCCGACCTTCACCCGGACCAGCACATGGTTGAAGGCGGCGAGCGAGGGGGGCATCTCATCGATGCCATCGCCGGAGCCCAGATTCACCAGCACCGGCTCGGCGGGGACGTTGAGCGCCTTCAAGAGCGACAGCAGCAGCGCGGTCTTGGCCTTGCAGTCGCCGAAGCGGCGCGCCCAGGTGTCGTCCGCCTCGGCCGGGACATAGCCGCCTTCACCCATGCCGATGAAGAAGTAGCGGGTCTTGTTCTCGACCAGCTGCAGGGCGGCGAAGGCGCGCGTCTTGGGGTCGGTGGTCGAGGCGGCGATGGCGGCGGCTTCGGCCCGGATCGGCGAGGTCGCGGGAATGTCGGAGGCCTTGGCGTAGAGCGGCGCCATCAGCTTGGAGACCTCGTTCCAGCTCTGGAAGCTGGTCGCCTGGATCTGCCCCACCCGGCGGAAGCGCAGCGGCGCGCCGATCGGGGCCTTGGGCGCCTCGGCATCGGTCTTGTCGAACACCAGGACGGTCCGGCCGTCCTTGCTGTCGAGCTTGGGATCGCCAAAGCCCGGCATGGTCTTCCACTGCACCTTCTCGCCCTTGGGCCAGGAGATCGTCGCGCGGTAGCGGCCGGCGACGCCGGGGAACGACATCCCGTCATTGGCGAAGGAGTGGCCCTTCACCACCGGGTCGGCGTGGGTGCGGGTGTAGGAGAAATCGAGGACGTCGCCGGTCTGCAGGCCGTCGATCTGGCGAGACGCGGTGATGCGGCCGTCGAGACTGGCCTGCTCCAGATTGGTCTCGCGCCGCAGCACCAGCATCTTGGCGTGGTCGGTCAGCAGGTCGATGACCTGGTCGCCGCGGATGATGTTGAGCGTGTGGAAGGTGATGGTCTCGGTGTCCGGGCTCCAGATCACGCCGAGCGATTTGACGTCGGTCAGGCCCTCCGGCTTGAGGATCTTGACCACGCTGCGGCTGTAGAAGGCGTCGCCGGCCGGATCGAGCCGGCTCTGATGGTCCTCGACCAAAAACTGGATCGCCGGCGCGCCCTCTTCCGGGGGCGGCGGCGGGATCGCCGCGACATCGACCCAGGGTGCGGGCGGCGCATAGGCCGGCTGATCGGCCGCGACGGCGGAAAGGGCCACGGCGGAGACCGCCAGGGTGGACGACAGCAACAGGCGCAAGGACAAGCAGAAGCTCCTACCGCGCCCAAGCCGGCGCGCGCCGCTACGATAGGGCGATGAGGTAAAAAGAAAACGGCGGACCGATCGCTCGGCCCGCCGCTATCTCGCTTGAGCTCCGAAGAGGTCGAAACTTAGTCCTTTTGGGCCTTCTCGCGGAGAGCCGCGCCCAGGATGTCGCCGAGCGAAGCGCCGCTATCCGACGCGCCGAACTTCTCGATGGCTTCCTTTTCCTCGGCCATTTCCAGAGCCTTCACCGACAGGGACACGCGGCGCGCGGCCTTGTCGACGTTGGCGATCTGGGCGTCCAGGCGGTCGCCGACGGCGAAACGCTCGGGGCGTTGGTCCGCACGGTCGCGGCTGAGGTCCGACTTGCGGATGAAGGCCGTCATCGGGGCTTCATCCTCGCCGAACTTCACCTCGATGCCGCCCGAGGTGATCTCGGTGACGGTGACGGTGACGGTCTGGCCCTTGCGGTAGGTGTCGCCCTGCATCGGGTCGCCGGCCAGCTGCTTGATGCCGAGCGAGATGCGTTCCTTCTCCACGTCGACGTCGAGCACCTTGGCCTTGACCATGTCGCCCTTGTTGTACTTGGCGATGGCTTCTTCGCCGGGCGTCGCCCAGTCGAGGTCGGACAGGTGCACCATGCCGTCGATGTCATTGTCCAGGCCGATGAACAGGCCGAACTCGGTGGCGTTCTTGACTTCGCCCTCGACGGTCGAGCCGATCGGGTGAGCCGCCACGAAGGCGTCCCACGGATTGGCCATGGCCTGCTTGAGGCCGAGCGACACGCGGCGCTTGGACGGATCGACGTCCAGCACAACCACTTCGACCTCTTGCGACGTCGAGACGATCTTGCCGGGGTGGACGTTCTTCTTGGTCCAGGACATTTCGGAGACGTGGACCAGGCCCTCGACACCGGCTTCCAGCTCCACGAAGGCGCCGTAGTCGGTAATGTTGGTGATCCGGCCGGTGAACTTCGCACCCACCGGATACTTGGCTTCCACGCCGTCCCAGGGGTCGGACTGCAGCTGCTTCATGCCGAGCGAGATGCGCTGGGTGTCGGGGTTGATCTTGACGATCTGCACCTTGACCGTGTCGCCCACCGCCAGCACCTGGCTCGGGTGGTTGACGCGCTTCCAGCTCATGTCGGTGACGTGCAGCAGGCCGTCGATGCCGCCCAGGTCCACGAACGCGCCGTAGTCGGTGATGTTCTTGACCACGCCTTCGCGGACTTCGCCCTCTTGCAGCTGGGAGACCAGCTCGGTGCGCTGTTCGGCGCGGGCTTCTTCGAGGATCGCGCGACGCGAGACGACGATGTTGCCGCGCGGACGGTCCATTTTCAGGATCGCGAAGGGCTGTTCCTTGCCCATCAGCGGGCCGACGTCGCGCACCGGGCGGATGTCGACTTGCGAACCCGGCAGGAAGGCCGAGGCGCCGCCGAGGTCGACGGTGAAGCCACCCTTCACGCGGCCGACGATGGCGCCCATGACCGGCTCGTTGCGCTCGTAGACGGCTTCCAGGCGGGTCCAGGCTTCCTCGCGGCGAGCCTTGTCGCGCGACAGAACGGCTTCGCCCATGGCGTTTTCGACGCGTTCCAGGAACACTTCGACGGTGTCGCCGACCTTGATCGGGTCCTTGCCTTCTTCGTCGCCGAATTCCTTCAGCGAGACGCGGCCTTCGGTCTTCAGACCGACGTCGATGATCGCGATGTCCTTCTCGATCGCCACGACCTTGCCTTGGACAACCTGACCTTCCATGAAGTCACGTCCGCCCATGGACTCGTCGAGCAGCGCGGAGAAGTCGTCGCGGCTCGGGTTCATGCTCATATCGTCAGCCATAGTCTTCTTTCGTATCGAATGACGTGAGGGCCCGCGCAGCGTCAGCTGTCGGACGGAGTCCCTGCGTCAGGTTAAGGGTTGAACCGAAGGCGAAGGGGGATGGCCCCGCATCGCTGGTGAAAATTCTGCCCGCAGCCGTGCGAGGGAATGGCGTGTTGGATTTGCTAGTTGGCTGAGAGCCAGGTCGCACGCGCCGCCTCGACGATGCGGCGGGCCGCATCGGCGGCGTGGTCTATAGTCATTTCAGAGGTGTCCAGCAAGACCGCGTCGGGCGCGGGCTTCATGGGCGCGGTATCGCGGCCGCCGTCGCGTTCGTCGCGGCGGCGGATGTCGGCCAGCACGTCTTCCTGCGAAACCCGCTCGCCCTGGGCCTTGAGTTGGCTCCAGCGGCGGTGGGCGCGGACCTCGGGCGAGGCGGTGACGAAGAGCTTGGCGGGCGCGTCGGGGGCGATGACCGTGCCGATGTCGCGCCCGTCCAGCACCGCGCCGCCTTCCTGGCGAGCGAAGGTGCGCTGGAACTCCATGAGGGCGTCACGGACCCGGGGGTGGACGGCAACCCGGCTGGCGGCCTCGCCGGCGGCGCGGGTGCGTAGCGCCGGGTCGTTGAGCTGGTCGGCGGTCAGGAGGGCGGCGGCGCAGGCGGCGGCTTCGTGGTCGTCGAGGTCCTCGCCGGCCTTCTGCATCAGGACCCCGACGCAGCGGTAGAGCAGGCCGGTGTCCAGCACCGGCAGGCTGAACGCCTTGCCCAGGCCCGTGGCGATGGTCCCCTTGCCCGACGCCGCCGGCCCGTCGACGGCGATGACGAAGAACGGCGGCCGGTCGCTCACGCGGAAATCTCGGCGCCGAGGCTGCGCATCAGGTCGAAGAAGCCGGGGAAGCTGGTGGCGATCATGCCGGGCTCGTCGACGGCGACGGGTTCGTCGGAGGCGAGGCCCAGGATCAGATGGCTCATGGCGATGCGGTGGTCGCCGTGGGTGGTGACCCGGGCGCCGCCCTTCACGCCGTGGTTCGCTCGGACAGCGCCGACCACGGTCAGGCTGTCGGGGCCCTCCTCGACGGCGACGCCGCAGGCGGTGAGGCCAGCGGCCATCAGCGCGATCCGGTCGCTCTCTTTGACCCGCATCTCGCCGATGCCGCGCATGGCGGTGGGACCGTCGGCGAAGGCGGCGGCCACGGCCAGGATCGGGTATTCGTCGATCATGGAAGGGGCACGTTCGGGGGGCACGTCGACGCCCACTAGTTGCGAGTGTCTCGCAGTTACGTCGGCGACGGTCTCGCCGCCTTCTTCGCGGACGTTGGTGACCGAGAGGTCGGCGCCCATGTCGCCGAGCGTCTCCAGGAGGCCTATGCGGAGCGGGTTCAGCAGCATCCCCTCGACGGTGACTTCGGAGCCGGGGGTGATCAGGGCGGCAACCAGGGGGAAGGCCGCTGACGAGGGGTCGCCCGGCACCACCACCTTGATTCCGTTGAGTTTCTGGCCGCCGGGCAGGATGATGTGGCGTTCGGGGCCGTGCTCATGCACGTCCACCTCAGCGCCGAAGGCGCGGAGCATGCGCTCGGTGTGGTCGCGGGTCGCTTCGGGCTCGATGACCTCGGCGCCGCCGTTCGCGTGGAGGCCGGCGAGCAGCACCGCCGACTTCACCTGGGCCGACGGCTCGGGCAGCCGGTAGGCCACATGTTTCAACAGCCCGCCCTGTAGAGTGAGCGGTAGACGACCGCCCGCCCGGCACATCCAGGTCGCGCCCATTTCGCCCAGCGGTTTGAGCACCCGCATCATCGGCCGCCCGCGCAGGGAGGCGTCGCCGGTGAAGGTCGCCGACATGGCGAAGCCCGCCGCGGCGCCCATGATCAGCCGCACGCCGGTGCCGGCGTTGCCGCAGTCCACCACGTCGGCGGGCTCGGAAAAGCCGCCCTTGCCCACAACCCGCCAGCGCCCTTCGCCCAGGCGCTCGACCTCGGCGCCGAAGGCCGCCATGGCCGCGGCGGTGCGCTTGACGTCCTCGCCTTCCAGCAGGCCCTCGACCTCGGTCACGCCACTGGCCAGCGCGCCCAGGATGAGCGCGCGGTGCGATATGGATTTGTCCCCCGGCGCGCGCAAAACCCCCTTCAAGGGACCTGAGCGCGTGGCGGTCATCTGAGCCGCCGTCATCTGCTGGACACGAGCCTCCCAAAGGCTGGGCGTTTCACGAGGGGGATTGCTTTTGACAGCCGCCCCCGTGCGTGGCAAGGGAGCCCGCTTCGCGACCGCGACCCCCAACACATTCCTAAAGGACCATCGCCTTTGGCCAATCCCGAGCTGGGCTCCAAGCAAGTCTGCCCCAACTGCCAAGCGAAATTCTACGACCTGAGCAAGCGCCCCGCGCATTGCCCCAAGTGCGACACCGAGTTCGATCCTGACGAGGCCGTGCGCAACCGCCGCACCCGCGCCCGCACCATCGTGCCGGAGCCCGAGGCCGAGGAAGAGCGCGAAGATCAGGTGAAGGACGAGGCGGAAGCCGAGGACGAAGACGAGGAAGAAGAAGTCGTCACGCCGGAGCTGGACGAGGTCATCGACGACCCCGTCCTGGCCGCCGACGATGACGAGGACGCCGAACCGGCGCCCGCCGTCTCCGAAGACGTCGGCGAATTCACCGACGAGGAAGAAGTCGAAGACGACGCCGACGTGCCCTTCCTCGAAGAGGACGAAGACGACGAGTTCGACGAAACCGAGATCGAAGGCCTGCCGGGCGAGGGTGAAGACGACCGGTAGGAAAACCGCCGCGACGAAAAACCCCAAAATCGTGGGTTGATCGCGCAAGGCTGTTTGAATAGGTTCCGCGCCTTCCTGAGGACCCTCAGTCCAAGGGAAGGCCCGAGACCCCTCCTTCGGGAGACTTGGGGCTTTAGCTCAGCTGGTAGAGCGATTGCATGGCATGCAATAGGTCAGCGGTTCGACTCCGCTAAGCTCCACCATGAAGGCCCGCCGGGAAACCGGCGGGCCTTCGCCTTTTGGGGTTGGGCGTTTCTGACTACTAGCGGACCTCAGGAACATCCGTTTCTGGCGCAGGCTTCCAGCGCAGGGCGTCGAGAACCACGGCGAAGGCCGGAGACTGCTGTCGCCGGCTTGGGTAGTAGAGGTGATATCCGGCGAACGGCGGACACCAGTCCTCCAAGACCCGTTCGAGGCGCTCGCTCGCGAGATCGCGGGCGACGTAGTCGTCGGTGATGAAGGCGATGCCGAGGCCCGCGGCCGCGGCCTCCAACATCAGGCCCGGCCGGTTGAAGACTAGCTGACCCTCGACCCTGATGTTGAGCGCGCGCCCGTCCTTCTCGAATTCCCACGCATAAAGACCGCCCAGGGTGGCGAGCCGCAGGTTGATGCAGTCGTGCAGGGCCAGGTCCTGCGGGACCTGCGGGCGGCCCCTCCGCGCGAAGTAGGCCGGCGCCGCCACGGCGGTCATGCGCAGGTCGGGACCGATCCGCGCGGCGATCATGTCCTTGGCGACCTGTTCGCCCAGTCGCACGCCGGCGTCGAACCGCTCCGCCACGATGTCTACCAGTCCGGACTCGATGAAGAGTTCGACCTTGATCTCCGGGTATTCCGGCAGGAGGCGCGCCAGGGCGGGCCACAGGATCGTCTCGGCGGCGTATTCGCTGGTGTTGATACGCACCGTCCCCGCCGGCTTGTCACGCATCTGGCTGAGCTGGGCGATCTCCGCCTCGATCTCTTCGAGGCGCGGTCCCACCGTCCGCAACAGGCGCTCCCCGGCTTCGGTGGGCGTGACGCTGCGGGTGGTGCGGGTGAGGAGCCGGACGCCCAGCCTTTCCTCCAGCCCGCGCAGCGCGTGGCTCAGGGCCGACTGCGACACCCCAAGCTGAGCCGCCGCCCGGGTGAAACTGCGTTCGCGTGCAACCACCACAAAGGCGGCGATATCGCTGAGATTGCTCCGAGGCATTCATGAGTCCTGCTCATGGGCACATGCCGACCTTACCAGCTAATCGCGGAAGTCGGTGGCTATTAGATAAGGCCTCGAACGAACGACCCCGCCATGCGCTCCCGTTGCGGGCTCGGGCTCAGAGCAAAGGCCAGCCAGATGCCGAACGACATGACCGACGCGAAGGTGTGGCTTGTAACTGGTGCAGGCCGGGGCCTCGGTATCGACATCGCGCAGCAGGCTCTGGCGGCCGGACATTCGGTGGTCGCCACCGGGCGCAATCCAGACGCGATCCTGCAAGCGGTCGGGGCCCACGAGAATCTGCTGGCGGTCGCGCTGGACATCACCGACCCCAAGGCCGCGACCGCCGCGGCGCAGGCGGCCGTAAAGCGCTTCGGCCGCATTGATGTCCTGGTCAACAATGCGGGCAATTTCTACGCCGGCTACTTCGAGAACATCAGCGCCGACCAGTTCCGGGCGCAGATCGAGACCAACTTCTTCGGCCCCCTGAACGTGACCCGCGCCGTCCTGCCGCTCATGCGAGCACGGCGCAGCGGCCAGGTGATCACCATCACCTCGACCGCCGGCCTCGTCGGGCAGGAATTTGTCGCCGCCTACGCCGCCTCGAAGTTCGCGCTCGAGGGCTGGATGGAGTCGCTGCGCTTCGACCTGGCGCCCTTCGATATCAAGACGATGTCGGTCGAGCCCGGGTTCTTCCGGACCGAACTGCTGGTGGAAGGCGCCTCGACCAACTGGCCCGAGCTGTCGGTCGAGGACTACGCCCAGCGCACCCATCAGACGATCGAAGCCTGGAAAGGCATGAACGGCCAGCAGGGCGGCGATCCCGCAAAGCTCGCCGCGGCCCTGGTGACCCTCTCCGACTCCGGCGACCTGCCTCTGCGCTTCGTGGCCGGCGCCGACGCCATGGCTGCCGTGGAGGCCAATCTCCAGGCCATTCAGACGCAGATCGACGCCCATCGCGACCTATCAGCATCGCTGGCCTTCGAGCCCGGCAAATAGGCGCCTCTTTCGACAAGGACGAAACCGATGATCCTCAAACGCGCCGGCTCACAGCCCTCCCAAAAGGGACCCGAGCAGTTCTTCACCGGCACGGTGCGCATCGATCCGTTGCACACCGCGGAGGCGCCTGCCCGGGTGGGAGCCGCCACCGTCACCTTCGAGCCGGGCGCGCGGAGCGCCTGGCACACCCATCCGCTCGGCCAGATCCTGGTGGTCACTGCCGGCTGCGGCTGGACCCAGTGCGACGGCGAGCCGATCGTCGAGATCCGCGCCGGCGACGTGATCTGGTGCCCGCCCGGCCACAAGCACTGGCATGGCGCGACGCCCACCACAGCCATGACCCACATCGCCATCCAGGAGAGCCTGAACGGCTCGCCCGTCACCTGGCTGGAAAAGGTCACCGACGAGCAATACCTCGCCGGCCCGGCGGCGCAGGCTTGAAGGCGCGACCTATGACCGATGTGATCGTCGTCATTGGCCCCGGCCAGATCGGCCAGGCCATCGCCCGCCGCGTGGGCTTCGGAAAACAGATTCTGCTAGCCGACCAGCGCCGGGAGAACGCGGAAGCGGCGGCGGACGTCCTCGCCAATGCCGGGTACGAGGTGAGCGTCGCCGCGGTCGATGTCGCCTCGCGCGCCGCGGTCGACGAGCTTGTGAAGACCGCGACCGGGCTGGGCGAGGTCGCCGGCTTGATTCATGCCGCCGGTGTCTCGCCATCACAGGCTTCACCGGAGACGATCCTGCGGGTGGATCTATACGGCGTGGCCCTGGTGCTGGAAGCGTTCGGCAAGGTCATCGCACGCGGCGGGTCCGGCGTGGTGATCGCCTCGCAGTCGGGCCACCGTCTGCCGCCGCTCAGCGTCGAACAGAACAAGGCGCTGGCCACGACGCCGGTGGACGAGTTGCTCAAGCTGCCCTTCCTGCAACTCGACAAGGTGACCGACCCCCTCAACGCCTATCAACTTTCGAAGCGCGGCAACTCGCTGCGGGTCATGGCCGAGGCTGTTCGCTGGGGGAAGCGCGGCGCGCGGCTGAACACCATCAGCCCGGGCATCATCATGACGCCGTTGGCGCGCGACGAGCTCAGCGGCCCTCGCGGCGAGGGCTACCGGCGGATGATCGAGACCTCCGCCGCCGGCCGCGCCGGCACGGCGGACGAGGTTGCAACCGTGGCGGCTCTGTTGATGGGTCCGGACGGCGGCTTCATCACGGGAAGCGATTTCCTGATGGATGGTGGTGTTACGGCGTCTTACTGGTTTGGGGACCTCGAGCCGGGCTAGCCCCTCTCCGCCTGTTGGCTAAATACGGTGAGGTGAGAACCTGTCCCCGGTCACATTTCCCAGAGATGCCACCCGGCCTTAAATCTCATGGATGATGCGAGCCTTGGGGCCTCGGCTCGTCAAGGACGGCCTCTTCGGGCCGCCGCTATGCGGCGCGCGACGCCCCCTCCACCGCTTCGCGGTCCATCGTCACTGTGATCGACAAGCAATTGTCGATCACTCGCTGCGCGACCGCTCCTCTGCCCCCGTCGTCTTCGCGACAGGGGAGGAACTGGGGTCCCCGCCTGCGCGGGGATGAACGGAGGGTGGCTTGAGGGCGCCGGGCGGGCTAATTCCCTCGCATGACACGCACCACGAAAAGCGCGGACTTTGAGATCGAGGTCGCCGGCGAGCCCTATGTGTGGCGGCTGCAGCGGCAGCCGGCGTGGTCCAGCGACATCGCCGGGTGGCGCGGCATGGCGCTGACCGTGCGCCACAAGGAGGGGCAGCGCGACGCGGTGCTGGAGTTTCCGCCGGGGCCGCAGCCCAGGTATGGCGCGCCGATGCTGAAGGCCTCGCAGATCGCTCCGGCGCTGGTGAAGAAGGCCATCGCCTCGGCGATCGCGGCAGGATGGGAGCCGCTGTCGCGCGGCAAGACCGTCACCATCGTGGTGGAGGCTGACGGGGGGTGAACGCGGCGAGGGCGGTGGGCTGGAACCCCCTCCGTCTCTTCGCTTCGCTTCGAGCCACCTCCCCCTCAATCGCCCTCCGGGCTGGGGGAGGATCTACTTCTTCTTTTTCGGTTTCGCGGCGGCCTTGGGGTCCGGCTCTTCCGGCGGGTAGGTGAAGGGGCGGTCGTGGACCCAGGTCTCGAGGAGGCGGTCGGCGGCGTCGAAGCCGTCCATCAACGCCTCTTCCTCGCCGGCCTTGGGCGGGCAGGACTTGGCGAAGTCCTTGAAGGCGTCGTGGACCTCGGCGCGGATCTTGGCTTGGCGTTTGGCGATATCGCCGTCCAGCGAGAAGCCGGAGTTGAGGTTCAGGCCATCGCAGCGGGCGAACTGCATGGAGAGGCCGATCCCGTCGTGGTCGACGCGGTGGATGTAGAGCTCGAGGTCCTGGATGGTGCGGGCCAGCTTCACGTCGCGGTCGCTGTCGTCGCCGGGCTTGGCGCCGGTGTCGGACACCGTCCAGGCGCCGACCTGCTGGGTGTGATCGAGGGGTCCGGGCGGCGCGGCGGCGTCCTGCGCGGACGCGGCGCCGGCCAGGGCGAGCGCGACGGCAACGGAAACCAGGATCTTCATGGCGTCACCCCTCCACCGATACGCCTTCGGGCCTATCACAAATCGCGTTCGGCGAGCCAGGGTTGGCGGGCGAGCGCGGAACAACGGCGCAGCTTGAGCGCTACCGTTGCAGTCGGG
Source organism: uncultured Alphaproteobacteria bacterium (assembly GCA_903822175.1). GTDB lineage: Bacteria > Pseudomonadota > Alphaproteobacteria > Caulobacterales > Caulobacteraceae > Phenylobacterium. Next base: position 157,705 of record CAIJOB010000042.1, read on the forward strand.
GACTGACGGGAAGAATTCTCATGAAGCATCTCATCCTTACGAGCCTGATCGCCGCCGCGGTCGCGGGCGGAGCGTTCGCGCAGGACAAGCCGCCGCCGAAGAACGCCGGGACGGCGGGCGGGGCGGTCGCGGGCGCGGCGACCGGAGCCCTGGTCGCAGGGCCGATCGGCGCGGTCGTGGGCGGCGTCGCCGGCGCCACGGTCGGCCACAAGACCATCGACAAGAAGACCGCGCCTCACCATCGCAAGCACAAGACGCACCCGGCGCCGGCGGCCGAAAAGCAGCCCTAGGCGCGGGCGCGGGTGGGGCGTGAAAGCGCCCTACCCCAGCGCCTTGCCGAGCCGCAGCCAGAGTTGCTGGTCGAAGTCGCGGTCAGGGGTGGCTTGGCCCATGCGCACGACGATCAGCTTCATCGACGGCACGACGTGCAGCTTGCGGTCCATGGCGCCCAGCGCCGCCACCAGGTCGGCGGGCGCGGCGGGGATCAGCGGGCCGTTGGCGCGGACGCCGCCGGGCCGGGCGGTGTAGTCGCTGCCGTTCAGCCACCAGAAGCGGCCGTAGGCGGGGTTGGTCGCCGAGCGGGTGAACATCGCCTTCAGCGACGCCGCCGAGACGATCCGCTTGCCGTCCGCCGCCTTGCCGCCATCCAGCAAGATCTGGCCGAATTTCGCGGTGTCTCTGGACGTGGTGACTAGGCCGGTGGGATTGCCGACGTTGGCGAAGGCGGCGGGCCGCTGGCGCCAGGCGGTGTTGCTCATGCCGGCCGGCGCGGTCAGCCAGTCGTGGGTGAGTGTCTCCAGGGGCTGTTTGGCGCAGGCGGCGACGACGCGCTTGGTCACCGCATAGACCGGCGTGTTGTAGAAGAAGAGCGTGCCGGGCGGCGCCTGATAGCCGAAGCCCTCGCCCAGGCCCGAGCTCATGGTCATGACGTCGATGACCCGGATCCTGGCCTCCTGGTCCGGCGTGGCCTTCGACCAGCCCGGGCCGATGTAGGCGGAGACCGGCTGGGTGACGTCCAGCAGGCCCTTGTCGATCGCCACGCCCAGCAGGACCGAGACGAAGCTCTTCTGCTGCGAGGCGACGTCTTCCAGCAGGGCGCCGTCGGGGGCCTGGCCGTAGGTGAAATCGCCCCGGAACTTGTCGGCCTCGGCGCCGGCGGGGAGCGGCCAGTTCTTTTCCACGAGCGTCTTGCGGTCGCGGAGGATCAGGAAGCCGGTGGTCTTCTGGCCCTGGACGTAGTCGAGCACGGTCTGCATGGCGGCGGACTGGGCGGCGGCCGCCAGCGGATGGGCGAGCGCGCCGAGCGCGGCGGACCCGGCGATGACGGTCCTGCGGGAGGGTTGTGGGCTCATGGCGGCTCCTGACGACGTTTCCAATATCGGCGGGCGGGCGGGAGTCGTCTACAAATCGCGCGTGGCGCACGCCGACGCGCCGGAGGACGCCTGCATGACCCCATCGCGCCGAGGATTGCTGGGAGGCGCGGGTCTTTTGGGGTTGGCCGCCGCCGGCCCAGCAGCGGCGGCGGGGGTCGGGGCGCAGGCGGAAGCCGCCGCCTTGCAGGCGACGCTGGAGCGCTACCACGGCTTCGGCGTGAAGGCGTCCGGCGGGCCGGGCGACAACGCCTGCGGCGCCTGGCTGGAGGGCGAGCTTGGCAAGCTCGGTTACGCCTGCCGGCGCCAGGCGTTCGAGGTCCCGTTCTTTGAGGCGCGGCAGGCGACCCTGAGCTGCGGTGGTGCGAAGGCCGAGGTCATTCCGCAGGCGATCGTGACGCCGACCGGGCCGCAGGGCCTGACCGCGCCGCTGAAGCTGGGCTCGGCGCCGGGCAGCCTGTCAGGGGCCATCGCTGTGCTCGACCTGCCCAGCCAGCGCTGGGTGGCGATGGGCGGGTTTGTGGCCGAGGCGGTGCGGCGGGGCGCGGCGGGCGTCGTGCTGGTCACCAATGGCCCGACCGGCGAGGCCATCGCGCTCAACGTCTCCACTCATCGCCCGGGCGTCGACAAGCCGGTGGCGCTGCTGGCGCCGAAGGACGCCAAGCCCTTCCTGGCCGCCGCCGCCGAGGGGCGGACCGCGACGCTAACCCTAGACGGCGTGGGCGGCGGCGCGGCGCGGCGGCCGGCCTTCAACCTGATCGCCCGGCTGGATCGCGGGGCGGCCAAGACCATGGTGATCTCGACGCCGCGCTCCGGCTGGTTCGGCTGCGCGGCCGAGCGAGGCTCGGGCCTGGCGGTCTGGCTGAGCCTCGCGCATTGGCTGGTGAAGACCAACCACGGGGTGAACATCGAGCTGCTGGCCACCAGCGGCCACGAGTACGAATACCTGGGCGGCGAGCACTATCTGGCGGAAGCCGCGCCCAAGCCGGACAAGACGCGGATCTGGGTGCACATCGGGGCCAGCGCGGCGGGGCGCGACTGGCATGAGCTGGCGACCGGCCTGAAGCCGCTGCCCAGCGCCGATTCCCAGCGGGTGCTGACCGCGACGGCGGACATTCTGGACCGCACCCGCGCGGCCTTTCACGGGATCAGCGGCCTGGAGGCGACCTATCTGGCGGAGGGGGCCATGGCCGGGGGCGAGCTGGTCAATGTGATGAGCGCCGGCTACCGCACCGCCATCGGCCTCTACGGCTTCCACCGCTATTTCCACACGCCGGGCGATGATCTGGCTTGCGTCTCCGGCGACCTGGTGGCGCCGGTGGCGGGCGCGTTCCGGACCGCCATTTCCGCGGCGCTCGGTCCGGCCGCCGCCAAGGCGGGCTGAGCGGGCCCGGCGCCCTGAGCCGGTTTCAGGCTTGGAGCCCGGGCCAGAACACGGCTAGCTCTTCCTGACTCCGCGCCGGAAGGGAGGCTCCGCTTGAAACCCCATGTCCTGGCCTTCGCCGGCCTCACTCTGATGGCGCTGGCCGCCTGTGAGCAGGGAAAGCCCCGCCATCCGCCGCCGGACCCCATGGCGATCGCCCCGCCCGCCGCCACGCCCGGCGGCGCGGTTCCGGCGGACGTGCTGTCGGCCGGCCTCAGCCCTCGCCCGGAGGCGGCCGGCTTTTTCCTCGACCGCATCGGCGCGGCGATCGATCCGCGGGGCCACCCGCCCGCGGTGACCCCGGCCGGCCAGCTGACGGTGTTCGACGGCTTCGGCTTCGATGCGCCGGCCAAGACGCCGGCCAAGGGCGTCGACGTGGTGGTGGACGGCAACGCCTACGGCACGGTCTACGGCGCGGCGCGGCCGGACGTCGCGAGCTTCTTCAAGACCCCGGCCCTGGTGAATGTGGGCTTCCGGGCCGTCCTGCCGGCCGGCGCGCTGACGCCTGGCGCTCACACGGTGCTGGTCCGCGTGGTGGCCGCGGACGGCAAGGGCTATTTCGATTCACCGACGGTGGCGTTCACCGTGAACTAAATCCCCAGGTTGCCAGTTGAGGGCCCAGGAAACGTTGGCGTGCCGCCGGCGCATCTTGAGGGCTGGGCTATGCGTGGATCGATTTCGGCGACCGTCGCCGTGGCTTTAGGGCTGGGATTTGGCATGGCGGGCTCGGCGAACGCCGCGACCACAGTCTACGACTTTTCCGGGGTCTGCCGCGACTGCGCCAGTGTCGGAACCGGCACGCTCACCCTCAACACCGCGCTGACCGGACCGTTCAGCACCTCCGACTTCGTGAGCTTCGCCTATAGGTCGAACCTGGTCTCCTTCACGCTCAATAGCGGCGATATCGTCGCCATGCTCGGCTCCTTCGATCCGAGCCGGCCGGGCGCGACGGTGATCGACATCGTGCAGCTGGGCGGCACCGGCTGGGAATTCGAGCGCAACGCTGACGGCAGCTGGAACGTCTCCTCCGAAATCGGCGCCAGCCTGCGCGGCAGTGGCGGAGGCGGAGGCGGCGGCGGTGGTGGTGGCGGCAGCCCCGGGTTCTCCGGCGGTCCTGTTGGCGTCGACAGCTCCAGCGGCGGCGATGTCACACGGGTCATTAACGATTTTGGCTCAACCTCTTCGTTCAAACAGGACCTTTCGGACGTGGTGATCGCGGTTCCGGAACCGGCGTCCTGGGCCCTGATGGTGGTTGGTTTCGCAGGCCTCGGCGGGGCGCTGCGCGTCCGTCGTCGCCTGAACCTCGCCAGATAACCTGCCCAGGTGCGAAAAATACTCCCTAGGGGCGAATTCCAAGATGGTTAAAACCCCTGGTAGGAGAATCCGATAGAAACCCGCCCATAAAACGCCGATGAGTTGCATCAGGCGTGAGTATCGCCGGGCCGTGTTGGCGGCCGATCGGAGGATTTGAGTATGCGGGCACCGTGGAAAGCGATTGCGATCGCCACCGGTCTTGGGCTGAGCGTCATGGCGGCTGGATCCGCCAATGCGGCCGTCACCTTTAAGTTTTCCGGCGACTGCGCCGACTGCACCGCCGGCAGCAGCGCCGGTGGCTGGCTGACGCTGCAGAACATGCCGAACGGGGCGATCTCGAAGGCCGACTTCGTGAGCTTCGTCTACCAGTCGAGCCTGGTGTCCTTCCAGATCAACAGCGCCGACATCGTCGCGGTAGTGGGCTCGATCGATCCCAATAACCTGAACGCCAGCTACATCGACATCATCCAGATGGGCGGCACGGGCTGGGAGTTCGACAAGAACGCCGACGGCACCTGGTCGGTCTCCTCCGACATCACCATGGGCCACCCGCACGCGAAGGGTAGTTCGGGCGGCGGCGGCGGTGGCGGCGGTGGCGGCGGCGCATTCGCCCCGGCGGCCGACGACGGCTCCGATCCCGCGCCGGGCGGCAATCCGCCCCCGAGCGATCCGGGCCCGGACTTCTACACCGGCGCGGGTGACCAGGGCGGCTTCGTCGACGACTTCGGCGGCAACGGCAACTTCGACCTGCAGCAGCCCGGCGGCGTGCCGGAAGCCGCGACCTGGGCCCTGATGCTCGTCGGCTTCGGTGGCATGGGCGCGATGCTGCGCAGCCGCCGCCGCAGCCTGCGCGGCATTGAAACGGCCTAAGACCCTTCCCACTTGAGTCCTTGTCCGGTTGGACCGCGCCGATGCCGGGCGGCCCGGCCGGAGAGTCGCTTTCGACAAGGACTCTTTGAGGATGAACAGGTCGGTACTTTTCGACAGCCCGTTTCTCTTGGGCTTCGAGCACACACGTAGTCTGATCGAGCGCGCCCAAAAGGCGGCCGCCGAGAGCTATCCCCCCTACAATGTAGAGGATCGCGGCGACGGCGGCGTTCGGATCACCCTGGCGGTGGCGGGCTTTTCGCCCGATCAGCTGGAGGTGAACGTTGAGGACCGGCAACTGACGGTGCTCGGCCGCCGCGACGACAACGTCGCCCGCCCTGAAGACGCGTTCCTGCATCGCGGTATCGCCGCGCGGGGGTTCATCCGAAATTTTGTCCTGGCCGACGGCATGGTGGTAGAAGAGGCGAGCCTCGAACACGGCCTGTTGCACATCGATCTGAGCCGGCCCGAGCCGGAGAAACGGATCCTTCGGATCCCGATCAAGGCCCGCGCCTAAGCTCAGAAATTAAGTCTAAAAAACGAGGCGGTCGGATGTCCGACGTCTCAGCCAATGAACGGCAGGCTGAACCGGCGGCCGTTCGAGGCGTTGCGTATTACGGAGGTGGTCATGATGACGCCTATTCTATCGACTGAAGCTTTCGCCGCATTGGGCGGCCCCGACCTTGTCTATGTGCGCCCGGTCAGCGCGGCCGAGATCCTGGCCAGCGTTCCGACGTCGCAGATTCAGGGCTTCCAACTTGCGCCCGACCAGACCCTCTATGCCGTGCACCGCGCCGATGGCGAACGCCTGGCCGTGCTCACCGACCGCGACAGCGCGGTGGCCGCGGCCCTGGCGCACGAGCTAGCGCCGGTTTCGGTGCACTAAACTCGTCGCTGTGCCTTCTCCCCTTGTGGGAGAAGGTGGCAGCCGAAGGCTGACGGATGTGGGGTTTTGCTCCGCCATCCGCGCGAGACTGGCCTTCAGTTGAAGCTGAGGGCTCTGAGAGACCCCACATCCGACCTGCTTCGCAGGCCACCTTCTCCCTCAAGGGGAGAAGGACGTTTGATGGCCCTTACGCCGCCGACGACCGCGAGGCTGCTTGCACCGGGTCCTGCGCGAGCAGGGCGTGGATGACGTCGGCGCTGCGGGCCTGACGGAGTTGCTGGCGCAGGTCCGATTGGCGCAGGATCCGCGAGACCCTAGCCAGGGCGCGCAGGTGCTCGACGCCGGTGGCTTCCTTGGGCGCGAACAGGGCGAAGATCAGGTCGACCGGCTGATCGTCCACGGAATCGAAATCGACGGCGTGCTCAAGGCGCACGAAGACGCCGCGCAGGCGCGTCAGGCCCTCAACGCGGGCGTGAGGGGCGGCCACGCCGTGGCCGACGCCGGTGGAGCCGGCCTGCTCGCGCTCGGTGAGCGCGTCCAGCAGATCGCCCGCGTCGAGGCCGAAGTTGCGGGCCGCGATCTCGGCGATGACCGCCAGCGCCTTGCGCTTATTGGCGGCGCTCACGCGCAAGGAGATCGCACTGCGATCCAGAAGTTCGCCGATCTGCATGGTGTCTCTAAAGAAGCTCGCTTTAACTACGGCCCACCCCCCTGGTTGGCCGCCTTTGGACAGTAAAAAAGCTGCGCCCCTACACGCCGCTCTTGCCGCCCAGACCGACCCCATTCGGCTTCGTCCGCTCGGGGTCGATCCATCCGATATTGCCGTCGGGGCGGCGATATACCACGGACAAGCCGCCGTGCGCGGCGTTTCGGAACACGATTGTTTGAGATTCAGTCAGGTCGAGTTCCATCACCGCCATGGAAACGGTCAGGAGTTCGATTTTGGTCTCGGTTTCGGCGATCACCATGGGCTCGGGGAAGCCGACAGGCTCGGCGTCGAGGTCATCGTCGCCGTCTGGACCGTCGTCGGGCGTCTGCAATACGAAGTAGGCCGCCGTCTCCGCCTGGCGGGCGAGCGCCTGGGGATGGTGGTCGGTGAGCCGGTTCTTGTAGCGGCGGATGCGCTTTTGCATCTTGGCGATGGCCGCGTCGAAGGCCAGGTGCGCGTCGCCGCCCAGGCCGTGCGTGGTCAGCTGCTGGCCTGAGGCGAGCGTGACCGCGCAGTCGACCTTGAAGGCGTGGCCCTCGCGGGAGACCACCACATCGGCGCCGCCCCCGCCGCCGCGGTCGAAGTACTTGCCAATGCTGAGGGAAATTTCGTCGGTGACCCGCGAACGCAGGGCCGCTCCGACGTCAACGTGTTTGCCGGTGACTTGGACTTGCATGTGAAGATCAACGCGCCGGGCTCCCTAAGGTGTCAATCAAACTGACGGTGAACGGCGGTATGTGCGCAGGGGGTCGGAAACCTCGCCTTCCGGCCCCAGGGCAAGGCCCGATTGCAGTGGGGAATCGCGAGCCTGTCGTTCCGCGCCGATCGCTTGTCGGGATGTCTCAAGCGCGGTGCGGCGGGCTTGCATCGCCGCAAGGGCTGGCCGACTTCTGTGGTCGATGGACCGGTCGCAGATCATCGAGACCCACGGGTTCGACTCCGAAACCCTGCCGACGGACCAGCAGTTCGCCGCCTGGGCCTCGTTCACTGCCCATTCCGAGGTCTCCCGGCCGGCCGATGGGGGGCCGTTCCACGCCAGCGCCCGGTTCTGGCGCCTGGACGGCATGCTGGTCTCGGCCCAGACGGTCGATGCCTTCTGCATGGACCGCAACGCCGCCTATCTGAGCGCTACGGCGGCCAGCCATTTCATGGTGGTGGTCCCGCGCGACGGGCGCAGCCATTTCACCGCGCCGGGGATCGATCAGGACTGCCAGGCGGGCGATGTGATCTTCGCCAACCTGCGAATGCTGGGACGCTGCGACAACGCCGATCGGCAGCAGACCATCGCGATCTCGATCGCCACCTCGTTCCTGGAGGCCGCGGCCGGGCGCATCGAGGTGCATGGCCGCCTACGCCGCTCGCCGGAGACGCGGCTGTTCGTGTCCTTCATGGCGGCCCTGGTCCAGCAGCTTCCCTATACGCCGCAGACGGCGGTCGCCTCGCTGTCGCGGATCCTGCGGGACCTGCTGGCCAATGCGGTGCTGAGCGGGGCGCCGGAAGACACCACCCCGCAGGGCCGCTCGCCCAGCCTGTCGGCCCGGGCGCGAGCCTATGTGGACGCCCAGCCGCCTGGCGAGCTCGACATGCAGCGCATGGTGCAGTCGCTCGCCACCACCCGCTCCAGCCTTTATCGGGCGTTCCGCGACGATGGCGGGGTGGCGGCTTACGACCGCCTGCGACGGCTGCGGCGGCTGCACCGCGCGGTGGCCGATCCGCTGGACCGCAGATCGCTGACCGAGCTTGGGGTAGACCACGGCTTTCCCGATCCGCCGAACCTGGCGCGGCTGTTCCGGCGGACGTTCGGCTATTCGATGAGCGAGCTCAGAGCCCAGCTCGCCTTCGCGCCGATCCACAACGCCTCGCCGACCTCCAGCGCCGTCGAGCTCTACCGCAAGGCGGTCGGCGACCTGGTCTGAGGCCGAAACCGCCAAATCTGAGACAATCCGACAAGCGATTGAGACGCCGCGCAAAGCCTGGGCGCGTCGGCGGTCCGTATCCTCCTCGGCGGCGACCGTCGTGGTCCAATGGGCGCCAGGAGTTGGGGCGTATGAGTGGCGCAGAGGGCGTTCTGGCGGTCAACATCGGCGTGGCCGCGTTGTTCGCGGCGGGCTACGCGGTCTTCGCGCTCACCAACCGGGCGCACCGGGCGGCGCTCGGCTTCAGCGTGAACTACCTGATCGGCATGCTGTCGCCGATCAGCGACCTGATCGCGCCGGCGGTCGGCGCGCCGGCGGTGACCGAGTGGCTGAGCTACGCGAGCTTCCTCTTGGGGACGCTCTCGGTCTCGATCACCTTCAGCCTGTTCCACCGCCGCCGCCCGTCGTGGGGCGTGGCGGCGGTGATCTTCGTGCTGGGCCTGACCGTGCGGGCGGCGATCGGCGCCGAGCCGCGCGATACGCTGGCCTATGGCATGGCCTATCAGCTCCCCTTCACGCTCGCGGCGATCCAGGCGACCAGCACGGTGCTGGCGGTGGACCGCCGGCCCCTGCACCTGGTGTTGGCCGGGATCTTCGCCCTGTTGGGGGTGAATTTCATGACCAAGCCCTTCCTGGCCATCGCGTTTGGCGCCGGGCGGACGCTCGCCGGCTATACCCGCACGACCTACGCCATGCTCTCCCAGTCCAGCAGCGGCATCCTGTTGCTCGCCGCCGGTCTGGTCATGCTGCTGATCGTCGCCCAGAAGGCGATCCTCGAATCGCAGCAGGCCTCGGAGACCGATCCCCTGTCCGGCCTGGCCAACCGGCGCGGCTTCGACCGACAGGCGCACGAGGCGATCGCGCGGGCGCTGACGGCGCACAGGCCGGTCGGGGTGGCGGTGTTCGACCTCGACCACTTCAAGCGGATCAACGACGCCCATGGCCACGCGGTGGGCGACAGCGTGATCGTGGCCTTCGCGGCCCGGCTGCGGGCGCTGGCGCCGCCCGGCGCGGTGGTCGGCCGGATGGGTGGCGAGGAGTTCGTCCTGCTGCTCGACGACGCCGGCGCCGAGACCATGTGGGCCTGCGCCGACGCCATCCGCCGCCGGGCGCCGGGCGGCGACGATCTGCCCGACTACACCGTCAGCGGCGGGGTCGCGCAGCTGCGCCGCGGCGAGAGCCTGGCCGAGCTGATGCGCCGCGCCGACCAGGCGTCCTACCAGGCCAAAAACGGCGGCCGCGACCAGATCCGCCAGGCGCCGGAAGACCGCGAAGCCGCGACCTCCGGCGTGGTGGTGGCGCTGCGCAGGTCCCACCAGCGCCATCCGGAACAGCCCGCCGAGGCCGGCTGACAGCCCAGCGCCAGCCGGCGCTGCCGGCGAAGCGCCGCGCCGGTCAGACCGAAGCCACCGATCATCAGCGCCCAGGCCGCCGGTTCCGGAACCGAGGCCGGGATCTGGGGTCCGGTGGTGACGACCGTGGCCATGCCGACCTTGGGCGGCGCGGCGAGGGCGAAGCTGCGGAACGACGGCACGATCTTCGGCGGCGGCGCCAGGAAGAGGACGGAATACATCCCCATGGTCGGCTCCAGGAGCCGGCCGTTGCTGCCGAGGTCGGCGCCGATGAACTCAAGCTGCGACTTGTCGGCGAAGACCAGGTTGAAGCCGCCCGTGTTGAAATCGACCGATTTCAGAGTGACCTTCTGGACGACGTTTTCGATCGTGTAGACGAAGTCGTCGACCGACGCGGCGGCCGGGTTCGCCACGGGGCTGTCCAGCTCGAAGGCGAAGGTGAAGCTGTCGCCCGGGGTGACGTAGGCGTTGCTGGGCGCCGATTTGTCGAACATGCCCAGGCCCTGGAACATCACCGTGCCTGCGGCGGCGGGACTGGCCAGCAGGGCGGCGGCCGCGGCCGCGGCGCAAAGGGAAAGAACGCGATACATCTGGATATCTCCTGGGAATTTAGCGGTCGGTGGGTGCGATGAAGGCGGGGAGGCGCCGGCGGCGGCGCAGAGCGCGCGCGACGCCGGCGATGGCGAGCAAGGTGAGGGCGACGAGGCCCAGAAGCGCCTTAGCGGCCGGTGCAACGTTTTGGGGGGTCGCACCGGCCGCCGGCGACGCGAGGAGCCACACTGCGAAGACCGCCAGTCCAACAGTTCGCATGTGACATCTCCCGCGCGGCGACGGGGGACCGTTGGCTCAGGAGTGAACAGCCGGCCCGTCCGTGAGTCAGACGATAGGCGCGCGCCGGCGCAGCCGTTTTGGACGGCGTGCCAATCGGTTGTGCGTGGGTGTCAAAGGGTAGGAGAGGGCCTGCTAGGCGGTCTCTTTTAGCCGCCGCCGGCGCTCCACCGACGAGGGGATGCGCATGGCTTCGCGGTATTTGGCGACGGTGCGGCGCGCGATATCGACGCCGGCGGTCTTGAGGATGTCGACGATGGTGTCGTCGGAGTGGACGTCGCGCTCGCTGGCTTCGGTGTCGATCAGCTGCTTGATCTTGTGGCGGACGCTCTCGGCGGAGTGGGCCTCGCCGCCTTCCGACGACTGGATGGCCGAGGTGAAGAAGAACTTCATCTCGAAGACGCCGCGCGGGGTGGCCAGGTACTTGTTCGAGGTCACGCGGCTGACGGTCGACTCGTGCATGCCGATGGCGTCGGCGACGGTCTTCAGGTTGAGCGGCCGCAGGTGTTCGACGCCATAGGCCAGGAAGGCGTCCTGCTGGCGGACGATCTCGGAGGAGACCTTGAGGATGGTCTTGGCCCGCTGGTCGAGGCTCTTGACCAGCCAGCTCGCCTGGGCGGCGCAGTCGGAGACGAAGGTCTTCTCCTGATCGGTGCGGGCGCTGGCCGAGACGCGGGCGTGGTAGCGCTGGTCGACCAGCAGGCGCGGCAGGGTCTCGGAGTTCAGCTCCACGTGCCAGAGGCCGCCCAGGCCTTCGCGGACGTAGACGTCGGGCACGACGGTCTGGGCCGGCTCGCCGCCGAAGGAGGCGCCGGGCTTGGGCGTGAGGGCGCGCAGTTCGGCGACCATCTCGCGCAGATCCTCGTCGTCGACGCCGCAGGCGCGCTTCAGCGCCGGCATGTCGCGCTTGGCGAGCAGCTGCAGATTGTCGAGCAGGGCGGCCATGGCCGGGTCGAAGCGGTTCTGATCCTTCAGTTGGATCATCAGGCATTCGCGCAGATCGCGGGCGCAGATGCCGGCCGGCTCGAAGCCTTGCAGAACGGCCAGCACGGCCTCCAGCATCTCTTCGGCGCAGCCCAGGCGCTCGGCGACCTCAGTCAGGTCGGCGCGCAGGTAGCCGCCCTCGTCCACGGAATCGATCAGCACTGTCGCGGCGGCGGCTTGCGCGCCGGTCAGGCCGCTGGCGGAGAGCTGCTCGTGCAGATGTTCGCTGAGCGTCTGTTCGCGGGTGAGCACGCTCTCAAGGCCGTCGGAGTCGCCTTCGAACGAGCCGCCGCTGCGGGCCTTGGACCAGTCGACCGACGCGCCGGCCTCGGCCCCGCCGTAGCCAGAGTCCGCCATGTCGTTCTGCGCGTCGCCGGTGACGCGCTCGCCGGGCGAGGCCTCGTCGTGGCTGGTGTCCAGCTCGGCGCGGGCGCCGGCGTCGTCCATTCGGTCGGTAGCGTGGTCTTGGGCGGCCTCGATGGGCGCCTCGGCGTCCGGCTCGGCGTCGCGCTCGTCGCGCTGCAGCAGCGGGTTCTTTTCAAGTTCGGCGTCGACATAGGCGTCGAGCTCAAGATTCGACAACTGCAGCAGCTTGATCGCCTGCTGCAGCTGCGGCGTGATGACCAGTCCCTGGCCCTGCCGGATCTCGAGACGCGCGCTGAGCGCCAAAGCCAAACCCCCAATACACCCCAAAGAGGGGCACAGGCCCCCTTGGCCCGGTTCTTGCTTTCGACCTTAGCCGCGCGAAGGCGACCGATTGGTTAATGCTGGTTACGATCCATGCGCCGTGGCCTTCGTCGCAGCGGGTGTTGGCTCAAGCGTGTCCACCTGCCACTCTCTGTCAGTACGATGGCAAGATGAGTTGAGGTCATGCGGCGCGCCGACCGGCTGTTCCAGATCATCCAGGTGCTGCGCCGCACGCGCCGGCCGGTGACCGCCGACGCCATGGCCGTGGAGCTGGAGACGTCGAAGCGGACCATCTACCGCGACATCGCCGACCTGATGGCCCAGCGGGTGCCGATCCGGGGCGAGGCGGGGGTCGGCTATGTGCTGGACGGCGGATACGACCTGCCGCCGCTGATGCTGACGCCCGATGAGATCGAGGCCGCCGTGCTGGGCGCCCAGTGGGTGGCCGGGCGCGGCGACCCGGCGCTGGCCCGCGCCGCCCAGGACCTGATCGGCAAGATCGTCGCCGCCGTGCCCGAGCGCCTACGGCCCTTTGCGCTGGAGCCTTCGGCCCGCGCGGTGCCCAAGTGGAACATCGCGCCGGACGGGCTCGACATGGCCGAGGTACGCCACGCGATCCGCAACGGCCGCAAGATCGCGCTGGGCTACCGCGACGAGCAGGACCAGGTCAGCCAGCGCACCGTCTGGCCCTTCGCGGTCGGCTATCATGAAACGGTGCGGCTGATGATCGCCTGGTGCGAGCTGCGCACCGACTTCCGCAGCTTCCGCACCGACCGGGTGACCGCCGCGGAGTTCCTGGAAGATCGCTATCCCGAACGGCCGGCGACCCTGCGCGCCCGCTACCGCCGCGCGATGAACGAGCAGATGGCGGCGATGGGCGCGACGCGGCCGGGGCCTGCGACGGACTAGGCGCCCTAGTTGATGTCGAGCTTGTCCGGGACCTTGGGCAGGTGGATGCGCCTGGCGTTCGGCTGGGCGGCGGGATCGTAGGTCAGCACGCCCTTCACAGTCGGCAGCGGCGCGCGATGGCCGTCGGCGAACTCGACCTCGCCGGAGGGGACGCCGACGAAGCCGACGTTGGAGAGCTTCGGCATGGCCATGGCCATGATCCCGGCCGCCTTCTTCTCGCCGACCGCGGCCTGGGCGATGGCGGCGGCCAGTTCACGGGCGTCGAGGTCGGCGGCGGGCGCGAGGGTCGGCTCAACGCCCAGGACAGTGTTGATCTTGGTGGCCGGATCAACGCCGATGGCGAGCTTGGCCTCGGCGAGTTGCGCCAGGCTCGGCAGGCGCGGAACCTTGCCCATCGGCCCGAGCGGCAAGGGCGTGCGACGCTCCCCCTCGACGATCCAGACCGACGCGGTCAGGGGCTGCGAGCCCAGCTTCAGGTAGTAGGCCATGGTGAAATGGCTGCGCTCGGCCGGCGCCAGTTCCAGGTAGCCCTTGAGGAACGGAAACGCCTTGCCGATTTCGACCACCTTCTCGGCGGCGAGCGCCGGGGATGCGGCGGCCAGGATCAAGGCGAGAGCGGGAAGCAGCCTGCGAAGTCGGTGGGACATGGCGGGCTCCTAGATGACGAAGGCTCAGGTGAAGGTGTCGCCCAGGTAGACGCGGCGCACTTCCGGGTCGTCGACGATCTCGTGCGGGGCGCCTTCGAACAGCACTTCGCCCGCGTGGATGATCGAGGCGCGGTCGATGATGTCGAGGGTCTCGCGCACATTGTGGTCGGTGATCAGGATGCCGATGCCGCGGCGCTTCAGGTAGGAGATCACCTCGCGGATGTCGGTGATCGCCAGCGGGTCGATACCGGCGAAGGGCTCGTCCAGCAGCATGAAGGATGGCTCGGACGCCAGGGCCCGGGCGATTTCCACGCGGCGGCGCTCGCCGCCCGACAGCGAGATGGCCGGCGCGTTGCGCAGGTGCTCGATGTGCAGTTCTTCGAGGAGTTCGGTGACCATGGCGCGGGCCCGCTTGCGGTCGCGCTCGCGCAGCTCGACCACCGCCATGACGTTCTCGCCGACGCTCATGCCGCGGAAGATCGAGGTCTCCTGCGGCAGATAGCCCACGCCCATCCGGGCGCGCTGGTACATGGGCTGGGCGGTGATGTTCTCGCCGTCGAGGTAGATCGCGCCATAGTCCGCCGCGATCAGGCCGGTGATCATGTAGAAGCAAGTGGTCTTGCCGGCGCCGTTGGGGCCGAGCAGACCCACGACCTCGCCGCGCGCCAGGCGCAGGGAGACGCCCTTCACCACCGGCCGGCCGCGGAACGACTTGCCGATGTTGTCGACCACCAGGCCCTCGCCGGCGACGCCTGGCGGCGTGTCGATACGGTCCATCTTCAAGCGTTCACCAGCCCCAGGCTGAGCTTACCGGTCACTGAGCCGTCTTCTTCTTTTTCGGCTTGGCGGGAGCCGCGTCACCGGTCGCCGCGCCCGGGGTCGCGCCAGCCGCCGCGCCGGTCGTCGCCGAGGCGTCGGTGGCGGCGTCCTTCGGATAGAACACGCCGCGCGGACGGTTCTTGGCCGCGGCGCCCTTGCCCTGGCCTTCCATGTGACCTTCGCCGGTCTGGGTGTTGTAGACCATCTTGGTGCCGCGCATGACGTTCTGGCCGTCGACGGCGGTCACGTCGCCGGTGATGGTGATGGTCGTGGAGCCATAGTCGTAGAAGGCGTTGTCGCCATGCACGCGGCGGCCGTCCGCCGCGGCGTAGTAGACGTTGCCCTTGGCCTCCAGGCTGACGGTGTCGCCGCAGGCGGTGCCGGGACCCGACGCCGCGCCGGCCGGGGCCTTTTGCTTCGCCAGGACTTCCTGGTGGGTGATCATCACGTCGGCGCGCAGGCGCGAGGTGTCCTGCAGGGCCTCGGCCGAGCCGGACCAGATCGCCGTGCAGTCGGAACTGCGCGATTCGGCGGAGTCGGAGCGGATATCGACCGGCGCCTTGCCCTGCTTGCCCGCAGGCGCAGGCGTCGGCGCGGCGGCCGGGGCCGCAGCCTCAGCGCCTTGCGCCGCCAGGAGCGCCGCTGCCAGCACCGCCATCGCGATCAGGCTTTTCATCGACTGGCTCAGCCTCACTTCGGTTGCAGGCGCGTGTGGACTTCGCCCGTAAAGACCATGCGCGCGCCCTTGTCATAGACGCTGTAGGACTTTGCTTGGATTTGTCCAAGAGACCCCGCGCCCTGAACGGTGTCTGAACCGCCCAGATCGCCGCTCTTGAGATCGTACAGCGAGGTGGCCGTGTCGAAGGCGCCACGGGCGCTGGAGAGCCGCACGCCCTTGCTCAGTTCCAGCTTGCTGGTGTCCTCGTGGAACACGCCGGCCCCGCCGGTGATGTGGGTCGGATCGGCGCCGTCGGCGTCGAGGGTGAGGATCGGGTGGTCGAGATAGACCTTCTGATAGTCGCGGGTGTCGCGGGTGGCGGTGAGCGAGGTCAGCACGAAGGGCCTTCCGCGCGCGTCGCGGCCGACGAAGTGCGGCTTCACCAGCCGGATGGGATCGTTGGCGTTGCCCGGCGGAAGCCGCTGCGAGGTGAGCGCGTTGTAGGCGACCGAGGCGCCGAGCGCCAAAAGGATCGCGCCGATCAGCAGCGGCAGGATCAGGCGATAGACCCGGATCAGACGCGAGCGGCGGCGCCAGCGCTGGATCGAGACCCGCCGCGCCCGGCCTTCGCTGGCGCCGGGCGGCATCGGGATGTCGGAAACCGCGGTCATCGTTTCGGCATCAGCTATGGGCGAAGATGTCGACATCTTCCCACCCGGCGACGTCCAGCTGGGCGCGATGGGGCAGGAAGGCGAAACAGGCCCGCGCCAGGCCGTCGCGGCCCTCGCGGACCAGCATCTCGTCGAGACGCTCGCGCAACCCATGCAGGTACAGCACGTCGGAGGCGGCGTAGGCCACCTGGTCCTCGCTGAGCTTTTGCTGGCCCCAGTCGGAGCTCTGCTGGGCCTTGGAGAGGTCGACGCCCAGGAGCTCCTTGGTGACGTCCTTCAGCCCGTGGCGGTCGGTGTAGGTGCGCGCGAGCTTCGACGCGATCTTGGTGCAGTAGACGGGCGCGGTCACCACCCCAAGGTGAAGCCAGAACATGGCGATATCAAAGCGGCCGAAGTGGAAGAGCTTCAGGACCGCCGGGTCGGTGAGCAGCGCCTTGAGGTTGGGGGCGTCATAGGTCGCGCGGTCGAGCTGCACGACATGGGCTTCGCCTTGGCCGTCGGAGAGCTGCACCACGCAGAGCGGATCGCGGCCGAGCCGCAGGCCCATGGTTTCCGAATCGATGGCCACCACGCTCGCGCCGGCCAGCGCGCCGGCCGGCAGGTCGCCCTGGTGCACGTGTGTGATGACCTTCTTCAAGCTGCGCTCCGCCAGATCCATCCCCGGCTACAATATAGAGCCCCAAGGCTCCGGGGGTAGAGGGCGC
The DNA here is from genome assembly GCA_903822175.1 of uncultured Alphaproteobacteria bacterium. Lineage (GTDB taxonomy): Bacteria > Pseudomonadota > Alphaproteobacteria > Caulobacterales > Caulobacteraceae > Phenylobacterium. Next base: position 174,449 of record CAIJOB010000042.1, read on the forward strand.
CTTGGTAAGGGGCGCTTTATGACCACCCTCCCTTAAGAGAGGATGGTGCCCAGGAAAGGACTCGAACCTTCACGGCCGTTAAGCCACTGGCACCTGAAGCCAGCGCGTCTACCAATTCCGCCACCTGGGCCCGATCCGTCGGATCGCGCGAGCCGGCTTCCTTAAAGCCCCGCCCTGCCTCGGTCAACGGCCCCGTTGGCCTCTTGGGCAGCAGCGATTGCAGCCGGGCGCGGCATCCGCTATCCGCTCCCCTATGCAGAACCTCGTCACCGTCTTCGGCGGATCCGGCTTCATCGGCGCCCAGGCCGTGCGCCAGCTCGCCAAATCCGGCTGGCGGATCCGGGTCGCGGTGCGCAATCCGGCCAAGGCCTACGCCATGCGGCTGCACGGCGACGTGGGCCAGATCGACATCGTCCAGGCCAATATCCGCAACGAGGCGTCGCTGCGCCGTGCACTGGCCGGTGCGACGGCGTCGGTGAACCTGGTCGGCGTGCTGAAAGAGACCGGCCGCCAAGGGTTCCAGGCGTTGCAGGTCATGGGCGCGCGCAACGTCGCCGCCGCCGCGAAGGCCGAGGGCGTCACCCGCGTCGTGCAGATGTCGGCGATCGGCGCCGACGCTGACTCCGAGTCGAAGTACGCCCGCACCAAGGCGCAGGGTGAGGCCGCTGTCCGCGAAATCTATCCCGACGCCGTGGTGGTGCGCCCCTCCATCGTGTTCGGCCCGGACGACGACTTCTTCAACCGCTTCGCCGCCATGGCGCAGATCAGCCCGGTGCTGCCGCTGATCGGTGGCGGCCACACCCGTTTCCAGCCGGTGTTCGTCGGCGACGTCGGCAAGGCGCTGGCCGTCGCGGCGACCGCGCCCGAAGCGGCGGGCCAGACCTATGAGCTGGGCGGCCCGGCGGCCTTCACCTTCCGCCAGCTGCTGGAGCTGATGCTGAGCGAGATCGGCAAGCGCCGCGTGCTGCTGCCCCTGCCCTGGCCGGCGGCGAGCCTGCTGGGCGCGGCGGGCGACGCGGCCGACGGCCTGGCCGGCGTCATCGGCGCCTCGCTGTCGATCCCGGTCACCGCCGACCAGGTCATCTTGTTGAAGAGCGACAATGTGGTGAGCGGCGCCTATCCGGGGCTCACCGAGCTGGGGATCACGCCCACGACCCTGGAAGCGGTGCTGCCGAGCTATCTCTACCGCTTCCGCAAGGGCGGCCAGTACGCAGACCAGGAAGACCGCGAACTCGCCGCCGTCTAGGCTGAACGGTTTCAACGACCGGCGTTACGTGCTGAGATCGCCCCTTGGGGGGACCTGAACATGAGCGAGATCGTCGGCGAATGGCCGCGCAAGACCCGCGAGCTGCAGAACCACCACATGGATTCGACGCTGTGGGACGACTTTCCGTTCCGCGACGACGACGTGATCGTCGGCACCTACGCCAAGACTGGCACCACCTGGACGCAGCAGATCGTCGGCCAGCTGATCTTGCAGGGCGACGCCCAGATAGCCATGACCGAGCTTTCGCCGTGGTGGGACATGCGGTTCATCCCGCCGGAAGCCCGCGAGGCGCTGCACGCCCAGGCCCATCGCCGGGTGATCAAGACCCACCTTCCCGCCGACGCCCTGGTGATGTCGCCCAAGGCCAAATACCTCTACGTCGCCCGGGATGGCCGCGACGTGGTCTGGAGCCTGCACAACCACCATTCCAACCACACTGAGGAGGCGTTCCAGGTCTTCAACGAAACACCCGGCCGGGTCGGGCCGACCCTGCCGCGAGCCGATCCGGATATCCGGCGCTATTTCATGACCTGGCTGGAGACCGACGGGACGCCCTATTGGTCGTTCTGGGAGAACATCGCCAGCTGGTGGGCGCTGCGGCATCACCCGAACGTCAGGCTGGTGCATTTCGCTAAGTTGAAAGCCGACCTGGCCGGTGAGATGCGCGAGATCGCCGATTTCCTCGAGATCGAGATCCCGGAGGATCGCTGGCCGCAGGCGGTGGAGCACTGCACCTTCGACTACATGAAGGCGCACGCCGAGCGTTACGCACCGGGCGCCGGCATGTTCTGGGAAGGCGGCGCCGACACCTTCATCCACAAAGGCAATAACGGCCGCTGGAAGGACGTGCTGACGCCGGCCGAGAGCCTGGCCTATGAGCGGATGGCGCGGGAGCGGCTGGGCGAGGACTGCGCGCGGTGGCTGATGACGGGTGAGGACGCCTAGCGGGTCATCAACAGCGCCAGGCCCGCGCCGCCGATCAGGATGCGCAGCCAGCCGAAGGGGGCGTAGCCGCGCCGGGTGATCACCACCAGCATGGCGCGGATGACGAACAGCGCGACCACGAACGAGACCACGAAGCCCACGGCCACCAGCTCGATATGGCCCATGTTCGCCAGGTCGTGGCGGCTCTTCCAGGCGTCGACCGTGAAGGCCCCGGCCATCACCGGAATGGCCAGCAGGAAGGAGAACTCCGCGGCCACGCGCTTTTCCACGCCCATCAGCATGGCGCCGACGATCGTCGCGCCGGAGCGCGAGACGCCAGGCACCAGTGCCAGGCACTGGAAGAGGCCGATGATGAAGGAGGTGCCGAGCGGGATCGCCATGGCGTCCTTGCGCGTCGGATAGGGGGCGAAGCGGTCGATCACCAGCAGCACCACGCCGCCGATGATCAGTGAGACGCAGATCAGCCGCGGGCTCTCGAACAGGATGTGCTTGATGACGTCGTGCAGCAGCAGGCCGGCGACAGCCGCCGGGATGAAGGCCACCAGCAGGCTCAGCACGAAGCCCCGGGCCCTGGGCACCGTCGGCGCCATCAGCGCGATCTGCCACAGGCGCTGGAAGTAGATCACCACCACCGCCAGGATCGCGCCCAGCTGGATCAGCACGCAGAAGGTGTCCCAGAAGGGGTCGGTAAGGCCCATGGCCAGCTTGGAGAGCAGCAGCATGCCGGTGGACGACACCGGGATGAACTCGGTCAGCCCCTCGATGAGGCCGAGAATGACGGCGTGAATCCAGTCCGACATGGCGATCCCCGAATACGGCCCCGCTCGCGGCGCAGCCGCCGCTGAGCCTTAAGGAATGGGCAGGTATGGTGAAGAAGCCGTTTACCGGCTTTGCCCCTCGCCGCCTCCCCAGACCGCGTATATCCCTGTCTGCGACTTGTCCTGAACCAATTTCCCTGGGGTAAACCAGTATGGCGTCGGCTGACGTCGGAGCGGATATCAGCGCAGCGGTGCAGGCCGCCCTGCAGCGCGGCGACCGGGCGGGCGCGCTCGCCCTGCTGCGCGAGGCTGAACGGGCCGATCCGCGCGACAAGGCGCTGAAGATGCAGCGCGCCATGGTCAGCCGCGCGCTGGGCGACCTGGCCGGCGCCCTGGCGGCGCTCGACGACGCGCTGAGCCTCGATCCTTATGACTATGTGGCCCTGCTCTCGAAAGGGGCCCTGATCGAACGCACGAGCGGCGAGCGCGCCGCCGCCGCGATCTACCGCAACGCCCTGATCATCGCCCCGCCGGAGGACGAGTTGCCGCCGCCGCTGCGCGCGCCGACCGCCCGGGCCCGCGAGGTCACCGCCAGGACCCAGGCCGCGCTGGAGGACCACCTGAAGGCCCGCACCGACGCAGTGAAGGCGCAGGTCTCGCCCGCCGCGCGCCGGCGCTTCGACGAGAGCGTCGGCATCTTCGCCGGGCGGACCAAGGTCTACACGCAGGAGCCGCTGCTGCTGCACTATCCGCGCCTGCCGGCGATCCCGTTCTATGACCGCGCGCTGTTCCCCTGGTTCGAGGAGCTGGAGGCGGCGACCGACACCATTCGCGGCGAGCTGGAGGGCGCACTGGCGGCGGCCAAGGACGATTTCGCCCCCTACATCGCCTATCCCAAGGGCTCGCCGGTCAATCAGTGGGGCGAGCTCAACCATTCCCGCAAGTGGAGCTCGTTCTTCCTGTGGAAGGACGGGGCGCGGCAGGACGGCGCCTGCCGGCTCTGCCCGAAGACCGCGGCGCTCTTGGAGCGCCTGCCGCTGGCCTACCAGCCGGGCTATGCGCCCACCGCCATGTTCTCGGCGCTCGACCCGCACACGCGCATCCCGGCCCACACCGGCTCGACCAATGTGCGCCTGCTCTGCCACCTGCCGCTGATCCTGCCGGGCCCGGCGCGCTTCCGGGTCGGCAACGAGACCCGCGAGTGGAAGATGGGCGAGGCCTGGGTGTTCGACGACACCATCGAGCACGAGGCCTGGAACGACGCCGACGAACTCCGCGTGATCCTGATCCTCGACCTCTGGAACCCGCTGCTGGAGCCGGAGGAGCAGGAGCTGGTGAAGGCGCTGCTGGCGGCGCGGCTGGAGTTCTATTCGGGATAGTTCCCTCCCCTGATGGGGAGGGTGGCGAGTGAAACGAGACGGGTGGGGAAGTCGCGCTCAAGCGCTGACTCAGCGCTCCGGCCCACACTTCCCCACCCTGATCGCTTCGCGATCTGTCCCTCCCCACTAGGGGAGGGGAGATTCCGGCTCGGGGCCCACGTACCGCGCTCGCGGGCGGATCTGGGTGTCGGCCTGGCCCTGTTCGATGGCGTGGGCGATCCAGCCGGCGCAGCGGGCTACGGAGAAGATCGCGAAGGGCGCGTCCGGCGGCAGATTCATCGCCTCGCAGCCGGCCACCAGGGCGAAATCCACATTGGGCGCGAGGCCGGTCACCGCCTTCACCGCGGTCTGCAGCGCCAGCAGGTCCGGCGGCGGGGTGAAGCGGTCCAGGAGCGCGGCGGCGCGGGGGTCGTCGTCCGGATAGAGCGGATGGCCAAAGCCCGGCAGCAGGCGGTCCTCCAGCAGCCGGTTGGCGATGGCGTCGCGCGGTCCGAGCTGAGCCGCCTCCGCCGCGAAGGTGCGTACCGCCGCTGAAGCCCCGCCGTGGCGCGGCCCCGAGAGCGTCGAAAGGCCGGCCAGGGCCGAGGCCGATAGGGACGCGCCGGTCGAGGCGGCCACGCGGGCGGCGAAGGCCGAGGGGTTCAGCTCATGGTCGGCCACCAGCACCAGCATACGCCGCACGAGGTCAGCCCACGGCCCGCCGGGGCCGAGCCCCCAGGCGAGCGCCAGGCGGTTGTGGATGGCGCCGCCCCAGGCCTCGCCGGCCACCGCATCGGTGAGCACGTCGAGCAGGGTCGCCGCCTCCACGGCCAGCACCAGGGCATGACGTCCCCGCGCCGGCGGATCGGACCCGGCGCGGGCGGCCAGCGCCAGGTAGGCCCGGGTGCGCATGTCCGGATGCTCCGGCGGCTGCGGCCGCTCGGTGCGCTTTAGCGCCGCGCCGTGGCCGCCACGCAGCAGGCGGGCCACCGATTCCAGGGTCTCGGTCTCGGCCAGCCGGATGGCGTCACGGCCCCGATAGAAGAGGCGCCCGCCGGCCACGGTGGTGATCTCCGACGCCAGCACCGGCTCGCCCCAGGCGATGGCGCCGGCCGCCACGTCGGAGACCTTGCGGCTGCGGGTCTTGCGTTGCGCCAGAGCGGCGATGTCGGCGGCGCGGTAGAGGCTGCGGCGAGGGTCGCGCGGATCGGGGCGCACCTGCACCCGGCCACGGCTGACATAGGCGTAGAGCGTCTGCGGGCGCACGCCCAGGCGGTCCCGGGCTTCCTCGGCGGCGATCCAGTCGGTTTGCGCGGGCATATATTGATTATATTGATCAAGATTGACGAAGCTAGATTGAAGGCATTTCTGACGCCTCGCAAGCCGGAATTGGCCTGCAGGAATTGGAGATCGTCATGTCGGATGGATTGGAAGGCGTGGTCGCTGCGGACACCGTGCTGTCGGAGGTCGACGGCCTGGCCGGGCGGCTGATCATCCGTGGCCACGACCTGGATGAGCTGGCGGGGCGGATCAGCTTCGAGGAGGTCACCCGCCTGTTGTGGGACGGGTTCTTCGACAACCTGCCGGGCGACCTCGCGCCCGCGCTCGCCGCCGCCCGGGTCGAGGTGTTCGCCGAGGTCTCGGCGCTGGACACCGGCCTGCTGGACCGTACGCCCATCGAGGGGATGCGGGCCTTGACCGCCCGGCTGGCCGATGGCGACGAGCTCAATGTCGCCCTGCGCCTGACCGCCGCGCCGGCGGTGTTCACCGCCGCCATGGTCCGCGCCCAGGCCGGCGAGGCGCCGGTGAAACCGGACCTGACGCTGAGCCACGCCGCCGACACCCTGCGGATGCTGCGCGGCGCGCCCGCGAGCGCCGCCGAAGTGGCCGCGCTGGACACCTATCTGGTGACCGTCAGCGACCATGGCCTCAACGCCTCGACCTTCGCCGCCCGGGTGATCGCCTCGACCCACGCCGGGCTGGCGTCGGCTGTACTGGGCGGGATCAGCGCGCTGAAGGGACCGCTGCACGGCGGGGCGCCCGGGCCGATCATCGACATGCTGGACGGCATCGGCACGCCCGGAAACGCGCGAACCTGGATCGAGGCGGCGCTGGCCCGCGGCGACCGGCTGATGGGTTTTGGCCACCGCGTCTACCGGGTCCGCGACCCCCGCGCCGATGCGCTCAAGGCGGCGGTGCGCAAGCTGGCGGAGGGGTCCAACACCATGCCCGGACGGCTGGCGCTGGCCGAGGCGGTGGAAAGCTCGGTGCTGGCGATCCTCAAGGAACGCAAGCCCGATCGGTCGCTGCAGACCAATGTCGAGTTCTACACGGCGCTGTTGCTGGAGGCGCTGGCCTTCCCGCCGTCGGCCTTCACCTGTGTCTTCGCCACCGGCCGCGTCTCCGGCTGGATCGCCCATGCCCGCGAACAGCTGGCCGGCGGGCGGCTGATCCGGCCGGCGTCACGCTACATCGGGCCGATGCCGAAGGTGGCGGCCTAACTTCCCTCCCCCTTGTGGGGAGGGTGGCGAGCGAAGCGAGACGGGTGGGGCAGGCGCGATCAAGCGCTGGCTCGACACTTCGGCACACACTTCCCCACCTGTCTCGCGGCCTTCGGCGCGATCCACCCTCCCCATGAAGGGGAGGGAAAGCTAGGGTCGCGCCATGAACGCCATCCACGGCCTGCCGCCGGAAGAGACCGCCGCCCTGACGCGGCGGGTGACCTATTATTCGGTGGGCGTGGCCGCGGTGTTGGTGGCGATCAAGATCGCGGCTTGGCTGGTCTCGGGGTCGGTGGCGTTGCTGGCGTCGACGGCGGATTCGGGGCTCGATCTGATCGCGTCGCTGACTACCTTCTTCGCGGTGCGGTTCGCGGTGTCTCCGCCGGACGCGGAGCACCGGTTCGGCCACGGCAAGGCGGAGGGCTTCGCGGCCCTGGTGCAGGCCGGCCTGGTGTTTGCCTCGGCAGCCCTGATCGCCCAGCAGGCCATCGCCGACCTGATGCATCCCCAGCCGGTCCGCGATAGCGGCTGGGCGCTGGTGGTGATGGGGGTCTCGATTGTGCTGACCGCCCTGCTGGTCGTCGCCCAGGGCCGGGTGCTGAAGAAGACCGCGTCCGTGGCGGTGTCCGGCGACCGGGCGCACTACGCCGCTGACCTGGCGTCGAACGTCGTGGCCCTGGCCGGGATCGGGGCGGCGGCCTGGCTGGGGATGGGCGGGCTGGACGCCGTCGCCGCGCTGGCGATCGCGGCCCTCCTGCTCTGGGGCGCGTTGGGCGTGTTCCGCGAGGCTTCGGGCCAGCTGATGGACCACGAACTGCCCGACGAAGTCCGCACCCAGATCATCGAGCTGATGACCAAGGATCCGCGCCTCACTGACGTCCATCAGCTTCGCACCCGCGCGTCGGGGCCTTTCGTCCACATCCAGATGCACGTCGATCTCGATCCGCAGCTGACGCTGGAGGCGGCGCATCACGTGATCATCGACGCCGAGAACCGGGTGCTGGCCGCCTTCCCCTCCGCCGACATCATCATCCACGCCGATCCGCGCGGGCGGGCCGAGCCGCATGGCGGGGCCTTCGCGGAATCGCGGACCGCGGGGGCGTAGTAAACGACCCCTTAACGGGTGCGGGGTCCATTGGGGCCCTTATCGATTCCTAAGACGAAACCTGGTCCCACCGCGTTAGCCGGACATGAGCCTCGAACGCACCCTGCATCACTTCCCGCTGGACCCCGCCTCGCGCCAGGTGCGCCTGGCGTTGGGCGAGAAGCGGCTGGCCTTCAACGAGGTCCAGGTGCGCTATTGGGAGCGGCCCAAGGAGCTGACCGGCCTGAACCCGTCGGGCATGGTGCCGGTGCTGGTGGAGACCGACGGCGACAAGCAGCTGGTGCTTTGCGAAGCCCGCGCCATCCTCGACCATCTGGAAGAGACCGCGCCGGAGCCGGCGCTGCTGGGCCGCGATCCGGCGGAGCGGGCGGAGGCGCGGCGGCTGCTCGCCTGGTTCGACCGCAAGTTCGAGCACGAGGCCGGCGGCTATATCCTCCACGAGAAGATGGAAAAGCGGCTGCTGGGCCTGGGCGCGCCGGACCTCAGCAACCTGCGCCAAGGCAAGGACGGGCTGCGGACGCACATGTTCTACATCGACAAGCTGTTGCAGGAGCGCGAGTGGCTGGCCGGGCGGCGTCTGTCGCTGGCCGATTTCGCGGCGGCGGCGCACCTGTCGGTGATCGACTATTGCGGCGACATGCCCTGGAAGGACTTTCCGGCGGTGAAGACCTGGTACATGAAGCTGAAGTCCCGGCCCTGTTTCCGGCCGCTGTTGGCGGACCGCTGGCCTGGCCTGACGCCGCCGGGGAACTATGCGGATCTCGACTTCTGACACGACTGAAGATCTGATCCGCGCCGAGGCCTTGAGGCTCGGTTTCGACACCTGCCGTTTCACCCCGATCCCGGACGCGTGGCCGGCCTCAGCCTGGCTTGCGGAATTCATCGACAGGGGCCGGCACGGCGAACTCGGCTGGATGGCCGAGACCGCCGAACGCCGGGCGCATCCCCGCGCCATGTGGGCCGACGCGCGCTCGGCGATCGTGCTGGGGATGAACTATGGCCCCGACCACGATCCGCTGGCCGTGCTGGGCGAGCGAACCCAAGCGGCCATCAGCGTCTACGCGCAGGGCGACGACTATCACGAGCTGATCAAGGGCCGCCTGAAGGCGCTGGCCCGCTGGCTGCAGGGCCGGTTCGGCGGCGAGCTGAAGGTCTTCGTCGACACCGCGCCCCTGCTGGAAAAGCCGCTGGCCGCGCAGGCCGGGCTGGGCTGGCAGGGCAAGCACACCAACCTGGTCAGCCGCGAATTCGGCTCCTGGCTGTTCTTGGGCTCGATCCTGACGACGCTGGAGCTGGCGGCAGACGCGGCGGAGACGGCCGGCTGCGGGACCTGCCAGGCCTGCCTGGACATCTGCCCGACCAAGGCCTTCCCGGCACCCTACCAGCTCGATGCGCGGCGCTGCATTTCCTACCTGACTATCGAGCTGAGGGGGCCGATCCCGCGCGAGTTTCGCGAGGCCTTGGGCAACCGCATCTACGGCTGCGACGACTGCCTGGCGGTCTGCCCCTGGAACAAGTTCGCCGCCGTCGCCGCCGAGCAGAAGCTGCAGGCGCGCGAGGCGCTGCGCGCGCCGCCCCTGGCCGAGCTTTCGCGCCTGGACGACGGAGCCTTCCGCGCTCTTTTCGCCAAGAGCCCGGTCAAGCGGATCGGCCGCGACCGGTTCGTGCGCAACGTCCTCTACGCCATCGGCAATTCGGGGGAGCCCGGGTTGGCGGCAGAGGCGGAGCGGTTGCTGGACGATCCCTCGCCGCTGGTGCGCGGCGCGGCGGTCTGGGCGTTGGGGCGGCTGTTGGGGGCGGAGGCGTTTGAGGGTCTGCGGGTGGTCGTGACCGAGACCGATCCGGAAGTTCTGGAAGAGTGGGGCGCATAGCCCTCTCCCAGGGTGAACATTTTTGACAGGCTGACCCACCACCGCTGGCCCATGCTAGGCAGGCGGCGTCGATGGCGGGGGCTGGTGGGTCATGGCGGAGTCGGAGGACGCCCGGGAAGCTGAGGCCGCTGAGACAACCGTCGCCGGCGCGGGCCTGGGCGCGGCGCTCTCGCTGGTGCTGGGCCGGCGCAAGGCCAAGGGCAAGGACGACCCCGAACTCGACGCCTTCCTGGCCGAGCACACGCGGCTCGCGCGGCTGCAGGCCGAGCATCTGACCGAGACCGGCGAACTGGCGCTCTCGCGCCTGCGATTGGGCCGGTTCAGCGACCGGATGAGGGCTCTGCTGCAGATGATGACCGCCCTGCTGGGCGCGGGCGTCGTGGCCCTGCTCGCAGCCATGGTCTGGCAAGCGCACGAACAGCACGGGCTGGAGATCGAGGCCTTTTCCGTGCCGCCGGACCTGGCCCGCGGCGGCCTGACCGGCCAGGTGGCGGCCAGCCGCTTCCTCGACAAGCTGCAGGCCCTGCAGACCGGCACCGAGGATTCCGATCGCCCAGCCCAGTCCTACGAAGGCAACTGGGGCTCCGACGTAAAGGTCGAGATCCCGCAGACCGGCCTCACCTTCGGCGAGTTCGAGAAGCTGCTGCGCGACAAGGTCGGCCATGTGACCCGCGTCTCGGGCGAGGTGCTGACCACGCCCACCGGCATCGCGGTCACCGCGCGGATGGGCGACGCGCCGCCGCAGACCTTCGCCGGCCCGGCGACGTCTTTCGACGACCTGGCGCAGAAGGCCGCGGAAGCGGTCTACCGGGCGAACCAGCCCTATCGCTACGCCGAGTACCTGGACGCCAACGGCCGCTCGGAGGAGGCCTTCCCGGTGGTCGCCGACCTGGCCGCCCACGGCCCTCCCAGCGAGCGCGGCTGGGCCTATGCCCGGTGGGCCATCATGGACCTCAACGACCACGGCGACCTCGCCGCGGCGCGCAGCCATGGCGCCCAAGGCCTGGGCTTCGGTGCGGGTTCCGACCTCAGCGACCACATCAGCCTGGTGAACGCCGAAGTCTGGTCAGGGCACGACGAGGCGGTGCTGGCGATCTCCAAGACGCTGGACCGCGAGGTGCAGAAGCGGCTGACCGACACCAGCGAGCACTTCTATGTGGAGAACAAGCTGGTGGGACGCGGCTTCTTGCAGTTCATCAGCCCCGACTATCCGGCCTCGGCGCGGACCTGGATCGCCACGGCGGAACAGGACGCCGGATCACATTTCGGGACCTTCGGGGCGGCCCTGGCCGAGACCGCGTTTGCGCTCGGGCACGACCTACCCGCCGCAACAGCCCTGCAGCGGTCGGCGCAGACCCCGCCGGACCAAGCCATGCTGCAGGATATCGAGGAGGGCGCCTTCGAGGCGCTGCCGGTCTATTCGATGGCGGTCGAGCGGGGCGACTGGGCGGCGGCCCTGGCCGACGTCCGTCAGGTCGACGCCGCCCTGGAGGCCGAGCGGGCCAAGCGGCCGGCTTACGGCCTGATGCAGCATGTCTGGATCTGGCCGCTGGAGGCCCTGGCCTTGGCGCGCACCGGCGATCTCGCGGGCGCCCAGGCGCTGATCGGCAAGACACCGCTCGATTGCTACCAGTGCCTGCGCGTGCGCGGACAGGTCGCCGCCGCGGCCAAGGACTGGGCCGGCGCCGACCGCTGGTTCACGCAAGCCGTGCGGCTGGCGCCCTCGCCGCCCTTCGCCTACGCCGAGTGGGCCGAGGTTCGCCTCGCCCGCGGCGACGCCGACGGCGCCATCGCGCTCGCCAAGCAGTCGGCAGCCAGAGCGCCCCGCTTCGCCGATCCGGTGGAGACCTGGGGTGAGGCCTTGATGGCCAAGGGCGACGCCGAGGGTGCGGCCGAGCGGTTCGCGGCCGCCGACAAGCTGGCGCCGCACTGGGCCGCGAACCACGTGCGCTGGAGCCAGGCCCTGAGTAAACTCGGCAAGGCGGACGAGGCGCGCGCCCAGGCGCAGGCGGCGGCGCGGTTCCGGTGACAGAGAGCCGGTAGGCAGGCGGTCCTCTCGTCGTTAGACCGGACCGCACGGCCAGATCGGAAGGAACGACCCCATGGACCTCACAAACGCCTCAGCCCTGGTCACCGGCGGCGCCGGCGGGTTTGGGAGCGCCACGGCGCGTCGGCTGGCGGAGCGTGGCGCCAAGGTGGTGATCGCCGACGTCAACGACGAGCGCGGCATGGCGCTGGCCCAAGAGCTCGGCAACGGCTCGATCTATGTGCGCACCGACATCACAGACGAGGCCTCCATCGCCGCCGCCGTCGCCCAGGCCGTCGAACTGGCCCCGTTGCGGGCCGCCGTTGTGGTGCATGGCGGCCCGCCCGCGCCGGGATCGACGGGCCCGGCCCGCACCGTCAACCGCGAGGGCGCGCGCCTGCCGCTCAGCCAGTTCGCCCACAGCGTCAGCATCTACTTGGTCAGCGCGTTTGCCGTGACCAGCCAGGCCGCCGAGGCCATGGCGAAGAACGAGCCCCTGGCCTCGAACCAGCGCGGCGTAGTCATCAACACCGCGTCGATCGCCGGCTACGAGGGCCAGCCCGGTCAGGCCGGCTATTCCGCCGCCAAGGGAGGGATCATTGGCATGACGCTGACGGTGGCGCGTGACCTGGCGCCGCTGGGCATCCGCGCCATGGCCATCGCGCCTGGCACCTTCCTGACCTTCGCCTATTCCTCGCGGATGACCGACGAGCAGGCGCAGGCCCACTGGGGTCCGATGGTGCCCAATCCCAAACGCATGGGCGACCCGGACGAGTACGGCATCCTGGCCGCGCACATCGTCGAAAATGACTTCCTGAACGGCACGACCATTCGCCTGGACGGCGCGCAGCGGTTCTAGGGGCCGCCTAGAACGCCGCGGCGGGCATGTCCTTGAGCCGCGGCAGGACCTTGTCCTTGTCGGAGAGGACGGGGTCGGCGAGGTCGATGGGCCAGGCGATGCCGATGTCGGGGTCGTTCCAGATCAAGCCGCCTTCGAGGGTCGGGGCGTAGTCGCCGTCGACCTTGTAGAAAAGCTCGGTGTCGTCGGCGACGGTCATATACCCATGGGCAAAGCCTCTGGGCACCCACAGCTGCTCGCCCGCCTCGGCGGTGAGCGTCGCCCCGACCCACTGGCCGTAGGTCTTCGAGCCCGGCCGCACGTCGACGCAGACGTCGAAGATCGCGCCTTTCAGCACCCGCACCAGCTTGCCCTGGGCGTGCGGCGCCTTCTGGAAGTGCAGGCCGCGCACGGTGCCCTTGCGGGCGTTGAACGCCTGATTGTCCTGCACGAACTGGGTGTCGACGCCGGCGGCCAGCAGCGCCTTGTGGCTCCAGGTCTCGGCGAACCAGCCGCGAGCATCGCCATGGCGCTTGGGCGTGATAAGCAGGACCTCGGCGAGGGCCAGGGGCGTGACGTTCGTCATGTGGGCTCGGAAGAGTGGGAGTGACCTTTCGGATGGCGCGCGCCGCGGCGATTGGCAAGTCTTCTGCGCCACAAGTCAGCGTACCTGGGGTCAGCGTCATCGTGGTGGTCTACGAGAGCGGCCCGACGCTGGCCGAGTGCCTGGCGGCGATGCGGGCGCAGACCTATCCCGACTACGAGATCCTGCTGGTCGACAACGCCTCCAGCGGCCATGAGGCGCAGGCCGCAGCCAAGGCGGACCCCGCGATCCGGCTGATCGAGAACGGCGAAAACCTGGGCTTCGCGGCGGCGGTGAACCAGGGCGCGAAGGCCGCGCGGGGCCAGTGGCTCGCGCTCCTCAACCCCGACGCCTATGCCGAGCCGGACTGGCTGGCGCGGCTGGTCGCGGCGACGCAGGCGAACCCCGGCGTCCACTGCTTCACCTCCCGCCAGCTGATGGCCGACGACCCCACCAAGCTCGACGGCCTGGGCGATGTGATGTCGCTGGCCGGCTATCCGTTCCGGGGCGGCTATACCCACCCGAACCCCGGAGACCTCGCGCCCGGCTGGGTGTTCTCGGCCTGCGGCGGGGCGATGATGGTGGAGCGCGAGCTGTTCCTTAGGCTCGGCGGGTTCGACGAGCGGCTGTTCTGCTACTGCGAGGACGTTGACCTGGGCTACCGCCTGCGGCTGGTGGGCGAGCCGACGCTGCTGGTCCCGGACGCCGTGGTGCGCCACGTCGGCTCGGCCTCGACCGGCGGACGGCGCAGCGACTTCGCGGTGTTCCACGGCACCCGCAACCGCTTCTGGGTGTTCGTGAAGGACACCCCGGCGGTGCTGTTCTGGCTGACCTTGCCGCTGCACGTGTTGGCGACTCTGGTGCTGTTCGCGCGGCACGCGACGCGGGGCGAAGTGGCGACGCCGATCAAAGGCCTGGCGTCCGGGATCAAGAATGTCCGCGTGGCGCTGGAAGCCCGCCGCGAAGCTCAGGCGACGCGCACCGTCAGCGCCTGGCAGATCGCCCGCGCCATGACCTGGAACCCGCTGGACCTGCTGCTGCGCCGGGCCTTCGTGCAGAAGATGGCCGCGCTCACCAGCCCAGAAAGGCCTCGCCGCCCCTGAATTCTTCCCCGACGCGGCGCTCGATCTCGGGCGAAAGACTCGCCTGCTGCTAGAACTGGGTTTCGAAAAACATCGGTCTGTGTTGCGGTAGAGACCCCTTGGCTGCTGGAGCTCAAGGGTCGGATTGTCGGCAGCGCAGGTGGGGCGAAGATGCGTTCAGGTTTCCTGGCAATGGCTTCAACACTCGCCGCAGCGAGCCTGGCCGGCGCGGCCCAGGCCGCGGATCCGTCTGAACTGGTCGCCAACGCTCACGCCAGCGCCACGGGGGGCTGCGCCTGCGGAAACTTCGACGACAAGACGGTCGTGACCTCGACGAATGCGCCACTCAATTCCAGCGCCGTGGATGCGCCGGGCGGAACGACGTCCCACGCGCAGGCCATCGTCACCACCCAATTCGGGACCCAGAACCTCTATGCCGACGCCTTCCTGGCGGCCGGCGACCCTAGCCCGGACGCCCAGGCGAACGCGTTCTCCCGCTACATCGAATACTATGGGCCGGGCGCCCTGGGGAGCAGCGGCACGGTGACGTTCGCCATCACCGGCTCCCATACCCCCAACGCCGGCGTCATCGGACCCGGTACCGACGCCGAGTTGAACTGGCAGTTCGTGGACATAACCACGAACGCCGGCCTGGCCTTCGGCAGCTGGTCGGCGACTGACGCGCCGCCGACGACGATCGTGGCCAACTATGTCGTACCGATCACCGACGTCATTTCGCTGCAGGTCGATTTCTCGGTAAGCGCCTACGCCGGCCCGCGGGAAAATCCCCACCTGGTGTTCGCCGACTACAGCCACACCGTTCACACCTACCTCGACGCCGGGGCCGGCGCGCCGGACGTCATCGGGCTGAGCGGCCATGACTACGCCGCCCCCACGCCCGGCGGCGTGCCTGAGCCGGCCGCCTGGGCGCTCATGCTCCTCGGCTTCGGGGGAATCGGCGCGGCTCTGCGTCGTCGGCCATCGGTCGCGGACGGCTTTCGCGTGACGAGCGATATCCCGGCCAGCTAGCTCTCCGACGCCGCCCACTCGGTCAGACGGCGCATAAACGCCACGCCGCGTTCCATCTGGGAGATCTCGACATATTCGTCCGGCTGATGGGCCTGGGCGATGGAGCCGGGGCCGCAGAGGACGGTGGAGAGGCCCGAGCGCTGGAACTGGCCGGCCTCAGTGGCGAAGGCCACGGCGCGCGGCGGGCCGTTGTCGCCGGCCAGGCGCCGCGCGAAGGACTCTGCGGCGCCGTCGGGCTCCGGCGCGAAGGGCGGCACGCTGGACTGCAGCCTGACGCTGACGCCGGCCTCGGGGTGACGGGCCTTCAGCGCCGCATCCATCGCCGCGGCCTCAGCGAAGAACGGCGCCAACACCACCTGCGGATCCAGGGTGTGCGGGCAGCGCAGATCGAACAGGAAGGTGCACTCCCGCGCCAGGATGTTGCCGGCGGTGCCGCCGTTGACCAGGCCGATGGTCAGCGTCGCGCCCTTGGGCGTGAACGGCGAGGCGGGGTCGGCGTCGCGTTCCAGCTTTGCGGCGAGCTCATTCAGCGACGACATCAGCTTCACCGCCTCCATGATCGCCGAGACGCCGAGCTGGGTCTGGCTGGAGTGAGCCTCGTGGCCGGTGACCCGGACCGAATAGTAGGTGATCCCCTTGTGGCCGTTCACCGCAACCATGTCGGTGGGTTCGCCGACCACCACGAAGGCGGGTTTGGGCAGTTCGCGATGGATGGTCTCGATCAGGCCGGGCGCGCCCAGGCAGCCGATCTCCTCGTCATAGGAAAAGGCCAGGTGGACGGGCTTGCGCGGGTTCGCCGCGATCAGGTCCGGCACAGCGGCGAGCGCGAGCGCCAGGAACCCCTTCATGTCGCAGGTCCCACGGCCATAGAGCCGCCCGTCGCGCTCGACGATGGAGAAGGGGTCGCTGGTCCAGGGCTGGCCGTCGACCGGCACCACGTCGGTGTGGCCGGAGAGCACGGCGCCGCCCTCGACCGAAGGCCCGATGGTGGCGAGCAGGTTGGACTTGGTCCCGTCGTGGTTGGCCACCCGGCGGTGCGGCACGCCGTGGCCGTCGAGATAGGCCTCGACCCACTCGATCAGGGCCAGGTTCGAAAGGTGCGAGGTGGTGTCGAACCCCACCAGGGTTTCCAGGATGGCGCGGGCAGCGGCGAGGTCGGTCATGGCGGGAGTCTAGCCCCACGTGCAGACGGCCTCAAAGGAAAGCGTGCGCCTCGCGCCGGGCCATGGCTAACTATCGCCAACGAGAAAAGCTGGGGGAGGATTAGAGTGGCGGATATCGTACTTGAGCCAGGGGCCGCGGCGCCCGCGGAGCGCTTCGCGCCGGTCAGCCCGGCCTATGGGCGCTACGCTCTCACCCTGCTGGTGGCGATCTATACGGTCAATTTTCTCGACCGGCAGATCATCACCACCATCGGCGAGAGCATCAAGAACGACCTGCACCTGACCGACAGCCAGATGGGCGCGCTCGGCGGCATCTATTTCGCGGCGGTCTATACGATCCTCGGCATTCCGATCGCGCGGGTGGCGGACAAGTCGAACCGGCCCTGGGTGATGACCATCTCGCTGGCGCTGTGGAGCGGCTTCACCGTCGTCTCCGGCGTTGCCCGGAGCTATGCGGTGCTGGCCTTCGCGCGCGCCGGGGTCGGCATCGGCGAGGCCGGCTGTTCGCCGACCGCGCACTCCCTGCTGGCCGACTATTTCCCGCCGAACAAGCGGGCGACCGCGCTGGCCATCTATTCCATGGGGATTTCGATCGGCACCCTCTTGGGCATGGCGATCGGCGGGATCGTCGCGGAGCACTACGGCTGGCGGAACGCCTTCTTCGTGGCCGGCGCGCCGGGTCTGATCTTCGCGCTCCTGGCGATCCTCACGCTTCGCGAGCCGCGCAGCCAGCTGAGCCGTGACGCCCAGGCGGCGGCCAATGCGTCCAGCCACATTCCGCTCCTGATGGTGTTCTCGACGCTGGAGCAGCGGCCGACCTTCTGGCTGTTCGGCCTGGGTGGCGCGCTCACCAGCTTCGTCAGCTACGCGCACGGCCAGTTCTTCACGCCGTTTTTCCTGCGCAATCACGCCCATGAGCTGACCATCCTAGCCGGCCAGTTCGGCATGGCGCCGGCGGCGGGCAAGCCGCCGCTGGGCTTCATCAGCCTGGCGCTGGGCCTGGGCGCCGGCCTGGGCGGCGCCTTCGGGTCCTGGCTGGGCGGCCTGCTGGCCGACAAGTGGGGCGCCAAGGACGTGCGCAACTACGCGCTGTTCCCGCTGCTGGTGCCCTTCGTCAGCCTGCCGGTGCTCTGGTACGCGGCGGGCACGGACAACATGCTGCTGGCGCTCATCCTGCTGGTGATCCCCAACATCGCGGTCGGCGCCTGGTGGGGCCCGGTCTATGGCGGGGTGCAGAACCTGGCGCCGCCGGCCATGCGGGCGCTGAGCGCGGCGGTGCTGCTGTTCGTGATCAATATCATCGGCCTGGGCGGCGGCCCGACCGCGTTCGGCATGACCACCGACGCCATGACCAACCACTACCTGCTGGGAACCGGCCTCGACGTCCAGGCCTGCAAGGCGGCGGCCGGCGCGGCCAAGGTCGCCTGCGCCGCGGCCTCAGCGCACGGCATCAAGGCGACGGTCTATCTGTCGACGGCGATCAGCCCCTTCGCCATGCTCTGCTTCTTCCTGAGCCGCTGGACCATCGCCAAGGACACCGCCAACGCCAACGTCTTGCCGGCCAAGCTGATCTCCACGCGGCGGCTGGCGGCCTATTTCTTCGTGGCCGGCGCCCTGCCAGGCGCGGCCCTGGCCAATGCGTCGTCGATGTTCTTCAAGGTCCCGCCGCCGATGTTCTGGCTGCAGGGCCTGGTGGTCGGGGGCGCGATCGGCGTGGCGCTGGCGACCATGGTGGCCAACGCCGGCCGCGCGAAGGCCGCCTAGGCTTTGCCGGACGCGCCCACGATCAGGTGCCGTCCGGCGCGGCGCGAGGACGTCGCCGCCATCGTGCGGCTGCTGGCCGACGACGGGTTGGGCGCGGGCCGCGAGATGGTCTCCGATCCGCCGGCGGCGGGCTATCTGGAGGCGTTCGAAAAGATCGCCGCCAACCCGCGCGCCCTGCTGGCGGTGGCCGAGGATGCGTCGGGCGTGGTGGTCGGGACCCTGCAGCTGACCTTCATTGCCGGGCTGTCCAACCAGGGCGCGGAGCAGGCGCTGGTGTCGGCGGTGCGGGTGAGCTCAAGCCTGCGCGGCCAGCGGCTGGGCGAGGCGATGATGGCCTGGGCCATGGACGAGGCCCGCGCGCGGGGATGCACGCAGATGGAGCTGCTCAGCCACGCGAGCCGCGAGGCGGCGCACCGGTTCTACGAACGGCTGGGGTTCGTGAAGAGCCATGTGGGGATGAAGCGGGCGCTCTAGAGCTAGCCCAGGCTGTCGGCCTCCAAGGCTCGGCGAGTGGAGAGCGTGAGGGGTTGCGGCAGGTCGCTGACGGAAAACCATCCCACGGCCGACAGCGCCTGCGGTTCCTGGTTCACAGGTTCACCGGCGACGATCCGGGCGCGGAAGACCGGGGCGACCCAGTGGCTGGGGTCTGCGAGGTCGATCTGGTCGACGACGCAGAGCAGCGGGCCGACTTCGATCTCGACGCCCAGTTCCTCAAGGATTTCGCGGGCGCAGGTCTGCGCGATGGTCTCGCCGAAATCGACCTTGCCGCCGGGCAGGCCCCAGTGATCGGCCTCAGGCGGGCGGCGGCGCTTGACCAGCAGCAGGCGGCCGGCGTCATCGGTGATGAAAGCCCCCACGCCGACGCGGGGCGCGGGGTCGGTCACGGCTCAGCCGGCGGCGACGCTGCCGGGGCCCGGCAGGAAGTCGATCAGTTCGATCTTGAAGATCAGCGCCGCCCCGGGCGGGATCGGGCCCTGACCTTCGGCGCCATAGCCCAGTTCCGGCGGCACGTAGAGGATCCAGACGTCGCCGGGCTTCATCTTCTGCAGGGCCTCCTGCCAGGCCTTGACCAGGCCCTTCAGCGGCATGGCCGCCGGCTGGCCGCGGTCGTAGGAGCTGTCGAAGACCGTGCCGTCGATCAGCTTGCCCTCGTAGTTGACCTTCACCTCGTCGTTGATGTGCGGCTTTTGGCCGGTGGCCGGGCCGGAGCTAACGATCTTGTACTGCAGCCCGTCCGGCAGGACGACGACGCCCGGTTCCTTGGCGTTCTTGGCCAGGAAGTCCTTCGACGCCTTCGACTGATCGGCGGCCACGGGCCCCTGGGGCTGGCCATCGCCGGCCTGGGTCGAGGCCTTCGGCTGGCAGGCCGCCAGCGACAGCGCCGCGGCGGCAATCATCAGAGTACGGAGGATCATCTGTATTCCTATCAAACAGCGCGAGGCGGGTAACCCGCCTCACGCAAAGCATCCATGATTTCCTGGGTGTGCTGGGCGTCGCGGGTCTCGATCAGGATATCGAACTCCGCACCCTTGGCCGGCACGTCGAGGGCCAGGCGGTTGTGCGCCACCTCGATGATATTGGCGCCCATCCGGCCGATGATCGCCGAGACAGTGCCCAGCAGGCCCGGCCGATCGTCGCCGATGATCCGTAGGCTGACAATCCGCTGCTCGCGGACCAGTTCGCGGGTCAGGACCGAGGCCAGGAGGCGGGTGTCGATATTGCCGCCGGTGATCACCAGGCCGCAGCGTTTGCCGCGGAACTTCTCCGGATAGGCCAGGAGGGCGGCGAGCGAGCCGGCGCCGGCGCCCTCGGTCACGGTCTTCTCGACATTGCAGTAGAGGGCGATCGCGCGTTCGAAGAACGGCTCCTCGATCAGCACCACCTCGTCGACCAGCGGGCGGACCACCGAGTAGGAAAGGTCGCCCACCTGCTTGACCGCGATGCCCTCGGCGATGGTCGCCCCGCCGCTGGCGACGCCGGCGTTGACGCCGCGCATCTTAGCGGTGAACGAGGGGTACATCGCCGGCTCCAGACCGATGATCTTGATATCCGGCTTCATGTGCTTGGCGGCGGTCGCCATGCCGGCGATCAGCCCGCCGCCGCCGATCGGCACCGGCAGGACCTCCAGATCCGGCGCGTCCTCCAGCATCTCCAACGCCACCGTGCCTTGGCCGGCCATGACGTCGAGGTCGTTGAACGGATGGACGAACACCAGGTCACGGTCGTCGCGCAGGCGCATGGCGACGGCGGACGCCTCGTCATAGCCTTCTCCCTCGATCACCACCTCGGCGCCGTGAGCACGGGTCTGCTGCGCCTTCACGAAGGGCGTGGTCTTGGGCATGACGATGGTCACGGGAATCCCTAAGCGGGCGGCGTGGTAGGCGAGGCCCTGGCTGTGGTTGCCGGCCGAGGCGGCGATCACGCCGCGCTTCTTCTCGGCCTCGGTGAGCTGCAAGAGCCTGTTGAGCGCGCCGCGCTCCTTATAGGCCGCGGTGAACTGCAGGTTCTCGAACTTCACCCAGACCTCGGCCCCGGTGATCTCCGACAGCGTCCGCGAATAGCGGCACGGCGTGCGCTCAATATGACCCTGCAGCCGGTCTTTGGCTGCGAGGATGTCATCGAAAGCGAGGGTCATGGCGGTGGCCGTCTTGAAAAGGGGCGAGGTGGAAAGAGGGGCGGAAAATGCGCGCAACCTAACGGCGGAGGCGCCCTGCCGCAATGCAACAGCGCGTCCCGGACGCTGACCTGGCCGACGAAGGCCAAGCTTGCAGAACGCGCGGGTGTGATATTGAGCCGCGTCATGTGGAACTTCGACGTCACCCAACCGCTGCTGGAACTCCTCTGGGACCGCCGCGTCTTCCACCACCTGCTGGCCGAGCGCTGGCGGGTCGGCGACCGCATGATGATGGATGCGAACTGCGTCCTGGAGCCGTTCAGCCAGACGCTCGCCGGCGCGACCCTGCCGGCGGCCATCGGCTGCTTCTCCTACAGCATCAGCGAGTTCGGCTCGGGGGTCAGTGTCGGCCGCTACTGCTCGATCGCCCGCGGCGTGACCTGGCTGGGCGGCAATCATCCGACGACCTGGGCGACGACCTCGCCGGTCTTCTTCGAGTTCAATTCGCTGGGGATCGGGGCCTATCGCAAGATGCTCGGCCTGACGAAGCCGCCGCTGCCGTTCGACATTCCACCTCCCGGGGTGACCATCGGCAACGATGTGTGGATCGGCGAAGAGGCGGCGATCGCCCGCGGCGTGACCATCGGCGACGGGGCGATCATCGGGTCGCGCGCTTTGGTGCTGAAGGATGTGCCGGCCTACGCCGTTGTCGGCGGCACCCCGGCGAGAGTGCTGCGGATGCGCTTCCCCGAGCCGCTGATCGAGCGCTTCAAACGCGTGGAATGGTGGCGCTTTGGCCCCGAGGTGCTGGAGACCATGCCGATCGACCAGCCGGAGCGGTTCCTCGACGCGCTGGAAGCCCGGCTGGCGTCCGATCCCCCCGCCGAACTGCGGCCGACGCCGCTGGTCGCCGCCGAAATCCTGGAGGTCCTGCGAGGCGGCGTCTCAGAGTAGGTCGCTGCGGCCCTGCGCCCGCAGGCGCTCCACCAGGGCTTTCACCGCAGCGGGGTCATCGCGGGGCGCGACCATCACCACGCCGCCTTCGACCACGACCACCAGGTTCTCGACCCCCGCCAGGGCCACGGTCGGGCCGTCGGAGATCACCAGGCATCCGGCTGTGTCGACGGTCACCGCCGGCCCCTGCAGGACATCGCCTGAGGCGGTCTTGTCCGCCTCGGCCCAGAGCGCGCCGTAAGCGCCCACGTCGCTCCAGCCGATGTCGGCGCTGACCACCATGGCCTTGTCGGTCTTTTCGAAGATGGCGATGTCGACCGCCACCGCGGGGGATCGCACGAAGGCGTCGCCGAGTTGAACCGCGTCGCCGTCTCGCGGGGCCTCGGCGACCGCGGCGCGGGCGGCGGCGGCGAGGTCAGGCGCCAGGCGCTGCATCTCGGCCAGGAAGACGTCCGGACGGAACAGGAAGATGCCGGCGTTCCAGCTATAGGCTGGGTCGGCGACATAGGCCTGGGCGGTGGCGAGGTCCGGCTTCTCCACGAAGGCGGCGACCTTGCGCACGGCGGCGTCGCCCGCCCCATCGCCGTCCTGGGCGCGGATGTAGCCGTAGCCGGTCTCGGGCGAGGTCGGCGTGATGCCGAAGATCACCAGCGCGCCGTCCATCGCCGCCTGCGTTCCGACAGCCACCGCCGCGCGCAGGGCCGCGGGGTCGGTGATCCTGGCGTCCGCATGGACCATCAGCACCAGATCGCAGCCGGCGGCGGCGGCGATCTCGGCGGCCACGGCGGCGGCCGGCCCGGTGTTGCGGCCCTGCGGCTCGAGGATCAGGGCCGCGGGGGTCACGCCCACCTGCGCCAGCTGGGCGCGCACCAGATCGGCGTGGGCGGCGCTGCAGATCACCATCGGCGGGGCGAAGGCGGCGGTGGTGAAGCGCAGCGCGGTCTCCTGGATCAGGGTGCGGTGGCCGCCCAGGGCATGGAACTGCTTGGGCTTGGCCTGCCGCGACAGGGGCCAGAGCCGGGTCCCGGCGCCGCCGGACATCAGGACAGGGGTGATCTTGGTCATTTCGGAGCTTCGGGCGTCTCATCGAACTGCGGGGCGTCGTCGCCGATGAGGTCCCAGCTCGCCTTGGAGCCCACGAAGATGTGGCCGAGCACGCGCGGGCCGGGGTCTTCATCGAGCGTCCCGGCCGGGACCAGGACGCGCTTGCCGTCCGACAGCCGGTGCGGCGTAGGGCTGCCGCAGGTCGGGCAGAAGAAGCTCCCCCAATTGGAGGGCGTGCGGAATTCGCGCCAATGGGTCTCGCCGGCCAGCCATTCGAACCGCTCGGCCCGCACGTTCAGGATCGCGTTCGACGCCGCGCCGGAGACGCGCCGACACTTAGAGCAGTGACACATGCCCACCGCCGGCAGCGGCCCGTGCAGGGCGAAGCGGATCGCGCCGCACAGGCAACCGCCCGTAGCGGAGACAGGTTCGGAAAACTCGACCATGCCGGCGACCT
This sequence comes from uncultured Alphaproteobacteria bacterium, assembly GCA_903822175.1. Taxonomy (GTDB): domain Bacteria; phylum Pseudomonadota; class Alphaproteobacteria; order Caulobacterales; family Caulobacteraceae; genus Phenylobacterium. The sequence goes on from CAIJOB010000042.1 coordinate 197,808, forward strand.
TAGACGGCATCGCGGTCGTTTTGAAATCGCCTCGCCACACGCCGCACCGCTATAGTCGCCTGGTGCCGCAGACCCCGATCCAGAGACCCGCGCTGTTCCTCGACCGCGATGGGGTGCTGAACGAGGACCACGGCTATGTCTTCCGCTGGGAGGACTTCCGCTGGATCGCCGGCGCGCGCGAGGCTGTGGCCGCCTTCAACCGGGCCGGCTGGCTGGTGATCGTGGTGACCAACCAGTCCGGCGTCGGGCGCGGCTTCTACAGCGAGGACGACATGCATGGCCTGCATGCGCGGATGTCCGAAGACCTCGCCGGCGCCGGTGGCCACATCGACGCCTTCTACCACGCGCCACACCACCCCGACGCCCCGCTCGACGCCTATCGCCACCCCGACCCGCCGGACCGCAAGCCCAACCCCGGCATGATCCTGCGCGCGCTCAGCGAATGGCCCATCGACCGCGAGGCCTCGCTGCTGGTGGGCGATAAGCCCAGCGACCTGGAAGCGGCGGAACGGGCCGGCGTGCGTGCGGCGCTGTTCACGGGTGGCGACCTGCTGCAGTTCTTAAACGACGAGGCCTTGCTGCCGGTCTAGCGCCCTTCCATCTGCGCCAGCATCCGCTCCAGGATCGGCAGTTCGTCCGCCTCGCCCGGCGGCTTGTCCCAGCGCAGGCGGCTGATCCTGGGGAAGCGCATGGCGACGCCGGACTTGTGGCGGGTGGAGCGTTGCAGGCCTTCAAAGGCAACCTCGAAGACCAGGCCGTGGTGCGGCTCCGCGCGGACCGAGCGGACCGGGCCGAAGCGTTCGATGGTGTTGTCGCGAACGTACTTGTCGATCTGTTTCAGCTCCTCGTCGGTGAAGCCGAAATAGGCCTTGCCGACGGGGGTCAGGACGCGGGCGCCCTCCTCGCCCTCGGTCCAGACCCCGAAGGTGTAGTCCGAATAGAAGCTCGACCGTTTGCCGTGGCCGCGCTGGGCGTACATCAGCACCGCGTCGATGAGGAACGGATCGCGCTTCCACTTGAACCAGGGGCCCTTGGGCCGGCCGGCCTCGTAGACCGAATCCCAACGCTTGAGCATCAGGCCCTCGGCGATCTGCGGGTCGCCGGGCGGCGGGTCGGCGCGCAGGGCCGCAAGCTCGGCCCAGGTCGCGAACGGCTGGGTGGGCGACAGGTCGATGCGCGGGCTGGCCTCCTGCGCCACGAAGGCCTCCAGGCGTTTGCGGCGTTCGGCGAAGGACAAGGTCCGGGTGTCTTCCGCGCCCTCGGACAAGAGGTCGTAAGCCCGGATGGCGGCGGGGAAGGCCGCGAGCGCCTTGGCGTCGACGGTCTTGCGGTTGAGGCGCTGCTGCAGGTCGGCGAAGGACGCGACCTTGCCGTCGCGCATGACCAGCAGTTCGCCATCGATGACCCCTTCCGCCTGCAGCGCATCGACCACGTCAGGGAACGACTTGGAGATGTCGTCGCCGGTGCGGGTGTAGAGGCGCCGCACCCCGCCTTCGTTGACCGCCTGGACGCGGATGCCGTCCCACTTCCATTCGGCGGCGTAGTCGGCCGGGTCGAGCCCGGCGAAGTCCACCGCCTCGTCGATCGCCTGGGCCAGCATGGCCGGGCGGAAGCGGCCGGGGTTGTCGGAGGAGGGGCGCTCGCCCCGGCCCTCCAGCCAGGCGAAGAGGTCCTCATAGGGCGGGTGCAGGGCGTGCCACAGCTCCTCGACCTCGGCGACGGGAACCGGCGGATCGGCCATCTCGGCGGCGGCGCGCTTGGCAAGGCGGGCGGTCATACCGACGCGCAGGCCGCCGGTCATCAGCTTCAGCAGCGCCCAGCGGCCGGTGGGCTGCAGCGCGTCCAGCCAGCCCTCGATCAGCTTCTGCACCTCTGCCCGCGTCGCGCCACGCAGCGCATCGACCACCTCGGAGAGCTCCGGCTCGCGGTTGGCGCCAGGCCTAGCCGGCCAGACCAGAGCGACGGTCTCAGCAAGGTCGCCCACATAGTCGTAGGACCACCAGAACAGCTGCGGATCCATCCGCTCTTCCACCGCCTTGCGGATGAAGGCCGGCTTGGCCGCGTCGAAGCTGAGATCGCCGGTCAACGCCGCCAAGGCCCAACCGCGGTCGGGGTCCGGCGTCTCGCGCAGATAGTCGCGCACCAAGGTGAGCTTGGCGTTGCGCGAGCCGGTCAGGGACAAGCGGTCGAGGAGTTCGGCGAAGGCTTTCATGGACGTATGCGCGGCGCGGACCCAGCGCCCCCTCCACCCTTCGGGTCCCCCTCCCCCGAAGTGTGCCCTTCGGAGGAGGAACTTGGCGCCGTCAGTTCCTCCCCCGTGAAACGGGGGAGGGGGACCGCGAAGCGGTGGAGGGGGCGCTGCGGTGCGCAGGACGCTTCAGCCATCGTCCTCTTCCTCATACCCCACCAAGGCCAAAGCTCGGGCCGGCACGCCGTGCATCTCCGCCCATCTCGCCAGGGCCTCCTCGCGGCCATGGGTGATCCAGAGTTCGCCGGGGCGGAGTTCGTCGACGGTGGCGGTGAGTTCGTCCCAGTCGGCGTGGTCCGAGATCACCAGGGGCAGTTCGACGCCGCGCTGGCGGGCGCGGGCGCGGACCTGCATCCAGCCGGACGCAAAGGCGGTGACCGGATCGGGGAAGCGGCGGCTCCAGCGGTCCTGGGTGGCGGAGGGCGGGGCGATGATGATCTGGCCTGCGAAGTCGGCCTTCTTGCCGGTGGTGGCGGGCTCGAGCGGACCAAGGTCGATGCCGTGGCGCTCGTAAAGCGCGTTCAGCCGCTCCAGGGCGCCGTGGACATAGATCGGCCGGTCCCAGCCGCCCTCGCGCAGCAGGCGGATGATCCTTTGCGCCTTGCCGAGCGCATAGGCGCCGACCAGGTGGCTGCGCTCCGGGAACTGCGCCACCGAGCGCAGCAACCGCGCGATCTCCTCCTTGTCATCCGGATGACGGAACACCGGCAGGCCGAAGGTAGCCTCGGAGATGAAGACGTCGCAGGGGACCGGCTCGAAGGGCGGACAGGTGGGGTCGCGGCGGCGCTTGTAGTCGCCGCTGACGACCATGGTCAGGCCCTTCCAGCGCACCACCGCCTGGGCCGATCCCAGCACATGGCCGGCCGGGACCAGGGTCACCTCGACCGCGTCGCGGTTGACCGGCTGGCCGTAGGCGGCGGCTTCCCGGGCCCCGGCGAACTCCGCGCCATAGCGCTCGCCCATGATGTCGAGGGTCTCAGGCGTCGCCAGTACTGCGCCATGGCCCGCGCGGGCGTGGTCGGCGTGGCCGTGGGTGATCACCGCGCGCGCCACCGGCCGCACCGGGTCGATGTAGAAATCGCCGAGGGCGCAGTAGAGGCCCTCGGGTCTGGGGCAAAGCAGGTCCTGGGGCCGGATCATCACGACCTAATGTCGTGCGGCGGACAAGGCTCCGCCAGTCATTGCCGCATTGACCGCGCCGTCCCTTCGGCTCTACCGCCTTGGTGATGGCGGACATCGCAGAAAACTTGCCCGAGATCGTCCGGGAAATGGTCGGGCGGATGATCGAGTCGACTCCGCAGGCGGTGGCGCTCGGCTTGCGCCTGGTCTCGGTGAACGTCGCCCGCGGCTCGATCGAGGCCCCCTGGCGCGAGGATCTTGTGGGCGATCCGGACACCGGGGTGATCGCCGGCGGCGTCGTCACCACCCTGCTCGACCATACCTGCGGCCTGGCCATGTCGACAGCCGCCGGAACGGAGCCCTTCTCCACCGCGACGCTGGACCTGCGCATCGACTACATGCGCCCGGCCGCGCCGCGCACCGGCGTGGTCTGCGAAGCCCATTGCTACAAGATCACCCGGTCCATCGGCTTTGTCCGTGCCGAGGCCTGGGACGTAGATCGCACCGACCTGGTGGCGACCGCGCAGGCTGCCTTCATTCTCAACCGGCCGAACCAATGACCACGGCGGCCGAGCAGCTTGAGGCCTTCCTGAGCCGCGTGCCCTACGTGCGGTTCCTGGGCATGCAGGCGGAACTGGCGGGCGATGAGATGACCGCCATCCTGCCGCCGTCGCCGCACCTGATCGGCAACACCTACATCCCGGCCCTGCACGGCGGGGTGATCGGGGCGTTCCTGGAGATGACGGCGCTGGCCCAGCTCTCCGTCGCCGAGCCGGGGCGGCGGCTCCCCAAGACCATCGACGTGACCATCGAATATCTGCGCCCGGGACGCGGCGGGCTGACGTCCTATGCGCGGGCCGACCTGCGCAAGGTCGGCCGCCGGATCGCCAACGTCCATGTCGAGGCCTGGCAGGAGGACCGCGACAAGCCCTTCGCCGCCCTAAGGGGCCACTTCCTTGTCGGCTCCGGAAGCTGACGGCGCGGGCCTGGCGGGCGGCAGCGAGGCCAGATAGGCCACGACATCGGCGATGTCGGCTTCGTTCAGGTGCGCGGTCGGCGCCTGCATGGACGTCACCGCGGGCCCAGCCCGCGCGCCGGTCTTGATGTCCCAGAGCATGCGGGCGAGGTAGGCGGCCGAGCGTCCGGCCAGCGCCGGCGTGTCGCCCATGCCGCGCAGATCCGCCCCGTGGCAGGCCGCGCAGGGCTGGCCGTTGTGGCCGCCGGCCTTCACCAGAGCCTCGCCGCGGGCGATGGCGCCGGGCGCGGCATAGGCGGTGACGCCGGCGTGCGGATCGCCCAGCATCATGCGATCGAAGTCGTCCGCCACCTCGATCACCCGAGGGCCGGTCAGCTGAGGCGGTGCGCCGGGCGTCAGCTCGAACCAGCCGTAGTAGTTCGGATGGGTGGCCGGCGCCTGGGTGGCCTCGACGACGCGATAGCGCGGCAACTTAGGCAAGGCCGAGAAATAGGCGGCGGCCTGCGCCAACTCTTCATCGCTGACCTTCTTGGCGACTTCGATAATCTCATGCGTCGCCGGACGGTCGTGCTCCCAAGACGCTCGGCGGCCGCTGCGAAACTCCTCGACCTGCTGGACGATGTAGGCGGCCGGCAGGCCTGCCAGATTCGGCGTGCCGATATAGCCCTGGCCGGTGACCATGTGACACTCGGCGCAAGCGTCCGGGCCGTCCTTGCGCGCCTGGACGATCACCGCCGGCGGCTTGGGATGCTCATCGGGGAACCAGTCGACCTGGATGTCGCCCTTGTTGATCTGTTCGCCGGTGAAGGTGAGCTTGCTGCCGGGCACATGCAGCGGTCCGGGCGGCGCTTCCGGCAGCGGCTGCTTCGGCGCGTCGATATAGGCCCACGACAGGGACACACCCGCGGGCGCCTTGGCCGGCCCGCAGGCGCTGAGCGCCACGGCCGCGGCGGCCAGCGTCAAGAACAGGCGTGAAGACATGGTTTGTGGCCCCTTAGTCTAGCGAGCGCTAGACGTCCGGCCTCGGCGACGCCACTGCACATTTTTGATTGCCGCCGACTGAAGGGTCAGCTTGCCGGATGCGCCGCCATTTCGGTCTTCACCTGCTCGAGCTTGGCCTGGGCGGTGGAAAGCGCCGCGGCGTCGCCCTTGGCCTTCGCCTGCACCACCTCGCCGGTCGCCTCCATCTCGCGCACGGGCAAGAGGTGGGTGTTGTCGGCGTGCTTGAAGGCGCCGGTCTGGATGCGCTCGAGGATGGCGCGCTGGCGCTTGGCCTCGTCGGTGTCGCCGACGCCGTAGCTGAAGATGAAATCGGCGACCTTCTTCTTCACCGCCGGGTCGAGGTCGGCGCGCCAGACCATCGGGTCCTCCGGAATGGTCGGCGAGGTCCAGATCACCTGCAGGGCGGCCAGCGCCTTCTTCGACTGCTCGGTGTTGATCGCCGCCAGCCGGTCCATGGAGCGGGTGTTGTCGGTCGCCGCCGGCAGGACGCCATTGGCCACCGAGTAGAGGTTCGCCTCGGCGCTGGCCGAGCGGACGGTCTTGAAGCACTTCACCGGATCGATGCCCTTGGGCCCAAACAGGTAGGTATTGGGCGCCAGCGTGCCGGAGGTCGATTTCGCGTCGCCCATGCCGAAGTCCATGGTCTGGCCGCACTTGAGCAGCTTATCCAGCGTGATCCCCGAGCCCTGCTTGACGATGATCACGCCCTGATAGCCGTCCTGGCCGTGGGGATGGGTCGTCCGCGCAAAGACCTCGCCGCCGGCCCGGCGCACCGCCTCCAGCCCCGACTGGTTGGTGAACCAGCCGAGGTCCGACTGCTTGAACCGCATGGCCTCCACCAGGGCGGAGTAGTTCGAGCCGAAGAACGGCTTCACCGTCAGGCCGGTGGCCGTCTCCATGTCCTTCAGGAACGGCCCCCATTCCTGCATCTGCGTCTGGGTCGCCTCGGTGGAGACGATCGAGAAGGTCAGCGTCTTGGGCGGCGCGGGCTTCGGCGCGCAAGCGGCGAGGGCGAGCAGGGCGGTGGCGAGAGTGAGGGCGAGGCGTTTCATGGCCCGACCATAGCGCAGCTTTTGCGACAGGTCGGCAACGGGTCTTCTGAGCGAAACGCCTTGAGCCGGCGCCCCATGGGCGTTACCCGCAGCGCCATGTCGTCCCAATCCACCTTGCAAGGTCTCTCCGCCCAAGCCCGCGACGCCAAGAGCTGGCCGTTCGAACAGGCGCGCGCATTGCTTGAGCGCATCACGCGTCTGCGGCTGTCCGACGCGGAGCGCGACCTGGCCGCGACTCTGTTCGCGCGGGGTGAGTTCGCGCAGGCCGTCCAGACCCTGCCGGCGCTGGGCAAGCCGGTGATTTTCGAGACCGGCTATGGGCCGTCGGGCCTGCCGCACGTGGGCACCTTTGGCGAGGTGGCGCGCACGACCATGGTGCGGACCGCGTTCCGGGCGCTGACCGAGGACGCGCTGCCGACCCGGCTGATCGCGTTTTCCGACGACATGGACGGCCTGCGCAAGGTGCCGGGCAACATCCCCAATCCGGAATCGCTGGAGCCCTATCTGGAGATGCCGCTGACCGTGGTCCCCGACCCGTTCGGCACCCACGACAGCTTCGGCGCGCACAACAATGCGCGGCTGCGGGCGTTCCTGGATTCCTTCGGCTTCGAGTACGAGTTCTATTCGGCCAGCGAATGCTATCGGTCTGGCCAGTTCGACACCGTGCTGCTGCGGGCGCTCGCCAGGCACGACGAGCTCCTCAAGGTGCTGCTGCCGACCTTCCGCGAGGAGCGGCAGGCGACCTATTCGCCGTTCCTGCCGATCAGCCCCAAGACCGGCAAGGTGCTGCAGGTCCCGACCACCAGCTACAACGTCGAGGCCGGCACCATCACCTTCGACGACCCCGACGGCGGCCCGACCGAGGTCCCGGTGACCGGCGGCGCCGTGAAGATGCAGTGGTACGCCGACTGGGCCACCCGCTGGGCGGCGCTGGGTATCGACTATGAGATGGCCGGCAAGGACCTGATCGAGTCGGTGAAGCTATCGGGCCGGCTGACCCGCATCCTGGGCGGCGAGGCGCCCGAGGGGTTCAACTATGAACTCTTCCTCGACGAGCAGAACCAGAAGATCAGCAAGACCAAGGGCAACGGTTTTTCGATGGAGGAGTGGCTGCGCTACGCCACGCCGGAGAGCCTCGCCTACTACATGTTCCAGTCGCCGCGCTCCTCGAAGCGGCTCTATTTCGACGTCGCGCCCAAGGCGGCGGACGAATATCTGCAGCAGCTCGACGCCTACAATCGCAAGAAGGCCGAGGGATCGAACGAGACCCAGATCGACAATCCGGCCTGGCACGTCCACCACGGCTCACCGCCCGCACACGGGTCGCCGGTGACCTTCGCGCTCTTGCTGAACCTGGTGTCGGCGGCGGACGCCTCGACCAAGGAGATCCTCTGGGGGTTCCTGTCGCGCTATCTGCCGGGCGCAACGCCTGCGAGTGAGCCGCTGCTCGACCACCTGGCCGGCTATGCGATCAACTACTACGAGGACTTCGTGCGGCCCTCGAAGGTGTTCCGCGCGCCGACCGACCAGGAACGCGCGGCCATTGAGGCGCTGGCCGCCAAGCTGAAGGCGCTGCCGGCGGATGCGGACGCCGAGGCGATCCAGAACGAGGTCTTCGAGGTCGGCAAGGCGGCCGGTTTCGAACCGCTGCGCGCCTGGTTCTCGGCCCTCTACGAGGTGCTGCTCGGCCAGAGTCAGGGCCCGCGCTTCGGCTCCTTCGTGGCGATCTTCGGCGTCGAGCGGACCCTGGCGCTCATTGCAAAGGCGTTGGCCGGCGAGCTCGTGGCAAGTTGAGCTGGACTGACTACATCGCAACCGTGCGATGCCTATCCAGTTAGATGATGATCAACCTCACTGCTCACGGCCTAAGTATGTGCGGCTCATCGCCGGCGATATTGTCGCTCCCAACGTCAGCGCCGAGTGACCTAAGGCGTTTGCGCCACTTTTCGATGTCAGACCGCAGCGGTTCATAAGCTTTCTTCAGCTTGACGGCCGGTACATGGGCCGATCCCAAGGCGGCTCGCTCTAAGTCAAGGAGCATGAAGTTCAGCGAGGTCCTCATGTTCAGCGCGCCTATCATCAGATCGTCCGAGAGAAACTGAAGTTTGATGGCATCCTCTGTGGCCATCAACGCGCTGGTTAAAGCAACCCGGACTGCTTGTGTTTCAATGGTCGCTTGATCGGTCGCCTTATCATTGGCGTTGAAGTACATTCGCACCAAGGCGTGAGCGTGCCCGAGATAGGCGAAGAACGCACGCCGCCGGCGAGCACCTTCGTTCAAAGCGAGGGCAACGGGCGTCACCAAAGCGACAAAAACCGCCGCGAAGGTCGCAAAACCTGCCGTCCAGGTGCCAGCGCCCTCGTGTGCATCCATCCAGCAGACTAGCCAGCCCGCGCTACAGGCCTCTCTCGCGACCGCGATAGTTCCTTGAACAGCGACCATCGAGCTCCCCACATCTGCGCGGATTCACTGCGTCAGGATGCTAGAAATCCCCGTCGTCGTCTTCGCCGATCGGCATGCCGGGCGGGATTTCGACGCGCATCTTCGGGTCGGCGAGCACGCGCTTCAGCTCCTCCTTGTCGCCGATCAGACGGGCCAGGTAGAGCCGCGTCGCGCGGTCGGAGGGGTCGGCGCCCGGCGCGGCCTTCAGCTTGCCGGCCAGGTCGTCGAGCGCCTGGTCGATCTCGGCGGCGGCGTTTGGCGAGGTGGCGGCCTGGCGCGCCGCAGCGGCCAGTTCCAGCACCGTGCGGACCTGCACGCGCCTAGCGATCTCGGCGTAGCGGCCGGCGGCGGGTTTGAAGGCCGCGTCGAGCATCCGCCCGGCCAGTTCGCCGACGCCGGGCTGGTTGGCGTCGCGGCGATGCTGGTCGACCATGCGGTTCAGGCGGTCGGGCGAGGTGAGCGTATCCAGCACGACGGCGGCCCCCACATCGGCGGCGGCCAAGCTGTCGTAGATCGAGCCGGCGGCGGTGGGGATGGTCTCGATGCTGGTCTGGCGGTCCGGCCGGCCGGACTGGCCCGACGACAGGATGGCGACCAGCCGCTCTGGCGTGTCCAGCGCCTCGGGCGTCATGGCGGCGAGCAGGGAGCCGATGGCCTGGCGCTGGCGGTCGGCCGGGACCAGCTTGGCGACCGCGCTGACGTCGCCCTTAATGCCGTAGCCGAAATCGACGCCGCCCACCGACTTGGACGCCGCCTCCACCTGATAGCGGTGCAGCAGGTAGATCGGCACGAATTTGCGGCGCAGCGCCTCCAGCGCCTCATCGGGCCTCAGCGCGCGTTCTCCGAACTGATCCAGCGCGACCTTGCGCACCGCCATCATCCGGTCGAGCTCGGCGATGGGGTCGGCGCCGTCGTCCCAGATCGCGCCGTCTGGATGGCCGGAGTTCACCGGCCGGGCGTCATCGTCCTGTACGAAGCGCAGCTTCTCGGTCGCCGCCTTGGCCTTGGCGTCGAGGATCTTGCGGCCGGCCGGGCCGGCCGGAACCTCGCTGTAGAGCCAGTCGACGATGAACCGGTCCCACTCGCCGATGTCCTTCCCGTAGGCGTCGGAGAGGTCGATCTTGCCGCCGGTCAGCTTCACGCGTGGCGGCGGGTAATCCATCACCGAGGTGCGGCCTTGCGTCGAAGCGCCGAAGTTGTGCGCGAAGCCCAGCGTGTGGCCGACCTCGTGGGCCGAGAGCTCGCGCAGGCGGCTGATGGAGACCTGCACCGGATCGTTGGGACCGCCCTTGCCGTCCTCGTCGGCGCCGACCAGGCCCTCGAAGATCAGCATGTCCTGCCGCACCCGCAGCGAGCCCAGCAGGACCGAGCCCTTGACGATCTCGCCGGTGCGCGGGTCGGTGATCGACTGGCCGTAGGACCAGCCCCGCGTGGCGCGGTCCACCCAGTTGATGACGTTGTAGCGCACGTCCAGCGGGTCGGCGCCCTCCGGCATGATTTCCACGCGGTAGGCGTCCTTGAAGCCGGCCGCCTCGAAGGCCTTGGCCCACCAGGACGCGCCTTGCAGGAGCGCGGTCTTCACCGGCTCCGGGGCGGCGCGGTCGACGTAGTAGACGATGGGCTTCTTGACCGGCGACAGCGCCTTCGAAGGATCGGTCTTCTCCAGGCGGTGGCGCGGCGCCAGACGGATGGCGATGTCCTTATCGAGCGGGGTCGAATAGTCGTAGACGATCGAATTGAAGCCGCCGGTGCGCGGATCGGAGATGCGCGGGACGTAGCCCGGTTCCGGCAGCTTAATCAGGCTATGCCGCACGGTCAGCGTGATCGACTTGGCTTCAGGCGCGATATTGCGCACCTCGGCGCTTGGCGTGTCGGACGCGAAAGTCTGACGGGCCTCGAACTCCAGGTTCAGCGGGAAAACCTTCACGGCGGCGGGATCGGCGACCGACAGGTCCGGCACGAGCTTGTAGCCGCGCTCGCCGCTGCGCTGCAGGTCGCCGGCGATGTCCTCGGCGTCGCGGGTCAGGAAGGTGGAGAGATCGATCAGCACCCGGCCATCGCTGGTCAGGCCCTCGACCTTGCCGGCCCAGACCGTGGAGACGGCGAAGGCGTCGCGGGCAGCGGCCTGTTCGTCGGCCGAGCCGTGGGTGGCGACGAAGCGCGGGTTCTCGTACTCGGCGATCACCTTGGCCCCGATCCGGCGGAAGACCAGGATCTTCGACTGGCTGACCCGGGCGCGGTCGAGGCCGATGGGCGCCGAGCCCAGGCCGGTCTTCAGCGCGGTCACATAGAGGAAGCGCCCGCTGACGCCGTCGGCGTCGGGCGCGGGCAGCGCGACCAGGATGCGGCCCTTCTCCTTGTCGACATAGGTGGGGAGCAGGCCCTCCTGGCGAGCCAGCCCGGCCACCACATCGGCGGGCTTTGCGGGCGCCTGAAACGCCAGGGCCGGCGCAGCGGCCAACAGAAGAGCAGCGGCCGCCGCCGCGCCGAACAATCCACGCTTCACGAAATCGATCCCCCGAATGTTGCCTGCGCACACTAGGCGCAGCCTCCGCCCGCGGCCAAGCCGCTGGCCTTCCGGTTTGGCAATGAAACGTGAAGGGCGACGCAGCGTCAGCCGCCTTGACGTAAACGGAAGCATGGCTTTACGGTGTCAATTACAGTGTAAGCCTTTCCACCTACAGACCCGTGTCTCCGGGAGGACTTCGATGCCCACGGACCTTCGCCGCCCCAACCGCACCTTCACGATCCGCCAGCTTTGCCTGGAGTTCAAATGCACGCCCCGGGCGCTGCGGTTCTATGAGGACAAGGGCCTGTTGGCCCCCGCCCGCGACGGCCTGAACCGCGTCTATTCCTATAAGGACCGCGCCCGGCTGCAGCTGATCCTGCGCGGCAAGCGGGTCGGCCTGGCGCTCGCCGAGATCGGTGAAATTCTCGATCTTTACGAGGTCGATGACGGCGGCGCCCAGCAGGCGGCCAAGAGCTTGCGCAAATTCCAGGAACGGATCGTTGCGCTGGAGCACCAGAAGGTCGACATCGACAACGCCATCAAGGAACTGCGGGACGGCTGCGACGCGCTGGAAGCCCGGCTGACGCAAACCCGGCCAGACCTGCTGCCCCGCGCGGCGGACTACGATCAGATGTTGCGCCGCAGGCTCGATGGCGTGGAACATAGCGAAGCGAAGTAGCCGCGTTCCCATCGCGGCTCAGGAAAGAGACCGCGATGCCCTATCAGCCGCCCGTCCGCGACTACGCCTTCATCCTGCGCGATCTGCTGGAGCTGGAGCGCTACGCCAATCTGCCGGCCTTCGCCGACGCGTCGATGGACACCGTCGATCAGATCCTGGAAGAGGCCGGCCGCTTCACCTCCGAGGTGCTGGCGCCCCTGAACAGCGTCGGCGACAAGGAAGGCTGCCACTGGGCGGCGGACAACACCGTCACCACGCCGAAAGGCTTCAAAGAAGCCTACCGCCAGCTGGTCGATGGCGGCTGGCCTGGCCTTGGCTCCGACCCGGCCTACGGCGGCCAGGGCCTGCCGCACGTGGTCAACCTCGCCTTCTCCGAGATGAGCTCGGCGGCCAACATGGCGTTCTCCATGTACCCGGGCCTGACCCACGGCGCCTATTCGGCGATCCATGCGGCGGGGACGCAGGAACAGAAGGACCTCTACCTGCCCAAGCTGGCGTCGTTCCAGTGGGGCGGGACCATGAACCTGACCGAGCCGCAGTGCGGCACGGACCTGGGCCTGCTGCGCACCAAGGCGGTCCCACAGGCGGATGGGACCTACCGGATCTCCGGCCAGAAGATCTGGATTTCCAGCGGCGAGCACGACCTGACCGAGAACATCGTCCACCTGGTCCTGGCCCGCATCGAGGGTGCGCCGGCCGGCACGCGCGGGATAAGTCTCTTTATCGTACCCAAGTTCATTCCGGACAAGGGCGGCAATCCGGGCGCGCGCAACGCGGTCAAATGCCTGGGCCTGGAAGAGAAGATGGGCATCCACGGCAACGCCACCTGCGTGATCGCCCACGAGGAGGCCACCGGCTGGCTGATCGGCGAGGAGAACCGGGGCCTGTCGATCATGTTCATCATGATGAATGAGGCGAGGCTCGGCGTCGGCATGCAGGGCGTCGCCCAGGCCGAGGCCGCCTATCAGGCCGCCGCCGAGTTCGCCAAGGACCGCCTGCAGGGCCGCTCGCTCACCGGGGCGAAGAACCCCGACGGGCCGGCCGATCCGATCATCGTCCATCCCGACGTGCGCCGGATGCTGATGGACGCCAAGGCGATCGTGCAGGGGGGCCGCGCCTTCCTGTTCTGGACCGCGCTGCACGGCGACCTGGCCGACGCCTCGCCCGACGAGGCGGTGCGCCAGAAGGGCCACGACTACATGGCGCTGATGACCCCGGTGCTGAAGGGCTTCCTCACCGACCGCGGCTTCGCCGTCTGTTCCGACGCCATGCAGGTGCACGGCGGGTCGGGCTTCACTGAGCACTTCCCGGTCAGCCAGTACCTGCGCGATTGCCGCATCGCGCTCATCTACGAAGGCACCAACGGCATCCAGGCGCTGGACCTGGTGGGCCGCAAGCTGGCCGCCGAGGGCGGACGCGGGGTGATGGGCTTCTTCGCCGAACTCGACGGTTTCATCGCCGCGAACGACGGCGACGCGGGTCTGAAGCCGTTCACCGAGGCGCTGGCCAAGGCCAAGGCCGAGCTGCAGGAGGCCACGATGTGGCTGATGCAGAATGGCCTCGCCAACCCCGACAACGCCGGCGCCGCGTCCACCGACTACCTGCATCTTTTCGGCCTGACCGCGCTTGCCTACATGTGGGCGATGATGGCGAAGACCGCGAACGCCAAGATCGCCGCCGGCGCGACCGATCCGCTCTATGCCGAGAAGCTCGCCGTGGGCCGCTACTACATCGCCCGCGTCCTGCCGGAGACCAGCTCGCGCCTCGCCAAGCTGAAGACCGGCGCGGAGACCCTGATGGCGCTCCCGGCGGACGCCTTCTGAAGGAGACGACGCCGATGGCCACCTACCGCGCCACCGCCGACTGGAGCCTCGAAGAGGGCGGCGACTTCGCCAAGGGCCGCTACAGCCGCGGCCACTCGCTGGTGTTCGATTCCGGCGCGCAGGTTCAGGGCACCGCCTCGCCGCACGTGGTCGGGAACAAGTGGGCTGTCGAGGGCGCCGTCGACCCGGAGCAGATGCTGGTCGGCGCCATCAACACCTGCCACATGCTGAGCTTCCTCCACATCGCCCGCGAAGCCGGTTTCCTGATCGACCGCTACCGAGACGAGGCGGTCGGCGTGATGGAGAAGCGCGAGGACGGCGAGATGTGGGTCGCCAAGGTCACCCTGCACCCCGAAATCCGCTACGTCGGCCGCCAGCCCACTGAGGTCGAGCGCGACCACATGCACCACGCCGCTCACCAGATCTGCTTCATCGCCAACTCGGTGAAGACCGAGATCGTGGTGGAAGAGAAGGTCAGCGCCTGAGCAGCGCCGCCAGCCGCGCCTCGAGCGCCGCCGCGTCCTTCAGGTCGCATTCCCAGATCGTCTCGACCCACCAGCCCAGGGCCGCCAGCGCCTTGCGGCTCTGCACATCGCGGGCGGCGTTCCGCGCGACCTTGCCGACCCAATAGTCTCGGTTCTGTTTTGGAACTCTACTTCCCCGCGCGCAGTCGTGGCCGTGCCAGAAACAGCCGTGAATGAAGAGCGCCAGGCGGCGTCCCGGCATGACGATGTCGGGGTTCCCGGGCAGGTCCTTGCGGTGCAGGCGGTAGCGGGCGCCGAGCTTGGTCAGGGCCTTGCGCACCGCCAGTTCCGGCGAGGTGTTCTTGCCCTTCACCCGCCGCATGACCGCCGAGCGCTTTTCGGGGGGATAGACGTCGGTCGTGGCGCCCTGGGTCATGTCACCCGGGGTCACAACCCTTCGAACAGCGGGGTCGAGACGTAGCGTTCGGCGAAGCTGGGGATGATGGTGACGATGAGCTTGCCGGCCATGTCCTCGCGGCTGGCGACGTCGAAGGCGGCAGTGAGCGCGGCGCCCGACGAGATGCCGACCGGGATGCCTTCCTCGGCCGCCACCCGCCTCGCCATCGCGAAGCTGTCGTCGTTGGAGACCTGCACCACCTCGTCGATGATCTGGCGGTCGAGGATCGAAGGGACGAAGCCCGCGCCGATACCCTGGATCTTGTGCGGCCCGGGCGGACCGCCGGACAGGATGGCCGAAGTCTCCGGCTCGACGGCGATCATCCGCACCGACGGCTTGCGGGCCTTCAGCACCTGGCCGACGCCGGTGATGGTGCCGCCGGTGCCGACGCCGGCGATGACCGCGTCGACGCGGCCGTCGGTGTCGTTCCAGATCTCCTCGGCGGTCGAGACCCGGTGGATCAGCGGGTTGGCGACATTGTCGAACTGCTGCGGCATCACCGCGCCCGGTGTCGCCGCGACGATCTCGCGGGCCCGGGCCACGGCGCCGGCCATGCCGCGCTCGGCGGGCGTGAGTTCCAATTTCGCACCCAGGATCAGCAGCATCTTGCGCCGTTCCATCGACATGCTTTCCGGCATCACCAGGATCAGCCGGTAGCCCTTGGCCGCCGCCACGAAGGCCAACGCGATGCCGGTGTTGCCGCTGGTCGGCTCGACGATGATGCCGCCGGGCTTCAGGTCGCCCTTGGCCTCCATATATTCGACCATGGCCACGCCGATGCGGTCCTTCACCGAGGCGATCGGGTTGAAGAACTCCAGCTTGGCGACCACCTCGCCCTTGGGCTTCAGCGCCGCGGTCAGCCGGGGCAGGCGCACCAGCGGCGTGTCGCCGACGGTGTCGAGGATGGAGTCGAAGATCTTGCCCCGGCCGGCGCGCCGGTAGCGGGCGGCGTCATAGATCTTGTCGGGGGTGGCGTCGGCCATAGCGGGGACCTCTTGGGGAACCGTTCTTTGGGCGATCTGCCCTGTTTGGGGCGACCCTAAGACTTCCCGATAGGATTGGAAGAGGCCCGCGCGGCTACTCGGCCGCCAGCACGGCCGCGCCGTCCAGCAACGGCTCCAGGATCTCCCGCGCGAGCCAGCGCACCACCGGCGCGGCCACGCCATCGCCGGCCACATGCAGGGCGGCCGTCGCGGCGCGCGGCAGGACGTAGCTGTCGGGCAGGCCCATCAGCCGCGCCGCCTCCCGCGCCGTCAGCAGACGGGTGCGGACGCCGCCGTTTTCCACCACCACGACCACCTGCCGCGAAGAGCCGCCGCGCGGCGTGCGCAGGCAGCCGGCGAGGCCATCGAACCGCGCCTCGGCCCGCTGCACGCGCTGGCCCTCCTCAACCCGCATCCGGCGGTAGACCGCGCCCACCGCCCGTTCACCTCTAGACCGGAGGGCCTCGAGGCGGGCCCGGTGCAGGGGCGCCATCAGCTCCAGCCAGCGCGCGGTGCGGGCCGGAGAATGCCATTCGACCGCATCGTCGGGCTCCAGCAGGGCGGCAAGGTCGGTGTTGCGGGCCGCGGGTGTGGCCGTCCGCCACCAGATCCAGCGCTCCGCCAGCGCGGCGGGCAGGCCGGCCACGGCGGCCTTGATCGCGCGGGTGTGGAACGGGCTCTCGCCGACCAGGCCGGCCGGCGGCGGCTCGCGGGTGGCGATGACGAAGATCCTGGGCCGCGACTGCGGGACAAACGCCGCCGCGTCGACTTCCAGCGCGCCGAAGCGGTAACCCTGGGCCGCCAGCGCCTCGCCGAGCGCGGCGAAGTCCTGCCCGCCGTGCGAGGTCAGAAGGCCGCTGACGTTTTCGATGACGATGACGCGAGGCGCCCTGCCCTCGTCTGACAGGCCCTCGATCAGCCGCCAGAACCCGAAGAAAGCCGAGGATCGGCCGCCCGCCAGGCCGGCCCGCGCGCCGGCCAGGCTGAAATCCTGGCAGGGGCTCGACGCCCAGGCGAGATCGGCTGCGCCTGGCAAATCAGCGGCCGTCAGCTTCCAGACGTCGCCCTCATGGAAATGTTCAGCCGCGTCGCCAAAGTTCGCGCGGTAGGTCGCCGCTTTGACCGGGTCGAAGTCGTTGGCGAAGGCGCAGGACCAGGCGGCGCCGAGGCCGAGCCTGGCCATACCGCCGCCCGCGAAGAACTCGTAGAAGGAGAAGGGCGCCCGACTCATCGCGCCTTAGTCTAACCTGCGTCGCGCGATACCAAAGGCTGGGCCAACAACGGGCCCTCAAGGACTTGCAGCAAGCTCATGCCCCGGTTGATCCCCCTCGCCCTCCCGATGGTCGCAGCCCTGGCGCTCAGCGCCTGCGGCAAGGACAAGCCCCCGTCGACCGCCGCGGCGCCCGACACGGCCAGCAACTTCGCCCAGCCGTTCGACGCGCGAGGCTTCGATCCCGAGTGGGGACTGAAGATCCGTGGCCAGCAGATCACGCTGACCCGCGCGGGCCAGCCGGATCTGGCGGGAACCGCACCAGGCGCCGCGATCAAGGATCACGCGGCGACCTGGACCGTGGCCCTGCCGGATCACCAGGCGATGAAGGTCAGCCTCTATGCGAGCAGCTGCACCGACGCGTCGAGCGGGGCGGTGAACGCCTATGCGGCGGAGGTGACCCTGCCTGACGCCACCCCGCTCAGCGGCTGCGCGGGCCCACCCGCGGCGGCGGCGAAGCGCTAGCGCCGCCCGACCTCAAGCTGCTGAATCTGCGACCTGGGTTCGGTGTGCGAATGGGTCGCCGGCAGCCAGAAGCCGACGGCGACGGACGCCGCGGCGACCGCGGCCAGCATCATCTTGAGCGTCACGATGGGTCCCTCAACCAATCTCACGCGGACCCATGGTGTAGCTTGCCTACGCTTAACGGTCGGGGAACAGGCGTGCTGAATCCTTTGTGACCGTAGCCGTGCGCCCTGCGATCCCGCTTGACCGACCGGCCCTGCGCAGCGGCAAAATGGCGCAAAGACCGCGAAGACGGCCGGCTGACGAAGGGAACGGGCGATGGAAAAGGCTTACGACCTGGTGATCCGCGGCGGCAGCGTCGTCGACGGGACGGGCGGCGCGCCCTTCGAAGGCGACGTGGCGATCAAGGACGGCGTGATCGCGGCGGTCGGGCGGGTCAACGGCGCCGGCGCCGAGGAGATCGACGCCCGCGGCCAACTGGTGACGCCGGGCTTCGTCGACATTCACACCCACTATGACGGCCAGGCCACCTGGGACCAGCGGATGCAGCCCTCGTCCTGGCACGGGGTCACCACCGTGGTGATGGGCAACTGCGGCGTCGGCTTCGCGCCCTGCAAGCCCGCCGACCACGACCGGCTGATCCAGCTGATGGAAGGCGTCGAAGACATTCCCTTCCCGGTGCTGTCCGAAGGCCTGCCGTGGAACTGGGAAAGCTATCCCGACTATCTCGATGGCCTGGCGTCGCGGTCCTTCGACGTCGATGTGGCGAGCCAACTGCCGCACGCGGCGCTGCGGGTGTTCGTCATGGGCGAGCGCGGGGTGAACCGCGAGCCGGCCACGGAAGCTGACATCCACGCCATGGCGGCGATCGCCAAGCGGGCGATGGAGGCGGGGGCCATCGGCTTTGGCACCTCGCGGACACTCAACCACCGCTCCTCCGACGGCTCGCCGATCGCCACGCTCACCGCCGGCGAGGATGAGCTGACCGGCATCGCCATGGGCATGGCCGCGGCCAACAACGGCGCGGGCAAGGGTGTCCTACAGGTGGTCAGCGACTTCAACGACCCCGAGGCCGAGTTCGACATGCTGCAGCGGATCGTCGCCGCGTCGGGCCGGCCGCTGTCCTATTCCCTGCTGCAGAGCCCGCGCGATCCCGAACAGTGGCGCTACATGCTGGAGCGGATGACCGCCGCCAAGGCCGCCGGGCTGCAGATGCGCGCCCAGGTCGCGACGCGGCCGGTGGGCGTGCTGTTCGGCTTCGAGCTGACCGCCAATCCGTTCAGCACCTATCCGACCTACCGCGAGATCAA
Organism: uncultured Alphaproteobacteria bacterium; assembly: GCA_903822175.1. Lineage (GTDB taxonomy): Bacteria > Pseudomonadota > Alphaproteobacteria > Caulobacterales > Caulobacteraceae > Phenylobacterium. The sequence goes on from CAIJOB010000042.1 coordinate 216,608, forward strand.
GGACCTCCCCTTCGCGGCGCGCATACAGCGCCTGCGCGACCCGGACTTCCGCGCGCGCCTCTTGGCCGACGAGCCGGACAGCAGCCGCGCGCCCGGCCTATCGCCGGCTCGGGCCTGGGAGCGGATCTATCCCATGGGCGTGGAGAGCCCGGACTACGAGCCGACGACCGAGACCTCCATCGCCGCGCTGGCCGCCGCGCGCGGCGCCGATCCGCGCGAAGTGGCGCTGGACCACATGCTGGACGGCGGCGCGGGAGACGGGCGCGGCATGCTCTACCTGCCGCTGCTGAACTACGCCCAGAACAGCCTCGATCCGGCCTATCAGATGCTGCAGCACGACTGCGTGGTCCCGGGCCTGTCGGATGGCGGGGCGCACGTGGGCATGATCTGCGACGGCAGCTTCCCGACCACCAACATCGTCCACTGGACCCGCGACCGCACGCGCGGGCCGAAGCTCAGCCTTGAGAAAATGGTCAAGGCCCAGTGCCGCGACACCGCCGAGACGGTGGGCCTGTTCGACCGGGGGCTGCTGCAGCCCGGCTACCGCGCCGACCTCAACGTCATCGACTACGACCGGTTGAAGCTGATGGCGCCGCAGGTGGCCTATGACCTGCCGTCGGGCGGCCGCCGGCTGATCCAGCGCGCCCAGGGCTATACCGCGACCATCGTCGCCGGCCAGGTCACCTACCGCGACGGCGAGCCCACCGATGCGCTGCCCGGCCGCCTGTTGCGCGGCGCGCAAGCCGCGCCCGTGGCGCTCGCAGCCGAATGACGCGTGACGGCTAGGCGCCGGCACGGATTAGCCTAATTTCAACGGCTTGAGCCTAGAGGTGCGGGACGACGGAGTTCCGCATGAGTACGATTTCCGGCAGCCGGACACTGCACCGCCTGATCTACGCAAGCCGAAACACGATCCCGGCCATCGATCTCAACGAGGAGATCGGCGCGATCATCCGCGCCTCGATCCGCCGCAATCGCGAGGTGGCGATCGGCGGCCTGTTGCTGGTGCACCAAGGCCACTTCCTGCAGGTCCTCGAAGGCCCCGCGGAGGCGGTGCTGACGACCTATGGCCGTATCTGCGACGACCCCCGGCACACCGACACCAAGGTGCTGGGCGCGGGGCCGGCGGCGAAACGCGCGTTCGCGGAGTGGAATATGTGCGCGCGCCGCATCACGCCCGCCGACGACGCCATCCTCGACACGCTCTCCATGCGCACGGCGTTCGAGCCGAACAGGCTCACCGCCGGATCGGCGCTGCGCCTGCTGCAAGCGGTCCGGGGCATCCAGGACCGCACGCAGCTCAGCGCCATGCGCTGAGATCACGCGCTAGCAAGCGTCGCGACTCATCCCCATAAGAGCGGGATGACCGCCGCAGTCGCCGAAGCGTCCGCCGACGCCCTGTCCGAAGGCCTTGAGGGCGCGCGCGAGATCCTGCGCCGCACCTTCGGCCATGCGGAGTTCCGCGGGCTTCAGGCGCCGGTGATCACCGAGGTGCTGGCGGGCCGTAGCGCCATGGCCGTGCTGCCGACCGGCGGCGGCAAGAGTGTCTGCTACCAGATCCCCAGCCTGATGCGCCCGGGCCTCGGCTTGGTGGTCTCGCCGCTGATCGCGCTGATGTCTGATCAGGTGGCGGGGCTGCAGCAGGCGGGCGTCGCCGCGGCCAGACTGGATTCCAACATCGAGCCCGAGGAGAAGGCCGAAACCTGGCGGCGCATCGAGGCTGGCGAACTCGACCTGCTCTACATCTCGCCGGAAGGGCTGATGCAGCCCTGGATGCTGGAGCGGCTGTCGCGCGTTCCTTTGGCCCTGATCGCCATCGACGAGGCCCACTGCGTGAGCCAGTGGGGCCACGATTTCAGGCCCGAGTACCGGATGCTGGGACGGCTCGCCGATCTGTTCCCCAATGTGCCGCGCCTGGCGGTGACCGCCACCGCGGACGCGCGGACCCGCGACGACATCCGCGCGGAACTGCGGCTGGAGAACACGCCCGAGTTCGTCGACAGCTTCGCGCGCCCGGAGCTGGTGCTCTCCGCCGAGCGCAAGCGCGGCGCGGCCCACAAGCGGGTCGTGGAGCTGGTCACCGCCCGGCCGGACCGTTCCGGCGTGGTCTATGCCGGGTCCCGCGACGGGGTCGATAAGCTGGCGCAATCCCTGCGGGACGCCGGCGTCCCGGCGCTGGCCTATCACGCGGGCCTCGACAAGGCCGTGCGCAACCAACGGCTTGAGAAGTTCCTAGAGGCGGACGCCGCGGTGATGGTGGCGACTATCGCGTTCGGCATGGGGGTCGATAAGCCCGACGTCCGCTTCGTGATCCACGCCGACGCGCCGGCCTCCATCGAGGCCTATTGGCAGGAGATCGGCCGGGCCGGGCGCGACGGCGACCTTGCCGAGGGGATCACCCTCTATGGCGCCGCCGATATGAGCTGGGCGCTGCGGCGCATCAGCGAGCGGGACATGGATCCGGCGGTCAAGCAGGTGCAGGTGGGCAAGGTCCGCCAGCTCTACGCCCTGCTGGACGGCACCGGCTGCCGGGCGGCGACGGTTCGGCGCTACTTCGGCGAGGAGGGTGTCGAGGCCTGCGGCCAGTGCGACCTGTGCACCGGCCAGGTGGACCTGACAGACGCCACCGAGGCGGCCCAGAAGGCGCTCTCGGCCGCGCATCGGCTGGGCGGGCGCTATGGCCGGGGACGGCTGGTCGACCACCTGCTGGCCAAGACCAAGGAGCCCAGCGACTTCGAGACGTCACTGTCGACCTGGGGCATCGGGCAGGACCTGTCGGCCAACGCCTGGCGCGACCTGGTCGAACAGCTGTTGTTCGAGGGCCTGCTGCGCGAAGACCCCAACGATGGCCGCCCGCTGGTGGGCGTCGGCGATGCGGCGGCGGTAAAGGCCGTCTTCCGCGGCGAGCGGCGCGTGCAGATCCAGACCCGCGCCGAGGCCCCGGCCAAGGCGCGGCGGACTCGCAAGGCCGGCGGTCGCGACGCCATCGCCGTCTCGCCCGCCGACCAGGCGCTGTTCGACGCGCTGCGGGCCTGGCGCTCGCGCGAGGCCAAGAGCCAGCACGTGCCGCCCTATTTGATCTTCCACGACCGGACCCTGACCGAGATCGCCTCGGTGAAGCCCGGCTCCCGCGCGGCGCTGGAACGCGTCAACGGGGTCGGCGAAGGCAAGCTCGCCCGTTACGGCGAGGCGGTCCTGGAGGTCGTCGGCGGTTTCGCCTGAGTCTTAGGCGGCTGAGCTGGGCCCGGGACCCCGCAGCGCTTCACCTCGCCCGCCTTGCAGGCCGCGACGTCGGCCTTCCAGGCCTCCACCGATTTCTGATAGGCGGCCTGGCCTTGCGCCGCATCAGCGTCATGCTGGGCGAGCGCCTGTTTGTAGTCCGCCTGCGCCTTATCGTAGGCCGTGCGGATGGCCGCGTTGCGCGCGTCCACCGCCTTGTTCTTGGCGTTGACCTGCGCGTTCAGCGCCTCGCTGCGGCGGTTCTGGTCGGCCAGCTCGGCGGCTGAGGCGAGCTTGGCGGCCAGCGCCTCATCAGTCGGCGGCGGCGCGGGTTGCCCGAGGACCGGCGAGGCGAGCGCACAGCCCAGGATCAGGGAAACGATGGCGAGCCGCATAGGGCGTCTCCAAGCTTGACTGTGGCCAGACCTGAAGATGGGGCGGCTGTGGATCGCGATCCAGAGCCGCCACGCCGTCGCACATACGAAAACGCCGCCCGTCGTGAAACGGGCGGCGCAGTCGTTGTCAGTGATCGTCAGATCAGGCGGCGACGGCCACCTGGCGACGACGGCGGAGCGCCGCGCCGGCCAGGCCAAAGCCGCCGATCATCAGCGCCCAGGCCGCCGGCTCCGGCACCGCGCCGGACGTGAAGGCGTAGTTTCTGTACTGCTCGCCCCGCGCCCAGTCGCTGACGTAGGCGGAGGTGTCGCCCGGGGTCACGTAGTTACCGCCAGTGGAGACCTTGTAGTTCTGCGCCACGACCGTGCCGCAGGGGAAGGATCCGCCACAGGCGCCGCCCCAGGTGCTGACCCAGTTGCTGAAGTTGATGTCGGCGACCAGGCTGTCGATCGTCGAGATCGCGTAGTCGCTGGCGCTACCCCCAAAGATCAGAGCGGCGGCCTCCTGGCCGGTGTAGGCCGGCGGCCCGCCGGGCCAACCTGGTCCCTGGTCGACCTGCCAGGACCCCACGAAGGTGTAGACCGAGGCCGAAGCGGCGCCGGCGGCGCCCAGGACGGCTGCGGCGGCCGCAGCGGCGGCGATGATCGTCTGAACGCGCATAATAACCCCATAAAATTGCTAGCGAAAATCCTCGCTGAGGAACAGCGTTACGCTTGCAACAATTGGGACACAAACAGACTCCCCCAGCAGGGGAATGATGGCGAAAACTTCGCTTCTGGGGCGAACCGCTAGACGTCCACCTCGGCGTCCAGGGCGTTTTCCTGGATGAACTCGCGGCGCGGCTCGACCAGGTCGCCCATCAGGCGGCTGAACATGTCGCTGGCGTCGTCCAGGTGGTTGACCCGCACCTGCAGCAGGGTTCGCGCGTCAGCGTCGAGCGTGGTTTCCCACAGCTGGTCGGCGTTCATCTCGCCCAGGCCCTTGTAGCGCTGAATGGCCAGGCCCTTGCGGCCATTGTCCATCACCGCGTTGACCAGGTCGATGGGGCCCCGGACCACCGTCGCCTTATCCCGGCGCGTATAGGTCGCCCGGCCCGCGAAGATCTCCGCCAGCTCCTTGGAGCGCTCCGCCAGGCGGCGCGCGTCGGCGGCGTGCAGCAGCAGTTCGTCCAGCACGATGCGCTCGGACACGCCGCGCTTCACGCGGGAGAAGACGAAGCTGTTCTGCTCGCCCGGCCCGCCAGTCCACTGGCCGTCGCCGTCCTCGGCATAGAGGTCGAGGCGCGCGGCCGCCTTGGCCGGATCGCCGCCCGGCGCCAGCAGGCCCGCCAGCGCTGACTGCTCGATGGCGAAGGCCGGAGCCCGCGCCGCCAGCCGCTCGACATTGGCCTTTGCGCCCCGTGCCGTCTGCACCATGGCCAGCAGGTCCGCGCCTGTGATCCGCTCGCCGCTGGAGAGGTCGAGGGTGGCGCCGTCGACGCCCTCGTCGATCAGGTAGATTTCGAGCTCGGCGTCGTCCTTCAGGTAGCGGACCGACTTGCCCTTCGACGCCTTATAGAGCGGCGGTTGGGCGATATAGAGGTAGCCGCGCTCAATCACCTGCGGCATCTGCCGGTAGAAGAAGGTCAGCAACAGGGTGCGGATGTGCGCGCCGTCGACGTCGGCGTCGGTCATCAGCACGATCTTGTGGTACCGCAACTTCTCGATATCGAACTCTTCGCTAATGCCGGCGCCCAGAGCCACGATGAGCGTGCCGATCTGCTCTGAGCCGAGCATCTTGTCGATCCGCGCGCGCTCGACGTTCAGAATCTTGCCGCGCAGGGGCAGGATCGCCTGATTGTCGCGGTTGCGGGCCTGCTTGGCCGAGCCGCCGGCGGAATCGCCCTCGACGATGAAGATTTCCGACTTGGCCGGGTCTTTCTCGGCGCAGTCAGCGAGCTTGCCGGGGAGCGATGAGATATCCAGCGCCGACTTGCGGCGGGTCAGTTCGCGGGCCTTGCGGGCCGCTTCCCGGGCCGCGGCGGCCTCGGCGATCTTCTGGACGATCAGGCGGGCTTCGTTGGGATGCTCCTCGAACCAGGAGCCCAGACCCTCGCCGACCAGGCCTTCAACCGCCGGGCGCACCTCGGAGGAGACCAGCTTGTCCTTGGTCTGCGAGGAGAACTTCGGATCCGGCACCTTGACCGACAGCACGCAGGTCAGGCCCTCGCGCGCGTCCTCGCCGCCGACCGAGACCTTCTCGCGCTTGGCCGCGCCGCTCGATTCGGCATAGCCGGTGATGATCCGCGTCAGGGCCGAGCGGAACGCCGCCAGGTGGGTGCCGCCATCCCGCTGCGGGATGTTGTTCGTGAAGCACAGCACGTTCTCGTGGTAGCTGTCGTTCCACCACAGGGACATGTCGAGTTCGACGTTCTCGCGCTTGCCGCGGATGACGATCGGCTCTTTCAGCAGCGGCGTCTTGGCCTGGTCCAGGTGGCGCACGAAGGCCTCGATGCCGCCCTCGTAGTGCATGACCTCGACGAAGGGCTCGGCGCCCCGATTGTCCTTCAGCCAGATGGTGACGCCCGAGTTCAGGAACGCGAGCTCGCGCAGGCGGTGCTCCAGCGTCTTTACGTCGAAATCGATGAAGGCGAAGGTTTCCAGCGACGGCAGGAAGGTGACCTCGGTCCCCGACAGCGGCTCGCCGTTCTCGCGCAGCGGCGCGACGCCGGTTTCCTTCAGCGGCGCGACCGCGTCGCCGTGCCTAAACTCCATCTCGTAGGACTTGCCGCCGCGGTAGATCTTCAGCTTCAGAAACTGCGACAGCGCATTGACCACCGAGACGCCGACGCCATGCAGGCCGCCGGAGACCTTGTAGCTGTTCTGGTCGAATTTCCCGCCGGCGTGCAGCTGGGTCATGATGACCTCGGCGGCCGAGATGCCCTCGCCCTCGTGGATGTCCACCGGGATGCCGCGGCCGTCGTCGGTCACCGTGCAGGAGCCGTCGGCGTTGAGGATCACCTCTACCCGCGTCGCCCAGCCGGCCAGCGTCTCGTCGATGGCGTTGTCGACCACCTCATAGACCATGTGGTGCAGGCCCGAGCCGTCATCGGTGTCGCCGATGTACATGCCCGGCCGCTTGCGCACCGCGTCCAGGCCCTTGAGGACCTTGATGCTCTCCGCGCCATAGTCGTCCTGGCCGTTGTTCTCAGGCGTCGGGCCGTCCCCTGAAACTTGGGGGCTGCGGGGATCGTTTTCTTCGCTCATCCGGGATCCAATTTGCGGCGGCGCCGCACCGCGTGGCGCGCCTTGCGCCAGGGCCCTGAGCCACCAGCGGAAACATCGGCTTCTATATAGGGTTTGAGCTCTGATTCTGCACGCTTTGTGGCGCCGGGATGGCCCTTGCGGTCAGGCCCCGCCTTTGAGGCCTTTCACCGCGGCGACGAACCCCGCCAGATCGTCCGGATGCAGCGCGACCAGAGCGACCTCGCGGCGGCGCGCGCCTTGCCCAACGCTCAGGCGTGGCGAGAGCTCGATCAGGACGTTCGGATAGACCACCAGCGAGGCCCGCAGCACTTCGGGCCGCTTGAGATTGCCGAAATCGAGGCCGGTCCTGACGCCCGCGATCTGGTCTGCCGGCAGCCACAGGTCGATGAGCAATCCTGCGCGGATCCGCACGCCAGCTTCGGTCACCAGGATCGGCAGCTTGGCCACCGAATTCACCAGGCCGAGCAGCCAGACCAGGCCCAACAGGCTCAAGGCCAGCAGCACCCAGGCGAGCGTGCGGCTGATCAGGAAGAAGACGAGGGCGTGCACGGCCACGGTCTCCAGCACCACCGCCGAAATCAGGGCGAGCAGGATTGGCTGCAGGCCCCGGTGGTAGGCGAAAGCCCGCGCATCCGGCGGCGCATCCGCCGCGGCGGTCCAGGCCAGGGCGTAGTAGAGCGCCCTAATCAAGCGCCGCCAGCTCCGCGCCCTCGACGCGCACGCCCTGGGCGCGGCCCTTCAGGTCTTCGAACAGCACCTGATCCGTGCCGGTGAGAAAGGCCTGCAGCCCCAGCGCCTCGATCTCGTCGAAGAGCGCGCCCCGGCGGGTGGCGTCCAGGTGCGCGGCCACCTCGTCCAGCAACAGGATCGGGCTCGGGCCTGAGTCCGCGCGGGCCAGACGCGCGGCCTGGGCGAGGACCAGGTTCAGGATCAGCGCCTTCTGCTCGCCGGTCGAGCATTCCGCGGCCGGGCGGTCCTTTTCGGCATGGATCACCGCCAGATCGCCCCGGTGCGGGCCGGTCAGCGCGCGGCCGGCGGCGGCGTCGCGGGGGCGGGCGGCGGCGAGCGCGGTCGCCAGTTTCGCCTCGATGTCGGCGATCTCGGCCCCGGCCGCGGCCATCTGCTCCCACTCTCCGGTCAGCGACAGTTTCGCCTGCGGAAACGGCCGCTCGCCCCGGCCGTCGATCTCGGCCTGCAGGGCGGTGAGCGTCGTGGCGCGCGCCTCGGCCATCAGGGCGCCGGCCTCGGCTAGCCGCGCCTCCAGGGCGTCCAGCCAGGCCGGGTCCGGCGGGCCGCTCTCATCGGTAAGCAGCCGCATGCGCTCGCGCTGCGATTTTTCATAGGCCTGCGCATGAGCGGCGTGGCGCGGGATGGCGGCGAACACCAGCCGGTCGAAGAAGCGCCGCCGATCGCTGGCCCCCTCCAGGAACAGGCGGTCCTGCGCCGGGGTCAGCCAGACCTGCCGCAGGTGGTCGGCAAGCCGGCCCGGCGGCAGGGTTTCGCCGGCGATCCGCACCGTGCGCCGCGCCGCGCCGGGCTGCTCGACGCCGGTGCCCAGCTGGGTCTCCTCGCCACCCGCCGAAACCACCGCCGCCACCGCCCAGGCGCGGCCCACCGCCTCGCCCGGCAGCCGGCGCCCGACCTCGGCCAACGCCGACCCGCGCAGGCCTCGCCCCGGCGTGAACAGGCTGACCGCCTCCAGCAGATTGGTCTTCCCCGCCCCGTTCGGGCCGACGAGATAGACCGGGCGTCCATCCAGCACGAGGTCAGCCCGCGCATAGGAGCGGAAGTCGGTCAGGGTCAGGCGAGAGAGGGCCGCAGCGGTCACCGCGGGGTTCTACAGGGTTTCGCGCGCGAGGGTGAACGCGCCTATCGGCCCTGCTTGGCGGCTGCGCTCGGTGGGACTTGCAGATAGGTGATGTCGAAGCGCGTCAGCCCTGCGGGGTAGTAGGCCTTGTAGGTCCAGTCCTTGCGCTGGGCGTCGGTATATTGCGCGACGCCAATCCGCAGCCCAGCTGCTATTTTGCCCTGATGCTCCAGCGCGATCAGTTGGGCCACCGTCGCATCCACCTTGTCCGTATAAAGATAGACGTTGAAAGCTCCGCCGCCGACGTCGTTGCCGTCTTCGAAATACGCCCCGCCGCTCTCCTTTTCGATCGCACGCTCGGCCTTGAAATAGCGCTGCATCATCGCCGCCGACTTCACAGCGTCCACCGGACCTGGGGATGACCCGCCGCTCGGCAGCAACCACTGGGCGACGACCTGGATATCGCCCGGTTTCAGGCCGCGCGCCTGTGAAGCCGATTGGGCGCACCCGCCGAAGACCAGGATTGCCGAGAGCGTCAAGGCGTTGATCTTCAGGGCGCGCATTCGCCGAGCTTGCCAGCGGGTCCAGCGGGCGTCCATGTCCGGAATCCGCCAGTCGGGCGGTTGTCACACGGCCCACGCCACCTACGTCTAGACCCGCAAGGAACTTCGGAGGGGATCATGGACCAGAAGAGCAAGGCAGAGGCGTTCACCGCCCTGCACCACACCGGCGAGATTCTGATCCTGCCCAACGCCTGGGACGCCGCGAGCGCGGCGGTCATGGCCGACGCCGGCGCCAAGGCCGTGGCGACCTCTTCGGCGGCGGTGGCCTGGAGCCACGGCTATCCGGACGGCGACCTGCTGCCGCTCAACCTTCTCCTGGAAACCATCGGGGCCGTGGCGCGCGCCGCCGGCGACGTGCCGGTGACCGCTGACATCGAGGGCGGCTACACCGACGACCTCGACCGCCTGGCCGAGACCATCCGCGCGGTGGTCGGCGTGGGCGCCGTGGGAATCAATCTGGAAGACGGCCGCCGCGAGCCGGAGCTGCACGCGCGCAAGATCGAGGCGGCCCGCAAAGCGGCGGACACGGCGGGCGTCGCGCTATTCATCAACGCCCGCACGGACGTCTATCTGAAGGGCCTGGCCGAGGGCCACGCAGCCTATGTCGAGGCCACGAGGCGCGCCGAGACCTATCGCAACGCCGGCGCCAGCGGCATCTTCGTGCCGGGCCCGAGCGACGCCGACCTGATCGGCCGGCTGGCCGATGAGATCAAGCTGCCGCTGAACATGCTGCTCTGGCCTGGAATCGCCGACGCGGCGCGGCTGCAGGCGCTGGGTGTCCGCCGGATCAGCTCGGGCACCGCGCCCTTCCAGTCGGCCTACGGCGGCGTCGCCAAGGCCACCGCCACCTTCCTGAAGAGCGGCGATCCGGCGGCCTTCGCGGCGGGCGCTGATGGCCTGGGCAATCTCAACAAGCGTTTCGGGTAGGGCGCCGGCTAGGCGCGGCGGCGTCGCCCCGCTAGCGTGGCTGTACATGCCCGCCGATCCCAGACCGCTCGCCGAGATCCTCGGCCTCGAAACGCCGCTGCAGGTGGCCGATATCGGCGCGGCTGACATCGCCGAGACTCCGCCCTATCGCGGGCTGCTGGACGCGGGGCTGGCGCGCCTCAACGCCTTCGACGCCGACGTGCGCCAGCACGAGAAGCTGCGCGCGACCTACGGCGAGACCCTCGCCCTCTTCACCGACATCATCGGCGATGGCACGCAGCAGACCCTGCATCTGGCCTCGCCCGCGTCCGGCATGACCTCGCTGCTGAAACCCGACGCCCAGCGGCTGGCCTTCTTCAACGGCTTCGACGCCTTCGGCCAGGTCCAGGGCGTGGAGACGGTGCAGACCACCCGCCTCGACGACGTCGCCGGCCTGCCCGACCTCGACTTCCTGAAGATGGACATACAGGGCGGCGAACTGCAGGCGCTGGAGCACGGCCAGGCCAGGCTCGCGCAGTGCGCCATGATCCACCTGGAGGTCTCCTTCGTGCCGCTCTACGAGGGCCAGCCGAGCTTTGGGGAGATCGACGTCTGGATGCGGGCGCACGGCTTCATCCCGCACCGGTTCACCGAGGTGAAGCGCTGGTCGGTGTCGCCGATCACCCGCAACAGCGACATCCGCACGCCGTTCAACCAGCTGCTCGAAGCCGACATCGTCTACGCCCGCGACGTGATCGACCCGGCGCTGGACGTCACCCTGCTGAAGAAGACCGCGCTCCTGGCCCACGCCTGCTACGACAGCCCAGACCTCGCGGGCCACATCATCGCGCGGCTGGAGATCGCGAGGCAGATCGAGAGCGGCGCGTTTGCGAAATACCTGGGCGTGCTCGGCGTGAAGACGTGACGGCGGTAGCGGGATGACCTCGCCCCGTCTCGCGCCTATCTTCTCCGCATGACCGACACCCTCGACGCCGCTCCGCAGACCCTGGACGAGATTCCCCGCCCGACGACGCAGGATGGGCCGGCCGTGCGGCTCTACCTCGTCGACGGATCGGGGTTCATCTTCCGGGCTTTCCACGCCCTGCCGCCGTTGACCCGCAAGTCTGACGGCGTGCCGGTCGGCGCCGTGGCCGGCTTCTGCAACATGCTCTGGAAACTGCTGGTCGACATGAAGGCCTCCGAAGAGGCGCCGACCCACCTGGCGGTGATCTTCGACCACTCCGAGGACACCTTCCGCAACAAGCTCTACGACCAGTACAAGGCCCATCGCCCGCCGGCGCCGGAGGACTTGGTCCCGCAGTTCCCCTTGGTGCGTGATGCGACGCGGGCGTTCGGCGTGCCTTGCCTGGAACTCCCCGGCTACGAGGCCGACGACCTGATCGCCGCCTACGCCTGCAAGGTGCGCGACGCCGGCGGCGAGGTGGTGATCGTCTCCTCCGACAAGGACCTGATGCAGCTGGTGGGACCCCGCGTCTCCATGCTGGATACGATGAAGACGCCCAACCTGGTGATCCGCGAGCCGCAGGTGTTCGACAAGTTCGGGGTGACGCCGGACAAGGTCGTGGACGTTCAGGCCCTGTGCGGCGACAGCGTCGACAACGTCCCGGGCGCGCCGGGCATCGGGGTCAAGACCGCGTCGCTGCTGATCAACGAATACGGCGACCTCGACACCCTTCTGGCTCGCGCGGGCGAGATCAAGCAGGACAAGCGCCGCCAGACCCTGATCGACTTCGCCGACCAGATCCGCCTGTCGCGCCAGTTGGTGCAGCTCGACTGCGACACGCCCCTGCCTTCGCCGATCGATGAGCTGAAGGTCGAGGAGCCGGACCCCGAGACGCTCGCGGCCTTCCTGGAGATGATGGGGTTCCGCACCCTGGGCCGCCGGGTGGCCGAAGCGCAGGGGACCGCGCCTACCGCCACGCCGACGCCCGCGGCCGCCACGGCCGCGCCGGAGGCTCCCAAGCACGGCGCCATCGACGTCAACGCCTACCAGTGCGTCCGCGACCTGCAGACCCTCGACGCCTGGATCGCCAAGGCCTTCGCCAAGGGCCTGGTGGCCTTCGACACCGAGACCGATGCGCTCTCGTCGTCAGCGGCCAACCTGTGCGGCGTGTCGCTGGCCATCTCTCCGGGCGAGGCCTGCTACATCCCCGTCGGGCACGAGCAGGAACAGGAGGGCGGCCTCTTGCTGGAGGCGCCCGCCGCGCTGGACCAGATTCCGCTGGCCGACGCCATCGCGCGGCTGAAGCCGCTCTTGGAAGCGCCGGGCGTGCTGAAGGTCGCGCAGAACGGCAAGTACGATATGGCGGTCCTGTCGCGCTACGGCATCCAGGTCGGGCCGATCGACGACACCATGCTGATCGCCTTCGCCCTCGAAGGCGGCCTGCACAAGAGCTACGGCATGGACGAGCTCTCCAAGCGCCTGCTGGAGCACGAGCCGATCAGCTTCAAGACGGTCGCGGGCACCGGCAAATCGCAGAAGAGTTTCAAGCACGTCGAGCTGGGGGCTGCGACCTGCTACGCGGCCGAGGACGCCGATGTCACGCTGCGCATCTACGAGCACCTGAAGCCCCGCCTGACGCACGAGAGGCTGACCACCGTCTACGAGACCCTGGAGCGGCCCTTGCCCAAGGTGCTGGTCGAGATGGAGCTGGCCGGCGTCAAGGTCGACCCCGAGACCCTGCGGCGGCTCTCCAACGACTTCGCCGTGCGCATGGGCGAGCTGGAGCTGGACGCCCATCGCGTCGCCGGCCGGCCGTTCAACCTGGGCTCGCCCAAGCAGATCGGCGACATCCTGTTCGGCGAGATGGGCATCGCGTCGGGCAAGACCACCGCCACCGGCGCCATGTCCACCGACGCCTCGATGCTGGAGGACCTGGCCGCCCAGGGCCACGAGCTGCCGCGCATCCTGCTGGACTGGCGGCAGCTCTCGAAACTGAAGGGCACCTATACCGACAACTTGGTGGCCGCGATCGATCCGAAGACCAACCGGGTGCACACCTCCTATTCGCTGGCGGCGGCCACGACGGGCCGCCTCGCCTCGTCCGACCCCAATCTGCAGAACATCCCGGTCCGCACCGAGGAAGGCCGCAAGATTCGCAAGGCCTTCATCGCCGAGCCCGGCCATGTGCTGATCAGCGCCGACTACAGCCAGATCGAGCTGCGCCTGCTCGCCCACATCGGCGACATCCCGCAGCTCAAGGCCGCCTTCGCGCAGGGGTTGGACATCCATGCCATGACCGCGTCGGAGATGTTCGGGGTGCCGGTGGAGGGCATGCCCGCCGAGACGCGCCGGCGCGCCAAGGCGATCAACTTTGGCATCGTCTACGGCATCTCGGCCTTCGGCCTCGCCAACCAGCTGTCGATCCCGCGGGAAGAAGCCGGGGCCTATATCAAGACCTACTTCGAACGCTTCCCCGGTATCCGCACCTACATGGACCGCATGCAGCGGCAGGTGCGCGCCGAGGGCTTCGTCACCACCATCTTCGGCCGCAAGATCTACATCCCGGCCGCCCAGGGGAAGTCGCCGGCCGAGCGGGCCTTCGGCGACCGCGCCGCGATCAACGCCCCGATCCAGGGGGCCGCGGCCGATGTGATCCGCCGGGCCATGGTGCGTATGCCCCAGGCGCTGCGCGACGCAGGCCTCACCGCCAGGATGCTGCTGCAGGTGCACGACGAACTGATCTTCGAGGCGCCGGAGGCGGAGGCCGACGCGGTGATCGCGGTGGCCAAGCGGATCATGGAGAAGGCGCCTGAACCGGCGGTCGCGCTCTCGGTCCCCCTGGTCGTCGACGCGCGCGCCGCGTCCAACTGGGATGACGCCCACTAAACTGGAGCCTCAATGGCCTTCTTCCTCGTCACCATGACCCACCCGGACGGCGACGGCTGGGGGCTCCATGTCATGCCGCACGTCGCCTACCTGCAGGGTTTGATCGCGGACGGGAAGATCCGCGCGTCCGGACCTGTGGCCGGTCTCGGCAAGCGCGCCAGTTTCATCGTGTTCACAGTGGATACCCGCGAGGAGGTCGACGGGTTGGTGGCCGAGGATCCCTTCGCCATCGAGGGGCTGATAGACGAACTGACCGTTCTGGAATGGGACCCGATGTTCGGGGCCTTCGCGGATGATCCCGTCCGCCGGCCTCTGGCAGCGCCGAACCCCCGTTAGCGCTGGGCCTTTGCTTGCCAGGGCCCCCGCCCGAGCGCTCATTGCAATGACTCCCACGAGAGGAAGGCCGATGCCCGGGGAGGTCGCCGGAACCGTCACCCCGCCGCCACTCCGCCGGTCGGCGCTCGGCCGCTTGCGCGACCGGTTCGCGGCGACCCCCTGGGGCGCCACGGCGGAGTTGGCCGCCCGGCTCGGCTACGTGGCGCGCGGCGTCGTCTACCTGAGCACCGGGGCTATCGCGCTCCTCGCCGTGGCGCGCCTGACACCACACACCCGCAGTCCGATCGGAGCGTTGGAGGCCTGGTCACACTGGCCGCTGGGCGTCGTCCTGCTGTGGGTGACCGGGATCGGCCTCTATGGCTTCGCCGGCTGGCGGGCGCTGCAGTCGGTGTTCGACGCCGACCGCCAGGGGACCACGCCCAAGGCCTGGGCGAACCGCATCGGCCAGGCGCTGAGCGGGGTGATCTACGGCTCGCTCGCCGTCTCGATCTTCGGACTGATCGACACGCTACACGACCTGCGCCACGCCGAGGTGGAGAAGACCAGCGAGCGGGTGGCCGGCGTCATGGCCTGGCCCCTGGGTCCGGCCCTGGTGATTGCACTCGGCGTGTTCATCGTCGGCTGCGGCCTCGGCAACGCCATCCGGGCGCTCGTCGACAACTTCGGCTCGACGCTGAAGTGCGATCCCGGCGCCGCCGTCTGGGCGCAACGGCTGGCGCGCGTCGGCTACTTCGGTCGCGGGGTCGCCATGCTGCCGGTCGGCTGGTTCATGCTGCTGGCCGGCTGGCGTGAGCGGGCGGCGGACGCCAAGGGGGTCGGCGGCGCGCTGTGGGCCGTCCACGGCCTGGCCGGCGGCGACGCGGCCCTGGCTTTCGTGGCCCTGGGCCTGATGGCGTTTGGCGCCTTCGCTTTTGTGGAAGCCGGGTATCGCCCGATCCGCCCGGAAGGTGCGTTCAGCGGCCCCGCCTAGGCCGCCCCCAGGCCAGTCCCCAGCACCGCCAGGGTCTCGCGCCTCAGCCGCTCGCGCTCGACCTTGCCGGCTTCGTTCCTCGGGATCGACTCGGTGAAGGCGAAGCGGACGGGCGGCAGGGCGTCGCCCTTGGCCTTAATCAGCTCCACAAGGCGTTCACGCTCGAAGTCCTGCCCCTGAACCACCGCCAGCCAGCAGACGTCAAGCCCCTGGGCGTCGGGAACCGCGAAGGCGGCGGCGTCGATCACCCCTGGGCAGGCCATGGCGACCTCCTCCATGAGATTGGGCAGGAACTTGCGGCCGCTGACGATCATCCGGTCGTCGGCCCGGCCTTCGATAATCAGCAGACCGTCGGCGCGCAGGCGTCCGACGTCGCCGGGGTAGAAACCGTCCGGCCGGAACGCCTTCGCCGTCGCCTCGGGGTCGTCGATGTAGGCGGACGACATGCGGTCCGTGACAATGCGGATTTCGCCCTGCTCGCCCGCCGGCAGCACGCGGCCTTCGGCGTCGACGATATCGACCTGGGCGCCGGGCGCCGCATAGCCCAAGGCGCCGGCCTCTTCCGCGATCTGGGTCGCCGACCCCATGGCGATGTTGCCGCTTTCGGTGGCGCCATAGGTGATCAGGATGTCGTGGCTGAGCCGAAGCCGCGCCTCCACGGCGAGGGTTTGCGACAGCACGGCGCCGGTGACAACCAGCCGCAGGCCGGGCGGTGGCGTGAAGGCCGCCGGCAACCAGGTGAGCAGATTGCGCAGCTGGATCGGCGTCAGGCCGATGATCGTCGGCCGCAGCGCGTCGAGCTGCGCGGCCAACCACTCCGCGTTGACGTCGGTCACCAGGGTCGCGCCGCACGTCCAGGCGCCCAGCGCCATGGATTGTCCAAGGCCGGTGTCGAAACCGGTCATCGCCACCCAGCGCCCGTCCTTGCGGGCCAGGTAGGTGAGCGCCGCGGTGCGCGTGTTGTCCTGGATCTGCCGCCAGGTCCGGGCCACCCGGCGCGCCGTTCGCGTGGTGCCGGACGACAGCATGACCCGCGAGACGGTGTCGTGCGTTCCCCGCACTGGCTCCACGGGCGTCGGCTCCGCCGCGCGGGCCGCCGCGATCCAGGCGGGGGACAGGTAGAGCCGCTTGGGATCGGGCTCGGCGTTCCAGTCGGTGAGGCAGAGGTCCGCGCCCGGATCGTCCGACGGCGACGACACCACGCCCAGGCGCGCCAACGCGGCCACGACCACATGCTTCAGGATCAGGTCCTGACCTTGCGAGGTGTGCAGGCGCAGGTAGTGATCCTCGGCCTCTACCGCCCAGACCTCGCCGCCCGCGAGCTTGACGGGGAGGCGGGCCAGGAACTTGGCCGGGGCCGCGCCGGCAGGGGCCGCCTGAGTGAACCCTTCGGCTTGGCGCTCCACCAAGGTGTTCAGCACGACCATGATCAGGGTGATCGCCAGCACCGTCCCCACCAGGTTCGCCGCGGCGAGCGGGGTGGCGAAACTCGTGCCGAACAGGCGCCAGGTCACCAGGGCGACGACGGCCGTATAGGGGACCGCGATACTTGAGGAGGCGAGAAGGGCGCGCCGCCACATCGATCCCGTCGGGCGGTTTCCGGGCGGGAAAAACTTCCGCGAGACGAAGGTCCCCCAAACGAAGCCGCCCAGCATCAGCCCCAGCCAGTAGGCGAAGCGGCCGAGCAGGTCGCCATGCACCCCGAAGGCGTTGGCGAAGGCCAGGAAGCCCGCGGCGACGAGCGTGATGGCGAGGCCGCGCAGCCAGCCCTTCCAGTCCTCGTAGGGTCCCCAGTTCAGGATGTTGATACGCCCGGCCATCTCCGCCGGAGATAGAGGAAGTCGCGGACTTCGGGAACGGTCCGGATCAGGCGACGTTGGCGCAGCGAGCGCCTGCGTATCTGGGCCAGCGTGCCTGGGTTGGCCGGATTTCGGTTGGCCGGAACGCCGCCTAGCTTCGAACAGCAGAGCGGGGCATAAGATCGACCGATTCATCATGGCGCCCGCCCGCTCTTAAATGGCCGACCTCGTCTTCCACGATCCGACCGGACGCAGGGCCAGGCGTGTGCGCTTCATGGGCGGCCTGGTGGCGTCGTTCCTGGCGCTGCTGGTCGCGGCCTTCTTCGCGACCCTGGCCTTCGCGCCGCGGCTCCCCACGGTCAGCCTGAAGGACCCCGGAACCCTGCCGTCGGCCCTGCACCAGGAGACGGCGCGCAAGCTGAAGGGCCGCAACCAGTGGAACCGCATTCCGCATCCGCGCGGCGCGGCGGCGGCCGGCGGCCCGGCCCGGCCGCTGTCGATCGGCTTCTACGTGTCCTGGGACGAAAGCTCGCGGGAGTCGCTCGCCGACCACGTGGACCAGCTGGACGTCGTCTCGCCGCAGTGGATTTCGCTGACCAAGGCCGACGGCACGGTGGATATCACCGCCGACCCGCAGGCGCGCGCGATCATCGCGGCGGCCAAGCATCCTCCGTCGATCCTGCCCGGCGTCTTCAACAAGCCGCCGACCGGCGACTGGGACGGGAAGATGGCCGACGCCTTCCTGCTCAATCCCCAGGCGCGGACCAAGATGATCTCCAACCTAGTCGCCCAGGCGCAGAAGCGCGGCTATGCGGGCTATGTCTTCGACCTGGAGGCCATGTCGCCGGCCGGCATGCGCGCCTATCCAAGCTTCATCGCCCAGGCCCGCGCGGCCCTGAAGCCGATCGGCCGCGATGTCTGGGTGACCACCTACTTCGCCGACGACGACTTTCCCTACAAGGCGCTGCAGGACGCCGCCGACGCGGTGGTGCTGATGGCCTACGACCAGCACTACGGCGGCGGCGAGCCGGGTCCGGTGGCCGCCCAGGACTGGTTCGAGACCAACCTCGCCCGGCGCATGGAGCACCTGGATCCGGCCAAGACCATCGTCGCGCTGGACACCGTCGGCTACGACTGGACGCTCGCCGGTCAGCACAACAAGGCCAGCGGCAAGGCGGCGCTGTTCGCCGACGCCACCCAGACCGCGCACGACGCCGAGGTGCAGGTCGAGATGGAGGAAAACTCCCTCAACCCGACCTTCGGCTACCAGGACGACCAGGGGCTCAAGCACGTGGTCTGGTTCCTGGACGCGCCGACGCTGTTCAACCAGATCAAGGTCGCCGACGGCTTCCGGCCGCTCGGCTATGCGCTGTGGCGGATGGGCGGTGAGGACGGCCTCGACTACCAGGTGCTGCGGCACGAATACGGCCAGGCCAAGCCCGACGGGCTGGAGGCGCTGAAGCCGGGCGCCGGTGTCGATTTCGACGGCCAGGGCGAGGTGCTGCACGTCTCCTCGATCCCAACGCCCGGGCGCCGCTCGCTGGAGATCGACTCCGACACCGGCCTGGTCTCGGGCGAGAACTATGAGGTGATGCCGACCTCCTATGTGATCCAGCGCTATGGCTTCCATCCGGGCTGGGTGGCGATCACCTTCGATGACGGGCCGGACGAGCGCTGGACGCCGAAAATCCTCGACATCCTGAAGGAGAAGAAGGCGTCGGCGACCTTCTTCGTGATCGGCAAGAACATGGCCAACAAGCCGGGGCTGGTGGCGCGCGAGGTCCGCGAGGGCCACGACGTCGGCAACCACACCTGGACCCACCCGGACATCTCCAAGGTCTCCGCGGCGCAGGCGGCGGTGGAGCTTTCGGCGACGCAGCGATTGTTCGAGACCATCACCGGGCGGTCCATGAGGCTGTTCCGGCCACCCTATTTCGGCGACGCGGAGCCTTCGACGCCGCGCGAGGTCGCGCCGCTACTGACCGGCCAGACTCAGGGCTACCTGGCCGTCGGCCTGCGCATCGATCCCGACGACTGGGACCATCCCGACGCGACGACGGCGGCGCGGGTGGTCGACGTGGCCCTCACCCGGCTCGCGGAGACCAGCTCCAGCGGCGGCCGCCCGCCTGGCCAGGTCATCCTGCTGCACGACAGCGGCGGCGACCGCAGCCGCACGGTCGAGGCGCTCCCCAAGCTCATCGATGCGCTACGGGCCCACGGCTACAAGATCGTCACCATCGGCGACCTGGCCGGCATGACCAACGCCGAGGCCATGCCGCCCACGAGCCGCAACTCCTTCGAGCTGCTGCTCGACCGGATCGGCTTCGGCTTCTTCCATGGCGTGAACATCGCGCTGACGACGCTGTTCATCACCGCCATCGTGCTGGGTGTTGGGCGGCTGTTGCTGCTGGGCGTCCTGGCGCTCGTGCACCGCTTCACCATCGGCAAGCGCACCCCGCCGATGCCGGACCCGCAGACCGGGCCGCTGATCAGCGTACTGATCCCCTGCTTCAACGAGGAAAAGGTGATCGAAAGCTCGATCCGCCGGATCCTGGCCTCCAACTGGGCCAAGCTGGAGGTGCTGGTGCTGGACGACGGCTCGTCCGACCACACCGCCGAGGTGGTGCGCAAGGCCTTCGCCGACGAGCCGCGCGTGACGCTGATGAGCTTCGAGAACGGCGGCAAGGCGCGCGCGCTGAACAAGGGCCTCGCCAAGGCGCATGGCGACGTGGTGGTGGCGTTGGACGCCGACACCCTGTTCCCCTCCGACACTCTGGCCAAGCTCGCCCGCTGGTTCGGCGATCCCAGGGTAGGCGCGGTCGCGGGCAACGCGCTGGTCGGCAACCGCCGCAACCTGATCACCCGCTGGCAGGCGCTGGAATATGTCACCGCCCAGAACCTGGAGCGGCGCGCGCTGGCGGCCCTGGGCGCGGTGACCGTTGTGCCGGGCGCGGTGGGCGCCTGGCGCAAGGCGGCGCTCGATGCGCTCGGCGGCTATCCGGACGACACGCTCGCCGAAGACCAGGACCTGACCATGGCCCTGCAGATCGCCGGCTGGCGGGTGGAGTTCGATCCCGAGGCGCGCGCCTACACCGAGGCGCCGGAGACGGTCGGCGGCCTGTTGAAACAGCGGTTCCGCTGGTCGTTCGGCACCCTGCAATGCATCTACAAGCACCGCTCGGCGCTGTTTAATCCAAAGCGCCCGGTGCTGGGCTTCGTCGCCCTGCCGCAAATCTGGCTGTTCCAGATCATCCTGACGGCGGTCGCGCCGCTGATCGACCTGGCGGTGGTCTGGAGCCTGATCTCAGCGGCCTACGGCTTCACCAACCATTCGACGGAGTGGTCGCCGGACGATCTGGTCCGGCCGCTGTTCTACTGGGCGGCCTTCATCTTCCTCGACCTGTCGGCCGGCGCGCTCGGCATGGCGCTGGAGCGCCGCGCGCCCTGGGGAGACCTCGTCTGGATGCCGGTCCAGCGGTTCGGCTACCGGCAGCTGATGTATTATGTGGTGGTCAAGTCGATCGACGCGGCCCTGCATGGCGCGCGCGTCGGCTGGGGCAAGCTTGAACGCCGCGCCAGCGCCGGGTTCGAAGGCGCGGGCTAACCTAGATCCTCCCCCAGCGCGAAGCGCGATTGAGGGGGAGGTGGCTCGGTGCGAAGCGCCGAGACGGAGAGGGTTTCACCCGCGGCGGATAGACCAGTGGGCTTGAACCCCCTCAGTCTGTCTTCGCAGACAGCTCCCCCTGAGGGGTGAGCAACTTAAGGAACCGGGATTTACGACGGTCCCGCGGTTGTCTTCCCTCGGAGCGGCGCCTATAACGCCGCCCACTCGCCGAGCCGGCGAGACCCCCTTCGCCAGCGCGTTTCTGCGAGCCTCATGAACATCCACGAACACCAAGCCAAGGCCGTCCTCGCCGAGTTCGGCGTGGCGGTCCCGAGAGGCTTCGCGGCCTTCACCGTCGCCGAGGCCACTGCGGCCGCCGAGAAGCTGGGGGGTCCGGTCTTCGTGGTGAAGTCGCAGATCCACGCCGGCGGACGCGGCAAGGGCCGCTTCGAGGGCCTGGGCCCCGACGCCAAGGGCGGGGTCCGCGTCGTCAAGTCGGTGGCCGAGGTCACCGCCAACGCCTCCGAGATGCTGGGCCGCGTGCTGGTGACCCACCAGACCGGGCCCAAGGGCAAGCAGGTCAACCGCCTCTACATTGAGGAAGGCGCCGCCATCGCCCGCGAGCTTTACCTCTCGCTGCTGGTCGACCGCGAAACGAGCCGGGTCTCGGTCGTGGCCTCCACCGAAGGCGGCATGGACATCGAGGAGGTCGCGCATTCGACCCCCGAAAAGATCGTCACCTTCTCGATCGACCCTGTCACCGGCGTGCGCGGCTTCCACGGCCTGAAGCTGGCCGCGGCGCTCGGCCTCTCGGGCGACCTGACCAAACAGGCCGGCAAGCTGATCGGCCAGCTCTACGAAGCCTTCGTCGCCAAGGACATGGCGATGCTGGAAGTGAACCCGCTGATCGTCACGGCTGCCAGTGAAGGCCAAGAGGGGCAGCTGCGCGTCCTCGACGCCAAGGTCTCCTTCGACGACAACGCCCTGTTCCGTCACCCGGACATCAAGGCGCTGCGCGACGAGAGCGAGGAAGACCCCAAGGAGATCGAGGCCTCCAAATACGACCTCAGCTACATCGCGCTCGACGGTCAGATCGGCTGCATGGTCAACGGCGCGGGCCTGGCCATGGCGACCATGGACATCATCAAGCTCTATGGCGCCGAGCCCGCCAACTTCCTCGACGTCGGCGGCGGGGCCGATGAGGCCAAGGTCACCGCGGCCTTCAAGATCATCATCTCCGACCCCAACGTGAAGGGCATCCTGGTCAATATCTTCGGCGGCATCGCCCGCTGCGATATCCTGGCCCAGGGCGTCGTCGCCGCGGTCAAGCAGGTGGGTCTGAACGTGCCGCTGGTGGTGCGCCTGGAAGGCACCAATGCCGAGCTCGGCAAGAAGATCATCAACGAGAGCGGCCTGAACGTCATCGCCGCCAACGACCTCTCCGACGGGGCCGAGAAGATCGTGAAAGCCGTGCGGGGCGCTCAGTAAGCCATGTCGATCCTGATCAACAAAGACACCCGCGTCATCTGCCAGGGCTTCACCGGCGCCCAGGGCACGTTCCACTCCGAGCAGGCCATCGCCTACGGCACCAAGATGCTGGGCGGGGTGACACCGGGCAAAGGCGGCACGACCCACATCGGCCTGCCGGTGTTCAACACCGTCGCCGAGATCGTGAAGAACGAGCGGGTGGACGCGTCTGCGATCTACGTCCCGCCGGCCTTCGCCGCGGACTCGATCCTGGAAGCCATCGACTCTGAGATCCCGCTGATCATCTGCATCACCGAGGGCATCCCGGTGTCGGACATGGTCAAGGTGCGGCGCGCGCTGGACGGCTCGAAATCCAGGCTGATCGGGCCCAATTGCCCGGGCGTGCTCACCCCGAATGAATGCAAAATAGGCATCATGCCGGGCAACATCTTCAAGAAGGGCTCGGTGGGCGTTGTTTCCCGCTCGGGCACCCTTACCTATGAAGCCGTGTTCCAGACCACTCAGGTAGGCCTTGGCCAGACGACGGCTGTAGGCATTGGCGGCGACCCGGTGAAAGGCACCGAGTTCATCGCCATGCTCGACCTGTTCCTGAAGGACCCGGAGACCGAGTCGATCATCATGATCGGCGAGATCGGCGGCGCGGGCGAGGAAGACGCGGCTGAGTTCATCAAGAATTCACCAACCAAGAAGCCTATGGTCGGCTTCATCGCGGGACGCACCGCGCCGCCTGGACGGCGCATGGGTCACGCGGGCGCGATCATCTCCGGCGGCAAGGGCGGAGCCGAGGACAAGATCGCCGCGATGGAAGCTGCGGGCATCCGCGTTTCCCCATCGCCGGCGAAACTCGGTGAAACCCTTCTTGAGGTCCTGAAAGGGTCTTAAGCCGGTAATTAGACGTAAGTAGAGCGGTCCGCGCTCGGCTCCTTTCCCTAGAAGCTCCGCGGTCCCGGCTCTGGGAAAGCGGACGACATGGCCGACGACGCAGGTCTGATCAACGAGGTCTTGGCGGAGACCTCCTTCCTCTACGGCGGCAACGCGGCCTTCGTGGAAGACCTCTATGCGCAGTGGTCGGCCGACCCCAATTCGGTCGAAGCCTCCTGGCGCGCCTTCTTTGCCTCCCTGCACGACGCCGCCGGTGACGTGAAGCGCGCCGCGGCTGACCCCGCCTGGATCCAGCGCGCCGCCCCGCCCGCCCGTCCCGACTGGCTCTCGGCGCTCGACGGCATGTGGCCGGCGGTGGAAGCCAAACTCGGCGCCAAGATCGCCGAGCGCGGCCCGCCCGCCGCAGCCGCTGGCCCCGCGGC
Source organism: uncultured Alphaproteobacteria bacterium (assembly GCA_903822175.1). Taxonomy (GTDB): domain Bacteria; phylum Pseudomonadota; class Alphaproteobacteria; order Caulobacterales; family Caulobacteraceae; genus Phenylobacterium. The sequence goes on from CAIJOB010000042.1 coordinate 240,095, forward strand.
CTCCACTGACGCCGTCCGCGCCGCGACGCTCGATTCCCTGCGCGCCATCATGATGATCCGCGCCTATCGGATGCGCGGCCACCTGAAGGCCAATCTCGATCCCTTGGGCATCGCCACCACGCCCGGCGACGCTTCGGAGCTCGACCCCGCGACCTACGGCTTCTCGGAGGCCGATTACGACCGGACGATCTTCCTGGACTTCGTGCTGGGGCTGGAGACGGCGACGATCCGCGAGATCCTGGCGATCGTCCGCCGGACCTACTGCGGCAGCGTCGGCGTCCAGTACATGCACATCTCCGACCCCAAGGAGAAGGGCTGGCTGCAGGCCCGCATCGAGGGCCGCGACAAGGAGATCGTCTTCACCAAGGAGGGCAAGGTCGCCATCCTGAAGAAACTGATCGAGACCGAGGGCTTCGAGAAGTTCCTGCACCGCCGTTTCCCCGGCACCAAGCGCTTCGGCCTGGACGGCGGCGAAAGCCTGGTGCCGGCGCTCGAGCAGATCATCAAGCGCGGCGGCGCGCTGGGCGTGAAGGACATCATCATCGGCATGCCGCACCGCGGCCGCCTGAACGTGCTTGCTGCGGTGATGGGCAAGCCCTATCAGGTGATCTTCCACGAGTTCCAGGGCGGCTCGTCGCTCCCCTCCGACGTCGAGGGGTCGGGCGACGTGAAGTACCATCTGGGCGCCAGCTCGGACCGGGCGTTCGACGGCAACTCCGTCCACCTGTCGCTGACCGCCAACCCCAGCCACCTGGAGATCGTCAATCCGGTGGTGATCGGCAAGGCCCGCGCCAAGCAGGCCTTTGAACTGCGCGCCAATCCCACCGCCGGGCGCGGCCATGTGCTGCCGCTCCTGATGCACGGCGACGCGGCCTTCGCCGGCCAGGGCGTGGTGGCCGAGTGCTTTGCGCTGTCGCAGCTGCGCGGCTATGGGGTCGGCGGCTCGCTGCACTTCATCGTCAACAACCAGATCGGCTTCACCACCAGCCCGAAGAATTCCCGCTCCTCGCCCTATCCGTCCGACGTGGCGCTGATGGTCGAGGCGCCGATCTTCCATGCCAACGGCGACGATCCCGAGGCCGTGGTGTTCGCCACCAAGGTCGCCATCGAATACCGCCAGCAGTTCGGCAAGGACGTGGTGGTCGACATGTTCTGCTACCGCCGGTTCGGTCACAACGAGGGCGACGACCCGACGATGACCCAGCCCCTGATGTACGCGAAGATCAAGGACCACCCGAGCGTCCGCGATCTCTACGCCAAGCGGCTGGTCGGCGAAGGCACCGCGACGCAAGTCGAGGTCGACGGCTGGATCGCCGACTTCGACAAGTTCCTCGACGCCGAGTTCGACAGCGGCAAGAGCTACCACGCCGACAAGGCCGACTGGCTGGACGGCAAGTGGTCGGGCCTGAAACTGCCCGGCTCGGAAGAGAGCGGCGTCACGGGCGTCGCCAAGCAAAAGCTCATCGATCTGGGCCAGAAGATCACCACCATCCCCGACCGGATCAGCGTCCACAAGACCGTCGACCGGGTGATCGCCGCGCGGCGCGAGGCCATCGACAAGGGCGAGGGCCTGGACTGGTCGACCGCCGAAAGCCTGGCCTTCGCGACCCTGCTCGACCAGGGCTATCCGGTGCGCCTGTCGGGCCAGGATTCGATCCGCGGCACCTTCACCCAGCGCCATGCTGGCATCGTCGACCAGACGACCGAAGAGACCTATTTCCCGCTGCGGAACCTCGGTCCGCAACAGGCGCACTTCGAGGTCCTGAACTCGGCGCTCTCGGAAGAGGCGGTGCTGGGCTTCGAGTACGGCTTCTCGCTCACGGACCCCAATACGCTCGACATGTGGGAAGCCCAGTTCGGCGACTTCGTGAACGGCGCCCAGGTGCTGATCGACCAGTTCATCTCGTCGGGCGAACGCAAGTGGCTGCGGATGAGTGGGCTCGTCATGCTGCTGCCGCACGGCTACGAGGGCCAGGGCCCGGAGCATTCGTCGGCCCGCCTGGAGCGCTTCCTGCAGAGCTGCGCCGAGGACAATATGCAGGTGGTCAACTGCTCGACGCCGGCCAACTATTTCCACGTCCTGCGCCGCCAGATGATCCGCGAGTTCCGCAAGCCGCTGATCGTCATGACGCCCAAGTCACTGCTTCGGAACAAGCGCGCGGTCTCCAACCTTTCCGACCTCGCCGAGGGCACCAGCTTCCACCGGGTGATGCCCGATGGGGCCGAGGCCGGTGCGGACGTCGGCGGCATCAAGCTGCAGAGCGACGACAAGATCACCCGGGTGATCATCTGTTCCGGCAAGGTCTACTTCGACCTGACCGACCAGCGGGCCAAGACCGGCCGCGACGACGTCTATGTGCTGCGCCTGGAGCAGTTCTATCCGTGGCCGCTGAAGTCGCTGTCCAATGTGCTGAAGCGGTTCAAGAACGCCGACCTGGTCTGGTGCCAGGAAGAGCCGAAGAACATGGGCGGCTGGACCTTCGTCGATCCCTGGCTGGAGCTGACGCTGGACCGGCTGTCGATCAAGGCCAAGCGCGCCCGCTACGTTGGCCGCCCGGCCTCGGCCTCGACCGCGGCCGGGCTGATGGCGCGGCACCTGAAAGAGCTCGAAGCCTTCCTCACCGAAGCCTTCGCCTGATCACCTGAGTACGTCTGAGTTTTTGAGAATCTAAGGAGCGCATTCCCTATGGCCGACATCATGACGCCAGCGCTGGGCGAGTCCGTCACCGAAGCCACGGTGGCGCGCTGGGCCAAGAAGGCCGGCGATGCGGTCCGCAAGGATGAGATCCTGGTCGAGCTGGAAACCGACAAGGTGAGCCTGGAAGTGGCTGCCCCGTCGGACGGCGTGCTGAGCGAGATCGCCTTCGAGGAAGGCGCGACCGTCGAACCCGGCGCGGTGCTGGGCAAGATCACCGAAGGCGCCGCCGGCGCGAAAGCGGCTCCGGCCGCCGCACCTGCGCCTGCCAAGGCCGAAGCGCCCGCGCCTGTGAAGGCGCCGGAACCCGCTCCCGCTCCCGCTCCGGCTCCGGCCGCAAAGGCCGCCGCCGAGCCCGTGCTCGCGCCGTCGGCGCAGCGGGTGGTGGCCGAGAACAAGCTCGATGCGTCCGCGATTCCCGGCACCGGCAAGGACGGCCGGATCACCAAGGGCGATGCGCTGGCCGCGCTCGACGCCCGCGCCAATGCGCCGGCTGCCGCGCCCGCCGGCCCGGCGCCGGTCCGTGCGGTGCATGAGCGCGAGGAGCGGGTCCGCATGACGCGCCTGCGCCAGACCATCGCGCGCCGCCTGAAGGAAGCCCAGAACAACGCCGCCATGCTGACCACCTTCAACGAGGTGGACATGACCGCGGTGATGGCCATGCGGGCCAGCTACAAGGACGCCTTCGAGAAGACCCACGGCGTCAAGCTGGGCTTCATGAGCTTCTTCGTCCGCGCGGTGACCCACGCGCTGAAGATGGTCCCCGACGTCAACGCCGAGATCGACGGCACGGACCTGATCTACAAGAACCACTACGACATCGGAGTCGCGGTCGGCACGGAGAAGGGCCTCGTCGTCCCCGTGGTCCGCGACGCCGACACCCTGAGCCTCGCCGGCATCGAAAAGGCCATCGGCGCGCTCGGCAAAAAGGCCCGCGACGGCCAGCTGGCCATCGAGGACATGCAGGGCGGCACCTTCACCATCTCCAACGGCGGGGTCTACGGCTCGCTGATGTCGACGCCGATCCTCAATGCGCCGCAGTCGGGGATCCTGGGCATGCACAAGATCCAGGACCGCCCCATGGCGATCGGCGGCCAGGTGGTGATCCGGCCGATGATGTACCTGGCGCTCAGCTACGATCACCGGGTGGTCGACGGCCAGGGCGCGGTGACCTTCCTGGTCCACGTCAAGGAAGCCATCGAGGAACCGCAGCGCCTGCTGCTCGACCTCTGAGGAGCCTCGCGAATGAAGGCCCAATTGATTGAAGCCGAGGACGGCGAACAGATCGTCGTCTTTCCTGCTGGCTTCGAGATAGACGCCGACGACGTACAGCTGACCAAGGACGGTGACCGCGTGATCATCGCCCCGCTGCAAGCTGACGCCTCGACAGACTTGGAAAGCTAGCATGGCTCAGTACGACGTCATCATCATCGGCGGCGGCCCCGGGGGCTACAACGCCGCGATCCGCGCGGGCCAGCTGGGGCTGAAGGTCGCCTGCGTCGATAAGGGGATTGATGGCGGCTCGACGCTGGGCGGCACCTGCCTGAACGTCGGCTGCATGCCGTCCAAGGCCCTGCTGCACGCGTCGGAGATGTACGACGCCGCGGCCAACCATTTCAGCGAGCTCGGCATCGAGGTGACGCCGAAGCTGAACCTCACCCAGATGATGGCCCAGAAGGCGACCTCGGTCGGCCAGCTGACCAAGGGCATCGAGTTCCTGTTCAAGAAGAACAAGGTCGAGTGGCTGCGCGGGACCGGCAAGATCGCTGGGCCAGGCAAGGTCGAGGTGACGGGCCCCGACGGCGCGGTCACAGCCCACGAGGCCAAGAACATCGTCATCGCCACCGGCTCCCTGCCGTCCGGCCTGCCGGGCGTCGCGGTCGATCAGGGCCGGATCGTCGATTCCACCGGCGCGCTGTCGCTGCCGGAGGTTCCCAAGAGTCTGGTGGTGATCGGCGCCGGGATCATCGGCCTGGAGCTGGGCTCGGTCTGGCGTCGGTTGGGCGCCCAGGTGACGGTGATCGAGTTCCTCGACCGCATCACGCCCGGGATGGACGCCGAGGTCGCCAAGACCTTCCAGCGCTCGCTGACCAAGCAGGGCATGGTCTTCAAGCTCTCCAGCAAGGTCACCGGGGCAAAGGCCTCGAAGAAAGGCGTCAGCGTCACCGTCGAGCCGGTGGCCGGCGGCGCCGCCGAGACCATCGAAGCCGACTACGTCCTGCTGGCCATCGGGCGGAAGCCCTACACCGAGGGGCTGGGCCTGGAGAGCGTCGGGATCACGCCCGACAAGCGCGGCTTCATCGAGACCGACCACTGGAAGACCTCGGCGCCCGGCGTCTGGGCGATCGGCGACGTAACGCTGGGCCCGATGCTGGCGCACAAGGCCGAGGAAGAGGCGGTCGCCTGCATCGAGACCATCGCCGGCAAGGCGGGCCATGTGAACTACGGGATCATTCCAAGCGTGGTCTACACCTCTCCCGAGGTCGCCTGGGTCGGCAAGACCGAGGAGGAGCTGAAGGCCGAAGGCCGCACCTACAAGGCCGGCAAGTTCCCCTTCACCGCCAACAGCCGCGCCAAGATCAACCACGAGACCGAGGGCTTCGTAAAAGTCCTCGCCGACGCCGTCACCGACGAGGTGCTGGGCGCCCACCTGATCGGGCCGTCCGTGTCCGAGATGATTGGCGAATACTGCGTCGCCATGGAGTTCCGCGCGGCCAGCGAGGACGTCGCCCGCACCTGCCACCCGCACCCCACCCGCTCCGAGGCCCTGAAGCAGGCCGCCATGGGCGTCGAGGGGTGGACCATGCAGGCCTGATCCGACCCGTGGAGATCCGCCGCGCCAGGTCCGACGAACTCGGCGCCTGCGCGGACCTCTATGTGCGGGTGCTGTCGGAGACCTTCACCTGGCTGCCGCCCGGGCGGCATCGTCGCGAGGACTTCCTGCGCGCCGCCAAGGAGGAGGAGATCTATGTCGCCATCGAGGCTGGGCGCGTCCTTGGCCTGGCCGCCTTCTTCCGCCCGCAGAACTTCCTGCACTCGCTCTATGTGGACGCGCGCGGCGTAGGCGTCGGCAAGGCGCTGCTCGACCATGTGGCGGCGCACTGCGAGGGTCCGCTGTCGCTGAAGGTGCAGGCGCCCAACCTCCGCGCCCAGGCCTTCTACGGCCGCGAGGGCTTCCTCTGCACCGAGCGCGGGCGCGACCCGGGTTCAGACATCGACTGGCTGCGGCTGGTGCGGGCTTAAAGCTGCGAGAGTTAACTTGGCGCCGGGCCGCGACGGTGAGAGTTTCCCGCCCAGTCCGTCGATGAACCGGAGACCAGCGTCATGATCGCCCTTCTCCTCGCCTCGCAGATCGTAGGCGTCGTCCAGAGCAATCCGAACCTGCAGAGCTTCGCCGCGCCGGCGCCGCCGCGCAGCTCGGAGATCATCAGGCAACTGCCGCACAGGGCGGCCTGCAAGAACGACCTTGGCCGGCTGGAGGTCTCCTTTGGCCAGCCCATCGCCCTCTATCGCCAGGGCGACCGGCCGGCAAAGGGCCTGAAGAACTGGGCCGACTATCCCGACGCGGCCATTTGCTCGGTGGACGACGCGAAGTGATCCTTGCCCTGTTCTCCAAGCACTAGGGCCGCCAAGCCCTAGTAACGCCCTTGCTGGCCCCTCCGACAGGCCTCAGGTTCGGGCCAGTGACGGGCGAGGGGATGGCCGATGGAACTGGTGCTGGTCCGACATGGGCTGCCGGAGCGGACCGCGCAGACCGACGATCCGCCGCTGACGCCTGAGGGCCACGACCAGGCCCGCCGCGTGGCCGACTGGCTGGCCCCCGAGAGCTTCGAGGCGATCTATTCCAGCACCATGCGCCGCGCGGTGGAGACGGCGCAGCCCTTCGTGGCGCTGAAGAGCCTCGACCTCATCCAGAACGACGGGATCGTCGAGTTCGACCGCGGCACGGGCGCCTACACCCCGATGGAGGTGCTGAAGCGCGAGGACTATGCGGCCTGGAAGCGGATGGCCGACGGCGAGCACGAGATCGACATCGTCGCCTTCCAGCAGATGGTGGTCGCGGCCCTCGAACAGATCGTCGCCGCGCACTCGGGTGAGAAGGTGGTGGTGTTCTGCCATGGCGGGGTGGTGAACGTCTGGACGGCCTATGTGCTGGGCATGGCGCCGCGCCTGTTCTTCGAGCCGCGCTACACCAGCGTCCACCGCTACATGTGCGCCCGCTCGGGCCAGCGGAACGTGCTGAGCCTCAATGAGACGGCGCATCTGAGATAATCCGGGTACGTCAAATAATTCGACAGGCGGCGCGGAAGTCCTAGGGTTCGAAAAACGAGCTGGGGGGCTGCCATGGACGACCGTGGATTTCCGACCACCATTGAGGCGGTGACGCCGGCCTGGCTGACCCAGGTGCTGCGCGCCGACGGGTTGCTGGGCGAGGGGACCGTGATCGGCTTTTCCAGCGAACCGCTGGGGGTCGGCGTCGGCTTCATGAGCGCGATGCGGCGGATCACGCTGCACTGCGAGGGCGCGCCGGAGGGGGCGCCCACGACCCTGATCGCCAAGCTGCCGCCGCTCGATCCCGGGGCGCGCCAGATCGACGAGGCCTTCAATTTCTATGAGAAGGAGGTCGGCTTCTATCAGCAGATGCGGCCCTCCACGCCGATGCGCGCGCCGCACGCCCATTACAGCGCCTACGACCCCAAGAGCCGCGACTTCATCCTGCTGCTGGAGGACCTGGCGCCGTCGCAGATCGGCGACCAGGTGCGTGGCCTGTCGTTCGAGGAGGCGGCCATGGCGGTCGACGCCCTGGCGCGGCTGCACGCCCGCTGGTGGGGCGATCCGAAGCTCGACGAGCTGGACTGGCTGCTGCGCATCAACTCGCCGGAGTTCATGCGGCTGACGGCGATCTATCCGCAGTGCTGGCCGGCGGTGCTGGAGTTCTTGGGGCCTGGCATGGCGCCGCAGGTGCGTGCGGCCGGCGAGGGGCTGGCCACCCAGATGGCGGCGATGCTGGATCAGGCGTGGCTGCGGCCCCGGACCATGGCCCACGGCGACTACCGCGCCGACAACCTGTTCTTCCGCCCCGGCTGTCCCGACGTGCCGTTTGCGGTGGCCGACTGGCAGATCGTCTTCAAGGGTAACGCGGCCTTCGACCTGGCCTATCTGCTCACCGGCAGCCTGGACGTGGCGGTCCGCCGCCGGCGCGAGCGTGAGCTTCTGGCGCTCTATCACGCGGGCCTGATGGCCGGCGGGGTGAAGGGCTACAGCCTGGACGACTGCCTCGACGACTACCGGTTCTGGGTGATGCTGGGCTTCGCCTGGCCGGTGGTGGCGATCGGCACGCTCGACACCGCCAATGAGCGCGGCTTGTTGCTGTTCAAGACCTGGATCGACCGTGCCATGGCGGCGATCGTCGATTGGGATGCGCAGGAGATGCTGCCGAACCCTCCAGCCTAGATCTAGGCGTGGGGATGCGCCTTGGCGTAGGCGCTGAGTAGGGCCGCTGCATCGACCTGGGTATAGCGCTGGGTGGTCGAGAGCGAGGCGTGGCCCAGCAGCTCCTGGATCGAGCGCAGGTCGGCGCCGGCGCCCAAGAGGTGGGTGGCAAAGCTGTGGCGCAGGGCGTGCGGCGTGGCGCTGGGCGGCAGGCCCAGGCGCCCTCTCAGGTTCTGCACCGTTGCCTGGACGTGGCGGGGGCTTAGGGGGCCGCCGCGCTTGGCGCGGAACAGCGGCTCGTCGGGGCCGAGCGCGAAGGGGACTTCAGCGAGATAGGCTTCGGTTGCTTCGCGGACGGCTGGCAGGACCGGGACGATGCGGGTCTTCGAGCCCTTGCCGAGAATCCGCAGGCTGTCAGGGAAGGGCGCATCGGCGCGTTTCAGCGACAGGGCCTCGGAGATCCGCAGGCCGCAGCCGTAGAGCAGCGTCAGCACCGCCTCGTCGCGGGCCGCCTCCCAGTCCTCGCGGTCGGGGTCGAGGCCGGGTTCGGCCAGCATGCCGCGGGCCTGATCCTCGCTGACCGGCCTGGGCGCGCCGGGCTTCACCTTCGGGCCGCGGACAAGCGCGATGGCGGCGTTGGGGGTGTTCAGGCGCCGGTCGAGGAAGCCGTGGAAGCTGCGGATCGCCGAGAGCGCCTGGCTGAGCGAGCGGGGCGACAGCGGCTTGTCGCCCTGGCGCAGGTGAGCCAGCCACGCGCGCACCTCGCCGGCGGTCATCCCGCCCAGGTCGGCCAGCGAGATCGCCTCGCCGCGATGCTGTTCGAGAAAGCCGATGTAGCGGCGGGCCGCGAAGCCATAGGCCTCCAGCGTACGCGGCGACGACCGGCGTTCGTGGGCCAGGTGCTCCAGCCAGAGCGCCAGAGCTTCGCGGGCTGTCATCAGAGGATCGGCCAGCGCTCGGCGGTGCGCTCGACCACGCGGGCGAGGAAGGCGACCAGTTCGGCGCCCATATCCTCGGTGAAGCCTTCCGGGTCGGCCGAGCCGAAGGCCAGAAGGCCCTGGCGCGACGGCTCCCAGATCGCCATCCGGACCATGGCCATCGATGCGACTGACTCGGCGCGGTCGCCGAACAGCCCAAGCGCGGTCGGCGCAAAGCCCATGCGGGCCAGCTGCTGCGAGCCGCCCAGGATCATGTCCACCTGGCTTTCGACCAGCATCTTCCAGCCGGCCGGCGGCAGGCCCTCGGTCTCCAGCGCGATGACGCCGGCGGCCAGGCCGAAGCGCTGCTGCGCGAGTTCGTCGACGCGCCGCGCCAGGTCGGAGTGGTTGCGGGCGTCCAAGAGGTCGACGACCGCGCCGTGGGTCTGGGACTGGGCGGCGAAATTGGCCTGGGCGGTGTCTTCCAGATACTGCCGCTGGCTGGCTTCCTGCTGATGGGCGGCGTGGATGCGGGCCATGGCGGCCGGCGCGAAGTCCACGACATTGCCGCCCACGACCTTCAGGCCAAGCTCACCCAACAGGCCGTCATCGCCGGTGAGGAATTCCGGATTGTCTGAGAGGAAGCGCCGCACCTCCCCAGGTTCAAGGCGGGGCGCTAGCTCAAGACGGGCTTCCAGAAGATCGCCCTGCGTCCCGTCCATGCCGCGCCCCAAATCAGCTACAAAATGGACTGACCCGTCTTGGCCCAATCCTTCATGAACTGATCAAGGCCCCGTTCGGTTAACGGGTGCTTGAAGAGGGCGTTGAACACGTCGGGCGGGATGGTCGCGCAGTCGGCGCCGGCGATGGCGGCGTTGGTGACGTGCGTGGGCGTGCGGATCGAGGCGGCCAAGATCTCGGTGTCGTAGTCGAAGTTGTCGTAGATCGCGCGGATCTCGACGATCAGGTCCATGCCGTCGGCGCCCACATCGTCCAGGCGGCCGATGAAGGGCGAAATGTAGCTGGCGCCGCACTTGGCGGCGAGCAGGGCCTGGGCGGCGGAGAAGCACAGGGTCACGTTGGTGGAGATGCCCTCGTGGGTGAACTCGCGGCAGGCGATCAGGCCGTCGCGGGTCAGCGGCACCTTGATCACCACATTGGGCGCGATGGCGGCCAGCTTGCGGCCCTCGTCCAGCATGCCGGCGGTGTCCTGGGCGGCGACCTCGGCGCTGACCGGTCCCTCGATCACGCCACAGATTTCGGCGATGACCTGGGCCATGGGACGGCCGGACTTGGCGATCAGGGTCGGGTTGGTGGTGACGCCGTCCACCAGGCCGGTGGCGGCCAGATCCTTGATGGCGGCCACGTCGGTGCTGTCGAGGAAGAGTTGCATAGCTTGGAATCCTGGGTCTGGGGACCGGGCCCGCTGAGATGGTCTTTGGGAATGGTCTTGGACTGGGGCTTGTACTCGCCCAGATGCAAAGCGCAAAAGCCCCTCAATGAGTCGCATCGCCTCCGTTCTTTTGCCGATGCCCCTGCCCGAGGCCTTCGACTACGCCGAGCCGGAGGGCATGGGCCTGCAGCTTGGCGACCAGGTGTCCGCGCCCTTGGGCCCGCGCCTGCTGCGCGGCGTGGTGGTGGGCCTGCGCGAGGCGGCCGGCGGCAATCGGCCACTGAAGCCTCTGGAAGCCCTGCTGGAGGCGCCGCGCCTGCCGCCCGGCACAGTGGAGTTCGTGCAGTGGGCGGCGCGCTATTCGGTCGACTGGCCGGGCCAGCCGCTGGCCATCGCCCTGCGCGGCGCCCGCGCGCCCAAGCCGCGTCCGATGCGGATCGTGGCCCTGACCGGCGCCCAACCGGCGCGTCCGACGCCAGCGCGCGCCAAGGTGATCGAGGCCGCCGCGCAGGCGCTCAGCCCGCCGGATCTGGTCCGCGCCGCCGGCGTCGGCGCAGGCGTGGTGAAGGGTCTGATCGACGAAGGCGTGCTGGCGGTCTCACTGGTCGAGGCGGTGGCGTCCTTCGATCCGCCGGACCCGGCGCGAGCGGGTGCGACCCTCAACCCCAGCCAGGCCGCGGCGGCGGATGGTCTCAAGGCCATGTTGGCCGAGGGCGGCTTCGGCGTCGCCTTGCTGGATGGGGTCACCGGCTCGGGCAAGACCGAGGTCTATCTGGAGGCGGCCGCCGCGGCGCTCGCCGCCGACGTGACGGCCCAGGTGCTGATCCTGCTGCCCGAGATCGCACTCACCCAGGCGGTGATCGGCCGCGTCGCCGAGCGGTTTGGGGCCGAGCCCGGCGAATGGCACTCTGACGTTCCTCCGCCGGCCCGGCGCAGGGTCTGGGAAGCCGTGGCGACCGGGCGTTGTCGCATCGTGGTCGGGGCGCGCTCGGCGCTGTTCCTGCCGTTCGCCAACCTCAAGCTGATCGTCGTCGACGAGGAACACGACGCTTCCTTCAAGCAGGAGGAAGGCTTCATCTATCACGCCCGCGACCTGGCCGTGGCGCGCGGCAAGATCGAGGACGCCGCCATCGTGCTGGCCTCGGCGACGCCGTCCCTGGAGAGCCTGCGCAATGCCGAGCAAGGCCGCTACCGCTGGCTGCGGCTCTCGGCCCGGCACGGCGCCGCCCAACTCCCCGACATCGAATTGATCGACCTGCGCGAGAGCCCGCCGGACCCCGGACGCTGGCTGTCGCCGGCGCTCGTCAAGGCCATGGGCGAGACCTTCGCGCGCGGCGAACAGACGCTGCTGTTCCTCAACCGCCGGGGCTATGCGCCACTGGTCCTCTGCAAGGCCTGCGGCGAGCGTATGACCGCGCCGGACACCGACAGCTGGCTGGTCGAGCACCGCTATTCCGGGCGGCTGGTCTGCCACCTGACCGGCTTCTCCATGCCCAAGCCCAAGGCCTGCCCGCACTGCGGCGCGCACGACGCCCTGGTTTCCATCGGGCCCGGCGTCGAGCGGGTCGAGGAAGAGGCCAAGGAGCTGTTCCCGCAGGCCCGCGTGGCGGTCTTCTCCTCCGACACCGCCTTCGACGCGCGGGAGGGCCGCCGGCTGATCGAGGCCATGGCGGCCGGCCAGATCGACATCCTGGTGGCGACGCAGGCCGCGGCCAAGGGCCACAATTTCCCGGACCTGACCCTGGTGGGCGTGGTGGACGCGGATCTCGGCTTGCGCGGCGGCGACCTGCGCGCCGCCGAGCGGACCTATCAGCTGCTGGCCCAGGCCACCGGCCGGGCCGGGCGCCGGGACAAGCCGGGGCGCGCGCTGTTGCAGACCTGGGCGCCGGAGCATGCGGTGATGCAGGCGCTGGCGGCGCAGGACCGGGACGCCTTTGTCGAAGCGGAGATGGCCGAGCGCGAGCTTGCCGGCCTGCCGCCGTTCGGGCGTCTCGCGGCGGTGGTGGTCTCGGGGATCGACCCGGCGCAGCTGGAGGGCTTCGTCCAGCTGATGGCCCAGGCCGCGCCCAATTCCGCCGGGGTCGAGGTCTATGGGCCGGCCGATGCGCCGCTGGGCCTGATCCGCGGGCGGCGGCGCAAGCGCTTCCTGGTCCGCGCCGACAAGGCGGTGGACCTCTCGGCCTATATGGCGGCGTGGCGCGCGCGGGTGCGGCCGCCGGCGGCCATCCGCGTGGCCATCGACATCGATCCTTACAGCTTCCTGTAGAAGGGGCTTAGGCGGCGAGCATCGGCCGGCGGCGGCGCAGGGCCGCGCCCGTGGCGCCGAAGCCCAGGATCAACAGCGCCCAGGCGGTCGGCTCGGGAATGCCCGGCGGCGGGCTGTCCAGCAGATTGCCGCGGAAATCGTGGCCCATATTGATCTGGGTGGAGCCGAGCTTGTCGGTGAAATCGTGGACGATCAGCTGGCCGTTCAGCACGCCCCAGCCGCCTTGGTAGTCGGCGTGCGGCGCCAGCACTGAGCCCTCCAGGTCGATCCCGGCGAAGGAGAGCTTGGTCGCGTCGGCGAAGTTGAACAGCACGCTGGAGGCGTAGGTGTTGTCGCCCGGCTGCGTCCCGTTGATGAAGATGCCGGCGTTGGTGAAGGAGTCGTTGGTCCCGTCGACGTTGATCAGCGCCGTGCCGCCGCCGGTCAGGTCGATGTTCAGGGTGTTGAGCTGGGCGAGCGTGGCGCCGCTCACATCGAAGACGTTGAGGCCGGCGCTGGACCCGCTCAGGGTGAGCTGGCCCGCCCAGGCGGAGGTGACCGTTCCGGTCACCGCATAGGCGTCCAGGGCGTCGGTGAGCGCATAGAGCCGGGTCTGCTCGGCGGCGAAATCCACCGGCAGCGGCGTTCCGGCGGGCTGCAGGCCGGCGCTGCTCCAGTTGTGATAGGTCGCTGTGCCGCCGACGATGGTCAGGCCGTGGGTCGCGCCGCCGCCGTTGACGCCGGCGGTCAGGTTGCCGCCGACCACCAGGTTGACGGTGTTGGCCGGGGCCAGAGCGCCGACCGAATAGGAGTCCAGTTTGGTGTCGCCGGCGACCGCGACGCGGCCTTCCACGTCGCTGCTCTTCACGTCCATCTTGCCGAGCACGAAGAGGTTGTACATCGACGCGTCGTCGGCATGGGCGACCGCCGGCGTCAGCGCCGCGATCGGGGCGCTGGCGGCAAGCACCGCGGCGAGAACGAATTTACGCATAGCTGACCATCACTCGAGCAAGACGACTTGGGGGAGCGATTTTGATGCTCCTCTTATGGTCCAGCTAGAAGGTACGGCGCAGCTTCGCAAGCGTCCGGGCGTCCCTAGGGTCAAGATTCAACCGACAGGGGATTTGTGACGGCGCTTGGCGCCCAATCAGGCGTCCGGGTCAGGCCTCGGGACCGCCGCGGCGCAGCTGAATGTCCACGCCGCTGGACCGGTGCGAGACGAACAAGCTGTTGCTCCAGCGGTGGAAGGCCAGCATCCCCTGGCCGCCGGTCCCGGTGAGCTGCATCCCATCCTTGGTCGGTTGCCAACCGGTCGGATTGCCGCCCACGGCCTCGTCGCAGGAAGCGGGCGCTTTCACCGAGTGCGCGGCGCCGAGCGTCAGGACGCAAAGGTCCTTGCCCTGCGAGGCCACGGTCCAGGGGCCGGCGGCTTCGGCGGGCGTCAGCGGCACGCCGGCTTCATTGTCTCCGGTCTGCGCGGCGGCGGCGCGGGCCAGCAGGGCTGCGGCGCTGAGCGCGGCGGCGATGATCGAGGCTCTCATGAGCGGTCTCCCAGATGTCTGGGAGCCACAACGCGGGCCGTGCGCCGCAGTTGCCGCGCACCGTCCAGGGCCTGACCCAAGTGAGTCGGAAAAAGCCCTCGTTTGCATCATTTGGTGGCGATCTTCGCCCCAGGCGCCTGCGTCGCAAACTTGTGAAGAGTCCCGCGCAAAGATTCGCTTGGGACGCGAACACCTCGCCGATCACGGCGAGCTCTTGTTTCATTTCGTTACAGCGGCGTGATCCGGAGTGTTCGTAGGCTGTCGCAGAGTAATACGAAGCATATGGTAGTCGTCTAAATAGATAATCTTACGGCGTAAAAACACGCAGAGTGGGATTGATATCTTGAATCGTGCGGATTGATTGTCAGATTTTTCTTGTCAACTCTCAGATTTCACAACTATTCAGCCGCGCGGTCCAACCTGACTCGTGATAATCCGTGCGCGGCGTTCCGTCACGTGAATCTAAACCCTCTTTTCACTCTAAGCGAGATAGGGTTATCTCTCACTGAGTTTGCGTTCGGGGAGTTTCACAAACATGCTTAAGCGGACGAGAACCCTGTTGGGTTCCCTCGCCGTCGCGGCGGTTATGAGCCTCGTTCCCGCTATGGGGGGAGCGATCGCCGAGACCTACTGGCAGTGCGTTCCCTTCGCGCGCCTGGTCTCCGGCATCCAGCTTTTCGGCGACGCCTACACCTGGTGGCAGCAGGCTCTCGGCAAATATGACGTGGGCTTCCAGCCGAAGACCGGCGCGGTGCTCTGCTTCAAGCCCACCGAGCGCATGCGCCTGGGCCACGTGGCCGTGGTCTCCGAGGTGCTGACCGACCGTATCGTCCAGATCACCCACGCCAACTGGTCGCCGATCGACGGCGGCCGCGGCAAGGTCGAGAAGGACGTGACCCTGGTCGACGTGTCGCCCGAGGGCAACTGGAGCCAGGTGAAGGTCTGGTACGACCCCAGCCGCGACCTCGGCGGATCGACCTATCAGACCTACGGCTTCATCTATCAGGACGCCAAGGCCAAGCTCTACGCCGCCAGCGGCCTGTCGAACGCCGAGAACACCGCCATCGCCATGGCGCAGTCGGCGGCCAGCCAGATGGCCTCGGCCGTGCGGCCCGGCAGCGGCCCGCTCTCGATCCTGAACCAGGCGGCCGATTCCACCGACCGCATCGCCGCCCTGATCGCCAAGGCGGCCCGCGGCGACAGCGGCAGCAACTAGAGCCGACCTCTCGCGAATTGACGCTATGCGCGTGACGCTCCACTAGGGACGTTCCCTGGCGGAGACGCGTATGCTCAAACTGCTGAGGCGTGGGGCGGCTCGCCCGGAGGCGGTCACCCCGGGCTCAAGCTGGCGTCCGCCCGCCGACACCCTGTGGCTCGACCTGTTCAAGCCCACCCGCGAGGAGGAACTGGCCGTCGAGGCGGCGCTGTCGCTGGGCCTGCCGACCCGCGAGGAGATGGCCGAGATCGAGCCCTCCAGCCGCCTCTACCAGGCGCACGGCGCGACCTTCATGACCGCCAGCCTGCTGGCGCGCCGCGGCGACGACAGCCAGAGCCGCGCCGACGCCCCGGTGACCTTCGTGCTGGCCGCCGGCATCGTGGTGACCATCCGCTATGACGAGCTGAAGGCCTTCGACCTGTTCGCTGAGCGCGCCCAGTCAATGGAGGTGGCCTCGGCGTCGTCCTGCCTGCTGGGCCTGCTGGACGCGGTGGTCGAGCGGCTGGCGGACCTCCTGGAGCGGTCCGGCGCCGAGGTGGAAGGCGTGTCCCAGGCGATCTTCGCCCGGCCCAAGGGCGCGCAGTTCGAGGCGCTGCTGACCGACCTGGCGCGGGCCCAGTCGCTGACCTCGCTGACGCGCAACAGCCTGATGAGCCTTTCGCGCCTATTCAGCTTCGCCGCGCTGGCGCCGGAAATCTCCGCCGACCCCGAGTGCGCCGCCCACCTGCACGCGCTGCAGCGTGACGGCCAGTCCTTGACCGAGCACGCCGGCGCGCAATCCGGCCAGATCGCCTTCCTGCTGGATGCGGCGCTGGGCCTGATCAACATCGAGCAGAACGGGATCATCAAGTTCTTCTCGGTGGCCGCGGTGATCCTGATGCCGCCAACCCTGGTGGCCAGCGTTTACGGGATGAATTTCAAGCACATGCCGGAGCTGGATCTCCCCTACGGCTACCCGATGGCGCTTAGTCTGATGGCGGTTTCGGCCATCCTGCCAGTCCTGTGGTTCAAGCGGCGCGGCTGGTTCTGAAATAACCTGGTCTGCGAGGGGCGCGGTGCAACCGTTCTTTAAGTGACGGCGCCGCATTTTGCCGGGGCGCAAAGGTCACCAATGCCCTCCCAAGCCCAACCCCACCATCTGGCTCTCGACGCTCAGGCGCTCAGAGAGGCGGTCGAGGCGCACCAGCGCTACCTGGCGGGACGCTCCGGCGGACGGCGCCTCAGCCTGACCTATGCCGACCTTTCCAACTGCACGCTTGAGGGGCTGGACCTGCGCGAGGCGGACTTCGCCGGGGCCAATTTCCACGGGGCGACGCTGGCCCGCGCCAACCTCACCCGCGGCATCCTGTTCGGCGCCGACCTGCGGGAAGCCGACCTGCGTCGCGCCAATCTCAGCCGGGCTGATCTGCGGGGCGCCTGCCTGCGCGGCGCCAACCTGGCCGGGGCCGAGCTGCCGGGCTGCGACCTGCGCGAGGGGCGCATCGCCCTGCAGGACAAGCTCGACGGCTTCCGCATCCTTCGCCACGAGCACAGGCCGGGCGAGTTGAACTACGCGATCCTCTCGGGCGCGAACCTGGCCGGGGCCCAGATGGCCGGCGCGGTGGCCATGTCCAGCGACTTCACCGACGCCAATCTCTCCGGCGCCCAGATGGCCGGCGCCAAGCTGACCCGCGCGGTCCTGGACGGCGCGGATCTCACCGGCGCCGACCTCGCCGGCGCCGACCTCTCCGGCGCCTCGATGAAGCGCACGGTGCTGTCGGGCGCGATCCTCGACAACGCCATCCTCGACAACGTCGACATGAGCGACGTGCTGCGCGCCCCGCCGGAAGTGACCTATGTGGACGAGCGGCCGCTCGACAAGGTGCTGGCCGAGCACGAGGCCTATTGCGATTCAAGCGGTGCGCGCGGCTCGGTGATCGACATGAGCGGCGTCGATTTCCGCCCGATGAAGACCCTGAAGGACCGCCGGCTCACCGCGCTGGTCGCCCGAGGCGGCATCTTCTTCGGTCTCGACATTCAGGGGGCCCAGTTCCAGGGCGCCGACCTTTCCGGCGCGGATTTCCGCGGCTGCGATCTGCGCGACGCCGATCTGCGCGGCGCCAAGCTCTCCGGCGCCTCCTTCACCCGCACCGACCTGCGCGGCGCCAAGCTCGGCCCGCTGACCATCGGCGATGGCCGCTTCGTGCGCACCGACTTCACCCGCGCGGTGCTGCGGGGCGCTGACCTGCGCGGCGCCCACGCCCACCGCGCGCGCTTCCTGGAAGCCGACATGAACGGCGCGAACCTGGCCGGCTGCGACCTGACGGACGCCGAACTGGAAGTCTGACGGCCTCTTCTCCTCCGCCCGGCCCCGGCTATATGGGAGCCTGAGCTGGGAGAGATCATGAGTGCTGCCGCTGACACCGAACCGACCGCGCGGATGATCCCGCTGCCCAGCCGCGGCGGGGCCATGGCGGCGCTGGAGTTCGGGCCGACCGACCGGCCGGTGGACATCGTCTTTTCCCACGCCAACGGCTTCAACGGCCGCACCTACCGCACGATCCTTGGGCCGCTCGCGAGCGGCCTGCGCATCCTGGCGCTAGACCTGCGCGGCCATGGGGCGACCACGCTGCCGACGGTGATCGAGGGCCGGCAGGGTTGGCTGGAATTCCGCGACGACCTGCTGGCGCTCCTGGCGGCGGCCTGCGAGGCGCCGGTCGTGCTGAGCGGCCATTCCATGGGCGGCACGTCCAGCCTGCTGGCCGCGGCGGCGGAGCCGGAACGCGTGCGGTCGCTGGCGTTGTTCGACCCGGTGATCATGCCGGTGGAGGCTCAGGCCTTCGCCGCCGATCCGGACTCCCCTCTGCTCGCCGGCGCTATGCGCCGCCGCGCAATCTTTCCGAGCAAGCAGGCGGCGTTCGAAGCCTATCTCGGCCGTGGCGGCTTCAAGACCTGGAGCGAGGCGCAGCTCGCCGACTACGTCGAGGCCGGCTTCCGCGAGACGGCGGCCGGCGAGGTGACGCTGACCTGCGCGCCGGCCTGGGAGGCCTCCAACTTCCGCACCCATAACTACGACGCCTGGGCGGCCTTCCGCGACAGCCGTTGCCCCATCCGCGTGCTGCGCGCCGCCGAAGGCTCGACCTTCCGCATCGAGGGCCGCGAGAACGACCTGGGCGACGACGGCCGCATTCAGGTGCAGACCATCCCCAACACCACGCACTTCCTGCCGATGGAGCGCCCGGAGCTGGTGCGCAGCCTGCTGGCCTCCTGCGCCGCGCGTTCCAGCTAGAGCGTCAGGCCTTTCACCACCTGGGCGTCGGCGGCAGCCAGGGCTTCGTCGCTCAGCGTGATGATCTTGCGGGTCTCCAGGTCGAAGGAGACGGCGATGGCCTCGGCGGCGCCCCAGGCGCGGCCGGTGTCGGGGTCAAGCAGCCAATGGGTCAGCTTGCGGAACCGCGCGTCGCCACCCGACGCGCCGGAGCGCAGCTCGACCCGGTCGCCGGCGCGCGGCCAGTCCAGGTGGATCAGCCGGTATTCCAGCGCCGCGCCTCCGGCCCGCTTCCCCGCCGGCTCGCCGTTCAGCGAGCGGCCCTGCAGGAAGTGCGGAATGCCATCGGAGATGCGCGCCATCATCAGCTCTGTGCGCATCCGCCCGAAGGGGTCGCAGTCGCCGGCGCGGACCGCGCCGAGGCCGGTGCGGCGAAGGCCGAGTTCATTGGCCCGCGCGAGACTGGCGCGGCTCTCCACCGGCTCCAGGCCGATGCTGCGCGGCGCGGCCTCAGGCGGGACGGCGAGACGCAGGCCCTCGGCCTTGGCCATCACCCGCGCCGGCCAGGGGAAGGCGCGCGCCTCTTGGGCGGTGACGTGGTCGACCAGCGTCTGGAAGCTCGCAGCCAGCGCGCCGTCGGCATGGCGCAGCAGGAAGATCAGCCGCGCGCCGCTCTCGCCCATCTCGACGACCCCGCCGGTCATCGTCAGGGCCGCGCCCGGCCTCGCCTCGCGCAGGAAGCGGATGTGCTGCTCGCGCACGATCAAGGTCGCCCGTGCGTCCGGCGCAAACGCCCCGGCCATGCCGAGCTCGGCCGCCAGACTGGTCAGCCCGTCCATGGACTTGGCCACGTAGAAGCCGACGTTCAGGTGACCCATGGCGTCGCATTCCCACGTCGCAACGCTGCCCCGCCAGACCTCCACGCCCTCGCTCAAGATGCATCCCCCGCCATTCGCGGTGGAACTTAGGGGCGCCCGCCGCAATCGGCCAGCGTCCGAGCCGCGCTGTAACCTTCGCCGATCGCGCGCGAATGGTGTTTCGTGGCAAATGGGGACAGGCTCTGGGGAGGAGCTCGGAAGACGATGGCCAAGCCGAAGAAAGTCCTGGTCTACCGCCACGCCGCGGTCACCCGCGCGACGCACTGGATCAATGTGCTGGCGCTGACCTTCCTTTTGATGAGCGGGCTGAACATCTTCGGCGCCCATCCGGCCCTCTACTGGGGCCAGAAGGCGGTCTTCGCACAGCCCTGGGTGCTGATCGGCGCGGAGCCAAAGGGCGACGCCATGGTCGGCTTCACTCAGATCGGGACGGCGAAGTTCAACACCACCGGAGTGCTCGGCTATTCCGGCAAGGTGGGCGAGCGCGAGCCGGTGGCCTTCCCGGCCTGGGCGACGGTCCCCAGCTACCGCGACCTGGCCGACAGCCGCCACTGGCACTTCTTCTTCGCCTGGCTCTTCGTGATCAACGGCCTGACCTACTGGCTGGTCGGCCTCGCCCGCGGCCACATCGTCAAAGACCTCGCGCCGACCCGGGCGGACCTGAAGCCGAAGAACGTCTGGCATGAGATCGTCACCCACGCGAAGCTGCGGTTCCCCAAGGGCGAAGAGGCGCGCCACTACAACGTCCTGCAGAAGGGCGCCTATCTGGCGGTGATCGCGGTCCTGCTGCCGCTGATGGTCGTGACCGGGCTTTGCATGTCGCCGGGCATGGACGCCTTCGCGCCCTGGGTGGTGGACTTCTTCGGCGGACGTCAATCCGCGCGGACAATCCATTTCATCACCGCTTTCAGCCTGATCGGCTTCGTGCTGCTGCACCTGTTCATGGTGGTCGCGTCGGGGACCTGGAACAACATCCGCTCGATGATCACCGGCCGCTACGCCATCGTTCCGGACAAGTCGGGAGAGACGGCGTGAGCGCTCCGATCAACCGCCGCGGCTGGCTGCAGGCAGGCCTGGCGTCGGCCGGTGCGCTGGCGCTGGGCGCCTGCGACAAGATCACCAACAGCAAGCAGGGCGTGGCCTTCCTGCAGAGCGCCGAGGGCCTGACGCGGCGCGCGCAGCGCCTGCTGGTCGACCGCAAGGCGCTGGCGCGGGAATTCAGCCACGCCGACATCTCCTCTGACTTCCGGCCCAACGGCTCCATCGATCCGCAGGACCCCGACTACCTGACGCTGAAGAAGACCGGTTTCGCCGACTACCACCTGACGATCGACGGCCTGGTGGAGCGGCCCCTGTCGCTCAGCCTCGCCGACCTGCGCGCGCAGGCGGCCCGCACCCAGATCACCCGGCACGACTGCGTCGAAGGCTGGTCGTCGATCGCCAAGTGGACCGGCGCCCGGCTCGGGCCGCTGATCGATCAGGCGGGGCTGAAGCCGCAGGCTCGCTACATCGTCTTCCATTGCTACGACACGCTGGACGGACCGATGGACGGCAAGGGGCGCTACTACGAGAGCATCGACCTGATCGACGCCTACCACCCGCAGACCATCCTGGCCTACGCCATGAACGACGCCGCGCTCCCGGTCGCGCACGGCGCTCCGCTGCGCCTGCGGGTCGAGCGCCAGCTTGGCTACAAGCAGGCCAAGTACATCCGGCGGATCGAGGCGGTGGCCGACTACGCCCACCTGCACCAGGGCGGCGGCGGTTTCTGGGAAGACCGCGGCTACGAGTGGTACGCGGGCATTTAGATCCTCCCCCAGCGCGGAGCGCGATTGAGGGGGAGGTGGCTCGGTGCGCAGCGCCGAGACGGAGGGGGTTTCACCCAGAGCGGTTGGCGGAGTGGGCTGCAACCCCTTCAGTCCGTCTTCGCGGACAGCTCCCCCTAAGGGGAGCATCTAAGGGCTGTTAGTACGGCGACTTCAGCAGTTCCGCTTCCTTGGCGCAGGCGGCCGGGTCGGGGGCTGGGCCCGCCTTGCGCGCGGCGGCGATCTCGGCGCGGACGGTTTCGATGTCGGCGCGGAACTCCGGCGACGCGTGCAGGGCGGCGACCAGGATGCCGCCATTGGTGCGGCCGTTCTCCACCGCGCTCATGTTGTGCACGCCGCAGATCATCCGGCTTTCGCCATAGGCTCGGGCGCGGACCAGGATTTCCGTCGCCCGCTCGGGGTTCAGCTCCGCCAGGATCAGGCCGACGGCCCAGCTGTAGGTGTTGTGGCCGGACGGATAGTCCCAGGTGTCCTTGATCGGGCCGGCCTGATCGATGCAGGTCGGGCCCTTGTCGATCAGGAACGGCCGCTGCCGCTGCCAATGGTCCTTGGGCAGGTTGGTGGCGATCGAGGCGTCTCGGCCGATCCGCGGGATCATCGACATGAACTTCGGCGCGTTGGCCGCGGTCAGCTGGACGCCGAGCGCACAGCTGAAGTCCTTCATCAGCGCAGGGCCGGAGAGCGCGTCGTCATTCAGCGCCAGCGCAAAGCGGTCCGTCCCCGCGAGCTTGCGGGTGCCCAGGAACATCTTGCGGTCCGTCTCGTAGCGGACGTCGCCCTTCTGCGGAGCCGGCGGCAGGATCTTCAGCGTGTCGGGCAGGCCCGCGGCGCCGAGGTAGGGCTTGATGGCCGGGGCCGGAGGGGCCTGGACCGGCGGCGCGGGGTCCGCGCCCATCGTCAGCACCGCCGCCGCCGCCGCCGCGGCCATCGCAAACTTCCAAGCCATCTCACGCTCCCAATTGTGACAGCCGGTGTCGCAGAGCCGGCGGATGGATTCAATCGGCCAGCGTGATTTTCCCTCGGCGTGTGGCATGAAATTAAAAAACTTGACTCTCAACTTAAGAATATCAATATCAGAGTCATGAGCGATACGAAAACCCAAGCCGCCGTCCAAGACTGGCAAGCGCTGAGCGAACTGACCCGTGGCCGGCCCATCGTTGTGGAGCGGGTGCGCCTGGTCGAACAGGGCGTGGCCATCGAGGGCGCCTTCGAGCTGCCGCGCCTGGCCCAGCTCGCCGCCGAGGATCAGGTGTTCGTGGCCGCCTTCGTGCGCAGCCACGGCTCGATCAAGGAAATGGAGCAGGTGTTCGGCGTCTCCTATCCGACCATCAAGGCCCGGCTGAACCGCATCGCCGCCAGTCTGGAATTCATCGAGACCGATCCGGAGCCGCATCACGGCCTGGCCCGCGCCGAGGTGCTGGAACGGCTCGCCCGCGGCGAGATCACCGCCGATCAGGCCGTGGCCGAACTGGGGGGACAATCATGATCTACGCGCCGCGCGCCATCCGGCATTTCAGCCTGGCCAATGTGGAGGCCCGCGCCCAGCGGACCGCCCGGGCCATGACCCAGCGCACCGCGCCGCCGGTGCGCGCGCGGCCCGCACCGCCCACGGAACCCGCGCCGCCGCCCCGCCGGGTGGTCATCCGGCTATGGCTGCCGATGACGGCGATCTTCCTGCTGCTGGCGCCCTTCGCGATCCTGCTGTCGCCGCTGATCTACTTCGCGCCCCCGCCCTATGGCCTCAACCCCTTCGCCACGGTGATGGGCGTTGGCCGTGTGCTCATGAGCCTCGGCGGCACGGTGATCGATATCGACTCTCGCGACGCACTCATCCGCATCCGAATTTTCTAGGAGACCTCCCCATGAACAACGACCGACGCTCGGTCCTGCAGATGCTGGCCGATGGAAAGATCAACGCTGACGAGGCCGAGCGCCTCCTGGGCGCGATGGAAGGCCCCGGTCCCGCGCCCCGCCAGGCCGAGGGTGCGGCCGCCGGCCACAACAAGCCGCCGCCGAAGTACCTGCGGGTATCGGTGGATGCGACGGACGAAGACGGCCCCACCAAGGTCAATATCCGCGTGCCGATGGCGCTCCTGCGCGCCGGCGTGCGCCTGACCAGCCTGATCCCGCCGGCGGCGCGCGATCAGGTCAACGAACAGCTCTCCAAGAACGGCGTGCCCTTCGACATCGGCCAGCTGAAGCCGGAGAATCTCGAGGAGCTGATCTCCCACCTCGACGAACTCACCGTCGATGTGGACGCCCAGGACGCCAAAGTCCGCATCTACTGCGAGTAAGGACCTTGCAAGCCGCCTGGACCGGCATGGTCCCCGTCGATGACAGCGCGCTGTACCTGCGCGACACCGGCGGCCCCGGCCGTGCGATCGTCTACCTCAATGGCGCCTACGCCGATCAGTCGCACTGGCGGGGCGTCATCTCTGAGCTGGGCGATAGCTATCGGCACATCACCTACGACCTGCGGGCTCGCGGCCGATCGAAACGCTCAGCCGACTATTCGTTCGAGACCGCGCTTCGCGATCTGGACGCCATCCTGAAGGCGAGGGGCGTTGACCGGCCGCTGCTGGTGGGCTGGTCCTACGGCGGGATATTGGCGTGGCATTGGGCCGACCGGGATCCGGACCGCGTTCTGGGCGTGGTGACGGTGGACGCCTTTCCGATGGGCCTGACCGGCGAGGCGGGCCGCGCGCGGATCCGCAAGCTGTTCGGCCAGATGCGCCTGTTCATGCCCCTGGCGCGCCTCCTTCGGCTGACCGCGCAGATGACCACCGACGAGCACATCGCGGTCAACATCGACGCCAACGAGATCGGCGACGCCAGCCGCCCGCTCCTCGAACGCCTGGCCTGCCCGGTGGCCTTCGTCCTGGCCACCGGCGACAGCCTGGGGACCAAGGGCGGGGAGATGGACGAGGGGCGAACCGTGCTCGAGCCGATCGTCGCGCGAAACCCCAACGTCCGGGTCAGCGCCAGGGTCGCGAGCAACCATACCAGCATACTGCGCAAGGATTTCCGCGCCGTCGCCGACGCGGTTCGCGAGGTCGCCCCGGCCTAGCTCTACTTCCCGAACAGCTTCGCCCAGCGGCGCTTGGTGCGGTTCTTGTGCGAGCCACGGTGCCAGGCGTCGGACGCGATCAGCGGCACCACCGTGGTGGCCTCGGCGAACACCATCTGCTCCCAGGTGACGTCGACCTTGCCCCAGGAGCAGGCCTCTTTCAGCGTCGAGGACGAGCAAGCGCCGTCGCGCACGTCGGCGACGGTGATCTGCACGGCGTATTTGTGCATCTCGACCTCGTGGCCGAGGATCTCGGCGCAGACCACGGTGTCCTGGGCGAAGTTCTTCGGCACACCGCCGCCGACCATGAACAGGCCTGTGGCGCCGGCGGCGATCTTGATGTCGGTCAGTTCGCGGAAGTCGGCGACGGCGTCGATGGTTAGGTAGGGCTGCTTAGCCTTCATCCGCTCCACCTGGTGCTTGACCAGGCCAAAGCCGGCGGAGCTATCGACGAAGGCCGGGCAGAAGATCGGCACGCCCTCCTCATAGGCGGTCTGGACCAGGCTGCCCGGCTTCTTGGCGTTGCCGTCGGCCAGCCACTTGCCCATCTCCCAGATGAACTCGCGGCTCGAATAGGGGCGCGGCTCCAGGGCTTCGCACAGGGCGTAGATCGTACCGTCGCAGTTCTGCAGCTCTTCCTCGTCGATGTAGGTGTCGTAGATCCGGTCGATGTAGAGCTCGCGCAGGTCGCGGTCGTCGACGGTGGAATCGGCCTGGTAGTGCTTGAAGCCGAGCGCCTCGAAGAAATCCATGTCGACGATGGAGGCGCCGGTGGCCACCACCACGTCGATCATCCCGTACTTCAGCATGTCTCGGTAGATGTGCATGCAGCCGCCGGCGCTGGTCGATCCGGCCAGCGTCAGCCAGGTCGAGCAGTCGGCGTCCGCCAGGCTCATCGACCAGATGTCGGCGGCGCGCGCGGTGTCGCGGCTGGTGAAGCT
The DNA here is from genome assembly GCA_903822175.1 of uncultured Alphaproteobacteria bacterium. Lineage (GTDB taxonomy): Bacteria > Pseudomonadota > Alphaproteobacteria > Caulobacterales > Caulobacteraceae > Phenylobacterium. Next base: position 265,494 of record CAIJOB010000042.1, read on the forward strand.
CATCTTGCGCATGGCGTCGATCACCGGGCGGGCGTCGTACTGGTCGATCGCCACATGCTCGACGGTGTTGGCCAGCAGTTCGGCCTTGCGGTTGGTCTTCTGAACGTCAGCGTTCATTCGCTCGTTTCCTTCGAGGTTTGAGCGCCCGTCCATAGGAAAGCGCGACCGGGACGGAGCGACCGGCCGCGCCTTTAGCACGCGAATGCGTCAGGTTTACCGCTTGCGGCGGCTCTTGCCGGCCCGGCCCTTGGGACGCGACAGACGAACGACCTTGTTCCGTTCCTCCTCCTGCGCCTCGCGGGGCAGGCGGATGGTGCGGCCGGCCAGGCCGAACATCGAGGCCATGGGGGCGTCCTCGACGACCGCGGTCTCCGCGTCGCCAAAGCCGTTGAAGCGGGTGTTCATCGCCACGCCATAGGCGCCCAGCATGCCGATCTCGATGTAGTCGCCCTCGCGGACGTCTTCCGGCAGCCAGAACGGGCCCGGCATGTGGTCGAGGCTGTCGCAGGTCGGTCCGTAGAAACGAAAGGGCTTCAGGGGGCCTTCCACTTCCAGGGCCTCGCCGTCGTCGGCGCTCTCGGCCCCGCGGAAGAGTTTCACCGGAAAGGGCCACTTGGTGTGCGCCGCGTCGAACAGGCTGCCGTAGCTGCCGTCGTTCAGATAGAGCGCGTCGCCCTTCTTCAGTTCGACCTTCGTCAGGATCGAGGAGGCCTCGGCCACGAGCGCCCGGCCGGGCTCGCACCACAGCTCGGTGTCCTCGTGGACCATCATCTCGGCGAAGCCGCGCTGGATGCTGTCCACATAGTCGGCCATGTCCGGCGGGACCATGCCCGGATAGATCGACGGGAAGCCGCCGCCAACATCGACGATGTCGACCAGGACGCCGGCGCGCACGATGGCGCGGCTGGCCTGGGCCATGGCGGCCTGGAAGGCGGTCGGGCGCATGCACTGGCTGCCGACGTGGAAGGAGACGCCGAGGCGGCCCTCCGTGGCGCGGCGCGCGGCCAGCAGCAGGGCCGAGGCCTCATGGGTCTCGACGCCGAACTTGCCGCTCAGCGAATAGGCCGCGCCCTCGGCGCTGACCGCCAGGCGGACCATCAGGGTCAGATCGGTCGCCCCGTCGGTCGCCTCGAGGATCTTGGCCAGTTCCTCATGGGTGTCGAAGGCGAAGATCGTCACGCCGAACTTGGAATAGGCGGTGCGGATCGCGCTGCGGCTCTTCACCGGATGCATGAAGGCCAGCCGCGCGCCGGGCGCGTGCGCCGCTACAAGCTCGATCTCGGGGATCGAGGCCACATCGAAGGACGTCACCCCATTCGCCACCAGGGTCTCGATGACCCACGGCGAAGGGTTCGCTTTTACAGCGTAGAAGACGTCGCCTTTAAATTCAGCCTGGAACCAGCGCGCCGCTGCCGCTACCGCGTCGGGTCGCGCGAGAGCGACGGGACGTTCCGGAGAGCGATCACGGACCAGGTCCAGGGGCGTTTGATACGTGTGCAATTCACGTAACCCCCAACGGATAGTTGAACCCAATCCGGCGTTAGCAGCGCTTTTCAGGACATCGGGTCCGCCGGAACGCGCCAAATAGGGTCATCGAACTGAGATGTAAAGCGTTCTATCCACAGGCAAGCCTCGGGCGTTTCGACGCGCTGGACCGCATGCGGGCGGCCGTGCCATGTAGCCAGTGCGGGGTACAGGCGTTGTCCTCCCTGCCGAGCTTGTTGCGGGGAAGCCAAAGCCGTCCATGTCCGACGCCGTCCTGTCCATTCGGAAGGCCTCCAAAAGCTTCGGCGCGCGCCGTGCGCTGGACGGCGTGTCGCTCGAGGTGCGCAAGGGCGAGATGATCGCGCTGATCGGGCCCTCGGGGTCCGGCAAGTCGACCCTGCTGCGTTCGATCAGCGGTCTGCAGACGATCGATGGCGGCGAAGGGGTCATCGAGGCCTTCGGCGACCCCGTGCAGCAGAACGGCCGGATCAGCGGCGGGGTGCGCAAGACCCGCACGCGGATCGGCTTCATCGCCCAGCAGTTCAACCTGGTCGGCCGCATCAGCCTGTTCACCAATGTGGCGCTGGGCTCGCTTGGCCGCATCGAGACCTGGCGTGGGCTCACCGGCCAGTGGCCCGCCGAGACCAAGAGCGCGGCCATGGCGGCGCTCGCCCGCGTCGGCGTCGCCGACTACGCCGCCCAGCGCGCCAACACCCTCTCCGGCGGCCAGCAGCAGCGGGGCGCCATCGCGCGTGCGCTGGTCCAGAAGGCCAAGATCATCCTGGCCGACGAACCCGTGGCCTCCCTCGACCCGGTGGCCGCGCGCAAGGTGATGGAGAGCCTGCGCGACCTGAACAAGCAGGACGGCCTCACTGTGCTCGTCACCCTGCACCAGGTTGATTACGCGCTGCGCTACTGCGACCGCGTCATCGCGCTGAAGGCCGGCAAGATCGTCTGCGACGGCCCGGCCGGCGGCCTTAAGACCAGCCAGCTTATCGACATCTACGGTCCGGAATTCGAAGACGTCTTCTGGGAAGGAGCCCCGAAATGACCGCGCGCCGCACGATGGTGGCAATAGGGGCGCTCGCCGCTGTGGCCGCTCTGGCCCTGGCTGGTTGCGGCCAGAAGTCGGCCGATACGACCGCGCCGAAGGAGGTCGTGTTCTCGATCCTCTCGGCGGAGAACCAGGCCTCGATGGCGCCGCTCTGGCAGCCGCTGCTGGACGACATGTCCGCCCAGATCGGCGTGCACGTGAAGCCCTACTTCTCGTCGAACTACACCTCCCAGATCGAGGCCATGCGCTTCAAGCAGGTGCAGGTGGGCTGGTTCTCGGCCCTGCCGGCCCTGGACGCCGTCAACCGCGCCGACGCCGAGGTGCTGGGCCGCGTGATCGATGCCGGAGGCGATGCGACCTACAAGTCGGTGATCATCGTCAAAAAGGGCTCGGGCATCACGCTCGATAAGCTGCTGGCCTGCGGCCAGAAATACACCTTCGGCATGGGCGATCCGCAGTCGACCTCGGGCACGCTGGCGCCCATGGCCTACCTTTTCACGCCCAAGGGCATCGAGCCCACCAAGTGCTTCAAGGCGGTTCGCTCCTCCAGCCACCAGGCCAATTCCTTCTCGGTGGCCAACGGGGTGCTGGACGTGGCCACCAACAACACCGTCGGCATCCTGTTCTTCCAGCGGGCTCAGCCGGAGCTGGCCGCCAAGCTCGACGCCATCTGGACCTCGCCGGCCCTGCCGGAGAGCTCGATCGTCGCGCGCAAGGACCTGGACCCGGCGGTCAAGGAGAAGATGCGCCAGTTCTTCCTGACCTATGGGACCGGCACGGGCCCGGTCGCCGACAAGCAGCGCGCGGTGCTCAAGGGCCTAGCCTACGGCGGCTTCCGCCCGGCCGACAACTCCTACCTCGATCCGGTGCGCGAGATGCAGGCGGGCGTCGCGCTCGCCGAGGCGCGCCACACCGGCGACCCGGGCAAGATCGCCGCGGCCCAGGCGGCCTTCGACAAGATCCACGCCGCCGCCGAGGCCAAGCGCGCCAAGGAGCCCGACGCCTCGTGACGGCCGCGACGACCCTTGCTGACATTCCAAAGCCGCCGCACCGGTCGCTGATTCAGCGCGCGCCGGATATCGCCATCTGGGGCGTGGTGGTGGTGATCCTGCTGGTTAGCTTCGGGCCGGTGAACATCAGCCACGCGACCAAGCTGTTCACCAACGCCGACAACATGCGCGAGTTCGCCAAGGACTTCGTGCATCCCAAGTGGGACCTGCTGCCGCTCTACATCCAGCAGATGATCCTGACGATCCAGATCGCCATGTGGGGCACGGCGCTGGCGGTGCTGATCGCCATTCCCTTTGGCCTCGCCTGCGCGCGCAATGTGTCGCCGGTCTGGCTGCAGCAGCCCATGCGCCTGTTGATGAACCTGCTGCGCTCGATCCCCGATCTGGTGGTCGGCACCCTGTTCATCGTCGCCGTGGGGCTTGGTCCCTTTGCCGGGGTCATGGCGCTGGCGATCAACACCGGCGGCGTGCTGGCCAAGCTGTTCTCGGAAGCCGTGGAGTCCATCGACAAGGGCCCGGTCGAGGGCGTCCGCGCCACCGGGGCCACCAAGCTGCACGAGGTGATCTGGGGCGTGATCCCGCAGGTGGGGCCGCTGTGGACGTCCTATGCGCTCTACCGCTTTGAATCCAATTCCCGCTCGGCGACGGTGCTGGGCCTGATCGGGGCGGGCGGCATCGGCCAGTTGCTGTTCGAGACGCTCAACGCCTTCGACTACCAGCACCTCTCGGCCATCGTTATCGTGATCATCGTGGCGGTGACCCTGATCGACCTGCTCTCGCAGCTGATGCGCTCGCGCCTGCTGTAATAAAGAACGCCGGCGCGGGAAACGCGGCGGCCCCCCTCACCGAAAAAGAACGCCGCCGCGGGAAACGCGGCGGCGTGGGCAGTCGAGGGGGAAGACTTGGCGCGGCGGGCGCACCAACTCGACCGGCAATCTAGCCGCCGGCCATGACGGTCCCCCGACGCTCGCGTGACGGTTCGGCGACAGGGCGCGGCGGTTGACGCCACGGCGCCCGACCGTCCGTTGGCGGACAATGACGTCCGGTGTCACCAAACTGACAACCAAGGCCGCTAAGGCATCCAGCAAGAGCGGCATGGATGGGGCGCTCTATTCAGGAGAGAACCATGTTGAAGACCCTTGGAGCGGCCATCGGCGCGGCTCTGATCGTTGGCGCGGAGACGCAAGCCTTCGCGGCCGGCGCGATTTCCGGCGCTGGCGCGACCTTCCCGGCGCCAGTCTACAACAAGTGGGCGGAGGCCTATAAGGCCCAGACCCAGACCACGCTGAACTATCAAGCGATCGGCTCGGGCGGCGGCATCAAGCAGATTGAGGCCAACACCGTCGACTTCGGCGCCACCGACAAGCCGCTGAACCTGCAAGACCAGCAGACCAACGGCCTGGTGATGTTCCCGACCGTGGTCGGCGGCATCGTGCCGGTGATGAACCTGCCGGGCTTCAAGCCGGGCCAGATCAAGCTGACCGGCCCGCAACTCGCCGACATCTACCGCGGCGCGATCAAGAAGTGGGATGACCCGCTGCTGGCCAAGACCAATCCGGGCGTGAAGCTGCCGAACCTGCCGATCACCGTCGTGCACCGTTCGGACGGTTCGGGCACCACCTTCCTGTTCACCAGCTTCCTCAGCCTGCAGGCCGAGCACTGGAAGAGCGAAGTCGGCGCCAACGACAGCGTCCAGTGGCCGGTGGGCCTGGGCGGCAAGGGCAACGACGGCGTCGCCGCCTTCGTGAAGCAGACGCCGGGGGCGATCGGCTACGTCGAATATATCTTCGCCGCTCAGAACTCGATGACCTACGCTCTGATGCAGGACAAGGCCGGGCAGTTCATCGCCCCGACCGCCGCCAGCTTCAAGGCCGCCGCCGCCAACGCCAAGTGGACCACGGCGCCGGGCTTCTACCTCTTGCTGCTCGACCAGCCGGGCGCCAACGCCTGGCCGATCACCGGGGCGACCTTCATCCTGATGCACGCCAAGCAAGCCGACGCCGCCAAGGGCGAAGAGGTGCTGAAGTTCTTCGACTGGGCCTACAAGAATGGCGACGCCGACGCCGACAAGCTCTTCTACGTGCCGCTGCCGGCCAACGTGAAGGACATGATCCGCAAGTCGTGGTCGAAGATCGTCGGCCCGGACGGCAAGCCGGTCTACAAGTAGAACCGAACGGCTGGGACTCCGCCGCCTCGCGCGGTGGGGTCCTGGGTTTTCCGCCAGCGTAAGAGCCCAGCTCAAGAGCGATGTCCGACGCAGCCCTTCCTTCCGCCGGTCCACCGGCCCGGCGCGCCAAGCCCCGTGGCTCGCTCATCGGCCAGGTGTTCGAGGGCCTGTGCTTCGGCGCGGCCACCTTGCTGCTGGCGTCGCTGGGCGGGATCATCGTCTCCCTGCTGATCGGCGGCTGGCCGGCGATCTCGAAGTTCGGGATCGGCTTCCTGTTTTCCTCGACCTGGAACCCGGTCACCGACGTCTACGGCGCGGCGGGGCCGATCGTCGGCACACTGATCACGGCCGCCTTGGCGCTGATCATGGCCCTGCCGATCGCAGGCGGCGTGGCCTTCTTCCTCACCGAGCTCTGCCCCGCGCCACTGCGGCGGCCGATCGGCACGGCGGTGGAGCTGCTCGCCGGCATCCCGTCGATCGTCTACGGCATGTGGGGCCTGTTCGTTTTCGCCCCGCTGTTCGCCCGCTGGATCCAGCTGCCGCTGATGGCGGCGGCCAAGCCGGGCTCGATCCTGGAGGCCCTGACCACCGGCATCCCCAACGGCTCGGGCATCCTGCCGGCCTCGATTATCCTGGCGATCATGATCCTGCCGTTCATGGCCGCGACGCTCCGCGAACTTCTGCTGACCGTGCCCGCCGCCGTGCGCGAGAGCGCCTATGGCCTGGGCGCGACCACCGCCGAGGTGGTGCTGTCGGTGACCCTGCCCTATGTGCGCCAAGGCGCCATCGGCGCGGTGATGCTCGGCCTCGGCCGGGCGCTCGGCGAGACCATGGCGGTGACCTTCATCATCGGCAATTCACACGCGTTCCCCAAGTCGCTGTTCGATAGCGGCTCGACCATCGCGTCCACCATCGCCAACGAGTTCACTGAGGCCACCAGCCCGATCCACACCGCCGCGCTGATCTCGCTGGGCCTGGTGCTGTTCCTGATTACCTTCGTGGTTCTGGGTCTCGCGCGCCTCATGCTGCGCCAGCAGGGAGCCAAGCTTTGAGCGCCGCCAAGCTTGCCCGCCGCCGGATCGGCGACGTCGTCTTCAAGGTCTTCTGTTGGGGCGTCACCGGCCTGGCGCTGATCGCGCTGGCGGCGATCCTCTGGTCGTTGCTGGTCCAGGGCTTCGGCGGCCTCAACCTCGACGTCTTCACGATGTCGACGCCGGCGGCCGGTTCGCGCGGCGGCCTGGCCAACGCCATCGTCGGCTCGCTCCTGATGTGCGTCCTGGCCATGGCGCTGGCCCTAACGGTTGGCATATTGGCCGGCACCTGGCTCGCCGAATACGGCGGCCGCTCGAAATACGGCGCGGTGGTCCGCTTCCTGAACGACGTTCTGCTGTCGGCGCCGTCGATCCTCGTCGGCCTGTTCGTCTATGAACTGCTGGTCGCGCCCTTCCATGGCTTCTCCGGGTTCGCGGGCGCGGTGGCCCTGGCGCTCCTGGCCGTGCCGGTGATCACCCGGACCGCTGAGGATGTGCTGCTGCTGCAATCGGCGACCCTGCGCGAAGCCGGCGTGGCGCTGGGCGCGCCCTTCTCCTACGTCGTGCGCCAGATCATCTGGCGCTCGGCCCGTGGCGGCCTCTTGACCGGCGCCCTGCTGGCCTTCGCGCGGATCAGCGGCGAGACCGCGCCCCTGCTGTTCACCGCGCTCAACAATCAGTTCTTCAACAAGCCCTGGTTCGACCTGCGTCAGCAGACCGCGAACTTGCCGGTGGTGATCTTCAACGGTGCGCTCAGCGCCTATGACGACCTGCGCCGGCTGGCCTGGGCCGGGGCCCTGTTGATCGCCGCCACCGTCTTGGCGGTCACCATTGTGGCGCGTATCGTCGCCCAGGAGCAAAAACGCTCATGAATACCCTCAATCCGGCCGTGGACACGTTCGAGAAGAGCATCGCCGACGTCGACCGCGCCCAGGTGAAGGTCGACGTCCGGGGCCTCAACTTCTTCTACGGCAAGACGCACTCGCTGAAGGGCGTGTCGATCCCGGTCGCCAAGAACAAGGCGACCGCGCTGATCGGCCCCTCGGGCTGCGGCAAGTCCACCCTGCTGCGCACGCTCAACCGCATGTACGCCCTCTATCCCGGCCAGCGTGCCGAGGGTGAGATCATGCTCGACGGTCAGAACATCCTGGGGCCCGGCGTCGACCTCGCCAAGCTGCGCGCCCGGGTCGGCATGGTGTTCCAGAAGCCGACGCCGTTCCCGATGAGCATCTACGACAACGTCGCCTTCGGGGTCCGGCTCTACGAGAACCTGTCGAAGCCCGACATGGACGCCCGCGTCGAAGAGGCGCTCACCCGCGCCGCCCTGTGGAACGAGGTGAAGGACAATCTCAAGGGCTCGGGCCTGGGCCTCTCCGGCGGCCAGCAGCAGCGCCTGTGCGTCGCCCGCGGCGTCGCGGTGCGCCCGGAAGTCCTGCTGCTCGACGAGCCCACCTCGGCGCTGGACCCGATCTCCTCGGCCAAGCTGGAAGAGACGGTCATGCAGCTGAAGGCCGACTACACCATCGTCATCGTCACCCATAACCTGGGCCAGGCGGCGCGGGTCAGCGACTACACCGGCTTCATGTATCTGGGCGAACTGGTGGAGTTCGGCCCGACCGACGAGCTGTTCACCCGGCCGGCGACGCAACGCACCTCCGACTACATCACCGGCCGCTTCGGCTAGCTCCCGAAAGCGTAGGCGACCTTCAGCCAGGCGCCGCGCGGCGGCGCGGGCGTCCTGAACGGCTGCAAGGCCAGGGTGTAGATGCTGTTCTGCCCCGACAAGCCGTAGGTCGCGTAGGTCTTGTCGAACAGGTTGTCGACGTCGAGCGAGACGGTCAGCGCCTTGCCGATCCGGTACTGGGCGTCGAGGTTCACGACCGCGTAGCCGGAGACCTTGCCGGTCGGGTCGGAATTGTTCTCGTTGCCGTGGGCGTACTGTTCGCCGACCGCGATCAGCGCCGCGCCGACCCGGAAACTGTCGGTCACCGCATAGCCGGCGCGCAGCTTGAAGGTGCTGGCCGGGATACCGGGGATCCGGTCGCCGCTGGCCACGTCCTCGCCCGCCGAGGTGGTGAAGGGCGAGCGGTAAGCCGCCTCGACGTAGCCGTAGTTGGCCGACAGCGAGAGCTTGTCGAACTGCGCCTGGGCGCCCAGCTCGACGCCCCGCCGCTCGGTGTCGCCGACGTTGGAGAAGTAGCCGAAGGTGGTGGAGGTAGCGATGAACTGGATGTCGTTGCGCAGCCGCGAGTCATAGGCCGATGCGTTCCAGGCGAGCTTGCCGAACAGCATCCCGCGCGCGCCAAGCTCGAAGGTCTGCGCCGTCACCGCCTTCAGGTTCGGGTCGCCATTGAACCCGGTCGGGAGCGAGCAGGGACTGTTGGGGTTCGCGCAGGAGAGCTCCACCGAGGTCGGCGCCCGCATGGATTCGCTGTAGCCGCCGAAGACGCCGATCGTGTCGTCCGGATTGTAGTTGAAGCCGATCCGCGGATTGAACCGCTGGTAGCGGTGCGAGCCGTCCAGGCTGTTGCTCTCCGGCCCGGCCACCGCGCCCTTCGGAACGCCGTTGGCGACCGCCGCGGCGCCCGTGCCGGTGTTGGAGAACTTGAAGGCCGCCGAATAGGCGGGGTCGTAATAGGCGATGCCGGTGACGTCGTCGGTGAAGGAGAAGCCGCCGTCGTCGTTCAGGAACTGGCTGTTCACCCCGTGCTGGTCGATCGAGGTGTATTCGTAGCTTCCCGAGAGCGTGACGCTCAGCGTCTTGGTCACGTCGAAGGTGTCGGTGAGGAAGACGCTGGCCTCCTTCATCCGCGCGCCGAGCGTCACCGACGACAGGACATTGCTGCCGGTGAAGGCAGGCAGGTTGGTCGGCGAGGGCGTCAGGCCATTAGCGGTGAAGCCGTATTCCTGGTTGGGGATCACGATGGTCTGATAGTTGATCAGCCGCGCCAGCAGGGTGCTCTGCCGATAGTCGATGTTCGACTGATCGAGGCTGGCGCCGAGCACGAAGCTGTTCTTGTGATCCGCGATCGGCGTCGAGCTGGCCCACTGGGCCGAGGCGCCGACCGTTTCCTGGCGGACGTCGGAGGTCACCAGGCTGGAGTTGATGGTGCTGGTCCATCGCCCGTAACCGAGCGCCAGCGCATTGGCGCCGGTGATCAAATTGACCGCCGTGCCATTGGGGGCCGCGTTCGCGCACTTGAAGGCGCCGGTGGCGGTGACCGCCACCGATCCGTCGGCGGCAAAGCAGCCGTCGTCGAGGCCGGCGTCGCTGTTCTGGCTCACCGCGTTCGATTGCCGGTAGTAGATCTGGCCGGACAGCTGGTTGGCTTGGTCCAGCCAATGGCTGGCCTTCAGGTTGACCAGGCGCATCTTGTTGTCGATGGAGTCGGGCGCCGTGTAGGCGGACTTCGGGTTCGACAGCATGTCCAGCGGCAGGGACTGGGTGCCCGCCAGCACCGTGTCGGCATAGGCCCCGGAGAGCTCGACCAGGGTCCTATCGTCCGGTCCATGCCAGCGCAGCTTGCCGTAGAGCTGCTTGACCTCGGACCCGGCGAAGTCCCGGAAGCCGTCCTGCTTGTCCCAGTTCCCGGCCAGGAAGAAATCGGTGTGCGTGCCCGCGTCGGACCCGCCGGCCTCAAAGGTCGCCGCCCGCCGGTCGAACGATCCGCCGAGCGCGCTGACCGTCAATCCGGGGCTGTCCTTGCCGTTGCGGGTGTTGACCACCAGGGTCCCGCCCAGCGCATTCAGGCCGAAGATCGGATTGGAGCCCGGCAGCACGTTGACCGTGGAGATCGCGTTCATGGGAATGAGGTCCCAGTTGACGATCGAACCGAAGGGCTCGTTGACCCGGACGCCGTCGAAATAGACCGCCAGGCCCACCGGCGCGCCCAACAGCGAGGTTGCCTGGTAGCCCCGGTAGCTGACGTCGTTCTGGTAGGGGTTGCCGGTCCCGTCGCTGAGGCTCACCGAGCCCAGATTGCCGTTCAGCAGGTCGGCCAGGTTGGTGGCGCCTTGCTGGCCGGGATCGCGGGCGTCGACGGTCTGGGCGTTGGCCGGCGTGTGGGAGAGCGGAACGCCGGCGGTGTCCAGCGGCGTGCCCACCACCACCACTTCGCTGACGGAGGGCCCCGCCTCTTCGGTGGCGAAGGCCGCGGCCGGCAGCAGCGCGATCGCGCACCCGGCCAGCAGGCCGCGCCGCAGACCGATTGTCCCGAAGGCCATTTCCTTGCTCCCGTCCCCATGGTCCTGTGTTGCCCACGGACCTCTTTAGAAGGTGCGGTATCGGAGGCCCCTCAGGGCGACAATGGCGCGACTTCCCGACTTTCCCGGGAATTTTTCCCGAACGGCGCGGACCAGCCTCGCCGGGCGGATCATGCTGGCCGCCTTCGCCGCTCTGGCGCTGAGCCTGGCGGTCGGCGCCGGCGCACTGGTCTGGGATGCGCGGCGCTCGGTGAGCGCCGAACTGGCCTCGGCCATGGCCAGCGCCACCCAGGCGACCGCCACCGCTCTGCAGGACGCCGGCGCGTCCGATGCGCCGGATCTGGTCCTGGGTCGGGCGGTGCGGATGTTCGACGGAAACCGCCATATCCGCGCGCTGTGGCGGGACCGCTCCGGCGTCGTGCGCCTGGCGTCACAGCCGCACGTTCCCCCCGCTCCGCCGCCGGCCTGGTTCGTCCGGTTGATCGATCCCCACGCCGAGGCGGTCCGGCTCGGCCCCATATGGCTGGAGCCGCAGCCGTTCAATGAAATCGATGAGGTCTGGAACGGGCTGCTCGACGCCCTCCTGATCGTTGGTTTGCTGTCGATCCTGGGCATCGTGCTGATGGCCTGGACCGTGCGCCGCGCGCTCGCCCCGCTGGAGGCGGTAAGCGCCGTCCTCGCCCGGGTCGGCGCCGGCGATTTCGAGGCCCGCGCACCCTCGGGCGGCGTGGTCGAGGTGGCGCAGCTGGCCCACGGCGTCAACGCCATGGCCGGCCAGCTGGATTCCATCGACCGCGAGAACCGCCGCCTGCACGAACAGCTCCTGACCGTGCAGGAGGAGGAGCGCGCCGAGATCGCCCGTGACCTGCACGACGAGATCGGGCCCTACCTGTTCGCCGTCAACATCGACGCCGCCGCCGTTCGTGACCTCGCCGCCAGTGGCCAGCCCGCAGCGATCCCCGCCCGCGCCGATCTGATCCAGAGCGCGGTGGCGCACATGCAGACCCAGGTCAGCGACATGCTGCGCCGCCTGCGCCCCATCCGCGCCGTGGAGTTCGGTCTGAGTTCCGCGGTGCAGGACCTGGTGGCCTTCTGGCGCGCGCGGCGGCCCGGCATCGCCTTCGACCTGGCGCTCAACATCGATGACGCGGCGCTGGGCCTGGGCCTGCGCGAGGCGCTCTACCGCGTGGCTCAGGAGGCGCTCAGCAACGCCGTGCGCCATGGCGCGCCCAGCGTGATCGCGCTCTCTGCCGAACTGGCGGGAGACAGCGCCGTCCTCAAGGTCACCGACAATGGCGCCGCGCCGCATCGGCCGGGTGGGAGACCGCGCTTTGGACTGACCGGCATGCGCGAGCGGATCGCGGCGTTGGGCGGAGAGCTTGTCATCGACCAGGGATCGGGCGATGAACCCGGCAAGGGGGGCTGGACGGTGACCGCGCGCGTCCCCCTGCACGCCGCCGAACCGGTGCGTCCATGAAAACCCTGCTTATCGATGACCACGCCATCGTCCGCGACGGCCTGAAGCGCCTGCTGATCGACCTCGGCATCGGCCCGATCGTCGAGGCCGAGACCGGCCGCGCCGCCGTGGCGCTGGCCCGCACCGAACGGCCCGAACTGGTGATCCTCGACCTCAACCTGCCGGACCTCGGCGGGCTGGAGGTGCTCACCCGTCTGCTGCGCGAGGACCGCGCCGTCCGCGTCCTGGTCCTGACCATGCACGCCGAGCCGCTCTATGCCTCCCGCGCCCTGCAGGCCGGCGCCAAGGGTTATGTCAGCAAGGCCTCCAGCCCCGCCGAGATCACCGCCGCCATTCAGGCCGTGGCGCGCGGCGAGGGCTACGTCGAGGCCAAGGTCGCCCAGGCGATCGCGCTGGGCGCCCAGACCGCCTTCGACAACCTCTCGGCCCGCGACCTGGAGATCCTGCGCCTCCTGGCCGAGGGCCGCAGCCTGGGCGAGATCGCCTCGGCGCTCGGCGTCGCCTACAAGACTGCCGCCAACAGCTGCACCCAGCTCAAGGACAAGCTCGGCGTCTCCCGCACCGGCGAACTCATCCGCATGGCCGTAGAGATCTGCGCCCCCGCCGGCGACTAGGCCGCGGCGGGCTTCCGCCGCACGCGAGCGAGGCGCCGCAGTCTGCGCCAGAAGCGGGTCTTTTCGGGTTCCGGATAGGGCTGCAGGTTGCGCACGAAATCCTCGGCGCAGGCTCGCCAGCTGAACTTTTCAGCAAACGCCCGGACCTGTTTGCGGTCGCAGGCCAGCGCTTCCAGGCAGGCCTCGCGCAGGCCCTCCGTGGCGGTGTGGGCGAGCTTGCCGGCGCCGGAGTTGGGGATGATGTCGATGGGCCCAGGCGCCGGATAGGCCGCCACCGGCGTGCCGCAGGCCATGGCCTCCAGGATCACCAGGCCGAAGGTGTCGGTGAGCGAGGGGAAGACGAAGACGTCGGCGCCCGCGAAATAGGCCGTCAGCTCCGGCCCCGACTTGGAGCCGACGAACACCGCCTTGGGATATTTCGCCTCCAGCTCTTCCTTCTGCGGCCCCGGACCCACGACCACCTTGGTGCCCGGCAGGTCGAGGCCGAGGAAGGCCTCGATGTTCTTCTCCACCGCCACCCGGCCGACGGAGAGAAAGATCGGCCGCTCCATGCCCACATAGGGGTCCAGGTCGCCGTCCTGGCGCGGGTGGAAGGTCTCGGTGTCGACGCCGCGCGACCAGGCCGAGATGTTGCGGAAACCGTGGCCGGCCAGCTCGTCGCGCATGGTCGGCGTCGCCACCATCAGCCGCCCGGACGGCTTGTGGAACCACTTCATGTAGGCGTAGCCCGCCGCCAGCGGCAGCGGCAGGCGCGCCGAGACATATTCCGGAAAGCGGGTGTGATAGCTGGTGGTGAAGGGCAGCTTCCACTCCACGCAGATTCGCCGCGCCGCCAGCCCGATCGGGCCTTCGGTGGCGATGTGGATGGCTTCCGGCTCGAAGGCTTTGAAGCGCTCCTGCACCGGCTCATAGACGCCGATGGCGACCTTGATCTCGGCATAGGTGGGCAACGGGAAGGTCTTGAACTGGTCGGGGCTGATCACCTCGACCGAATGGCCCATCTCGCGCAGTTCCTTGACCACGCGGGTCAGCGTGCGGACCACGCCGTTGACTTGCGGCTCCCAAGCGTCGGTGGCCACCAGGATGCGCATGGGCCGCCCCGCGTCGTGCGAGGCGATGGCCTCGCGGATGCGCGGCAGGGAGCGCGGCGGCTTGGCCTTCGGCTCCGGCGGAGCGACCGCCTGGCTCTGCATCCAGGCCCAGAAGGCGCCCAGCAGCGCCTCCTTGGTGGGGAAATAGCGGTAGACGGTGCGCTCGCCGACGTGCGCGTCCTTGGCGATCTCGGCGAAGGAGAGGTCCTCGAGCGGCCCCTGTTCGAGCTGATGGCCGACGGCGCGCAGGATCTGCTCGCGGGTCTCTTCGCGCTGCTTGTCGCGCAGGGATTGGGGAGAGGCCAGCGATTTCATGACAGCGGCACTGTCACGAGCAACGTTGTGATGTCAATCACTTCAGGCCGCGATGGGCGCTGGCAGCATCACAGGTTCGGCAACTGCGACTTGCCGCCGGATCTTGGCCCATTCCAGGATCTCCAGCACCCCGTCGGCGTGTTCGACCAGCGCGGTGCAGCTTTCCACCCAGTCGCCGTCATTGATGTAGGCGATGCCGTCGATCATCCGGCTCTCGGCCTTGTGGATGTGGCCGCAGATCACCCCGTCGACGCCGCGCCGGCGCGCCTCGTCGGCCACCGCCTGTTCGAAGTTCTCGATGAACTGCAGGGCCTTCTTCACCCGGGTCTTGGCGAAGGCTGAGAAGCTCCAATAACCGAAACCCAGTCGGCGGCGCACGCGGTTGATCAGGGTGTTAGAGGCGAGGAGCGCGCGGTAGGCCCAGTCGCCCAACAGCGCCAGCCACTTGGCGTGCTGCACGACCGCGTCGAAGTCGTCGCCGTGGGTCACCAGGAAGCGGCGGCCGTCGGCGGTCTCGTGCACCGCGTCCCGCGCCACCACCACGCCGCCGAAATGCACCCCGATGAAGTCGCGCACCACCTCGTCGTGATTGCCGGGCACATAGATCACCGAGACGCCCTTCCGCGCGAGCCTAAGGATCTTCTGGACCACGTCGTTGTGCGACTGCGGCCAGTACCAGCCGGAGCGCAGCTTCCAGCCGTCGACGATGTCGCCCACGAGGTAGAGCGTCTCGCAATCCATGTGGCGGATGAAGTCCAGCAACAGGTCGGCCTGGCACCCCCTCGTCCCCAGATGGACGTCGGAGATGAACACGCTGCGGTACTGGCGGACGGCGTCTTCGGTCACTTGGCGCCCCATATCGCCTAGATTCCTCGCAGCCCTGCCCTGATTCCGTGTCGCTTTTGCGAAGGTCTCGCAACGCTCTGGCCTTGCGATAGTTGGGCCTGCTAGGGGTTTGACCCGAGCGGACCCTCCCCAGGTCTCAGTAGAATTGGTCCAGATGGACGCCAGAACCTTTGCGGCGAAAGCGACGCCCAAGTCGCTGCGCACCCGCGCGCGGATTCTCGACGCGGCGATGAAGCTGTTCGCACAGATCGGCTATCACGCCGCGACCAACGGCCTGATCGCCGACGCCGCCAAGCTGACCCGTGGCGCGATGCTCTATCACTTCGGCACCCGCGAAGAGCTGGTGGAGGCCGCCGTCGCCCACATTGAGCTCGCCCGCGCGCGCCTTTTCGAGGAAGCCGCCCGGGCCTCGACCGCGCCCGGCCAGGACGCCTCGGAGGCCGCCATCGACGCCTATTGGGCGCTGCTGCACGAAGCCCCCTTCATCGCCTTCGCCGAGCTCGAATCCGCCGCGCGGACGGAGCCGATGCTGCGCGCCCGCCTCGCCGCCGCCCAGGCCGCCTTCGACCGCGCCCAGGTGGGCGACCGGTTCGCAGGCCTGGCCCAGGCCGGCGCCGACCCGCGCTTCCAGACCAGCCGCGACCTGGGCCGTTTCCTGCTGGAGGGCCTGGCCCGCGGCGCCATGACCTACGACGAGGCGGCGCGCCGCGAGCGCCTGCTGGCGGTGGTCAAGCGCGCCGTGCGCATGCTCAACCGCAAGGGCGACGTCCACGATCTGTGGGACTAGCGATTTTCCCTCCCCCTTGTGGGGAGGGTGGCGAGCGAAGCGAGACGAATGGGGCAACCGCGCTCCAGCGCTGAGTCAGCACGCCGACCCACACAGCCCCACCCGTCTCGCGCCTCGCGGCGCGATCCACCCTCCCCACAAGGGGGAGGGAAGGTCTACCTACTTCCCGCCCGCCGCCGGCGTGGCCGCCGAGGCCGCAGCGGGAGGCGCCGCGGGCTTGGCGTCCGCCTGACGGCGGCGCTGGCTGCTCATCATCTTCTGCATGGCGGCCAGCTCGTTCTTGTCGAGATAGCCGTCGTGGTTGGTGTCGAGCTGATCGAAGTATTTGCCGATCATTTCGCCCATCCGGCCCTTGAGTTCGGCCTTCTCGATTCTGCCGTCCACATTGCTGTCCAGCATGCCCATCATGCGGCCGGCATTGAGCTCCTCGTCATAGTTGACCAGGTGCTTGGAGGTCTCTTCCGTCCAGCGGTAGCGGACCGCCATGTAGAACATTTCCTCCCACGACTGATCGCCCCAGACCACGGTCTTGCTGGAGTCCGGGTTGGCCGGATTGCGCTTGGAGTTGTCGTAGATGAAGTGCGCGATCAGCTTGGAGCCCGCCGGCACCTTCACCGGCTCGGCGAAGGTGTAGTCGCGCTGCCAGCTGAAGTCGTAGCGCGGCAGGCTCAGCAGTTCCTTTTCCTGGCCATCCGGATAGCGGATCCACAGGCTCGACGAGGCGCCGCGGTAGTGCGCGTGCGGGAACGCCGAATAGAGCAGGGCGTCGTGCGGGAACTCCATATAGGCGATTTCCGGGTGGTGCCCGTCGTTGGCCGGGATGACGATGTTCTGGTTGGCGATGACCGAGTTGTGCATCACCAGGTCAGGCTTCTCGTTGTCCTTGTAGAAGTAGAGCGCGATCTGCGTGTGATCGGTCACTTCCTTGCCGAACGGGGTGTAGTGCGTCTGGAAGCCGATGGCGCCGCCCGGCGGGATCCAGGTGCCGACGTTCTTGGGTGCGATCTCGCTTTCGGCGCCGACCGCGTAGCCGCCGACCGACACGCCCCAGGCGTTTTCGAAGCCCTGATCGCCGGGCTTCGGCACGTCCTTCATGTAGCCGGTCAGCACGTGGTGCACGCCCTGGCGGCTTTCGACCTTCACGGTCGAGGCCTTCAGCCACTTGCCCTCGGTCTCCGGGTTCTTCACCCAGGGATGCTGGTAGTCGACCACGCCGGCGGCGGGGATGGTGTAGGCCGGGACGTTAAGCACCACGTCAGGCTTGCCCAGCGGCCACTCCGCGGCGACCAGGTGCTTGGCGCCCAGAGGGTCCTTGCCCTCGCCGCGCGGCGCGCCCTCCTCGACCCAGTGGACCAGCGTCTTGATCTCGGCGGCCGACAGATTCTTGTCGTCGGAGAACTTACCGATGTGCGGGTCGGCGTTGTAGGGCGGCATCCGGTCGGTGCGGATGACCTCGCGGATCATCGGGGCGAAGCCCTTGACCATCGCATAGTTGTTCATGGCGAAGGGGCCGATGCCGCCTTCCTCGTGGCAGGCCACGCACTTGGCCTCGAGGATCGGGGCCACGTCCTTCACATAGGTGAGCTTGGCCTTCTTATCGCGGGCCGGGAAGTCGACCAGGCAGCCCTTGGAGGCCTGGGTGGCCGGGGGCGCCGGGTTGCCGGCCAGCACGGCGGCGACGGCGTTGTCGGCGAACGGCTTGTCGGCCGCCTTCTGGATTCCGTAGTCGGCGGCGTCGTTGACCGGGCCGTGGTAGGCGACCTTCCAGGTCTTCGGCGTGATGACGAACACCTCGGCGGTGCGGGTGACGCCCAGCGCCTCGCCAACCAGCTGGTTGGAGTCCATCAGGATCGGGATGTCGATGCCGTATTCCTTGGCCTCGGCGGCGATGGCCTCGCGGCTGTCCTGCAGGTTGCTATCGACCAGGTACATCTCGACGCCCTGCGCCTTGTACTTGTCGCGCAGCGCCTTCAGCGCAGGCGTCATGGCCCGCGCAATCGGGCAGCCGACGCCGGTCGAGACCAGCACAATCGCCTTGTCGTCGGCCATCCGGTAGAGCTCGTGAGCTTCCATGGTCTGGGCGTCGACCAGCATGAAGTTGTCCACCGAGGCCGGCATCGCCGACATGGGCGCGGTCGCGGCGGCGTCCTTGGCCTGCTGCGCGGCGGTGGCCGAAGGCGTCGGGGCGAAGCCGTAGATCAGCAGGGCGCTGGCGGCGGCGCCAAACACGCCAAGCCGGCCAAGCGCGCGAGAATGGGCAACGTTCATTCGCAAGTTCCTTCCCAGATGGGATCTTTGGCTCTCGCGGCGACAGATACGCGCTCGGAGCCTATCGACCGCTTAACTTAACACCGTTCAGGCGGCGAAACCATCGACGGATGGTTTCAAATTTGTCATCTGCCCGGCCTCCGGGAAGCGCGCGGCCTTGAAGATCGGGTGCGACGCGGACCATGGTGCGGCTCAAGATTCCGGGGGACCGCCATGAGTTTCATCACGCGCCGCAAATCCGTCGAGCTGGCGCCCGGCGAAGGCGGCAGCGGCCTGAAGCGCACGCTCGGCTGGCCGCACCTGATGGCGCTGGGCGTGGGCGCGATCATCGGCACTGGCATCTATACCCTCACCGGCGTTGCCGCGGGCCTGGCGGGCCCGGCGGTGATCCTCTCCTTTGCGGTGGCGGGCGTGGTCTGTGCCTGCGCCGCCCTCTGCTACGCCGAGATGGCCTCGCTCAGCCCGCAGGCCGGCAGCGCCTACGCCTACAGCTACATGACGCTGGGCGAGCTGGTCGCCTGGGTGGTCGGCTGGAGCCTGATCCTCGAATACACCCTGGTCTGCAGCGCGGTGTCGGTGGGCTGGGCCGGCTATGCCGCGGGCCTGATCCATGGGGCGCATATTCCCATACCCGACAGCCTGCTGGCGGGTCCGGAAGCCGGCGGCATCGTCAACCTGCCGGCCGCCTTCATCGCGCTCGCGGTCACCGGCATGCTGCTGGTCGGCACGCGGGAGAGCGCGACGGTCAATTTCGTCCTGGTCTGCGTGAAGCTGGTGGCGCTGGCGGGCTTCGTGGCGCTGACCCTGCCGCACTTCGACGCCAGCCACTTCCACCCCTTCGCGCCGTTCGGATATGCGGCGCATGCGATCGACGGCAAGAAGTACGGGGTGATGGGCGCCGCGGCGATCATCTTCTTCGCCTTCTATGGCTTCGACGCCATCTCGACGGCGGCGGAGGAAGCCAAGAATCCGAAGCGCGACCTGACCATCGGCATCGTCGGCTCGATGATCATGTGCACGCTGATCTACATGGTGGTGGCGGCCTGCGCGCTCGGCGCCTCGCCCTATGACGTGTTCTCCAAGAGTGGCGAGCCGCTGGCCTTCGTGCTGCGCCAGCTGGGCCAGCCGGCCGCGGCCTCGTTGATCGCCGGCGCGGCGGTGGTGGCGCTGCCGACGGTGATCATGGTCTTCATGTTCGGCCAGAGCCGGGTGTTCTTCGCCATGGCCCGCGATGGCCTGCTGCCCACCGGCCTGGCCAAGGTCAGCAAGCGCGGCGTGCCCTCGACCGTGACCATCCTGACCGGCGTGATCGCCGCGGTGATCGCCGGCGGCCTGCCGCTTTCGGAGATCGCCTCGCTGGCCAACGCCGGCACCCTCTGCGCCTTCATCGCCACGGCCTTGGCGGTGATGGTGCTGCGCCGCCGCGCGCCGGAACTGATGCGCTCGTTCTCGACGCCGCTGGTCTGGCTGATCGGCCCGGCGGCGGTGCTGGGCTGCCTCTACCTGTTCACCAGCCTGTCGGCGAAGACGATCATCTTCTTCTTCATCTGGAACGCCGTAGGCGTGGTCGTCTACCTGCTCTACGGGCGCACCAACAGCCGGCTGAAGGCCTGAGAGCGGGCGTTCGGGGGGCTAGGCTAAAGGCTGCACCACAATCTATTTTCGCTCGTCATTCCCGGGCTTGTCCCGGGAACCCATAGACACCGGCGGTCGTCGAGAAGGCGCGGCGGCGCCTGTGATGGGTGTACCTGCAATGACTGCGTTCATAGGTTCCCGGGACAAGCCCGGGAATGACGATTAAGACATTGAATTACAACGATAATGAGGTCTTGGGGTTTGAGATCACGAGCCCTGTGCAAAAGCGCCGCTTTGCCTAAGGCGTAGTTGCGGTCTATCCCCAACCCATGAGCGCCGCTGACCAAGGATCGCAGAGAAGGGGACCGCCCGCGGGTGGTCCGGGCGGCTTCCCGGGCCGCAAGGGCCCTGACCTGACCGTCGGGCCGATTGGCAAGACGCTGATCGCGTTCGCCCTGCCGGTGCTCGGCTCCAATATCCTGCAGTCGCTGAACGCCACGGCGAACATGTTCTGGGTCAGCCGGGTGCTGGGCGAGGCGGGCGTCACCGCCACCAACAACGCGAACCAGCTGTTCTTCATGATGCTGGGCGCGGCCTTCGGGATCACCATGGCCGCCAACATCCTGATCGCTCAGGCGGTGGGCGCGCGCGACGAGGCCATGGCCCGCCGGGTGGTCGGCACCGCCACCATCTTCTTCGCGGTGCTCTCGGTGGGGATCGGCGCGCTGGGCGGCGTGCTCACCCCCTACATCCTGGCCGCCATGGGCACCCCGCCGGCCGCCCGCATCGACGCCATCGCCTACCTGCGGGTGATCTTCGCGGCCATGCCGTTCATGTTCTTCTTCAATTTCGTGATGATGGCCCAGCGCGGGACCGGCGACAGCCGCACGCCGTTCTATTTCGCCCTGCTGCAGGTCGGCCTCGACATCGTCCTCAACCCGCTGCTGCTGATGGGCATCGGCCCGTTCCCGAAGATGGGCATCGCCGGCTCGGCCACCTCGACCCTGATCGCCCAGGGCGTGACGCTGGCGATGATGGTGATCCATCTCTACCGCCAGAAGTCGATCCTGGTGCTGCGGCCGGGCCAGTTCCGCCTGTTGCTCCCCGACTTCCAGATCATCCGCGCCCTGCTGGTCAAGGGCACGCCCATGGGCATCCAGATGATGGTGATCAGCCTGGCGGCGGTGACTATGCTCTCCTTCGTCAACCGCTATGGCGTGCACACCTCGGCGGCCTATGGCGCGGCCTCGCAGCTCTGGACCTATGTGCAGATGCCGGCCATGGCGCTGGGCGCGGCGGTCTCCTCCATGGCCGCCCAGAACGTCGGGGCGCGCAAGATGGACCGGGTCGAGCGGGTGGCCATCGTCGGCTGCCTCTACGCGATCCTCTTCACTGGCGTGCCGATCCTCATCCTGCAGGCGCTGGACCCCTATGTGCTGCAGGCCTTCCTGCGCTCGACCAGCCCCTCGCTGCCGATCGCCGTGCACATCAACACCATCGCGCTCTGGAGCTTCATCCCGTTTGGCCTGGCCTTCATCCTGTCGGGGATCGTGCGGGCCACCGGCGCGGTCTGGCCGCCGCTGATCGCCATGGTCATCTCGCTGTGGGTCGTGCGCATCCCGGTCGCCAAGGCGCTGGAGCCGCACTTCGGCGCCGACGCGATCTGGATCGCCTTCCCGATCGGCAGCCTGACCACCTTCATCCTGGCGGGCGGCTACTATTTCTGGAACGGCTGGGGCAGCTGGCGGCGTGCCCGGATGCTGGACATGACCCCCAGCGCCGACGCGCCCGACACCGGCCTTGGCCAGCCGATGATGGCCGAAAGCGAAGCCATCACCGACGAGGAACAGCGCGAGCTGAACCTCGCCGCCGAGGGCGCGACCGGAGGCTAGGCCCGGCTCTCCATCAGCGCCGAATAGACCAGCGTGCGCAGCTCGCGGCGGATCGGGTAGGTCGCCGACGGCATCAGCTGGGTCATGAACACCACGCTGATGTCCTCCACCGGATCGACCCAGAAGGCGGTCGAGGCGGCGCCGCCCCAATAGAACTCGCCCATCGAACACGGCACCAGCGTCTTGGGCGGATCGAACACCACGGCGAACCCCAGGCCAAAGCCCACGCCCGCATTGGTGCTCTCCGAGAACAGCGAGCGCGACAGCTCCGTCAGGTCCTTGCCGCCGGGCAGGTGGTTGGACGCCATCAGCCGCACGGTCATGGGCGCCAGAATCCGCGCGCCCTCCAGCTCGCCGCCGTTCACCAGCATGGTGGTGAAGCGCAGATAGTCCGCTGCTGTCGACACCAGGCCGCCACCGCCGGACTCCAGCTTCGGCGGCTTCAGGTAGGGGCTCGTCGTCGGGTCGTCGTTCAGAGTCAGGCCGCCGGTCGGCTTGGCCTGCAGGTTCATCGGCCCATCAGGGGACGCGCTATAGCAGGCGACGAAACGGTCGCGCTTGCCCTCCGGCACGAAGAAGCCGGTGTCGGCCATCTTCAGCGGGTCGAAGATGCGCTCCTGCAGCACCTGGCCCAGCGGCTTGCCGGCCAGCTTCTGCACCAGGTAGCCGACCACGTCGGTGGAGACCGAATAGTTCCAGGCCTCGCCCGGCGAGAACTCCAGCGGCAGCTTGGCGAGCGTCTCGATAAACCCCTCCAGGTCCTGCTCGCCATAGGGGTCGGCGACCTTCAGCTTGCGGTAGGCCGCGTCGACATTGGTGCGGCTCTGGAAGCCGTAGGTCAGGCCAGAGGTGTGGCGCAGCACATCGACCACCTGCATCGGCCGCGCCACCGGCGTGGTGGCGTAGGGCCCGATGCCGGCGGCGAACACCGCCAGGTCTTTCCAGGCCGGGATGTGCTTGGCGATCGGATCGTCCAGCGCGATTCCGCCCTCCTCGACGAAGGTCATCAGCGCGACGCAGGCGATCGGCTTGGTCATCGAATAGATGCGGTAGATCGCGTCGTGCGTGAGCTTGGTCCCGCGCTCCACGTCCGCCAGGCCCAGCACGGCCTCGTAGGCGACCTCGCCGCCGCGCGCGACGATCACCTGGGCGCCCGGCAATCGCCCAGGCCCCACATATTTCGTCTGCAGGTGCTGCTCGATCCGCGACAGCCGGTCGGGCGAGAAGCCGAGGGTCTTGGCCTTACTCATGGACGCGTTCTCCTATCCCGCTGTCTTGCCCTTGCCTTCCGCCCGGTCGCAAGCGTCAGCTTGGCCGCAGAGGAGTTCGCCGCATGGAAACCGTCAGCACTGAGGTCAGGGGCCGCACGCTCATCGTCACCATCGAGCGGCCCCAGGCCCGCAACGCTGTCGATGGCCCGACGGCCCGCCTGCTCTACGACGCCTTCAAGGCCTTCGACGCCGACGAGGCGCTGGACGTGGCGATCCTGCAGGGGCGCGGCGGGGCGTTCTGCGCCGGCGCCGACCTGAAGGGCGTCGCCGAGGGGCGCGGCAATCCGGTGCTGCGCGATGGCGACCTGGGCCCCATGGGCGTGACCCGCCTTCGCCTGGGCAAGCCGGTGATCGCGGCCATCGAGGGCCACGCGGTGGCCGGCGGGCTGGAGGTCGCCTGCTGGTGCGACCTGCGCGTGGCCGCGGAAGGGTCGGTGTTCGGCGTCTTCTGCCGCCGCTTCGGGGTGCCGCTGATCGACCTTGGCACCGTGCGTCTGCCACGCCTGATCGGCGCCTCGCGCGCCATGGACCTGATCCTCACCGGCCGGCCGGTGGAGGCCAAGGAAGCTTTCGACATCGGCCTCGCCAATCGCATCGCGCCGAAGGGCGGCGCGCTCGACGCGGCCCTCGAACTCGCCGCCAAGCTCTCCGCCTTCCCGCAGCTCTGCATGCGCAACGACCGCCTGTCCGCCATCGGCCAATGGTCGCTGGACTGGGACCAGGCGACGGCCGCCGAAATCGCGCTCGGCATGGACGTCCTACGCTCCGGGGCCAGCCAAGAAGGCGCCACCCGCTTCGCCGCAGGGGAGGGGCGCGGGGGCAAGTTCTAGAGCGGCGTTGCGTATTCCGAACGCCGGTTCGATAATCTCCCAAGGCATAAAACATACCGCCAATTCGAAAAACGGCGAGCCTGGGAGATGCGCGATGGCTTGGGATTTTGAGACCGATCCGGAGTTCCAGAAGAAGCTCGACTGGATCGAGGATTTCATGGCCGACGAGGTCGAGCCGCTGTCCCACCTGGGCATGGCCGTCCACGGCCCGCTCGGCCGCGAGAAATTCATCAAGCCGCTGCAGCAGAAGGTGCGCGACCAGGGCCTCTGGGCCTGCCACCTGGGCCCCGACCTCGGCGGCCAGGGCTATGGCCAGCTGAAGCTCGGACTGATGAACGAGAAGCTGGGCCGCAACGGTCTCGCGCCCACCGTCTTCGGCTGCCAGGCGCCCGACAGCGGCAACGCCGAGATCATCGCCCACTACGGCACCGACGCCCAGAAGGAGCGCTACCTCTGGCCGCTGCTGAACGGCGAGATCCGCTCGGCCTTTTCGATGAGCGAGCCGACCGGCGGCTCGGACCCGCTGACCTTCAAGACCCGCGCCGTGCTCGACGGCGACGAATGGGTGATCAACGGCGAGAAGTGGTTCTCCACCAACGCCCGGTTCTCCAAGGTGCTGGTGCTCTATGCGGTCACCGACCCGGACGCCAAGGACCCCTACCGGCGGACCTCGATCTTCCTGGTGCCCACCGACACGCAAGGGGTCGAGATCGTGCGCAATGTGGCGGTCGGCGGCGGCGGCGAGATCGGCGGCGGGACCGAGGGCTACGTCCGCTACACCGACGTCCGCCTGCCCTACGACGCCCTCTTGGGCGAGCGCGGCGCGGCCTTCGTCATCGCCCAGGTGCGGCTGGGTGGCGGCCGCGTGCACCACGCCATGCGCACCGTCGGCGCCTGCAAGAACGCGCTCGACCTGATGTGCAAGCGCGCAGTCAGCCGCACCACCCGCGACGGCAAGCTCGCCGACCTGCAGATGGTCCAGGCCGACATCGCCGACAGCTGGATCCAGCTGGAGAGCTTCCGCCTGATGGTGCTGCGCACCGCCTGGCTGATCGACAAGCATCAGGACTATCAGCTGGTCCGCAAGGACATCGCCGCCATCAAGGTCATGATGCCCCGCGTCTACAACGACATCGCCACCAAGGCCGCCCACCTGCACGGCGCGCTCGGCGTCTCCAACGAGATGCCGTTCATGCACATGGTGACGTCATCGCTGGTGATGGGCATCGCCGACGGACCCACCGAGGTGCACAAGGTCACGCTGGCGAAACAGGTCCTCAAGGACTACCGCCCCGACAACGACCTCTTCCCCGCCTACCACATCCCCAAGCTGCGCGAGGCGGCCCAGGAAAAGTACGCCAAGGAGCTCGGCGAACTGAAGGCCGCCTACGACGCGCGCGAGGCCACAACTTCAGCCTAGACGGGACGCCCGCCTAGCGCCGCGCGCTAGTTCTCGTTGGTCGGGATCGGGACGAACGGCGCGGGATTGATCCCGGTCACGTCGTCATCGCCGAAAACCGTGATCTTCGGGCGTTCCTTGATCGGGCCGGCCATGAGTTGGTCGATGAGGGTGGACGGATCAGGCCTCTCGTCGGCTTGGGGCGTGGGCCGGAAGCGTTTGAGGAGTGCGTTGATCATGGTCGTCCGTTGTCCCTGGCCACTCTTGGAAGGCTGATGCCTGACGTGGCTGTTTCGTCTCGCTGAATAAGACGCGTGAGGACGGCTCTGGTTCCGCCTGAGGACCAAGGCGCGGTGGACGCGCCCGCCCTCGAAATGATTTAGATGCCGGCCTTGAGTTCCAAGCTGTCAGTCCAAGAGGCGCTTTCGACGTGAGTGAAGCCCAACAATCCTGGCCGGTGATGTCGATCGCGCAGGCCCACGCGCGCCTGACCGCGCCCGGCGAGCGGTTCGAGATCGTCGAGATGACCATCCGAGGCGTCCTGACCAAGGTCTGGAAAAACGCGCCGCCGACGCTGCGCGATGTGTTCAACAACGCCCGCGCCTTCCCCGACCGGGAGTTCCTGATCTACGACGACGAGCGCTCGACCTACGAGGCCTTCGCCCGGGCCACGATCACGCTGGCCCGCCAGCTGCAGGCCGATGGGATCAGGAAGGGCGACCGGGTCGCGGTGATCATGCGCAACCTGCCGGAATGGCCGGTGGCCTTCTTCGCCGGCATCCTGGCGGGCGCCATCGTCACCCCGCTGAACGCCTGGTGGACGGGCGCGGAGCTGGAGTACGGCCTGGCCGATTCCGGCGCCAAGGTGGTGATCGCCGACGACGAACGCCTGGGCCGGATCGCCGAATATCTCGACACCTTGGGCGACTTGACCAAGGTCTATGTCTCGCGGCTCAGCGAGCCTGCCTCGAACGCCAAGGTCCACCGGCTGGAAGACGTGATCGGCGCGGCGAATTCGTGGAAGGACCTGCCGGACCAACCGCTGCCTGACGTCGAGATGGGCCCCGAGGACGACGCCACCATCCTCTACACCTCCGGCACCACCGGTAAGCCGAAGGGCGCGCTCGGCACCCACCGCAACATGACCTCGAACATCGGGGCCGGCGGCATCTCGGCGGTGCGTAATTTCCTGCGCGCCGGCGAGCCGATCCCGGAAAGCGACCCGCACAAGCTGCCGCAGCGGGTGACCCTGCTGGTGGTGCCGTTCTTCCATGCCACCGGGCTCTCGGCGACGCTGGGTCCGACGATGAACGCCGGCGGCAAGATCGTCTTGATGCGCCGCTGGGACGCCGAGCCGGCCATGCGGCTGATCGAGCGGGAGAAGGTCTCTTCCACCGGCGGCGTGCCGACCATCGCCTGGCAGCTGATCGAGCATCCGGCGCGGACCAAATACGATCTCTCGTCCCTGGTCGCGGTGACCTACGGCGGCGCGCCCTCGGCGCCGGAGCTGGTGCGGCGCATCGGCGAGACCTTCCCGGGTTCCCAGCCCGGCAACGGCTGGGGCATGACCGAGACCACGGCGACCTTCACCAGCCACCTGGGCAAGGACTACGAAAACCGCCCCGACAGCGCTGGTCCCGCGGCCCCGGTGGGCGAGATGCAGATCCGCGATCCGGCCGACGGCAAGACGGTCCTGCCGATCGGCGCGGTCGGCGAGCTCTGGTGCAAGGGGCCGCAGGTGGTGAAGCTCTACTGGAACAAGCCGCAGGCCACCGCCGAGACCTTCGTCGACGGCTGGCTGCGCACCGGCGACCTGGCGCGCCTCGACGACGAAGGCTTCCTGTTCATCATCGACCGGGCCAAGGACATGCTGATCCGCGGCGGCGAAAACATCTACTGCGTGGAGGTCGAGAACGCGCTGTATGAGCACCCCGCCGTGATGGACGCGGCGATCGTCGGCATCCCGCACAAGACGCTGGGCGAAGAGCCCGGCGCGGTGGTCCACCTCAAACCCGGCCAGACCGCCACGGAGGCCGAGCTGCGCAATTTCGTCCGCGAGCGGCTGGCGGGTTTCAAGGTCCCGGTGAAGGTGGTCTTCTGGCCGGAGATGCTGCCCCGCAACGCCAACGGCAAGATCGTCAAGACGGAGCTGAAAAAGGTGTTCGCCCCGGAGAAGACAGAGGCATGAGCGGACCTCTCATCATCGGCATCGGCGGCACGCCGCGCGCGGGCTCATCGACGGAGCGGGCGCTGGGCCTGGCCCTTCGCGCCGCCGAGGCGGCGGGCGCGCGCACCAAGCTGTTCGGCGGCGAATTTCTCGAGCGCCTGCCGCACTTCAACCCCGGCCCGGACGGGCCGAGCCCCGAACAGAGCGAACTGACGCAGGCTGTCCGCGCCGCCGACGGGATCATCCTGGCGACGCCCGGCTATCACGGCTCGCTCTCAGGCGTGGTGAAGAACGCGCTCGACACCCTGGAGCTGACCAGCCGCGACCCGCGACCCTATTTCCACGGCCTGCCGGTCGGCGTCATCGTCACCGCGGCGGGGCCGCAAGCCGGCGGGGCGACCTTGATGGCGGTGCGCGGCATCATACATGCCATGCGGGGCTGGCCGACGCCGTTCGGCGCCGCGCTGGCCGCGTCGAACCTCTTCGACGACGGTGGTGAGTGCCGCGAGGCGAAGGACGCCCAGCAGCTCACCATGGTCGCCGAGCAGGTGATGGAGTTCGCCCAGATGAGAGCTGGCAAATGAAACGCCCATACCTCGTGCCGCATCTGAAGGGCGGCAGCGCGCCCGACCCGGACGCGCCTTCGTCGGCGATCTCGTCCATCGAGGAGATCATCGAGGACGCCCGCAACGGCCGCCCCTATATCCTGGTCGACGCCGAGGACCGCGAGAACGAAGGCGACGTGATCATCCCGGCGCAGTTCGCGACGCCGGAACAGATCAACTTCATGGCCAAGCACGCGCGCGGCCTGATCTGCCTGTCGATCACCGCCGAGCGCGCGCGCCAGCTGCGCCTGCCGCCGATGGCCAGCGACAACCAGTCGGGCCACGGCACCGCCTTCACCGTCTCCATCGAGGCCCGCGAAGGCGTCACCACCGGCATCTCGGCCCACGACCGGGCCCACACCATCGCCGTCGCCGTCGACCCGACCAAGGGGATGGAAGACATCGTCTCCCCGGGCCACGTCTTCCCGCTGGTCGCCAAGGACGGCGGTGTGCTGGTCCGCGCCGGCCACACCGAGGCCGCGGTCGACATCAGCCGCATGGCCGGCCTGAACCCCGCCGGCGTGATCTGCGAGATCATGAAGGACGACGGGTCGATGGCCCGTCTTCCCGATCTGGTCGCTTTTGCACAACTGCACGGCCTGAAGATCGGCGCCATCGCCGACCTGATCGCCTACCGCCGCCGCACCGAGCGGCAGGTGGAGCGGGTGCTGGAGACGCCGTTCGACAGCTCGTTCGGCGGCCGCTTCCGGATGGTGATCTACCGCAACATCCTGGACGGCACCGAGCATGTGGTCCTGACCAAGGGCAAGATCGATCCGGACAAGCCGACGCTGGTGCGCATGCACCGGGTCGACATGGCCGCCGACATGCTGGGCCACAAGGAAGCGCGGAAGGACTACGTGCCCCGCGCCCTGCAGGCCATCGCCGACTACGATGGCGCGGGCGCCGCGGTGTTCATCCGCGACAGCAATCCCGCCTGGCTCTCCGAACGCTACGGCCAGCCGGACGCCAACCACACCGAGAACGTCCTGCGCGACTACGGCGTCGGCGCCCAGATCCTCATCGACCTGGGCGTGCGGGACATGTGGCTGCTCAGCTCGTCCAAGACCGTGCTGCCGGGCTCCGGCGGCTACGGCCTGCGCATCCTGGGACGCGAACCGCTTTAGCCGCATCGCTCGCCCAAGTCGCTTGGGGGGCGAACCCGCTTTACGGGCCGCGCAGGTTCGACAACCATAAGAATCGCATAGTCGCTGCCCGGACCCGCGATGCGCGGTTGCGTCGCAAGGCTGGCTGATTGTCCGGCGTTCACCATTCTCGTAAAGAATTTAAGGGGATGGGTCTGATTAAGGTGGCGAAGTGCCCTACGATCCTGACCTCGCGCTGAGCGGCGCCATGTTTGGCGCGAGTCCCGCGCAGTCGCTGCTCGGCGTGGCGCAGGTCGATGCGCCGATGGTCGTCGATCCCTTCCCGGCGCTCGACACCACCGCGCTTCCCGGCGGGCCCACCGGGCCGGAGTTCTTCCTCAACGCCGATGCGCGCTCGGGCCCGACCGACAACGGCAAGCCCAGCCTGACCATCGACCAGGCAGCGAGCCAGATCGTCCGCGGCGAGCCCGGCTGGTCCGCCAGCCTGGGCCAGGGCTTCACCGTCACCTACGCCTTCCGCGCCGACGCGCCCGCCCAGATGCCCGACGATTCCGGCGGCTTCCAGCCCTTCAACGCCGCCCAGATCGCCCAGGCGACCCTGGCGCTGCAGGCCTGGTCGGACGTCGCCAACATCACCTTCGTGCGGGTCGGCAGCGGGACCTCGGGCCCCGACGCCTATTCGGACTCGGCGACCATCCTGTTCGGCGACTACACCACCGGCGAAGCCGGCGCGGCGGCCTTCGCGGAGTTCCCCGGCAACACCAGCTTCGGTTCGGTGGCCGGCGACGTCTGGATCAATTCCACGCTCAGCTACAACGCCGCCCCCACCGTCGGGAACTACGGCGGCCAGGTGCTGGTCCACGAACTCGGCCACGCCATCGGCCTCGACCATCCCAGCGACTACAACGCCGAGGCCAACGTCACCCTCAGCTATGCGAACAACGCCAGCTACTACGAGGACGACCGCCAGTACTCGGTGATGAGCTATTTCAGCGAGACCAACACCGGCGGCGATTTCGGCGGCAATCTCTATTCGGCCGCGCCCCTGCTGGACGACATCGCCGCGGCCCAGCTGGAATACGGGGCCAACATGACTACCCGGACCGGGGACACGGTCTACGGCTTCAACTCCAACACCGGCGAGCCCTGGTTCACCATCACCGGCACCTTCCAGAAGGCGGTGTTCGCGGTGTGGGACGCGGGCGGCAACGACACCCTCGACTTCTCCGGCTACAACCAGACCCAGACCATCGACCTGCGCGCCGGGTTCTTCTCCAGCGTCGGCGGCCTGACCGGCAACGTCAGCATCGCTGAGGGCGTCACCATCGAGAACGCCATCGGCGGCTCGGGCGACGATTCCATCACCGGCAACACCGCCAACAACTCGATCCAGGGCGGGGCCGGCAACGACACGGTGATGGCCGGAGCGGGCAACGACACGATCGATGGCGGAGCGGGCCAGAGCTACCTGCGCGGCGAGGACGGCGACGACTCCATTCAGGGCGGCGCGGGCTTCGACGACATCAACGGCAACAAGGGTAACGACACCATCGACGGAGGGTCAGGCGGCGGTGACTACCTGGTCGGCGGCCAGGGGAACGACCTGATCACCGGCCACGCCAGCGCCAACCAGATCCTGGGCAATCTCGGCAAC